>CAMNSS010000036.1 GCA_946555345.1 uncultured Eubacterium sp. | reverse complement strand
AGAGCTTCACCATGACCGGAAGCTTCACGGCTGAAACGACTTCTTTCGTCATTTCATATACGACATCTGCATGGGAGGCCATCACCTCCAACGCTTCCCGCGCCGGATTCGAGATTGAAATTTCAATCGCATCCGCACCGAATTTTTCCAGCTTACTGGCAAGATAGGCAAGCTCCGAGGGGGTATGCGCCGATACGCTGGCAATGACGACGCCGCCGCCTCGCTTTGCGACAGCAAGCTCCCTTTCCCAGCCCTCGATCTGGATATCGCTATAAAGCCGTATGTTCTGTGCGCCTTTCTCATCGCAGGCAATGCGCGGCCGCACGTCCAGCATGGCGTCGCTGATGATGCTTTCCGTCACAACAGCGCCCGCCCCCGTGGCAATGGATTCGCTTAGTGCAGCGCCGTCCCGATTCCACGGTCCTGCCGCTATGATTACGGGATTCTTCAACTCCAAACCCAGAAAATTTATCTTTTGCATCAAAATATCTCTCCCACTCTCTCCTTATGGCCTTATGTCAGAACATCTCTCCGATTCTTTCCTTATGGCCGCAGGACTTTCTGATTCGCAGCTTGCTCTGGAGAATAATCTGCTTCGGCTTTTCCGCCGCCCGATCCTCTGCTTCAATCAAATCAAACAACAGCCTTGCGGCGTATACGCCCATCTTATGAAACGGCAGCTCGACCGTCGTCAGCTTAGGCTCGATCAAATTTGACATTCTGGCGTTTCCGAAGCCTGCAACTGCGATATCGCCAGGAATTTTCAGATTGCTGTCCTTAATCGCATCCATTGCGCCGTAAGCAATCTCATCGCTCGTCGTAAAGATAGCATCCGGCGGCATGCCCGCTATCATTTTCCTTGCCCCCAGATACCCACCTTCTATTGTATTTTCAACGGGTTTTATATATTCTTTCTTTATGGCGATTTTATTCTTCTTTAAAATATGCTTATAGCCTTCCAGGATGTCTTGCGATTCCTGCTGTGGATCGTTTCCGCACAGGATGCCGATGGTTTTATGACCGTTTTCAAGAAGCTGGCTGACGATTTTCTCTGCACCCAGCCTGCAATCTACCTTCACGGCATTAAAACCTTTCACGCCTTTATTCTCCCCGATGATAACAACCGGAACGTCCCGCTCTTCCACAGTCCTGATATATGCCTCATCCAGGGAAGAAAACATCAGGATGATTCCATCCACCCGCCTGGTTAAAAGCTGCTGGACGTAATTTTCCTCCAGCTCGCTGTTTTTTTCTACGTTACACATAAATGTTATAAAATCCTTCTGCTGTGCAACATCCTCAACGCCTTTGGCGATTTCCATATACATCGAATTGAGCAGATAAGGAATCACCAGCCCTATGGTCTTTGTCCTGTTGAAGTTAAGGCCCTGCGCAAACCAGTTCGGCTTGTATTCCTGCTCTTCCATAATGCTTCTTATTTTGTCCCTCGTTTTCGGCGCTACGTGTTCAGGATGGTTGAGTACCCGGGAGACTGTTGCCACAGAAACGCCTGCCGCTTCGGCAATCTGTCTGATATTCATATCCGCTCCTTCGTTAGAAATGGTGGTGCATGGGGTAATTGTCCTGCTTTCAAAATAGTGAAGCACGAGGCAATCAGCCTATTCTTTGAAAATGGCAAAGCATCTGGCAATTCCCTTTCTTCGAGAAGTGCAATGCATACGATAATGGCCTATCTTCGGGAACTGCAAAACATTCGATGATAATCCTTCTTCAAACATAATCTTGCATACAGTAATTATCTCATTTTTTCGACAATTTTTCAAGAGGAAAATGGGGCGGGGCGGAAGGAGGATGGATGAGCGAAGCAGGCAAAAGAAAGAGACGGCAGGCGGGCGGCTAAGGGCAAAACGGCGGAAGACAATGGGCGAAGCAATAGGAAACAAAACGGCGGGCAATGGGCAAAACAGCAAAAATCTGTATATTCCGCTATCTTTATGCTAATTATGCAGAGTGTTTAACTTTGCAACAAAGATATGCGAACAAGGCACAAATTGATTTGCGTCATATCAGTTCTCCGCCTATACAAATTTGCTATTTTCGTTCATACTCCTAAACAAAAGCTAAGTTCCGTCTATCCGGCGGCATTCCATTACAAAAAGCGCGCCGGATTAGGTTTCCCCTAATCCGGCGCGCTTATCTCTCTTTGCTTTGCATAAGCCTTGCTTCAATTATGCAATTCCGTAATCTGGTTTCTGGGTGTCGTCATTATCATATTTCTTTTTCTTTGCGAAAATGACCAACACTACATTCACGAGAGCGAATACTGCCATCCACAGCGTCCACTTATCTGTGAAAACCATCGGATTGCGCATATCCTCTGTCAGAATAAAGAAGATTACCGCTACAACTGCAGGAATGATGCTCAAAAGCCTGAACAGGCCTCTTTTCCTCAATCTTTCGGTTTCTTCATCCTGCCCAGCTACCTGAAGCTGTTCATTTCCTTCCTTGGCAGGCGATTCTTTTCTTCTGGAGAAGTAAAGAATCAGCAGCATTCCACTTACCAGCACTGTGAAAATCATCAGGAGCAGATTCAGCAGAGCCCATTCGCTTTCAGCGCCTTTTGCAAGCGGTACGCTTTCGTCCGCAACCTGTCTCGTTTCATCGCCATCCACGTTGGCCAGTGGTACAGCTTCATCTGCAACCGATACAAGCGCTGCTGGCGCTGTCGTAGCAGCTGTCGGTGTTGCGACTGGCGTAGCTACAGGCGTTGCCGGTGTTCCCGGCGTAACAACTGGCGCCGTCGGACCAGGGGTTGGTCCTGGCGTTGGACTTGGTGTTGGAATCACAGGGTCTTGACTCCATGTCGCCGTTATCGTAACTTTGCCATCTGCTGGACCGGTAATTTCCCATCCAGTGAAGGTGTAGCCCTCACGGGTTGGCTGCTGCGGATAATCGCTTTCAGGAATATCATTCACATCCAAGTTCTCATCATACTTTTTCTCATCTCCTAGTGGAGTATCCGTATAACCATCGCTCCAAGTAACCGTATAGAAAGGCAGAATCGGTATTTCACGTTCTTGCTTGTGCTGGTCGTTATGGTTGCAAACACGTTCTTCAACGCCCGCATTGTCAATCGTCGCAGCGTTTACTTCTCTCCACTCGCCCCAATCATGAGCATTCGGATCAATTGGAATCTCTTCGGTTTTCACCTCGTCACACCCATCACACTTAAAGGTAATTTCTCCCTTTTGCGCACAGGTTGGATTTTTGGTTACAGTTCCATTATCCCAGCTATGTGTATGGGTTGGCAGTGCCTCGATCACCTGCTTTTCCACATGGCCGCAGCCTTCCTGTGTGCAAGTTCTCGTCCTCAATCCTTCTACGCCCGGCTTGGCTTCTTTTACGATTGTCCAGTCGCTATAAGTATGGGAAGCCGTATCCAATACTGCTCCACAACCGGAACGAATGCAGATTTCCTTATGAGTAGAAGACTTACAGTTATCATCATGTTTGTTGGAATCGTTGTTGTCTACCCAAGTCCCACGGATATGGCCAAGCGCAGGAGTCGTTTCCGTCCAGTTATGGTTACAGGTATTGCAGTGCCACGTAATTACGCCGCCAGCAGTGCAAGTAGCCGCCGTTTCGGACACTTTGTTACTCTTGTCATGCTTCCCCTTGTTTTGGGTTTCATTGCAATTCTCATCAGTACACTCCTGCTTGTGCGTACCATCACCATTGTCCTTCCATACCCATGTGTGGTCACGTTTTATAAAAAAGACAACAGGGTTTGGCGAAGAACCATCTTTACCCGTTGTTACGGACACTGGCGAAGTGCTGACCAATGTATATCCTGATGGAAGCTTTGATGCATTCGGAGCAACCGATGAAGTTCCATATTTTGCCGGCTGATAGCTATCTGTAACAACTACCTTGCCTGTATCCTGATCAACATATTGAATCGTTACTTTATACTGACTACTATTGCTAACAGCAGTACCACCACTAAAACCTTTTGTCGTACTTCCGTTTCCAGTGCTTGGCGCATTATATGACAGTGTCACGCCTGCCATATTGTAATCGCTTATCGAACTCAGGGAACCTGTAACACCTGAACTTGCTGAAATTCTCGGTTCCCATCGTTTTCCAGATTCGTTCCAGGCAAAGGATACCGAAAAATAGCCGCCACAAGGAACAAAGAGCGTACCCAGGGAACGTCCTAACGAATAAGCTCTTACATTTACCGTGTACTTCCCATTGATGTTATAATCATAAGCTATCGCCTCAATCCCTGCGTCAGGATTTCCTGCGTGGAGCGTTTCGGCATAACCCTGGATATAAACCCATTGCTCAGCCACGGATGCTTTATCTGCATCGGACAAACGATTGTAAACGCTCTCAATTTTAGCAATCACTGCCATCGCAGCGTCGTAGTCCGTAGCGTCTCCCATCGCCTCGAAAGCCGCTTCAAATTCTGCAATCGAAGCAAATTCTTTGGTCTGGGCGTCCTCCTGAACTGGCGCTGCGCCTTCCCCGCTACCCGCTGCATCCGTTGTTGGTACAGCAGCTACACCATTTGTTGCTACACTCTCCTCACCGCTTTGGGTGTCCTCAGGACTAACGGCATCGAAAGCGTTTTCGGATTGCACCGCAATATCGCCCGCTTCTGCCACACCCGTTACCTCGCCTGCAAATACGGACGTACTCATCGTGCTCAGCAACATAATCATAATCAATAGAACGGAGAACAATTTCCGTCCAATTCGTCGCCTTTTTTTCGTCGTCATTATTTTGCATCCTTTCAAAAACTTATTTTTTCCATTTTTCGTTCATTCTAAAGTTGCTTCTTTTTACGCTCACCCCCCTATGCTGCAAGAATTTCATCCAGAAGCTGAATAAGTTCGATAGCGCTCTTGAATACCGCTTCCTGATCCGCTTCCTGCCAGATTAAACGTCCTTGCCATGTATAATGCTCCCGAAAAAGAACCTGTATGCGAAAGACAGCGATGCTATCTTGCCTGCTACATACAGTTGAAACAACAGGCGAAGGTTTTCCCGGGCAGTTTTCTAAATCGAGCAGGCTACCCAGCAGAAGAATCATCTGGGATAAACTATCAAATTTTTCTTCCCTGCCAAGCAGCGGATGCTGCAAATATCCGTCCATCACGCCGTTGCGGTAGGACAAGACCGTGACAACAGCTTCGTTGCTTTTGCAAGGGATCATGTTCTCCCGGAGCATTCCTTTTACCACCTCCCTGTTACAAAAGTATATTGCCGGCCAGGATATGCGGGTTTTCACCACGCTCCCTATCGCCCTTGCATTATGGTTCTACTATACCAAAACCCGCTTAGCAGACTCTTAGCGTTATGAAAAAAAGCTGCTGAATTTCAGTTTTTCCTAAACTGCATTTTCCCGCTGCCGGCACAATGCTGACATTCGGAAGGAAAGCTGCGCCGCAGAGCTTCGATGGATTCTGTGAAAAGCGCTGTCTATGCGGCTCGTAACGATCTGCGCTTTTTCCAAATCCGCCCCTGAAAGCATCAGGATATACGAATCCGCATTCAGCCTCGCTATCGGGTCGCCAATCCGCAAGCTCTCTTTTAAAATGCGTTCCAGCCGCTTTGCGTCTGTAACTGCCGTCATACTGCCGCCAAGGCTTATAATGACAAGAGTCGATACCTGTCCAGAACGCTCCAAATGCCTTCTTTCCAGTGCAACGATATTCCGGAATACCTCAAAACTGCAAAAAAATGCGCTCTTATCGGCAATTTCTTCACACACCAACGCAAAGATTCCGCTCGCGTCATCCTCGTTTTCTGCCCCGTCGCCGCTTCGCGCCAACGCATAGAGCCGGCTGATTTGCTCAGATGGCAGCAACCCCATTTCATTTAACATCCGCCGCCGGAACGCATCGTATCGCTCGATTGCCTGATCCGGCTGTCCCATCGCA
>CAMNSS010000035.1 GCA_946555345.1 uncultured Eubacterium sp. | reverse complement strand
GGTTGATGCGGTTGATGCGGTTGATGCGGTTGATGCGGTTGATGCGGTTGATGCGCATATCAGGATTCATCTATGTGGAGTTCACTTTTGCCGTTTTTTGCGTAACATCCGCATAGTGTGGAGCATACCATGCAAAAATGCGGGTAGATTAATAGCAGGCGAAAAAAGCCGGATTGCGTTTAGGATTTAGCCAAATGCAAGAGCGAAGCTTGTGCGCAAATCCTCTGCTTTGCTATAGATGGAGGCGGTACGATTCTTTCGCCTTTCTGCAAACCAAGACCGCGCGGTTCCTTCGCTTTGGAGTTGGGAAAGACTGTGCGATTCTCTCGCTTTGTTGCGAGCAAAGGCGGCTGTCCGGCAAATCATCTGGGTTTTGTCCTGGAAAAGTGTAAAATTTTGAAAATGAGGCGAACAAATTTGAAATTTGATTTACATTGTCATACAAAAGAAGGATCTCTTGATGCGAAGGTTTCTGTCAGGGAATACGCAGATCGGTTTTTGTCTTTGGGTTATGACGGATTTATGATTTCCGACCATAATAGCTACAAGGGATGCCGCGCCTGGGATAAAATCAAGGCAGAGCCGCAATATAGCAATTTCACGGTAATCCGCGGCATCGAATACGATACAAAGGACGCAGGCCATGTGCTGATTATCATGCCGGATGATTTATACCTGAATATTTTTAGAATCAGGGGCATGAAATGCCGGAAGCTGATTCATCTGGTTCATGCATTTGGCGGCGTGCTTGGCCTGGCGCATCCTTACGGTGTTGCAAGCTCAAGCGCAATGGGCTTTAAACAAATGGATATGACGTTACTTGACAAATTTGATTTCATCGAAACCTTTAATACTTGTGAGACATCAGAATCCAATAAGAAAGCCAAAGCCCTGGCCGAAAAACACGGTTTGCCAGCTCTTTCCGGTTCCGATTCCCATGTCACCGATTATATCGGGATGGCTTGTACGGAAATCCAGGCTCGCATTACGTGCAATAACGACCTGATTAAAGCTATCAAAGAACGGGCAGAAATCACAGCCTTCGGTGTTGAGCGGGGCGAAACCAAAAAAGCGAAAAGAAAAGAACATTGGCTGGGAATCCTGGGATTCAGGCTTTACAACAGAGGTATTGGCAAATTGGTCTGTCCATATAGAAAATTCAAGCACCGCAAGCTCCACAACAATATCGTGCATACGCACGGTTAGCCGCTCTGTTAATATATCATGCAAGTGCATATTTGGTTATTTTGTCCAAAAAAGAGTTTTTGCAAACAATTCATTCTTGTTTTGCAAAAACTCTTTTTAATTTTTGTATTGCATCGGCAGACGTATGGAAAGATTGTTTTCGGGATTTCCGCTTGTCTGGTGAGCAACCCTTCTGGCAGGAAATCGGTGCGAACGCCTTATTTCACGCTGTTTTCCACAGCGGCGGCCATTTCATCCGCCCGGATCACGCCTTTATGCCGGACAGGCTTCTTGTCGAGATCCTTTAACGCCCCCGGAACTTTAACACCCGTAGCCTCCGCCACAGCCTTTACATATGCAAAACCGTCCTTTTCTTTATCAAGCCCGATTGCCAGAGCCACGCTGTCGGCAAATTTATATGCGCTGGCCGTCGAAGCGATCAGCGCAGGCGTATCATCGCCCGTTTCTTTTCGATAATCCTCATAAACCTTGTAGGCAACAGCCGTGTGGGTATCCATCAGATAGCCCTTTTCATGGTACATCCTGCCGATGGTTTCGTTCGTTTCCTCCACCGTGGCAAAGCCGCCGTAAAACGGGGACAGCGCTTCCCGGATAGCAGGGCTTACTTCATAACGCTTTTCTGTTGCGAGCGCATCCATCAGTGTATTGACAGCCCTGCCGTCGTTGCCGGACAGATGATACAGCAGCCTTTCCAGATTGCTGGAAATCAAGATATCCATCGACGGCGAATTGGTCAGGTAAAATTCCCTGTTGGTATCGTAAACGCCGGTATTGAAAAAGTCGGTCAGTACCTTGTTTTGATTGGACGCGCAGATGAAGCGGTTTACCGGAATGCCCATCCGGCTTGCGTAATAAGCGGCGAGGATATTGCCGAAATTCCCGGTCGGCACGACGATGTTGACCTTCTCGCCAGCCTTGATAACGCCCCGTTCTGCCAGCTTTACATACCCGTAAACATAATATGCCACCTGCGGGACGAGACGGCCGATGTTGATCGAATTTGCCGAGGAAAGCTTGCAGCCCATGTCGGCCAGCTTTTTGGCAAACGCTTCGTCGTTGAATATGTTCTTCACGCCTGTCTGCGCATCGTCGAAGTTCCCCTCGATGGCAAACACGTGCGTATTTTCGCCTTCCTGCGTGATCATCTGCCGCTCCTGCACTTCGCTGACGCCCTGGTTTGGGAAAAATACGATGATTTCCGTTCCCGCTACGTCTGCAAAGCCCTCAAGCGCTGCTTTGCCGGTGTCTCCCGACGTGGCGGTCAGGATGCAGATTTTTTTATCTTCTTTTTCTTTTTTCATCGCGGTGGTCAGAAGGTAGGGCAGGATGGAAAGCGCCATGTCCTTAAAGGCGGCGGTTTTTCCGTGGTAAAGCTCGAGGAAATGCGCACCGCCCGCTTCTATGACAGGGACGATTTCCGCTTCTTCGAATTTCGCATCGTAAGCGCCTTTTACGCAAGCCTTCATTTCCTCTGTGGTATAATCCGTAAAGAACGCGCGGATAATTTCGTAGGCGATTTCCTGGTACGGCTTTCCGATCATCTCGTCGATCGTCTTTGGTAGTTTTGGGATCTGCTGTGGCACGTAAAGGCCTTTGTCTTCGGCGATTCCCTGGATGACGGCCTGCGCCGCCGTCTTGATATTTTTGCTTCCCCGTGTGCTTTGGTACTGTATCATCTATTTTGCTCCCTTCTGGTTGTTGGTTGTTTTTTCGTCGTTAATTGCTCTTTTCAGAGAACGGCTATCCTTTTCACATTTTTTAGGCGTTCTTTTCGGGTGGCTGGCGGTCTCTTTTCGTGTTCGGGCATCCTTTGCGGGCGATTGGTTGTTTTTCTCGTATGATGAGCCGTTCTTCTTGCGTGACTGGCTATTTTTCGCATGATTGCCCGTGTTTCCTGTGTGATTGCCCTTTTTCCTGCGTGGATAGCTGTCCTTTTCTGATGGGCAGTTATTCTTTTTGAAACGAATCGATGATCGCAACGATTTCGTCCACATCGGCAAGCGCCCCTTTGCCTAAATCGCCGCACGCCAAAAGTGATTCCTTCGGCTCGATAAAACGGTAGCCGAAGCGCCTTAATTTTTCGATGTTTTCTTGCACGATTGGATTTTCATACATATTGGTGTTCATTGCGGGCGCGATATACACAGGCGTGTGGTTTGCCGCCGCCATTACGACCGTGGAAAGAAAGTCGTCTGCGATTCCCCAGGCGATTTTGCCGATGATGTTGGCGGTAGCCGGCGCAATCAGGACCACATCCGCTTTTTTTGCCAGGGAAATGTGCTTTACCTCGCTGGGCGTGATTTCCTCGAACATATCCATGTATACTTTGTTTTTGCTGAGCGTTTGAAGCGTCAGCGGCGTGATGATTTTGCTGCCGTTTTCGGTGAGGATCACGTCTACATTGTGACCCAGCTTGGTCAGCCTGTTTGCGATATCGGCGGCTTTGTATGCGGATATGCTGCCTGTTACGCCTAACAGTATGTTCATCGGAAGCTCCTTTCTAACCGATTGATTGCGGTATTTTTAACTGTGCTGTATAAGGCCGCTAGCCCCAAGGCTTAGCAGGATTATCCTGGCAACAGGCATACGGGCGATTCGCTTTAGCAGTGCTTGCGTGTGGTTTGCCTTGCGAATGTCCGGCTGGCATTTAAGGGTGCGGCAGAGCCAGCGGAAAAATTAGTTGGGCTGTGCGAAGCTGTACATGAGCCGTGATGCGAACCGCCCAGCCGCATTCCGTGCCAGTCTGTTTAAAGGCGGGCGGCTTAGCATTGCTTGCGGGCGATATAACGGTTTGTTGCGCCTGGCCGCTCTCCATTTCGCAACATCCAGCTTCCTCTGCCACAAGGATTTTTTACGTTATCACAAGGGATTTTCTACGCCGTCGCCAGGATTCTCTCGGCGATCATCTCGGCGATTTCCTCATTGGTTTCCATTGTATCATAAGTCCTGTCCTTGTGGATGAGGTATCCCCGGTGGTAGTCCTTTCCAATTTCCGCAAGGTCGTTGGCGAGGACGAAATCGCAGCCGTTTTTTTGCAAAAGGCGGTATCCCACGTCGATCAGCTCTTCGTGCGGTACGTTGCTGAGAAGCTTGAACCCTACCAGCTTTACCGCTGGATTCCACGTTTTGATTTTGCTGATCACTTTCGGGGATTTTCTCATGTGGATTACCAAGTCGTCGATTTCTGAGCTGATTTTATTCCCGGAAAGATCCGCCCTGTTTTCAGGGTCTTCCGTCCCTCGAATCCGATCCAGCGTGGTTACCTCGTGAACGAGATAGTCGCTTACCGCCATTGCATGAACCACCGCATCGATTTTTTCGCTCGCAAGAAGCCTTTGCAGCTCCCTTTGCAAATCCAGCACGCCTCCGATTGCCACCGGCTGCACCTTTGCATGAACGGGATATGCTGCCCGCAATCCATGCAGGTAGTAAATTTTCTCGATCCGTTCCCCGTATTTTTCCGTTAAGGCCGTTCCGATTGCAAAGCCCAGCCTGCCGGTGGATGAATTGGTGATGGTCCGCACGTCGTCGATCCGTTCGCTGGTGCCTCCGGCCGTAATGATGATGTTCATGTTTTTCTATCCTTTGCTTTGATTGGATCGCGGCCTTGCTTGTTTCCTACATCGACCCGGCGCGATACTGCTCATGGGTTGCATTATAGCTGTTTCGTGCGCTCCTGTCAAGGCGGCGTCCCTTGGTAAATCACCGCTTAAAACAGCTTTTCATTTTCATTTCCCGGGATTTATGGTATACTTTCACTATATTGATTTCAAATGACGCAAGGAGAACCGAAAATGAAGAAAATATTATCCTTAATGATGATCGCTTGTATGTGCTTTGCGTTGGCTTCCTGCGGTGGCAGTGCCTTGAGCGGCGAGCCTGCTACGTTTTACAATTCCGACAAATCGTTCTCCGTGGAGCTTCCGTCTTCTGGCGAGGATTCATGGACGATCAACGAGGCGCCGGACGATGATATCCTAAACGTTACGGATGCTGGCAATACGGTAAATATACAGATCCAGTGCCTGTCCAAAAGCAAGGCGCGTCCTGTCGCCACTGACCTGGATAGCTATCAAAGCCATGTGATGGAAGTGACCTTTGCTGATATATTTTCCGGGGCGTCCCTGTCCGATGCTGATGTCGATGTGCCGGATTTTATCGTAAACAGTACGGCTGGGCGTTTCACTGCGAAGAAGGATGCGGAGGGCCTTGCCATATTCATGGAAAGCGAGAAGTGCTATTATACTTATTTGATTTTGACGGCAGAGGGCGGTTTTGCGGCGAATGAAAAGGCGCTGATGCAGAGCGTAATGAGCCTTACGGAGCTGACGGAGATTCCGTAAAATAAAGGAAGAATAATGAGGAAGGGTGGTTTCGCAAAAAGGTTAACGAAGATAACGGGGATGCTGTCCGAAAACTAAAATTTGGGCAGATTCAAGTGCAAGATATCGCATCATATATGAGCAATACAATGTGGCGAAAAACCCCAAAGAAGGAGTTTTCAGACAGCTTGGGGGCGTGCTGGGGAAGTAGCTTCGGTGGGGGTTTGATTTGGATGAGGCGGTGTCGATGGAATTTGCTTGAAAACTAGCAAAATAGGAAGCTGCCTAAAATGAAACGCCCTGGATGGAATCCGTTTGCATAAAAATAGCCTAAAATGGAACAGTTTGAAAGGAAATTTGCTTAAAAAGAAACCGTTTGAAAAAATTGCAATAATCCGAAAAGGTATATTAAAAACGACCGCCTAAAGCCGTGCATAAATTTGTTTTTAGTGCGGATGATAAGAACAATAGGAAAAATATAAAGAATGCGGAAATTAAGGAAAGCCGGCGGGAATAGAATAAAATAGAGGAGACAAGGGGCGTAAGCTTGGCGCAGGCAAATAAGAAAGGCGTAAAAGGCGAGGAAAATAGGGCGCAGGGGAAGCCTGATAAACTAAGCATATGAAAGCGGTAAGAGTGCCAAGGACGTAAAAAGTTGCGTAGATAGGGTGAACACAAGATGCAAAAAGTGTAAAAACAAGCCAGATTGCATTTAAGCTTGTATTTTAAAGGGACTAACGGTTTCTCAATGCTTGGTGAATCATGTTTGGGCTAGCTATCTGGCATAACAACCGTAACTTGCAACGGCAAAGACACGCATAGCGTAAAAAATAAGAATTTTCATTAAGGATTGCTTCTAAGCGAACCGAAAGGGAATAGGTGATTCACATGGATAACAACACAATGTTTAAAATAAGTTACGGGCTGTAT
>CAMNSS010000034.1 GCA_946555345.1 uncultured Eubacterium sp. | reverse complement strand
TCTCTTGACAGAAGATTGATGCGGGCTTGGCGCAAGCCTAACCCCGCAATAATCTAGATAACGACCGTTATCATTTTGGGATAAAAAGGAGGGTTTTGAGTGATAGAAATCGAAAAACCAACAATCGAATGTATAACAGGCGATGATTCCAATTATGGGAAATTCGTAGTAGAGCCTCTCGAAAGAGGATACGGCACTACCCTTGGGAACAGTTTGAGAAGGATTCTTCTGAGCTCGCTTCCCGGAGTTGCCGTTACTTCTGTGAAAATCGATGGGATTCTCCACGAGTTTTCTACCATTCCGGGCGTAAAAGAGGATGTAACCGAAATCATCCTCAATCTGAAGAAATTGGCAATTAAGCTCAGCGGCGAAAATACCAAGCGGGTATTGATCAATGCGATCGGTCCAAAAGAGGTGACTGCAGCGGATATTTTGGGGGATGCCGATGTGGAAATCTTCAATCCGGAGCTTCACATAGCGACGCTTGAAGAAAACGCCACGCTCATCATGGAAATCAATATGGCAAAGGGCAGGGGCTATGTCTCTGCGGAGATGAACAAGGATGAGAATACGCCGATATCAGTGATTCCTACGGATTCTATTTTCACACCGGTGCGGAAGGTCAACTTTACGGTTGAAAATACGAGAGTAGGGCAGGTAACGGACTATGACAAGCTCATTCTTGAAATCTGGACAGATGGTTCGATCACGCCGAGCGAAGGCGTTTCCATCGGGGCGAAGATCATGCAGGAACATTTGAACCTGTTTGTAGAACTGACGGATTCGGCTGAAAGCATGGAAATCATGGTCGAGAAGGAAGAAAACCAGAAGGAAAAGGCTCTGGAAATGACCATCGAAGAGCTGGAGCTTTCCGTGCGTTCCTTCAACTGCCTCAAGAGAGCGGCTATCAATACTGTTGAAGAACTGACCCATAGAAGTGAAGAAGACATGATGAAGGTTAGAAACCTGGGTAAGAAGTCCCTTGATGAAGTGAAGCACAAGCTTGACGAACTGGGACTTGGGCTCAGGCAGAGCGACGAATAATTAGAATAGGAGGATGCAGCAATGCCAGGATATAGAAAATTAGGCAGGCCAACGGCTCACAGAAAAGCGATGTTGAGAAATCTGGTAACCGACCTTTTCAGGGAAGGCAGAATCACGACAACCGTTACGAGAGCGAAGGAAGCCAGAAGACAGGCAGAGAAAATGATTACACTTGCAAAGCGCGGCGATCTTCACGCCAGGAGACAGGTGCTTGCATACGTATATGACGAATCTGTTGTAACGAAGTTATTTGAGGAAATCGCACCTGAATATGAAAACAGGCAGGGCGGCTATACCAGGATTTTGAAGCTGGGACCGAGGCGGGGAGACAATGCGGAAATGGCATTCCTTGAGCTTGTTTAAGCCGTGTGTACAGAGGCTATAGAATCGAACCAAAATTGAATAATTTGATAGAGGCGCGGAATTTATCAGTACCGCATACAGTCCGGCTGAGGGACTGGGATACTGTATGGGCGAAAGGAAATTCTGCCGAAGGGGCATTTCCTCAAAATGCTTCTGGGCCGCCGCAAAATATGCGGCGGACTGTCACGCAAGTGGAGCGCTATCGATGGAGATTATAAAAGTTTTTTATTGCCATGGATGTTGCTGTCTGCACATCCATGGCATTTTTTAGGCGTATTTGCCGCAAGGCATTTGAGGCAATGCTGCCGAAAGCATTTCATAACAAAAACGCTGAAAAAATTATCGGTGCGAATCCTGAAAAGCGTTTTGCATTATCTGCATCATGATTGAATCACATTCAAATTAATACATTACGAATATGAGAGGAAAAAATGAAGAATTTTAGCAAGAGAATAATCAGGGGCATCGTGCTGTCTGTGGCAGTTGTGATGGTATGCCCTTTGTTTGCGTTTGCGGAAGAAGCAGCGGAGGAACCGGCATTGTACGCTACAGCGTGGTCGATTGTGCCGCCGGTTGCCGCTATTTTATTAGCGCTGATCACAAAGGAAGTATACAGTTCATTGTTCATTGGAATCGTGATTGGGGGCGTGCTTTATGCGGGGAGCTTTGAAGGGACGCTGACGCACGTTATAAACGATGGAATCGTGGCGTCCTTGTCGGATTCATACAACGTAGGAATATTGGTCTTTCTAGTCATTTTGGGCGTTGTGGTTGCGCTCTTGAACAAGTCAGGCGGGTCAAAAGCCTTTGGCGTATGGGCTAGCCAGCATATCAAGACCAGAATGGGCGCACAGTTTGCGACGATCGTATTGGGGCTTTTGATTTTCGTGGATGATTATTTTAACTGCCTTACCGTAGGGAGCGTCATGTCGCCGCTGGCAGAGGCGCATAAAATCCCGCGCACAAAGCTGGCATATTTGATCGACTCCACCGCAGCGCCGATTTGCATCATTGCGCCGATTTCATCATGGGCGGCGGCAGTCACAGGATTTGTGGAAGGGGAGAATGGGTTTGCGCTGTTCATCAAGGCGATTCCGTTCAATTTCTACGCCTTGCTGACGATTCTGATGATGTTCCTTATCGTGGGGATGAAATTTGACTACGGAAAGATGCGGGAATACGCAAATAGAATACAAGAACCGGCTGAAAACGGGGAGAAAGAGGACATTGCCGTTTCGGGTGCTTCTGATGCACCAAAACGGAGACGCACAGGCAAGGTGATGGATCTCGTCATCCCGATTATCATCCTTATTATTAGCTGCGTGATCGGCATGATTTATACGGGAGGATTTTTCAGCGGGACAGGCTTTGTCGAAGCATTCTCTGGATGTGATGCATCGGTAGGCTTATCCCTCGGGAGCATTGTAGCGCTGATTGTGATTTTTGTCTTTTATATTGCAAGCGGCGTTCTTGGGTTTCGGGAGTCGATGGATTGTATCCCGGAAGGCTTTAAAGCGATGGTAGCCCCGATTTTAATTCTTACGCTGGCATGGACGTTAAAGGGAATGACAGACAGCTTGGGGATTGCGGAATTTGTAGCAGCCGGGACTGAGTCGGTAGCAGGCTCGTTTATGAGTTTATTGCCTGCGATCATCTTTGCAATCGGTTGTTTCCTGGCATTTGCTTCGGGGACGTCTTGGGGTACATTTGGAATACTCATCCCGATCGTGGTGGAAGTATTCCAGGGAAGCGATCCGCAACTTATGATTATATCCATCTCAGCGTGTATGGCAGGCGCTGTATGCGGTGACCACTGTTCACCGATTTCCGATACGACGATCATGTCCAGTGCGGGAGCTGGGTGCAATCATGTCGCACACGTTGCAACGCAGCTTCCATATGCGCTTACAGTAGCCGCCGTATCGTTTGTGACATACATTGTCGCAGGATTTACAAAGAGCGCTTGGATTTCACTGCCGGTAGGGGTGATCCTTCTCGCCGTGGTTCTGGTAACGATTAAAAATATGCAGAAGCCGGTTGAGGATGGCGCAGTGGAAGCATAAAAAATGGGTGATAACGGGAAATGAAACAGGCATCTTAAATCAAAAGTGTCCAGCTCACAGATGAGCCGGACACTTTTTTCTTATTTTCTTTTGCCGGCCAATAAAAGGCTAGGCGCATTGCCTCCTTTTGTGGTCTGCTGGTTTATTTTCTGTTCTCCGCTTGCTGGACGGCAGTCTGGATATCTTTCATTTTTGCGCTGATTCCATAGTCCTCGATGCTCTTTTTATTGGTAACGCCATGGGTCAGGCAAGCTGCCCCGCCGATGCACCCGCCATCGCAGACCATGCCTTCGATGAAGTTGTTTGGCAGCTTTCCTTTATTTGCCCGCATCAACACGGATCTGCATTTTTCCACGCCATCGCAGACAACTGGATTGATGTTAACGGCGTCGCCCAGCCGTTCTTTGGCCGCCTCGATGACAGCATCCGTGACGCCGCCCGACCTTGCGAAGTTGCGTCCAAATCCCGATGCGGTATCCAGAGCCGTTTCAGGAAGCTTCTCGACTTCGATATCTTTGCTGTCGATTAACGCTTGAAGCTCTTCAAAGGTAAGCACATAGTCGATGTATTGCCCGACCGCCGGGTCTTTGATTTCGCTTTTTTTCGCCGTGCATGGCCCGATGAATACGACTTTTGCCTGCGGGTCACATTTTTTAATCAGTTTGCCCATTTCGCCCATTGGGGAAAGGTTATGGGAAATATGCTGCTCCATATCAGGAAAACGTGTCTTTATGTATTTGACAAAAGCGGGACAGCAGGAAGATGTCATGATTTCCTTCCCCTGAAGCTCCGCCGCCTCATTGTAAGCGACGATGTCAGCGCCCAGGGCAGCTTCCTCGACTGCGTAAAAGCCCAGCTCCTTAATTGCAGTAATTACTTGTCCGGGATTAGCGTAAGTAAACTGGCTGGCAATCGCTGGCGCTACCATTGCGTAAACCTTAAATTTCGTGTTGCCTTCGCTTTCCATGATCGTTTTGATCACGTCGGTGATGCTGGAAACGTCGAGCGTTGCGCCAAACGGGCATTGGTATACGCACGCGCCGCAGGCGATGCACTTTTCGCTGTCGATGATCGCCGCCCCGCCGTCTGATGACATATGGATCGCATCTACCTTGCAGGCCTTTTCGCATGGGCGTTTGAAATTCGCAATGGCGCTATAAGGACAGATATCGGCGCATTTTCCGCATTCGACGCATTTCTTCTTATCGATATGGGCGATTTGTTCGTCGTCGAAGGTGATTGCCCCCAGCTTGCAGGCATCAGCGCATCTGTGCGCCACGCAGCCCCTGCAAAGATCCGTCACGACGTGTCCTGCTTCCGGGCATTCATCACAGGCAATATCGATGACTTGAATGACGTTAGGATTGTTCTTATTGCCGCCGAGCGCAATCCTGATCCGCTCCGCTACGATCGCCCTGTCTTTGTAAATGCAGCAGCTCATAGGCGGCTCGTCTTTTTTGACGATTTCACCTGCGATTTCGTTAAACACGGAAAAGGCATCGTTGCCTCTCCAGGTCTGCCATGCCAGCTCCATCAAAACCGTATATTTTAGTTCCTGCACTTTCGTATCAAAAATTCTCATAAATACCTCGTTAAAATTTGTTTGTTTTCCTATATCATAAATGAAAAGCTTGCGGTTGTAAATAAGCATTTGTTAAATTTATAGCAATCTAGGCCGCCCGAGGGAAGATCGGCTTGTTTTCCGCTGTGCGCCTTTATTCCTTCCATAAATTATTGTAAATTTGGAGAATATCTTCTTTCGTAATCGGTTTTCTCGTATTTGCCGGGCTTCCGCTTGCAATGGCATCGCTTGCCATTTTATCCGCTGCGGCCAGGAATTTCTGTTTGTCGATTCCATATTCGCCCAGTGACGGCACGCCGCAAGTTTTGCATAGATCGGAAACTGCGCTGATAAATTTACCCGACGCCGTTTTGTCATCGTCTGCGGCATCGGCGTTTGCCACTTTGCGCCCTAAGACAGCAAAACGGTCGTACGCTCCGTCTGCGATATATGATAGGCATTCTGCCAGCAGCATGGCGTTTGATAGTCCGTGCGGGATATGGAAAAGTGCGCCGATTGGCCTGCTCATGCCGTGTACGATCGTGACGGAAGAATTGCAGAAGCTGACTCCCGCTTCATATGCCGCAATCGCCATTTGCTCCCTTGCATTTTCATCCCGTCCGTCTTTTACTGCGGCGGGCAGGTTTACGAAAATCCGCTCTATGGCGGAAAGCGCGAACAGGTCGCTTTCGGAAAAGGCTTTGCGGGACGTGAAGGCCTCGATCGCATGGGTCAAAGCATCCAGCCCGGTAGCAACCGTTACTTTCCTTGGCATTTGCATGGAAAACAATGGGTCTATGATCGCTACGTCTGGCATCAACGGGTCGCCTTTTAGGAGCATTTTGATCTCATTTTTCGTGTCGGTAATGATCGTAAACGGCGTCGCCTCTGAACCCGTTCCGGCAGTGGAAGGAATTGCAACGAGAGGTGGGATGGCGTGGGTTATTTCTTTGCCATTGTAATGCGAGATCTTATGGCTGCTGCCAGCCAATATGCCGATTGCCTTCGCCGCATCCAAAGGACTGCCGCCGCCAAAGCCGATGATAAAATCGCAGTTTTCGTTTTGGTACAGGGTAAGCCCCTGCTCGATCATTTTGTCCGTTGGCTCTCCGGTAATTTCTGAAAAATTTACGCTGTCTATGCTATTTTTCCCTAGCATCGTTACAAGCATATCCGCATACCCTTGTTTAATCATCGATTTCCCGATGACGATCAATGCCTTGCTGCCTAACCTGCAAATGTCCCGTTCTGCGCTTAGCAGGGCGTTTTTCCCGATATAAGTCGTCTGTGGTGTTTTAAATCTGTGCGCCATATTTCCTCCTGGATTTTTTCGCTGGGTTATATAATATGATTGTATCATTTGCCGCATATAATCGCAATTCCATAGTTTGCCGTTTTTTTGGGTTTTCTTGACAAATATAATGAGGATGTGGTAAGATGTATTCAATAAAGTTATAAATAACTAACTCATGTGCGGGCGGTGTTCGGTGCGGCTGGCGGCACAGGAAGTGCAGGGGTGCAGGAATCGTAGGAGACGCAGTAGGTATTCTTTTGGTATTTCGATTAGCGGATACTAATTAAAACCTTTTATGCAAAAGTCCGGGCGTGCTAATTGAAGAGAGGTTGAAAACAGTGTGGCGGGGGCATTTGGAAAAGATAAATAGGGCAATTTTTTGGCATCGAGGTTAGTATAAACTAATTAAAGCCGTTTATATAAAAGACGGGGGCGTGCTAGTAAAAGATGCGAAAAAAGTAAAAGCAAGCGTTTTTTAAACATTTGGGTTAGCAAAAACTAATTGAGGGAACTATAAGCGTTATATAGTATTACCCAGAGGAAGAAAATCAAGGCAAGAAAGGAAGGCTTCAAATGAGCGTCGTAATCATAGGCGGACACGAACGGATGGAAAACAGGTACAAAGAAATTTGCAAAAAGTATCATCACAAACCAAAGGTCTTTACAAAAATGAAAACCGATTTAAACCGAAAAATTGGAAGCCCGGATCTGATGATTCTTTTCACGGCAACGGCATCGCATAAAATGGTGCGGTGTGCGATCGCAGAATCAGAACGAAGCAATTCAGTGCTGGAACGTTCGCACAGCAGCAGCGCCAGTGCATTGATTCGGATCCTGGAAGCATATAAATGAATTTTGGGAATGGCGTTAGAAAAGCGGGCTTCATGGCGCAAGCCAGCGCTGTGATATCATGAACGCGGAATATTCTAACGGTATTGCCGCAGGGAAATCTTCATTGAATCATGACTTACAATGGAAAAGCAGGGGTGGTTCATGATATACCAAACGCTGGGGATTCCAACGGCGCCAGCGCAGGGAAGCGTTTGCTGAAGCATGAATTTCGATGAAAAAGGCAGAGGTAATTCATGTTATAATGAACGCATTAATTGATACGGCGTTGCCGGGCGGAAGCGTTCATTGAAGCATGAATTTTGATTGAAAAGGCAGAGATAATTCATGTTATAATAAAATGAGAAGAGGGAAACCATGAAAACTATGGCATTCAATGATGGCAGGCGCAGGCTGTTGCAGGGCTGTTAGCAGGAGGGCATTTATGAAAATCGAACAATATGTGATGGCGTATGGCGTCGAGCAGGACCGGCTCAGGGCGGCGCTTCCTGACGGGTTTATTTCCTTGAGGCCAGTCCTTCGCATCAATGCGGAGATAAGGGGCGGGAAGGAAGGCTATCTCGAACTGAATACCGCCGTTGAAAAGGGCGGGAACAGGGGCTGGCTGAATGTCGGCTATTGGCACGATGTGCCGTTTGAACGGGATGGAAAGAGCGTTCTATTTCGGATGGATTTTTTGGAAATTTTTTTTGCGCGTGCTGGCGTAAAAGGCTCTTGCCCTGCGGAGAAGGACAATGTGGGGTGCTATTTTTTTGATTTTCTTGGCAGCACGCCGCAGCTAAGACCGCCAGAGCTTATCTCTGCGGACACGGAATTTTGTGACTGCGCTTTTCAGTGGAGCTTTGCAGAAAATGATGCGCATGGAAAAAGCATCGGCAGGACTTTGCCAGCATATGCGGAAGCGGTATCGAACGTATATCCGAAAGTAGCTTTTTCGGTGGAAAATGTTGCTAAAATCCCTTGCAAGCAGGTGCTGGGAACGTATGTTGTCGAGTTTAAGCGGTAGGAAATGCGGGGGATGCGGGAAGCAAGGTTTGGAAATAAAGCAAGGCTGAAATTGAGAAAAAACAGCTGAAGTGAAGAAAGAGTGGCATAAAACACGGGCAGGATAAAATAAGGCTAAAACGTCTTGGTAAAATCGGTTAAGGGAAGGGGGAATGCGGCAGGCTTTGCAGGCGCGGTTTTGCTTAATTCCGCAAAATCGTCTGTTCCTAACAATATGACATTAATTGAGCTGTTTTAGGCTGCCAACGCCGATTCGTTTTGGATGGCAGGTTTTTCTTTAATATTGCGTTGCACTTGGCTTGTCATTCAAGAGACAAAAAAAGAATCGGCGTGATAGCCGATTCTTCCCGATAAGCTATATTTATGTAGCCCCATAGCATCTTACATGGCCGATTGGCTTAACCAAAATACCTCTTAAGAAGCCCTTCGAACGCCTTTCCATGTCTTGCCTCGTCACGAGCCATTTCATGAACGGTATCGTGAATTGCGTCCAGGTTCTGTGCTTTTGCCATTTTAGCAAGCTCGAATTTGCCGGCCGTAGCGCCGTTTTCAGCATCTACTCTCATTTCCAGGTTCTTCTTTGTGGAATCCGTTACGACTTCACCCAGCAGCTCTGCGAACTTTGCAGCGTGTTCTGCTTCTTCATATGCAGCCTTTTCCCAGTAAAGCCCGATTTCAGGATAGCCTTCCCTGTGAGCAACGCGAGCCATAGCCAGGTACATTCCAACTTCCGTGCATTCGCCGTTGAAATTGTCCTTTAATCCCTGGATGATTTCAGGGTCAACACCCTTTGCAACGCCTAATACGTGTTCAGCAGCCCATTCTCTCTGGCCTTCTTCCACCTTATTAAACTTTTCTGCCGGTACGCCGCACTGTGGGCATTTTGCCGGTGGGTTATCTCCTTCGTGCGTGTATCCGCAAACTGAACAAGTCCATTTCATAATAGTATCCTCCTTTAAATTTTAATATTTTTTGTTTATGTAATTTGTCGCTTCCAATTTGTGCCTATAATATACCATTTTGGTAAAGAATCGTCAAGCCCTTTTTGGTAAATTTTAAAAATATGATGCGTGATGGGGCGAAAAGAAGGGGTTTGATACGGGGGAGCAGGGATTGAAGCCTGGCGGGCGTGGGGGTATGGGGGCGCTGATATTTTTGTGGCTAGCGGGCATGGAAAGGTAACTGCGCCTTTGCAATTGACAGCGTATTTGGGGTCTACGGGAGCAGTTTAACAGGCTTGGGAGGAAGTCTGGCGGACGGGTAAGGCAGAGAGGAAGATGCTTGCGGTCAAATTCATCGGTTTATCGAGGGAACTTGCGAATGTGTGAGGTGGAAAGAACGCTCTGGCTGGCAGCGGTGGCTAAGCGAGGTTGTTTTAGGTGGCGGCAATAGATGGTTTGGCGGCAGGGCAGGCGAGGCGGTTTGCTGTGCTGTTTATTATAGGCGGTTTCACCGTTTTGCTGTTTTTGTGTGCTTAAACGGTGAAAAGTTTCTGCCCATAGCACCGCTTAGTATGCATTACATTTATTGCCTTTTGCGAATTTCACCGTTTGTATATCAATTTCTGCCTTAAACGGTGAAACCTTTGCTTTTTTCTTTTCAAAAATTGTACATTTATTTAGAAGGGCATTGATTCAATCCTATGAAATGGCAGGAAAAATGTTTTTTGATGCATTTATTAAAATTTAGCTTTGTGTTGCAAGGGGATAGAACCCTTTGTAATTGTTCGATGATTTTCGTGTTTTAGGAAATTTTAAACGTGAAATTTCTTTTTGGATTGCTGAAAATAACAAATACCTTTCACTTTACCGCAATCGGTTGGGCGTGTTATAATGAACGCTAAGGGCAAAACGGCGTTGCCGAGAGGAAGCGTTCATTGAAA
>CAMNSS010000033.1 GCA_946555345.1 uncultured Eubacterium sp. | reverse complement strand
TCTTCCATCTCGCGTTCCAGATCTTTGCCTAAATCCGTATCCCGCACCAGCATCCGTTTTTCCAGCGTTTTGACAGTCCTGATGACAGGCGATGTGAAGACCTGCGTTCCGTCCTTTTGCAGGGGGCTGTACGGTTTATGCTCTGCTAAGGCCATATAGCGGGAATTGAAGATAAATGTATAGCCTGCGATTCCCGTCTGCTTCTGGTAAGCCTTTGACATGCCTCCGTCTATGATGAAGAGCTTTCCTTCCCCCTTGACCGGGCTTTCCCCGTCCTTGATTTTAACGGGAACGTGGCCGTTGAGGATATGCGAATGCTTCGGGTCAAGCCCGAACTCCAGCAGGATCTTTTCACAGATATCCTTGCGGTTGATCAGCTTGTAATACGGCACGGTGTACTCCTTGTGGGTCTTTTTGTCTGCGATGAAGCACCGTTCAAAGGTCGTCATCTGATCCTTTCCAAACAAAGGCGACTTGCTCCCCAGCCACAGATACCACATCAAATCGCCGGAACGCCCCGTTTCCTCCGATTCGTCAGGATTGAAATACGCCTTGCGCACCTGGTCGTCCAGATAATCCATATATGCCTTGCCGCTGACCGTCACGCCGTTGACCATGCAGTTTTCAAAATTCCCTTCCACATCCATCGGGATGCACCCATGATAGAGCAGATTCCCGTTTATCGTCTTGTAAAGCGCACCGTGGCTGTAGATGAACTTGATGTGCGTTTGCAGCTTTTCACTCTGGAGAAACGAAGCCTCCAGCGCATTCAGCATATGCCGTTCGTCATCCGTCAGCTCATACGGGTTTTCAGGATCGATGGTCGGGAAATTCGCATCCCGCAACGGATATTCCCCATCGCGCAGGCGGATCGTCCCTTTTCCGTAATCAATTTTATCCAAAAGCAGCCTGTTTTCCATGCCGTATTCCGGGTGCGCCATGATCCGCTGTCCTTCCACCTTGAACTGGCATACGGCGATCGCCTTGTTCATCTTCGCCGCCAGCTTGTCGTCCACCGGGTCAAACTTATTCTCCTCCAGCCGCTTCGGCATGAAAAATTCGCACGGATCGTCCCGATAGACCCTTGCCGCCATGATCGCCAGCGGCCGCAGGTTGATGCCATATCCGATCTCCAGCATATCGAAATTATTGTAGCTGATGTTCATGCGCAGCACATTGGTGATGCACGCCCAGTTTCCCGTCGCCGCGCCCATCCATACGATATCGTGGTTGCCCCACTGGAAATCGACATCGTGGTAACCCATGAGAAAATCCATGATGTAATCCGGGTGGGAGCCCCTGTCCCAGATATCGCCTATGATATGAAGCCGGTCCACCGCCAGCGAGCTGATCACATCGGTAAACTCTATGATGAAGTATTCCGCAACGCCGCACTCCACGATCGTATTGATGATCTGCCCGTAATAATTTCCTTTATTGGCTTCATCGTCAGTATGTAACAGTTCATCTATGATATATGCAAATTCCTTCGGCAGCCGCTTTCTTACCTTGGACCTCGTGTATTTCGTGGAAACGGCCTGGCAGATCAGCACGAGCCGGAGGATCGAAACCTTGCACCACTTGTTGAAATCCGCTTCACTCTTCTTCCGCCGTTTGATTTCAGCCTCTGCATTATATACCAGCGCGGCCAGCTCATCCCGTTCATCCCTGTTTAAATCAGGCCCGAAGATTTCTTCTATCTTGGAGCGGATGACGCCGGAAGCGCTTTTTAACATATGGATAAAGGCCTCGTGTTCCCCGTGAAGGTCGCTCAAAAAATACTCCGTACCCTTTGGCAGGGAAAGAATGGCGCTCAAGTTTACGATTTCTTCTGTGGCCGACCTTACGTCGGGGTACTTTTTAGACAGATGTCTCAGCAAATGCTTATCGATCACGGTAATTTCCTCCCTTAACAATGAAAAACGATATCTGGTTATCCCCGACGGCCCGCCAGCAGGTTATCCACGACGAACAGCAGATAACTAGCGCCTAAGAATACGAGCAGCGTCACGACTAAACCCAGGCCAAACAGATTAAAATACAAAATCATAACAGGCAGCGCCATGAATTTATTGACGAGAAATACCGCCAGGTTAAAGAGAAGCGGGATAATGAGCCAAAAAAGCGGGCTGTGCGGGGTAAAGTCGCCCTTCCTGCAAAAGAGCAGGTAATCGGCAAACGCCAGCAGCGGAGCTGCGAAGTACAACAGGTATCCTGCAAGCGAAAGCTGCGGCAGCGAACCCGGGGATGCATCGAA
The DNA here is from genome assembly GCA_946555345.1 of uncultured Eubacterium sp. Classification (GTDB taxonomy): domain Bacteria; phylum Bacillota; class Clostridia; order Peptostreptococcales; family Anaerovoracaceae; genus Lentihominibacter. Next base: position 8,736 of record CAMNSS010000033.1, on the reverse strand, counting down.
ATAAGCAAAATAATATATGGCAAAAACGACCATCATATAGATCGTCACCGCTCCCCGGAGCGCACCCCGGTCATAATCAGGCCTGGCAATGACGAGATACACGAAATAAATCAGCGCCAGCACGCTGGTAATCAGCGCAAAATCGCCTAAAATGACATTCAGGCTGACTCCCGTCTCAAGCAACGTGAGCAAAAGCCCCGCCCCGCAGACGATGATAAACAACACCCTGAAAATCACAGCAATGGTAGTATTCCGAATATACATTTTTCCTATTATTCCTCCTTATGTTTATGATACGCCTTCCAGTCTGCAAGAACAAGCGCCGCACACCACAAAACGGCTACGCCCGCAATCAGGCCTGCGCAGTGTTGGAAAAATTCCTGCGGTAAAATACGGATCACCGGGTCAGCCGTTTCATCGAAAAGCCAATTATCTTTGCCCGGGAAAAGCACGCTGTGGAAAACAGTGAACGCCCGCTCAAAATCCAAGGCGGACAAAACGCCGATAACCAAAACGATGCCGCTAAAACAAACCGCAGCCCAAAATCCAGGGCTATGCCCTTGAAACCGATATGGTTTTACCCTGCTCAATCTGCCATATGCTGCGGCCGCAAGGCAAAGAACGCAGGAAATGACAGCCAGCCGGATATCCCACGCAACCAGCGCCCGCACATCTGTGAAATGGGCAGCCCCCTGTTCCGACCAGGAAAGCTGGCTGAGGGAAAAATCGTCCGTTTTGCCCAGGCAGAAATCCATCACTTCATCATAGGTTTTCCGGATCTGCCCTTCGGTCATGCCGCTTGCTTCCGTCAGCGCCAGAGGCTGAATCTGGACATAGTAAAACGGCCGGCACAAAAACGGCACTGCAACCGATACGCTGAATATCATCACGATAATCAAGCCCGACAGTATGGCAGACATTAGTTTGCTTGCTTTTTTTCCACCTTCATGCATACTTTCTTCCCGTTATTTTTTCAGCCGCTTGAAAACCGGCTGGTAATCCTCGTCCCATTTTTCCTTGCCGCTGTATTTGTATTTTTTAAAAATCTTATCCGTCAGCGGGTTTGCGGAAAGCTCCTGCTCATAGAGCTTCCGTTCATATTCTGTCAAGCTGTCCGTTTTTTTTATGTGCGCTTTGATCGGCTTCGGAAGCAGCAGCAGATACAAAAGCGGCGAAACCAGCAAAACATAGAGAACGGACCAGCCAGCGACCAGCCCCGCAACCAGCGGATGGGAAACCCCGGCAACCGCAGATCCTAAAAAAAGGAGGGAGACTGCCGCCCAGATGATAAAGCCCAGATACGATTTGTCGAGAAACGCCAAGGCCCGCGAAAGCGCCTCGTCATACCATACGTCTTTCTTTGCCGCTGCAATCCTGTTCCATTTATACCTGCTGTGGGAGAGCCGGAACGCTGCCTTGAAATCAGCAAACGTAGCCTTTTGCGGCGGAATCTCCTCGGCGGCAAAAGCCTGTTTGCGATAAAAGGCCTCCGCCAGCAAGACTTGCCCTTCTCCCATCACCATCATGTCTATCGTTTCACCTGCGCCAAAGTTAAGCACGAGCTGTCTGCCCCCGCTTACCAGATACGTTTCCTGCCCGGCGGAAACGACGGCATACCCGGAGAGGCAATAAAACCCGTAAGAGCTGCTTTCCCCTTCCTGTGGCGCATCCCGTTCCAAAGCCGCCGCATCGCTGGCCGCATCGACGAGCCGCAGCTTACCGTGGCAGCCTTTCCGCACCATGAGGCTGTAACCTTTTACCTTGCCGAAGCACTTGGTTTTAACCGCCCCATCAAAAGAAGCCTGCTCCTGCGCCGAAAGGCGCACCGTCCGCTGCTCGCCAAAGGCCAGCACGGCTTCCCCCTCTAAGGCCATAAACACCCGCTCATAGTCAGGAAGCTTCGTGAAGGAGGATTCCTCTTCCAGTGTCTGCACGATGGCAAGCCGCCAGATGAAATCCCGCTCCAGGTACTGCGCAGCTTGTGGAAAAACCGCAAGCTCTGTCTCCGTTCCCCAATGCATCTTGCCCATATGAAAGTTTTCCGCCCCATAGATCCATTTTTCCATCAATCAGCCGTTTCCTTTTCCGCCTGCAAGCGATTATCGATTCCAAGGCGAAAATCCATCCGCCGCATCCTTTTGCCAGCCGCAGGAGTCGCCGCCCTCCATCCCGCTGCGGGGCTTTCCCGCCCCATGCTTACTCGTTATCAAAGCGGGAAAATCCCCTGCCCAGCCCCCAGACCGCTTCCACCTTCGTCACCGTCACAAAAGCATGGGGATCGATCTGGGAAATCCTTTTTCTCGTCTGCACGCTTTCCCGCGGGGAACACAAAAGCGTGATCTGCCGCAAGCTTCTTCCGGTATACTCTCCCCTGATTTCCACGCTGGACGCACCCCGATCCAGCTCCTTTATAATATACGAACTGATCTCGTCACATTTGTCAGTGATGATGGAAAGCTGCACGATTTTACCTTCAAAGCCGTACATGATCATTTCGGACGTCTTCGTGATGATCACCTGCGTAATCAGGGCATACAACGCGATATTCCTTCCATAGATCAACGCCGAGGCGATGATGACGATACCATCAATGCAAAGCAGAATCTTGCTGAGCCCTGCCTGCGGCATAAGCCGTTTCCTGATGATCTTCGCCACGGCATCGCTTCCGGCCGAAGCATAACCCCGCCAGAATACCAGCCCGACATAGATTCCCATAAACACGCCGCAGAACACCGCCGCCAGCAGGATGTCCTTCGTCTCCAAAAGCTGGATGTCCAAGCGTTCAAACAAAAACAGCACGGCGGGGTACAGGATGGACAACAGCAGAATCTTCTTCAATTCCTTCAAGCCCATGAACACCAGCACCAAAACGATCACGATAATAGACACGCCATAATATAATACAGAAAAATCCACATCGACAAAGCGTTGCAAAATACGGGCGATACCCGTGACCCCGCCCGATGTCAGCCCGTTTGGAATCATCACGCCAACAGTAGCAAACGCACTGACGCTGCAAGCAACCAGCAGAATCGCAAAATCAAGCAGGCCCTTTTTCAGTTGTTCCCGCCGTTCATCCTGATCCAGCTTCTTTTTTTCCTTCATCGCACGCTCCTAACAATATGCCCTAAAATACGCCATTACCATTCAAAGACTTGGAAAAAACGATTTCCAAATATATCATACCCGGCGATGCTACCTGTATCAGATGCCGGAGGGCAGGCACGAACGCCATGCCCGCTTATATCATATGCGCCGTGCCCGTCCGTCATGAGCATCCGCGCCTTATGCATCCGTCCGTCATATGCCGGATCCACGCTCCAGCACTTGATGAAGCACAAGCTGTCCACTCCCCGGTAGCGCAAAAGCTCCTGTGCATATTTGTCCAATTCATCTGGAATTTCCGCATCATATGCCAGCAGCCGCACCTTGCCACCGCTTGCCTCAAACGCCAGCGGCGTCCGGCCGCTCTGCCTTGCCCGCGCTTTTCCGGGAGAAGCAGAAAAAGCTCCTGTTATTCCCGCTCCTTCTGCCGATTCCGCCCGTTCCACATGAACAGAAAAATCCTTTTTCGGCTTCTCCCGCTCCGCACAAACAGAAGGAACGCCTGCCGGTTCCGCCCGCTCCACACAAAACGAAGCCGCCGCTTTTCCCAGCCTGCTGATCTGCTCCGCCGCCGCCAGCTTTCCCGCATCGCACATGATCCATCTGCGGTTCATCTTTTCACAGACTGCGCCGAGCGTTCCCGAACCAGCAAAAAAATCAGCGCACAAATCTCCTTCCCCGCTGCATGAAGCGACAATCCGCTCCAATAGCTTTTCCGGTTTCTGCGTGGCATAACCGGTACGCTCCCCAGAAGTCCGGCCTACCATATCGATGCGCCACACATCCTTCATATTGACCATGGTATACCAGCCCTTTTCATCCTCAAATTCTTCCACGCCTTGAAACCGGTACGGTTTCATCTCCCGGTTATAGGATTTCTCTTTCAGCGGCGTAAAATGGTACTGCTTGCTCTTGCCGTACACCAGCAGCGTATCGTGTTTTTTGGCAAAACTGCGGTGGTTTGTCCCGCCCGACTTATATGTCCAAATGACCTCATTGATAAAATGATCCGCATGGAAGATCTGATCCAGGATTACCTTGGCGTAATGCGCCACGTGCCAATCCAAATGCACCCAGAGGCATCCCGTGTCCGAAAGCAGCTCCCGCATCGCCAAAAGCCGCGCCGTAAGCATCGCAAGGTAACGCCCCATGTCGCCGCACCAGGTATCGTCATACGCACCCAGTTTCATGAAAGAAGATGCGCCCAGCTTTCCCGACTGCAAGCGCACGGAGGCTTGATACTTTCCATGGGAAAAAAACGGCGGATCGGCATATATGAGCTGCAACTTGCCTGCCATATGCTTTTGCCTGAGCAGGTATACCATGTACCGCAGGTTATCCCCGCAGGCGATACGGTTATGTTCCGCCCAGCCTCTGCTAGCTTCAGCGGCCTTGCCGCACCTTTCCCCTGCCTTTTCTGCGCCGCCATAGCATTCTTCTGTATGAAACGGCAAAACCGCCTCCCGCATCAGCCTGTGATATTGGCGCTTGCCCGCCTCAAAAGCTTTAACGATACCAGCCAAGTCCAACATCATCCACTCCTCCTGCCCTGAGTCCGCAAGCCAAGCAAAAGGCAATCGCATATTGAGCGATTTTGCTTCCTGGTTGCCTTATTGCCTCAATCTTACCATAGATGAATCGGAATGAAAAGGAAAGAAAAATAGAAAAAATAAAATTTCAGGGCTGGCGTCTCAACCAGAACGGCTGTGAAGCTTCCCCGCATTCAAAAATGCCGTTTTAAACATAGCCGCCTGCAAAATCCTGCATTTGCAAGCAAAAAGGCGTCCAGCCAATAACGGTCAACCCGCAATCACCGAAACGCCATGCTTTCACGCTTTACCGCAGCAGCTTAGGGATCAAATCCGCCCTGCCCGCTTTTTTTAGCGCCTTTTTCACGGTTTCCCTGTTTTCCTTCTTATGGAAATGCAGCAACGCCCGCTGCATCTTCTTTTCTTCCGCGCTTTTGGCGACATAGACCTTCTTCATCGTAAACGGATCTTTCCCCGTGTAATACATACAAGTAGCCAGCGTCCCCGGCGTCGGGTAAAAATCCTGCACCTGGTCGGGAATAAACCCTGTCCTTTTCATGTAAAGCGCCAGCTCGATGGCATCCTCCAGCCTGCTGCCCGGATGGGAAGAAATAAAATACGGAACCATGTACTGTTTCTTGCCCAGCTTTTTGCTGACTGTCTTGTAACGGTCGCTGAAACGGTCGAAGACTGCAATCGGCGGCTTTCGCATATTGCCAAGGACTCTGCCGGATATATGTTCCGGCGCTACTTTCAGGATTCCGCTGACGTGGTATTGGCAGAGCGCATGAAGGAAGCTTTCGTCCTTGTCTGCCATGAGGTAATCGTACCTGATCCCGGAACGGATGAACACCTGCTTGATTCCTTCGATCTGCCTCACCGCTGCCAGCACCTCCGCATATTCCCGATGGTCCACGTGAAGCTGGCTGCAAGGCTTCGGAAACAAGCAATCCTTATGCTGGCACATCCCCTGCGTTTTCTGCTTCTCGCAAGATGGATGGCGGAAATTGGCGGTCGGTCCGCCCACATCGTGAATATATCCTTTGAAATCCTGGCGGTCCCTTAAAAGCTCCGCTTCCGCTACGATGGATTCCCGGCTTCTGCTCCTCACTTCCCGCCCCTGGTGGTAAGTGATCGCACAAAAAGCGCACCCGCCGAAGCATCCGCGGTTTGCCGTAATGCTGAATTTGATTTCTTCGATTGCGGGAACGCCGCCTGCCGCTCCATACTGCGGATGATAATCCCGCATATAAGGCAATGCGTATAACAGATCCAGCTCCTCCCGCTCAAGCGGGGGCTGCGGCGGGTTCTGCACCACGAATGTCTGGCCGTCATATGGCTCTGCCAGCCGTTTTCCCGTTACCGCATCATTGCTCCTGTACTGCAAACGAAAGCTCTCACAATAGGCATCCTTCGAACCTGCAATCTGCGCAAAAGCGGGCAGAACCACATCATCTGCCTGAAACGCATCCGCCTTCACCCTCACGCAAGTCCCCCGTATCCAGGTGATATCTTTGATCTCGATCCCGGCCTCCAGAGCCTCTGCAATTTCCAAGGCCGCCCGCTCCCCCATGCCATAGATGAGGAGATCCGCTTTCGCATCCAATAAAATAGACCGTCTCACCTTATCGTCCCAGTAATCGTAGTGGCCGAGCCTTCTAAGGCTGGCTTCCAATCCCCCTATGATAACCGGCACGCCCTTATATGCTTCCTTCGCCCTGTTGCTGTAGACGATCACAGCCCTGTCAGGCCTATTACCCGCTCTGCCGCCAGGCGAGTAGGCATCCCGCCTTCTTCTGTGCTTCGCCACGGAATAATGGTTTACCATCGAATCCACGTTGCCGCTGTTAATGAGAAATCCCAGCCGAGGCCTGCCGAACCGCTTGAAGTCCGCAACGGTTTTCCAGTCAGGCTGGGGCAGTATCCCCACCTTGAAACCATGTGATTCCAAGTGCCTGCTTATGACCGCCGTGCCAAAAGAAGGATGGTCAACATAAGCATCACCCGTAACGAGCACGAAATCAACCTCTTGCCATCCTCTTTCCTTCATATCTTCCATGCTAACCGGTAAAAACACCATAACCTCCCGATTCATGCGCTAAATCCATGCGTTAATACGCAAGGCCGCCCGTATAAAAACTGCACAAGCATAAAAAGCCATTTGCTATCCTATATTCTCTCCATATATTTCATCCAGCCGCCGTTTCAATCCGTTTAAAATAACGGCTCATGATCCATCGAAACAGCCGGCATCCCTAACCTTTGCAAGGAATGCCGGCCATGTATTACAAGATTATGATTATAACTTCGTCGTATAAGAAAGCTTGATCCAATAACCGTTGGATTTCAGCTTGCCCCAGTCGCCGCTTGTCTGCGATATCGTATGCACGCCCGGCTTGATATAGCCCTTCTTCGCATAAAGGATTCCCGGGCCTGTCCGCATATTCAGGTCTTTGGCTGTCACCTTCACGTTGTATTCCCCTTGCAACGGAACGGTATAGGAAAGCTTGATCCAGTAACCATTGCTGCCTAGCTGTCCCCAGCCATTCTTGGTGTCCTTGATCTCCTGCACTGCGCCTTTTGCCAATTTGCCCTTGCTGCTGTAGCTTGTGCCAGGACCCGTCCGCATATGCAATGCCGATGCTGTTACTTTGACCTTGTACAGAACTGATGGCGCAGCAGATCCATCCGTGCCGCCAGATGTTCCCGGCCGTTGGGCAGAAGAGCCATTGCTGACAGCCGTCGTGTATTTCAAGCAGATCCAGTAGCCTGTTTCAGAGGTTTTTCCCCATCCGTTATCGGTCAATATGATCGTATAAACGCCCGGCTTGATATAACCCTTTTTTTGATAGCTTGTGCCAGGACCTGTCCGCATATTGAGGTTTGTCGCGGTCACTTTCACCTGGCTGCTGCTGGCAGTTCCCGTATCGGAAACCGGCGGCGCAGCCGTGTCTACCTTCGTGGCATAGCTTAAACAAATCCAATAGCCGCTGTCTGCAAGCCTCGCCCAGTTGCCGCACTCCTGATCGACCTGGTATGTCCCTTGTTTCACATAACCGATCTTGCTGTAATTCGTGCCGGGACCCGTCCGCATATTCAAATCCTTCGCCGTTATTTTCACGCTGTAACTGGCAGGCACAGCGCCCGCAGCGCCGCCTGCCGATGCCGTATCCGTTATGTAAATATAGCCCTTTGGATTCTTCTCCCACGGCGATCCATAATGGAAACGCAAATCCGCCGCTGACGCTGGCTTTGCGGATGAAATTTTCCAGCCTGATTCCGATACATACGGCTGTCCGTTCACTACCTTTTCCACGATTGCCACATGGTTGCTATAGCATGCGATCGCGCCCGCCTTCGGCGTGCTTCCGTACGGGTAATAATTGCCGTTTTTATTGATGTCCCACCACTGGGCAGCGCCCTTCCTGAAATTGGCATTGAAGGTTTTTCCCAGGATTTCGCTGGCCCTGCCGTAAGCATACCATGTACAGTTTCCTACGCAGTAACCGCCATAGCCGCTGAGGTACTTCTGGTTCGGGCCTAAGTCATACTGATAGAACAGGTTGTTATTGGAATAATAATATGCCTGCCCTTCCGTGCTTCCAAATTCCGGTATCGTTGTCCGCTCGCTGAACGCCGCATAGCTTTCTTCTGCGCTCAAAGGCATGATGGCCGTCAACGCAAGCGCCAATGCGGCCATAAAGGATATTAGCTTTTTCATCGGTTCGTTCCCTTTCGTAGTCGTTCAATCTCCTTTTTCAATCCATCGATATAACCGATCGGGTATACGGCGACAGGAACGATATGAATTTCCCCGTCCCGTTCATAAATTTCCAGGTTGTCGCCTTCCTTCAAATTTAGTTTATTGACGATTCCTTTCGGAATGGTAATTTGAGACTTCTGCCTCAATTCGGTTATCATCTTCATGGGTTGAATGTTCTTACTCTCTTAATTTTCTTTCTTTTCTAGTATCCTGTTTTCTTACTTTCTGATTTTTATATTTTCTTATTTTCCTACCATATTCTAACATCGTTCTTCCTAAAAAGACAAGCAGTCCGCCGCAAAAAAAGGAAAAAAGCGGCGCTGGCATTTGATTTGCCAG
>CAMNSS010000032.1 GCA_946555345.1 uncultured Eubacterium sp. | reverse complement strand
GCACAGGTTTTATTTGGTTTTGAGTGCGCGGCGGCGCGGCGCGTAGGATGCGGTGGCAACAGCGAGGAGGCCACACCTGTTCCCATACCGAACACAGCAGTTAAGCTCCTCAGCGCCGATGATACCTGGCGGGGGACTGCCCGGGAAAGTAGGTCGTTGCCGCTTATTGAAAACCAGCTTATGATTTGTAAGCTGGTTTTTTCTTTTGATTGTAGTTTCAAGATAGATATCTGAAATTTCAACGGAGCAAACGAAGATAATTTGTACTTATGTGAAATGGGAGAAAATAATGGGTTATGATATTATCATGGAGGGCATGATTGATTTTTATCTTCCGAAATTCAGGAAGGATCGTGATGAGCTTATCTGGGGGGATTTTATTTTTCAGGTTGGCAAAAATGAGATTCCTCTTAAATTTAGGGAAATCGCATGGGAAATGGAAGCAGGGGAAGAAGGCCATTTTTCCCTTCGGTTTCGTGCACAGAATGTTGATCGGATTTCTTATGCTGCGGCGTATGATGAAATTGGGCTATTAGCTGATGATATCACGGTGGAATATTTTTCCGGCATGAAGGGAATTGTTACGGTTCCTTTGATGTGTGATTGTGAGGGGCTGGGGGAAAAAGGACTGCTTCCGCCTCAAATATTGAATCATTATGGCAGCTTTGCCATAAAAGCGCTTTCTCTTTCCGATGCGGATGGTGAAAATAAGTTTATTTTATCGGAAAAGATTTTGGAAGGATATAATGAAACCGTTAAGATGGAAGCTGCGATGATCAGGCAGCTTGTCAATATGTTGCGTGAATAAATTGCGAAGCGGTTATTTTTTGCAGGCGTTCTGCATAGCCTGTGCTTTGCAAACAGGAATTTACAAGCGGAATATGATTTTACTCCGCTTGTTTTTTTATTAGGATTTTTTAAGGAGAGGCGTTATGCATTTCTATTAGAATGTATTTTTCAAAAAGAACGTATGGGGGCTTTCCAAAATCCTTAAACAATTCTTAAAAGATTCCCCTATTTTATGTTAAAACTTTTCATGTATAATAACAATGGAGGTTGACAGGCGATGTACAACATATTGATATGTGATGACGAGAAAGATATCGTTTCCGCATTAAAAATCTATCTTGCAAGTGATGATTATAATTTGTATGAGGCTTATGACGGCATGGAAGCATTAAGGATTATCGAAGCGCACGAGATCCATTTAGTGCTTTTGGATATTATGATGCCGCGAATGGATGGGATGCAGGTGATTAGCAAAATGCGTGAAACCTACAATATCCCAGTGATTTTCCTGACTGCAAAAAGTGAAAATACGGATATGATTCTGGGGCTTAACATCGGAGCGGATGATTATATCACCAAGCCCTTTAATCCGGTGGAGCTTTTAGCCAGGGTCAAATCACAGCTGCGGCGTTATATGGAGCTTGGCGCAGCTCCTAAGAAGAAGCATTTGCTTCAAATTGGCGATATCGTCCTCGACGATCTGGCAAAGGAGGTATCTTTGATGGATGAAAAAGTCAGCCTTACACCGAAGGAGTATGGGATCTTGAAGCTGTTGATGCAAAACAAAAGCAGGGTATTTTCTCCCGCAGAAATTTATCGCGCGGTTTGGGAGGAGGATGCTTTTGGGTCGGAAGGGACGGTGGCGGTACATATCAGGCATTTGCGGGAAAAAATCGAAATCGACCCGGAGCGGCCAAGACATTTGAAAGTTGTATGGGGACAAGGGTATAAGATGGAGTGAGGTGTTTATCATGGGAAAAATAGAGAACAGCACGAAGAAATTGACGGGCAGCTTTGCAGCAAAAGTGGCGGCGTTTTTGGTCATGCTTTTGTGTGCAACCGTCATTGTGGCATCGGCAATCATCATCATCGTGAATGCGGAGAACCAGTGGTATTCCAAGAGCAAGGAGGCGGTGGAGCAGGAGCTTTATGAAGCGGCGGCTTCCTTTGCAAACCAGGAATTAAGTGAGCAGCTCTTTGCCCAGCGGCAGGATGAGGCTGTCAGTGAGGAAGAAAACAGCGAGCCTTTGGAATCCGGGGATATCGGCGGAAGCGCTGGTGAAAGCGGCGGAGCAAATACCGAGGAAAGCGATGGCCTGGCAATCCGAAAGGATGTCCAGCTGATTGACGGAGAAGGGGCTGCGAGCGATTTCGGGTATCAGATTCAAGCGAAAACCGCAGAATTTAGATTTGAGGCGGAAGATGGAGTTGATACGGTTCGCACGGTCAACCGGGATATCGTCGAAAATAATGCGGGGATTTACCAAAAGACGTTCATACATGATTTTGCCGATATTACGGTTTACCTGGGCGTGATTGCCAAAGAGAGTGTCCCAGGTGCAATCTATGATGTGTATCATGCGCACAGCCTGCTGTATCAATGGGGAAAGCTCGCGATCGCTACAGGGGCGCTGGGGTTGATCCTGTTCGTCTGCCTGCTTCTGTTCCTGCTTACCTCTGTAGGAAAGAAGGAAGGTGCGAATGGGTGGCTGCGGAAGGTTCCGGTTGAATTGCTTTTGATGATCGCTGTAGTTTTGGCCGCCTTCCTGTGCGCAGTGAATCAGGGGCTTCTTTGGAATGCGAATTTAGATATCCTCGTGGTTTTTGTAATCGCAGATACCGTCTTGGCTACAGCCATTATTGCGGGATTCCTGTTGATGGCTGTCATCAAAGGCAGGCAGCATACGCTCTGGCATGGATCGCTGTGTGATATCTGTTATCGGGTATTGAAATGGATGGGAAGGCATATTTTATGCTTGGTTCAATGCGTTCCCCTCGTGTGGAAGAGTGCGGCAGTCGTTTTTGCTGGGATTCTGCTCAACCTTTTCATTATGGTACAGCTTCTTGATTATTATGCTTCGGGGGCTATTATGCTGATGTGGTTCATCGGGGCAGCGCTTACCGAAGGGCTGGCAATTTATATCGCGCTGGGCATGAGAAAGCTGCGGGAAGGTGCAAAGCGCCTGGCCGAGGGCGATTTAGGGCATCAAATCGATAAAAAGGGCTTGTTTTTCGATTTCGCCAGCCATGCGGATGATCTGAACAGCATCGGCGCAGGCATGTCCAAGGCGGTTGAGGAACGGATGAAGAGCGAGCGGTTTAAGACAGAGCTGATCACCAATGTCTCCCACGACATTAAAACGCCGCTTACCTCCATCATCAACTACGTGGACTTTCTGAAAAAGGAAGAGATCGAAAATGAAAAGGCAAGGGAGTACATTGATGTATTAGACAGGCAGTCGCAACGCTTGAAAAAGCTGACCGAGGATCTGCTGGAAGCTTCCAAGGCTGCGACGGGCAGCGTCAAGCTGGATATCAGGCCATGCCAGGCAGGGGTCTTGATGGTGCAGGTGATGGGGGAATACGAGGAGCGGACGAAAGCAGAAAACCTGACATTGGTCTCTAAAATTCCAGACGAAAAGCTTGAAATCATGGCGGATGGCAGGAGCATGCAGCGGATTTTCGACAACATTTTCAGCAATATCTGCAAATATTCCCAGCCTGGCACGCGGGTATACCAGAGCCTGGAAAAAATCGATGGCAAAGCGGTCATCACTTACAAGAACACGTCCAAGTACGAATTGAATATTACGGAAGAGGAACTGATGGAACGGTTTGTGCGGGGAGACAGCTCCAGGCATACGGAGGGCAGCGGCCTTGGGCTTTCCATCGCCAAAAACCTCGCCCAGCTGCAAGGAGGAAGCTTTCGCATCTATATCGATGGCGATTTGTTCAAGGTCGTGATGGAGTTTCCGCTCAGCGGTAATTAAGGGGCTGGTATGATCAATTAACGCTTTTCTTTTCCCCGGGTTTATTGTATGATTGAAAGAGTCCAATAAAAAGAACCAATAAGGCGCCGGGCATCCGATGCGCAGTCATGCAAATTGCTGGAAGGAGGATTCGTTATGAGAAGGAAAGATCGTGAAGTAAAAGACTTTGAGACAATCGAGGAAATCATCGCCGAATGTGAAGTCATACGGATCGGGCTGTCAGATGGGGATTACCCGTACATCGTTCCGCTCAATTTTGGGTATACCATTGAAGGGGGGCAGATTTATTTTTACGTTCACGGCGCAATGGCAGGGAAGAAGTATGGCCTGATGAAAGAAAAAGGCGTTTGCTCCTTTGAAATGGATTGCGCCCACAAATTGGAACTTTTGCCTGCGGCCAAGAATGTTACCATGCGGTATAAATCCTTGATGGGAAAAGCCGCCATCGAATGCCTTGAAGGGGATGAAAAGAAAAGGGGAATTGATATCCTTATGGATCGCGATGAAAGAACCTGCGGTTTTGCATATAATGAAGCGGCTATTCCTAAGACCTTCGTTGCCAAACTTACCGTGACGGAATATACGGGAAAGATCAATCCTCCTGGTGAACATTCTGAGGGTTAGGCCAAGGCATCCGCCTTTTCTGCGGCAATTAAAAAGCGTCTTGAAAAAGACAAGGAAAAGCGGGATGGAAAAACCCACCGGCTGGATTTTTCGGCGCATGAAGCGGTCAAGGTGCCAGTGCGATAACACGCTGGCATCTTTTTTCATGCAGGGTCTCATATGCTGCGTTTTTTAACGTAATGACATTGGCGCCAGGAGGGGGATGGTTTTTATATTGCTGTTTTTCGATGGCGGCGCAGCAAAAATCAAGGGCTGGACATGCCTGCAATTTCTTGCGAATGTGCTGTGAACCGGCATATTTTTCCGCAGCATTGCACCGATTTATGCTTTGAACAATCTTGGAAGCATGGGCGTTTTAAGGGGTGCAAATTCAAGCAATCCATGATACAATGAAAGTTGCGGATCGATATCGATAAAGTGCAAGAGGATGTAATATGTCATTTATAAAATTTTTATTCGTAATATTGATCGTGCTTCCGATTGGCGTTGTTCTGTATTTTCTGCTGCGGAAGCTGGTGGATGAGTATAATGCGGCAATGAAAAAAAGCCAGGAATTGGAAATGCGCCGCAAGGAAGAAGTACAAGCTCCTGTGCAGCGGGATTACAGAAGGGACAACCCCCGCTATTATGCATACCGGAAAAAGATGGAACAAAGGCAGGACCGCGCCGCAGAACGGGAAGGCCAGGATTTCCCTGCGGAGGGACAGGAAAACAGCCAGGATTTTCGCAGGCCGCAGCGGGGAAAGTACCAGATGGAAACGGAAGATGCCGCCGGGGCGGAATCGGGTAAACGCCTTGCGCACAGCAAGCGCAGCAAAAGAAAAAGGCGCAAGGAACGGAAAAACAGGAAAAAGGACAGGGAAAAGGATAAAAACCAGCAACGATGAAACGAGGGTATTTCATAACATTTGAGGGCGGCGATGGTTCGGGAAAATCCACGCAGATCAAAAAATTGAAAACATATTTGGAAGCACGAAACCATCAGGTGACACTGACCAGGGAGCCGGGCGGAACGGAAATCGGCGAGAAGATACGCAAGATCATACTGGATCCAGCCAGCGGGGAAATGTCCGCCATGGCGGAAGCTTTGCTCTATGCGGCGTCCAGGGCGCAGCATGTCGCACAGGTCATCAGGCCGGCGCTCGAATCAGGGCATATCGTGATTTGCGACAGGTTTATCGATTCCAGCATGGCTTACCAGGGCTATGGAAGAGGGCTGGGAGAGGCAGTGCGCATCATCAACCAATATGCGGCGGGGGAATGCATGCCGGATCTCACTTTCTTGATGAAGCTTGCGCCCCGCATGGGCAGCAGGCGGATCGAAGGCAGGGAAAAAGACCGGATTGAATGCGAAGAGGATGCGTTTCATCAGGCCGTATACCAAGGCTATGAAGAGCTGGAGCGGATTTATGCTGGCAGGATGATCGGTATTGACGCATCCGGGAGCATTGAAGCAATCGAAGCGGAGATCAACCGGCATATGGAAGCGTTTTTGCAGCGGCGCATGGAACGCACATGACAGGGACATCGGGAGAAACTGGCGGATATGTATTTTGAACATCATGAGTCAAACGAAAATTTAATAAAGCGGCTTGAAAACATCGTCAGAAGCGGCAGGGTTTCCCATGCGTATCTCCTTGAAGCGCCTGGCAGCATCGATAAAAAAGCCTTTGCTGAAAGCTTTGCCAAGGGAATCCTCTGTCCCAAAAACGCGGGGGAAGGATGCGGGCAGTGCAGCACCTGCAATAAGATCAGCCATGGCAACCATGAAGATATCATCTATATCGCCGCACAGGGAAACTCGATTAAGGATGCGGACATCATCGCCATGCAGGAGCGGCTTAAAATCAAGCCTTTTGGGGAGAGAAACATCGTGATTGTGGAAAACAGCGACACCATGACGCTGCGGGCGCAGAACAGGCTTTTAAAGACCTTGGAAGAGCCGCCGGGAAATACCGTGCTCATCCTTCTTTCTGAGAACATGGAAAATTTAGTGCAGACGGTCCAGTCGAGGTGCGTAAAGTTCCGCATTCATTATTTCGGCAGCGACGGATATGATTTCATGATGGACAAGGCCGTGAAAACCGCCGATATGGCGTTGAAGCGGAAGCCGTTCTATCAGCTCAAGGCTGAACTGTCGGATGTTGCAGGAAGCAAAGAAGATGCCGCCGCATTTCTGGACTGCCTGCAAATCGTTTACCGGAATATGATCATTGAAAATAAAAATAAGATTGCGCGTTACAAGGAAGGGGATTTGATGGATTCCATCCATGCGGCGGAAACTGCGAGAAGGCAAATGAAAGCAGGCGTTTCTGCTGGCAATGCGCTGAAAAATTTACTGTTAAAAATTGGAGGATAAATATGGCGAATATCGTAGGCGTAAAGTTCAAGGATGTGGGAAAGCTCTATTATTTCAGTCCGGGAAAGCTTCACGTTAATGTTGGCGACCATGTGATCGTGGAGACGGCGAGAGGGCTGGAATTTGGCAAGGTGACGCTGGGGGAAACCGTCGTCGAGGATTCGGAGCTGGTCGCACCGTTGAAAAATATCATCAGGATCGCCAACAGCAAGGACAAGAAAAAACACCAGGAAAACTTGGCGAAAAAGGAAAACGCTTTGCGGATCTGCCAGGAGAAGATCGAAGCGCACAACTTGGAGATGAAACTGATCGACGTGGAATACACATTTGATAACAGCAAAGTGGTGTTTTACTTTACCGCTGACGGCCGTGTGGATTTCAGGGAGCTGGTAAAGGATCTCGCTTCCGTTTTCCGTATGCGGATCGAACTGAGGCAGATTGGCGTGCGGGACGAAGCGAAAATGCTGGGCGGCGTGGGAAACTGCGGCAGGGGGCTTTGCTGCAGCACATGGCTGTCGGACTTTGAACCCGTGTCGATTAAGATGGCAAAGGTGCAGAACCTTTCGCTCAATCCATCCAAGATATCGGGGATTTGCGGCAGGCTGATGTGTTGCCTCAAGTTCGAAAACGAAGTGTATTCCTACCTGAAAAAGGGAATGCCGGCCGCTGGCGAGCGGATCAAAACGCCCGACGGGATGGCGGTGGTTACCGACGTCAATATCCTTGAAAACAAGATCAAAACGCGCCTTGTCCTGGAGGAAGGCTCGAAGGCAAAGGATATCGAAGAAAAGCTGAGTTCAGAGTTTTATACCTATAGCAAAGAGGAAATCAGGCGGATGAACAAGAAGCACGGCCATAAGAAAAAGAAGGAGGACGACTTATCTGAACTCGATGGCGAGCTGCTCCAGGAAATCAAGGAGCTGATGAAGGACTGACATGGAACGAATCGAGGAGATTGGATTTGGAGGGCTGAGGCTCGTTCAAGATCCGGAGGGGTTCTGTTATGGCGTGGATGCAGTCATATTGGCTGATTTTGCAAATTCCATCTATCCAGAGTTTCAAACGGCCGTAGACTTAGGGACGGGAACTGGAATTATCCCATTTATCCTGAGCCATAAAAACCCGGATGCCAGCGTGATTGGCGTCGATGTCCAGGGGCGCTGCATCGAGCTGGCAAAAAAGGGCTGCGCCTTGAACCATTTGGAAGACCGCATTTCCTTTTATCAGGCTGATGTTTTGCAGATGGAACTTTCGATGGAAGCGTGCGGGCTTGCAAAGGGCTGCGCTGATATGGTAGTCTGCAATCCGCCGTATTTTGCAAAGGGTGGGGCGATTCCCAGCAGCACGGCGGGCAAGTTCATCGCGCGCCACGAGACGACGGCAACACTAGAGGACTTTGTCAGGGCAGCCGCCACGATCCTCAATGACCGGGGCCATTTTTTCATGGTACACAGGCCGTCCCGCCTTGTGGATATTTTCGTTTCCTGTCGAAAGAATGCGCTTGAACCCAAGGCTATGCGGTTTGTCGTTCCAAGGCCGGGCGAAGTTCCGAATATCGTATTGCTTCACTGTATTGCCGGAGGCGGCAGGCAGGTGAAGCTGATAAAAGAACTTTCCATATATCAGGCAGATGGACGTTACAGCGACGAAATCGAAACGATTTATGAACGCAGTCCCCGAGAAGGATGAAAGCAGAGAAGGATTAAAGATAGATGCAGATATATACGGAGGCGAATACCCCGGCGATATAGCCGACGAGGCCTGCGATGAAAGCGTGCTTCATTTTTTTGACGGAGGTTACGCCGAAGTAAAGCGCGAGGACGTAAAAGATGGTTTCACAGCTGCCGGCCATTACGGCGGCGGCCCTGCCGGGAAAGGAATCAGGCCCGGTCTTTTCCATAATGCTTTCCACGACGACCAGGGAGCCGCTTCCTGAAACGGGCCTTAAAATGACGAGCGAAATCAGCTCCTTCGGTATATTGAGCAGTTCAAACAACGGGGCGGCGGCTTTTTCCAAAAACTGCATCGCCCCGGAAGAGGTCAGCGCCTCGATGGCGATGAAAATTCCGATGAGAAAGGGAAGGATCTCGACGCAGGTTTGAAGCCCGTCCTTTGCGCCGCTGATAAAGATGTCGTAGATGGGCGCTTTTTTTTTGATTCCGTACAGCAGGATGATCGTGATGAGCGCCGGGAGGAATAAAACGGAGATAATGCTTAGGATGCTAGACATTCCTGTTCTTCCTTTCAAAGATTTTGCATACCCATACGGATGCTGCCATGGAGACAAGCCCGGCGGCGATCGATGGCAGAATGATGTCTTCCGGTGCGGAAGAACCCAGGTCGCTTCGTATTTTAATCACCGTGATGGGAACGAGCTGGATCATGGACATAGTGAGGGCGATAAACATACACATGGCGTTGCTTGCATCGGGCGAGTGGTTGTTTTCTTCATCCAGAAGCTCCATCGCTTTGAGCGAGAAAACGGTGGCGCTGTTTCCTGCCCCGAATATGTTGGCGATAAAGCTCATGATCATCATGGCGATGGTTTGCGGATTTTTTTCATGGGGAAACAGATAGGCCATCAAAGGCTTTACGGCATTCGAGATCTTTTCGATCAGCCCCGACTCTTCCGCGATTTTCATCAGGCCGCTCCAGACCGCCATGATGCCTGCGAGCGCCAGCATGAATTCCACCGCCTCCGTGCAGCTTTCCATGAGACCTTCGGTGAACTGCGCAGTTTTTCCGTTCCAAACGGCAAAGCCGATTCCCGAAAGGAGCATGAAGCCCCAGATATAATTCATCATAATCAACACCTCAAGGGAAAAAGCTGGCTGCGCCGATTGCATTTCAGCCGCAGGCTTTTTCAAAAATATGGAAATATTAAGAGCGATACTTCCTGATTCTAAAAATATTCAATAAATTGAAAAATATGTTGAAGAAATTTCCATTTTATGTGATAATAGATATGAAATGGGGAGGAATTTATTATGAATGTAACGATTGACGTGAAAGCTTTGGCTATCGTTGTCGTAGTCATTGCGGCCGTGGTTTTGGCGGTCTATCTGGTGAAGGCCTTGAAACGGATGATAGTGACGCTGGAACGCGCCAATAAGATCCTTGCGGATGTAGAGGTAGTATCTGGGATTGCGGCGGACAGGAGCAAGGATGTTGATAACGTGATCGGCACGGTATCGGAATCCGTTTCAGATTTGTCGGAGGCAATCAAAGGGAATCGGAATGTGATGTCGGCAATCGTCTCGGTAATAAATGCGATTGCTACCGTTAAAAATGCAGTTGGCAAGAATGACGAAAAATAAATTGAAACCATACAGAAATGATAATAACAATGCGCGGAACCGTGAAAGGAGTTTTACATGAAAGCGACAGGAATCGTAAGAAAAGTTGATGAATTGGGAAGAATCGTTCTGCCGATCGAGCTGAGGAGGACGCTGGATATTGAAATCAAAGATCCTTTGGAAATATATGTTGACGGCGAATCCATCATGCTGAAGAAGTACCAGCCGGCATGCGTGTTTTGCGGAAGCTCTGATGAGGTGAAACAGATCAAGGGCAAGAACGTGTGCGGGGCATGCCTGAAGGAATTACAATCATTATAAAAGTAATGAGCAAGCAAAAGGCGCGAAATTAATTGCCTTTTTTTTGCGTGAAAAAAAGACGTTTGGCAACAATAATAACGAGGAAGAGGTTTTCTGAATACGTTTTGCTCCCCTTATGTGTAAAACTTGCAAACCTCTTCCTTATCGTATGTATGCCTTGAAAAAAACTGAAAAGCACAGTATAATATTTTGGTCTGGTATCAACAGTTCGGAGGAATAAAGTGGCAAAATTCTTGGTACAAAAAAGCGCGCCGCTTAGGGGCGAGGTCAAGATAAGCGGTTCGAAGAATGCAGTGCTGCCCATTATGGCAGCGGCGCTTTTAACGGAAGAAAAATGCGAAATAAAAGATGTCCCGGCATTGCGGGACGTAGAAGTGATGTGCAGGCTCCTGGAGAGCCTCGGCGCATCGGTCGAGATGGATCTTGCGCAGAATCGCGTCCAGATAGAAGCTTCTGGCAAGATTTCATGGGAAGCGCCTTTCGATCTGGTAAAGATGATGCGCGCTTCGATCTTGGTGCTGGGGGCGTTATTGATCCGGACAGGCCGGGCGATCATCCATCTGCCCGGCGGATGTGCGATCGGAAAGCGGCCGGTAGAGCTTCACCTGAAAGGGCTTAGGGCGATGGGCGTGGATATCGATGAAGCGCAGCTTAACCGCGGTATCGTCGATGCGAAGGTGGACAAGCTTTGCGGCAGTACGATTTACTTGGACTTTCCCAGCGTAGGCGCAACGGAAGTGATCGTCATGGCGGCCACGCTTGCCGACGGCGTGACGATCCTTGAGAACGCTGCGCAAGAACCTGAAATCGTTGACCTGGCGAATGTTTTGAATAAAATGGGCGCGCGCATTAAGGGCGCAGGCACGGATACGATAAAGATAGAGGGCGTGGAACGCTTGAAGGGCGTTTCCCATCACGTGATTCCTGACCGGATTGAGGCGGGGACGTTCATGGTGGGCGCAGTGATGACGGGCGGCAGCGTATTGATTAAGAATATCGTGGCCGATCACCTGAAAGCCGTGATTGCCAAGCTTCGGGAATGCGGCGCGGAAATTTATATGACCGATGAAGGCTTGGTGGTCCGGGGCGATAGAGGCCCGGTCAATTCGACGGATATCAAGACGCTGCCATATCCGGGGTTTCCTACGGATATGCAGTCTCCGTTCATGGCGCTTTTAACGGTAGCGAAAGGACCGAGCGTCGTGATCGAAACTGTCTTTGAAAACAGGTTCATGCACGTCGGGGAGTTCAACAGGATGGGCGCAAACATAAAGACCAATGGCAACTGCGCCATCATTCCGGGTGATAAGGCGTTGCAGGGTGCGCAGGTGGTAGCGACCGACCTAAGGGCGGGCGCTGCGGTGGTCTTGACCGGGCTTGTAGCGGACGGAACGACGGAGGTTTCCCAGATTTACCATGTGGACAGAGGCTATGAGAATTTCGTGGAAAAACTGAGGGCGCTGGGTGCGAACATCATGCGGGTGGAGGAATAGCACGGGAAAATTTGCGCAACCGGGGCTTTGCGAAGAGAGCAGGTTTTGCAAAGAAGGCAGGATTCATGAAGTGGATAGGTTTCGCAAAGAGGACACGATGATGGTTTCGGATCGCCCGGATAGCTTCATGGAAAAAGTTTTTCGCAGACGATGGAAAAATGATAAAATAAAGGACGTTTAAAAGCTCCGGTATGCCGGAGCTTTTTTAATAGGAAATATCGTTTTCGATATTTCCTATTAAAAAAGCAAGCATATTGCGGGGCGTCGCCTCGAAGCGGCGGCATATACGGCAATGATTGGGACGGAGATAAAAAATGGCAAAAATATCTTGACACGGGAGTTAGCATATGCTAACATTATTGCAGTTAGGAAAAACTAATTAACGCAAACCAGAAGGAGGACGGCATGAATCTGACAGAAGCACAGACAGGGGAAGCGTATACGATTAAAGCGGTAGCGACAGATGATGAAGAAATGGATGCGTTTTTATTTTCGCTGGGGTGTTATAGCGGTGAACCGATCACGGTCATTTCGCATATAAGAGGGGGCTGCGTTGTTTCGATCAAAGACAGCAGGTATAATATCGACAACCAGTTGGCGGCGTCTATTGTGGTATCATAAAAAGGCTGCAGTGGACCACAGCAGAACGAACGCCGTGATTGGCATGGCGTTGCCGCAGGGAAGCTGTCCTTGCAATATGCGCTGGCGGGCTTGCATACTAGAACGAAAAATAGATTGTGGCATATATGTGCCACAATCTATTTTGCCCAGTAAGTTAGTTAAAACTATCTACAATTAGTGATTGGTAACCATGTGTTAAGTGACGCCTGTCAGGCACTGAATGGCCAGCGGCAAAAGGCTGTGCAATGAGCAGCCGGTTTGCATAAATGATGGGCAATTGGCAGGAGAGGCGGGAGAATATTTCTAAAAGAATGGGAAAAAGACCGCCGAATGATAGCGAAAGGCCATTGATGGATCAATCAAGGATTATCGAGA
>CAMNSS010000031.1 GCA_946555345.1 uncultured Eubacterium sp. | reverse complement strand
TGGTTATTCACATTTATAAAAACAAATTTTTTAAAATATTTTACGGGTTTTTTGTCCTGACTGCAAAAGACTTATAAAAAAAAAACGGCTGTATCGTCAATACATTGCAGCAGGTTACGACTACACCGAATCAAGTGACGATTGCGGTCAATAAGAATAACTTTACGCATGACATGATCGCCAAAACTGGCGCATTTAATGCTTCTATTCTCAGTGAAAAGGTTAAATTTGGCACGTTCAAGCATTTCGGCTTCCAAAGCGGCAGGAACGTGGATAAGTTTGCGGATTTTCCACATGAAACCGGTGAAAACGGGCTGCCGTATATCACGGAAGGCGCTAACGGGTACATTTCCGGCAAGGTCATTTCAAGCGTTGACCTAGGAACGCACACGCTGTTTCTCGCTGAGGTTACGGCCGGGGAGGTTCTTTCGGATGCGCCATCGGTAACCTATGATTACTATCATAAGCATATCAAGGAAGCGCCGCCAAAAAAGACCGAAGGGAAAAAGGGCTGGGTCTGCAAAATCTGCGGGTATGTATATGAAGGCGATCCGCTTCCGGCGGATTTCATTTGTCCGGTTTGCAAGCACGGCGCCAGCGATTTTGAAAAGCTGTAAATAGATGCAAGGCTTGCGGGAAGTGAAGCGCAAGCTGCGAGATGTAAACGACAATGGCACAAGCTGGAAAAATGAAAAATTTCAGTTCATCAACGAATGGCAGAGCGCAGAAAGCACTGTGGCTTGCGGGAGGAGGCAAGCGGGCGGTGCAATCGCTAGCAACAAGAGTGATTGCAGCGGGTGAAACCGCAAAGCGTACGCTGAAAAAACCGGGCGTTTTTGCATAAAAACTTCGGGGAAACAGGACGAAAAAGCGTGAAATTCCCTTAAAGTGTGTCTAATATTAAAAATGAGAGAATTAATGGGCGAATTTTTGCCTGGATTGTCTTGGCGTGGAGCGATCGCCAGCCCTAAAATGCTTTAAGCGAAAACAGGAAATCCAAAAGTCCATTGGTTGTTGTACATTGAAAGATATTCGTGCAGAAAGCGGGGCAAAGCCAGAAATCAGTGTGCTATAAGACTCCCTGGGTTTTGTTTTGCATCTGCGGAAAAGAGAAAAAAATAATTTTTTTGTTTCTTTCTGGGAAAAGTGTGGTATAATGAACGCACAGGTCGATACGGCGTTGCCGCAAGGAAGCGTTCATTGAATCATGCAGCGATAAATTTGCATGGTATAATGAACGCACGGGTCGATACGGCGTTGCCGCAAGGAAGCGTTCGCTGAATCATGCTGCGACAAACTTGCATGGTATAATGAACGCACGGGTCGATACGGCGTTGCTGTAGGAAGCGTTCGCTGAATCATGAAATTTCAGTGGAAGGGCAGAGTAGATTCATGATATAGCGTTCTTGCTTTGATAATATGCTCCCATGGTCAAGGGGTTAAGACGTCGCCCTCTCACGGCGGAATCAGGGGTTCGAATCCCCTTGGGAGTACCAATAAAACCCTGCAATTTCAATGGTTGCAGGGTTTTAAATTGTTGTTTTCCGTTGGTTGGAAACTATGGGCGCAAATGGTTACGCCGCCATAGTTCGGAAAGCTAACCTAGCATGAAAAAACCAGAGTGGCAGCTCTGGTTTTTCCTTTTTCGCACCCGCCTGGATATAACCATGCTTCTAGTCAATTTTATTATATGGTATGTATGAATGTTTGTTAAATATGCCGTGATATATTTTTCATTATTTCCTTCTGTTTTATATTCTAGATATACCCAAAATCCCGCCTTTCATCAATCCTGAAAATTGCTGTATCATTATAGATTAGCATTTGGTGGCGGCATCCTTTTTCGGCATACCTTTTTTCGTTCTGCTTCTAATGGATTGCAGGCATTGGTTCAGCTTCCTGATCGTACCCCATGCCCGGCCGCCCTGGTCTTTTATATTATCCGGAAAGAGTTTTTCCAATGCTATGCATGTATAAATGCCGTCCATGTCTCGGTTGCTTGCAAGCTCAGATTGATCTTGCATTTATCCATCGTTGCTTTGTTATCTTGCTAACTTTTTTTGTTTTTCTATTCCTTTGAAGAAACATGAAAAAGCAATCACAAAGTTTTTTCTAAAATTTTTGCAAATTCACCGAACGTGGTGATAGCGGTTATTTTTTGCCGGGGGATTTTGTATGCGTTGCAGGACTTCGTCGCATATCCAGGGGTTTTAAACGTGAATGCCATTTTGATGCCGGATTCTTTGATTGCCGTTAACATCGTTTTGTTATAGCCGCCGTACGGGTATGCCATGTATTGAAATCCATATTGGGCGTTTGCCTTAAAATCCTCACGCAGCTCATCCAGCGTAGCCGTTACCCATGGCTCGTTTCCGTCCTCGTCAAAACCATGCAGGTTATAGGAATGGCTTTCAAAGGAAAGCCCAGGATAGTCCTCCTCAATTTCCCTGACTTTATCCCAGCCGATCTGATTCCGTTCCGCCGGATTATATGACGCTGTTGTTTCCGGAGTATAAGAGCTAATGACGAATGCGATGGCGTTCATCTGATATTTTTTCAAAATAGGGTAGATGAGGTAATACATTTCATAATATCCGTCGTCGAAGGTGAGGAGGCAGGATTTTTCGGGGATTTCTAATTTACCCTGATGCCATGCGTAAAATTCATCAGCGGTCAATGTATGCCAGCCGTTGTCATGGAGGTATTTCATCTGCTTTTCGAACCCTTCAAAGTCGTCAATCCACTGATTATCGGCGAAAGAAGAATCGGATTCTTTGATTTCTTGCGGAACGAATCCGTGAAATGCTAAGACGGGAACGCATCCTTGCATCAGGGCAATTTTTTCATTGGCGATGTTGATGATGCCGCGGTAATTGCTGATGGCAGAGATGCAAAGCGCAAGGAAAATAGCGCAAATAATTACTGCGGCAATTTTGGTGTTTCGTCTTTTTGACAACATACAATACTCCTTTTAAAATGTAACCCCTTGAAATTCCTAATCGTTTTTTGCCTGTAAATAATCGTGTCCTAATCGAAAAAAGCAACATCGCCTTATTCAAAATTAAATCGATAGTCTAATTGGTACATATCCCGCACCTCGATCAGATCTTGCTGGACGGAGCGCCCTACGGGAACGCCTTTCTCCTTTCTGTCCAGCCAGGCGAGATATTCCTTTTCCCCAGCCGTATAAATGCGCTCTTTGCCGGGGGCTTTTTCAGACGTCCTTAATGTGCGCAGGATTTCCCCGCATGTCTTTTTGAATGTATCTGCGCCGAGAAAAGCTTCGGGGTTAATGACCATGAAAAAATGTCCAAGGTGATATGGCGTTTTGTTTCCTGCGGCATCCAAACCGGTCAGCGCTTTGAGGAACTTTCCCGACTGCAGCGCTGCGGATAGAATCTCCACGATAGCCGCATAGCCGTATCCCTTGTATCCGCCCATTTCATCCCCAATTCCGCCCAGGGGTGCAAAGGCGGCATCGCCTGCGACCAGGTCTTTTAAAATTTGCTCGCTGTTGGTGAGGGCTTGTCCGTCCTTACCGACAACCATGCCTTTTGGGGTGTCCATGCCGTTTCTGGCAAAGTATTCGATTTTGCCGCGCTGGGATATCGAGGTGGCACAGTCCAGCACGAATGGGAAGGCTTCATCCGTTGGAAAGCCTACCGTGAGGGGGTTTGTCCCCAGCATATTTTCCACGCCGAAGGTCGGTGCGATCGAAGGACGGGCGTTGGTGCCGGTGATTCCGATCATGTTTTCCTTCGTTGCCATCGTAACCCAGTAACCGGCAATTCCGTAATGGCTGGAATTTCGTATGGCGGCCATTCCCATGCCGTATGTCTTCGCTTTTTCGATAATCGCAGTCATCGCTTTGTGGGATGCGACCATGCCCATGCCGTCGTGGGCGTCGATCACCAGCGTGGTCGGGGTTTCCTTTAGGATTTCATATTCCGTTACGGGATTGAGAATCCCATCGTTGATGCGGTCGATGTATATGGGCTTAAACCGGTTGCAGCCGTGGCTTTCGATGCCCCTGCGGTCGCTTTCGCACAAAACATCGGCACAGATTTCGGCATCGCCGTCAGGGACGCCGGCAGCTTTCAGCGCATCAGCCATGAAATGGAATATGGTGTCCCAAGGAATGTAGGGGCGTGTTTCCTGTACTTGTATGTTCATCTTCAATTCTCCTGTGGTAAATCTATAGATATTATAGGATGCATGAAGCAAAAACACAATGGATTTTAAATGGCATTTGTAATCATGCGTGAGCAAGCTTTTTACATGACCCTCGGACTGAACGCATCAAAAAAAGCATTGGGGGCAAAAACACAATAAATTCACATTTACAGAATGCGCCAAAGCTTGATTTTTAGCCATTTCCATTATATAATAATATGTTAGATAATGGCATGAAGGACAAATTGCATGAGAAGTGAGAAAGCATTAAAAAATATAATTGCTAATTTGGTATTGCAATTTACCGTCGCAATATCGGGGTTGATTTTGCCGCGCTTTTTTATTATCGCCTATGGCTCTACCATGAACGGAATGATCGTGTCCGTGACGCAGTTTATCACGTATCTGGCATTGGTGGAGGCCGGGGTGAGCGCAGCGTCTATCGTAGGCCTTTATAAGCCCATTGCGGATGGCAACATCGTGGAAATCAACAGAATCCTTTCGGCGACGAAGCGGTTTTACTACAGATCGGGCATTGCTTACGTGCTTCTTTTGATCGTCCTCACCATCGTATACCCGCTTTTGGTGGAAAATCAGGTCGAAGCCAACATCACCCGGTTTATGATCTTGATTTTAGCGACCAGCAATTTAGTGGATTACCTTTTTTTCGGGAAATACAAGGTGATGCTCATGGCCAACCAGAAGGGCTATGTGATGATGCTGGCGCAGACCCTGGGAACAATCCTGAATACAGTCGTTACCATTATCCTGATTTTAGAAGGGTGCAATGTGCTGCTGGTGAAGCTGGTGGCGACGGTCGTGTACATTCTGCGCTTTCTCATTATCTGGCGTTATGTCAAAAAACATTATGCCTTTATCGATTTTAACGAAAGACCGAATTACCGTGCGATCAATCAGCGGTGGGCGGCGCTTTTGCACCAGATTACGGGCGTGATCGTCAACAATACGCCTGTCGTGGTGATGACCGTGTTTATGGGAACAAAGGCTCTGGTGGAGGTCAGCATCTACGGCGTATACAATATGATTGCCCATGCGGTGTCCCTGCTGGTGGGTTCCTTCAACAGCGGGTTGCAGTCCGGTTTCGGCGAGCTTTTGTCCCGGGGTGACCGCAAGGCCTTAGACAAAGCTTATTCGAATTATGAGTACCTGACTTATATCGTGGTATTCTGGTCGTATGCCTGCATGGCCGTTTTGATCGTGCCGTTTATCAAGCTTTACACGAAGGATTTTACCGATGCGCAGTACGTGAGGACTGAAATCGCAGTCATGTTTGTGCTGGTGGGGATTGCGCAAAATATCAGAATTCCATCCATTACGCTGATCTGTGCGGCGGGGCATTAT
Organism: uncultured Eubacterium sp.; assembly: GCA_946555345.1. GTDB lineage: Bacteria > Bacillota > Clostridia > Peptostreptococcales > Anaerovoracaceae > Lentihominibacter. The sequence goes on along the minus strand of CAMNSS010000031.1, from coordinate 8,661 downwards.
AAGCAGACGCGGTGGCGGGCGGTTATAGAGGTCGTGATCATCATTTTGGCGTCTGTGATTTTGGTGAAACCCTTTGGGATGCTGGGCGTATTGATCGGCAGCTTTTGTTCGTTTTTATACCGGGGCATTGATATCGTCTATTATAATACGACGCGGATCATGCTGGGTTCATGGAAAAGGACGCTGCGGCGCATCATTCGAAACCTTGTGGTTCTGGCATTTCTGATGCTGGCGGGGCTGCCGGTCATGCGGATGACGGTATCCGGCTATGGGCAGTGGTTTTTGTGGGCGGTTCTTGTTGCGCTTATTGCGGCTTTCGCTTTTGCAGCGGTAAATGCTTTTTCCGAGCCGAGGGAGTTTCGGTTGTTGATGGATCGATTGCGGAAGGTGATCGGTTTTAAGCGTGGAAAACGCAGGGAAAGGAAACATGGATAAGATTAAGATAAAGGACATAACGTTAAGTTGCAGTAATATCGTATTGATGCTCATCGTGCTTTTTTCCGCCTTGCGAGCGACGATTTTTGTGAAGGCATTGGGGCTAAGTGACCGGGTATATGTAATATTAATTTTACTTTTTTTATGTACGTTTGCAGTGCAGTTTCTTTTGGCGGAAAGGGCAGAAAAATTGGCGTTCATAAAAAACAATGTCCTTGTGATTGTTTATCTGGGGTTTCGGTGTGTTTTGCTTATCATAAGCGGATTTAATCATTACATTTTAGGTAGTATAATTTATGAAACGGTATTTTTACTTTTGATTTGTCCTTGGACAGTCGGGTCTTATGCGAAAGTGAAAAAGATTTTCGCTGCATTTATCGGATTTAATCTTATCATGAATTTGTTGAGTATGGGTTCGGTAATTTGTATGAAAATGCTGTCGAAATGGGGCATTGTTTTTTCTATGTATCATGAAACACCAGGCTATATGGAAGCAAACCCATATGCAGGATTGTTTGTCAATCCAAACAATGCGGGAATCATGACGGCAGTGGCATTGTGCTTGTTTCTCTTTATGATCAAATCTGCCCATGGCGGTAAAAAATACGTAGCATGGAAGATGATCGGAATTGGAATTTATGTCCTTTTTTCCTTGTATATGCTCTATCGGTATGGATGCAGGAGCGCGGATGCAGGACTGATTGCTGTGCTGCTCGCATATGGGTTGGCGAAACGATCCAAGTGGAACAAAAAAAGATTCTTGCAGATTGGCCTGGTTATCGTTATCCTGTGCAATGTAGTGCTTTTGGCAGTGATTGCTTCTGGGATAGATAATACTTCAGAAGAGATAAGGACCATCAATCGATTAAGTACCGGGCGATTTGAGATATGGGAAGATGGATATCATACAGTTTCCTTCATGGATGCATGGTTGTTGGGGCAAGGTAGCAGTGAATTGGAAATAGAAAACCGAAACACCTATTTAAAAGAACAATGGATATCGAACGGAAATGATGCGGGATTGTATTGGGGAGAAAAATTAGGAATTCATAATGGCTATTTAAGTGTATTATTTAATGCAGGAATTTTCTGCTTTGTTTTGTTTGTCGTAATATTATGGCAAAAAATCGGGCGGATGCCATTTAACAATAAAGGTAATTGGTATCTAATTGTTATTTTTACGTTTATAGTTAATCTTTTTGAAGCGCTATTGATTATGAATCGCTTGTATGTATGTTTTCTGATGATGATCGTTCTTGCGATGGGCGACAAAGGGATGAAGCATTTTGGAGGAAACGATGAACCCGAAGGTATCGATTATCATTCCGGTATATAACGTAGAACCCTATATCAAAAAAATGCTCCTCTCCGTGAAGCATCAGAGCTTCCGTGATTATGAGGCGATCATCGTCAACGATGGTTCGACGGATTGCTCGCAGGAGATTATAGATGAAATTTGCAGAAGTGACCCGCGGTTTCGAGCGGTCGTGCAGGAAAACGGCGGCGTTGCCTCGGCCAGAAATCGCGGGATCGATCTGGCAACGGGGGAATACATCGTTTTTTACGACCCGGACGATTTTATTCCGCCGAAAGCGCTGGCGGCGATGTACCGGGCGGCAAAGCTGGCGGATGCTGATATCGCCATTGGCGTGATGCAGGAAATCAGGGTGGGGGAAAGCAGGTGCAACAGCCACACGATCAAGCTGGGGAAGAAAAAAAATATCGATCAATACGATCCGGAGCTTTTGTGGTCCTTTAGCGTTTGCAATAAAATGTTCCGGCGCAGCCTGTTAGCGCAGAATCAAATATCGTTTCCCGCCTTAAAGCATGCAGAGGATGCATTGTTTTTATTCCAGTGCATTTTCCGGGCGAGGCGGATCGCCGGGTGCAGGAAGGTCGTATATGCGTACCAGGTGCGACCGTTTTGGGAAAGCAGGTCGGCTACGCAGATGGTAAAGGCGAGCTATCTGAGCGATTTGATCAAAGGTCTGGATCTTCTGGAAACGATCATCGAAAAACAGCTCGCAGGGGAAACGGGTGATGCGAAAAAACGAGCAGAGCAGCTTTTGCAAGAATTTCATGTGCGCTATTTGCATATCAGCATTTTGAGCGGGTATTACAGGCAGCTTTGGCATACGGAAGATGAAATGCCGGACATTTTGCAAAAGAAAATCGCTTCCTTGCGGGAAAAGCTCCCGGACTCCCAGTGGGATCGCGTGGCGATGCTGAACCGCGATTTACAGTTGGAAAAAAGCCTGTACACCAAGGCGGCGGTAACCGAAAAAGCGCTGCTCACCTTTGTCGTTTTGCCGGGGATAAAAAAGGAAGATTTGCAAATGCTACTTGATAGCATTTACGATCAATGTATGCCGGGATTTTGCGTCCTGCTGCATGAACAGTACCGAGAAGCTGCTTTGGGGCAGTTTTTGAACGAGAACCTGTTTTTTTCACCGGCGTGCAATTTGACGGAAGTAAAGACCGATTTCGTCCTGTTTGCCGATGCGAAGATCCTTTTTTCGAAAAATTCGATCCGCATGATGGTCGATCGGTTGATGAAAGAGGAGCAAGCTGACTTTGTGACAGCGCCGCTGAAATCCTATATCGATGGAACGTACTGCGGCACGTTGCAGGAAAGCGCATTTACCGCGATGCAGTGTTTGAAGAATAAGCGCAGCCGGTATGATCGGTTAGATGCGATTTGGGGCAATAAGATATTTCGGACGAAAAGCCTGCAGTCGCCGGATGTGGCAGCGGATAAGCCGGATGGCGGGTTTTATAGCTCTTTGCCCGCGATTTGCGCAAAATTGCAAGGCAGAAAGATATACAACGCGCATATGATCGCTACTTGCGATCCCGGGAAGCTGAATGTAGGCGGCCAACGACGGATTTCATTTTTGGCTGCCAAACGAAAAAGCATACAGAAAAAGCTGGAGGATGCGCTGATCGCATATGTGAAAAACCGTTATACGAAGGAAGATATCAGGAAATTGATCAAGAAAGAAATTTGAGCATGATTACGGAAGTTGGGAAATTTATCCTATTGAAGCTGCTCTATCCATGGCAGTACAGGCGGCATAGCAAACAGCCGGTCAAACGGGGAAAGGTGATTTTCCTCGAGGTGCGGAATGCTGTCATCGGAAACAGCTTGCAGGAAGTGTACCGAAGGATATCCGCAAGCGGCGACTACCATGTGACCTGCCATTTTTTGCAGGAGGGCGTGGGACGCCGCAAGGAAAACGTGAAGCGGACGCTGGCTTTTCTGGCGGATATGGCTACGGCGGAGTATGTGTTTTTGAGTGAAGCGAATAACTGCTTTGCCTGTTTTGACAAAAGGCCGGAGACGAAGGTGATCCAGCTGTGGCATGGATGCGGCGCTTTTAAACGCTTTGGGTTGAGCTCGGCCGAATTAAAATTTGGCAGCAGCAGAAGGCAGCAGCAGAAGTATCCGCTGTATCATAATTTGGATATGGTGACGGTCAGCAGCCCGGAGGTGGTATGGGCCTATGAAGAAGCGATGGGCGTCCCCGGGCAGGTCGTGCAGCCCGTGGGGATCAGCCGCACGGATGTGTTTTTTGATGATGCTTATATCGCGGCGGCAAAAGACCGGGTGCGTTCGTTCCTCTCGGAGCATATGGGCAGCCGGAATAAGAAAATTATTTTTTATGCGCCGACCTTTCGCGGTGATATAGCAGCTGCAACGACGCCGGATCAATTGGATATAGAATATATGAAGCGGATGCTGGGCGACCGATACGTCCTTTTGATTAAGCATCACCCGTTTGTGAAGCGACTGCCGAGGATTGCGGCGGATTGCAGCGATTTTGCGTTGGACGTCACCGATGCCTTGAACATCGATGACCTGATCTGTGCAGGGGACATCTGCATATCGGATTATTCGTCGCTGGTGTTTGAATATGCGTTGTTTGAAAAGCCGATTTTCTTTTTTGCTTACGATCTCGATTCGTATAACGACTGGCGGGGATTTTTTTACGATTACGATTCTTTGACGCCGGGACCTGTGGTGAAGACGACGGCGGATGTCGTAAGCTGCATTGAAGAAGCGGAGGCGGGCTTTGATCCGGCGCAGGTCAGGGCATTTCGGGATCAGTTCATGGCTTCCTGCGACGGGAGGGCGACCGAGCGGATTTTGCAGATGGCCGGATTGCGTTTGGCATAGAGCGAGATATGATAGGGAGTGGGCTGGAAAATGATGCGATTGAAAAATTGTTTTAGAAGATATGTTTCGATATGATGCTGGATGAGAAATTCCTGAAATTTATTTTCGTTGGCATCATCAACACGCTGGTCGGTACGGCGATTATGTTCGGGCTTTACAATCTGGCGGGTTGTTCCTACTGGCTTTCTTCGGCGGCGAATTATTTTTTCACCAGCATACTGAGTTATGCGCTGAACAGGAGGTTCACGTTTCAGTACAGGGGGAAGCTGTTACAGAGCGGTGCGCGGTTTGCAGGAAATATTGCAGCCTGCTATCTGATCGCGTATGGGGTCGCAAAGCCGCTTGTGTGTTGGCTATTGGAAAATGACAGGATGTCCCTGCAAGAAAATGTCGCGATGCTGGCCGGCATGTGTATTTTCACGGGATTGAATTATATCGGTCAAAGATTTTTTGTATTTGGGGAGGAAATCATGGAATATCAAAAAATTTACCGGGAATGGATGGAAAGTCCATATGTGAGCGATGAAGACAAACAGCAGATGAAGGAAATGTCCGACAAGGATATTTACGAGGCATTCTATCAATATGTAGCGTTCGGGACCGCCGGGATGCGCGGCGTCATGGGGCTGGGCACAAACCGGATCAACAAGTACACAATTAGGATGGCGGCCAAAGGGCTGGCACAGCTTCTGGGAAAGGGCAGCAAAGTGGCCATCGCATACGATACGAGAAACAATTCCGCGGATTTTGCAGAAGAAACCGCCAGGGTGCTGGCGGCGGCGGGAATCAAAGCGCTCGTTTTCGATCGGTATTCTCCTGTGCCGCTGCTTTCCTTCGCCATTCGGGAGCTAAAGTGCGACGGCGGCGTGGTGATTACGGCGAGCCATAATACGAAGGAATACAATGGATTTAAAGTGTATGACAACACGGGTTGCCAGATGAATACGGATCTGGCGGGACAGATTGCCGGCCATATTGCAAAGCTTGCAGACGGGCTTGCGGCCGAGGTTTCGGCGCGGGAGCATGAAAATATCGAATATATCGGCGAAGAAGTGATCGAAAAATTCCTCGATGCGGTGCAAAAGTGTAGCATGGGCATAGGGCAAGAGACGGCCGCAAATTTGAACATTATTTATACGCCGCTCCATGGATCGGGCAAGGATTTCGTTATGGAGACGCTGCGCCGAGCAGGCTTTGAAAATGTAACGCTGGTGCAGGAGCAGGCTGGTTATGATGGCGATTTTCCGACGGTAAAGAAGCCGAACCCGGAGGACAGGAATGCTTTTCATATTGCGGAAGAAATTGCCGTTCAAAAAAAGGCGGATATCCTGTTGGGAACTGACCCGGATTGTGATAGAATTGGCGCAGGGGTGAGAGCGGACGGCCAGATCGTTTATCTGACGGGAAACCAGATGGGAACGCTTCTGATCGATTTTCTTGCCAGGATGCGGCCATCGGGCGGCAAGCAGCTCATCACCACGATTGTCACCAGCGATATGGGAAAGGCTGTTGCCAAAAGCTATGGCGTCGACGTCATGGAAACGCTCACAGGGTTTAAGTATATCGGCGACCGGATGAACCGAATGGAGGAAGCACAATATTTTATGGGTTATGAGGAAAGCTACGGCTATCTTCCGGGGACTCATGCACGGGATAAGGACGGCGTATCCGCAGCGCTTTTGATCTGCCAAATGGCGGCATATTGGAAAGCGCAGGGAAAAACCTTGGCGGACGTTTTGCAGGAGCTTTACGAAAAACATGGGTACTGGATCGATGCACAGGAATCCTTTACCTTTGAAGGCTCGGAGGGTAGCCGGAAAATTGCCGCCATCATGGAAACTTTTCGACAGAATGCGAGTATTTTTTCCGAAATAGGTGAAATGAAAGCGGTTTTCGATTATAATAAAGAAATAGATGGCTTGCCGCCATCGAATGTACTCAAGTTCGTCCTGGAAGGCGGTTCATGGATTGCGATCAGGCCGTCGGGGACGGAGCCGAAAATCAAGTTTTATTATTGTATCACGGGCAGGGATGAACAAAAGACCTGTGAAATATATGATATGGCAAAAGCAATCGTTAGGAATGCAATAGCCGGATAATTTTTGTGGAGGGGAACATGAATAAGATAATTGCGAAACTATTGGTTGTGATGATGGTGATGACGACAGTCATAATGCCTGCCAATTTCAGCTATGCGGAAACAGCGGGCGGGCAACAGAATGCCGTGACGGAACCATCGAGCGAAGCGTCATCGGATGATGCGGTAAATGGGGAGTCTTCCGCCAGCCAGAAGACGGAATCGCAAACGAAGCAGAACGATGAAGAAAAGAATGATAGCAAACCTTCTGCCAGCGATGCACAGCAGCCAAATACTGCAGATAGCAGTACGGATGCTGCCAACGAAGAGGCGGAGCAGCTTGTAACGGAAGAAATGAAGTTCCTTTACATTGAAAGCCCGCAGCTCGTTGCGCCTGGAACGCAGAACCTTGTCGTTTCATGGAAGGACAGTATCGATGAAATCACCAAGATGGTGCTGGTTTATGAAAACAGCAAGGGTGAACAGTTCGAGCTGGAGGAAAAAGACAGAACCGAGAAATCCATTCTTTTTACAAAGGATTTTACCGCTGGGGAGGCGGGTACATATACGATCAAGGGCGTTAAGTACTATGTTAAAGACGACACAGGGAAAGATATCGAGGAATATTTTGCATTCGACGACGTTGAAATAGACGCCGATTTTGAAGTGGTCAGCGAAAATAAGGCCAGTGGTGCGGATGAAAATATCACGATTGTTGAAAATGCGGGCGATAGCGTGAACAGTTCGAGCGTGAAAAAGCAGGTGAAACAGGCACTGTCGTCTGCCGACGTGGATGCTTCGACAGCGCCCAAAGGCAGGGCTGCAAGCAATGTTGTCGTGGTATTAGATCCGGGGCATGGCGGCAGTGATGTAGGTGCGACAAAAGCGGGAATGTACGAACGGGATGTAAATTTAAAGATTGCACAGGCCTGCTACAATGAACTCACGCAGTATAACGGCGTGACCGTCTATATGACGAGAAGCGATAATACCAGCACGAATCTATCGCTTGCCCAGAGAGCCGCATTTGCTCAGAGCAAGGGCGCCAGCGTCCTCGTCAGCATACATATCAATTCTGGCGGTGGCGGAAGTGCTACTGGCGTAGAGATTTGGAAGCCGAATAAGAATTATAATTATTCGGTATACACACAGGGTGCTGGACTTTCCAGTTCTATTTTATCAGAGCTTGTAGCATTGGGGCTTTATAATAGAGGGATTAAAGAAAAGCCTACACAAAATAATTCGAAGTATCCAGATGGAAGTTTATCGGATTATTATGGAATTATCCGTGAAAGCAAGCTCAGGGGAATTACGGGAATTATTATTGAGCATGCTTTTATTGATAATGCGGGTGACAGGGCGTTTTTGAGCAATGATAGTAACTTGGTGAAGCTTGGAAAGGCTGATGCCACGGGAATTGCGAATTATTTTAGGTTAGAAAGATTTGGACTATTTTATGACGGTAAAGGAATAAAGTATAAAAATACCGATGGAAGCTATTTTCAAAATGGATGGCTGACGGTAGGTTCTAATCGTTATTATTTTGTTGATGGTTATGCTGTGACGGGCTGGAAGACGATAGACGGGAACGAGTACTTTTTCATGCCGGACGGGCATGCGGTGACGGGGTGGTTCAGCTTCGGGCCCACGAGGTACTACGCCAACAGCAGCGGCGCAGTGCTGAAAGGGATGCAGACAATAAGCGGGAAGACTTACCTGCTTGATGCGGACAGCGGGGTCATGCAGACGGGCTGGAAGACGATAGACGGGAAAAAGTACTTTTTCATGCCGGACGGGCACGCGGTGACGGGGTGGTTCAGCTTCGGGCCCACGAGGTACTACGCCAACAGCAGCGGCGCAGTGCTGAAAGGGATGCAGACAATAAGCGGGAAGACTTACCTGCTTGATGCGGACAGCGGGGTCATGCAGACGGGCTGGAAGACGATAGACGGGAAAAAGTACTTTTTCATGC
>CAMNSS010000030.1 GCA_946555345.1 uncultured Eubacterium sp. | reverse complement strand
GCCGGAGGAAAATTCCGGGGAGATTTTTTCCCTGCTCCACCAGATCAAGCTGTGCCTTGTCGGCATGGCGTCCCAGTTTAGCGCGGCGTCCCAGACGGAAGAGGAGGAAATGCTGCGCCGCTTTACAGATCAGTTTTACCGCTTTCAAAGCTGGTATTCCCACGAATCGGAAGTGATCCTGACGCCGGAGGATGGCGGGCAGCCTTTCGGACATAACGTGCGGGATGCAATCACGGCGTGCCGCTTGGAACGACTGGGCGGCGAAAAGTATGCGTACGATTTTGAAAATGCCCTCGATTACGAGCTGGACAGCTACAGTATGTCGTTTGCCGATCTGATGGAGCAGGAGGGGGAGATGGAAAGCTCGATCGTATTTTCCCCGGAGGACGAACCCGGAGGTGGATACGATGCATGATGCGTACCGCAAAGGGCTTTTCTATGCGCTGTCATGCTCCGTGCTGTGGGGCGTGCTGCCGATTTACTGGCAGGCGCTCCGGCCGATCGAATCGTCCGTCATCATCTTTTACCGGATTTTTCTCGTCGGGCTTGTGTGCTTTCTTCTTTCTTTGAAGCTGTACGGCATGGAAGAAATCAGAAAAAATTTGAAGCCCAAAGGCGTAAAGCTGAAGTACTTTCTGGCGGGGCTTCTGATTACCGCCAACTGGAGCATCTACATCTGGGCGGTCAATGCGGACCAGGTGATCCAGACCTGCGTCGGCTATTACATAGAGCCTCTCATGGTAAGCGTGTTTGGCATTTTGTTTTTCAAAGAAAAATTGACGAAGTATAAGCTGGCGGCTTTGGTGATGGCGCTGGCCGGGGTTTCACTGCTTTTGGTGCATTTCATGGAAATCCCTTTGATTGCGCTCAGCCTGGCGCTTACCTTCGCCACCTATGCGGCGCTCAAGAAAAGCTTCAATCTGCCGTCTGTTTTATCGCTTTTTTATGAAACCATGTATCTCATGCTGCCTGCGCTGGCTGTGGTCATTTATTTGGAAGCGACGGGGCAGGGCGCATGGGGCGTGGGAAAACCGTATCAATACGGGCTTCTGATGCTATGCGGGCCGATTACGGCGCTGGCGCTGGCGCTTTTTGCGGAAGCTGCGAATAAAATCCCGCTTGTGACGCTGGGGCTGATCGAGTATCTTTCCCCGTCGATTTCGCTGGTGCTTGGCATCTTCCTGTTCCGTGAGCCGTTCGATCTGGTGCAGTTTCTTGCCTTTGTCATCGTCTGGATCGGGCTTGTCTTCTTTACGATCGGCGAGAAGAAGGATAGCGGCGTGGATTTAGAGAATGAAGCGGATGCGGCGGGGGCAGATAAGATGCAGGAAGCGAGCCAGGACAAACCGGAAACTGAAAAGGGTGGCCGATCGCCGGGGCAAGAAAGCCAAGAGAAGTTAAGCCACTAACAAATGGACGATAATCGGCGAAAGAAAGCCAAGGAGTTTAGAAAAGATGAATGATAAACCTAAAATAAATGATGTCATATTGTTTGACGTGTTCGGGGAATCGCACGACCGCTTTGCTTTTCCCGCCAATATCCACCGGGTCACGTCGGGAAACGGCGGCGAGACGTTCCTGATCATCGGCAGTGAAAAAACCGCGCTTTACGATTGCGGCATGGCATACTGCGGCAAGGCTACCGTGGCGAATATCAAGCAAAAGCTGGCGGAGCAGAACCGCAAGCAGCTCGACTTCGTGTTTTTGAGCCATTCCCATTACGACCACATCGGTGCGCTTCCTTATATCAGGCAGGCTTTCCCCGAGACTTGCGTTTATGGCGGGGAAAAAGCGCAGAGCGTGCTGCAAAGGCCGAATGCCAGGAAGCTGATTCAGGAGCTTGGCACGTCTGCCCGCGACCTTTTCCTGCCGGGCAGCAGGGAGGAAATTTCGGTGGATGGCCTGGGCGTGGACATTGTGCTGCACGATGGCGATGCGGTGTCCCTCGGGAAGGAGAAGATCATCGCGCTGGAAACGAAGGGTCACACCGACTGCTCCATGAGCTACGCCTTCGAACCCGCCAGGCTGCTTTTTGCAAGCGAAAGCACGGGGATGCTGGAAATCGGGGAAACTGTACATACGCCGTTTTTAAAAAGTTATCACGATGCGGTCAGCTCGATGGAAAAGTGCATGGCGTACCAGGCGGACTATCTGTGCCTGCCGCATTTCGGATTATTGCCGCAGGATTTTAACGGGCAGTATTGGAAGCTGCTTGCGGATGCCTGTGCGGAAAAGCTGGCGTTTATCCGGGATATGCACGGGAAGGGGCTTTCGGAGGAGGAAATGCTGGCGCATTATGTGGACAAGTACTGGGATGTGCGGATGGAGGAAATCCAGCCAAAGGATGCATTCCTCATCAATTCGAAGGCGATCATCAAGGCATTTTTAAAGGCTGTATAGCAGGTGCATACAGCCTTGTGTTGGTAAATAGACAAAGCCTTGCGATTAAACGCGCGGCTCATAGAGCAGATATGTATTGGTAAAGCCGAACTTTTCCGATGCGGTTTCGCCGATGGTGCGAAATCCCAGGCTCTGGTAAAATGCTACGTCTGCTTCGGTATTGGTAAAGAGCATGATCGGCAGGCTGACGCTGTCGGCGTAACCACAGACCTTTTTCATCATTTTGCGCCCGCGTCCTTGCCCTTGGTATTTTTGCTTCGTTCCCAGAAAATCCAAATAGAGGTGCGGGGAAGGAATCTCCACGTTTTTTTCCAGGGCGTCGAGTTCATCGAACAGGCGGGTTCGTTTGCGGCGGTCGGCCGCAGACAGGAGCTTCATCACCTTTCGGTATTCGCGGCTGTAGCTGCCGGAAAGGATATGCTTGGGCAGGCTGTAGTTCATTTTATCCGAATGAATCAGCAAAACGGCCTCGTTGACCTCGTCGTCCAGGCTGAATCCTGCGCCGTAATGAAGGTCGTAGGCGCAGTAGTAACGGATGGTCGCTTCCAGCGCAAAAAGCCGTTCCCGCTGGTTTGGGAAGGCGTTCATGAGCTTTGGATATTTTTGGAATGCACTTAAATACGTGCGGATTACTTTTTCCCGATCGGACTTTTTGATCCGATACAGTCCGGGGATGTTCAAATTTTTTAATGTATTCATGTGTTTAGTATAACATTTTTATCCAGTGGGTTCAATGCCATTGTTTCAGGAAAAAGGCGTTTCGTAGCGTCAAACGGGCTGCAATTCTTTCTTCCCTCGAACCTGAGCGTGTCAAGAACACTGCCGGATTTTGCCCGCTGCTCCGCCATGAAGGAATTTGTTGCACATGGGTCTTGAAATATTTAATTTGCCAACAGAATCTGCGGTCTTGCCTTGTGCAGTTTGGGGAATGCTGGTAAGATGGGTATATTGGCAATATATCATAATTTGTTGTATGGCGCTGTAATGTAACGAAATGTATTGCAATGCAATATTCACGGAATATATTTCCCGTCGTGGAAGCGTTCGTAGCGGGTAGTATTATTACATAGGAGGTACACAGATGAGAGCATTGGTTGTCGTCGATATGCAAAAGGATTTTATCGATGGTGCTTTGGGAACGAAGGAATCTGTCGCGATCGTTTCAAGCGTGGCGGAAAAAATTGAGGCGTACCGCAAAGGCGGGGATGCGGTGATTTTTACGCGGGATACGCACACGGAAGATTACCTTGAAACGCAGGAGGGCAGGAAGCTTCCGGTGGAGCATTGCATCAAGGGAACGCCGGGCTGGCAGATTTCGGATGCGCTCGACGTAGGAGACAGCACGGTGATCGATAAACCGACCTTTGGTTCTCTGGCATTGGTGGAAACGTTAAAAGAATTGAACGAAAAGACACCGCTTGCGAGCATCGAGCTCGTGGGGCTTTGCACGGATATCTGCGTGATTTCCAATGCGATGCTGGCCAAAGCCGCGTTCTGGGAAACCCCGATTATAGTCGATGCGTCGTGCTGTGCCGGGGTGACGCCGAAAACGCATGAAAATGCGCTTATGGCGATGGAGCTGTGTCAAATTGAAATAACAGGGAGGCAGGAAAATGTTTCAGGCAAATAAAGTAAAAGATGATATTGTAAAGTGGATTCAGGACTGGTTTGCGGAAAATGGGAAGGGCTGCAAGGCGGTAGTCGGCCTTTCCGGGGGCAAGGACAGCTCCGTGGTGGCGGCTCTGTGCGTGGAAGCGCTGGGAAAGGAAAGGGTGCTGGGCGTGATGATGCCGAACGGCGAGCAGTTTGATATCGATGTTTCGCACAAGCTGGCGGAGCATCTGGGCATCGAGAGCATCGTGGTGAATATCAAGGACGCATACGACGGCGTGGTGCGGGAGCTTTCCAAGCATTTCGACAGCTTCGAGGGGCAGGCAAAGGTCAACCTTCCGCCGCGGCTTCGCATGGCTGCGCTGTATGCGGTTTCACAGAGCGTCAACGGCAGGGTGGCAAATACCTGCAATTTATCCGAGGACTGGGTTGGTTATGCGACGAAATTCGGTGACGGTGCAGGCGATTTCAGCCCGCTGTCAAAGCTGACGGTGCAGGAGGTCAAGGCGGTGGGGCGCGCGTGCGGTCTGCCGGATCTGTTCGTCGAAAAAGTGCCGATCGATGGCTTGTGCGGGCTGACGGATGAAGACAACCTCGGCTTTACTTATGCTACGCTTGACCGCTATATTAGGGAGGGCGTATGCGAGGATGCGGCAACCAAGGAGCGGATCGACCGCCTGCACCGGATGAATCTGTTTAAATTGCAGCCGATGCCGGTGTTTGAATATGAGCCGGAGAAATAGAGGCTGGGGGAATTTGCAAGGTGATAATTATGTGTATAAATAAGAAAAGAAAGAATAAAGCTTGGCTCCATGCAAAGCCAGTATAAGCGACGCTTGCATGGAGTAAATATGAGTCGCTAACATAGATTGCTGGCTTTGCTGCTTGATGAAATCAATCCTAAAGGATACCTATATGCCATATGGCGATTCTTAAGGAAATCAAGGAGGAAGCCGCACATGAAATATATAAATGCAAATGAAATTCTCCCTGTCAGGCTGGTTGAAGAATTGCAAAAGTATATGCAGGCAGGATATCTCTATATTCCTGCAAAACCCGAACAACGTAAACCTTGGGGAGAATTATCCGGCTACCGAAAAGAGCTTGAAGACCGTAATAAAAAGATTATTTCAGATTATAAGCGAGGCATATCTATGGAAAATCTTGCGGATTTTTATCATCTTTCGGTTTATGCCATTCGGAAAATAATATATCAAAAATAATGATTGGGAGCTGCTGAAAGAAAAGCGGCTCTCTTTTTTACGCATTGCGTCTGTAGTGTTTGGTGTATTGAAAATACCGCAGTAGATGAATAAAATTATTTTATGCATGACCGACAGGAGGGTTTAAAAATGGCTGATCCAAAGAAAATATATCCGCGAACAGGCGATACGCAGACAGTTTATCTCCAAAATGTGATTACAAATCCCAATATTGAAGCAGGCGATTATACGATGTATAACGATTTTTCAAATGACCCTGCGGGATTTGAAGAAAATAACGTCTTGTATCATTATCCAATCAATCATGACAAGCTCATAATCGGGAAGTTTTGTTCCATTGCCTGTGGTGCAAAATTTCTTTTCAACAGCGCCAATCATACGTTGGCTTCATTAAGCACATATCCTTTTCCACTCTTTTTTGAAGAATGGGGGCTGGATAAAAAGGATGTGGCGAAGAGCTGGGACAACAAAGGCGACATTATAATCGGCAATGATGTATGGATTGGTTTTGAAGCTGTTATCTTAGCAGGCGTTACGATTGGCGATGGGGCAATTATTGGCGTCCGTGCCGTTGTCACAAAAGACGTGCCGCCATATACCATCGTAGGAGGCGTTCCGGCAAGGCCAATAAAAAAACGCTTTGATGAGGTTACTATTTCTGATTTGCTTCGTATTAAATGGTGGGACTGGCCAAATGAAAAGATTGCCCGAAATATAGCGGCAATACAGTCGGGGTGCATCAAGGAGCTTATGGAAGGTTAAATATGTGTACGAGATTTGATTCTAACGGGAACGAAGCAAGAAATCTTTTTAAGCAAAACAGGATTTAACATTATGTAAACTTAAGATGCCAGACGAGAAGCGAAAGATTTATTCGTTTCACCGTTTTCGCTTAAAAAAGTATTCATAACGGTGAAATCAAGGTGGAAAACAGTGCAGGATGCTGTTCAATGAATGGAGGGGAATATAAAAATAGGATTTTGACCCGGCATAAAGCTCTGTACACAGCATCTGTAGGGTCAGTTATGGTGGAAAATGCAAAAATACTGGAAAATAAATAGGTACTATGTAAACAGCAGACCGAACATCATGCTTTTTCACCGTTTTTGCCTTAAAATGAGTGAAAACAGTGAAGCCTGATTGGAGCACCGCTAAATGAAGCTCGCAAAAAACTGCCATCAAACAGAACACCGCAAAACAGAGCGCCGTCAAAGCATCTTTGGCGGCGCTTTTCGCATTTTGCAGGTGTGTAAAGCCTGGGACGGGTGGCAGGCGGGAAAAGTGTCAGCCTTGATGATTTTTAACTATTTCTTAACTTGTTCGTATAATATTCCTGTTTTTCTTGACGTAAACTAAATGAAAACGAGATTTTCGATTTCGCATAAGATAGTTATCATATAAATGGCACAAAAGAGAAAAACTAACAGGGAAGAGGACATTCGATGTGGATTGTTTCGCAAAAGCGGAAGGCGGATTACCTTGCGAAAGAGAAAGCCTGCTGCAGACGGTTTCATAAAAGAGAAAGTTTGACGCAGGCCGCTTCAAAAAAGAGGAAGTTTAACGTGGAGCGCTTTCCAAGAGAGGGAACCTGATGCGGGCCGCTTCGCAAAAGAGGCGGCCTAATACAGACTGCTTTGTGAAAGAGGAAGTTTGATGCGGATGGCTTCAAAGGAGGAAAACATGAAAAGAAATAGGTTCATAAAAAATACGGCACGGAATATGGCGTTTTGCCTGGCGGTGATTCTGGCGCTTGGGCTTTCCGCCTGCGGCGGCGGGCAGGGGCAGCAAGATGGAAAGGATGCAGACAACGGGCAGGAAATCACCGTGGTTTCCCGTGAGGATGGAGCGGGAACGCGGGATGCGTTTGTCGAGGTGACAGGCGTGAAAAAAGATGGCATCGACAGGACGGCCGATACTGCGGAAATTACGAACAGCACGTCGGTCGTCATCCAGTCGGTGGCGGGCAATAAAAATGCGATCGGCTATATCTCGATGGGTGCGATGAGTGAAAGCGTAAAGCCTGTGAAGGTAAACGGTGTGGAGGCTTCCGCCGACAGCGTAAAAAGCGGCGATTACGATTTGCAAAGGCCGTTTCATATCGTCACAAAGGGGAAACTTTCAAAGCTTGCCCAGGATTTTGTCGATTTCATCATGAGCGCTGACGGGCAGTCGGTGATCGAAGAGGAAGGCTATATTGCGATCAATAACGAAGCCGAGGATTACCAGGCGAAGAATCTTTCCGGGAGCATTACCCTGGCAGGTTCGACCTCGGTAGCTCCTGTGATGGAGGTGCTGGCTGACCGGTATAAAAAACAAAACCCCGGCGTTTCCATAGAGATCCAGCAGATCGGTTCGGGTGCAGGCATCCAGAGTACGATCGAAGGCGTATGCGATATCGGCATGGCTTCGAGGCAGTTGGTGGAGGAAGAAAAGGAAAGGGGGATTGATGCGAAGGAAATCGCCCTGGATGGAATCGCTGTCATCGTCAATAAGGAAAATAAGCTCGAAAACCTTGCGATGGAGGAGATTAGGCAGATCTTTACCGGGAAAATCACGAGCTGGGATGATGTTCGCTGATAAGGGAAGGGCAGGTGCAAAATATGCGTCATTACAGTGAGAGCATCATGAAGGCCGTATTTTTAGCGGCGGCATGCGTATCAATTATCGCAGTGATCCTCATATGCATCTTTCTCTTTGCGAGCGGCATTCCGGCGATGGAGGAAATCGGCTTTTCGGATTTCCTCTTTGGTATGTCCTGGAAACCGGGGCAGAATTTATATGGGATTTTTCCGATGATCGTCGGCAGCCTCTATGTGACCGCTGGCGCAATCATCATCGGCGTTCCGCTGGGGATTCTCTGTGCGGTTTTCATGGCGCGCTACTGCCCTAAAAGGATGTACCGGGTCGCAAAGCCCGCAATCAACCTCTTGGCTGGGATTCCTTCCATCGTTTACGGTTTTTTCGGGCTGATGGCGGTCGTTCCGCTGGTGCAAAATAGTGCAGGCGGCAGCGGCAAGAGCCTTCTGACCGCATCCATCCTGCTGGGAATCATGATCCTGCCGACGGTCATCAATGTCTCTGAGTCGAACATCAGGGCAGTGCCGGAGCATTACTATGAAGGGTCTCTGGCGTTGGGCGCAACTAAGGAGTGGAGCATATTCCGGGCGGTGCTGCCCGCCGCCAGGATGGGAATTTTGGCAGGCGTGGTCTTGGGGATCGGCAGGGCGATCGGGGAAACGATGGCCGTGGTAATGGTCTGCGGAAACCAGGCAATTCTGCCTGAACGCATTACATCAGGCGTGCGGACGCTTACCGCAAATATCGTGCTGGAAATGGGGTATGCATCAGGGCTTCACCGCGATGCGCTCATCGCGACCGCTGTCGTGCTTTTCGTCTTCATCCTGCTGATCAACCTGTCCTTTTCTGCCCTGAAAAGGAGGGACTTCTGATGAAAGAGAACAACAATGGATTCTGGAACGCATACAAGAGAAGGCCCGTTTCCCTGGCAATGCGCCTCATGGTAATCATATCGGCCGTTATCACGGCAGGCATTATCGTATCGCTGATCGGGTATATTTTAATCAACGGGCTTTCGCAAATCAAGCCGGAGCTGTTCGCCTGGACGTTCAATACGGAGAATCTGTCCATGATGCCGGCGATCGTCAGCACGCTCTATATGGCGGTATTATCGCTCGCCTTGGCAGTGCCTGTCGGCGTTTTTTCGGCTGTTTACCTGGTGGAGTATGCAAGGCGCGGGAGCAGGCTGGTCAAGGTGATGCGGATCACGGCTGAAACCTTACAGGGCATTCCATCGATTGTTTACGGCCTCTTTGGATATATCTTGTTTGTGGTCACGCTGGGCTGGGGCTATTCCTTCCTCGCCGGGGCGGTGACGCTGGCAATCATGATCCTGCCCCTCATCATCCGCACCACGGAGGAAGCATTGCTTTCGGTTCCCGATTCATACCGCGAAGGCAGCTTCGGCCTTGGCGCAGGAAAACGCTATACGATCTTTAAACTGATTTTGCCTTGTGCTGTGCCGGGCATTCTGGCAGGCGTGATCCTGGCGATCGGCAGGATCGTCGGGGAAAGCGCTGCGCTGATCTTTACGGCAGGCACTGTCGCACAAGTGCCGGGAAGCATCTTCGATTCGGCAAGGACGCTGTCGGTGCATATGTACGCCTTGCTTTCCGAAGGCCTCTATACGGAGGAGGCGTACGCCACGGCAGTGGTGCTTTTCGTGCTGGTGATCTGCATCAACGGGCTTTCGGGTTTGCTGGCGAAAAAATTAGCCGCGAGGTAATGGAATGGAAAAATACACAATCGAAAATTTAGATCTTTTTTACGGAGCGTTTCAGGCGTTAAAGAATATCAGCATCAAGATACCGGAGAAGGAAATCACCGCCCTGATCGGTCCGTCAGGCTGCGGGAAATCGACGCTCTTAAAGACGCTCAACCGCATGAATGACCTGGTGGGGGACTGCCGGATCACAGGGAAAATTCTCCTGGATGGAGAAGACATCTACGGCAAAATAGATGTCAACGACCTGCGCAAGCGGGTCGGCATGGTCTTCCAAAAGCCGAATCCGTTTCCCATGAGCATCTACGATAATATCGCCTATGGTCCGAGGACGCATGGCATACGCGCCAGGGATAAGCTGGATGCGATCGTGGAGCGGTGCTTAAAGGATGTCGCCATCTGGGACGAGGTAAAGAACCGCTTGAAGAAAAACGCTTTGGGGCTTTCCGGCGGACAGCAGCAGAGAATTTGTATCGCAAGGGCGCTGGCTGTTGAGCCGGAAGTAATCCTCATGGATGAACCCACCTCTGCATTAGATCCGATTTCCACCTCCAAGATTGAAGACCTTGCAATCGAGATGAAAGAAAAATACACCATCGTAATCGTTACCCATAATATGCAGCAGGCGGCGCGGATCTCCGATAAAACAGCATTTTTTTTGATGGGTGAGATGGTGGAATTTGATAAAACGGAAAAGCTTTTTTCCATGCCAAAAGACAAACGCACGGAAGATTATATTACAGGGAGGTTTGGCTGATGCGGGTTAAGTTTGATGAACAGCTTGGGCAATTAAATGAAATGCTGATCGATATGGGCGCCTTGTGCGGTGATGCGATTACGTATGCGGTGAAGGCGCTCAATGAAGACAGCGAGGAGATGCGGCGGCTGACTTTTGAAACGGACAGCACGATCGACAATATGGAGCGGGAGATCGAAAACCTCTGCATGAAGCTTCTGCTGCGCCAGCAGCCGGTGGCCGGCGATCTGCGGCTCATTTCCGCTGCGCTGAAGATGATATCCGATATGGAGCGGATCGGCGACCAGGCTTACGATATTGCGGAAATCACGGAGCATATCAGGCGGGAAGGGCGCAGCATTTGCGAAGCGCATATCAATGTGATGACGAAAACAGCGATCGAAATGGTGAAGGAAAGCGTCGAATCGTTTGTAAAAAAGGACCTTGACCTGGCAAGGGAAGTCATCGCCAAAGATGACATCGCTGACGATATGTTTGGCCAGGTAAAGGAAGATCTGATCAATGCGGTCGCGGCGGACAAGACCTTGGGGGATTTTTTCGCCGACGTCCTGATGATCGCCAAATACCTGGAACGAATCAGCGACCATGCGGAAAACATCGCAGGCTGGGTTATCTTTTCCATCACCGGGCGGCATGGGGCGGATGGAATGGCAGCCGTTTGACCTTTTATTTTAAACAGGGTTATACGGAAATCCGTGGAAAGCGCGCTTGTACAAAGCGGCAATACGCTTGTGAAAAGACCGTCTGTTTCCGGCCGTTCGTTGGATGTAAGCGTGTGAGGAAGAACAAACGCTCCTTGCAAACGCCGCCTTTTTATGTTACCATATCGGCACGGAGGTAATTATGCTGGAGAAAAATAAGCTGGACAGGATCAATGCCTTAGCCAAAAAGTCCAAGGCGGAAGGGCTGACGCCTGCGGAGAAGCAGGAACAGGAAGCTTTGCGAAAAGAATACATCGAAAAATTCCGGGAAAACTTCAAAGGACACTTGAGTCGCATTAAATTTGTCGAGGATTTATCGGAAGAAGAGCTGGCGGCGATCAAACGGAAGCAGAACTAGACGGTGCATTTTTGCAAAAAATAAATTTCAGACAAAATTAGTATGAAATCGACGACGGGAAACATCACGTTTCTCGTCTTTTTTAATATATAGTAAAAGATGGGGAATCGTAAAAGGCGGGCAGTGGATTTGGCGCTGCCAAAGATGGGAAAAGAGAGAGAAGGGGTAAGGACAAGATGAGGGACAAACATTTAAAATGGGCGTGTATCGGCGTTTTCACCTGCATTGTGGCGTTGATGCTGTTTGGTTTTACCGTAAAGCCGGAGGAAACCATCGTAAAAGAGCTGCTCGAAAGGCGGACGGATATTATGGAAAACGTTTTATCGGGCAAAATAAGCTATGCGGAAGGGAAAGAGCAGCTAAAAGAAGTCGAAGGAGACAAGCTCTACAGCGACGATTTGGAAAATATGCAGAAATACCGGGAAACCAATATTGAGCAAATAGAGGATATGCGGATCATCGACATCGAAAAAAAGAACCATGTCTATGACATGATGACTTTTCACAGCAAAATCTACTGGACGTATTACAGCGTGGAGGGAAAGCGCGACGAGACGATCAACTACCTGGTCGGCGTTTCCAATACGAACCATGAATATAAGCTGATCTCGCTGACAGTCCAAGAACCATAGCAATCACCCGCCGAAATGCCGGCAGTCCAAGAACTGCAGGAATAACCCGGTGAAATGTTGGAAATCCAAGAATCATAGAATAACCTACTAAAACGATAGGAAAAAGTTTCATTTTTCTGTTGCAATCTACATCAAAATGGTATAATATAAACCGTAGGAAATAGAAGGAATACATATTTTTGACATAGAAGGAGACAGATTATGAAACAGGTATATCTTGATTATTCGGCAACGACACCTGTGAAAGAAGAAGTCGTGCAGGAGATGATTCCTTATTATACCGAACTGTACGGCAATCCATCCAGCCTCTATGGTGCGGGGCTTGTTGCAAAGGAAGGCCTTGAGCAGGCAAGGGAGCGGGTGGCGAAACTGATTAATGCGGACTCGGGTGAGATTCGTTTTACTTCCTGCGGCACGGAGGCTGATAACTGGGCGCTGCAAGGTGTCGCCGATGCTTTGCAGAAAAAGGGGAATCACATCATCACGAGCAAGATCGAGCACCATGCGATCCTCCATACGTGCGAATACCTGCAAAAGCATGGATTTGAGGTGACTTACCTGGATGTTGACAGCGAAGGGTTTGTTTCGCCTGCCGCATTGGAAGCAGCGATTCAGGACAGCACGGTTCTCGTCAGCATCATGATGGCGAACAATGAGGTGGGAACGGTCGAGCCGGTCAAGGAGCTGGCGGCAGTGGCAAAGTCCCATGGCGTTCTTTTCCATACGGATGCCGTGCAGGCGCTGGGAAACGTGCCGATCGACGTGAAGGATCTCGGCGTGGATTTCCTCTCCATGTCTGCCCATAAAATCTACGGGCCGAAGGGAACGGGCGCGCTTTACATCAGGAAGGGCGCGGCAATCCATAACTTCATGCACGGGGGCGCGCAGGAAGCAAAGAAGCGGGCTGGCACGGAAAACATAGCGGGGATTATAGGATTTGGCAAGGCGGCGGAGCTTGCAAGGGAAAATCTCGATGCGCATATCGGGCATAGCCAAAAGCTGCGGGATTATTTCTGGCAGAGGATTCAGGAAAATATCACGGGCGTACAACTGAACGGCCCTGGCACGGCGGGCAGAAGGCATCCGGGCAACCTCAATGTTTCCTTTGATTATATCGAAGGCGAAGCGATCCTCTTGATGCTGGATGCCAATGGAATCAGCGTTTCGACCGGTTCGGCGTGTTCATCAAAATCGCTTGCGCCGTCCCATGTGCTGGATGCGCTGGGCGTGCCGATCACGAAGATGAACGGCACGGTGCGGTTTACGGTAGGCGATTTCACCACGGCCGAGGATATTGATTACGTAGTGGATGTATTAACGAAGATAGTAGGACGGCTCAGGGAATTATCCCCGGTAACGGGCCAGGAAGGATGGTAGGAAGATGGCTTTATATAACGATACGGTGATGGAGCATTTCATGAACCCGCATAATGTGGGCGAAATCGAGGATGCTGATGGCAAGGGTACTTACGGCAGTCCTGTCTGCGGCGATATGATGCAGATCACGATTAAAGTCGATGAAAACGATACGATAACGGATGCAAAGTTCAAGACGTTTGGCTGCGGCAGTGCGATCGCTTCCTCCAGCATGGCGACCGATATGATCATCGGCATGAGCGTGGAGGATGCGCTCGCGGTTTCCAATAAAAAAATCGTGGAGGAGCTGGGAGGCCTTCCGGCCGTCAAGGTTCACTGCTCCGTTTTGGCGGAGCATGCGATCAAGTCGGCGATTTACGATTATGCGGTGAAGCATGGCAAGACGTATCAGGGGCTTGAGGGCTTTGATCCCGATGCGGAGGAGGATGACCACCACGATTTGGAAGATGCGGAGGAATAGCGGAATAAGCGGAATAGAAGAAGGCAAACGGGCAGAATAGGCGGGGAGATCCGATGGGTGTTTTTTCGACGGCAAAGCTGGATCAGAAAAAGGTTATCGTGGGGTTAAGCGGCGGTGTGGACAGCACGGTCGCTGTTTTGCTCTTGCAGGAGCAGGGATATGAAGTGACCGGGCTATATTTTGATGTTATGCCGGAAGGTGTGGCAGGTAAGGCGGCGGGAGCAGATGAAAAGGCGGTTGCGGCAGTGAACGGCAGGGCGGATTCGGCAGATGGAAAGGGCATAGCGGCCTCTGGCAAGGAGGTTATGTTGCGTGAGATGGGTGCGGCGCCAGGCTGTAATGCGGGAGATGATGGAATGAAGGCGGCAGCCTGTTGTAATGGGCGCACGGCTTGTTGCAAGGCAGATGTGGCAGGCGGTGATGGGGGCGCGGGACATGGAAAAGGTTCTGTCCATGGCAAAGCGGGCATGGCTGATGTCAGCGGCGGTGCGGCTCTCACAGGCGGGCGGCAGCTGGCGGGAGCTTGCGCCCCCCCCCGGGGGGTATATCCCCCCCAAAACCACCACACAAATAATGC
>CAMNSS010000029.1 GCA_946555345.1 uncultured Eubacterium sp. | reverse complement strand
AACGCCGTAACAATCAGTGCGTTCATTATAGCGAGCAATCCTGCTTGTGCGAGCTTCAATGAACGCTCCCCTGCGGTAACGCCGTAACAATCAGTGCGTTCATTATAGCGAGCAATCCTGCTTGTGCGAGCTTCAATGAACGCTCCCCTGCGGCAACGCCGTAACAATCAGTGCGTTCATTATAACACAAAACATTTCCGCTTGTAAACACACGTTCTGTTTCCAAAAAACAAAAAGAACGGCGGTTTCCGTTCTTTTACTGTATTAAAAATATGCAGTTTTCCTTGTTTTGCACGATTGCATGAACATAACACCTTCCTGCAACGCAAATTGCGTGCCAACCAATCTTGAAATTCATCTTCACATAAACTATAATACACTTGCAGCAAGAGCTTTACACAATAACCATATAGGAACATACGCCAAACCGGCCCATGAAAGGATTTCCCATCATATGCTATACATTGAATCAAAAAGCAAAGACCCGTACTTTAACCTGGCGCTCGAAGATCATGTGTTTTACCATTTGGACAAGCGACATGAGTATTTCATCCTCTGGCAAAATTCCAACACGATCGTTGTCGGCAAATACCAAAACACCGCGGAGGAAATCAACCGGGAATTTGTCGATGAAAAAGGCATTCGCGTGGCGAGGAGGCTTACCGGCGGCGGCGCGGTGTACCATGATGAAGGAAATCTCAATTTTACCTATATCGTCGATTGCAAAGACGGCAATATCCTTGATTTTAAGCACTTTGCAACGCCGGTCATAAACGCCCTGCATAAGCTGGGAGCCGATGCTGAATTTTCCGGAAGAAATGATTTGATGATCGATGGAAAGAAAATTTCCGGCAGCTCGCAATTTATTGCAAAAGGGCGCGTGCTCAACCATGGCTGCATTATGCTGGACAGCAACCTTTCCAATGTGGCCTGTGCATTAAAGCCAAAAGACGCTAAATTTGACTCCAAGTCCACCAAATCCGTCCGGAGCAGGGTAACGACAATCAACGAAAACCTGCCAAATCCGATTTCCATGGCGGAATTTAAACAGGCGATCTTAAATGAAATACAAACGGATGAAAAAATGCAGGAATACCTGCTGACCGACGAAGACTACGAACAGATAGAAGCCCTGAAAAAAGAAAAATACAGCACATGGGAATGGAATTATGGCGTCACGAAGGAATACGGCTACAGCATTGACCGGAAATTTGATTTCGGCCTGGTGTCGATCAAGGCGAACGTGGAACGCGGAATGATAAAAGAAATCCGCATTTTCGGGGATTTCTTTGGCGACGGGGATATTGAACAGTTAGAATCGGCATTGGCCGGGGAGCGGCTCGACAGCGGTCTGGGCAAGCGCATCGAAGAGAAGCTGGATATCGGGGAATACATCCGCGGCATGACGGCGGACCAGCTAAGGGATATGTTGCCATGAGGTTTTTGCATTAAAATAGCAACAAGCCAAGTGCAACCTGCCGCTCTCTAATTCTCAAATTTCTTACTTTGTTAAATAGCAGCAGGGAACTTCACTATTTACCCGCTACAGCCCCCTGCCATAAACCACAACCTCTATTGAATATTTTGTACATTTTTGTAAAATATAGTTCTTTATCAAATATGCTATATTTCAATCATCTTCTGCTTTTTATGGCTTCCAAAATCTATTTGATTTATAACATTTTAAAAAATTTTACTCAATCTTCTATCTGATGCCAAATAGGAATCGAGATATTATGTTTCTTATTATTAATATAATTCCAAATTAGATTATTTATTGCTTATTATTCACCTTTGGGCAGCCTGTGTTACACTATCTACAAAAAAGATAAAACGACCCGTTTGTTTCCTATGGCATTTCCGTTTGAAAATCCTCTTGATATCTCCTTCATAAATGAAACCGATTTTCGTTTTGGGGATGGAATCGTTTCTGCAATGCTATTATTCTTATATATCAGTGTAACAATGATCCACTGGCATACCTGCGGCGGTATTCACTAGAAAAGAGGACGGCGATGCTGCAAAGATACCGCCGCAGAGGTAAAAAACTGGGCTGCCCGCATTAACGAATAAAAAGCATTCGTGCGGCAGCCTTGTTCTTAACATTTTCCGCATTACAAAATGCAAAGCATTCATTCTTAAAACGACGCTTGAAACCCCTCCGCTGCATAGTTCTTGCCATTCTTCTCCGCTTCCAGGGCCATTCCGGCCGCCATCCGCAACCCCTGCGCCTGTTTTCAGCAAAACCGCCCGGAAAGCGCATCCCATGTAAGCAGCTCGCACCGTCCGCTCCCCGCTGCAATGCGGTCCACCCTCTTTTCGTATTCGCTTTTGCCGATATCATCGTAGTACACGATATGCCAGCTTGCGCCACTGCTGACTTTCTCACCGATTTCTGTAAAATATGGCAGGTCGATCTGATTGAGCGAATGCCCCAGCACATAGATATCAGTTACGCTTTTTAAATGCGCTCGTGAAAAAAAGCTGCGATGTGCCGCGATTATCTTGGCAGTATCCTTATAAGTCTTTGAAAAATACCCGTTGACGTATTTCTGGTTTTGCCTGTTGATGCCAAAATCATCGTCGATCACGTCCCCGCCGCTTTTGTTGCCATGCCCCATGACCAGGACGCCATCCTTTTTCCCGTGAATGTGCAAAGCATCCTTTCCATACAGCCGTTCAAGCGTCAGGGTATAATTAAAGGTCAGGATCGACGGGTTGCCTTGGCCAAAAAGCTGCGCCAGCCATGCCCTCGCATGGGATTTTTGCATATCCCCTTCCAAGCACGCAAGCCACCCCGCCAAGTATTCGCTCACATGCAGCCCGAAATGCAGTAACTGCCGGATTTCCGCAGACGGCGGTCCGTCGTAATCCACGGGTGAATTCCAGTCCCGGTGTTCTTCAATCAAAGCCAGCGGCTCGAAGCTCCCCAGGACGTTTTCCATGTCGTTCCATACGACTGCATCAGCCCCTTTGCCGAGGAATGCCTCATAATCCAGGGAATACTTCCGAATCGAATCGTACAACCATCCGTATTCCTGAGGAAAGCTTCCTTTCATATATTCTGCAAAATCCTCATACCGCGTAGGCAAATCATGATATAAATCAAAGCCGTTGCCGATTATAAAAAGATCCATTCCGTTACCCCTGACTCTGTAAAATGCTAGGGACTGCGCACATTCTCACGTACGCCTCATGCGCCAATTCCTGCAAAACGCAATGGATTCGTGCCAAATGCATCTAAACGCCTAACGCAGCCGCCTCTGTGAAATATAGCAGTATCTTTTTTACAGCGTTTCCGCACTATGCGGACACACAGGGTTTATGGTTTGCCAAACTGCCCTCGCTTATGCATTCCGACAGCCGATCCATCGCATTCCCATCTCTTTACAGCAAGTTCAGCTTTTCACGACGGTCCCAGCCTTTCACTGCGACACAGGTTTTTCATGCAAAGACTGCCGTTTGCGGGCATTCTGCGCATTCTCCCGCAATCCCGTTCATTTCATGCCGGTAAAGCCTCGTCTTCTCCGGCTCGCCATCGCCCTGCACCATGCATAAAAATTCCCAGCCATACTGCTCATAAAACGATGTGTGGTCCGTTACGAGAAAGAGCGTATTGATTCCGCGCACAGCAAATTCATCACATACAAACCGCAGCATTTTTCCGGCAATGCCCTGCCTGCGGTATTCTTTTTCTACGAATACGGAGCTGATATTCGGCGTCAGGTCTTTGCGGTCGTGAAAATCGTTTTCGATCACGCCCAGCCCTGCTATGATTTTGCCGTCATTCATCACTACATACCACTGGGGGACATCCGTTTCCCGTGCCAAGCATTCCTCCATGCTAGCGGTGTAAGCCTCCACGGGATAATCCCACTTCTGGTGGAACCACTCTGCGGCATCACCGGCCAGTTCCGGGCGTTCCCGTATCCTGATTATTTGATATGGTTCGTTCATTGAAACCCTCCCTGTCTATTACTTGCCGCCTGCCGGAAACTGGGCGGCGGCTTCGCATAAATATCATAGCTGTCCTCCGGCTCTTCGGCGAAAACCACGGCCACCCCTCCGGCGGCTCTTTGCAAATCCCCCCAAAGCCCAATGCCCTGCGCAAAAAATGAAAAAACCTTCCCGATAGCCGGCGGAAAGGCTTTCCCTGCACATCAAATGCGATTCCCTACAGAAATTCCCTTTTCTCAAAAACTTCCCGGATCGCCTCCCTGTTATCAACCAGATCGCCGACTACCTGGATCTTCGGTTCAGTCGCCAAAACCGTTTCCATTTCAGCAATCAGCTTTTTCGTTACTTCCTCGTCTTGCTTTCCGCTGTCTATCATCTCCAGGTATTTCTCGCCAGCCTTCTGCAAATCACTGTTCGGCGGGCTTACCGGAGCGCCGCACAAAAAATATGCATCCAGCTTGAACTTTTCATCGACAACGATTTTCCTGATTTTAGCGACCAGTGCTTCCTTCATTTGTTCCGCGCTGTTTTCTGTCGTTTTTGTACTCATAAAATTCTCCTTTTAATATACAGCTTCATTTTATCATGATTCATTTTATGCTAAATATATATTATTCTTTGGGATTTATATTGTCAAGTCAAAATGCGGCAGTTTCTGGTTTTAAGCGACCGGCAAGCAAGAGCAAAGACCGCAGGGCAAAGGCTGCAAAGCGATTGAGGCGCAGGATGCGCGGAATTTTGTCGCCTGTTTTTAGGGATTTTGGATTTTGCTTCTTAAGAGCATCTCCGCTTTCCCGCCAAGCGATAGGAAATCTCGTTAATCATAAACATATTTCTTCACAAAATAATTCAGCGCCCCGCCAGCCACGATAATAACTACAGCCACCAGCAAAACCCTTTTCGCGGCTTCCTGGGGCAGTTCGCCCTTGCTGCCGATGGAATCGCTGTAAAAAGTCAACTGATACCGGATCTCATGATGTCCGCCCATCGCCGTCGTATCCGCGATCACCTCCATCGGCTCATCCCAGCAAAGCACCGGAATTTCAAAGACGGAGTTCATTCCTTCCTCGCTCTCGTTCCAATACGTTCTCCCATCCACGATCATATAATCATAATTTGCACTGCTCCACTGGATTTGCGCATAAGGAACATCATCCGCCACACGCAAAACCGTCGGCGAGGTGACAGCCGCCTTCCCGCTTCCGCCGCTCATGTCCACGGACACCGCATATTCCCCATCTTTCCCCGTAAACGCACACAGCGCAAGCAGCATGAATAATATTGCGCACAGCGCAAACAGTGCTTTCATCAGCACCCTTGGCCTTGGCATCCCAAGCAGCGTCCCCGGCATCGGCAAAAGCGGCCTTGGTCTTAGCATCCCAAACAGCGGTCTCGGCATCATCCGCATCCTTGTAATGCAAGACCTTGCCGTACAAGGTCTTGCATTATACAGTCTTTCGGTGCGCAGCCTCCGTAAAATTCGGTTTTTCTGCCAAAGCCCTTTTTCCCTTGGTGAAGCCTTATCCAAAACAGAACCCATATGCAACGACTCCCTTCCCAACTGCCCTTCGCTCTTTTTTCATTCGATCTTTACGTCCCTTCTCCATCTATTCTTATCCGCCCGCCACCCTTTTTTCATCCGCTCTTTCTCCGTTCTATCCGCATCCGCTCTTCATCCACTCCTTGCGCTTCTTTCAATCCATTCCAATGCTCTCTTCACCCACGCTTCGCATTCTCTTTCCGCCCGCTCTCCAGCCGAGCTTATCTTCCGCTCTATTTACTCGCTCCCCGCCCTGCCTACACTTCACTTCACCGTTTCCGCCACACGCATCCCCTGCCTCGGCCCGCTCTCTAGCCGCTCCGCCCGCTTTCCGCCAGCCTCGCCCCGCATCAATCAAAGATTCTGCTTCCGATACACAAACCACATCCCCGCCGCCGTAAACAGCGCCAAATAAACGAGCAGCGCCACGATCCCTACAGGATTCCAAGCTTCCTCATATGCGATATGGCGAACCATGTCACTTGTCTCCGATAAAGGCAAAATCCCGATCGTCTCGCGAATCCCAGGCGGCATATTCTCCGTCGAAAAAAACGTATTGCACAAAAAAGCCATCGGCATGATAAAATAGCTGGAAAACCGGGGAACGTCCGCATGATTTTTCGCCAGGAAAGAAACGACGACGCCCAGTGCAGAAAACACTGCGCCGTTTAAAAACAAAATCAAGAAAGAACACCCGTTAAACACCAGCCCCGTATGAAGCGGCCAGACCAGCGCCAGAATAATGCCGCCCGCATAAAGCCCCCGCAGCGAACCGGCGACGATCTGCCCTGCCACGAACTGCCACAGCGGCGTCGGCGAAATCATCACCTGATCGAACGCCTTCTCGTACAACCGCTGCACGTTCAAATTCTGTGCGATGGCATTAAAGCTGCCGTTCATCGTCGTAAGCGACACAACGCCCGGAATCAGGTAATGCAAATACGGCTTTCCATGCGACACGGTCTGGATGCCCAGCCCGAAAACAAGAAGGTACAGGATGGGCGCAACCATGGCGGACAGCGTAATCTTATAAAAATCCCTGCGAAATTCCACCCATTTTTCCCATAAAATCGTAATCATTCCCATTTTTCGCCTAACCAGTCCTTTCAAACCGCAATCATTCCCACGCCGTCACCTGCTTTGCCCTTCCCCGCCCTATCGCCGTTTTCCGTTCTCTTCGCCAATACACCTCTCACCCCTGCATCCTACTGCCGCCCGCTCCACAAATACATCCTCCAACGTCGTTGCCCGCAATTTAAAATTGCGTTCTGTCCTGCCTGCAAAGCGCAGTGCTTCATCCTTCGTGCGGAAATAATGCGTCACAGCCTCGTCCGCGGCAATCTCATCGACGGCATAACGCCCCAGCTTCTGGATGAATCCAGCAGGGGAATCGATTTCCGCTATTTTTCCACGCTCCATCATCGCCACCCGCTCACACAAAGCCTCGGCCTCTTCCATATAATGCGTCGTCAAAAGAATCGTCAAGTGCCGTTCGTTGAGCTTTCGCAACAGCGCCCACATCTGCCTGCGCGAGAGGGCATCCATGCCAGCCGTCGGTTCATCCAGCAGGAGGATCTCGGGCTCGGTCAAAAGCGCACGGCATACCATCAGCTTCCGCTTCATGCCGCCGGACAGCTTGCGGACGGTTTTTTTCCTGTCGTCGATCAATTCACAAAATTCCAGCAATTCTTCGCTTTTTCGGCGGATTTCCTGTTTCGGCATATAGTAAAGCCGTCCTTGGTATTCCATGATTTCGTTCATGTTCATGTCCTGCCGCATGGAATATTCCTGCGTGATCACGCTGATCTTTCGTTTCAGGCCCGCCCGCTGCCTGGTGAGCGGCTCTCCATCGATCAATACTGCGCCCTTTGTCGGGAGCAAAAGCGTTGACAGCATCCCGATGGTCGTTGTTTTTCCTGCCCCATTCGGACCGAGCAAACCAAAAAATTCGCCCGTATTGATAGCCAAACTGACATCATCCACCGCCGTAAACGAGCCGAATTTTTTCGTCAGGTTCTTTAATTCAATCATTTTGCGCCGTTTCCTTCGCAATAATCAGCGCATAATAGCCCGCCTCGTCGGGGATTTCATCCACATGGCGATACACCTGCTCCTCTTTCGTTCCGCAGTTTTCCACCATGACCGCATCACGCCCGCTAGCTTTGAGCAATTCTTTCACCCGCTTCATCTTGCTTGCTGATTTCATCAAGACACACGTCCCCGTATCCGGCAATGCGCTGCCCAGCCTATGCGCAGCCGGTATGATATGCACCTGTTCATTCCATACCGCCAGCGGCGTCCCAGACGTGGCCGCTGCCGCGCAAAAAGACGGGATTCCACTGACCATCTGCGTCTGGAAGCCGTCCGTCTCCACGATCTGCTGCAAATATGTAAAAGTCGAGTAAACGGCGGGGTCTCCCAGCGTCAAGTACACGACGTTTTTCCCTTCCATTAAATATGATTCAATGATATCCGCACCTTCTCTGTGATGCTTCGCCTGCTCGTCCTTATCATATGTCATCGGCATATGCACAGGGATCAACTGCTTTTCCGCAAGCTCTGGCACTGCGCCCGCCGCAATTTTGTAAGCAAACGTTTCCCTGGGAGCTACGCCCGGCAGCGCGATTATGTCGTTTTCACGAATGAGCCTGACAGCCTTTAACGTCATAAGCTCCGGGTCGCCAGGGCCTACGCCGATCCCATATAAAATTCCATTCATCCGTTGCACCTCTTTTCCTCTATGAGCCATGCACATCCATCTTCTCCCCGCCCGTGCAATTCCTGCATGGGTTCACCTGCGGCTTGCCTATGCATCCTGACCGCCATTGCGATCCCTGCGCTTGTCTGTTCCCTTGCGCCCTCTGCGATCCCGCATCGTCTGCTGGCTCACTGCCACGATTCCGCCGCCATTGCGATCCCGTTTCCTGCGCAAGCCCTTGGCTTATCCCCGCATCCCATAAGCGATTCTTTCCCGCATGGGCTTCCTGCTTCCACGCACATTCCCTGCGCCATTTCACATTCGGCTTTCTGGCGCAAGCCCCTGCGCTGATTCGTTCCCTTGCATTCTGTTTTTATACATCAGCTTCCGTTTTTCCGCCGCTAACGCCAAAAGCGCCTCTCCCATCGCTTCCACCGTCGCCGCCCCAGCTACGACAGGCTCTTGCTGAAAACACTTGCGGTAAGCATCCGCACAGATCGGTCCGATGCAAATCCCTTGCGAGCCTTCCCGCATCCGGTACCCTGACCGATGCAAAGCCTGCACGCCTCCTGCACTTCCAAACAGTATGTATTCTGGCATCTTTTCCCGTCCATTTTCTGGTGTTTTGCCCAGCATATTTTCTGGTGCATTTTCTGGCATCTTTCCCGGGGCATCCTCCCATAAACTTTGCAGCCGATCCGCCGGCGCGCTTTCCTGCACACAATCCGGCGCATTCTCCTGCCCGGAATTTTGTACATTTCCCTGCCCGATGGCTGGCGCATCCTTCCGCCCGGGGATTGGTGCATTTTCCCATCCAATGGCTGGCGCATTCCCTTGCCCGGGATTCGGCAAAAAACAGGTATCATAAAGATCGAACCGATGGCATTCCACCTGCGCCTCTTGCAGCTTTTCCGCAAACAGCTCCGATCCCTGCTTCGAGCAGAACAAATAGACCGGCTGTCCTGTCTGCCTATTCCGTAACAATTCTCCTGCCAAAGCATCCGAGGTATACACTGCAGGACACAGATCCGCCGCAAAGCCGTACTTTTCCAGTTCCTTCCTGGTCGCTTCCCCGATGACTGCAAACCTGCATGATGCAAAACGCCTGCAATCGACTTTTTCCTTTCGCCGCTGCCGGAAAAAATAACGGACGCCCTGCACGCTCGTAAAGACGATCCATTTTTCCTGCATATCGGTTATCTGCGCCCACGGCACAACGCAGGATAACGCTTCACATTTTCCCCGCATCAAGGACACAGCATCAACGCCAAGCGGCAGCAATTTTCGCCGCATCTTATCCTGAAAGTCATCCGTCCCCGTCAAGCCAGCCGTCACGCCTGAAAGCGGCGGGCTCTCCTTGCGGCAAAAATCCAACGCCACCACATCGCCAACGATGATGACCGCAGGCGTAACCGCATTTTCCTGCGCTGCCCTTTCCACGATGTTTCCCAAGTTTCCTGCGATTTTGCAAGGATGCGCCGCATTCCCGCCCGATAAAACTGCCGCCGGGGTATCCACGCTGCGCCCGTTTTCGGTCAAAACAGCGACGATCATTGCCAAGCTTTCGAGACCCATGAGAAAGACCAGCGTCCCTTCCAGCATTGCGAACTGTTCCATATCCCGGCGCAGTACGTCGTCCCTTGTATGTGCGGTCATGATATGAATGCTTCGGCTCACGCCCCGATGCGTGACCGGAATGCCCGCTTCAGCCGGAATCGCCAGCGCCGAACTGATGCCGGGGATCACCCGCCATGGGATCTGGTGTTGGTTCAAATACTGGATTTCCTCGCCGCCCCGGCCGAACACGAAGGGATCACCGCCTTTCAGCCTGACAACGATTTTACTTTCCTTGGCAAGACGAACGAGAAGTTCTTGAATCTGCTCCTGCTTCGCAGAGTTCCGGCGGCTTCTTTTGCCAGCATATATTTTCTCGGCAGCAGGAGAAACCTCCGCTAATAACCCTGGATCGATCAAATCATCATACACCACCGCATCACAATACTGCAATAGCGCAAGACCTTCCACGGTAATCCATCCCTTCAGCCCGCACCCCGCGCCTACCAGAAAAACACAGCCTGGCGCGGGATGCCCTGTCCCGGCATCCTCTTCCTTCGTCACTCCATGCTCTGTCCCAGCCGCAACACCGCCCTCCGCTCGATTTCCTATCCCGGCCGCCTCGACCTTCCCTTCACCCACTGTCCTGCTCCCTATCCCGGCCGCCGCCTCGGTCTCAACTTCATCCGCCGCCGCACTCATTATTCCGGCCGCCGCTTCCCCCTCCATGCAGGCTTCCATGCAATCAGAAAAAATCTGTTTCAGGTAACGAGTGCGCAACACCGCCTCCCCCATCTGCTCCTTGGCGGCGATGCGCCGCTTCCTTAGCCATTCCAGCGATTGCTCCATGTGCGCAGGCAATAGCCGTTCGATCTCTTCCTTGAGCCAGACAGCCGCGGAAGGACTTGCCCCCGAAGTAGAAATACCGATCGATAAATCACCCTTTTTTACCAGCGCCGGAAACAAAAACGTACAGCAGTCCGGTTGATCCACGACATTAACGGGAATGTCCACCGCCTGGCAAAGCAGTGCGATCCGCTTGTTCAGCTCCCGGTCATCGCTGGCAGCGATCACGAACTGCGGCAGCTTTGCAAGATCATTTTCATGAAAATCCCGCTCGATCAGCTTCACGCTGATCCTTTGAAATTCCGGCAGGATATGCGGTGCGATAACCGTCAGTTCCGGGCCATAAGAAAGCAGCTTTTCCACTTTCCGGAACGCTACCCTTCCACCGCCGATTATCAAGCCGCTTGCCCCTGCAATCTCCTTAAAAAACGGAAAAAATGACATTTGCTTTTTCTCCTCAATAATGATTCACCAGCTTTTGAAAACCCGGGGTTAGCCGCCTGCACGCCATCGCCGCCAAAACGCAGAGTATCGCATCCGGCACGATCGTCAAAAGACAGCAATTTACCAAAACGACCTTCCACACCACCGGCATACCGATCACATAATTGCTGATAAAGTAAAAATAAAAAATTCCCACGCCATAATAAGCAAGCAGCCCGGTGAACGCAGATACCAGCATCCAAAAGAAGGACGGCTTTTCTCTCCGCTCCACCAGAAGGCCGATCAAATATGCCGCCAAGGCAAACCCCAGCAAAAATCCGAATGTCGGGCGGATCAAATACGCCGGCCCGCCGCCCGAAGCGAACACCGGCACGCCGATCAACCCGATGGCCAGGTAAACACAAACGCTCATTGCCGCTTTTTTCCTGCCCAGCAACAAACCTGCCGCCAGCACGGCAAACCACTGCATGGTAAAATGCATTGCATAAGGTTCCACCGGTATTGTGATGCGGATAAAAGCGCCGACGGCGATGAGCGCTGCAAAAAAACCACAAATCGTTAATGCAAGCGTTTGTGGCTTCGTCCGCGCCACCATCAATTTTTCATCATTTGCTTTTGCCATATTAGATACCCTTCTCCTTTTGGGTTTTTCCGCTCTCCTTGCGCACTTCCGCCCCGCCTTTCACGTCTGCCGCTCGATAGCCGCTTCCCGCCTGCTTTAGCCATTTCATGCGCATGGCTTTTTCATCACATTTAGCCATTTCATGCGCATGGCTTTTTCATCTGCTTTCACCATTCCATATGCATTTTCTCTTCCCGGGATTTCGCCATTTCGTGCGCATTTCTGCTTCCCATGTATTTCACCACAATAAAGCGTCTTTCCACTCGGTCAATTCCGCGCGCCCTTATCTGTTTCCCGCCTGCTTGCTCCATTTCGCGCGTATGTCCTCTGCCGCACACTCTGCAACGACAATCGGATCTGTCCCCTGCGTTTGCGCAAAAACAACATTGCCCCCATCTTCATCCCCATACATCGTTTTCAGGCAGAGGCAGTTACCTGTTTTTTCTCCTACTGCGCCCACAGGCAAATGGCAGCCGCCTCCCATCAACGAGA
This sequence comes from uncultured Eubacterium sp., assembly GCA_946555345.1. GTDB lineage: Bacteria > Bacillota > Clostridia > Peptostreptococcales > Anaerovoracaceae > Lentihominibacter. Next base: position 4,881 of record CAMNSS010000029.1, on the reverse strand, counting down.
GGAAATGCCGCTCTGCACTGACTTCATGCGCCGTCTTCTCATCCGCAAGCCGTTCCACAAGACCGATCACATCCCCCCGCTCTTTTGCCGCCTCAATCGCCAGCACGCCTTGCGCCGGAGCAGGGATCATCTCGCCATAATCCAAATACTGCGTAATTTCTGCATCCAGGTGAAGCCGCTTCAAGCCTGCCGCCGCAAGCACAATGCCATCCAGCTCCTGCTCGCGCATCTTGCGGATGCGCGTCTCCACGTTCCCCCGGATATCCACGACTTGCAGGTCAGGCCGGATATGCAATAATTGATGTTTTCGCCGCAAGCTTCCAGTCGCAATCCGCGCCCTGGAAGGCAGGCTGGCAAGAGAGCGTTTTTCCCGCAAAACCAATACGTCCCGCGGGTCTTCCCTTTTCCAAGGCTTCGCCAAGACCAGCCCCGCAGGCAGCGCAGAGGGCATATCCTTCATGCTATGCACCGCAAAATCCACAGAACCATCCAGCAGCCTTTCTTCGATTTCCTTGATAAAAATTCCCTTTTCGCCAATATCCTTCATCGGCACATGGGAAAACCGGTCCCCGCTGGTCGCTATGACGACCAGCTCAAACAAGTGCATCGGGTAACGTTCCGTTAATTTTTGCCGCACAAGCCCTGCCTGCGCCAGCGCAAGCTTCGACCCCCTCGTTCCAATCCTATATCGCATATTTTCCTCGTTTTCATCGGCATCGACAGAAACAACGCATAAAAAAGTTTACAAGGCAGAATCAAAGATTTCTTTGCATATATGCCGCCCACTTCGGGGCAATACTTCGCAAAGCGCATTCTTTGCCTTTTTGCCCAGCTTTAGCTGGCTAGGCAAAACGGACAGCGCAGGTGAAATTCCGCCATATCGCATCTGCGATATTTCCTGCATCATAAAAAACGTGTTCCCGCAAGAACACGCATCAGAAAAGCCTCTTTTAGCAAACGCAAAATGAGAAGGCTCAAAAAACGTGTTTCCGGTTTCGGCAGTCACACAACCATCTCCCGTGTATCTGCCTTACCTTTCGCACGCAAAAGGATCACAGTGACCGACTCGCCGGGCATCTCACCCGATTCCACGTTCCTTACTAAAAAGGCAGAGATGGCTTTTATGAAATTTTTACTTTGCTGATTTCAATCGTCCGCATCGAAGCGGATGGAAAGCCGCCCCAACGCAATTCTGAAATATTGGTTAAATTTTAACAGATTCCGCTCGCAAATACAACCAGTATTTCATGCGCCTGCCTTTTTTCGACCATCTCCTTTTGGCGCACATGATTCGCCCCATCCGGTACGCTCAAATCCAGCCGCCTGTTGCCGCCTTTTTAAACCACCCTTTTCCCTGCACACAAAAAAGAGGGCGTCCGCCCCTGCGGGTTTCTACCCTTCCCGCCAAAACCGCCCGCCATGCGAAAGAGGAGGGCAAATCGCCCTCCCCGAAATTCACGCTTTAAAACACTCTTTCCAAAATTCATGCTTTGAGCTGCCCTCCAAAGCCTTTTCCCAAAACAGCTTCGGCAAAATTCGCCCGAAAAACTTGCCATCTAAATTTTTCCGCCAAAACCGCCTAGCGAATTTACCTGTCCAATTCATCTGACAAATTTACCTTCAAACATCACCCGCTCCGGCTTGATTTCGTGAATCTTCTCCGCAGGGACTTCAAATAGATTGTCGCTCAAAATACACAAGTTCGCCCGCTTGCCGGCTTCCAGGCTTCCAATCCTGTCATCATCGCCGAGGCTTCTCGCATTGTAAATCGTATACCCCAACAACAGGTTTTCCCGTGAAATCCGCTCCTGGACCGGCTCCCGCATCTGCGCTTCCCACGGCAGCTTTCTGGTATGCCCGGCTTCAATTCCTAAAAGGGGCGCAGCGCACTGGAAGTCCTCTACATCCACGACATCGCTGCTGTAATTGACCTCCACGCCCGTTTCGATCATGCGGTTAAACGCATACATACTGCGAAACCGTTCTTCTCCTAAGAATTCCTTTGCCGCATCGCCAAACGCGCCGCCGGCCCACACAGGCGTGAAATTGATATGTATGCCCAGCGGTTTTACACGTTCCCGGTCCTCTGGCTTTGTCAGCTCGCAATGCGCAAGCCATACCTTGGTGGTAAAATCACGGCCTGCGGCTTTTTCCGATGCCTGCGCCCGCTCTGCCGCATTCAGCGCAGTTCGGAAGGAACGGTCGCCGACGAGGTGGATCTGGATATGCAAGCCTTCTTGATTGAGCCGCTCAAAGACTATCTTCAGTTCATCCTCCGTCATGTTCATCGTGCCGCAATCTTTGCCCTCTGGATCGTTCGCAAACGGCTCGATCACTGCACTCGTTCCAATTTCATTCGTACCGTCCAAAAAGAATTTCACCTTATCAACTTTAATATGTTCACTGCCATACTGCGCCTGCCATTTCTTCGCCGTTTCAATCGCCGTTTCCAGCTCACTGAAATTTTCCATTAGAACCATGCCGTGATAATAATGGTACAGCCTGCCTTGCTCTTCCAGCGTTTTGATGGACTGCAATGTCCCTTCGCTTTCGGTGAAACCATCGCAGATCCCCGCAACGCCCCACGAGGTGAAATCCTCCAATACCGGCAGCACCACTTCCGGATCGGATTCCGATGGCGGCTGCCAGCCGATATTTTCGTACATCGTCTCCAGATCCTTGTTGAAATCGAAAACGCGTTCATAAGCGAACCCATCCGGCACGCCGTTCTCGTCACGGCCATAATTGGCAGATGAATTTTCATTGTACGGGGTGTTTTCATCGATTTCCATCAGCTCCAGCATCCTGCTGTTGAGCAGCGCCCTGTGAAAGTTCGCATCGCACAACAAAAGCGGCCTGTCGGAAACATATTTGTCCATCAAATGCCTGTCGATCCCCGGCCTGTCCATCAGCTCCGTCGGACAGGAACAGGCATAGATATACGGACGCTCGCTGACAGGCGTATTGTCCGCATACTCCTTGATAATAGCGAGGATCTCTTCGATCGACTGATATTCCCGTTTTTCCAAGAGGAAATACCATTTACTCCTCGCCACGGCAGTCAGGTGGGTATGGCTGTCGATAAAAGCGGGGATCACCATTTTTCCCGCCGCATCGACCAGTTGGGCATCCTGCCCGGCAAAGCGCTTCGCCGCTTCCGCCTCCCCTGCATATAAAATGTCCTTATCTTCTATCACCAGCGCCTCGCACCATGGCATTTCCTTGTTTCCCGTCCAGATATGCGCACCCGTGATTACCGTCTTCATGTTCATTTGGCTGCTCATTTGACCGCTCATTTAACTGCCCCTTTCACCTTCTGTCCTTTCAAAATAACGGTATCAGCCTTGATCGCCCCGATATCCATCGGCCGGATCGCTGCAATCGCCGCAATATCAGCATCCAGGATTACCAGGTCGGCGGATTTGCCGGTCTCGATCGACCCTGTGATGTCTTCTGCCAGCATCTGGTATGCGCCGGAGGCCGTATAGCTTTCGATCATTTCGGAAAGGCTCAAGCATTCCACGGAAGGATCTCCCTCCGGACCGGAAACGATCCCCTTGTACGTCTCATAGCCCGGCAGTGATTTCGGCACGGTTCTCGTCATGCCGATTTGGAGGCCCATCATTGGATTCAGGTCTGGGACAATCGGAAAGTCCGTCCCGGAAGCCACGACAGCGCCTGCTTTCAAAAGCCGACCAATCGGGTACTGTTCATATGCGCGCTTCCGTCCCAAAAGCGGTATCATCAACTGATCCGTAAAGGAGTCTATGATCGCCCACGCTGGCTGCACCGACCCTACTACATTCAACCGGGCCATGCGCTGAATATCATCTTCTGCGATATTCATGATATGGGCAATCGAATTTCTTCTTCCCTTGATCCCATTCTGTTCAATATATTCATAGCAGTTCAGCGCCTGTTTTACTGCGGCGTCTCCCATGCAGTGCATATGGATCTGGTAGCCGCCCTTTGCCAACACTAGGCAAGCCTCTTTCATTTCATCCTCCGGCCACTGCGGGAATCCCCGGTAATCCGGCGGATATCCGGTTTCAGCCAGGATTTTTTCCTCAAACGGCTCGTTCATGTAGAACGTGAAGCCTCCGCCATCGCAGAAAAACTTGACCGTTTCAATCTTGAAAGTATCGCCTGCATCGTATTTTCCCTTTTCCGCTACCATCTGCTGGAATTGGCTAAACGGCTTTGACAGATCCGCAAGGAGCGCAGTCCTCACCCGTATTTTCAACCTTCCATCCAGCGCCAGCCTGCGGTATGCTTCGATCGCATTCGGCGTCGCATAGGCATCGAAAATCCCGGAAAGACCGTGCGGAAATGCGTGCTGCTCTTGGAATTTCAAAATCCCTCCCATATATTCCTCCACGGAGAAATCCGCGATGTCCAAGGAATCGAGCAAAAGGCAGATCGCAGGCAGCTCTTGGAAAAGCCCCGTCGGCATCCCGCTTTCATCACGCTGCATTTCGCTGTTGCGCGGGGTCGGCGTATCCGCTCCGATTCCTGCCATCTCCAACGCTTTCGTATTGACCAGGACACTGTGATGGTCATAGGAACGCAGCATCACCGGCCGGTCAGTACAAACCGCATCCACGTCATGGCGCGTCGGCATCCCTTGCGGGTCTGCCTGGAAAAGCGCCGGATTCCAGCCTGTGGCGCGCACGATCGGCATATCGGGGTTTTCCGCAGCATATTCCTTTACCGGACGCAGCATCTTCTCGATATAATCCTGGCGGGACTCCCCTTCCTTGCGTTCAATATCATAAATCAACTTCGTTATGTATAATTCGGTACACATTGTCGCATGCAGATGGGAATCGATAAATCCCGGCAGGATGCTCCTCCCTCCCGCATCGATCACCTCCGTATCAG
>CAMNSS010000028.1 GCA_946555345.1 uncultured Eubacterium sp. | reverse complement strand
AAAACAAGGAAATATTCATCGATGAGGATTCGCAGATCGCAGGCCATGTGGGCGGCTATATCCAGGCGGTGCATCTGCATCCAGAAATCACCAAATGGCTCTACGACGATTTTGAAACGCTGGATAAACGCCCTTCCGATAACCTGGTGTTCCGCAATGAAGAGGAACGGGAGGAGCTGCGGCAGATCGTCGAAACCTGGAAGGGGCAGACCTTTGGAGACTTTGCGGCCAGCCTCGTCGATGAGGACGTGCAGCCGATGCTGGATGTCGGCTTGTTCACGCACGGCATTTCCAACCAGTCCACGATGAACCATTCGCCGGACTACGACAACCTGATCAAGCGGGGCTACCGCTATTACATCGATGAATGCAAAGAAAAGCTTGCAGCGCATACGTGCGAGGACGTATACGATATGGAACAGCGGATCGCATGGCAGTCGATGATCATTGCCATGGAAGCGATCATCGCATTTGCCCACCGCTATGCTGATTTGGCGGAGAAGCAGGCGGCGGAATGCAAGGACGAGACGAGAAAAGCTGAGCTTCTGACGATGGCGGAAAATTGCAGGAGAGTGCCGGAATTTCCGCCGGAGACGTTCCTGCAAGGCGCACAGCTCGTATGGTTTAACCACCTGGCGATGGTGCTGGAGGTCGCCGGGGGCGACCACTGCCTGGGACGCTTCGACCAGTATATGTATCCGTTCTTCGAAAAGGAGAAAGCAGAAGGCAGGGACGAAGTTTATTTCCAAGAGATCATCCACGAGTTTAAGCTGAAAGTGGCAGAAATTTGGAACATCCGGTGCTACAAGGAATCCGTGGCAGACCCTGGCTGCCCGCTGTGGATGCACATCATCCTTGGCGGCATGAAGGAAAACGGCAAGGATGCCTGTAACGAGCTGACGAACGTCTTCCTGCGCAGCATGCTCGACCTGCAGACCGACGAGCCTTGCATTACGTTCCGTTACCACAAGAATATCAACGAAGAGACGTTCCGGCTGGCGATCCAGGCGGCAAGGGATACGGGCGGCCATCCGGCATTTTACAATGACGAAACGGCGATCACCTACCTTTTGAGCCTGGGGCATACGTTGAAGGAATCCAGGAACTGGGGCATTTGCGGGTGCATCGAACCGCACGTGCTGGGCAAGACGGATTTCCAGAGCAACCCGGGATACTTCAATCCGATCAAGGTTCTCGACATTACGCTGCATAACGGCTACGACCCGGTGATGGATATGCAGATGGGGCTTAAAACAGGCGATCCGAGGGAGTTTAAGAGCATCGATGATTTGACGAAGGCATTTGAAACGCAGCTCGATTTCTTCATGGAAAAATTCGTTACCCTGGTAAACAGGACGCTTGCAGGCCATGCGTTCACGTTGCCGACGCTGACGGGTTCGTGCTTCGCACAGGGGTGTATCGAAAAAGGGAAGCTTTTGCAACAGAAAGGATCGAACCATCACTATTCCGCAATCGCCATTTCCGGCGTAGCGAATATGATCGACTCCTTCGCCGCAATCGAGGAATGCGTGTTCAACAAAGGATATCTGACGATGGAAGAACTGATTCACTTGCTGGATACGAACTTCGAGGGCAAGGAAGAGATGCGCCAGCTCCTCATTCACAAAGCGCCGAAGTTTGGCAATGACATCGAGCAGGTGGATAAGTATTCCTACTGGCTGATCGATACGATGGATCGTTCGATGAAGCGCTTTAAGGATGCGCATGGCGGACCGTTCACCGTTTTGGTCGCAACGCAGGCTTACAATGTGGAAATGGGCAAGATGGTCGGCGCAACGCCGGATGGCAGGAAAGCGGAAACACCGCTGGCTGACAATGCATCGCCGATGATCGGCATGGATGTCCACGGACCGACTGCCGTTGTCAATTCCCTGGCTGCGATCGACGAACTCGTGCCGCAGAGCGGGCTTCTCTTAAACCAGCGCTTCGACCCGACCGTCGCCGCAGGCGAGAAGGGCCTGGACATCATCGAGACCGTGTTCCGCGCACACTTTGCACAGGGCGGATACCACATCCAGATCAACGTATTGGATGATGAGACGCTTCGCGCAGCGCAGAAAGAGCCGGAAAAGTACCAGGATATCATCGTCAGGGTTGCAGGGTATTCGGCATACTTTGTGGAGCTGAGCGAGGACATCCAGAACAATATCATCGAACGAACGATTCAGACAGGGCTGTAAGAAAGCGGCAGGGCTTTTGGGAGAGCGAAATTTGAATTTCGTTTCGGTGAGGTTTTTCGGAAATGAACCCAAAGCCCGTTTTTGGAAGGGGAGGGCAAAACGGCGTCCGGAATTGGCTTGTAAGACCGCGGATTGAATTTCGTTTCGGTGCGCTTTTGCGAATCCGGGACTGCGCCCTGATTTAGATGCTGGATTTGCGGGAGGATGCATACAGGCGTCCTCCCCTGATATGGAAAATAAAATGATTTTAGGGAACAACGAAGGAGAACGTAATGCTGACAAAAAGAATCATCAGGCTACATGACAAAATAAGGAATACGCAGCCGGTTATCGACTTGGACCGGGCTAGGCTGTTTACGGAGTTTTACAGCCGCCCGTCCATGGATAACTACATCCTCCGCCGAGCGAAGGCGTTTAAGTATTTCCTGGAAAACAAGGAAATATTCATCGATGAGGATTCGCAGATCGCAGGCCATGTGGGCGGTTACATCCAGGCGGTGCATCTGTACCCGGAAATCACCAAGTGGCTCTACGACGATTTTGAAACGCTGGATAAGCGGCCTTCCGACAACTTGGTTTTTCGGAGCGATGAAGAACGGGAAGAGTTGCGGCAGATCGTCGAAACATGGAAGGGGCAGACATTTGGCGACTTTACGGCAAGTCTCGTCGATGAGGACGTGCAGTCGATGCTGGACGTGGGGTTGATTACGCATGGCATTTCCAACCAGTCCACGATGAACCATTCGCCGGACTACGACAATTTGATAAAAAGAGGGTATCGGTATTACATCGATGAGTGCCAAAAGAAACTGGATGCGCATACGTGCAAGGACGTGTACGACATGGAACAACGGATCGCATGGCAGTCGATGATCATCACGATGGAAGCGATCATCGCTTTTGCACACAGATACGCTGACTTGGCAGAAGAGCAGGCGGCGGAATGCACGGACGAGACGAGGAAAGCCGAGCTTCTGACGATGGCGGAAAATTGCCGCAGGGTGCCGGAATTTCCGCCGGAGACGTTCCTGCAAGGCGCACAGCTCGTGTGGTTCAACCACCTGGCGATGGTGCTGGAGGTCGCCGGGGGCGACCACTGCCTGGGGCGTTTTGACCAGTATATGTACCCGTTTTTCGAGAAGGAAACGACAGAGGGCAGGGACGAGGTATATTTCCAGGAGATCATCCACGAGTTTAAGCTGAAAGTGGCGGAAATCTGGAACATCCGCTGTTACCAGGAATCACTGGCGGACCCTGGCTGCCCGCTGTGGATGCACATCATCCTCGGCGGCATGAAGGAAAACGGCAAGGATGCCTGCAACGAGCTGACGAACGTCTTCCTGCGCAGCATGCTGGACTTGCAGACCGACGAGCCTTGCATTTCTTTCCGCTGGCATAAGAACATCAATGAAGAAACCTTCCGCCTGGCAATCAAGGCGGCGAGGGATACGGGCGGTCATCCGGCGTTTTATAACGATGATACGGCGATCACATACTTGCTCAGCCTGGGACACACTTTAAAAGAAGCACGGAACTGGGGAATTTGCGGCTGTATCGAGCCGCATGCGCTGGGCAAGACGGATTTCCAGAGCAATCCGGGTTACTTCAACCCGAATAAGGTTTTGGAAATTACGCTTCACAACGGAATCGAGCCGTCTACAGGCATCCGTATGGGCATCGAGACGGGCGCCCCGAAGGATTTCACCTGCATCGAGGATGTGATGAAAGCCTTTGAGGCGCAGATGGATTATATCATGGAAAAGTTCCTCACGCTGGTCAACCGGACGCTCGCTGGTCATGCCTTCACGTTGCCGACGCTGACAGGTTCATGCTTCTCACAAGGGTGTATGGAACGGGGCAAGCTGTTGCAGCAAAAAGGCTCGTACCATCACTATACGACGGTAGCGCTTACCGGCGCATCGAATGTGATCGATTCCTTTGCAGCGATCGAGGAGTGCGTGTTTAACCAGAAATACCTTACGATGGAGGAACTCATGGATTTGCTGGATACCAATTTCGAGGGCAAAGAGGAAATGCGCCAGCTCCTCATTCACAAAGCGCCGAAGTTTGGCAATGACATCGAGCAGGTCGACAAATATTCCCACTGGCTGGTGGATGCGATGGATCGTTCGATGAAGCGGTTCAAGGATGCGCATGGCGGGGACTTCACCGTGATCGTGGCGACGCAGGCTTACAATGTGGAAATGGGCAAAGGCGTCGGCGCAACGCCGGACGGCAGGAAAGCGGGAATGCCGCTTGCTGACAATGCGTCGCCGATGGCGGGCCTTGACGTCAACGGACCGACTGCCGTGATGAAATCCCTGGCGGCTTATGATGAGCTGATTCCGCAGAGCGGTATGCTGTTAAACCAGCGGTTTGACCCGACTGTCGCTGCTGGAGAGAAAGGGCTGGATATCATCGAGACTGTGTTCCGTGCGCATTTCGCACAGGGCGGCTTCCATATTCAGATCAACGTGCTGGATGATGAGACGCTCCGCGCGGCGCAGAAAGAGCCGGAAAAGTACCAGGATATCATCGTCAGGGTTGCAGGGTATTCGGCATACTTTGTAGATTTGAGCGAGGAGATACAGAACGATATCATCGCCAGGACCATTCAGAGAGGACTTTAAAGAATGGCAGGGACGGCGCGCTTTGCGGTTGCACGATTCGTTTCGGTATTGTGGGGGCGGTTTCGCCCCGCTTCAACGCTATCGGTGATTCGTCAGGCGGCGGCGCATATCCTTTCAGCGGTTTCCGCCAGTGATACGGGACGAATGAAAATCATAAAGCGAACCGGACGATGCAAGGCGGGACTCAGCGTGAAATTTTGAAAAAATTGACAAAAGGAGAATCGCATTATGAATTACGAGAATATCTTGTTTGAAGTCAGGGACGGAATCGGATATGTCACCATCAACCGCCCAAAATCGCTAAACGCATTGAGCAAAGAGGTTTTAGCGGAACTGGATCATGTGTTCCATGCCATTGAAAAAGACGACCAGGTTCAGGTTGTAATCATTACGGGCGAGGGCAGGGCTTTTGTTGCCGGCGCTGATATTTCCCAGATGGTGGATCTGACCGGAATCGAAGGGCAGGAGATGATGAAGCAGGGGGCGAAGGTGATGGACTTCATCGAGTCCGTTAGCAAGCCCGTAATCGGGGCGATTAATGGATTTGCGCTAGGCGGCGGGTGCGAGCTGGCGATGGCGTGCGATATCAGGATTGCGTCGGAAAAGGCGCAGTTCGGGCAGCCGGAGGTAAATTTAGGAATTATCCCGGGCTTTGGCGGCACGCAGCGTCTTCCGCGGCTTGTGGGAAAAGGAATGGGAAAATACCTTATCATGACGGCCGACTATATCAAGGCGGATGAAGCGAAAAGCCTCGGATTGGTTGAGAAAGTAGTCGCTCCTGATGAATTGATGCCGGCTTGTGAAGAAATCGCAAGAAAAATCATGCGTAAAGCGCCAATTGCGATCAGGGCGGCGAAAAGCGCCGTCAATAACGGCATTATGCTCGATGTTGCGGCGGGCGTCGCATTGGAAGGAGAAGCCTGCGCTGCGCCGTTTTGTTCGGAAGACCGCATAGAAGGTATGCAGGCGTTTTTAGAAAAGCGGGAAGCGGAATTTCAGAATAAGTAACATAGGCGGGAAGCAGGGCGTGAAGGCGGCGTGCCCCGCAAGGCAATGCGGCGTTGCGGGAAGCTTGCGCAGGGCAAGCCGGGGCTTGGCAGACCGGGCAGACAACATACGCACGCATTGTTGCGCCGATGCGCCTGTATGCTAGCGGCATGGCATGAAACGAAATAAAGTGAAACTTGCAGGCGGATGTGCAGGAGAAGGCGGGCTTTGCAAGCTGGCCTGAAACCGTGACGTGCGCTTTTGCAGAACGGAAAGCAAGAAGAAATGGGTGCGCTTTACACAGCAGGCCCAAAATGTGAAGCGGTATGTTTGCGAATGGAACTTGCAGATGCAAAGCACAGGCTGACAGCAAAACCCGGCTTGTGCTTTAGCAAAATAGGAAAAGGAGAATTGTGAGAAATGGCGAAAAAAGGCGATTGGGTGCAAATCCGCACTGTGGTGCTGAAAGCCGAAGAACGGACGGCCAGACTGCCAGAGGATACGCAAAAGTGCGACCTGGTGCAGTGGACGAAGGGATTTTTGCAGGAGGAAAGCGCAGAAATTGGCGATGAAGTAACGGTGGTGACTGCCGTATCCCGCAGCGTGCGGGGAACGCTGGTCGATGAAAAGCCGCATTATACGCATGATTTCGGCGAATTTGTCCCGGAAATCATCCAGATGGAGAAGCAGTTAAAGGAAATTATGTTCGGAGGTGAGGAGTAATGGCGCTGGCAAAAGATTATGATTCCGTGATGGCGCGTTCCAATGAAATCATGAAGGAAGCGCTGGGCTTGGACTACACGGTGTTTGAGTCCGGGTCGGTCGCATTCGATTATGAAGCGCTGATGCGTTCGACCAATTACACGATCGAGGAAATCAACAAAATACAGTCCCGCACGGGAGTTGGCAATACGCCGCTTCTGGAACTGCGCAATTTGACTGCGCTGGCCCGTAAATATGCAAAACCTGGGTACGGCGCGCGCATCTTCGTCAAGGATGAAGCGGCGAATGCGTCGGGTTCTTTTAAGGCAAGGCGCGCGGCCTGTGCGGTAGCGCATGCGAAAAGGCTGGGATATAAGGGCGTCGTAGCGGCGACATCGGGAAATTACGGTGCGGCTGTCGCTTCCCAGGCGGCGATGCAGGGCTTAAAATCCATCATCGTGCAGGAATGTTATGATTCCCAGGGCGTCGGACAGCCGGAAATCATCGAAAAGGCGCGTGCGTGTGAAGCTTACGGCGCGGAGGTGGTCCAGCTTACCGTCGGGCCGGAGCTGTTTTATACGATGCTGTCCATCCTGGAGGACACGGGATTCTTTAACGCTTCCTTGTATTCGCCGTATGGAATCGCAGGAATTGAAACACTGGGTTATGAAATCGCCATGCAGTGCCGTGAGCAAATCGGCAAAGACCCGGAAATGGTGCTTTGCACTTATGCCGGCGGCGGTATGCTTACAGGGACTGCCAGAGGCCTTCTCAAAGCGGGATGCAAAGCGCAGGTCGTGGGGGCTTCCATCGATTTGACTGGCCTGCACATGGCGTCCGATTCCCAATTTAACAAGAAATCATGCACGACAGGCCATACGGGCTTCGGCGTGCCGCACGCTTCCGATCCGGATAACTGCGATACGCCTCGCAGCGCTGGCCGTGTCCTGCGTTATATGGATCGTTATGTGACCGTGAAGCAGGGCGATGTGATGTATATCACGGAAGCGCTGGCTGTTTTGGAGGGCCTTGAAAAGGGACCTGCGGGGAATACGTCGCTGGCGGCGGCGTTATCGCTGGCGCAGGAAATGCCGGAGGATCAGGTGATCGTTGTCAGCGAAACGGAATATACGGGCGCGGGCAAGCATATCCAGCCGCAGATGACGTTCGCCAAGCATAATGGCATTGACATTCGTTTTGGCGATCCGAACAAGGAAGATAAGCCAGGGGAAAACCTGATTCTTCCGTCCGATCCGGGGCTGATCGCCGCCCAGGATATGGATTTGGGCCACCTGCGAAAATCGTACATTAAAAAGGCGGTTGCAAAGGTGGCGTCAGCCGCTGAACTGACGGCGGAGGATTTGGCGTACCTGGCCGATGAAACGAGGACCGATGAGCAATTCGTTAAGGAGACGCTGGCGGAATTGGGACTGTAATGCTGGTGATGATTTGAGCGAGGCCGGGAATGTGATTGGGTAAGGCTTTGCCCCCCGAAAAATCAATTCGTTGCAAAAGAATGCCAAGCGGCAGATTGCCATAATGCGTGAAGGGAACGAAACGATGATTTGCTGCAAAAGGGCGCAGTGCATGAAAGGCGCAAAGCAATCGTTTGCCGCAACAGGATGCGGTGCGATAGGCCATTGCGGATGCAAAGCCGCTGGAAAAATTAATTCATTGCCCATAATAAATTTCTTTTCATAGAGATTGTATAAAAAGGGCTGTTACATTAAGGGGAAGAAGTGCAGGATACGGTAAAACGAGCGGGATCGTACGCCATATTTTGGATGATTCATTCTTGGTGTGGCAGCTCATTTTTTGGCGATTGCTTGCGGGGTGTGATGTTATGATACTGCTTGTCGTATTGCGATACTGCCATGCTGCCTGTCATATTGCCATGACAAAAGGCACGCCGATGCCCTCGTTTTCCTCTAAAATTCCCTAAAACAAGTGAGCTTTTGCAAAATCCAGGGAACGAAAACCAGAATATGGTTCAGGGTGCGTGATATCAGAAAAACAGGATTGAAAAACAGCAGGGGTTGGCGCAATATGCTTTTTCAGCGGCGGAAAAAGAATGAAAGAATCTGCTGAATTGTTATTGACAGGAAGAATATGGGGATGTAAAATGGACTAAAATAATCTAGTTAGTACAATAAGTGCTATAAAAACTAAAAATGCTAAAAGCAGAATGCGGCAGTTTTGATTTCATCGAAATTGCCGCGTTTTGCTTTTTTGCAGCATGGCGAAAACGGTGAGGGCGTAGCGTTTGTTTGTTTCCAAGCGCGCGGATATCCTTATGCAAAGAGAAATAATTGATTTAAAACAAGGATATCCGTATAATAAAACCGTATAGTATTTTATCCGGTACAGACACTATAAAGAAAGTGCGAAGACAGGCTTTGCATTTTAAATTTAGAGTGGCAAGCAGACGGAATTGAAATGGAAAGTACGTTAAAATAAGCAGTGCGCTGTGAGCGGCGGCGTACCAAGGATGGAAGCGTGTGGCAATGATAACGGAGGTATGCAAGGATGCAGGAAAAAATGATGCAGAAAAAGACGAAAATCGTATGTACGCTGGGACCTGCCAGCAGTGACCCTGAGATTATGAAAGCGATGCTCATGGCAGGCATGAATGTAGCAAGGTTGAACTTTTCCCATGGGACGCACGATGAGCACCGGAAAAAAATCGAAACGTTCAGGCAGGTGCGGGATGAACTGAAACTGCCCGCTGCGGTGCTTCTCGATACGAAAGGCCCGGAAATAAGGTTGAAGGATTTTGAAACGGGCAGTGCGGAATTGAAGGCGGGAGCGGTTTTTTCCTTGACCTCCGAAGATGTCAAAGGAACAGCGGAGCGGGCCGGCATTACGTACCAGGATCTGCCTTCCCAGGTAGAAAAGGGGACGAAAATTCTCATAGACGATGGCAGGATCAGGCTGGAGGTTTTGGAAACCACTGAAACGGACGTGGTTTGCCGGGTTATTTCCGGCGGGAAGGCCAGCGACAGGAAGGGCGTTAATATCCCGGGCTGCTCTTTGGACTTGGAATATATCAGTGAGGCAGATAAGCACGATATTCTCTTTGGAATCGAAATGGATGTAGATTATGTGGCGGCGTCCTTTGTGCGAAGCGGCGGCGACGTAAAGCTGTTGCGGGATTTTCTTCATGAAAATGGCGGCGGGCAGATTAAAATCATTTCAAAGATCGAAAACATGGAAGGGATTGACCACTTCGAGGAAATTTTGCAGTTATCGGATGGCATTATGGTGGCAAGAGGCGATATGGGTGTCGAGGTGGATTTGGAAAAGCTGCCGGGCATTCAGAAGAAATTCATCAAGGCATGCTGCCGGGCGGGGAAACCGGTGATAACGGCTACCCAGATGCTGGAGTCCATGACTGCAAATCCTGCGCCGACCAGGGCGGAAATCACCGATGTAGCGAATGCGGTCTTCGATGGGACTTCTGCGGTGATGCTTTCGGGGGAAAGCGCTGCGGGGCAGTACCCGGCCGAGACGGTGCAGACGATGGCCAGGATTGTGAAACAGGCGGAAGCAGATGCGGAAGAGGCCAGCCAATACAAATTTTTGGAGGTGGAGTCCGACGAAAAGGATGTGTCGAATGCGATCGGGCATGCAGCGTGTACCACGGCGAGGGATATCAAGGCCAGTGCGATCATAGCGGTAACGATGTCGGGCTACACTGCCGAAATGATGGCAAAATATAAACCGAATACGCCGATCATAGCGGCGACGCCGCAGGCGAAAACGTATCACCAGCAAGCGCTTACATGGGGCGTGTATCCGTTGCTTACGGAATGCAGCAGTGATTGGAATCATCTGATGCAGCAAGCGGCGGACGGCGTGGCGCGCATGGGCTTTGTCAAGAAAGGCGATCGCATGGTGTTCAGTGCAGGGATGCCGATGCAGGTATCGGGAACGACGAACCTGATCAGGGTGAAGGCCGCAGAATAAAATAGGCGGCTAGGAGGCAGACAAGCGAAAAGGCGAGTGGGCAGGGAAGATTTTTCACTGCCCTGTTTTGATTGATGCCGCCCCACTTCATTGCGGGTCTTTCTTTTATGGCTCGTTTTCTTGTAACCTGTTTTTTTGTGGGAGCTTTTCTTGCGGACTGCGTTTTTTCTTGCAGGCTTCTTTCTTGCGGGTTCTTTTTCTGCCCTTATGCCAGAATCGCAGGGTATGTTTTGTTTGGCATTTTGCGGTCAGGGTGGAGCGCTCCTGTGTGGTGCGGCGGGAGGATTTGCGTTCTCCCTGTGCAGCAGTACGGAAAACTCTACGGAGCGTAGGTTGCGGGGGACGCCATTTCCATGATAGCATGGTCTCGTAAAGGAGGAAACACAAAATGGATAAATATGTAACCGGAGCTGTCATACGAAAGCTTCGCGAAAACAAAAAATTGACGCAGGAGGAGTTGGCACAGAGGATTTACGTCAGTGGCAAGACTGTGAGCAAGTGGGAAACCGGGCAGGGCTTGCCGGATATCACATTGCTGGAACCGCTGGCAGAGGCGTTGGGGATTTCCGTGATAGAACTGTTGTCGGGCGAAGATATCCGCAATGAAAACAGGTCTGCGAATATGATGCGGACGCTTTTTTACGTCTGTCCTGTCTGCGGGAATGTGATCCATGCTTCTGGCAAGGCCGTGGTTAGCTGTTGCGGGATTACGCTTCCTGCGCTTTTGCCGGAAGAGGCAGAGGAGGAGCATTTGCTCCGAGTGGAAGAAATCGAAGACGAATATTATGTGGCTGCCAGCCATCCGATGACAAAGGATCATTACATTTCATTTTTTGCGGCTATTTCCGATCAGGGGATACAGCTTGTAAAATTGTACCCGGAAGGCGAGGCCGAGGCGCGGATTAAGCGCAGCCGCGTGAAATGGATCTATGCTTATTGCAACAGGCATGGATTGTTTAGAACGAAGGTGTAAGTGTAAAAGCAGGCGGCCAGCCGCAAGGCGCGGGTGGTGGATCTTCTGTGGAAAAAGCCTGGGTTCTGGCTGTTGCGCCCGTAACGCTAGCCGTTGTGCGTGGTGGCTGGCCGCTGTGTTTTGCAAAGCGTGGATGTGCATTCAGCCTTCTGCTTGCGCATAGCTTTGGCCGTGCCAGGACAAGGCTTATCGTGGGTCTTTGTTCAAGGAAACTATTTTTTGAAAAATTTTGGGCGGCTTTCCATGCAGTTGATTGCAATGCTTGCAAAAAATTCATAAACCCTGTATAAATGAAAAAATTCATCTTAATTTATACAGGGTTTTTTTGTATCGCTTCTATTCTTTTTGCTTTTGTAGAGTAAAAACAGGGTGTTTACAGCAGTTCTTCACAACCATAAGCAAATAAATATTAAATTTGTTTGCAAAACAGCAAATAAATCCAAAACAATCCGATCAACCTTGTGTGAAGCAATTGTGCTTCTTTGCAGACTCTGTATATTGGAAGTAAAAACAACAAAAAATGCAGAGTTTTAGTATTTTGTTTCGGTTTTTACATGGTGGCCAGGAGTCCGCAATCTGGTCGTTTTGCCCGCATCCGGCCGCTGTTTTTTCTGGTTATTGCGCTCGCATCCGCCCGTTTTGCTTGCATTCGGCTGTTGTTTTTTCTGGTTCTTGCGCTTGCATTCGGTCATTGTGCTTTTGGCTGCACCCCGCAATCCGCCCGTTTTGCCCGCATCCGGCCGCTGCGCTTTTTCTTTTCCCGCTTTTGGCTAGCATCTGTCCGCAAGGCTTCTGTCTTATTTCCTGGTATCCGCCCATTAAGCCTTTAGTGTTTTTTCCAGCGTCCATTTGGTGAGATATTCCTTGATGAGGCGGGCAGCTTCGTCTCCCTCGATGACCGCAGGCGGCGCGGTGCATCGGAGGTATTCGCGGTAGTTGTTCCGATGTTCGGTCGGCGTGCAGTTCCACCAGCCCTTGAACGCCGCATAAAAATACTTGGGATCGGAAAACCCGCATTTATATGAGATTTCCGCAACCGGAAGGTTGGTTTTCAATAATAATTGTTCCGCTTCGTAACAGCGGACGTATTTCAGCATATTGCTGAACTTTTCAAAAACCGTTTTGCGGATGAACTGGGAAAAGTAGTTGACGTTTACGTGTTCCCTGGCCGCTAACTGCGAGATGGAAATTTTATTCATATAGTTTTCGTTGCAATACGTGAGGATGCGGTGATAGCGGCTGTAGCTGTTCATGTTCATGTATTCATCCTGGTTGTTGTAGTTGAACCAGTTGAAGTAGCGGGTCAGGATGGAAAGGAGGCGGTTTGCTGTGCGGCGGAGGTTTTCGGCGGGGAAATGATATCCAGGGTGGCTGTACAGGATGCAGGACAGTGACAGGATGATGTCTTTGGCCTCTTCCATCGCTTTCTGCTGGTAAGGCTGGCAATGGATGCTCTCGCAGGCGAAGAAAATGTTTTTTAAAAATGCCCATGGCATATCCAGTGCGCTTAAATCCAGATGAAACAGCAGGACGAGGTTATCGGCGTCCGCTTTGAGATAGTGGATGTCCCGGAAATCCACGGAAAAGATTTCCCCCGCTTTAACGGTGATATGCTGATGGCCTGCTTCAAGCATGACCTCCCCTTCCAGGCAGAATACAAATTCAAGCTCTTTGGCGTGGTAATGGGGTTCGGTATGGGCAATGCGGCACAGCGTGGCCGCATAAGGCAAATCGTTTTTATAGGGAATGGTGTTTTCTCGAATATCCATGCTTCTATCATATAATAAGAAGAAATTATAGTCAATTATTATCCAAAAATAACGAATAGTGATAAAAAACAGCTATCGTCATGGCCGCATAGGAACTGTACGATAGAAGTGCAGCGAAATAATCTATTCTTTTGTTATCGGGAGGAGATGTCTTATGGAACGTCAAACAATTAGGCAAGACGGTGTTGCTGGGTTAAAGAAGCATACCATGAAGCCGGTTCAAATCGCATTCATGCTGTTCTGCTTGGTAGCGGCAGGCGCATTTGGCATTGAAGAAATCATTTCAATGAGCGGCCCAGGCATGACGCTGGCGATGCTGGTCATTTTCGCCATCATATGGGCGCATCCGATCAGCAAGGTTGTGTCCGAGCTTTCGGCGCTGATGCCATCTGAGGGCGGGATTTACGTCTGGGTCAAGGAAGCCTTGGGGGAATTTTGGGGTTTCTGCATGGGCTGGTGGGGAACGCTTTCCATTTACCTTTCCACTGCGACTTATGTGGTATTGATTGTAAACTATGCGGCGGATTACATACCGGCTTTAAGCGATCCATGGATCGGATTCCTCGCCAAGCTTGCGATCGTCTGTATCTTTATCATCATCAATCTGCTGGGGTTAAAAGAAGTGAGCGCCATCAATACGATTTTATCCGTGCTGATTCTGGCAGCGTTTGCGCTGGTGACGGTCGTTGGACTCGCCAACTGGGAATACAGCCCTGTACAGCCGTTCACGCCGGAGGGCGCAGGCATCCTCGAATCACTGGGCGGCAGCATCTGCGTGGTGATCTGGATGTATTGCGGCTATGAATGCGTATCCAATATGGCGGGGGAAATCGAAAATCCGGAAGTGATCCCGAAGGGATTTCGCATTGCCATGCCTTTGATTGCGCTCAGCTATATCCTGCCAACGGTTGCCGGGCTGGTCTCTGTAGGCCCGTGGAGCGGCTGGGGGACGGAAGGATTGGGATATGGCGATGTATTATCCACATATCTCGGATATGGATGGGGCGTCGCATTTCTTGTGGTAGCGATCGCTTCCCAGGCTGCGATTTTCAATTCATACATTGCAGCTGGCTCGCGCGGGTTTTTCGTGATGGCGGACGACCATCTGTGTCCGGGATTTCTCGTGAAGGTGAGCCAGAAGCGCGGCGTGCCGGTGCTTTCCATCTTATTGCTTGGTCTTGTAACAGCGTTCATGATGAATTTCAATTTCGATGTACTGCTCGTGATCGTCGGGCCGCTGGCGCTGATGGTATATGTGATCTTGGGAATTGCGCTTCTTAAAATCAGAAAGATGTACCCTGTGGAAAAAAGGGATTGCTGGTATATCGCAGGCAGCAATTTCAAGGTGGCTGTATATGCCTTAGCGCCGATGATCATCGCAGTGATTGGTCTTTTGGTCAACGGAACGGAGTACTTCCTGCTCGGCTTCGCCTCGATCGGATCTGGCGCTGTATTCTATATCATTTTCAAGCTGCTTTACGGCGGTTTGGCGAAGATCGATGCGGATAAGTACCCGCTCAATCCGAAGACGAAGCTGGCGAAGGGCGATTTGCAGAGACTGGGTGCGTTTGCCCTGGCATTTGGCATTTATGCATTCTTGGGAAGCTTTTTCCTTTCCTGGTACGAAGGAAGCTGGGGCGCCGAATACTATGCGGATCTGTATGGCGATCTGTTCCTGATGAGCGATTTCTGGCTGATGATCAAGGCCGGAAAGATCGGCGGAGCGGTTGCGGCTGTTTTGGGCGCTGTGTTGCTGGCGGTGGGCAGGAAAACAGATTCGGCAGCTTAGCGGAGCGGATGGCTTCACACAGGGGCGGTTTAACGGAAAGGACGGTTTAGGAGAAAGCGCAGCTTCATGGAATCGCTAGCTTTACGGGGAGGACAGGTTTGTAAAACGGGCAGTCTTGCAGAATGCGGCAGTGCAGTTGTGCGGGAAAAGACGTACCGGCGGGCATTCTGTTTGTTGTCCGGCACAGCGAACGCCGATCAGTTTTCGCAGGATGCCAGGAAGCGTTTTTGCTATTTGCTGGCTAGCGTTTTGTACGGCGAAAATATGTTTGGCGATATGGATGGCTATGTATGACGGGAAGGAAAACGAGAGATGAAAAAAGCAGATTTAATTATTTATAACGGGCTGGTTTACACGAGCTATGACACGGATTATGCGGAAGCGGCGGCGATTGCGGACGGGTCGTTTCTCTGCGTCGGCACGCTGGCGGAATGCAGGATTTTTCAGGGCGGGCATACGGAGATGAAGGATCTTGGCGGAAGGCTCGTGCTGCCCGGGCTGATCGACGGGCATACGCATCCGATCACGATTGCCAAAACGATATGGCATGTGAGAATGCCGAGCGTCTATGAGAAAGATGCGCTTTTGCAGACGATCAAGGAATATGCGGATGCAAATCCGAAAGAAGATGTACCGTACTTTTACGGGGAATGTTACCATGCGGAAACCTTTGGCCCGAAGGGCCCGGCGAAGGAACTGCTCGATACGGTTATTTCCGACAGGCCTGCCCGCATTCAGGATTTTACGGATCATGCTTGCTGGTACAATTCCATGGCTATCGATATGCTGGGCGTCCGGGATGGGAGCGGCAAAGCAGGAAGCCCGATCGGGGAAGCGGAGTTCATCCGCAATGCTGATGGAGAGCCGACAGGGTGGGCTTTGGAGGCTAGTCCTGACGGGGATTTCGGCATTTATGAAAAGCTCGGCTGGTATCCGCCTGAGGGAACGGAGGAAGAATCGGTTGCTCCTTTCCTGGATTCCCTGAAAGAGAAAGGCGTTATCTGCCTGATGGATGGCTTTACCGAGAATGAAAATGCGATGAAGCTGTTTTATGGGCTGGACAAGGCTGGAAAGCTGAATATGTATTACCAGGGCGCGAGCATCATGGGCAATTTCCGCGAGCTTGAAGATGCGATCGCAAGGGTGCGGGATTGGCAGGCAAAATACACGACGGAGCATGTGGGCATCAATACGGTGAAATGCTTCGTGGACGGCACGAATGAAATGGGTGACAGCGCTTCGCTGGAAGCGTTTCAAAATGATCCGGCCGGTGAAAATTATGGCTTTCTGAATATCACAGAGGAGGAATTGACCAAGGCCATGGTCCGCCTCAATGAAGAAAAAATCGACTTGCATCTGCATATCGTGTGCGACAGGGCGTTCCGCATATGTTGTAATGCCGTGGAAAATGCACAGAAGCTGTGTGGCGAGGGTTGGTGTATTTTCGTCACCTTTGCACATTGCGAGCTGATACATCCCGATGATATGAAACGGGTGGCGGAGCTTGGCATTTTCATCGATTGGACGACGCACTGGGCAGGCGGCTATTTTGGCGAAGCGGCGATCGAGTACCTGGGCCGGGAGCGTTGGGATACGATGTATGACTTTACGAAAATTATCGCAGGTGGCGGCATGGTCGGATATTCCAGCGACGTGTTCAGCTATGCGGAGGCAAACCGGGCAAATCCATATATCGGCATACAGACCTCGGCGACGAGAGTCGATTTGGAAGCGCCGCTTGACTCAAAACGGTTTGCGGGAAGCGTCAGGCCGCCGGCAGCGGCGAAGCTTTCCGTTCGGGAGTTAATCAAGGGGTATACCTACAATAATGCTTACAGGATGCGGATGCTCGATAAGATCGGCTCGATCGAAGCGGGAAAAAAGGCGAATTTGGTCGTGCTGGATAAAAATATCTTCGAGATTCCGCTGGAGAAAATCCACACGATTGATCCAGAGGCTGTCATGTTTGAAGGCAAATGGATTAAGTAAACCTTGCGCAGGCGGCAAAACGGCTGTCATTTCACGCATTGGCGTTCGCTATGCCTGGGCGGCTTAAGCAGGCTGCCGATATGCGGGTTTTGCAAGGCATGACCAGCGCATATCGCTGTGCAGGGTTTCGCTTATTCTATAAGAAATATCGTTTTTGATATTTTATGTTTGCTCCAGATATCCAGTGGACATCTGGGAGCTTTCCTGAATATTCGGTTGAGATTCAGCGGATATCAACAAAACCGGCCGCTGGAAAAGAATCGGCGAAGCTGGTTTTGTTCTATGAAAAAATTGGATAGCTTCGCTTGAAATTTCCATATGGAGTTTTAAGTGAAAGTGATAAAAAGCAGTAACAAAAGAGTGAAAGAGAGAAATGGAAAAGGAGATGGAACCAATGGGCAAGAAAATACTGGTGCTGGGGACGGGCGCACAGG
>CAMNSS010000027.1 GCA_946555345.1 uncultured Eubacterium sp. | reverse complement strand
TTGACCGAGTGGCTAAGGAGCTCGCCTGGAAAGCGAGTAAGGTGTAACAGCCCCGTGGGTTCGAGTCCCATGTCCTCCGCCAAAAGATAAGGAAGCGAGAAATCGCTTCCTTATTGCTTTTTTGATTTAGATGATCTCCCATCAATTCACGTCCGTCCGGCTCAAAATCGCCGCCGGGGTCTTCCTGATCGTCCTAAACACCGGAAGCAGCCCGAACACCAGGTTGAACCCGTAGATCACCGCCAGGCACAGCCCCAGGATCGCAGGCGTAACCAAAAACATATCGGAGAAATACTCCATGTTCGCCAGCTTATACAAGATATACGACATGAATGCGAATCCCGGCAGGCTAGCGATGGTGATGATCGCGATGATCTCGCCCGTAAACATCCGGTAGATATCGCTCTTTTTCACGCCGATCGCCCGGTAAACGCCGATCTCCTTGACCCGCGAAAGGAAGGAAGCCCGCATGATCAGGAAAATTTCAATAAATGAAATGAGCAAAATCACGCCGGCCATAACCAGCGTAGAGAAGATCGAACGCCACATCATTTCCTTGTATTTCTTCTCGCTTTCCGCATAGGTGTCCCGCACGTTTACACTCTCCGCCTGAAGCTGCGAAATCGCAACATCCTTATCCAAAGGACAGATCGTGATATTGGCCTTCGATTTGATCAGGTTGTATTTCACCGTGTTGTTATTCACGAGGAAAAAGTCGCTGTCCTTCTTATCGGAATAATACCCGGTCACAGTCAGCTTCACGCCGTTGACTTTTTTCGGGATTGCCTTACCCAGCTTCATCGCATCCTTGTTCTTTTCATTGACGATCACCTCGTAATCGTTCACCGGCCATGCGCCTTTCGTCAGCGTCACATCCGCCGCCTTTAAGTTATAGTCGATCACGGATGCGCCCGCCCCTGCGCCTTCCGCCTGGTCTGCCGCCTGCGCCTCTTCTCCATTTTCCGAGCTTGCCGTATTCGCCAAAAGGTTCACAAAGATGTTTCGCGACGCGTAAATGCACGGGCTTTGAAAATCCGATACGCCGACGATCACCAGCTCGGGCATATTTTCCACCTTGATGCCGCCGCCGATGAACTTATCGGCCGTCCCATAGCCTGCGCCTTTCGTATCCTGCTCCTCGATCGCCTGCTCCAGCACCATCTTATCCACAACGATCTCATAATCGTTTTCCGGCAGCCTGCCGTACAGCGTATCGCCCGCCACAAGCTTCCCCGCATCCGATAAAGAACCGCTGAGGGAAGCCGAAGAAAACTTCGTCTGAAAATAATCGTCAAACGGCATATCCAGCGTAATCTTCGAATCCCCCGGCATGACGTAATTGAAATTTTCATCCGCCTCGTACCTGAGGTAATTTTCCACCTTGACATTTTTGCTGACAACCGTAAGGTACGACTTATCCACGGTGACAAATTCATCATCCGTGATGTTCATCACGCCGAAGATATTGCAGATCGAATAGGTAATGAACATCGCTGATATGAAAAACCCCGCCAGCAGGATCTTCTTAAGGATATTATAGTTAAACACCGTCTTGAAGCCTTTGTACAAAAGCTCAAACGGTCTCATAATGGACTTGTACTTTCGCACGCCGGACGCTGCGAGTTTTTCCGTCTCAAAGCTGTTTTCCGCTGCTTCCTCCTGCGTGATCTGGCGGTAATGCCCATCCACAAGCTCCATGCCGGAATTTTCATCCACGACCTCGATCCGGTCCGCCCCATCCTTTGACTGGATGTAAATGTTGCCGTTTCGGATCACGATGTCGAGCGCCACCCGGCTGTTGCTGTCGTTATAAAAATCGATATTGTAATTGCCCGTCTTGAGCCGTTTATGCTCCTTGATGTCCGCAAGGTAGATCTTGTTTTCGATGCGGTAATCGAGCGCGCCGACATTTTGGTTTTCCTCGTCCGAAACCACCGCGCCATCCACGATGCGGATGATCCTCGATGCGTAAAAATCCGCCAGTTCTTTTTCGTGCGTCACCAAAATCACCAGCTTTTCCGCCGAAATCGCCTTGATGATGTTCATGATTTCAAGGGTGTTGCTGCTGTCCAGGTTTCCGGTCGGCTCATCTGCAATCACGATGGCAGGGTTTTTGACAATCGCCCGCGCAATGCCCACGCGCTGCCGCTCCCCGCCGGAAAGCATATCCGCATACCTGTTCCGGTAGCGGTACATACCCACCTTTTCCAAAACGTAATTGACCTTTTCCTCGATCTCCTTCTTATCCTTGACGCCTACCATCTTGAGCGCGATCGCCACATTATCAAAGACCGTCATGTTGTCCACGAGGTTGTAGTTTTGAAAAATGTAGCCGATGTTCAAATTCCTGATTTTGTCCACCCTGCCCGCTCTGCGCCCCGTAATCTTCTGCCCGTTGATGTAAACGCGCCCGCCGTTGACCTTATCAAGTCCGCCGATGACGTTCAGCAACGTGGTCTTCCCGCACCCGCTAGGGCCTAAAAGCGCAATCAGCCCGCTGCTTTCCATATCGAGGGAGGTGTTTTTAATCACATGGATCTCATTGCTTTTCCTTCTGTTAAAAAATTTGTTGACTTGCTCCAGCCGTACCATTTACTGATCCCCCTCTCTATACGTTCCCATTGCCGTTTTCTTAAACAAGCTCCGCACGAATTTGCCCGAAATCAAATACGCCATGAGCAGGATGATAAGGTAAAGCGCCACGTAATCGACTACGCGCAGGTATTGGATCAGGTCCATGATGTACTGCACTTTGATGTAGCCTTCCTTGACCAGCGCCACGCAGACGAGGAAAATCCCGTAGGCGATGTTGCTTACCAGCAGCATTTCCACGTCCATGATGCGGCGGATATTGCGGCGCGCCATGCCCAGCATGCGCAAAATCGTGAAGTACACGGAGCGCGATTTGAGGATGAGCCGGATGACAAAGTAAGCAATCAGGAAAACCGCCAGCGTCAAAATCACTGCCATCGGCACTTTGATAATCCCGCCGAGGTCATTCATGAACTGGATGAGCGTCTCTTTCAGCGGAAGCGTAATATACCCCATCGTTTCAAGGGCATTTAAAGTCTCATCCATCTGCTCCACGTCATTGACGTACACGGTCGCCTGGTAGTTTCCTTTGAGGAAAAGCGCATCATAATCGGCCTGGTTGACGTAAATCGTCCCGTTATGCGTATCGTAATCGGAAACCCCGCTTTTGGCGGTGAAGGTCTTTTTGTTGTAAAGATCCGCAATTTTGAGGTTGACCGACTGGGTGTAGTAGATGTTCTCTGCCGTTACCGTGATCACCTGGTCTTTTGCTTTTCCATTTTTGTAAAAGTTATTCAGATCCTCGAAAGCCAGGGCGGTTCCGGCGGCAATGCGGCCGTTCGGCACGATGCGGTAAAACGGGTTGCCTTCCTGGTACTGCTGTTCTTTTCCGTTGATCGTGGTCGTAACGGTGCTGTTGGTATTATAGACCTCCTTGCGTATGGTGTTCATCAGCTGGTCCGTAATGAAAAGGTCGCCCGCATACATATAATAATCGTATTCGTCGGTCTCCGGCTTATAGGCGCAGCCGACGATCGTGAGGGCGATTTCTTTGTCTTCGCCCAGCGTCACCTTGTAGGTTCTATTGAGCAAATTTTCGATGCTTTCCTCGTTGAAGTCGTATTCGTTCTTGTAAGACGTCAAAATCGCTTCGTTTTCGGCTTCCGGCATCCTGCCTGCCGCCAGCGTTCCGTCAAAAGCGCCGAGGACGCGCGGATAGGTCTCGTAGGAAAAATCTTCGTCTTCGATGTATATGGTGTTATCCAGCATGATGTCGTCGGCTACGACGGATTCCACGTTGGATACATTGCCGATGGCATGAAAATCATCCGCTGTAAATTCGGAGTTGTCGATTTTTTTGAGGACGACCCTGTTTTCTTTGTAATTATAGAAATAGTTGTTGTATCCCAGCTTGTCTTCCTCCGCCTCCTGGTGTTGCAGCGTGGTGTATTGGGATGTTACCGCAAAGATGATGAACAGGAACACCACGAGAAGCAGGATGAATTTGGGAATGATATTGAACGTGTTGCGGATGCCCAGCTTGATCTTGCTGGTCGCTGTAATATCGCCCCTGTGTGTCGCTGCCCGCCGCGCACTGGCGGGAGCAGGGCTGGCAACTCCTATCGAACCAGCTGCAGGTTTCTGCTCTGCGTTTACCGAACCGGGAGCAGCATCTTGGCTAACGGCGATATCGAAATTTCGTTCTGCTCCCCTCTGCATATTACGGGTACGGGAAGCAGAATCTGTATGTACGGAATCTGCATTGGGAGCAGGAGCCGCATGATCAGCGGCATCTGTTGGCTGGCTGGCGGCAACGCCAGCACCGAATTGCCCGCTGGAATCGCTGCGGCTGGCGGCAGTGCTATCGGCAGGTTGCTCCACGGCAGCGCCAGCCGCATAGCTTTCTTCTGTCCGCCGAATCACAGCGCCATTCTGCCCGTCAATCTGCTCGGCGGGCTGCGCTTCGCTTGCCGCACTCGCCGATCTGGCAGCCCGCAGCGGCTTATCCTCTGCCACCTTTCCATCATGCATCTTGATTTCCCTGGTCGCATATGGTTCAAACTGCTGGTAATTATGCGTCACGACGATCACCAGCTTATCCTGCGAAATCTCGCTGAGAAGCTGTGCGATGCCTTCCGCCGATGCGCTGTCCAGATTTCCCGTCGGCTCATCCGCTACGATGATGTCCGTGTCCTTTGCAAGCGCCCGCGCGATCGCCACTCTCTGCTTCTGGCCGCCCGACAACTTAGAAACCTTGGCTTTTGCATGGGAAGCAAGGCCTACCCGCTCGATAATGTGCGGCGCACGTTTGCGGATCTGCTCCCTGCTGTACCCATTGATTAATAAAATCAGCTCGATGTTCTGGTAAACCGTATAGCTGTTCACCAGATTAAATTCCTGGAAGATGTTCCCGATATATTTCTTCCTGTACTCCTCAAAATCCGACGCAACGTAATGGCTGGTTTCTTTCCCGTCAATGTACATCTCCCCTTCTTCGTAGGAATCCAGCCCCGATATGACATTGAGCAAAGTGCTCTTGCCGCTTCCCGATTCACCGGTAATCACGATGAACTCCCCAATGTCAAAATTAAGGCTGACCTTGGAAATGCCGCTGGCAATCATCCCTTTGCTGTAATAGAACTTTGAAACATTTTTTAACTGTATCACGTATGCTTTCCCCCTTTCAACCAAACTTACCAACATAAAATCAATACGGCCGTTTTAATACGCCCGATATCAGTTCATACCTGTTTTTTACCTCCGCTTTTTGGAAAATATTATTCAAATGCCGCTTCACTGTATTTTCTGAAATATATAAGGCTTGCGCAATTTCCGGATTGTTCATCCCATTGCATACCAGGACCAAAACCTCGGACTCGCGTTTTGTCAGCGACTTTTCCCCTGCGAAAGCAACGAGCTGCGCTTCCTGCTGGTTTTCATTCTGCGTGGCAAACAATGACAAAGGGTCTTTCTTAAAGAAAAAACAGATGACCGCAATATCAAGAAAACAGTAGACAATGAACAGCGGATCAATGACCACCCCCGTAGAGATAAAGCCGCCGATCTGATGCACATTCAGAAAATCAAAGATCATGACCCATACCATATACAGAACCAGCATACCGCTGAAAAACAATGCGCCGTTTCGCCGATACCCCTTTTCCTGTGTTCTGAACGAAACGACGAAATGCACCCCGCCAAACAGCAGGACCATCATGGCATATGCACCGTTAAGCGCCAATAAAATCCTGCGCCATACGGGACCTGCGATGACAACACACATGATATCCGCATCGTAACTGCCGGTAAAAATCACGATCAGCTCTGCGGATATGCCATATAACGCCGTAATCCAGGCAGCCGCTTTCACGCTGATCTGCGGCAGCTTGCCGGAAAACTCCATCACAATCTGAATCCAGCTCACAATAAACAGACAGTAAAAAATATCCCCAAGACAACCAAAACCCTTGATCAAAAACGCCCCAAACTGATTCCAGCGAAAGTAAAACTGCAAAAAAGCACACAGCATATACACCAGCAACAGTACGCTCAATGTTCTCATATGCTTATGCAAAGCGTCCCGCTTCCGTTGCGCGAAGATGACGGCCAGCACGACGACTGACCCCATCAGCAATATCATGATAATTGTTGCAATGACCAGTATGGGTTCTATCATAACTTTCACCCTAATAAAACAAAATCGGCTTCGCCGATTCCCTGCAAGCGGCGGGCTTTATTGCATTCCCGGAACGCCCAAGAATCCCAGACAATCCCAGAATGTGATATCTCCCACAGCAACATTTCCTATATAATAAATAAGCTGATGTATCCCATCAGCTTATTATATCGTTATACGGGCAGGTTGTCAAACGACTAGCCGCCTGCCTTATTTCTCTTTGTCTGCCTCAAATAC
Organism: uncultured Eubacterium sp.; assembly: GCA_946555345.1. Taxonomy (GTDB): domain Bacteria; phylum Bacillota; class Clostridia; order Peptostreptococcales; family Anaerovoracaceae; genus Lentihominibacter. The sequence goes on along the minus strand of CAMNSS010000027.1, from coordinate 16,307 downwards.
CAGTTTGCCGTCAAAGATCGTAGCAATCGGTGTTGCCTCGGCAACATCCTCGATATCCACATCGAAGACATTCCTGTCCATCAGCACCAGGTCAGCCTTTTTGCCAACTTCTATCGTTCCGATTTCCTCATCCAGATACAGGGAATATGCGCCGCCATATGTTGCAGCCTTGGCAATTTCATCAAGTGTAACCGCTTCATCATATGGCTTAAGCGGTCCTATCACATATTCATCCCCTTCGGCTTGAAAATTCGGATCTGTAGTCCTCACATATCCGTCCATGCCTTCATACCACAAATCAAAGATCTTCTGCGGCAGCGTTCTTGTTACTGCACTGTACATCAGCCATCCCCATTCCGGCTCGGTCACGAAGAAGTCACTGTGGACGCCGACATTGATCCCTGCGTCTAAAAGGCTCTTCTGTGGATACATGCTGTCCGCCCGTTCTTTTCCAACACTCGGAACGTAAAGATCCCAGTAATAATCATCCATGGCAATCCAATACGGCGCAATGATCGCATTGATATCCAGGGCAGCCATTCTCTGGATATCCTCATCCTTGATAAACTGAACATGGGCAAACGTATGCCTGTTGCCATTGTCTCCGTTAACCGCCCTTACATTCTCCATGACATCCAGGATATAAGCGGCCGCTTCATCCCCGATCTGATGAACGTGAATCTGGTAGCCCGCTTTGTCGATCTTAGTAAACAGCGTTTCTAAGATTTCATCATCCCAAACCTTAAGGCCGGTCCAGTTATCGCGTGATGTTCCGTAAGGTGCGGACATATAAGCCGTATCTTCTTCCAGAACCTGGTCGGCAAAGAATTTGAAAGCGTTTACCTGGAAATAATCAGTCGAAAACGCTTCTGACAGTTTCATGCCCTGATCAACCAGCGCAAGCAATTCTTCCTCATCGCCCATTTCCGGAGCCAGATGCCATGCGCCGCGTACACGGACTGTCAGCTCGCCAGCTTCTGCCATTTCCTGATATGCCATATAGTAGTTTTCATTATCGATTGGGATCATGGCGTCATAAATCGTTGTAATTCCCCTTTCATTCAGCCATCCCTGAAGCCATGCAATCGCTTCCTTATATTCATCTTTCGTGTATTCCGGGTTCAGATCTGCAACCAGGTTAGCCGCTGATTCCTGCAACAGCCCTGCCGGTTCACCCGTTTCGGGGTCTCTCTGGATAATCCCGCCTTCCGGATCTTCCGTATCCTTTGTTATGCCCGACAGTTCCAATGCTTTGGAGTTTACCCATACGGAATGGCCGTCAGCAGAGGTAAGGATTACCGGTTTATCCGCTTCTGCTTTGTCCAAGTCTTCCTTCCTTGGCCCGATCGTATCAAAAGCAGAACGCATGAACCCTGAACCGGTATAGACTTCACGGTCCGGATTTTCCTTCACGAAATCCGCTACGGCCTGAATATAATCTTCTTTCGTAAACACTTCCTGCAAACCGATTTCAAAGCAATATGATATCGCGCTCTGCGCCGGATGCATATGGCTGTCTACCATGCTCGGCAAAACAGTGCCGCCATCCATGTCGATTACCTTGCTGTCATCATTTTCGTACTCTGAAACGCCTTCTTCATCTCCTGCATATTGAATGATCCCATCCTCAATTACGATAGCTTCAGCCTCCGGGTTTTCTTCATCCACTGTATGTACCGTAGCATTTTTAATGATGATATTCGACGGCTCTGCGGATTTCCCGCTTCCGCATGCCGCCAGCGAAAACACGAGACTTAGCGCCATAATTACGACGACGGCTTTCTTCATGATGTTTTTCTTCATGATCTGTTCTTAGCATACATATTTCGTATGCCGTTTCTCCTTTCTCCTTTAACTTTACCTTTCCCTGCATTTTTAATATTGTAGAAGCCAATATTAATATTATTGCTATTACGAATATTATAAAAATTTATAGTAAAATGAAATAGCACATCAGTGCTATTTCTTCCAAAAGCGATAAAAACCGAAGATACAGCCCCTTTTATCCGCAACGAAAAAACGGCGCGCCTGCGCCGTTTTTTCACCAATGCCTTTCCTTCACGTAAAGGATCTGCATATGCCATGCATTCAATGCATCGTTCCACATCTATCATAAGAGCTATGCAAAATCCCGTACAGCGGTGCATCGCAGATTCTGTAATGCGCCGCACATAGAGCGGTAACCGCATAAAGTTTATCCTATGCTCGCCGCTTCTACAAACTGGCCAGATGGTTTACTGAGGCGGCGCGCTCACAAATATGCGCCCGCAAGCGCCTCATCACCCCATAATCTAATGGCTTTCCAATCTACGCATCCCGCAGGGACTCCGCGATCGCTTCCACCATCTGATCCATTTCCATCTCGCTGCTTTCGTTCAGCGTGGAAAGCACCGTCACTTTCTCATTCAGTACCGTCATCTGTTTCATGCCATCCAAAAATTCTTCCATCAGCTGCCCAGCCTTCGGCGCCCAAGAACCGCCTTCCATGATCGCCACGGTGCGCTTTTGCATATTAAGCGCTTTCATATCCATCAGGTAATTGTGCATCAGCGGATAGATCCCCAGGTTATACGTTACCGAGGCAAGCACGATGTGGCTGTACTTGAAGGTCTCTGCAATCAACTGGGAAACGTGGGTGTTGGACACGTCGTAAACCGCCACCTTTTCCACGCCCTTGGCTGTCAGCTTCGATGCCAGCACCTGGGCGGCGCTTTCCATATTTCCATACATGGACGCATATACGATCAGGACGCCTATTTCCTCTGGCTCGTAGCGGCTCCACTTATCGTACTTGTCGATCAGATAGCCCAGATCCTTCTGTTTCCATACCGGGCCGTGGAGCGGGCAGGCGATTTTAATGTCAACCGTGCCGGCCTTTTTCAATAACGCCTGTACGTGCGGACCGTATTTTCCCACGATGTTGGTGTAATACCTGCGGGCATCGTCGAGCCAATCCCTGTCGAAGTCCACCTCGTCGCTAAAGAGCTTGCCATCGAGCGCGCCGAAAGAGCCAAAGGCATCTGCCGCAAAGAGCACGCCATCGGTAATATCATAAGAAACCATGGCTTCCGGCCAGTGAACCATCGGTGCGGAAACAAACGTGATCTCGTGCTTGCCGAAGGATCTCGTATCGCCTTCTTTGACGACATCCTCATGTCCGTCCACGCCAAATCCGAACTGGTGCATCAGCATGAAGGCCTTTTCGTTGCTGATTACCTTTACCTTCGGATAACGAAGCAGTACTTCCTGGATCGAAGCAGCATGATCCGGCTCAACATGATTGATTACCATGTAATCAAGCGGTTTGCCAGCAAGCAGTTTTTCTATATTTTCAAAGAATTGCCTTCCCGCAGACCAGTCAATCGTATCAAAGAGTACCGATTTTTCGTCCAGCAGCAGATAGGCATTATACGATACGCCCCTTGGAATCGGGTGAATGTTTTCAAAGAGGGCCAGCCTGTGGTCGTTCGCGCCGATCCAGTACAGATCCTCCGTGACCTTTCGTACGTTATACATGATAAACCTCCTCTGTATTGTTAAATACTTTTTGCGTATGTCCGGCATTTTTCAATGCTTTCACCGCTTCTCAATGTTTCTTGGCACTTTTTCGCGTTGCTTGGCGGCAGGAATCCGCCTTCGCCAACACCTAACCGTCAGCCATTTTATCGACTCACGAGCGCCCGGCCTTAACTCTCGATAAATTCATCCTTGCCCGCACCGCAATCAGGGCAAATCCATTCTTCCGGCAATGCCTCAAACAGCGTTCCCGGCGAGACGCCGCCTTCTGGATCGCCTACCGCAGGGTCGTACTCGTACCCGCAGCCCTGGCACACGTTCAGCGTCCATGGCGGGGCTTCCTTCTTCGGCGTCGCTTTCCTCATCTTCTGCATCGGCGGCGCTGGCTTCTTCGGCTCTCCGTTATCCAGCGCTTTCGTAAGCAGCGGCAGGATTTCCATCACATCGCCCACAATGCCGTAATCCGCATTCTTGAAAATCGGCGCATTTTTGTTCTTGTTGATGGCAACGATGATGGTCGCGCCCTTGATGCCTTTCAGGTGCTGCCCTGCGCCGGAGATTCCGCACGCTATGTAAAGGTTGCCGTTGAACTTCTGGCCGGACATTCCCACGTACCTGTCGAGCGGCACGTATTTCAGCGTTTCCGCTACAGGCCTTGACGAACCGACCGCTGCGCCTGCCTGCACTGCCAAATCCTCGATCAGCTTCATGTTCTTCTTCTCGCCAATTCCCTTTCCTGCACTGACAACCCTGTCCGCAAGGGCGATCGGCGTATCGATATCGATTCCGACCGTGAAATCAAAACCATCGTTTTTCAGCGCTTCCACGAGGGCATTCACTTTATCTTCCCCGCTTCCTTCGCTGAACATGATCTTTTTCCTGTGTCCGGTAATCGGGCCTTTCGGTTTCACGGCGCCGCCCTGCTGTTTCGGTGCTTTGCCTAAAATGTGCGAAGCGATTACAACGCGCTGGATTTCATTCGTTCCTTCATAAATGGTCGTAATTTTCGCATCCCTGTAGGCGCGTTCAACCTCCATGCCCTTGAGGAAGCCGTTGCCGCCGTGAATTTGAAGCGCATCGTTTACCACTTCGAGGCAGATATCGGATGCGTACTGCTTGGCCATGGCCGACTCCATGCCGTAAGGCTCGTGCTGTTCTTTCAGCTCCGCCGAGCTGTATACCAGGAATCTCGCCGCCCTGATTTTAGTCGCCATGTCGGCAATTTTAAAGGAATTGATCTGCTGGAATGCGATCGGCATCCCGAACTGTTCCCGTTCCTTCGCATATTCTGCCGCTCTTTCAAAAGCGCCCTGTGCGATTCCCAAGGCTTGTGCGGCGATACCAATCCTGCCGCCGTCCAAGGTACTCATCGCAATCTTGAAGCCTTCGCCTTCCTTGCCCAAAAGATTCTCTTTCGGAACTTTTACATCGTTGAAAATCAGCTCCGCAGTAGAAGAAGAACGAATGCCCATCTTGTCGTAATGATCGCCAAATTCAAAACCATCCCAGCCTTTTTCCACAATAAATGCGCTGATTCCCCGCGTGCCAATTCCCGGCGTAGTAACGGCAAACACGACATAAGTATCAGCCTTCGGCGCATTGGTGATGAAAATCTTGCCGCCGTTTAAAATATAGTGATCCCCGTTTAAAACTGCCGTCGTCTCCGTGCCGCCCGCATCGCTTCCCGCATTCGGCTCGGTGAGGCCAAACGCCCCGATTTTTTCGCCCTTTGCAAGCGGCGCCAGATATTTCTTCTTCTGTGCCTCCGTGCCAAAAGCGTAGATCGGGTACGAACCCAAGGATACGTGCGCCGAAAGGATTACGCCTGTTCCGCCATCGACCCGCGCCAGTTCTTCTACCGCAATCGCATAGGTCAAGATGTCCTTGCCTGCGCCGCCGTATTCCTTCGGGTACGGCAGCCCCATCACGTTCATTTCCGCCAGCTTTTTCACTGCCGCATCTGGAAATTCGTTGTTCTGGTCCAGCATAAAGGCAATCGGCTTTACCTCTGCTTCCGCAAACTCCCTGATCTTCGCCCTGAACGCTTCGTGTTGTTCTGTCGTTTGAAATAACATACACATACCTCCTTTACCTGTTCATAACCGCTTATGAACCTCCGGAACGCCTGCTCATGCAGATTTTTTAAATTTTCTGATAGTTATCTTGGCTTTATAGTATACTATTTTGGTATAGTTGTCTAGCGTTTTTTGCCATGTTCTGAAAAAAGTGCAATTTGGGCGGGGTGGGGGAGGGGCGGAGATGAGGCCTGCCAAGGTGGACATGAAACGAGGATACCGAAGACCCACAAAAGGAGAAAAATAGAAGGGAAGGTGCGAGGATGGACGTAAAAGCTTGCAAAAGGGCAGGCGTGAGATGGAGATGTGAGGAGGAGATGAAAGGGTTTACAAAAGGGTGGAATGGATGCAGGGATGCAAAATATAGAAAATTACCATTCAGCAGCCTTCCCTGCCAAGCCCCCGCCAGTCCCCCCTGCCGCCCGCATCACTTCCTGGATTCAGCCCTGTGCGGCTAAATGCGCTGATTCTCTCCCGAAATCCCATTAATCGCCAATCGTTAAATAACGATTTTCCATCGTAAGCCGCCCCGCTTTCATATCCTCCATGATTTCCGCAATCGCCTCGTGCTCGGAAAAATGATATTTCTTGCCTGCGATTTCAATATAATCCTCATGCCCCTTGCCCAGCATCACGATCATATCGCCCGGCTGCGCATGTGTGATCGCATAGGCAATCGCCTCTTTCCGATCCTCAATTTCGATGTAATTGGCGTTATGCTCCGCAAGCCCCACCTTGATATCGTTATTAATATCGGACACCGTTTCAAACCGCGGGTTGTCGCTTGTCAATATGCAAAGGTCCGCCAGCTCGCCTGCCGCCCGGCCGATGTCGTAACGCCGCACCTTCGAGCGGTTGCCGCCGCAGCCAAAGACCGCGATAAGCCTGTTTGGCTCATATCGTTTCAGCGTTTCCAATACGCTCCTCGTACTGACCTCATTGTGCGCATAATCGATGATGACGCTGAAATCCTTTGAAACTGGAATCATTTCGACACGCCCCTTCACCTGCACTGCTTCCAAGCCTGCCAGGATCTCTTTCTGCGGCACGCCTAATTGATGGCATACCGCCATCGTCGTGAGTGCATTGTACACGGAGAAATAACCCGGGATGTGTATCTTTGCCCTGCATTCCATAAGGCCTGTTACCGTAAAAGCCATGCCCAGCTTTCCATTTTCCTTCAGAAATTCAATATCCGAAGCGGCCAGATCGGCATGCCGCCGGAAAGCAACGACATCATGCGGCCGGCTAGCGCAGACTCCGCTATTTCCATCAACCCCGCCATGCGTTCTAGCGATTCCAGCGATTGCCTGTACTTCATCTTTGCCATCCCGCTGCGTTCCGTCAGCTAAATCCGCAAAATTATTTGACCGCCCGCCAACGGTTTCATCGCTCTCCTGCCCGCCATTTCCATCTGCACCGCCGAGAACTCCATCCTGATGCGCATCGTCAGCAAATTCGTCTGCGCCGATGCCTATGCAAACTCTGGCTTTCGCCCCTTGGCCTTCCCGCACGGAAAAAGTGATTAAATCACACGTATGCCCCGCCAAAACCGCTTCCGTATGTTCATCATCGAGATTGACGATTCCCGTCCTGCATTGTTGAAACAGCATACGCTTACACTGGAGATATTCCTCAAAATCAGCATGCTCGCCAGGACCGATATGGTCAGGCGACAGGTTTGTAAACACGCCGTAATCAAACATGATCCCAGCCGTCCGATCCAGCTTAAAGCCTTGTGATGACACTTCCATCACCGCATATTCACATCCCGCTTCCACCATCTGCGCCATGAAGCGATGAATCTCATACGACTCCGGCGTAGTGTTTTTTGCGGGCGTTGACTTGCCGCCGATTACCACGGCAATCGTCCCAATCAGGCCCGCCTTCTTTCCTGCCCGCCGCAGTACATCGTTGATAATATATGTGGTCGTTGTTTTTCCCTTCGTGCCAGTCAATCCAATCGTCGTCAGTTTTTCTGCCGGATAACCAAAATACGCCGCCGACATGAGCGCCAGCGCATACCGGGCAGAATCCACTTTGAGCACCGTGATATCATCCGGAATCTGCACGGCGGCTTCCGCCCGCTCAACGACAATGGCCGAAGCGCCTTTTGCCACCGCATCGGGAATATACTGATGCCCATCGGTGACTGCGCCCACCATACACACGAACATCGTCCCGCCGCTGATCTTCCTTGAATCATAGATGATATCCGCAATATCTGTTTCCAAGCTTCCCTGCAATACCTCATAGTCGATTTTCTGGCAAAGTTCTTTTAATTGCATGATTTTCCTCGTTTCTTTTGATTTCCGTCCATCTGTTTTCTGTACGTCTGAATCATATTCGGCAATGCCGCACATTCGGCCGTACCCTGCATTTGAGCATATTTCAGGCTGGGCAATGTTCCTGCCTTGATTGCATTTATTCCCTGGCCTCATTCCATGGCGGCAATGCGCCCTAACTTAACCACATTTCGCATCGGACAATGTTTCTTGCCCTGGCAGCCTATCCGCATCGGGCAATGCTTCTTGCCCTGGCTGCCTTCCTTGCCTAGCCGCATTCCCTATCAATACCTATTATCTGCCGATCCTATGGCCGCTTATGCGTGCATGGAAGCGCACACAAGCATTTTCCGCAAACTTCCGAGCCGCCCTCTGCACCGTAAGAACTTCCAAAGGAATCGTATACATCAGCATTTTTCAAGCACTGCGCAAAGCATTTATGCCGATCAAAGCCCTCCGCCGTCAAAGCCTTAGCCGGGCATTTTCTGATACAAGCGCCGCACCGTCCATCCCTGAAAAACAAACAGGCTTCTTCCCTCTGCGGCTGATCCGGGACTACGTCCAATGTTGTGACAACCGTATTGCACCTGCCACAACAGCCTTTTTCTGTAATCAACATATTGTTGCGCCCAAAAGCACCTAACCCCGCCGCATAAGCAAAATGCCGGAAGGACCAGTAGCTGATCACCTGGTCCCTGTGAAAGATATTTGCCTCGGAGGCAGTTTCCGCCTCATATCCCAGCTTATGAACGACATTTATCAGATGTTCATTCAGCCTGTCAAACATGGCATTGGTCAACTCATATCCTTGCGCCCATTCAACGGATGCTAAATCTTGCGCAGAAACAGCAGGCATATTTTCTGCCCCGCTGCAATTTGGAACAAGAGCGCACGTCCCGCCAGATCCCTTCGCATCTGCAAGCCCCCGGTCGTTTGAATCAGGCAGCCACTGTGCAAAAGGCACATAATAAGCGATGACGATCGACGCTCCGGAAAGAACCTCCTCCGGCATTTGATGCCTCGGGTGGACAATTTTTTTCAGGCTTTGTATATAACTGCTTTTCGCATCGGCAAATCCGATAAGCGGCGGCTGCCACAAGGCTTTCCCATAGCGGCGGTTTTCTGCCGCTATGAAATCCGCCGCTTCCTGCCTTATTTCCTGCTTGATTCCCTGCTCAATACCAACTGCCATTTTCCCCTCTCTTTCAAACATGAACGGCTTTCACCGCTCCAGCAATGGACAACCGCCGCCAGCCTCCAATAAGCTTCAGTTCCTGATAAATATCAATTTCCTCCAGTATAGCCTATTTGAAAGGCATTTTACAGGGTCTTGTCCCGATTTCAAAAAATTCTCCCCAAAAACTGCCCGCAACACGAAAAAACAGGAACAGGAGAAACGAAAATATAAAACCCGCGACACAAAGGCGAACCCACCCAGCAACAAACCCACAAGCCAGCAAACCAGCAAGCCATCCGCAACCATTGAAACAACCCAATTTTTTATCGTAATTGGAACGCCCCAATATTCGCCAAGCATTTACGAATAAACCAGCACATCAAAAAATCAGGAAAAAACCCGCAAAACTACTAAGAAACGCAAACAGCCCCGCCCCTGCCGCTTGTGAAACTGCGCAATATCAGGTATAATCCAAAGGCACGGGGAAAACGGGGAAAGCATACACGGCTGGACAGGCTAAGCACGCCTTGAAAGTTTGCCTTACGCCCCGAGCAAATGGAAAGCTCGAAAGGATAACCGCATCACAACCAAATGCACGAAAGCGCCATGAAATCAGGGCGCAATGCAAAAAGAAACCGCCATCACACATCACGCCTATGCTTTCACGCCCATATACGAAAGGAATGATACCATATGGCAGACGAAAACATCATCTACGATACGATCATAATCGGCGCAGGGGCGTCTGGGCTGTTTTGCAGTGCAGCCATGGAAAAGCCCTCACAGAATCCTGCCAAGAAAAACAATGCCCGGGTATCCGCCAGGAAAAGATCGGAACAAACACCTGCCGCAGAAAAGCACAGCCGCCCATTTGCTTTCCAAGATACCCAGCCGCTCATTCTTGACGAGCATCCAATTTCTAATAAATATCCCAGTCCTGGCAAAAGGCTTATCTTAGAAAAAACAGGGCAGGCAGGGACAAAGCTGCTCATGAGCGGAAATGGACAATGCAATATCACCCACAGCGGATCGATCAAGGAATTTCCCGCCCGTTACGGGCAAAACGGCAGCAAAATCAGAAACTGCCTGTACAAGCACAACAATCTCTCCCTGATCAGCTTCCTCGAAAACAACGGAGTGCCGACGCAAATCCGCGACAATGGCAAAGTGTTTCCCGCTTCCATGGACGCCCATGATGTACTGGACCTGCTCATGCGGAAGACCAAAGAAAATGGGTTTGAAATACATTATAATAACACTGTAACACAAATCGAAAGGGTATCAAATGAAGGCACGCCATATGCTGTTCGGCAGAATGACCCAAATACGGACACGCCATATGCCGTTCGGGAGGATGACCCAAATGCAGACACGTTATACGAAGAAAAAGCATCTTATGGCAAAAAAGCATTATGCAATAAAAACGCACTCGATGAAAATGCACCGCATGATGAGCAAACGCTTGATGATCCAATCACGATGCATACAGCATATGGAGCAAGTGTTTCCCGTGATGCAAAAATACCGGATAAGTCCAGTATGCCTCATGCTCCGCTTTGGCGCGTGACCACAAATGTTCCTGATAAAAAAACCAGCAACAAAAGCGGCATAGCCAGCGGCGAATCCAGCATAGGCGATGGCATGGCCAATGACACATCCAGCACAACCATCAAAACTGACAGAGACCCGGGCAAATCCCACGAAAACCCAGGCAAATCCGATGGCGAATTTTCCAAACCCTCAAAAAGAACCTACCTGACAAGAAATCTCGTCATTGCTTCGGGCGGCTGTTCCTATCCATCCACAGGCTCTGACGGCTCTATGTTCCAGGTTTTGCAAAAGAACCTTTCCATACAGGTTTGTGAACTCCATCCCGCCCTTTCGTCCATCCAGGTCGCCGGTTATCCCTATGGAGAGCTTGCGGGAATTTCTTTCGAAAATGCGCAGGTAACCATTTTTCCGCAAGGGCAAGAAGACAGCGCGCCGCAAAAAAAGGGAAACCCTGATGAAAATATGACAGCCCGCATTCATGATAGTGTAGCGGTCTGCGCCGACGCCACTGCTGACAACGCCATGACAGCCAGTAAAAGCACTGAGTCCCGCAATGCTTACGGCAACAGCGGCATGACAGCCCGCACAAATACTGCGGCTGGCAATAACCAGGCTGATGCCAGCGTCAGCGCACCCCGCAAACAAATGAAGAAACCAAAAAAAATATTGTCCACGCCTGGCGAAGCATTGCTGTTTACGCACAAAGACCTCTCAGGACCAGCCATCCTGAATCTCTCAAAATATGCCGCACAAGGCGATATCCTGAAAATAAACTATTTATATCCGCTCCAGTACCAGCAAGCGGCAGAACGGTTAAAAGCAGCTTTTCACGGCACAAAAACGAACGCCGCCAATGTGGTTGCGGCGGAATTTAACCTGCCCAAGCGTTTCTGCCAGCTCCTAACAAGCCGGGCTGGGAACTCCATAAAAAAACTCGCCGGGAAACTGACCGGCGAGGAATTTTCCATTGTCTCCGTATCGGGATTCCATAAAGCCATGGCGACAAGCGGCGGGATCGCTCTTTCCCAGATTAACACTGCCACCATGGAATTTAAAGAGCTTCCCGGCCTGTTCGCCATCGGGGAAGCCGTGGACGTGGACGGCGTGACAGGCGGGTACAATCTGCAATTTGCGTATTCGTCCGCAAAAGCCGCAGCGAGCGCAATCCTTCAGGCAAATATCGGCACAATGCGTTAAATCGTTAAATCCGCCCCTAATACAACGCTTTAAAATGCAAGCTCAGCCATCATGCGCCGATTAAAACACCAAGCCAGCCATAAGATAGCAATATGAAAGCGCAAAATCGTTTTCATGCCAGCGGTTTAAACCACCACCGAGCCTTCTTCCCACGCCGCACCGCCCCCTTATCGCACTAACTCATAAACATTATAGCCTTTTAACGCTTTATCCCGCTATTGCACCGCTACGCTCTCATCTTTTCTTTTGGCCTTCCCGCACCATCTGCCCGTTTCATCCCACTCGCCACGCCGCAACCCTATGCACCCATGCATCTTCCCTTCCGGCCGCCAGCCGCTAACCAGTCTCGCTCCTTCGTCCATGAAGCCGCTTTTTCACTTCCCTGCCATCCATTCAAACCCTTCCTTTACTTGCCCTTCACCAGCTCGATCGCTTCCTTTCCCGTCATATGCTCGATCGTTAGCTCGATCATCGCCAGATGCTTAAATTCTGCGTCGATTTCTTTCGGAATACCAGCCTCGTAAGCAGACGAATATTTCATCGCCAACAGCTTTGCCGTGCGGCGAATCTCCGCTTCATCTGCCAGCAGACGAACCTTTCCAAACGCAATCACGCTCCTGAAATAAGTCGTGTATTTCTCCGGCACGATCTCATCCTGGTCGATCACGCAAAACGAAGCCTTGCTGCTGTTCTGAATCGCATCGATCTTATGCCCTGCCTTTGCGGCATGAAAATAGAGCTTGCCATCCGCATACGCATAGCTCAAAGGAACAGCATAAGGGTAATCATCATCCCCCAATAGCGCCAGCACGCCCGATGTCCCCCGCTCCAAAACCCCGATAGACACATCCTGGGACAATAACTGCTTTTTTCTCCGCATTTCCCGAAACATAATTTTTCCTCCTATCTGCTACAATTTATTTATGGTTATCCCTTATCGCCAATCCGGGATTATCCATCGTGCTACTGCAATTTTTTATCATCCAGCCTGTAACTTTTATCACTCGCCCCGGCCGCAATTTCTATCATCTTTTATCATCCACCCCGGCTGCGATCCTGCTCTGCCTGCATCTGCACCCAGTTCCGAAACCCATATAAATCATTGATAAAAAATATCGAAAAACAAACCACCATCGGCACATAGGAAAGGCTTTCCATGGAAGCCAAAACCCACAGCACGATGAGAACAAGGTCATTCGCCGCATAAGCAACGGCATAATATGGGCTCCGCAGCATCATCAGCGCAGAGGCCATAAAACTGGTCGTTACGGATATGGTGCTGAACACGATATTCGCCGTATGGAAATACACCAGGATGTAGTAAAAGCCCCATGTCACAAGGACCGCCAGGATAAACAGCATGACAAAGCTTCTTGCCTGCAAGCGGTTTACCTTGACTTGCTGCTGGCTGTACGGATTGCGCATCCAAGTGGCCACGGACAGCATTGCAATCGGCGCAGTCATCCCCATGTACGTTATCATTTCACCGTAATATGCAAAGCAAAACGATATGATGCTGTAAACAACGCTGAACACAATCGTCAGAATCTGTCCCAGCACATCTCCCTTCGCTACGAAGATCAATGCCGTCACGCCGACCAAGGAAGCGGCGAGCGTCACCCAGTCCCCGCTTTTTGCCAGCACAAATGAGGCGGCCACTACGAAAGCCGAACCCGCCCAGAGGCTTTTTTCAAATCGGTTCAAATTGCCGGCTGATTTTCGGATCGAATGATATATTTTCATGATACACGAAACCTCCGCTCTTTCACAGGGACATGATTATACCAATCCCAGCCTGCCGCTTCCCAGAACGTACCAAAACCCGCCGCTTTTTTGGAATATCGGCGCAGCCCCAATGCAGGCAAAACAGAAACGGAATGCCATAGCCTGAATGGTGCAATAACGGCACAATGGGCCGCCATCGATACAAAGCGCTCAGATCACAAGCGATACAGCCTGGTATCTGCGCTTCGTTTTCGGAACATTTCCAAATCACCGAAGCCCTTGATTTACGCCAGAAGTGCCTGCCCCTCCAGCAAACAGCACGCAACGGCCAGCACACGGCACACAGTTATCGCGCAGCCATCTTTTTCCATGCCGCTGTCTGCAAGATCCCTGGCCGATAAAAAAACATCCGGACCATATCTTCTAAGACCTAACGATATGATGCGAATGCCCTCTCTGCATTGCTGCTACCCGGTGGCAGCTCCTTATTTAACTGATTTCATCTTATCACAAGGCAAAATCGTTGTCAACAAAAACAATTCCTGCTTTGCTGCTCCCCGCTGCGCATAGCGTACGCTTTGCCACGCTCCTATCCTTAAACCGTACACATCCAGCCCGCTACGCATAGCGTACGCCTTGCCGCACGCCTATCCTTAAACTGCATACGGTCCAGCCCGCTACAATTACACATCTCCTCTTTACGCCCCGCCACGCCACAGTTGCACGGAATCGCTTTGCACCCCCGCTACAGTTGCGCTTTGCATAAAAATGGAGTATTATATTTGATAGCATAACCGAATTGTCACAGGATATAATTTGTTAAACGTGCAACAAGCCACTGGGGCTAGCACAGAGCAGCCGCTGTGCATATTCTGTACGCCATCACAAATTCCACATAGATTGCTTGCGATGCAGCTGCGCAAGCCGCCATCGCCGACACCAAAACCCACCTGGAGGAACAAATGAAAACAATCGGATTGGTCATGATCGTCAAAAACGAAGAAAGATCCTTGGAAAAATGCCTGGCAAAAGCGAAAAAACTCGTCGATGAAATCTACATCACCGACACAGGCTCGACGGATAAAACTATCAGCATCGCCAAGAAATTCGGCGCGCATATTTCCCATTTTGAATGGAACCACGACTTTTCCGCCGCCAGGAATTATTCGCTGGCGCAATCCATCTGCGACTGGAACCTCGTGCTTGACGCCGACGAATACCTGATCAAAGGCAGAAAAAAGGATATTTTGGATTTTATCGAAAAAGGCACGCACGTTGGCGCGATTGAACGGCATGATAGCTACCGGGAAGCGAACGGCGAAATCAGCGCCAGTTATACATATACGACACGCCTCATGCCAAAGGGAACCCGTTATGAAGGGCGCATCCACGAACAAGTCGCCAGCGATTTGCCGATTGCACCCCTTCCGCTGGTATTCGACCACGACGGATACCTCCAAGGAGGCAAAGGGGAACGGAATCTCAAAATCCTGCTGGAGCAGCTTGCAGATACGCCAGACGACCCTTATACCATGTACCAGATTGCCCGCACCATGTGGCTGATGCATGATTATGAAGGCGCACATCCTTATTTCAAGGATTTTTACCGCCTTGTCCCCGGTTCCGGGGCTGGCTACAGGACGAATGGCATTGTCACGTATCTCTACAACCTGATGGAGCTGAAGCGTTTTACGGAAGGGTTAGAACTCATCAAAAGCGAGCAAACCCGTTTGGGCGGCTACGCTGATTATCATTTCGCCTGCGGCAGCTTCTATATGCAGATGATCCTTTCCGATGTGCAAAAATACGTAAATTACCTTCCCAAAATTGAGCAGTCCTATCTGCGCTGTCTTGAAATCGGCGAAATACCCGAACATGAAGGCGTGTTCGGCAACGGCTCGTTTAAGGCGGCTTACAACCTGGGCGTTTGGTTCGAGGTGAATGGCAACCGGGAAATGGCGCTCCATTATTATGCAAAAGCGCGGAAAGCTGGATATGCGCCGGCCGCCGAACGGATGAGGCAGTTGTAGGCGCTGATGATTATTTTCCCGCTAAGAACGGTTATCGGGATAGCAATCGGGGGCAGATCGCATAAAAGGTTTGGAAAAAAGCTGGCTGCAAAGTGGCTAAAAGAACCGCAAACAAGCGCCATCTTTAATTAATGAAACCGCAGATTAACGCAGTCCTCATTTTATCAAGTTACCGCTTAATATAATTTTCACTTATGCCGGAACACACCGCATCTACATAAACTAAAAAACACTGCATTTTCACTGCGAAAATACAGTGTTTACGGTTTTCTAATATTACAAGGCGCATCCCGCAAAACACACAACGACATTTCAAACAAACCGGCCACTGCCTTCGACCATTCTTGCTACAATGGCATTTCAAGTAAAACACCTACAGCTAAAGGCGGCAACGCATAGCCATGCTAACTTTGACGCAAGCTCATGACCGGCTACGATTTGCCAAGATACTGCTATTTTCAAGCATTTCTGCCACAATCACATTTCAAGCAGACCCGCTACAATGAAGTTTTGCAATGGATGCCTGCGCCATCCCTATTATAAACTGATGCCGCATCGCAGTCCGCTGTTATCCTCACCAATCCCTTTCATTGCCGCTAGCCACGTTAGCCCTGCCGCATCTCATTCTCAATCGCTTCAACCAGCCTGTCGTTATCCTCGGTATTCCTGACCGCCACGCGGATGAACTGCCTGCCGTCCCGGCTGATCTTGCCCGACAGGTCCTTCACGAACAGGTTGTGCGCAAACAGCA
>CAMNSS010000026.1 GCA_946555345.1 uncultured Eubacterium sp. | reverse complement strand
TTATAATGAACGCTAAGGGCAAAACGGCGTTGCCGAGAGGAAGCGTTCATTGAAATGCGCTTCGACAAGCTCGCACATTATAATGAACGCTAAGGGCAAAACGGCGTTGCCGAGAGGAAGCGTTCATTGAAATGCGCTTCGACAAGCTCGCACATTATAATGAACGCTAAGGATAAAACGGCGTTGCCGAGAGGAAGCGTTCATTGAAATGCGCTTCGACAAGCTCGCACATTATAATGAACGCTAAGGATAAAACGGCGTTGCCGAGAGGAAGCGTTCATTGAAATGCGCTTCGACAAGCTTGTACATTACAACGAACGCGAAAGAATATACGAAAAAGGTGTTTTCATGGGAAATCGCAAATATATCTGCATTATAGTAATGGTAGTCCTGGCGTTAAGCGTATTGACGGGCTGCACGACCTTTCATAATTTTAAAGAAGGCTTTCTTGATAAACCACAGGACCGGAAAAATATTATCCAGATCGGCGTATATGAACCGATGAGCGGAGCTGACAGCGAAGCGGGCGCGCTTGAGATTCAAGGAATTGAATTAGCGCATGAGATGTATCCGACGGTAAATGGCAAGATCGTGGAACTTGTATACGCTGACAATGGCTCGGATATCTATACCGCCGAAACCGCCATCAAAGAACTTCTGGTCAAGAAACCGCTGGTAATCTTAGGGAGCTATGGGAGCGTATATTCCATGGTGGCAGGGGATCATATCAGCAAGGAAGAAATCCCGGCCATCGCAATTACAAATACCAACCCGCTGGTGACGAGAAATAACCCATATTATTTCAGGGTGTGTTATGTGGATTCCAACCAGGGTGATATTTTAGCAAATTATGTGCTGGAACAAAAAATGGAAACCACAGCGGGCGTGCTTCTGCCAGAAGGCGATGATTTTGCCATGGCCATGACGACCGCTTTTACGGACCGGATGAAAGCCGAAACGGAAAATGAAGATGCCATCGTGGTCTATGAGGAGTACAAACCAGGCGCAAAGGATTTTAGCAAACAGTTGACCGCTATTAAAAATGCGGGCGTAAAAAGCGTATTGCTGCCAGGGGAAATAACGGATTCGGTTCACATTATCCAGCAGGCGCAGACGATGGGACTTGATGTGATTTTTCTTGGCGATACGGATTGGAGCAGTGATGATTTCAAGGAATTGGCGGGGGATACCGTAAGCGAAAAGAATACCGCATTTGTAAATTTCTTTGCGGCGGATGAGGTTATCAGCAAGGAATCGGAGCTTTTTCAAAAGGCTTATCAGGAAAAGTATGGAGAAGATGCCGTTCCGCAGGACAGCGTGGCGCTTGGCTATGATGCATATGTGATTGCGGTAGATGCGATCGATAAAGCTGATGATGATGCTGGAAGCAGGGAGGTCCGTGAGGTATTGGCGGGACAGCATGAGTTTCAGGGCGCATCCGGGGTGATCACATTTAACAGCATGGGCGATCCGATTAAAACAGCATATATCAGTACTTGGGAAAATGGAAAAATCAAGTCGCTGCATACGATGAATCCGAGGTAGCATAAGCACGTTTGAATAAACCGAATGCTGGGCGTGGTATTTACATATGCGTGTGGCGTTCGCACGTACTTCGGGTGAATGGGACAGGCCAGCGCATCTTGCGGGCAATGTTTGCGTAAGCGTGCAGCATTTGCCCAGGGAGATCGGTTTTTCTGGAAAATGTTAGCCGCATGGTATTTACCCATTTATGGAACATCCGCTCCGCCTTCGGTATTTTACAAAAAGTTGGCTTGGCAGATTCGCAGGAAGCCTGCCGCAGGGCAGAACGTCTGCTTTTTGCTCCCGCATTCGGCATTTTGCAAAAGGATGCTGGCTTTTGGCACGCCCCGGCAGATCCGTAAAAACCCGGTTTGGTCCGGTATCGCCACGGGAAATTGGCAAATGTCGGTTATCGGCAGAGCCGCAGGACTTTCAGTTTAGCAAGCATATGCGCAGAAGCTTCAATCCAGTTTGGCATCAATCATAACGACAATCACAGCATATCCGCCATAATAAAAAACAGAAACAAATCATATAAAATCAAAAAACTGAAAATAATAATGGTAAAAGGAGAAAAAGAAATGGAAAAGAAAATTAGCGATGCATTAGAACAGATCAGGCCTTTTTTACAGAGGGATGGCGGCGATATCGAATTCGTGGAATACACGGATGACAATGTCGTGAAAGTAAGGCTGCAAGGACACTGCGCAGGCTGCCCGGGCGCACAGATGACGATCAAGGGCGTTGTGGAGAAAATCTTAAAGGAAAGCTATCCTGAAGTGAAATCCGTGGAAGCTGTGCTGTAAAAATGGACATCTTAACAAGTGTAAACAAGCGAATAGAAGAAACGAGGACAGAGATGGTAGCATCTCTGTCCAAGCTTATTGCGATTCCGAGCGTCGTTTCCGATGCCAAGGATGATATGCCATTCGGCGAAAATGTCCACCGGGCGTATCAGTGCATGATGGAAATGGCGGAGGCGGAAGGTTTTCAAACCTACAATGCGGACAATTACGGCGGACATATCGACTTTCCTGGAACTGAATCCGGCATCGTCGGCGTCGTGGGGCATCTTGACGTCGTCCCGGAAGGAGACGGCTGGGATTTTGCACCTTATGGCGGGGACGTGATCGATGGCGCAGTCTGGGGCAGGGGAACGACGGACGATAAAGGACCAGTCGTCGCCTCTTTCTATGCGATGAAAGCGCTCAAGGATTGCGGCTACCAGCCAAAGCGGACGATCCGCCTGATCCTGGGGCTTGATGAAGAAACCAACTGGCATGGGATGAAGCATTACATGGAAAACGTCGGCGAACAGCCGGATTTTGGGTTTACGCCTGACGGCGATTTCCCAGCGATCCATGGCGAGATGGGCATCCTGGTTTTCGACATCGTGAGGAAATTTCCCCCTATGGGTATGAAAGGGCTTGAACTGAGTTCTTTCAAAGGCGGCACTGCGGCAAATTCCGTGGCAGACCACGCACGAGCGGTTTTGCATGATAGCACGGGGGCAGGATACGATACGCTCAAGGAAAAAGTCGCGCAATTCCGTAGCGAAAAAGGCTGTAAAATAAATTGCAAAGGCATCGGCAAGAGTTTTGAGGTGACCGTGCAGGGAATTTCTGCCCATGGCGCTAAGCCGGAGCAGGGAAAGAACGCCGTTACGATCATGATGGAATTTCTTGGGAGGCTGAATTTCGCCAGCGAGGATACGAATGATTTTATCAGTTTTTATAACACTCATATCGGCGACAGGCTGCATGGCGAAAACATGGGCTGCGCTTTTGCGGACGAACCTTCTGGCAAGCTGGTCTTCAACGTAGGAATGATAGACTGGGACAAAAAAACCGTGAAGCTGACGATCAACATCAGGTATCCGGTGACGATGGACGATGAGGCGGTCTACAGTGGGATCATGGGCGTCTTGGATCAGTACGGCCTGGGCATCGTGAAAGGCAAGCACGAAAAGCCGATTTATATGCCGGAGGATGCGCCGCTGATCAATACCCTGATGGAGATTTACCGCAGGCACACGGGCGATATGCAAAGCAAGCCGCTGGTGATCGGTGGGGGGACTTATGCGAGGGCTGTGGAAAATACTGTGGCCTTTGGGGCGAAATTTCCGGAAGATGAAGATCGTATGCACCAGAAAAACGAGCGGATTCCGATCGATCATATGGTGAAGCTGGCGGAGATATATGCGGAGGCGGTGTATCGTTTGTCGGAGCTTGCGTAGGCGGGATTGCACTGGATGAGAACATATGCATATCGTTTACATTTCATGATTGAAGAAAAAATGCCGCCACTTAGGTGAATGGTGATAAGGAAGCGTTGAAAATATCACGATTTACCGACAAACAGGGTGTAAAGGGAAACACGCATACCACTTGATGATAAGGCAGTATGCGTGTTTTTGTTATATTGATGCTTTTCTTTAAATGCCTGCACCGATATGTTATCATTTAGAGGTTCAAAAATCCTTATTTTATGCGGCTTTCATAGGCCGAAACAGCCGAAGGACGGAAATGCCTTTTAAGACTTTTTTCCTTATAATTTTTTGAGACCTGCTCAAATTTCAACTCCATATACACCGCCTCCTATCTTTGAGGCGCACCGCCTCCGTGAACATTTTTTGCGACCTTTACCGTTGAAAAATCGGCTTTATTGAATTTCATTACGCATACTGCGAAGAAAACTGCGCCGATTAGGACCGTAATGAAAAGTCCCATAATGGGCATTATCGTGAATGAGCCGATTTGAAACGCTATGCCTTCGTTTACAAGCTCTGCTGCCGTCATTTTATTTGCGCCGAGTGCGATATACCGGAAAATTGAAGTTGTATATGTTAGCGGATTGATATATACAATCGGCAACAGAAACGACGGTATAACTGTTGTCGGGATATATGCGCCCGAAACGAAAGTGAGCGGCATCATAATCATTGAGCTTATCGTCTGGAACGTCGGCGAATTGCGCGATACCGTTGCTAAAAACAGGCCGGCTGCACTGAATGTCATAGCTGAAATAAACATAACCGCAAGCATTAAAATCCCTTGCAAAACGTCGATTCTAAGTCCTATTATAATGCCGATAACCGCCGTAACTGCACCTTGCAGCGTTGCGACAACAGCACCCGATAAAATATTTCCTATGGAAATTTGACTTCGCAAAATCGGCGCAACCATGACTTCTTTCATATAACCGCTTGAAATGTCGGATAAAATATCCGAAGAATTGTTTATGCTCGTTTGAAAAACGCTCATGATGATTACTCCTGAAATCAAATAATTCATCGGTGCGTTGACGCTGCCCATAGAAGATTTCATCAGAAATGAAAACATCACGAGCATGAACATTGACATAAACAGGCTGCCGAAAACGCGGCCTTTGCTTCTCGCATAATTCAATAAATTTCTTTGTACGATTGCTGTAATTGGGTTCATTATTCTCTAATCTCCTTTCCTGTGATTGCGAGGAACACATCGTTAAGCGTTCCTTTTTTTACCTCAAAATTAATGATTTCATCTTTGCATTCCGATAAAATTTCCAATGCCTCGGACGGCTGTTTTGTTTGAAAACTTATCGTGTTTTCGTTTGTATGATATGATACGTCCCTGTTCATCAATGCGCTTTGCAGCATTTCTGATTTAGAACAAACCGCTGTTATTTCAATATTTGTGTATTGTTTTTTTAGATTTTCGGGTGTATCGTGTGCAATGATTTTACCGTGATCCATTATGACGATTTTTGAGCAGACTTCCGCTTCGTCCATATAGTGCGTTGTCAAAAAAATAGTAATGTTTTTCTGCTTTTGCAATTTTTGAATATACGCCCAAACATTCGCGCGTGTTTGCGGGTCAAGCCCCGTTGTCGGCTCGTCTAAAAACAGCACTTTCGGATAATGCACAAGACCGCGCGCAATTTCAGCGCGGCGTTTCATTCCACCCGACAGGCTGCCGACAACCGCCTTTTTCCAATCTGACAGTTCCACCAAATCAAGCGCAAAATCGATACGCTTTGTCACCTCGTTTTTTGGCACTTTGTAAAATGCGCAGTGATATTTTAGATTTTCCTCCACCGTCATTTTCTCGTCAAGTGTTGCGTCCTGAAATACAATCCCGATATCTTTTCTGACTAACGCCTTTTCTTTCGTAACATCGTGTCCGTGAATTTGAATATTGCCCTCCGATTTATCCAAAATTGTACACAATGTGTTGATTGTTGTCGTTTTGCCCGCACCATTCGGTCCGAGAAACGCGAAAATGCTTCCCTCGTCCACAGTAAACGAAATGTCGTCCACCGCAGTGAAATCACCGTACCTTTTCGTAAAATGTTCGACCTCAATTATTCTGTTCATATCTATTCTCCTTTCAAAAAAATAAGTCCTATGCGTTTTTCCGCATAGGACTTATCTCCATAAAATATGGTGTCTTTTATTTTTGTTGCCGGTGTTATCTCCAAATATCGCCTGTTTCTATCAATTTTTTCTGTATTCGTACATACGCTTTTGCGTCCTCCGGGCCTAAAGACTCCAGCATTTTTGCGACGGATTTTATCATTGCTTCCCTGCGCTCTTCAACTACGGAAGCGCCCGCTTCTGTCAGCTCAACAATTACCTGGCGGCTGTCCGCAGTATCGGGCATTCGGGTAATCAGGTTTTGTTTTTCAAGTGATTTTAACATTGCCGCAATTCTCGCTGTTGTAAGCATAAGCGCTTTGCTTATATCCTTTGGATGCACCTTGTTCCCGTTAGCGGCTATATAATTCAGCGCAAGAATTTCACCCCTTGCCATTTGGGACATCGCTCTTTCCAGCTTGACCTGCGGCATATTTGCGCGCATATCGACAAGCTGCTCCGCTAATTCATTATAATCCATATCAATCCTCTTATCTAATAATATTACTAATTTTATTAGCATTATGCTTGAAAATTTTTTATTTGTCAAGCGTTTTATTGATATTTTGTTATCTTTTTATTTTGGCAAAAATTATATTCTTTCCGTAGTGGTAATAAAAAGAAGACTTTATGCAACAAAAGCATAAATTTCATTTGGATAATGTATAGATGCAGGAATAACGGAATTAACACCTATGATCGTAAATGAATTTGTCAAGAAAATTCTCGTCCACGTTCCCGATAGTATAATCTATTATTTGACTATTCATTAGAGATTGTATGGAAAGCTGATAATGAAGTGGATTGGTATATGAAAGTAAAAGAAAAAGCATTAAATTGGCTTAATGCATAATGTTTTGGGTGATGAAATGATTGGAAAAATTTTTTTGCTGTCTTCGGAACATGACCGTCTGCCTTTGCTGGCGCAGTCCAGAAAACTTGACAAATTATTCTTTTTTGATACAATAAAATGCGTATATTCGTTGGAAAATATACATTTAGGAGAACTGTATGAGGATAGATATCAAAAATATATTCGGTTCAGGCAGCAGCGGTAAGTCCGTGGATGTGAAGCAGGTCTTGGAAAGCGAAGCGGAACAGGTCGTAGCGGATGCGGGTTCGGCGTCCGGACTGCATTCCGAAGCAACGAAGACTGCCGAAATGGGTGGGGATTCGGAGAGAGAGCCGCTTGCCGCGAAGCTTGGCATAGAATTTGAGCGTGTAGCGGATGCATCTTCAGGGGAAAGCGAACAGCCCGCTTCGTCTGCATCCCCGAAACCGGATCAGCGTTCGGATTCCGATACGCTTGCCGAAACGCCGCTTGCGGCGGAGGCTTCAACAGATGATGCCCAACCAGATTCTGATACGCCCCCAGAAATCAATGCAGGGCAGGCGGATTCCGATGCCCCGCAAGAAACGGACGGCTCTTTGGAATCGGAACAACCGCCTGAAACGGGTGTGCGTTCAGAAATGAAAACAGAGGGTGAAGCCGAGCCGAATGGGAGCACGGAATCTGGGACTGTATTAAAATCAGCCGCTGATGCCTCGCAAGAAACGGACGGCTCTTTGGAATCGGACCAACCGCACGAAACGGATGTGCGTTCAGAAGCGAAAACAGAGGATGCATCCGAGCCGAATGGGAGTACGGAATCTGGGACTGTATTAAAATCAGCCGCCGATGCCCCGCAAGAAACGGACGGCTCTTTGGAATCGGAACAACCGCCTGAAACGGGTGTGCGTTCAGAAATGAAAACAGAGGGTGAAGCCGAGCCGAATGGGAGCACGGAATCTGGGACTGTATTAAAATCAGCCGCTGATGCCCCGCAAGAAACGGATGGCTCTTCGGAATCGGAACAACTGCCTGAAACAGCCGCATCGCCTGCGGCCGGTCTCTCCGCAATACAAAAACCACCGTTTCAAATTAAGGAAAAATTTCTTGCACTGTGCCGACGTTACGGCTGGTGTTCAGGAATTGCCGCCGCTTTTGCAATTCTCCTCGCAGTTACATTGATTTACACCACGATGATACCGAGGGAAGTTTATGCGACGATAAACGATAAAGAATTTAGCTTTACCACGAAAGAATACACCGTCGAAGAATTTTTGCAGGATGAAAAGATTGCTTTTTGCGAGGACGATTATATCTCCTTGCCATTGACCACATACATATACGACGGGATTAAACTTGAAATCGATCATGCGACCGATTTCAAAGTTACCGCAGATGGCAAGACGAAAAAATATAAAACACTGGACAATACCGTGCAAGAAGCCTTGGATGATGCTGGCGTCAAATTGCGGGAGCGGGATATCGTCACGCCATCCCTTGATACGTTCATGACGCAGGACATTCATATCGTTGTCCAGCGCGTGGAGGTGGAGCAGGAAGTCGTAGAAGAGGCGATTCCATTTAAAACCGTTACCAAAAATGATTCCTCCCTGCGGGAAGGCACGACCGAGGTGGCGACGCCAGGGCAGGAGGGCAAGGATCAAGTTACCTATGAAGTGACGTACATAGATGGCGTGGAAGCATCCCGCACGGAGATTGCCCGGCAATCCGTTACGGCAGCGGTGGACGAGGTAATTGCTAAAGGAACCAGGATTGATTATAACGGAAAAACCTACAGCCGGAAGCTGGTCGTAAAGGCGTACTCTTATACGGGCGGAGGCAGGACGGCAATGGGAACGAGAGCCAGGGTAGGCGAAATCGCAGTCGATCCTAGCGTGATTCCATTGGGAACGAACGTGTATATTGAAGGCGTTGGCGCAAGGCGCGCAGAGGATACGGGCGGAAATATCAAAGGCAACACCATCGACATTTACATGGATAGCGAAGCGGAATGCAGGCGTTGGGGCGTAAGGTATGTGACGATATATATCCAATAAAAAGGAAGGTGCAATATCACCGATAAAAATGAATTTGCATGATAATGATGATGCGAAGGCATGGCAAACTGTCCCTTTTGTGTTTGCTGGGTGGATGCATAGAGCTTGCCCCCCTTGCTCTTGGCAGGAAACGCCCTGATATCATAAAATGGATTGCTATATCATTAAAACTCTGTATAAATGAACAGTTTTGTTCGATTTATACAGAGTTTTCTTTTGCGTTCCTATGCAATTTTGTGCAAAATGTTTGAAAAACTGTTGTTAGCCAGTAATTTTCGGTAACAATCACGAAAACGGCAAACTAAGTTTATCAAACAGCAATACAGCATATGTATGACTGGAGGCATAGTCAAAAAGTCTGTATTATCAGCCTGAAAAAGCAAAAAATACAGGGTTTTCCTTTTTTGCCATTTGAGATGCGTTGCGCATACCAAACTTCCACAGCGTTGCTACTGCCGCTTTGATACTACAGATTCAATTCCGCGGCTTCGCCACCGCCGCTTTGAAGCCACCGATTCAAATTTGCAGCTTCGCCGCATTGATGTTGCCGCCTTGATTCTGTGGTTTTGCTTTTGCAACTCTGAGCCTGCCGCCTTTCGATTTATTTACCGCAAATGCTTCTGGATCAGCCCGGCGAACAGATCGGCGTCCTCTTTGCAGGAAAAAATCGCCCTGGCGGAAACTTTGTTGCCGCCGCCTTTCCCCTTATAAAAGGATGCGTATTCCTTGACGAGCGCACCGCAGTCGGGTTTGCCGCTGGAAACCAGGACGTAGGATGTATCCGCCTGCGAATAGAGCATGATAAGCTGTTTGCATTTTCCCATATAACGCTTTGCCATGTTGAAAACATCTGGCAGGGAAAGCTGTTTGACAGGGTATGCGATCGAAGCATCATCGTTATGTGCCAGCAGTTCTTCCAGCTTTATGCATTCATTTTCGATCAGCGCCTTTTTGATGTGAAAAAGCTCATCTTTGAGGCTTGCGAGCTTTTCTTCTTGTGTGCGGAGCTTTTCGGGAAAATCCTCAACGGAGGAGGAATATTGGTTGGATAGTTGCGTTAGGATATCGTGTTTTTTGGCATAATCTTTCAATGCGCGTTGCCCCGCTTCAAAGTAAATGCGGAACATTCCCTTGTAGTTTTCCACTTTGAATACTTTGATCAAGCCAACCTGCCCCGCAGATGATGGATGCGTGCCGCAGCAGGCTACGCAGTCGGCGGCATTTTCGACCGAGCCAACCGATACGATCGTGATATCCTCATCGAAAGCCAACGCCTTGCGTAGCGGCATTTTTTCGGCTTCTTCCCTGGTTTCAAAAGCCATTACCGTGACTGGGGCATCTGACCAAATGACCTCGTTCGCTGCTAATTCGGCTTTCAAGGCGTCTTCATAGGTGATTTCGGTTATGCCGGGGTTTTCTTCCAGGCTGATATCGATGGTCATGTAGTCCGTTCCCATGTGGAATCCACGGTTGACGCCGCCAAATAATTGATAAAAGACGCCCGAGAGGATATGTTCCCCGCAATGGCGTTGCATATTGTCGAAGCGCCTGCCCCAATCGAGCTTGCAGGAAACGGTATCGCCAGGATTTGGCTGTGTGGGGAAGGCCGGGACAGCGTCAGCAATGCCGCCAGCCGCATCGCCCGCATTAGCTGTATCCGGCGTGCCAGCCGCATCAGCAATATCAGCCGCATCAATTATGCCAGCAGCTTTGGCCGTATGATAGACCACCCCGTCCTTTTCCTGTACATCAATCACTTCATAAGCCCCAATCATTCCCAGGTCGCAGCTCTGCCCGCCGCCTTCGGGGAAGAAGGCTGTCCGGTCCAGGGTCAAAAGCAACGTGTCTTTTTCATGCGTTACGGAGGTGATCGTTGCCTCCCATTCCGTTAAATACCGGTCTGTCTGGTATAGTTTTGTTGTGTTCATCATTTTAAACTCCTGTGGTAATAACAATATATAAAATTTTATATAAGAATGAAGGAAATGTCAAACGGCGTGTTTTGCCTGCCGCCAAACGCATTGTTGCAGGTTCAAGCGATGTGGTTTCATCATTGTGGAGTTCGTTTCCCGCTGATGCGTTCATGCTTTGGACGCATATGGCGTATGTTTTGCCTGTCGTGAAGCATACGGAGTAGCGAAGTAATTTTCAGCGGACCGCCCTGAGAAACCCGATATGTGAAAATGCGGAGAGGTTTGGCCGCTGTATATGTAATCGTTATGGGGCTTGCCAGGATGGTTTCATTTCCGCCGCAGGCAAGGGCGGCGGTTTGTGGGCAATCTGCGTTTTGCTCCTCTGTAGCGATGCGGCGAGCGGGTTTACCCTGGACAAGCAGAGTCCGTGAAAGCATCACAGGCATTGCATGGCTGCCGCAGCTTGCGGACCGCCCGGCGAAACCCGATATGTGAAACTTTTGCTGTCAAATCGGTATTTATTTGTTTTTTCGCAAGAGTGGGTATGGTATACTATACGATAGAATCATTTATTTGTTGTGATAAGGACTGCCTCGCAGGAATAAAATTCCATAAGGACATTTGCGAGGTGGGATATGAGAAACAGGGCGATCGGTTATGCGGTTTTGGGATTGTTATTGTGGGTGGTTTTCTGTATGCCGAGCTACGAAGACGTAGCAACTTATGTATGGAAGGCGGCAGCGAAGCCCGTGGTTGTTTTGGATCCCGGGCATGGCGGAATAGATGGCGGTGCGGAAAGCAGCAGCGGCACTGCGGAGAAGAATATTAACTTGAAGATTGCCAAAAGCTTGCAGGAGCGGCTGGAAGCAGAGGATATCAAGGTCATCTTGACCAGGGATCGTGATGAGGGGCTTTATGATGCGGATGCAGAGGGTGCGATAAGAAGCCTTAAGACACAGGATATGTATGAAAGGGAGAATATCATTAAAAAATCCCATGCGGATCTCGTGGTCAGCATCCACCTGAATAGCTTTACACAAGATGCTTCTGTAAAAGGCGCACAGGTTTTTTACCCGTCGGATGGCGATGGAAAACTGGTCGCGAAGAGCAAGCAAGCGGCGGAGATTATTCAGAAAAACCTCAATCAAAAAATCAATACCGGCAAAGAGCGGACGGAACTTGGAAAAAATGACGTTTTGCTTTTGCGCAATATTTACAGCCCTATCGTAATTGTCGAATGTGGGTTTTTGTCCAATTCTGAAGATGCGGAAAATTTAGAAAAAGCACAGTATCAAGAAAAAATTTCCAAAACCTTAAATACAAGCATTTGCAAGTATTTAAAGGAAAATGGTAACAAAACCCAGTAAAATCACGGAAGTTATTGTATACATATTAGTGTTAAAATAAGAGGCGAACAACCTGTGGATAAGTGTAGGCGGCAAAAATGGCTTGACAAGTGTAGGCGTTGAAATTTCAACAAAGTTAAAAATGCACTTATCCACAACGGGCTTTGGATAAAATCGTATACAATCTCGAAAAATGTGTGGATAAGTTCTAAGATCCCGTTATTTTGCGGATGCTGGGTTGTTGAAAGATCGTCATGCAAACGAGAACAGGAGTTAACATAAAACCGATAAAAAGGCGGGAGAAAAAAATGTTGAAAGAAAAAATTATTTACAAGGATGAATTACCAATCAATGTAATTACTGCCAATATCAGTGAATATCCGATTCATTTCCATGACGACATGGAGGTCGTCTACGTGCTGGAGGGCAATGTCATACTCAGAAATGGATATTATACATACACCTTGAAAACGGGAGATGTTTTCATTTTAAACGACAGGGAAATGCACAGCTTTGAAAGCACGGGCGAGGATAACATGGTCATGATGCTACAGATGAACCTGGCATACTTTTCCCGTTACTACGATAACCTGAAAAATAACTTTTTCGTGACCGACATGGAAGACGACAGCGATGAAAGCTTGGAGGTACTGCGCACGATCCTGGCGCGGATCATGATGGAAGTGCTCCAGAAAGGGTACGGGTATGAACACAAGGTTATCGAAAGCACCCATAACTTGATTGCCTGCCTGATGTCGGATTTCCAGTATTTCGTGATGGAAGACGGCAAATTCAAAAACGAGTCCAAGAACAAAGGCAACAAGATCCTAGCGGGGCGGCTGAACCGGATAACCGATTATATGTACGAAAATTACGCGCGGAAACTGACGTTAAGCGAGATCGCAGAAAAGGAACACCTGAGCATTTACTATCTGTCCCATATCATAAAAGAATCGACGGGACTCAGCTTCCAGGACCTTTTGAGCTATATCAGGGTGGAGGAATCGGAAAAGCTCCTCCTGGGGACAAACCGCAAAATCGGCGCGATTGCAGAGGAAACGGGGTTCTCCGCCGTCAGGTATTACATCAAGCATTTTGAGCATTGGTTCGGGATGCATCCGCTGGAGTACAGGAAAAAGTACATTGGAAAAATCATCAGCAGGGAAATTGCGGCCAAATATAGGAAAAGCGCCCCTGCGCAGATCGAGAATGCGATCAGGAAGCAAGTCAAAGGCGTATATGCGGATTATGCGGATAAATTGAAGATGAAACCGATCATCATCGATATCGATATCTATGATGATTATGCTGCGCTGGAAAAGCATAGTCCAGTGATGAACGAAATCATGGAACGGGACGTCAACCGGGTGCTTTCCGTGCCGTACCAGAAGCTGATGGAGCTGGGGGAAAATATCATTTGTTCTGGGGAAAATTTCATCGTTACGACGGCGGATAGGTATCCGGGGACATTGGACAGCCTCAGCATCCTCGTATATAACTTTGATGCGAATGTCGGAAGATCCCTGCGAAAGATCGTAGCGAAGGAAGATCTTTTGCGCATTGTGAAAAACTATGAAGAGGAGATCGAATTTCTGATAAGGTGCACGGGATTTTCCGGTGATTTTAGGATCATGCGCTACAGGCTAGACCGGGAACATCTTATGACGCGCATTAAGGACGCCATTCACCCGGACCGGGATTTTAGCCCGCGGGAAGTGCTGGTAAACAGTATGTCGTCGGTGGCGAATGTATCTTCTGGCCATTATGTGAGTTCCGATGCATTGAGCGTGCGGGCTATCTTCAAAGGCTTAGGGGCGGAACTGATTTTAATCGATAAAATATAGCCATATCCGCAACTTAGTACACATTTGGAGCAAAAGTCTTATTGAAATTTTCAGATAAATAGGATACTATTTTGATATAGAAAAATATCGGAAACGGTATTTTCCCTATATCGGCAAAGCCCGCTTCTGGGGATAAACTGGCGAAGCTGGTTTTGTTCGTAATTAATATATCGTTTCAACAGTTGTTTCAAAACAATTTTATGGAGGTAAAAAGATGAAATTACTTATCATTGGCGCTGGCGGAGTAGGTACCTCCGCTGCAAAAATCATTTCAAGAGCCGGAGCAGAAGGCGACTGGGCTGAAAAAGTTGTTGTTGCTGACTTCAACGAAGACAGAGCAAAAGAAGTTGCGAACAACATCTGCGGCGGCGGGAAATTCGTACCTGCATTCATCAATGCAATGGATGCTGAGAGCATTAAAGCTGTTGCGAAAGAGCATGACATCGACTTTGCGATGAACTGCTGCGACCCAAGAATGAACGAGACGATTTTCGACACTTGCCTCGAAATCAAGATCGGTTACCTCGACTGCGCTATGACGCTGGGAACACCGCATCCAGAAAAGCCTTACGAGCTGTCCAACATTAAGCTGGGTGACTATCAGTTCGCTAAGCAGAAGGAATGGGAAGCTTCCGGCAAGATCGCTATCTGCGGTTCCGGCGTTGAGCCTGGCATGGCTGACGTATTTGCAAAGTATGCACAGAAGCATTTATTCGACAAGATCGACAGAGTTGACGTAAGAGACGGCGACAACTATGGAAATACTGATTCCGACTTCGGATTCTCCGTATGGACAACCATCGAAGAATGCCTCGCTCCTCCAGTAATCTGGGAAAAGAACGAAGAGCATCCTGAAGGCCACTGGTTCTGTACAGAACACTTCTCAGAGCCTGAAATCTTCAACTTCCCTGGCGGAATCGGCGATGTAGAAGTTATCAACGTAGAACACGAAGAAGTACTGCTCGTTCCAAGAGAAATCGATTGTAACAGAGTAACCTTCAAGTACGGCGTTCCTGCTGATTTCAGAAAGAAGCTGCTCGTTCTGTTCGAATATGGTCTTTCTGACAAGCACAGGAAGATCAAGGTTGGCGACAGCGAAATCACGCCAAGAGACTTCGTCTGCAAGGTTATTCCTAGCCCGGTTGGCGCAACTGACACAATGACTGGTAAGGGCTGCGCAGGTACTTGGGTGACTGGATGGAAAGATGGCAAGTACAGATCAGTATACCTCTATCAGATCGCTGACAACCAGGAATGCATCAAGAAGTACACGACTAACTCCGTAGTTGCACAGACTGCCGTAGGCCCTGTAATCATGATGGAACTCATTGCGAAAGGCATCTGGAATGAAGCTGGCGCATGGGGTCCTGAACACTTCGATCCAGATCCATTCGTAGAAAGATTGGCAAAATATGAATTCCCTGCTGGAATCAGAGAGATGGATTCAGAATATGCTGATGCAATCAACGAAAAAGCAATGCTGGATATGATCAACAAATAAGATGGGTTGTATGCAGTAACCGTCAATAAGACCTTTAAACTGCCCCGCTTTCGGGGCAGTTTTTTGTGTGGGAGGTTCTGCCATCGATGTAGGGCAGTTTTTGTCTAAAGAAATCCCTGCGCCCGTTGCAGGGATTTCTTTTGTGCGGGAAAACGGGCGCTTGGCGCAGGGATATTTTTTATGCGGCAAAACCACGTGCTTGGTTCTGGATTCCGCCTGGTGCGTTTTTATAGCATGGGAACGATTTCTGCCATGCCGCTTATAGCAGTATTTCCTGCATGATAAACAAACTGCCGCGCGAACGGGTCTTTCGTCCATGCGGCAGTTTGCTCGAATCAGCCATGCTTTATGAGAATCCATTCCGCATTGCGGATTGGCATTTCAATCGGTTTTCCTACACGCCAAACGCTTTCGCGGTATCCTGCATTGCTTGCGCAATGGAAAGAGACTGCGGGCATTTTTCTTCGCAAGCCTTGCAGCCGATACAGTCGGATGCGTGGCGGCCATCGGCGATCCAAGTCGTATATTCCAGTTTCGTGGATGGATTGTGGTGGTACACATTCCAGTCGTTGAAATAGCGGATCAGTTTCGGGATTTCCAGCTTTTGCGGGCATGGCATGCAGTAGCCGCATTCCGTGCAGGAGTATTTGATCAGCCTGTTATATTCATCGGACACCTTGTCGATCAGCGCCTTTTCTTCCGCCGAAAGCTCATTCAGGTGTTCGTCTGACATAATCCTGACGTTTTCTTCGATTTGCGGCTGTGCGTTCATCCCGCTGAGCATGAGCGTTACTTCCGGCATATTGGCAAGCCATTTAAACGCCCATTCAGCCGGGCTTCGCTTGATCGGAAATTCATCGAAAAGCTTCTGGATGCTTGGCGGGATCAGGTCGGTAAGGCGGCCGCCTTTGAGCGGTTCCATGATGATGACGCTTAGCCCTTTTTCTGCGGCATATTTCAGCCCTTTTACGCCTGCCTGGAGGTTTTTGTCCATATAGTTGAGCTGGATTTGGCAAAATTCCCATGGATAAGCATCCGCTACCTCTTTAAAAAATTCAAACGAATCATGGAAAGAAAACCCGATGTGTTTGATTTTGCCTTGCGCTTTCATCTCTTCGAGGAAAGGCAGCACGTTCAGCTTTTTTACGCGTTTCCAGATCGGAACGGTTATGTTGTGAACCAGGTACATATCGATGCAGTCCGTATCCAGGCGTTCTAATTGCTCGTAGAAGATGGATTTCATGTGTTCTTCATCCTCGGCGACCCACGCCGGCATTTTATCCGCCAGGGTAATCTTTTCCCTGTAGCCGTCTTTGAGCGCTTTGCCGATGATTTTTTCGCTGTTGCCGCCGTGATAGGTATAGGCGGTATCCACGTAAGTAATGCCGGAATCTATCGCCGAGCGGATGAGGCCGATTGCGGCGTTCTCATCTATTTTGCCTTCGGCGTCCTGTACAAGCCGCATAACGCCCATTCCCAGTAATGAAACGTCTGTGCCGATTTTCTTGAATTGTCTGTGTTGCATTTTCCTGCTCCTTATCGATTGCTGTTGATATGGATGGCGGGAGGATCGTTCCCGCCTGTCCCGTTTTTTTGTAAATGGTGAAAGGGCGCTCCCGCCCGCCTAGTGCTTTGTGCAAATAGCGGGGGCTGCCTCCGCCCGCCTCATGCTTTGTGCAAATGGCGAAAGACTGATCCAGCCTGTTTGATTCCTCTATTATACTGAAAAAGAAAATCGATTGCAATGTTTTGCTGTGGTGATTTGCCGAAATGCTGATGAATATGTCAATCGCTGATAGGCGATTGGGGTGGGAAAACAGGGATAAAAGGCGATTGCATACGCCATGCGTGCCGCAGGGCGTATGCGGGAGGACCCGCAGCAGGCAGGCGGTTTCTTATAGCGCATCTGTGCAGTATGCTGGACGTTTCCTGCATCTGCGCCAGATACAGGAAACGCAGGCGCATTGCCGCCGTGGATTTTCGCTAGCGTATTGCTTTATAGAATGCCTGATGCCCCGTGCCGCTTCCTAAAATGCCATAGGCGATGGAGGTAAAAGGCGGCTATTCCATGATAAATTCAAGGAAGGCGCTGAAATCTTCAAAGTCGCTTTGGATAAATTCAAACAACACTGGTTCTTTAAATTCGTATTTGGCAGTCGTCACAAGGTAAGGCGCCAGGGGGCTGTTTTTCAATTTATTTTCCAGGAAGCGGATATCGCTTAAACTGTATGACGCCACGATGAGCTGGCCGTAATCGGTGAGGAAATACAGTCCCTTTACATCGTTGCTGAGGCGGAAAATGCGATTGTTGACATGATCGTTGTTCTGTTTGAACGCCATGAACAATCTGCCGTTTTCATGGGTGGACATAACGGTATTCAGATTTACCGTCAGCTCGCCGATGTTGCGGTTCATGTCCGCATCGGATAGCAGCACTTCGTATACGGTGACAAATTCCGTTTTCACGAGCATCATGGCAGCTTCGGCTGTGCTTACGGCAAAGCCGGAACAGCGGCGCAGAGAGATCACCTTTTGGTTTTTTACGATGACCTCGGAAACAACGGTTTCATAATTGCCATCCATTTCGATCAATGATTCGCATAAATACGAAACTGCGCCATCGGGATATGTGTCTTTCTTATCGATTACATTTTTGCAAAACGTCGCCTGCTTGTAATCGTCGTATATGTCCAACGGGCAGCCTTCTTCGGCCAGATAGGCTTCCCCACGGTGATCGCGGCCAAAGGCGCGCATGAGAAAATAGTTGATCGCTTGGAAGTCGGAACTGATTTCACCGCATATCCGCTGCATCAGATACGATTCTTCATAGGCTTCGAGGACTGTTTCTGGCTCGAGCAGAAAACTATATTCAGGGAAATCATCGGGAAGCGGCAGGCCGTTTTCCTGGTTGAACTTCCGGTAATGGGTCAAAATGCCTTGCAACTGCCGCTGGGTAATCTCGATTTTTCCAGCGCCAAGCCCGCCGATCAAGGCCTGTTCCATTTGCTCGACCTCTTCCATATTATTGCCGACAATGCTCTTATAGGTCTCAAAGCCTCGTTCTTCACAGTCAATGTAAAAGAATTGGTGGAGGCTCTGCCCTGAATCGGAATCCGCGATCCGCCAGTGCGCATATATGGCAAGCACGCCCATGAGGCGCGTATCCGTCACGTATGCGGAAATAAAATATTTGGTTTTGGCATTGATGGAGCCCGACAGGCCTCCCTTAATGACTGTAAATTTTGGTTTGCTCAAATTAAATACCTCGCTTCATTTGCTATAGAAAGTATACCCTATTTAAAAAAAATTACAAGAGGGGGAAAGTTTGCAGGTTTAACTATTGACAGAGATTTTTATTGCGATATAATAATAAATTAAGAAATCAAAAAATCCTTATTAAGAGTGGTGGAGGGACTAGGCCCTGTGAAGCCCGGCAACCTTGTGAAATTCATTTGACATGACACAGAAGGTGCTAAATCCTACAGGATATTTTATTCTGAAAGATGAGGAAAGATAACTGTGATTTGTACCTCTTTCCCCGTCGGAAAGAGGTTTCTGCATATATTTGAATGAAAAGGAGAATACGAAATGAAAAAATTATTCACATCAGAATCCGTGACGGAAGGGCATCCAGACAAAATCTGCGACCAGATTTCGGATGCGATCGTAGATGCGATCCTCGCCGAAGACCCGATGGGAAGGGTTGCGGCGGAGACGACGGTGAACACGGGATATGCTATGGTAATGGGGGAAATCAGCACGAACTGTTATATCGATATCCAGAAGCTGGCACGAAGCGTTATTTGTGACATAGGATATGATAAGAGCGAATATGGTTATGATGGGAATGTCTGCGCAATTCTGACCGCCATCGACGAACAGTCGTCGGATATTGCGATGGGCGTTGACAAGGCGCTCGAATATAAGGAAGGCGCATTGGCGGAAGATGCGGATGCGCTGGAAGAGACAGGCGCCGGCGACCAGGGAATGATGTTCGGCTTTGCCTGCAATGAAACGCCGGAGCTGATGCCGATGCCGATCGCATTGGCGCACAAGCTGGCAAGAAGGCTTACCGAAGTGAGAAAGAACGGGACGCTTACATACCTGAGGCCTGATGGAAAGACGCAGGTCACGGTAGAATACGACGGAGATAAGGTAAAGCGGATCGATGCCATCGTCATCTCCACCCAGCACGATCCTGACGTGGAGCTTTCCCAGATCAGGAAAGATTTGATCGAACACGTCGTAAAACCGATCGTGGACGCTTCACTCCTAGATGCGGATACGAAATACTTCATCAACCCGACAGGCAGGTTCGTCATCGGCGGGCCGCACGGGGATTCCGGGCTGACGGGAAGAAAGATCATCGTCGATACTTATGGCGGATATGCGCGTCACGGCGGCGGTGCATTCAGCGGCAAAGACCCTACGAAGGTGGACCGTTCCGCAGCTTATGCGGCAAGGTACGTAGCGAAGAACATCGTTGCGGCGGGGCTTGCGGATAAGTGCGAAATCGAGCTGGCTTATGCGATCGGCGTTGCCAAGCCTGTATCGGTGCTGGTAGATTCCTTTGGAACGGGCAAGGTATCTGATGAAAAATTGGCGGAAATCGTGAAGAAGCATTTTGATTTAAGGCCGGCGGCGATCATTAAAAACCTGGGGCTGCGAAAGCCGATCTACAGGCAGGTCGCAGCTTACGGGCATTTCGGCAGGACTGATATCGACTTGCCGTGGGAAAAGACCGACAAGGCTGACGATCTTAGGAAGGAAATATAAATGGGACTCAAAGTAGCGAAATTTGGCGGTTCATCCGTAGCGGATGCGCTGCAAATTAAAAAAATCAAAAATATTGTCGAGGGCGATGAAACCATCCGCTATGTGGTGGTTTCTGCGCCCGGCAAGCGGTTCGGCGGGGACAGCAAGGTGACGGACCTCCTGTACCTTTGCAAGACGCATATCGAACACAAGCTTCCCTATGAGCAGATTTTTCAGGTGATTTACGACAGGTTCATGGCCGTGGATGCGAATCTGTCCGCCGAAATCAACCTGAAAAAGGAATTTGATGAGATCAAGAAAAACCTGGAGGCTGGTGCATCCGCCGACTACGTTGCCAGCCGGGGGGAATACTTGAACGCACAGCTCATCGCCTCATACCTCGGATATGATTTCGTGGATGCGGCGGCGATGGTCAAGTTCGATGAGAAAGGCCGCTTCATGGAGGACCTGACCAATACTGCGATTAAGAAAGAGCTTGCAAAGCACGAGAAGGCGGTCGTGCCGGGGTTTTACGGCGCAAAGATAGACGGCAGCGTGAAAACGTTCTCCCGGGGCGGCTCGGATATCACGGGGGCGCTGATTGCGCGGGCGGTGGAAGCCGATGTGTATGAAAACTGGACCGACGTATCGGGCTTTCTGATGGCAGACCCGCGGATTGTCAAAAATCCGAAGCCGATCAGCACGATTTCATATAAAGAGCTGCGGGAGCTTTCCTATATGGGTGCGTCCGTGTTGCACGAGGATGCGATCTATCCGGCGAGGGTGGCGAACATCCCGATCAATATCAGGAATACCAACAAACCGGAAGACCCAGGGACGATGATCACGGCAGAACCCGGCAAGCAGCAGGATGGCAGGATTATTTCAGGCATTGCAGGCAGCAAGGATTTTACCGTTATTGCAATCTCCAAAAACGGGCTCAGCTACGAAAGAGGGTTTATCAGGAAGCTCGCAGGCATCCTGGAGGATAACGGCGTGGCGATTGAGCATATGCCGAGCGGCATCGATACCATTTCAGTGGTGCTGGAAAATGAAGCCATCGATGGCAAGCTCGATGAGATTACGGAGGAGATCAGGCGGCAGCTCAAGCCGGACCATGTGGAAACCTTTGAAAACATGGCGCTGATTGCGACGGTAGGGTCCGGTATGTCCGCTCGGGTCGGCGTATCGGCACAGCTTTTTGCGGCGCTGGCGGAGGCGAAAATCAACATCAGGATGATCGACCAGGGCTCGAGCGAGATGAATATCATCGTCGGCGTGGAAAACAAGGACTTTGAAAATGCAATTAAGGCTATTTATGGCGCATTTGTGTCATAGGGCTTGCGGGACAGGGAAATAGGCGGCGGCTGGATAAAACCAGCCGCCGAATCACAATTGCAGGAATTGGCGGCAGGCGGATGGGGCGGAAAGACCGCCTGGGCTGTGGACAAGGCGTTCGGCGGGCAGGCGTGAATTTGTGCAAGCCGTCTTGCTGGCAAGCAAATGCGGGCGGTGAGCGGATGCATTGCCCGGCCTGCCCGGCAAGAAGTTCAGCATATGAATGAACTGAAGGCGGCAGGAAATAAATTTCTTGTATGCAGATGAGGCAAAGATGAGGGCTTTGGCGGCCGGTGCGTTTGCACAATCAAGGCACGGTTAGTCCAACGCAAATCAGTTTCAGGGTGGCGCAAGCGCAATGTTCAGCAAGCAAAGCAAGGCGCATGACAACTGGAACGGAACAATCATAGAAAGCGAAAGAGAAAAAACAAAAGAGGAGCAGGAGGAAAATATGGCACATATTTTTGACGAACCATCGAGAACATTCAACGAATACTTACTCGTACCGGGCTATTCTTCCACAGAATGCAGGGTGGACAATGTTTCGCTCAAGACCCCGGTCGTAAAATTCAAGAAAGGCGAAGAACCAGCGTTACAGATGAATATCCCTATGGTATCTGCGATCATGCAGGCCGTTTCCGGGGACAGGCTGGCGATTGCTTTGGCAAAGGAGGGCGGGATTTCATTCATATTCGGCTCCCAGACCATCGAAAAACAAGTGGAAATGGTCAAAAAAGTGAAATCGCATAAGGCCGGATTTGTGACGAGCGACGCCAATATCAGGCCGGACCAGACCTTGGCTGATTTACTGGCGCTCAAGGAAAAGACGGGGCATTCCACTACGGCGGTTACGGAGGACGGGACGGCCGAAGGGAAAATGGTAGGCCTCGTCACCAGCAGGGATTACAGGATCAGCAGAACGCCTCTCGATGAAAAAGTGTGCAATTTTATGACTCCTTTCGAAAAGCTCATCTATGCCGAGGAAGGCGTTTCGCTTTCGGAAGCCAACGACATTCTGTGGGAGAATAAACTGAACTCTTTGCCAATCATCGGAAAAGACCAGCGGCTGGCATACTTTGTTTTCCGCAAGGATTATGATACCCACAAAGCATATCCCGATGAGCTTTTGGACGAGCATAAGCGGTATATGGTCGGTGCAGGCGTCAATACGAGGGATTATGCCGAAAGAATCCCAGCCCTTGTGGAAGCTGGGGCGGACGTGCTTTGCATCGATTCCTCCGAAGGTTTTAGCGAGTGGCAGAAGCTGACGCTCGATTTTGTCCGTGAAAGGTATGGCGACAGCGTGAAGATTGGCGCAGGGAATGTCGTTGATAAAGAGGGATTCTATTATTTAGCGGAAGCTGGAGCGGATTTCGTCAAGGTAGGAATCGGCGGCGGTTCGATCTGCATTACCAGGG
Source organism: uncultured Eubacterium sp. (assembly GCA_946555345.1). GTDB lineage: Bacteria > Bacillota > Clostridia > Peptostreptococcales > Anaerovoracaceae > Lentihominibacter. The sequence continues at coordinate 11,960 of CAMNSS010000026.1, read as the reverse complement.
AACAGAAGGGTATCGGGCGCGGGCAGGCAACGGCTGTGATCGAGGTCGCTAAGGCAAGGGATGAATATTTCGAGCGGACGGGCATTTATGTACCGATTTGCTCCGACGGCGGCATTGTGTATGATTACCACATGACTTTGGCTCTGGCAATGGGGGCGGATTTCATGATGCTGGGAAGGTATTTTTCCCGTTTTGACGAGTCCCCGACGGCGAAATTGACGATTAACGGTAGCTATGTGAAGGAATATTGGGGCGAGGGATCGAACCGGGCGAGAAACTGGCAGCGTTACGACATGGGCGGCGATAGCAAGCTTTCGTTCGAGGAGGGCGTGGATTCCTATGTCCCGTATGCAGGACCGCTCAGCGATAACGTGCGGCAGTCGTTGCAGAAGGTGAAATCGACGATGTGTAACTGTGGCGTCCTGACGATTCCTGATTTGCAAAAGAATGCGAAGCTGACGGTCGTATCGGCTACGAGCATCGTCGAAGGCGGTGCGCACGACGTTATTTTAAGGGATACGACGGGAACGGCGAACCGGTAAATTTGGCGGTAAGTTTTAGGCGAAAGCAAAGTGAATGGAAGATTTTGATAGAACATTTGGGCGAAAGCAGAGCGAGCAGAAAGTTTTTGATGTAAATTTTTGGCGGAAATAGAGTGACAAGCGATTTTGCGAAAAACGATCGGGTAAGTAACAATCGGGCAAAAACAAATATCCTCAAACGAATTATGCGTTTGAGGATATTTTTCGTGCAAAAACAGAATGCGAGAGAGCGTGCGGTATTGGCATCCTATGCGAGAATCATCTTTGTCAGATCCATCGGATCGACGATTTTTCCATCTTTGTAGACGCGCATATTGCCGCTAGCAATCTCATCAATCAAGATTACTTCGCCGTTATCGCTGTAGCCAAATTCAAACTTGATATCATATAACCGGAGGCCTTTTTTGGCGAGGTCATCCGCCACAACTTTGGTGATGGCGAGCGTCTGTTCTTTCATGCTGTCGTACATTTCAGGACTCATGACGTTCAGCAGAGCCAACGCATCCTTAGTTACCAGCGGGTCGCCCTTTGCATCATCCTTGAAGGTGGTTTCCACATATCCGCCTTCGATTTTCGTGCCGTCTTCGATGTATTCCCCATAGCGGCGGATGAAGCTGCCCGTCGCAACCAGCCTGCAAATTACTTCAAGGCCGTGACCGAATACTTTGGCGGGAAGCACTTCCATGGTTGATTTGTCGATGTCTGCGCTCACATAGTGGGTTTTCACGCCGGCTTTCTTTAAAAGCTCGAAAAAGTGGATGGAGGTTTTGAGATTTTCCCTGCCGATACCTTCTATTGTAAGCCCTATCGCGTTTTCGCCTGGGTCGAATTTTCCGTCCTTGCCCGTGCAGTCGTCTTTGAACAGCAGCAGCACATTGCCGTTGTCCAGCTTGAACACATCCTTGGTTTTTCCTGTATAAATTTTTTCCATTCGCATTGCCTCCTTTTTGCATTGTCTTTTTTGGGTAGTTGATTGGTGTTTCGGTGGTAAAACCGATTGAGTTTTGTATTGATATCTGCTCGAACGTACAGATATGGATATTATAGCACAATGCTTGACGTTTTTAAATTTTTTTGCGCCTTAAAATCGATTTTCGGGGAGGGAGCGTGCGGGAATGATGCGTGCAGGGAGGAGGACGTTAGAGGAAATCGGGGGGGCGCTGGCGATGGACTTCACCGTTTAGGGTGGAAAAAAGTGGGAGATGGTGAAGCCACAGAGCGGGTGGGTGGGAAATGATGCAATAGGTAACGGGGGCAGGTTTGGAGCAATAAGCATTCACCGTTTGGGGCGGAAAATGGTAGCGGAACGGTGAAAGCAAGGGAAGGGGGGATGGTGGGGTTGTCGAAGGGAGGTTTCACCGTTTGAGGTAAAAAACAACAGGCAAACGGTGAAGCCATAATATGAGGAAAAGTAAAAAGAATAAACGATTATGCTTTCGTACTGGTAAATGGCTAGCATATAAAACATGGAGGTTTTATTTCGGGTGGATTCATTAAATTTGTTCATTTCATGTGAATCTTTTGGGATATCTTTGCCGATTGTCTCACGAGATTGCATAGCGTGAAGCGTATTCGTTTTATGTGTATTTTTTAGAATAAGCTTGTAGATTATTTCGCAAAACTGTACGGTGTGAAACCTGTCTGATGGATGCGTACTTTTTATATATTTCTCTTTCAGCGGCACATATACTTTTGGCAACGGTTGTGATAGACTAAATAAAAACGGAAAATGACAAGGTGTGTGAATTGAGCCGGTCGGCGGTGGAGCAGCGGGCAGCGTACACATAAAGCAGACGTAAGATGAATCCTCTGGATCGCTTTTCCAAGAAATCGGCAGCCTTTGCAAAACTGAGAGGAAGTGGCAGCGGTCATGAAACTAAGAGAGGAAGCGATCGTGGCTATGAAACCAAGAAAGGAGGCGACAGCAGCCAATGAAACTAAAAAATATATTGGTTGTCGTGAAGGATATCGAGAAATCGAAAAAATTTTACCATGATCTGTTCGGTCTTGTGCCGATACTCGACAATGACGGCAATCTGATTTTAACGGAAGGCCTTGTGCTTCAGGATGCAAAAATCTGGAAGGATTTTCTCGGCAAAAGTATTGTCGCGGAGAACAATGCCAGCGAATTATATTTTGAGGAAAGTGAAATCGAAGCGTTTGTGCAAAAGCTGGAGCGTTTATATCCAGACGTGAAATACGTGAACCGGCTGATGACGCATAGCTGGGGGCAGAAGGTCGTTCGATTTTATGATCCCGATGGGAATTTGATCGAGGTGGGGACGCCGATGTGATGTGTTTTTCAGATGCGTGATTGCGTTGGGGATTTTCGTTTTGTGGGGAGTGGAAGGGACAGAGGGGGAAGTGCAAAGGGCTATGACAGTGACGGCTCGGCAATGCGGTGGATTATGACAGGCGGCTTGCGCCGTGAACCTGATTTGCATGAGAATACAAAAACGCAGAAAACCAGGGCAGGGCTGCGCTGCGCTGAGATGTGCATATGCAGAGACAGGCGATGCATATTTGACAGTGATTGATGTGGGGGGGGGACTGGTTTGTGCTGAAATACGCAAATGCGGAATTTCGGAGCAGGCCGATGACGCTGATGCAGCATTTTTGCGGAAGCCTTGCGGCGTGGATTTGCGGACATACATAGGCAGCGGGGAAAATGCAAAGAACCATTGCAGTGACAGGACGAAAAAGTTGTGGTAAAATAAATTGGACGTTTGGCGGGCCGAATCGGGCGGGTAATCAAACGGGAAAGGACAAACGAATTGGGCGGAAATCCAAACGGAAAGTGTGAGCCGAATCGGGCGGAAATCAAACGGGAAAGGCTGAATAAAAAGAGCTAGCCAGAAAAAACCTAATAAAAAGCGTCCGATGAAAAGCGCTGAACAAAAAGGTGCATGAGAAGCAGTAAGCGAGAAGGCTTGAACAAAACACTTGAACGAAAAAGAGTGAACAAAGGGCTTGCATGAGACGGCCTGAATGAAAAGGCTTGAATGAGAGGTAGCAAGGGAAAAGGTTACAAGGACAAGAAACTTATCGTGCAATCATGAGAAATGAACGAGAAATGGAGGAACAAAATGGATAAAAACGTGAGGCCTGAAACGATGGAGCGCATTACGACAAAAGCGCAGGCGGAGGCTTTTATTGCAGAAGAAATCAAGAAGGTAAAAGACCAGGTGGGCGGCAAAAAGGTGCTTCTGGCATTGTCGGGCGGCGTGGATTCATCGGTGGTTGCGGCTTTGCTCATCAAAGCGATTGGAAAGCAGCTTGTGTGCGTTCATGTCAATCATGGCTTACTGCGAAAAGGTGAGCCGGAGCAGGTGGTGAAGGTTTTCCGGGATGAAATGGATGCAAACCTGATCTACGTGGATGCGGTGGATCGATTTTTGGACAAGCTGGCGGGCGTTGCAGAGCCTGAGCGGAAGCGGAAAATTATCGGCGAGGAGTTTATCCGCGTGTTCGAGGAGGAGGCGCATAAGCTGGAAGGCATCGCATTTTTGGCGCAGGGAACGATTTATCCTGATATTTTGGAAAGCGATGGCGTAAAGGCGCACCACAATGTCGGCGGGCTTCCGGAGGATATGGCGTTTGAGCTGGTTGAGCCGGTGAAGTTGCTGTTTAAGGATGAGGTCCGCGTGGTGGGAAGCGCACTCGGTCTTCCGGATAATATGGTGTTCCGTCAGCCCTTCCCGGGTCCCGGGCTTGGTGTGCGTTGCTTGGGTGCGATTACCCGTGACAGGCTGGAAGCGGTTCGTGAATCGGATGCGATTCTGCGGGAAGAGTTTGCGAAAAATGGCCTGGAAGGAAAGGTTTGGCAGTATTTTACTGCTGTGCCGGACTTTAAGTCCGTCGGTGTAAAGGATGGCAAGCGGACGTATGCGTTTCCTGTGATTATCAGGGCGGTCAATACGGTAGACGCCATGACGGCAACCGTTGAGGAAGTGCCGTATGCGTTATTAAAGCATATTACCGAACGGATTACGCGCGAGGTAGCGGGCGTGAACCGGGTGCTGTATGATTTGACGCCGAAGCCGAGCGGGACGATCGAGTGGGAATAGAACTCTTGCACCGCAAAGCCATTGCAAATATTCGATTGCGCCGGCTATAGAACACAGGATGATACTGTTTGCGGCGCATTCGTTAAATGAATGTTTGCCAATATATATGGGTACAAGCGGTCAATGCATTTTTACAGCATTCGCCTTCTTTTAAATGAATCCATATTAGAAATGCCCTGCGCTGTGGATGATAATTCACGGTTAGGGGCATTTTTTTAATTGGTAAAAGGGTTGATTATTAAAAATATTTTTCCGGGAGGCTAATTGCCCGATTCGCAGGGCTGATCTGTGCAAATTTTTCATTTGTATATTTATTCGATTAAATGAGTTGAGGGACTTGCTTTTTTGAATGAATCAATAAAATTGGTTTTTAAGGCAGCATATGTTATAATTTGTATAGTAAATGCATTAATAAAGGAATCTGCTTTGGAGGGGGGATATGATAAACTTTTGAAGCGGATGGCTGATAAAAAGATAAGCCGCAGCATTTTACTCGCTGTAAAATAAGTTTAAATATCATTGATGACGTTAAATTGTGATGAATTTGTGCGTGCAAAATATTCGGCAGAATACATAGCAGCTCACAGCATGGTATTGGAGATATTACTGGAATCATTTTAGGGGGACGGAAATGGATAAGCACATTAGATTTATTGACCTTTTTGCTGGAATGGGCGGTACTCGCAAAGGCTTTGAGCTTGCTTGCAGCCAAAAAGGCTATCCTTCTGAATGTGTTTTTACCTCAGAAATTAAGCCTCACGCTGTTGAGGTTTTGAAGCAAAATCATCCCGATGAGGAAATTCACGGAGATATTACACAAATTGAAGCCAAGGATATTCCTGACTTTGATTTTTTATTAGGGGGATTTCCGTGCCAGGCTTTTTCCTCCGCAGGCAAAAGGCTGGGATTTGCCGACACAAGGGGTACGCTTTTTTTGATGTCGAACGAATCCTGAAGGAAAAGAGGCCGTATGGGTTCGTATTGGAAAATGTTGAGGGTCTTGTAACGCATGATAAGGAAAATGCAAAGGATAAAATTGGAAGGACGCTTAAAACGATTTTAGCACATTTAAAAGACTTGGGGTATAAGGTTTCCTGGGACGTATTAAATGCGAAGTTTTTTGGCATACCACAGGAAAGAAAAAGAATATATATTGTAGGAACGTTACGGGAATATCCTGATCTTTCAAAGTTTAAGCATACAACAAGCGTTTTAAGTGATATCCTCGAAAAAGGATTGCCAGTAGAACATAGCCAATTTATTGATAATCTATTGGCGCATTATCCAATTGAAGAACTAGAAGGAAAATCGCTCAAGGATAAACGGGGCGGAGAAAACAACATCCATAGCTGGGATATTGAAATGAAAGGTTTCGTCAGCAAACCGCAGCGGGATTTGCTAAATATGATGCTGAAAGAACGTCGAAAAAAGAAATGGGCAGATGAGTATGGCATTGACTGGATGGATGGAATGCCGTTAACGATCGGCCAAATAAGGACTTTTTTTGATCATCCGAAGCTTGAAGAACTGTTAAATGACCTTGTCCAGAAAAAATACCTTCGCTATGAGCATCCGAAGAAAAAGGCCGGCAAACGCCGAGAACCCGATCCGGAATTGCCAAAAGGATATAATATCGTTGCAGGCAAAATGTCCTTTGAAATCAGTAAAATTATGAGTGCGAAGGATATTGCGCCGACGCTTGTCGCAATGGATATGCAGCGCTTATACGTTACAGATGGCGACGGACTGCGGACTTTGTCATTAAGGGAAGGATTGCGGCTATTCGGATATCCTGATGATTACAAGCTGGATATCGAAAAAAGCTTGGGTTATGATTTGTTGGGGAATACGGTCGTTGTGCCTGTGATTGCAGCGGTTTCCGCCCGTGTGCTTGAGTTATATTGCAAGGAGGGATAGTGTGAAAAATAAGATTTTTCATCACGATTTGTGCCGCCGGCGTCAGCAGCAGAATGGAGGATAATATGAGGCTTACGAGCCAAGAGGTTTATGATAAGCTGATTAACGAAGAAAAAATCCTGGAACTCCAAGGGCAAATAAAATTTTTCCTTGGGGATGTTGATATCATAGTACGCCAAAAGGATGTTGTGGGAAATATCATACAAGAGTGGCTGCAAGGATGGTTTGATAAAAGGGGAATTGCGTATGCTCCAAGTGGAAATACGCAAATGCCGCCGGATTTCTTTTTGAACCCCGATGATTTAACGAAGGACTTGCTGGAAGTGAAGACCTTTAACAGAAGCGCTTCACCGGGCTTTGACATTGCTGATTTCAGGATGTATGAAGAGGAAATCATTGAAAAGCCTTATATGCTGTATGTGGATTATTTGATCTTTGGTTATGACATGAGCGATAGCGGTATCGTGACGATTAAAGAACTTTGGCTCAAAAAAGTATGGCAGATCACACGCCGCATGAGGAATTGGCCGATTAATCTGCAAGTAAAACAGAATGTCGTACATAAAATTCGTCCAGGGGTATGGTATAGCGAGCAACGTGGTAATTATCCTATGTTCAGCACGATGGAGGATTTTGTTTCGGCGATTGAAGAAGCTGTATATCAAAACCCTAAAACGCATAATTCGGCGGCCTCGTGGAAGCGGCAATTCCTTGATAGCTATGAAGAACATTATGGAGAAAGGTTGGACATCCTCCGTTGGGCAGATATTGAAGGGACTTATAAAAAATGAGGACGCTCATGAAATATATAACAGCAACCCCCGAAATGGCAGATGCGATTCACAATGTTTTGCATACTGCGATCAGAACGGTATATCCGAAATACTATCCGCAAGAGGTGGCAGATTTCTTTTGCCGGCATCACAGCAAGGCGCATATTCTGGACGGTATAGCGTCCGGGAACATGGGCGTATTGCTGGAGGGCGGTGCGGTTATCGGGACAGGCTGTTTTGACGGCAATCATATCACAGGGGTATATGTGCTGCCCGCTTGCCAGAACAAAGGCTGCGGCTCGCAGATTATGGATTGCCTGGAGGCTGGAATTGCAAAAATGCACGATACCGCTGTCCTGGACGCTTCGCTTCCCGCTGTGCGTTTTTATGAGCATAGGGGGTACAAAACGGCAGGGCATGGGATTTACGAGCTGGAAAATGATGTGAAGCTGGTCTATGAAATCATGGAAAAGAAATTAAGGGCGGTTTAGGAAACCTGGGCGGGGATGGAAAATGCAGCAAGGCGATCGTCTGCCCTGATGGCTGCGTGATGTTCCGCATGACGGCAACGCCGCTCGGCAATGAGAACTTTTACAAGGGAAAGTGCTGGCAAGAGCCTTGCTTGTTAATTGTTGGAGATCTCCCATGGGTATTCGAAGGCTGGCTCACGTTCAGAGCGCATACGAAAAAGCCCATTTTTCCATAAGTTGCAGCCTGTTTTAGAAGAAAAGGAGATATACATGGCATCGGTTACAGCGTTAGGCTTGGGAAAGACAATGGAAAAGAAACTGCATTCCGTTGGCATTCATTCGGCTGAGGAACTAAAGAAGGCTGGCAGCAAGCAAGCGGTTTCCTTGCTCAAGGAGCAGTACCCCAATACTTGCGTCGTCATTGCCTATCATTTGGAAGCAGCGATTCGCGAGGCTGAAATCAAGCAGCTCGACGAGGCCTGCAAGGCGGATTTGAAAGCTTATTTTAAACAGATGTAGCTTTTGCGGATGCTGGGAAATCATTGAAGGCGGGTCAATGCCAAAAACAATAAAACAGTATAGAAAATATAGGAACCGGAGAAAGAAAATGAAGTGTAACATACGAAAATGGCGGGTATCGGATGCTAAAGCTTTAGCGGCGGCGCTTTCCAATCAAAAAGTGCAGGAACAGCTCAGGGATTTGCCCTATCCTTATACAGAGCAGGACGGGGCGGCGTTTATTTCGGAGATGCTTTCCGCCGATGAAAATGAGATCTTTGCATTTGCGATTGCTACAGACGATGCAGCAGGCCTTGCGATCGGCAGTATCAGCGTTTTCCGCCAGGGCAATATTCATCAGAAAACCGCCGAGCTGGGATATTATATCGCTGAGGAATATTGGGGAAAGGGGATCGCAACCGAAGCGGTAAAGCAAATCTGCGCATATGTTTTTCATAAAAGCGATATCCTTCGGATTTATGCGTCGCCGTTTGCACATAACATCGCATCTTGCAAGGTTCTTGAAAAAGCGGGGTTTCAATGCGAAGGTACGCTTAGGAGCAATGCCGTGAAGAATGGAAAGGTTCTCGATATGAAGATGTATTCCCTGTTGAAAGAGGAAATAACGCCAGCTCTGTGACGGGAGCATAAGCTGTGGCCCCTGCATGGTGCATTTGACGGCTGCGGCCACTTGTAAAAACTGCCCAGCCTGATGATCTGGCGGCCGGAGCTGAAAGCAGATCCTGCGGGTTCTGGGAAGGCAGGCGGTTGGTGTTTCGTGGCGGAAATATGCATAGCCTAATTTGAAGAAAAATGTTAAAATTATCAATAAAGCAAGAACTGTATCATTTTTTGGAAACAGGGCTGGAGGTATTTTTAAATGGACGCCAAATTCAACACGAACTCTATGAGCATTAGCAGCATTCTCGGCTTGATCGAAAGCGGCTTGATTGCGATTCCGCAAATTCAAAGGCCTTTTGTATGGAGGAAGACGCAGGTCAGGGATTTGATGGATTCCCTGTATAAGGGGTATCCGACGGGATATTTGATTACTTGGGACAATCCGGATGTAAAGCTCAAGGACGGCTCAATTTCTAGCGGCAGGAAGATCATCATAGACGGGCAGCAGAGGGTAACTGCCTTGATGACAGCGATCGCTGGAAAAGAGGTAACGAACGCTGATTTTAGGCGGGAGCGGATTAAGATCGCATTTGACCCGTTTGCGGCGTTGTCACAGGATGCCGATGCTTCTTTGTTTGAAGTCCAGGATTCTTCCCATGTAAAAAGCAAAAGATGGATAGCGGATATTGCGGATGTTTTTAAAAATGAGTTTGCTTCCTTCGATTTCATCAATCAATATTGTGCGGACAACCCTGAAATGGCTCCGCAGGCGCTGAACGATATCATCATGAATCTTTTATCCATAAAAAATTCTCAAATTGGGGTAATCGAATTATCGAATCATATTGAGATTGATATCGTTACAGATATTTTTATCAGGATAAATTCAAAAGGGACGGCGTTAAGCCAGGGCGATTTCGTCATGTCTAAAATTGCCGCTGATGAAGCGAACGATGGAAATGCTTTGAGAAAGGCGATCGATTATTTTGCCCATCTTTGCGTAGAGCCTTCTTTTTATGGGCATATTGCGGAGCGGGATGAAGATTTTGCTGGCACGGAATACTTCCCGAAATTGAAATGGCTGAAAGATGACTATGAAAATGTATACGACCCGGACTGTGACGACGTAATCCGTGTTGCATTCATGCATATGTTCAACCGGTCCAAGCTGGCGGATTTGGTGAAGCTGTTGTCTGGCAGAAATTTTGAAACAAAAGACTATAATGCGGAAATCATATCCGATACCTATGGAAAGCTCAAAGAAGGCGTGCTTAACGCAATCAATGAATACAACTTCAAGAATTTTATGCTCGCTATCCGGGGCGCTGGGTTTAAAAGCCCTAAATTGGTGCGTTCCAAAATGGCCTTGGACTTTGCCTATACCTTGTATTTAATTTTGAAGAAAAACGATTCTATCGGCCATGTCAGTGATTCAGAAGCAAAGCGCATCGTACAGAAATGGTATGTCTTATCCGTCTTGACCGGCAGGTACAGCACCTCTCCGGAGTCTGCTTTTTACCGTGATTTGAAGAGCATAGCGGAATATGGCGTTATCGAAACGCTGGCGAGAATTGAAGCAGCCGAGCTGTCGGATAATTTCTGGGATGTTGCATTGGTGCAAAATCTTGACAGCACGTCCACGATAAGCCCGGTTTACCAGGTTTTCCAAGCGGCGCAAGTCTCTGGTAACGACCTGTCGCTTCTGTCCAATAATATCCGTGTCAACGATTTGATTGGCGCAGGTGAAATGCATCATATTTTCCCCAAGGCATATTTAAAGAAAAATGGATATGAGAAAAATCAATACAATCAACTGGCAAACTATATTTATATTGATTCAGGAATCAATAAAGATATCAGCGATCGCGCGCCGGAGGAATATTTTAATGCTGCAAAAGCACAGTGCGATACGAAAACAGGAGAGCTGGGAACCATTTTTGATCTTGATAAATTATATGCAAATCTGAAAGCGAATTGCATTCCGCAATCGATTTTCCATATGACGCATGACAATTATACCGATTTTCTGGATGCAAGAAGAATGCTGATGGCGGAGAAGATAAAAGAGTATTATTATGCGTTATAGGCCGTTTGCCCTTAATCTGTGATGTAAAAAATGCGGCGAGGGTGGAATGCTCGTTATATTTATCGGTGAGGGAAAGGCAAATCGTATATGTTTTATAAAATGATCGAGGCAAAGCGCAATGAATGGATGGCGTCAAGCGCCTGCCCTGTAAAGCCCCTTATTTCTTATATGGAGCAGAGAGGGGAACTGCGCGATGTGCAGATTGAAGCGATTCAAACATATTTGTTCTTGAAAATTGCCTGTGACAGCAGGCCGCTGGCTGATCTATTTTGCCATGGGATGTTCAATACACTGAATTTGGAAGAAGCTGAATTATCCGCAAATACGAGGGCTTTTCTGCAAGCGGATGCGGCGGCAGCGGCCCTGTTTGAATACGCTTGCCTGAAAAACGGCGAGGGGAAACAAGTTTCTCCTAAATTGGAAGCTGAAATGCGAAAAGCCCCGAAAAATATCGATTGCAGGGCATTTTTCCATGATGCGTTCTATCAGCTAACGTATACGGATTATCTGTTTAGCCTGCCAATGGGAGCCGGCAAGACTTATTTGATGGCGGCGTTTATTTACCTGGATTTATACTTTGCCATGAATGAGCCGCATAATCCCGCATTTGCGCACAACTTTATTATCTTTGCGCCATCGGGCTTGAAATCCTCCGTTATTCCCAGTTTGAAGACCATAAAAAATTTTGATCCGTCATGGGTCATTCCTGAACCGGCCGCCTCAGACGTGAAGCGGGAGCTGACTTTTGAGGTGCTTGACCAGGCGAAAACTGTGAAAAGGTCAAATAAGACGAAAAACCCGAATGTGCAAAAGATTGCCAGCCATCAGCCCCTATCGGAACTATTTGGGCTGGTCGCGATAACAAATGCGGAGAAAGTTATCCTGGACCGAATTGCGGAACAAGACGGGCAGTTAAGTTTTTTGGAGGAAAGCGATGATGAGAAGGATCGCCAAGCTAACGAACTGCGAAACCTCATCGGGAAACT
>CAMNSS010000025.1 GCA_946555345.1 uncultured Eubacterium sp. | reverse complement strand
CCGTATAAAACTCCACTTGGGACGCCCGGCTGCATACACTGACAATTTCCGCCCATTGCCCGGCTTCTTCCAAAAGTGGAAGCAGCGCTTTGCAAGCGTCAAGATATAAATTTTGGTAATACTGCCTTAACAGTCCCGCCCATTCGCTGTCGTTTCCAGGCAAAAAATCCCCGCAGTAAAGAGAAGCTGCCTGCCAAAGAAGCTCCATGCGCTCCGCTCCCGCACTTTTTTCCGCCTTCAAACAAGCTGTTTCAAATGCTTCGGCATCAGTCGCAATCTGAACCTCCGAATCCCAAGCATAGCGCCCTTGCAACGTACGAAGCAAATGATCATGCTGCGGAAACATCTTTTTCAACAAGCTCCGCACTTTGTAAAGCATATTCGCCAATGCATTCGCCGGATCCCTGCTTTCGCTCTCCGCCCAGAAAACATCGAACAGCTCGTCCGCCGAAATGTCCCTCGCATGGTGAACGATAAGATATTGCAAAAGCGACACGGTTTTTTTCCCGGCCTTTCCAAGCGGTTTGCCGTTAGCCTGATCCCACAAGCCGTCTTCAGCACTGCTATTTTCAACGCCTTCCTCTGCTAAAAAATAAGAAAATGATCCCAGTAAGTTAAAGCAAACAATGTTTTTTTCTTCCATAAAATTTCCACCCTAACCGGCATGTCCCTGTTGCCTTTTTATACAAATATACCAATCAATGTTAGGGGGCGAGCAGTGTTCGCATAAAGTAGTTCAAAGTAGTATTTTATGGGCAAAAAAAGGCGAGCGGAGAGACGGAAACAGATAAAATGCGGCAACCAGGATTAATCAGTATGTCGGCTACGGGCAGTATGTTTTGCGGGCATCAAACGGTATGCAAAGGGGGCGGTTCTTCGGCAACACACATTTGCAACCCGGCTATGCACGCAGGATGAAACGGTATGCAAAGGGTGCGGGGCAGGATTGAACGGAAAGGGATTTACTGCAAAGAGCCGGGGCGGGGATAATGACGACGATGAAAGCGACGATGGTGATGACGAAACAGGCAAACTCTGCATATTTCCGCTCTTTTCGCATCAATTATGCAGAGTTTGCCGAAGCTAACGCAAAGTGAATGGGCAACATTTGAATCGATTTGTTGTGCCTTGATTGATATTTTATACTAATTTGCTGTTTTGCTCGGGTTGCTGGTGAAGAGAAGTCGATCTTCGCTTATCTGGCGCGAAATCACAGCAGTACAAATATAAAACTCTGTATATAATGAGGCAAAAATCCTCATTATATACAGAGTTCTGCAGTTTTACATATGTTTTAAATAGAATTGCATTTCAAGCCCAAGACTTCGGCAAGTCCCACTGCCGCACAGGCGCTTCTGCCATCATGCCCTAACGGCCTTTACTGCTATACGGCTATTTTAGCGCAAGCTCTGCGTTTCTGCAATTCACCTGAATGGCTCCCTGGCACAGCATTGATACATTGCAAGCCCGGCACCTACGCCGCCACGAACGGGATGATATAAATCACAGCTGCCACAATCACGGCAACTGCGACAACGGTTCTCCAAATCTTAAATTCCTTGTCCATCTTGTGCTTTTCTTCTGCTGGCGGATCTACATGATCTATCACCTGAACCGTCAAAGCCGCATCATCCTGTTTGCCATATCCCGCCTGGCAAAGAAAGAAGATCGCCAGTCCCAGCACGCACCAGGCCACGCCCGTCCAAAAAGCTTCCGAATCCAACTGCGTCAGCATAATAATATAAATTATCGCGCTGGCCGGAGCGCCAACCATGACGCCCGGCGCTTTATAAGGCCTCGCCAGGCCAGGCTGGCGTTTTCGCAAGCAAGCGCAAGCGATAATTCCGATAATATAATAGAACAGATCCGCAAACAGGCTGAGGGACGCTATGTAAATCATCGAATTGGTCGCAATCAGCAATACGGTCAAAATGCCCAGCGTAAGAATCGCAACATACGGCGTTTTAAACTTCGGATGCACCTTTGCGAAAATCTTCGGCATCGCCCCGTCCCTTGCCATGGTAAACAAATAGCGCGGCGGGACTGAAATGCTCGAATTGAGCGTAGAGAAGTCCCCGCCAAAGGCGATTCCCGCTGCCAGCATGATCAGCGGAAATCCCAAAATTCCGGCAATGGACATCGCCTCCGCATAAGGCGCGCTTGCCGTGGAAATCGCTTCAAGCTGCCCGGCCGGAACGATTCCGACCATGAACCATTGGAAAATGGCGTTTACGGCAAATACGATAAACGGCGCTAAAAACAACGCTCTCGGAATATTGATATGCGGGTACTTGATTTCCTCCCCCATCGCACAACAGGTTTCAAATCCGGCAAAACACCACCAGATGAGCGCTACCATGCCGATAAAACCGCCAGCCGAAAAATCCACATACGCCGGCAGCTGCACGAAATTCGACAACCCTACATTTGGAATCATCATCAGAAACCAGATGATTGCCACGCCCCAGAAAAAGAACATGAATCCATTTTGGAGCTTGCCCGTGATTTCCACACCGCTGACACTGCAAAACATGAATGCGGTCACCACAATGCACGCAATGATGATATCGCTTGTCGCTCCTCCCGGAATTTCACACCCAAGCGCACCCATAAATGTCTTGAAATAAAAGCTAAACGCAAGCGCCTCGCCGCTCGTTACCGCTACCAGGGAAATAATGAAATTCCACCCTGCCAGCATTCCAAAAGGCCTGCCGATTCCGAGCGAAGCATATTGGTAAGTGCCGCCTGCATAAGGCAAAGCCGCACCCATTTCCGCATAAAGCAAGGCTGGATAAACACTGACGAGCATTGCCACAAATGTAGCGATAATCACGGCTGAACCCATCATGCCCACGACATTCGCCCCGGTAGTGAAAAGCCCGACGCCGATTACCGTCCCTACAGTAATTGTAACAGCTTCCCGCATCCCGAAGCTGCGTTTTAGCCGTTGATTTTCATTGTCCATTTCCGTATCTCCTCTTCGTTTTGCTTTTGCCTTTTTATCTTCTGTTTCGCTTTGGCTGCTTCTGTTACCGTTTCTTCGTTTCCTTTCGGTTGCGACTTCCAATTTTGTGCGCTTGCGCCGGTTTTCTCTTTTTCCTTTACTCCATTTTTCAAACTTTGATTGTTATATTTTTCTCACTCGGTTCTAATTTTGGTTAAAGCTTTTTCTGTTACGCCTTTCGAGGCTATGCGGCTGCCCCGGTTTCATCGTTTGCGTTTTCTTTATTTTCAGAAGCCTGCGCCCTATTGCCTTTTTTCATTTTAGGTCTGCCACCCCAGTCCATTTGTCCCGGTTTTCGCTCTGTCAATGCCCGGTTTTCCTGCGTCATTGCGCACCTTGCGCTTCCTTCTCCATCCTGATTTCAGCAGCCCGGGCGTGTCCCGTCAGGCCTTCGCCCCTTGCCATGCGGGAAACCAGCGGCGCAATTTCCATCATCGCTTCCCTGCTCATGCTCTGGTGCGTGCATATTTTAAGGAACGTCCCGACCCAGACGCCGCCCGTATACCTTGCCGCACCTAACGTCGGCAGGGTATGGTTTGTCCCTGATGCATAATCGCCGAACACCTCCGCCGTATTCCCGCCGATAAAGAGCGAGCCGTAATTTCTTAAAGCTTCCACAACCAGTTCCTGTCCTGCGGCTTCCACATTGACCTCTAAATGCTCCGGCGCATATTCGTTGGCAAACGCCACTGCTTCCTCCAAGGTGTCCGCCAGCAGGATTTCGCCAAAATCATTCCACGAGCTGCGTGCGATTTCCTCTGTATCCAACGTCAGAAGCTGGCGCATCACTGCCGCTTCGACCTCCCGTCCAAGCCTTTCATCAGTCGTTACCAGAAGCCCCTTTGCCTCCCGGTCATGCTCCGACTGCGCCAGCAGGTCCGCCGCAATAATCTCCGCATCCGCCTGCCCGTCCGCAATCACCAGCACTTCGCTCGGTCCTGCCACAAAGTCAATCCCAACCTTTCCATAGCATTGCCGCTTTGCCTCTGTTACAAAACTGTTTCCAGGTCCTACGATCAAATTCACCGGCTTGACCTGCTCCGTCCCATAAGAAAACGCCGCAATCGCCTGCGCACCGCCTATCGCATAGATCTCGTCGATTCCTGCAATGTCCATCGCAACAAGGGTTTTCGGGTGAATATCCGCCGTTCCCTTCATCACCGGAGAACACGCCGCAACCCGCCTGACGCCCGCAACTTTAGCCGGAATCCCCAGCATCAGGGCTGTAGAATATAGCGGATACCCGCCGCCCGGCACATAACAGCAACAAGAATCTACTGCGATTGCCTTATGGCCCAGGTTGATTCCTTCTGCTGGCGAGAAATGTTCCAGGCCGCCAACAGTTTCCCTCTGCGCTTGTGCAAAAGCCCGGATATGCGCCGCCGCCCGTTTCATATCGGAAACCTCAGCATCTGGCACCTGGCTATATGCTTTCTCGATTTCCGCTTTGGAAACCATCAGCGCATCCCGATGGCAATCATCAAATTTACGATTGTATTCCTTCAATGCTGTATCGCCGTTTTTTATCACATAATCTATGATTTCGCTTACCGTCCTGCGCAAAGCGCTTCGATCTGCTTCCGTGCGCTCCTTCGCTGTTTTCAATGCTTTTATCATTCCGCAACTCCTTGGTTTCCCTAAAACGCCACTTTATCACACTAACGTAATACTATACCACTGAATGAACGGCCTGTCAAGCGGCCTCACATTGTTGGTTAATGTACATCTGCTAAGCCGCTCGGGCAGAGGGCATTCAAGCAATCTGCCAGTGTTCTTTCAAACGCCCTGCCATCCCGCCAGCAAAAGCCCCACGCCGCTTTGATGCCTGTTTCCCTGTCAAATTGATTGCCGTAGGCCTGCCAAGCAACCGCCCTTATTTTCGTTTTAGCGAGATAAACACCCCGAGAACACAAATACCGGTAAACACAATAAATGAAATACGGATCACGCGCACCAAAACCTCCGGCTCTGCTTCCGCCAGCGGCACATCCGCCATAAACCGTGAGACGACAATGGTAACGATTACCATGCTCAGCGTATGCCCGATGGAACGCATCGTAGCCAGGATGGAAGACGCCACGCCATAATCGTCCTTTTCCACAAAGGACATCACTGCATTGGTATTCGGCGAGGAAAACAACGAAAATCCCAATCCAGTAATGATTAACGCCGCAATGATTATCACAAGCCTGGTTTCCTGGCCGATAAAGATGAAAATAGCCGTTCCGGCCGCACAGAAAGCCATTCCGGCAGAAGACAGCTTAAACGGGGAAATCCGGTCGGAAATCCGCCCCGAGACGGGAGACAAGACTGCCATGATCAGCGGCTGGAATATCATGATCAGTCCTGCTGTCTGGGAAGAATACCCCATGACAACTTGAAGGTAAATCGAAATCAGGTAACTGATTGCAAAGGTTGCGCCGTAGTTGAGCAACGCCGACAGATTGGAAAAGGCATATCCGATGTTTTCCCGAAACATCGTGACCTTAACTGCCGGATCTTCCGCCTTCCACTCATGCCATATAAACAGCACGCCGATGAAAACGCCCGCCACCGTTAATCCCACGGCAAAAAATCCCCTGCCGATTTCCGATAGACCATACATCAGCAGCACAATCGATACGACATACAGGGCATTTCCCAACAGATCCAGGGACTTCCCTGCGGCCGCGCCCATTTTGGGGAAGCCGCCCGCATAAGGCGCACCGGCCGGCCGATTCGTTTGAACTGTTCCCGCAGCTTTGACGGCGCCGGCCGCCTGCTTTGCTTCAGCCTTTCCAGCCCGGCCGCCCATTTGCTCCGGATCATCCTGGCGCTCCTTTGGCAGCTTAAACAGCGCAATGAAAAAAGCCGCCGCCCCCAGCACGCCTGTTAAAATAAAGATGGATTTCCAGCCCAGGTTATGGTTCAGGAAACCACCGGCTACCGGACCTGCGGACAATCCCACATAAGTAGAAGCCAGCGAATACCCTAACACGCGCCCCCGCATATTTCCCGGAAAAGCGCCGATCAGAATCGCTGTATTCGTGCTAAAAATCATAGCCGCCCCGATTCCCTGCACGATCCGCACGGAAAGCAACATAATCATGGATATGGAAAAAACGGCCGCAATACAGCAAGCCACAAATATGACAAGGCCCGTTACAAGGACCGTTTTCCTGCAAGTTATGTCAGCCAGCCTGCCAATCGGCACGGAAAAAGCCGCCACTGCCAGCGTATAGCCTGTCACCAGCCATCCCACAAAATTAGCGCTAACGCCAAATTCCCCGCCGATATCGGGGATTGACAGATTTAACGCACTGCCCGTAAAAGTCGTGATAAAAGCCGTAATGATCACGACAATCACGACGACCTTCTGTTCTGCCGCCATCCTTGCGCTTTTCTTGGCGCTATCTGCCGTCATTTTCGCACCTTGGTTCGCACTGTCTGTTGTCATCTTCGTATTTTGCTTCATGCTATCTGTTGTTTTTGCGTTTCGTTTCATGCTAATAGTATATACCGATTCGCCGATCGTTACAAAACAAAATCAAATTCAAAAATAAATTCATATCAATTTTATCATGCAAAGCGGCAGATCGCAGATATTCGCCGCATAGCGCAATCCCGCAACCGTAGCTGCATGGCACAATTTGAGATAGTGCGCCGTATGGCGCAGCCGCGCGTCAGTTCATCGTATAAAGACCTCTTACATCCGGCCAAATTACAGAATGCGCCCACATCAACCCGTCGCATAAGCTGATTTTACGGCAAGGCAGCTATTGAGCAACCCCGCATCGGCTTTTGGCGCAAAATCTGCCCGCATTCGTTTATCACATGAATGCACCCGCACGAATGCGCCCGCAGCAATCCCAGATAAAAATTCCCATCATACCTATGCCGCATACTGCCTCATCGCAATGCGGCAATGCGCAACCGCTCATTTCGCAAAATGTCTATGGCCTCACAACAACTTACCGCATAAACCGGCTTCGCAGCATTCCACTGTTCAAAGTGCGTTCATAGCGATTCCCCACATGGCACGCATCCACACACAAGCCTAAATCACGATGCAAATAAAGTATTCCTTCCCTTCGTCGCTGATCTTTTGCAAGGATTTCTGCATCTTTACCCTGATATTCTCCGGCACGCCTGCGATCTTGTTTTCCATCTGCTCCGCCACCATCTCATAAAGCGACTTGCCGAAGATATTCGTATCCCATATGCCGTTCGGGGAGTTTTCCATATCGTCCTTTAGGCTGGCGACCAGGTCCTCCGACTGCTTTTCACTGCCCACCACAGGGGAAATCTCCGTCGTGATATCGGTCTTAATGATGTGGAGCGTCGGCGCTTTAGCAGTGATTTTCACACCGTATTTGCTGCCCTGCTTAAACACCTCCGGCTCATCCAAAACCATTTCGCTGAGCTTCGGCTCTACGATGCCATAGCCTCTTTCCTCCACCTGCGCAATCGCGCCGCGCAGCTTGTCGTACGCTTTCCTGGCAGTCGAAAATTCCCGCAGCAAGTTAAAAAACTCATAATCGTTGCTCACAGGCTCTTCCATCAGCTCCGTAATAATCCGGTAATACAAATCCTCCGCCATATCGAGCTGCAAGTCTACCTCGCCTGTCCCCAGATCCATATTCTTAATCGCAACGCCTGTCACGGTCTCACCGTCTGCCAAAGACGGTACTGCGGCCTTGATATCTTCGATGCTGTCAAAGCTCTGCGCCCAGTAACGGATGCTTTCGATCAGCTCTGCCTTGAGCCAATGATCCTTTTCCAATCCTTCCATATATCCCGGCGTCTGGAAAACCACTTCTCTGACAGGAAACCTGCCCAAAAGCTGTGTCATCACATCGTTCATCTCTCTTTCCGGCGCCCTGGCGCAATCCATCCTGATGACAGGCACGCCAAACCGCCCGAAGAGATCCTCTGCCGCCTCCTTCGCCTGCATACCCTGCGGATCTACCGAATTGACCAGCACCACAAACGGCTTATGAAGCTCCGTTAGCTGCTGAATCACCCGTTCCTCTGCGTCCCGGTAATCCTCCCGCTCCATCGTGCCGATCGAACCATCAGACGTAACGACGATCCCGATGGTCGCATGATCGCGGATTACTTTTTCCGTGCCGATTTCAGCCGCCTCTTCAAACGGGATCTTTTCCTCATCCCATGGCGTAGCCACCATGCGCGCTTTTCCATCCTCCGTATGCCCGATCGCACCGGGAACGAGATAGCCCACGCAGTCCACAAGCCGCACCCGCAGATTCAAATTTTGCGCCAGCTCCAGCTTCGCCGCCTCGGCGGGGATGAATTTGGGTTCGGTAGTCGTGATCGTCCGCCCCGTGCCGCTCTGCGGCATTTCATCCAAAATCCGCTGTCTTTCATATGTATTCTTTACATTGGGGATTACCATCAGATCCATAAATCTTTTTATAAATGTAGACTTTCCTGCTCGTACGGGGCCCACGATCCCTATGTAAATATCGCCGCCTGTTCGCTTGCCAATGCTTTCATAGATATTTAAGTTTTCCAAAATAAAAACCTCCCCATGTCCTTGACTGTAAATCACTACAGTATATTGGGGAAGGTTTGTATTTATTCTTTCTTTTTTCCCGGAATCGGTTCTTTGACCCGCCCGGCAAGGCTAAACGTCCGCCCTTGCGTGATTTCCACGTCCACGATCTGCCCGATGCAGCTTTTCTCTCCTGCAAAGTCCACCAGCTTGAACCCCTCCGTGCGCCCGGTCAGCATCCGATCGTTTTTCTTGCTCACGCCCTCCGCCAGCACCTTTTCCGTGCGCCCCACGTAAGCCGCATTTTTCCTGGCGCTGCAAGCATTGATCAAGTCCACCAGCCGATTGAAGCGTTCATGCTTCACCGCTTCAGGGATCTGATCCGCGTATTCAGCCGCCGGCGTTCCCGTCCTTACGGAATAGAGGAAGGTAAAAGCCGAATCGTACTGCACCGCCTCCGCCAGCGACAGGGTTTCTTCAAAATCCGCCTCCGTCTCGCCTGGAAAGCCCACGATGATATCCGTGCTGATGGTGATATCCGGCACTGCCGCCCGCAGTTTTTCTACCAGCTCCAGGTACTGCCCGCGCGTATATTTCCTGTTCATCCGTTTTAGGACAGCGCTGCTCCCGGATTGTACTGGCAAGTGGATATAATTGCACAGCTTATCGCAGTCCGCATACGCCTGAATCAGCCTGTCGGATAAATCCTTGGGATGGGAGGTCATGAAGCGAATCCGCAAAAGCCCTTCTACTTCGTCCAGCCGGTAAATCAGATCTGCAAAGTCGCACGTCTTCCCGCTCTCCGTCAGTCCCCGGTACGAGTTGACGTTTTGCCCCAGCAGCGTCACTTCCTTCACGCCGTCAGAGGCGAGCCGCCTTACCTCCGCCAAGATGTCCTCCGGGCTTCTGCTCTTTTCCCGCCCCCTCGTGTAAGGGACGATGCAATAGGTACAGAAATTATTGCAGCCGTACATGATGTTAACAAAGGACTTGTGCTGGTAAAGCCTTTTCGCAGGCAGGCCTTCCACGATTTCAGCGCTGTCAGGAAACACCTCCAGCACCTTCTGCTTTTCCCGGTACACTTTTTCCAAAAGCGCAGGGAAGCGGTGAATATTGTGCGTGCCGAAGATGATGTCCACCCACGGGTATTTGCTCTTAACCGTGTCTATGATGTGCTGCTGCTGCATCATGCAGCCGCAGACACAGGCGATATAGGCAGGGTTTTTCTCCTTGATTTTCTTGAGCTGCCCCAATGTCCCGAAAAACCGCTTATCCGCGTTTTCCCGGATGCTGCAAGTGTTGATGATGGTGATGTCCGACTCCTTTGCGGAAGGGACTTCCCCGCATCCGTTTTCCTGTAGCATCCCGGAAATGGTTTCCGAATCGTGTTCGTTCATCTGGCAGCCAAAGGTAATGATATGATATTTTTTTCCGTCAAGTAAGCTCATGTTTCCGTCCTTCTTCCGCATCTGCACCATTGGTCCCAGGTCCTGCTCGGTATTCGCTCCGCAAGCATATCCACCCGCTTGCACCGCACGTTTCAATTCTGCCGGCCATTTCACGCCGCCGTGCCGCCGGACCGGCATCCCAGCTTTCCAGTTATGCCGCTGGTTTCAATCCTGCTAAGCATTCGCTCCATGGCCGTATCTGCGCCGCTATCGATTCCGCTCTGCCATCTGTCCTGTTTTACGACCGCTTCATCGTTTCACGGTGCGGCGGCCTACGCCATCCATTACAGATCCTAGCAGTTGTTTCAATTTATTCCTGCGCCGCTGGTTTATCCCTGCTCGTGCTTTCTCTCCCTGCCCATCAGGATTCCCACGGCGTCGGCTGCCGTGATCTTTCCCTGGATTGTCTGGTAAATCGCCTCCGTAATCGGCATTTCCACGCCCTCGCGCTGTGCTAGCTGATATGCCGCTTCCGTCGTAAACATACCTTCCACGACCATACCCACCTTTTCGGTGGCTTCCGCTGGGCGCATTCCCTCGCCGATCATGATGCCGCACCGGCGATTCCTGGAATACATGCTGGTGCAGGTTACGATCAAATCGCCCGTCCCGGTAAGCCCTGCGAAGGTTTCCGGCTTTGCACCCAATTTAACGCCCAATCTGGTAATCTCCGCAAGGCCTCTCGTCATGAGCGCCGCCTTTGCATTGTCGCCAAATCCCATGCCATCGGAAATGCCTGCTCCCAATGCAATGATGTTTTTCAGCGCGCCGCCCAGTTCCACGCCGACCACGTCCTCGGTCGTGTAGACCCTGAACCTGTCCGTCATGAACAACTCCTGTACCTGCTCCGCCGCTGCCAGATTGTAAGACGCCGCCGCTACAGTTGTCGGAAGCCGCCTGCCAACCTCCTCCGCATGGGATGGGCCTGACAGCACGACATAACGGTTTAGGTCTATCTCCTGCGCCGCAATTTCCGACATCCTCATAAGGCTCTTTTGCTCGATGCCTTTCGCCACATTGATCACCAGCGCATCCGCCCCGATATACTCCTGCGCAGAAGAAAGCGCGCTCCTGAAATGCTGCGCCGGAGCAGAAAAAAGCACGACGCCGGCATCCGCCACAGCTTCCCTTGCCGTATATGCGATCTCGATATTTTCAGCCAGCGGCACGCCAGGCAGGTAATCCACATTCTCCCGGTGTTCCTCCATGGACGCCAGATGCGCCTCATCGACATCCCAGATTACAACTTGGTTTCCTTTGCCTGCGACGACCGTGGCAAGCGCTGTCCCCCAGCTTCCCGCTCCAATTACGCCTATCTTTTTCATATTCATGCTCCTGACACCTCCACATACTCCTAATTTCTGCATATTCCTAACATCCATATGCGCTTGGTTCCCGCAAACGCCTAATTCCTCATATTGTTAAAATCCAAATATACCTAACATCCAAATACGCCTTGCTTCATTTCCCTTTTTTCTCAAATATGCTCATCACAGGCTCTTCGCCCTTTAGGAGCCGGGCAATGTTCGCACGGTGCTTGATGATGATCGTAATTGCCAAAAGCGTCCCCGGTACGATGAAATCCGGTTCTAAAAAAAGCGCAATCGCTGGAAAGCATACGGCGCCCAGGATCGAGCCGACCGACATCCGCTTGGAAAGCAGCACGCCAATCGCCACGACCGCCAGCGCCGAAAGCCCAAGCAAGGGATTGATTCCCATCAGCGCACCGAAGGCTGTCGCCACGCCCTTTCCACCTTTAAATCGATAAAAGGCTGGCCATACATGCCCGCAAAACACCGCCACGGCGCAGAACATCCCCGCCGTATACCCGCCGATGAGATTCCCTAAAAGCACGGCGCAAGATCCCTTGAGGATATCCACCACCAACGTGATCACGCCCGCTTTTTTCCCCATCACGCGCAGAGCGTTCGTCGTCCCCGCATTGCCGCTTCCTTCTTTCCTGATATCAAGGCCTTTTGCCTTCGCCAGCATGATCGAGGGGGAAATATTCCCGATGAGATACGCTATGACGACAGCGATTGCAATTTTAATCATCTTCCTTTTCTCCCTTTTCCCTGAACACGAATTTTAGCGAAGTCCCTTCAAACCCAAAAGCTTCCCTGATCTGATTCTCCAGATACCTGGAATATGAAAAATGCATCAGCTTCCTCGCATTGATTTTAAACGAAAACAACGGCGGTTTTACCCCGGCCTGGGTCACATAATATATTTTCAGCCGTTTGCCCTTATCCGACGGCGGCTGTTTCATCATCATCGCATCGACGATCAGATTGTTGAGCTGCCCGGTCGGAATGCGCAGCGCCCTGTTTTCAGCAACGTATTTCGCCATGCCGATCACCTGCTGCACCCGCTGTCCCGTGAGCGCCGAAATGAATACGCTCGGCGCATAGGACATAAATGCCAGCTCCTGGGCAAGCCTCTTCTTAAACAGATTCATGGTATTGGTCTCCTTTGCGACCAAATCCCATTTATTGACCACGATGACGATTCCCTTTCCCGCCTCATGAGCAATCCCAGCGATTTTCTTATCCTGCTCGGTAATGCCCTCCTGGGCGTCGATCATCAAAAGGCATACATCGCACCGCTCGATCGCAGCGATTGCCCTGATGACGCTAAACCGTTCAATATCCTCATTGACCTTGCTCTTGCGCCTGATTCCCGCAGTATCGATCAACAGGTACTTTTCCCCATCCCATACAAACGGCGTATCGATGGAATCCCTGGTCGTTCCGGCAACAGGCGATACGATCACGCGGTTTTCACCCAAAAGCTTATTAATCAAGGAAGATTTTCCTACGTTCGGCTTGCCAATCATGGCAATTTTAATCTCATCCTCCTCGGCCTCGCCTGCGCCAGCCGGAAAGCTTTCGACGATCTGATCCAGAAGATCCCCAAGATTCAGCATATTCGCTGCCGAAACCGGAACTGGCTCGCCAAGCCCCAGCTCATAAAAATCATAGAAATCTTCCGGCAGCTCCTGCGTATCGATTTTATTGACAGCCAGAATCACCTTCCTGCCCGTCTTCATCAGCATGGAAGCCACTTCCCGATCCGATGCCGTAACGCCCTCCTTGCCATCAACGATAAAAAGGATCACGTCAGCGGTAGCCATGGCGGTTTCCGCCTGTTCCCGCATCTGGGAAAGGATCACGTCTTTACTCGCAGGCTCGATCCCGCCCGTATCGATCAACGCAAAATGAATGCCGCACCATTCCGCCTCGGCATAGATCCTGTCCCTGGTAACGCCCGGCGTATCTTCAACGATCGATAGCCTCCTGCCTATGATTTTATTAAAAAGCGTGGATTTCCCCACATTCGGCCGCCCAACCACGGCCACTAACGGTTTATTCATTGAAAATTCCTTCCGCAAATTCTACAGGGTCAAATTCTTTCAAATCATCGATTCCTTCCCCGACGCCGATGAACTTGACCGGCATATCGAACGCATCGGCGATGGTAACGACGATCCCGCCTCTGGCCGTCCCGTCCAGCTTGGTCAATATGATTCCGGTAATCTCAGCGGCATCCCCAAATTCCTCCACCTGGGAAACGGCATTCTTTCCTGTCGTCGCATCCAGCACCAGCAGGTTCTCCCGCGCCGCCTCCGGAAACTCCCGGCTGATCACCTTATTCATCTTATGCAGCTCATCCATCAAATTTTTCTTATTTTGAAGCCTTCCCGCCGTATCGCAGATCAGCACGTCGATCTTCCGCGCCTTTGCCGACTGGACTGCATCGTAGATAACAGCAGACGGATCTGCGCCTTCCTGATGCTTAATCACATTGACGCCTGCCCGGCCTGCCCAGATGTCAAGCTGTTCTGCCGCCGCCGCCCTGAATGTATCCGCCGCCGCCAGCAGCACCGATTTCCCTTCCTTTTTTAACTTATAAGCGAGCTTCCCGATCGACGTCGTTTTCCCGCCGCCGTTGATACCGATCATCAGGATGACAAGCGGCGTCTTGGTACAAAGCCGGTGCGCCTCCTGCTTATTGATCAGCCCTGCGATGATCTTCCCCAGCCTGATCTTGATGACGGAAGGCTTAGTCATATTGTTCGATTGGATTTCCGCCCGCAGGGTATCCACGATCTTCAAGGTCGTATCCATCCCGATATCGGAGGTGATGAGGATTTCTTCCAATTCGTCAAGAAAATCCTCATCGATGGCAGTCCGCGCCATCAGCGCATCCCCGATCCGCTGTGACAGCTTCCCAAAAAAAGATTTTTTTTCTTCTCTTAACATATATTTCTCCCTTTTTATGCAATGATGCCAATGCGGCCAATCTACGGCCGTCCAGCGGCCATCGCTGGCAACGCACAACATTCAGCCATATCACGGCCGCCCTGTGGCTATCATGCAACGCGCATAATGTGGCAACCGCCCCGTAGCGGCTACCTGCAATCCCCAGAATACGGCGGCCGCCTTTTGGCTGCCGCTAACATTCCGCCTGCAAAAATTATACGGCAAAATCATCCTCCAAGCTGATCGATAATACCTTTGACACGCCTTTTTCCGGCATGGTGACGCCGTACAGCGCATCGGCATGCTCCATCGTCGCCTTCTGGTGCGTCACTAATGTAAACTGTATCCCGCCAAGCGTCCGCAGGCACTCGATGAAGCGGTCGATATTCGCATCGTCGAGCGCCGCTTCCACTTCGTCCAAAATGCAAAACGGCGTCGGCTTGGCCTTGAGTACCGCAAACATCAGCGCAATCGCTGTCAGCGTCTTTTCGCCACCGGAGAGAAGATTGATGTTTTGCAGTCTCTTCCCCGGAGGCTGTGCAATGATATCAATGTTCGATTCCAATGGATTGTGTTCATCGGAAAGGCGCAGCTCGGCGTGTCCGCCGCCGAACAGCTCCTGGAACTTTTCTTCAAAATTAATCACGATCTGGTCGAAGCTTTCCTTAAATTTGACCCGGATCGTCTGATCCATATCGCCGATGAGTTTTTTCAGGCTGTCCATCGCTTCCTGGATATCCGCCTGCTGCCCGGTCAAAAATTCATGCCGCTCTTTGACGGTTCCATATTCCTCGATCGCCCCGATATTGACCTCGCCCAGCTCCCTCATGCGGCCTTTAATCTGCCTGCTTTCCTTGACGGCTGAAGACATGACAAATTCATCGCTTTTGAAGTCTGCCGCCTGGACATAGGAAACCTCGAAATCCTCCCATAGTTTATCCTTATAACTATCCAGCTGGGTCTCGTTTTTCGCATTGCGGATTTCCAGTTCATATCTCTGGTTTTGCAGCCCGGAAAGCTTCGCATCGACGCTTTCCTTCTCCGCGCTAAGCTGCGCAATCTCCTTCGCAAGCGCAGTCTTCCCGGCGGTTGCCGTTTCCAGCTGCTCTTCAAGGGCGGATTTTTCCGCCCGCCCGGTTTGAATCAAATCGTCTGCATTTTCCTGCCCCGAAACGATGGCGCTTTTTTCCGCCTCCAAATGATCGAGCTGCCTGTGCCTGCTGTCGATGTCCGCCTCGATTTCCCGCAGGGAATCCGCAATGCGCTGTTCCATGGAGTCCACATACTCTTTTTCCTTCTCGCAGTTGCCGACGGCGATTTTGGCGGATGTAATCGTCTCGGAAAGCGCATCGGCCTCCGCTTTCTTTTCATTGTATTCCGCCAGTTTTTCCCCGCCTGCTTCTTCCGCCTGCCGAAGCTTAGCCAGATCCCGCATGATATCCGCCTCGCGCTTTTTGATCATCGCCTGCGAATTTTCCTGTTCATCTTCTATGTGCAAAAGCTCCCTCGCCAGCTTATCGCTGCTGGCCTTCCTGTCCTTTAACACGTTCTCCGCCAGCTTTTCTTCATTTTCCACCGCCAAAAGCCGATGCTCCTCCTGCCTGATTTCCGCCTCCAGCGTTTCCATGCCTTCCGAAAATGCGGCGATGCTCTCCCGAAGCGCCGCAAGCCTGCCGTGGCCTTCCTGCCGCTCGGCCTCCTTGCTGGCAATTTCCTTCGCAAGCGCAGCGATTTCCGCCTTCCGGTCCAATATGTTTGCCGTTTTATGCCGGTACTTGCCGCCAGTGATTGCACCGCTCGCATTCACGACCTCTCCATCCAGCGTCACGAAACGGTATCCAGCGGCTTTCTTTGACATTTTGACTGCATTGTCCATATGATCCACTAAAACGACCCTGCCCAGCAAGTATTCTACAATATTTCTGTACTTGCCTGCGTATTCCACGCAGTCAGGACCAAATCCGATGAAACCTGGCTGCCCGCAGATCGCATAGTCACGGCGGGAAGCACCTTTGATCGAGCCTACGGGCAGGAAAGTGACCCTTCCCGCCTTATTTTTCTTGAGCGAGCTGATTGCGGCTTTCGCCGCCGCATCATCATCGCAGACGATATTTTGTAACGCTGCGCCCAGCACCGTCTCGATTGCCGTCTCATAGCCCTCCGGGACTTTAACCAGCTCCGCCACAACGCCGTGAATCCCAGCAAGCCCCGATTTCATCACATGCTTTACGGCATAGTAATATCCTTCATAATTGCTTTCCATCTCCTCGATGGTCTTTTTCCGCGCGGAAAGCTTGCCCAAGGAAACAGAAAGTTCCTCCACTGCCGCAGAAAGCGTCCTTTCCTCCTGCTGCTTTCTTGCAAACCCGGTGCGCTTTTCCACGGCCTGTTGCCTCAAATCCTGCAAATATTCCAGGATTTCCTTCTTTTCATTTTTCGTGCGGCTGAGCCTGTCCAGCGTTTCTTTGTTGCTATCGTCCCCCAAATCCCGTTCAGAAAGCAGATCCGCCTTCCGCCGTTTTAGTGTTTCCTGCAACATCTGCAAGCTGCCGATCTCCGCTTTTCCCGCATTAACAGTGGCAGTAAGCTCGAAGACATCATTCTTGTGCTGCTCGGACTTGTCCATGAGAATCGCCATTTCCTGGGAAATTGCGTCATATTCCGCCATCCTCTGCCGAAGCGCCCTGTTTGCGGCAAGAAGCTTTTCCGCTAACGCTTCTTTTCTTGCCCGGTGCCTGCTGTTGCCTTCCTGCTCCTTTGCTTTCTTATCCACAAGCTGTTCGATTTCCACCTTGAGCCTGGCGCTGTTTTTGCCGATGGCGGACAGCTTTTCCTGATCGACCTGTTTCTGGTTCACCATAGCGTTCAGTTTATCCACAGTATGCATCAGCCGCTCCCTGGCCTTGGCAGAATCAGCCTCAAGGTCCTCGCTCTTTTTCTGATATGCCGCTATGCCCTGCTCTGCCTCCGCTTTTACCGCCTTCATATGATTAATAGAAGCTTGCAGTTCAGCCAGGTCTTCTTTCATATATTCATTTTTCTGTTCAAGGTTTTCGATATTTTTCAGAATGATATTGATTTCGAGTACCTTGTACCGATCCCGCAAGCTTATGTATTCTTTGGCTTTGATGCTGTCTTCCCGCAGTCCGCCGATGCGGCCTTCAATCTCCCCGATAATATCCTGCACACGTTCCATATTGGCTTCCGTGGACGCTAACTTCCGCTCGGACTCCGCCTTTTTCGTCCGGTACATCACGATTCCGGCGGCCTCTTCGAAGATTTCACGCCGGCTTTCCGTCTTATTGCTGAGGATATCCGAAATTTTGCCCTGCCCGATCAAGGAATACCCATCGACGCCGATTCCCGTATCCATGATCAGCTCCCTAATATCCCGCAGCCTGCATTGGTTGCCGTTGATATGGTATTCGCTTTCCCCGGAACGGAACATGCGCCTCGTCAAAGCGACTTCCTTGTAATCGATCGGAAGGCTTTCGTCAGCATTATCGATCACCAGCGTAACCTCCGCCATGCCCCTGGACTTCCTGCTGGATGTTCCCGAAAAGATCACTTCCTCCATCTTGCCGCCGCGCAGCATCCTCGGGCTCTGCTCGCCCAGCACCCACCTGATGGCGTCGCTGATGTTGCTCTTGCCGCTTCCATTTGGTCCCACAATGCAAGTAATGCCTTGGTTAAATTCGATCACGACTGGCTCTGCAAAGGATTTGAAACCGTGCATTTCAATTTTCTTAAAATACATCCACTTCCCTTTCCATCATCGCCTCCGCAGCGCGCTGCTCCGCCTGTTTCTTGCTCTTGCCTTCCCCCGTGGCCATCGGCCGTCCATCGACCGCAAGCTGAACGAGAAAAGTCTTATCATGGTCAGGCCCGCTCTCCTCCAAAAGCACGTATTTGATATCGGTGATTCCCCGGCTTTGCAGCTTTTCCTGCAAGGCCGTCTTATAATCCGTTACCACATACTTCCCGTGCCTGGCATCGTCTATCGCCTGCCCAAAAAGAGCCAGCACCACCTGTTTTGCCGCAGAAAAACCGCCGTCCAGGTAGACCGCCCCGAAGATCGCTTCCATCGTGTCGGCCAAGATCGATTCCCGCTGCCTGCCGCCGCTTCGTTCTTCTCCATGCCCAAGCAAAAGATGATCGCCGATGCAAAGCGCAGAAGCCACCTTCGCCAAAGATTTTTCACAGACAAGCGTCGCTCTCGTCCTAGACAAAAATCCCTCTTCCTTATGCGGGAAAATTCTGTATAGCTCTTCCCCAATGATCGCATCGAAAAACGCATCGCCTAAAAACTCAAGCCGTTCATTGCTCTGCCCTTCCCGGTTGCATTCCTTCATATATGAGCTATGGGTGACGGCATTCTCCAAAAGCCTCTGATCATGGAAATGATAATTGATTTTTTCCTCAAGCAGCCGAATGTTGTTCATCGCCTCTCTTTCTCCTTTTTACGCATCCAGTTCTTCTTCATCCTTTTCGATGGTTTCTTCCAGATCCAGCATGGAAGTCCTGATGATTTCCACCACATTTTCCGTTCCATACGGGATTCCCTTGATAATCGCATTCTTCACTGCGCTGGCGGTCGAAGAACCGTGAAATTTGATCACCGGCCCGTTCACGCCCAAAATCGGCGCACCGCCGTATTCCTCATAATCAAAATCATTCTTCAACTCTTCAAGCTGCGGTTTTAATATCAGCGCCGCCATCTTCGTTTTCAAGTTCGTCATGAGCTTGTTTTTCACGACATTTAAAATATTCATCGCAAGGCCTTCTGAAAGCTTGAGGATCACATTGCCCACAAATCCATCGCATACGATCACATCACACGCATATGTTGGCAGTTCCCTGGCTTCCACATTGCCGACAAAATGAACCGGCGCCATCTTAAACCTCCGGTGCGCATCCTTGGTAACGCTTGTCCCTTTGCTTTCCTCTGTTCCCAGGTTCACAAGACCCACGCTGGGATTGGGGCGTCCCCAGACCTTTTCGATATAGATGCTGCCCATCAAACCGTATTCCAGCAGATGGTGCGCCTTGGCCTCTGCGCTTGCGCCTGCATCCACCAGCAAAGACGGCTTATACCCGAGACATGGATAGATGCTGGCCAGGACCGGACGGTCGATCCCATCGATCCTGTCTAAAATCATCCGCGAACCGACGACCAGCGCACCCGTATTGCCGCCCGAGAGAAACAGGTCGCCTTCTCCGTCCCGCAGCATGCAAAGCCCCACGACCATGGAAGCATCCGGCTTGCGCCTGATGGCCTTTACCGGGCTGTCCTCCATCGTGATCACATCGCCTGCGTGGACGACCCTGATATTATCGCCTTGAAAGCCGCATCTTTTTAGCTCTGCTTTGATTTCATCTTCTTTGCCGACGATGATGATCTCGTGCCCCTTGACCTCACCTGCTGCCAAAGCTGCGCCTTTGACGATTTCATAAGGCGCATTGTCTCCTCCCATGCCATCGAGAATAATCCTCATTGTTTCCTCCTTCATAACCCGCCTTTAAAAAGTATCCAGAAATTCCTTCGTCCTCTGCTGCGGTTTCCCGCCGCCGAAGACTGACGAACCTGCGACGATGATTTCCACGCCGGAATCGACCGCCTCCCTGACATTATCGAGCGTGATCCCACCGTCTATTTCTATCTCAAAACCCATATCGTTTTTCCGCTTTGTGCGGCAAAGCACTTTCGCCTTTTCCAGCACGGACGGAATCAGCTTCTGTCCGCCAAAGCCGGGATTGACCGACATCAACAACACCATGTCCACATCCGCTAAAATGCAATCGAGCATGGCAAGCGGTGTCGCAGGATTGATGGCAACGCCTGCTTTTACGCCCAGCGATTTGATATGGGAAACCGTCCTGTCCAGGTGAATGCAAGCCTCCTGGTGTACTGTAATGGATTCCGTCTGCTCCGTTACGAAATCCTCGATGTAGCGGTCCGGCTCTTCGATCATCAAATGCACATCGAAGGGCAACTCCGTCTTGCCGCAAAGGCTTTTCATCACGGGAGCGCCAAAACTGATGTTGGGAACGAAATGCCCATCCATCACGTCCACATGGATCAAGTGCGCCCCGCCTGTTTCGATCTGTGCAACGCTTTCTGCCAGCCTTGAAAAATCTGCTGATAAAATCGATGGCGCTAGTTTTATCATGACCATATCCTCCTCTTAGTATTGTCCAGATTGTTTGATTTCATTTAGTAAAGCCTTATAGGATTCATACCTGCCCCGGCTGATTTTGCCTTCCGCCAGCGCAGCTAAAACCCTGCATCCCGGCTCTGCGATATGCCTGCAATTATGGTATTTGCAAGTTCCGATATGTTTTGCGATTTCCGGGAACAAGTACTGCAACTCCGCTTCCGCCGCTTCTAAAATGTCGAACGAGGTGAATCCAGGCGTATCGAAGATCATCGTTTCCGCCGCTGCATCGATGGGAAAAAGTTCGGCGTGCCTGGTCGTATGCTTCCCCCGCTGGGATTTTTCGCTGATATTGCCGGTCTCCGCTGAAGCCGCCGGGATAAGCCTGTTCAGAATCGTTGACTTTCCCACGCCTGACGGACCTGCCAGCGCTACAGTTTTCCCCGCAATCAATTCCCGCAGGCGGCTGGTTTCATATGTTCTTGCCCCCTGCGCATTGCCAAGGCACACGACGGGATAGAGCGGTTCATAGATTTCCTTTATCATTTTTATGTTTGCCGACGCCTTTTTTCCCTTTGCTTTCGTGTCATCCTCCGCCAGATCGCATTTATTGATGCAGATGATGATATCAGTATCGTTGTTTTCCGCCATCACCAGGAAACGATCCAAAACCCGCCACACAGGCTCTGGCTTTATCGCCGCCACTACGATGGCAAAACAATCCACATTGGCGATAAAGGGACGGATGAAGCTATTTTTTCTGGGAAAGATTTCGGTAATCAAGCTGTCATCGTTTCCAGGAATCACTTCCACAGTCACATGATCCCCCACGGCTGGTTTCATGTCCCTCTGTTTGAAAATGCCGCGCGCCTTGCACCGAAATACTGCATCGCCGGATTTTACATAATAAAATCCGGCGATTCCTTTTATGATCAAACCTTTCAATTTGCCAACTCCGCTTATTCTGTTATTTTGTCGTATTATTAGTCTTCGTTTTCATTTTCGCCATCGGTATCACCAGGCTGCGGCGTTGGCTGCGGTGTCTGCGTCGTCGGTTCCGGCTTCTTGCCCTTGCTGACGATCAGCTTTACGGACGTTCCCCGCTCTTTTTGCGCATTGCCTTCAAACTGTTGCCACATCACTTCTCCGTTCGCATACGTATCGCTGTAATCGTAAGTGACGTTCCCGACCTTTAGTCCTGCGTTCGCAATCGCACTGGAAGCATCTCCCAAGGTCATGCCCGTTACGAACGGCATGATCGCTTTCGCCTTCGAGCCATCGCTGACGACCACGTTGATCGCCGTCCCCTTCTCCGCCTTCGTTCCTGCGGCTGGATCCTGCCTGATGACAGTTCCCTGTGGTTCTTGCCCCGGTTCGGAAGTCACTGAACCGAGGGAAAAGCCCGCCGCTTTCAAGTAGGCTTCTAATTCATTCTGCATTTTCCCTGTGAGGTCAGGGATATCGCCGTCCCCCAGCCCGATGCTGATATTGACCTTGATGGTACCGCCTTCCTTGACCATCTCGCCCGCCTTCGGATCTTGGGAAACGATCTTGCCCTTTTCCACTTCCTCGCTTATGACCTCATCGCCTTTTTTCACCTTGATGTTGTATTCCTTGGCGGCGTCCTTTGCCTCCTCCAGCGTCATGTTCTTGAAGTTCGGCGCTTCGATCTCCTTGCCTCCGAATGCACCCAGCGCAGCGGCGGCAATCAGCCCGATGATGAGAATCCCTGCGGCAACGCATGAACCGATGATAATCATCTTTTTCTTCTTATCCATCGGTTTTTTCTTATTTTTATTTTTGTCTTTCTTTTTCCCCTTGCCAGCCCGATCCTCTTCGTACTCATCCTCGCCGTCGTCGTAATCGGTTTCCGCAATCGGCCCTTGTCCGTCTGCCTGCATCCTGTCCTGCGGCTCGCCGTTATTTCCGCCCATCAGGACGGAACTTCCTACGACGCTGCCCACAAATTCCAGGTTGTTGAGCGCCTCGATCAGCTCATCTGCAGAGGCATACCGGTTGACCGGGTATTTATCCGTGCATTTGAGGATGATATGCTCCAGCGCAGGCGGCACGCCTGCTACCAGCTTGGACGGCGGTATCATCTCGCCGTTGATATGCATCAATGCGATGTTGACCGGATTGTCCCCGTCAAAAGGCACCCTGCCCGTCAGCATCTCATAC
Source organism: uncultured Eubacterium sp. (assembly GCA_946555345.1). GTDB lineage: Bacteria > Bacillota > Clostridia > Peptostreptococcales > Anaerovoracaceae > Lentihominibacter. The sequence goes on along the minus strand of CAMNSS010000025.1, from coordinate 12,345 downwards.
ATAACGATTCCGAGGGAATAGATATCGGATTTTTCATCCACGTATCCGCCCCGCGCCTGCTCCGGCGAAAAATAATGCACCGAACCGATGATGCCTTCCGTATTGTCCACGATGGTGGCGGCATTCACGGCCTTGGCAATGCCAAAATCCGTGATCTTTGCCGTGCCATTCGGTGCGATCATCACGTTGTGCGGCTTAACATCCCGATGGATAATATGGTTTTTATGGGCAAACGATAACGCTGCGGCAATCTGTTTTGAAAGCGCAATGACTTTCGGATAAGACATCGCGCCTTGCGCCTTGATATAATCACTTAAGGTTTTGCCTTCGATCAGCTCCATCACGATGTAATGGATATTGCCTTCCCTTCCTACATCGTAAATGTTGACGATATTGGGATGGGACATACTGGCGGCCGCCTGCGACTCCCTTCGAAAGCTGTCGATAAATTTATGGTCGCCGATAAACTGCGGCTTTAAAATCTTGATCGCCACAAAGCGATTCAAAAGCTTGTCCTTGGCCTTATATACGACTGACATTCCGCCTTCGCCGATCCGCTCGAAAAGCTCATATCTGCCTGCGAGTACTTTATTACTCATACGTTCCTCCTAAAACAATCATATTTTAATACAAACTACCGTAATGTTATCCCTTCCGCCGCATTTGATGGCTTCTTCCACAAGCTGCGCACACGTATCGTTCATGCTTGCGCCGCCGCTCAGCATGCGCTCCATGGCTGCATGTTCCACTTCACCGTAAAGCCCGTCGGAACAGAGCATCAGGATATCGTCCTTCTCCATGCCCACCTTGTAAAAATCCGGCTCTGCCAGAACTTCCGTACCCAATGCTTTGGTGATAACATTTTTCTGTTTGTGATTTTCCGCTTCCGCTTCCGTAATAACGCCTTGGCTGATCAGCTCATTGACATAGGTGTGATCGGTCGTAATCCTGTTTAACGTATTTTTTCTGAATAAGTATGCCCTGCTGTCCCCAATATTTGAAATGTATGCCGTGTCATCCTTAACGTAGGCGATGACCACTGTCGTAGCCATCCCCCGGTCTTCCGGGTTTTCAACACCCAGCTGGTATATCGTGCCGTTCGCAGTTTCCATCGCCTCATAAAAAAAAGAAAAGATGTCTTCCGCGCTTTGCCGCTCCTGCAAATCCCCGCCGTCCACGAAGCTGGCAATCTCACTGACTGCCGTCCTGCTTGCAACCTCTCCCGAACGGTTGCCGCCTACCCCGTCGGCGACGATGTAAACATCATGGCTGGGAATTACGAAACAGGCGTCTTCATTGTTTTCACGAACAACGCCTTTGTTGCATTTGAATCCTATCTGCACCATTTATTATCTGCCCTTTCCTTTTCTTACAGCAGGCTATCCTCTTTTCGCATCACGCAAATGTAAAATCCATCCGTTCCATCTACATTCGGGAACAGCACGATCCTGTCTGCAATCTTGAACGATGGGTTTTTTCTGAGGAATTTTTCCGTTACCTTTTCATTTTCTTTCGGGTTTATGGTACAAGTGCTGTACAAGAGCGTACCGCTCGGCTTCACATAATTCGATGATGCGGAAAGAATCGCCAGCTGCTTCTTAGGCAAAAGCTCCATATCTTCTGTAAATTCTTTGTATTTAATTTCCGGTTTTCTCCTGATGACGCCCAAGCCGGAGCAAGGAACGTCCACTAAAACGCGATCCGCCTTCTGGAACATGGCCGAATCGACCCTGGTCGCATCCCAGGAACGCGTCTGGATGTTCGTGATGCCCAGCCGTTTTGCCTCCTTATCGATCAGGTCCAGTTTTCTCCTGTAGATATCCGAAGCGATGATTTTCCCCGTATTATTCATCCGCTCAGCAATCGCAGTGGTCTTGCCGCCAGGGGCTGCGCATACGTCCATGATGGTTTCCCCATGCTTTGGATCGAGTTTTTCCGCCACCAAGATAGAACTTTCATCCTGCGGGGTAAACATCCCCATCTTGTAAAGCTCCGTATCCAACAAGCGGCTTCCTTTCACACGAAGGGCATTCTGGCATACCTTGCCTTCTTCCACCTGGAAATTTTTCGCCTCCAGGTTCTGTATCAAGTCGTCTTTCATCACCCGCAGCCAGTTCAGCCTGATGGTCACCGGCGGCCGCGCATTCCCCGCTTTGAGCAGTTCTTCCACGAAATCCGGGCTGTAATGCTCCAGCCACAGCTCTATGATCCACGGTGCATAGGAATATTTGATGGACAAATACCTGATTTCATCTTCGTTTTTATCCGGCATCCGCAGCTGCATTTTCTTGTTCAGGTATTCCCGCAATACGCCATTGATGAAGCCCGATTTTCCCCGGCAATATTTCTTGGCAAGCGCAACGCTTTCATTCACCGCTGCATATTCCGGAACGGAATTCATGTATTTCAGTTGGTAAATTCCCATCCGCAGTATGGTCAACTCCTGCGCCCGCAGGCTCTTGATCCCATCCTTTACAAGCATATCGATATAGTAATCCAATGTCAGCTTGCTTTCCAAAACGCCGTATACCAGCTCCCGCACAAAGCCCTGCGCATGGGGTTTATTCACGATGATCTGGTGATTTAATGCCAGATTGGAATATGCCTTTTTAGATTCTACGTCCAAAAGCGCCAAATATGACGTTTTCCTGTTGATATCCATCAGTCTCGCCTCCTAAGCAATAAAATCCTGATTAAATTGGCCACCGCCGTTGCGAGCGCCGCCACATAAGTCATCGCCGCCGCTGAAAGCACCTTCCGCGCGCCTTTCGCTTCCGCCTCATCGATGATATTGAGGGCGGTCAGTTGCTCGATGGCCCTCCTGCTGGCGTTGACCTCCACCGGCAATGTCACCGTATGGAAAAGCACCACTGCCAGAAAAAATATAATCCCTAAATTGAATACCATATTCCCCGTCGTGACATTTCCCTGCCATATGATGATCAGCCCCACCAGGAGCAGCGGCCAGGACGCAGTCGAAACGACATTCACGACAGGCGCGATCGCATTGCGGAACTTCAAAAATCCATAGGCTGTCCCATCCTGTATCGCATGGCCTGATTCATGCGCCGCAATACTGACGGAGGCAATGGACGTCCCGTTGTACACATCGCTTGACAGCCGCATCACATCCTTGCCAGGATCGTAATGGTCGGTAAGGCTGCCCGCTACCATCTCGATGGGAACGTGCCGCAGCCCGTTACTGTCCAGGATCATCCGAGCCGCCTGCCTGCCCGTAATGCCCCGCCTCGCCGGCACCCGCAGGTATTTGCTGTACGCATGCCTCACCTTTGACTGCGCATACATGGCAAACAAAATTGCCGGAATCAATACAATAATCGTCGGATCAAACATCCCAAAATACATAAAATCACCCCTTGACTGGTATTTTATCCTAAAACGGTTCCAATTTCAATGGAATTGCCCTTTAAATATTCTTTTATTTCCACCCGTTTCTTTCCAGGAACTTGAATCTGCGTCACGCGCAGCACACCGCCGCCAGCAGCAATATCAAGCCCCTGCGCAGAAAACCCAAGCACAGTGCCGAAAGCGGCGCTGCTTTTTTCCGCGATATCCTCTGCCGCATGGACCTTTATCATTTTTTCGCCATAGTAAAAGTACGTCCCCGGCCACGGATCAAAGGCCCTGGCCATGCGTTCAATCTGCGCAGGCGTTTTGGAAAAATCAATATGTCCTTCTTTTTTGCTGATCATCGGCGCATAGGTGGACTCCTCGTCCCGCTGCTTCTCGCCCGTTATGGACGGGAGCTTTAAGATGGTATCTGCCAAAAGCTTTGCCCCTGCGGCCGCCAGCTCATCGTGAAGCTGCTGCCCAGTCTTCTTGCCGATCGGAACGGCCGTCTTTGCCAGCATATCGCCCGTATCCAGTCCTTCCTCCATGTACATGATCGTTACGCCCGTTTCTGCGTCGCCTTCCATGATTGCCCGCTGGATCGGCGCCGCGCCGCGAAACCGGGGCAAAAGCGAGCCGTGGACGTTCACGCACCCGTAAACGGGGATATCCAGAATTTCCTTCGGTAAAATCTGCCCATATGCCGCCACCGCGATCAGATCTGGCTTCGCCTCCCGCAAAATGCGAAGCAGCTCCGCATCGCCCTTGACCCTCGCAGGCTGCAACACGGAAAGCCCCAAGGCAAGCGCCTTTTCCTTGACGGGAGAAAACTTAACCTTCTTTCCCCTGTCCCGGACAGCGTCCGGCTGCGTGACCACATAGCAGATTTCATGCCCTGCCTGATAAAGCGCTTCCAAAGAAGGCACTGCAAAATCAGGCGTTCCCATATATACAACCTTCATTTAAACTTCCTCGTCCGCAGCATCTGCCTGCGCTGTAACATCATAGACTTCCCTGGCTTTATCCACGTACAAAATCCCATCCAGGTGGTCGGATTCGTGGCACATCACCCTTGCATCAAATCCCTCAAACGTGTATTCCTGCGGCTTCCCATCCCGGTCCAATCCCTTGATCGTAATCTTCTCCGGACGGTTCACCATGCCCGCATAACCCATGACGGATAGGCAGCCTTCTTCGCCTTCTGCGCTGCCCTCCTGCATGACGATCTGCGGATTGATGAAATAGTACAAACGTCCTGGTTCAGGCTCTGCCACGAACATCCGCCGCAGAATCCCTATCTGTGGGGCGGCCAGCCCCACGCCCTGTGCGTCCCGCATCGTCTCCACCATATCGTCCAGGATCGTCTGGATTCTTTCATTGATTTCCCCTACTTCCCTGCAACGTTTTCTCAGGATTTCATCCCCTTCTTGCACGATATTTCTCAGCGCCATTTTCTATTTCCTCCTGCTCTCCTTAAACAAAGCTATACGGATTGATATCGATCACCGCCGTATATGCTTTCTTTTTCTTGCTTTTTTCTTCTTCTTTAATTTGCTCTAATAAATCGGAATATTCCTTGCGCCTTCCCCTGGGACACCGGATCAGCATGGAATAGCGGTAATTCTCCTTAATCCTGCTCATATAAGCCTCCTGGGGAGGGAAGAGGTTTTTCCTGTCCGCCTCTTTCATGCGCGCCGCAATGCGGCTGTGCCATACGCCTGCGGCCTTCTGTGCCGCATCCTGATCCTTGGAAGTGAATACAATCTGAAACAGGTCGCTGTACGGCGGGTACTCCATGTACTGCCGGAGCTGGTTTTCCGTCCGGTAGAAGCCTTCATAATCCTGGGCTGCCGCAAAACGGATGGCATAATGGTCAGGGCTGTAGGCCTGTACGATGACATTGCCTTCCTCGCTTCCCCGCCCGGCACGTCCAGCGGCCTGCGTGATCAACTGGAAGGTCTGCTCCGGCGAGCGGAAATCCGGGATGTTTAAGGAGATATCGGCTGCGATGATCCCCATCAGCCCCACGTTTTTAAAGTCCAAGCCTTTCGCGATGATCTGCGTGCCGATGAGGATATGCGTTTTTCCATTTCGGAAAGCCCGCAGCTTCCGCGCAAGCTCCCCTTTTTTCTTCACGGAATCCAGGTCAACCCGCTCCGTCACATAGCCGGGAAAAAGCGCTGAAACCGTCTCCTCCGCCTTTTCCGTACCGCTGCCAAAATAGCGGATGTATTTGCTACCGCATTCTGGGCAGCAGCGGGGTACGTCTTCCTCATAGCCGCAATAATGGCAGACCGCTTTGCCGCTCCCTTTGTGATAAGTCAGCGATACGCCGCATTCGGGGCATCTGGCGGCGTAACCGCATTCCCGGCAGGAGACGAAAGTCGCATATCCCCTCCTGTTGAGCAAAAGCATCACCTGCTTTCCTGCCGCAAGCTGCTGCTCCATCGCGCGGTAAAGCTCCCTGCTGATTATTGACTTGTTGCCGTCCTTTAATTCCTGCCGCATATCCACGATGCTGATCCGGGGCATGGCGACTTTGTTATACCGCTCCGTAAGTTTTGCCAGACGGTAGATTCCTTCCTCCGCGCGCCTGTAGTCCACCACGGACGGGGTTGCGCTCCCCAGCACCAGGACGCCCCGGTTGTCCTGATCCTGCAACCGCTTTAGCGCCACTTCTATCGTATCGTATTTTGGCGTATGATCCGATTTATACGTCGATTCGTGTTCTTCATCAACCACGATCATGCCAATCCTTGCAAGCGGCGCAAAAACTGCAGACCTTGCGCCGATGACGATTTTCACGCTGCCGTCCCGGATGCGCTTCCACTGATCGTAACGCTCCCCCAGGGATAGCCTGCTGTGGAGAACCGCAATAACCTCATTGCCGAACGTTCCGATAAAGCGATCGATGATCTGCCCTGTCAGGGAGATTTCCGGCGCCAGGATGATCACGGGCCTTCCCTGCCGCAGGCACGCCTTTGCCGCCCGTATGTAAATCTCCGTCTTGCCGCTTCCCGTAACGCCATGGATGAGAAAACGGCTGTGCTGCTGTGCCTCAATCGCCTGCGTGATCTGCAAAAGCGCCGCCGATTGCTGCCCTGTCAGCTCCTTTGCCGTATGTGGCTCGCCTTTTTCACCAGCGAACGGATTTTTTCGTTCTTTCTGCTTTGCCCGCTCCCCCGCCGGCGTAAAGCAACGAATCGCATCGATATGCCTGCACAGATACCGCCGTTTCATCCATGCGGCACAGCGGATCATTTCCGCCGTCAGGGAAACGTCTTCATCCACGCTTTCCACATATTTCAGCTTCCGGCTCAACGCTTCGTCTACCCCGTTCTCAATGGATACCACATAGCCTGTCCGCAGCTTGTTGCCCTGTGCGAAGGGCAGGTACACTTTGCTTCCTACCGCCACATCATCATGATTGCATCCGTATGTATATGCCATGTCGGTGCTATCGCTTTTATTATCGATTACTACATTTACATATTTCATTCATTATTTGCAAAATCTATCATTCACATATTCCATCTGCGATTTACAAAATTCATTCATTGCGCATTTTATTGATTGCGAAATTTGTCCATTGCGAATTTCCTACATTGCGCATTCCATTCGCTACAGCAGGAAGATGTCGTTTTCCCTGCACTCCTTCACCATCTCATCCGGCCAGATTGATGCCTGCACTTCGCCGATGTGCGCTTTGCGCAGGAAGTACATACAAAGCCTGCTCTGCCCGATGCCGCCGCCGATCGTGTACGGCAGCTCTTTGTTCAAAATCTTCTGATGAAACTCCATCGACCGCCTGTCGTCTGCCCCCGCAATCGAAAGCTGCCTGTCCATCGCCTCTTCATCCACCCGGATTCCCATGGAGGAGATTTCAAACGCCCGTTCCAAAATATCATTCCAGAGGATAATGTCCCCGTTCAGCTCCCAATCGTCATAATCAGGAGCCCTGCCATCGTGCTTCTCACCCGATTTCAGGACGCCGCCGATTTTCTTGATGAAGACGGCTCGCTTTTCCCTGGCGATGAGATCCTCCCGCTCCTTCGGCGCTTTATCCGGATATAAATCCTCCAGCTCCTGGGAAGTGATAAAGAAGATTTCGTTTGGAAGCTCCGTCTTGAGGTTTGTATAGAGCCTGTTGACATAATCATTGAGGTTCTTTAATGCATTGTAAAGGGTTACTACGGTTTCCTCCAGATAGCTTTCCGTCCGGTCGCTTTTTTCGATCACCTTTTCCCAGTCCCATTGGTCCACATAAATCGAATGTAGGTTATCCAGCTCCTCATCGCGCCTGATGGCGTTCATGTCCGTATAAAGCCCCCTGCCTGGCTTAAAATCGTATTTGCCTAACGCCATGCGTTTCCATTTCGCCAATGACTGAACGATTTCGACTTCCTTTTCCCCCATATCCTTTACCGTAAAGCTTACCGTGCGCTCTACGCCGTTGAGATTATCGTTCAGGCCTGTTTCCGGCGCAACGAAAAGCGGCGCCGACACCCTTCTTAGCTTTAGCCCATATGCCAGCTCCTGCTGAAAAAAATCCTTGATTTTCTTAATCGCCCGCTGGCTCTCCATGTAGTCGATCACGGGGGTATAGTCCTTCGGAATCAATAAGTTATGCATTCGATCATCTCCTCATCTCTTTGAATATTTGCATCCGCAGTAATCCTGCCGATATAATCCGTATTTTTTTGAAAGCTCTATGGAACGCTTAAACCCGTCTTTCTTTTTGAAATCCCGATCCAGGAATGTCAGGCCATACCGCAGGGCGATGCTCCTGCCAATCCCTGAAATCAGCTTGTAGCTCTTGTGCGGGCTTACCGTAAGCGTCGTGCCGAAATAATCGCAGCCGCAAAGGCTGGCCGTCTCCGCCGTCTTTTCCAGGCGTTGTGCAAAGCACGCCTTGCACCGCCTGCCCCCTTCCGGTTCATCCTCCATCCCTTCGCAAGCTTTGAAAAACTCGGTCGGCCTGTACGGGCCTTCCCGGAACAGAACCTTGCATTTTCCCAAATTTTCGGCATTGAATTTCTCGATAAACTGTATCTGCGCCTCCCTGCGGCGGCGGTATTCGTCTTCCTCTGTGATGCATGGATTATAAAAAAAGACTGTCACCTCAAATTCATCGGCGAGGCGTTCCACGACTGCGCTGCTGCAAGGCCCGCAGCAGCTATGGAGGAGCAAGGCGGGTTTTTGCACGGGATTGCGCAGCCCGCCGCCTTCGATAAACGGATGCTCGCTTTCATACTGGCACTTGATGTTCATAATCATAATGGTTTATTATATCATATAATGGAAACGATGAAAATGTCATACAGATGAAAATATACTGAAAAATTGGAGGATATGCGATATGAACCCGCACGATACCACCTTATACAATATGCTTTTACACGATACGGCCTTGCATGACGCACCCTCGCAGGATGCAGCTCCACATGATACGGACGAGCTTTCGCACAGTACGGATGCGCCCCTTATTTTCGATACGTCCGATGGCCAACAGCTCCGGATTAACACGATCAATACGTTTCTAAAAAAACGATTTGGGCAAAAAGTGGCCAAGCTCTCCCTCGACGGCGGTTTCACCTGCCCCAACCGGGATGGCAGCAAAGCGGCCGGAGGATGCAGTTTTTGCTCTGCCAGCGGCTCTGGCGATACTGCCGCCGGAACTGGCGATATTGCCTGCGACCTGGAAACGCAAATCCAGGCATTATCCGGCAAATGGCCCAACGCCAAATATATCGCCTATTTCCAAAGCCATACCAATACTTATGCGCCAGTAGATGAACTGCGGGAAAAATTTTATGCTGCGCTTTCCCACCCCCGCGTGATCGGCCTTGCCATCGCTACAAGGCCGGACTGCCTGCCCGATGAGGTCATTGCGCTGTTAGCTGAATTGAACCGGAAGACCTTTTTATGGGTGGAACTTGGCCTGCAATCCATACACGCAGGCACGATGAAAGCCATGAATCTCTGCTATACGCGCGCAGACTACGACGACGCCGTGGACAGGCTTTCAGAAAAAGGAATCCGCATCGTCACGCATCTTATTTTAGGATTGCCAGGAGAAAGCCCTGCCCAAATGCTGGAATCCGTAAAATATGCCTGTACGAAAAAAATATTCGGGCTCAAACTCCATATGCTTAACCTCGTAAAAGGCTCGCAACTGGCTCGCACGCATCCCGAATATGTATCGTTTCAAAACATAGAGGACTATACCGATTTGGTGATTTCCGCCATCGAGCTGGTTCCGCCGGAAATCACCCTCCACCGAATCACGGCGGACGCCCCGCGCGCATCGCTCATCTCCCCTGCATGGAGCTACAAAAAGCGGACGATATTGAACGGTATCCATAAAACCATGCGGCAGAGAAATAGCTGGCAAGGAAAAGGATTGCGCCAGCCGTGAAGAAATTCTTGACTGAAAGCAGGTTGAGAACGCACGCATATCATTGTGCGAGGCAGTTAACAAAAGCGATAGCGGAAACGACTTTTCTGAACCGGGCGGCATATCCACATAATCCACGCTGAGGCATTTGACAAAACGACGGCGAAAGAACTGTCTTGGCGCACATTGCATGGCACACAGCGATCGGCCGATGTTTTATAAGTTCTTATCTTTGCGCCCTGGCCGGCGCACATTGCATGGCCGCATAACGAGCGGCGTTCGCTGAAAACCGGCTGCGGGCGAACCGCATTCCGAAAAACGTTTGATGAAAGCACGCTGGCCAGGCCAGCATTCCACCGAAAACAGCCGCCGCCAAAAATAATGCCGGCCAAGAAACACCCAGACATTGGCAAGCGATAACCGCCAAACAGCCCCCGCCAAGGAATTGCAGGCGTTGCCTACTCCCTGGGACCTAAACGCCCCTCATTATAATGCTTGCGGCACAAAGAAACATACATATCATCACCGCCTACCAAGATCTGCTCGCCGCTTTTTACAAATTTTCCATCGATTACCCTGGCTACCATCGTCGCCTTCCGACCGCACCAGCAGATCGTTTTAATTTCCTCAATTTTATCCGCATAGATCAGCATATAATAGGAGCCTTCAAAAAGCTCGTTCTTAAAATCATTCTTCAGCCCGTATGCCAGTACGGGAATATCAAAGGTATCCACGATTTCGATCAATTCCTCCACATGGTGCTTTTTTAAGAACTGGCATTCATCCACCACAACGCAATCGATCGTTTCCCGTTCATTCTCCCGCATAAAAATCTCAAGGATGTTCGTATCGTCGTTTACGATAGTAGCCTCTCTCTGCAATCCCACCCTGGATGTGATGACGCCTTGCCCATACCGCTTATCAATTCCAGGAACTAACGCCAATACGCGTTTGCCTCGTTCTTCATAATTATGCGCTACTTTAATGACCTCAATCGATTTTCCTGCATTCATCGTGCTATACCGATAATATAACTGCGCCATTTTTTCCTCCTGTAATACGTCAATACGTCCTGCCTACCGCAGCATGATGAGGGCGATTCCGCCTGACACAAAGCTGCCCAGAAACAATAACAGCAACGCTTTTTTTGCATTGATATGTAAAAACGCAGAAAGCACTGCGCCGATCCACGTTGCGCCTGCTAAAAAGGGCATAGCGGCAAACAAAAAAACAACCGCTTCGCCATATCTCCCCATAATGCTCCCGCCCGCACCCCTGCGCTCCGCTTTGGTTTTGGCGGACCTGCCGAATGCCCCGCAAGCAGCGCTTTCCATTGCACTTCTGCCCGATGCTTCGTGATCGGTTCTTTCCGTTGCGCATCCGCCCGCCGCCCCGCTTGTCGCAGGATCCGCCACGACAGCAAGCAAAAACGGAACTGGGCATATGCTTCCCAGCACCGCCGCCGCATAGCACATCACAACAGGCATATTCAGATCCATCCCGGCCGCAATGCAGTCTTCCATCACGGCTACCGGCATCAATGCCATGCCAAACGTCGTCAAAAACTCCACTTGTCATTCCCCCTCAAAAACCTCTGTTTTCAGTCCCCCAACTGAAAACATCCCTTCATTCATTGAAACAAAATTTTTAAAACCAGCCTTCCATCCCTGCTATAGCAAGCGCAGCAATCCTTTGAAAGCTGCGCCCCTCATGCGGGATCTCTTATTCAGCGATCCCCTTGCAGCAACGAAGCGCGCCATTTTCCCGTAACGGCAAACTGCATCAATATGCCCGCAAAACAGACTGCACCGACGTGCCAGCAGAACCAGCGGCGCCCTTGCGAAGACAGCCATATTAAAAGTTTCCCCAAAACCGCCTGCTAATTCCCTCACAAGGCCACCAGCACCGATATCTCCATGCGGCCATCGCCTTAATCCCCTATTCTCCTTACGGACTCCAGCTCTGTTGCAGTACCTAGCCATGCCAAAACGTACCTGCTTGAATGCCAATCGAATGCCGGTAGCAAAATACCCGCCGATGTCCTGCAAAACATCGAAGCCAGCGTCATGCCGCCTACAGCAGGATTTCCTCCATGATAAAAAATAATCCCTTGGACAGAGTCAGCAAGGGATTATCTTTATATAAGTGGTGCCCAGACTCGGAATCGAACCAAGGACACGGGGATTTTCAGTCCCCTGCTCTACCAACTGAGCTATCTGGGCAAACAACTTACTTTATTATCTGGTGGGCCATCAGGGACTTGAACCCCGGACCTGCCGGTTATGAGCCGGACGCTCTGACCAACTGAGCTAATGGCCCATTTTGTCGAAGAAGCGCAGCCAATTTGATACAAAACAGAATCTTCATGCAGGTAAAGCTTATGTAAAATGCGCCAAACACCTTTTCTATTTTATCAAAAGAGCAAAGCTTTTTCCATATCTCTTTGTAAAAATGGTCGGGGTGGCAGGATTTGAACCCGCGGCCCACTGGTCCCAAACCAGTTGCGCTACCAAACTGCGCTACACCCCGAAAGTATTCGTATTTGGCAGGGGCAGTAGGATTCGAACCCACGGCACGTGGTTTTGGAGACCACTGCT
>CAMNSS010000024.1 GCA_946555345.1 uncultured Eubacterium sp. | reverse complement strand
AGAGAGCCGTGAAGAAGCAGAGGAAATTTGCAAATCAGAGCCGCTGGTTATGGGAGGATATGCAACCTACAAATTAGCTGGCTTACAGATTGCAAACCGGGAAAATAATTATTTGCTGTAATTTAGATGAACTTGCATCTATAATCAATTCCCTGCATTCTTGCTCCGATCCAATTCAGCCAATCCTATCATGATGTGCATCTTTGCGTGCATGATTATGCGCTCGTCCATGCTTAACGATTGCATTCTCCTTTTTTCATAATATGGAGAATGCGGCATATCCTGCCCTTTTCACATTAAATCCTTGACGGCTGTAACGAAAAATAATATAATGAAATAGTATGAAATTGCCTTTTGATGGTTCCGCTCGCATGGTTTGGGTCCTGCGCAATAAGACGCCGTGAACCTTGTCAGGTCCGGAAGGAAGCAGCAATAAGCGGAAGCTCTTATGTGCCGCAGATCAGCCTTCTCCTATGCCTGCGGAGCTTTCAAAGGGCAATTTTTCTGCACATTTGGAGGATTGTGGGAATGTATACGGCTTTATACAGGACATACCGCCCGGAGGTGTTCGATGAAATTCTGGGACAGGATCATATCGTAAAAATTTTGAAAAACCAAATCAATACGGATAGCGCCAGCCATGCATACTTGTTTTGCGGTACGAGGGGAACGGGAAAGACGACGACGGCGAGGATCTTGGCAAAGGGACTTAATTGCACTTCGGAAGGGCAGAAGCCGTGCGGCGTGTGCAGCGCTTGCCAGGCGATCAAGGCGGGCAGCTTCATCGATGTGGTGGAAATAGACGCAGCTTCCAATAACGGTGTGGACAACATCCGGGAATTGCGGGAAACGGTAAAGTATCCGCCTGTTCTTGGCAGGAAAAAGGTTTATATCATAGACGAGGTTCATATGCTCTCTTCCGGTGCGTCGAATGCGCTTTTAAAAACGCTGGAAGAGCCGCCGGAATACGTCGTGTTCATCTTGGCGACGACCGAACCGCAGTCTTTGCCTGCTACGATTTTATCCAGGTGCATGAGGCTCGATTTCAGGCGTGTGCCGGAAGGCGTCCTGATCGGCGGCATGGCTGATATTTGCCGGAAAAAAGGAATCGATGTGTCCGAGGATGCTTTGCGGATCATAGCTGCCAATGCCGATGGTTCTGTACGGGACGGGCTCAGCATCCTGGAGCAGTGCACGGCGGGCGGCGACCGCAAGATTGAGCCGAAGGATGTCTTGGAATTTTTAGGTGCATCGGGGGAGGAAACGTTTGTGGAGCTGACCGATTTCGTGCGCCGGGGCAAAACTGCCGATGCGCTGGTTCTCTTAGACCGCGTCCTCTCCGACGGCAAGGATGTGCGGCAGTTTATGCGGGATTGGGTCAACCATTACAGGAATCTCCTGATGACGAAATTCATGAAAAACCCGCAGGAAGTGGTAAATATGTCGGTTGAAAACATCGACCGCATCAGAAAACAGGGCGAGAGCATAGAGCTTTATGATATCAACAGGGGAATTTTGGAAATTTCCGAAACGATGCGGGAAGCGAAATGGTCCACCCAGCCGAGGATATTGCTGGAGCTGGTGATCGTAAAGCTGTCTTCTGGTTTGTCCGCAGTGGCGGCGGGCAATGCGCAGGCTGCAAGAATGGCGGAAAACAACGCACAGGCGGCAATGGTGGCAGGAAATCCGTCTGTGCGGGTTCAGATGCGGCAGGGCGGGAAGGTCTCAGCCGGCCAGGAGCAAAAAGGAACTATTTCTTCTGATCAGGGTGCAGCTGCAACGGTGCAGATGCCGGATGGGTCAGGGATACCTGGTGCGCTGGGTCTGACTGGTTTGTCGAGTGCGTCAAATGCCCCGGGCGCGCCTAATTTGACGAATCCGAATTATATGTCAGATGCCCCGAGCGCACCAGATGCGCAAAACGCACCTGGAACGCCTGGCAGCCCTGGCATAGTTGATGCGCTTGATACATCCGGTGCATCTGATATGGCAGTACAAGCCTACGACCTCGATGAAATATGGAACGCCGTATTTGAAGATGGGGAAGCCGCAAAGGGAAGCTTTTATATGATCGGCAGCAGCGGGCGGCTGGTTGAAATAGGAGATGATTCTTTTACGATAGAAATGACCTCCGCATCAATGAAGGAGCTTGCGGAATTAAACCGGAAGCTTCTGGAAACCCTTATGGAAAAGCATACTGGAAAACAGAGAACCATGAAACTGGTTTCGGCAGGCGGGAAGAAATCCATGCAGGGAGAGCAGAGCATTGAGGAAATAACCCGCAGTGCGGAAGAACTGCTGGGAATCAATATCGAAATACAATAAATACCGAAGGAGACTAAAACAATGGGAAGAGGAATGAAAGCCGGGAAAAAACCGAAAGCGCCGGGCATGGGGAATATGCAGAAGCAGATGCAGCAAATGCAGGCGATGCAGAGAAAGATGGATGCGGTGCAAGCGGAAATTGACGAGATGGAAACGACTGCGACATCAGGCGGCGGCGCAGTGAGCGTTGTCGTATCGGGCAAGAAAGAAATAAAGGATATTCAGATTAAACCGGAAGTGGTAGATCCCGATGACGTGGAAATGCTGCAAGATTTGATTTTGGCTGCGGCAAATGAAGCGTTACGGCAGATGGAAGAAATCTCACAGAATGAAATGGGCAAGCTGACAGCGGGACTCGGCATACCGGGCCTGTAAAATGGGGCGTCCCATGAAGTATTATGCAAAGCCTTTAAACAAATTGATCAATGAACTTTCCAGGCTTCCGGGGATCGGCGGGAAAACGGCTCAGCGGCTTGCTTTTCACATTTTGTCGATGGAGGATGCGGAAGCGTTGGCGTTGGCGGATGCGATTCGGACGGCAAAAACTTCGATGCAGTATTGTTCCGTGTGCGGCAACCTCACCGATACTGACCCATGCGCCATTTGTGCGGATGGAAGCAGGGACAGAAGCCTGATTTGCGTGGTTGAAAGCCCAAAAGATGTGGTCGCAATGGAAAAAATCAGGGAGTACCGCGGGTATTACCATGTGCTTCACGGCTGCATTTCCCCGATGGACGGCATCGGGCCGGATGATATCAATCTCAAAAGCTTGATCGTAAGGCTTCAGGATGAAGCGGTGAAGGAGCTGATTATCGCGACGAACCCGAATATTGAAGGCGAGGCGACGGCCATGTATATCGCCAGGCTGATCAAGCCTTCGGGGATTACGGTATCCAGGATCGCGCACGGCATTCCAGTCGGCGGGGATTTGGAGTATGCGGACGAGGTGACGCTTTTGAAGGCGGTGGAAGGCAGGCGGCAGCTATAATTTGTTTTTTTGGTGCGGCTGGCGAATAGCGGTTTAGCTGGCCGGTACTGCTGGACAAACTGTGATACAATTTGCATCTGCCGATTGCGATGTGCTGGCAAAATGGCGGTGCGGCTCGTCGGCGCATTTTTGCTGGCTTGGCTTCGCATTTGCCGTCTGGTCCTGCTGGCTTGATTCTGCCAGCGGCTCTGGCTTTGCCGATCTCAGCGGTCTTGTTTTGCCAGCTCCATTTTGCTATCTAGCTTTGCTGGCCTTGTTTTTCGCATTGATCCATTTGATGCATCGAATGCGCATGGCATATCCGCCGCACATGATCTGCGGGCTTGTCATAAAAAGCGGCAATACGAAATATAATGAAGGGATGATAGTTTTATCATCCCTTATTTTTGTCGTGCAGGAAATATTCGTTTATAGCGAGCGTGGCGTTTGTCCCGGGTTTCCGATGTAGCGGCCTTGCCGCTTGCCGCAGGTTTCCGGCATAGTGATTTCGATGCTTATCTCGGATTTCCGATGGCGCTTAGGCGGTTTCAAACAAGTATATTGAAAAGCCGCGCTTCTTTCGGACAGCATATGAAATAGAAATTTCTCATTCTGTCGTTTTTGAGTTTTGCATAGTGTGGAAGGTTTTACAGGAGGGATTCATGGATTTTGGAATGGAAGTCGGCATATTTTTGATTTATACCGCATGCCTGATGTTGATTTACTTTTTCGGCAAGTGGCTGCTGATACCTTTGAAAATTATCCTGAAAGTATTGGTGAACAGTGTTCTAGGCGGTGTAGCTTTAGTTATATTGCACTTGTTATGTAATAATTTTGAGATTTTTTTACCGGTAAATATTATTACCGCCGTGATTGCGGGGCTGTTGGGAATTCCTGGAGTGATTGGAATTTTAATATTTTTTAACGTGTAGTCTCTCTTTTGATACACCTGATACTCATAAATAAGAACTTTTCCGCAAGGCGTTGACAGGGAGATTCTAAAAACATATAATTTAGTATACCCAAAAATTTCAGAAAATTCATTTTTTGAAATGACAGGGAAAAGGAATTATATGATAATTTTGAAAAGGAGGTAGTTATGTCAGAAGAAAAAAATGTTGTTGCTTCCGAATCAACAGAATTGAAACGAGGTATTAAAGGCTGGCAGGTAGCCTTTATCGGCCTTGGCGGTGTAATCGGATCGTGTTATTTCCTAGGCGTTGGCTGGTGTATCCAGGTAATGGGTCCTGCGGTCTTCCTTGCGTTCGCTATCGTGGGCCTTATCGTATTCGGCCTGATGATCGCTTATGCGGAACTGCTGGTAAATCTGCCGCGGAAGGGATCGTTCGTTGCGTATACCAATGAATTTCTTGGACCGACAATGTCGGTCGGCATGGGCTGGTCTTTCTGGTTCAACTGGGTGTGCTATTGTCCGTCGGAGGCCATTGCGGTGTCCTTTATCCTGCAAGAGCTGACAGGCAATAACAGTCCGGTGGCCTATGTGGCATTTGCCCTCGGCGCATTGGCGGCGCTCACCCTTATCAACCTGTGTGCAGTTGATATTTTCGCTAAGATTGAATCAGGGCTGGCGATCACTAAAGTTATCGTTATCATCATCTTTATTCTCGTCGGCTTTGGTATCTGGGTAGGCATCTGGGGTACGCCTGACAGTGCGGTCCTGGGCGCAGTTGAAGATGGATTCAAGGGCTTTGGCATTAATTTCAGCGGAGACAGCGCATATAACATCATGTTCCCGAATGGATTTGCCATTTGCCTGGTTCTGATGGTAGTCGTTCTCGTTACTTTCCAAGGGACGGAAATCGTTGGTCTTGCCGCTGCTGAATCACAGAACCCGGAAGAGTCCGTGCCGAGAGCGTGCAGGAGCGTTACATATCGTATCGTCGGGCTGTATCTGGTTCCGATCCTGCTGGTACTGTTGCTGTTCCCTACGGCTCTGGCAACAGATGCGACGCCGGTATTCTCCGACGTCATGAAGGCATATGGATTTGATACGCTGGCGATCGTATTTCTTGCCATCGTATTCGTAGCGGCGTTCAGTTGTGCGAATACAGGCTTCTATGGAACGGTAAGATGCTTATATGGTCTTTCTGTCGAAGGCCTTGCGCCGAAGTTCCTTTCTAAGGTCAATAAAAACGGAAATCCGAAGAATGCCGTATTGTTTACATTGCTGTTCATGTGGATCGTCCTGGTACTGGGACTGATTTCAGAGCTGACTGGGATGTTTGCAAGCCTGTACGGAACGCTCTTGTCCTTGTCGGGCTTTACGGGAACGCTGGCATGGGTAGGCATCATCGCTTCCCAGAAGCGTTTCAGAAGCAAGCTCAAGGCGAACGGATATGACCCTGACAAGGTTCTGAAGGCCAGGGTAAAACCAGGAATGTCATGGATTCCGTGGTTTGCGATGATCGCACAGCTCATCTGCCTGATCATGCTGGCATTTGGCGATATCATCGATCCAGAGGGCAATGCAGGCGGCGGAATCGTGATCTTCTCCGTGGCGTGTGCCGCTGTTATCCTGCCGATGATCGGTTACAAGATCGCCAAGTCGCAGGGCAAGCTGCGGGATGTCAATACGCTGGGTCATGATGAGAAGACGTTTGAGGAGACTTTCCCGCCAATTAATCAGTAAAAATCGAGAAAAGAAATGACATCGGCAAGCAGGAAAGCGTATTGCTGATGGGAAAAAGCGACAGCCTCTGATGATCCGGAGGCTGTTGTTATTTGGTTTGGCTGGCTTAGCGTGGGTGCATTCTAACAGGTGAAAGTCCTGGAACTGCGCGGGTAACGGAGCTAAGGCGGCGGTCACAGTTATCAACCAGGCAATCGGTGAAAGTTCTGGGTGTGCGCAGGTAATGGATGCCGCCATGGGGCTGGCGTGGTCATCTCAAATACTTTATGGCTTCCGTTGCAGCGATAGCTCCGTCTGATGCAGCGGTGACGAGCTGCCGGAGATCTTTCGTGCGGCAGTCGCCAGCGGCGAACACGCCGGATGCATCGGTATGGCAGTCTTCGCCAGCGATGATGTAGCCGTGGGGGTCAAGGGCGACGGTACCGGCAAAAGGCTGATTTTGTGGAATCTGGCCGATGGCGACAAAAAGGGCGTCTATTTGCAGCGTTTCAGCAGAACCGCCGTCCATATTTTCGGACACGCCGCTGGTGGTGTTTTCGGAAAGCGGGCGGTTGCCGCTTGCGTTGCTGTTGAAAACGCCCGCCCGTATCGGATCATTGCGTTTTGCATTATTGTTTGCGGCGTGGCCGTTCGTTTCGCTGCGTTTATTGCCGCTTATGTTGCTGTTGGCGGTGTCCGCATTGACGGAATCATTGCGTTTTGCATTTCCGTTTGTGCCGCTGCTTGTGTCTGCAGCGCTGTTTTGTCCGCAGGCGCATAGTTCGACCGATTGCAGCCTGTCTTTTCCGTTCAGTGCAACGATTCGGCTGTTCAGCAATAGCTGCACATTATCGGTATTGTAGATGCGTTGTTGCAGGGACAAATCCCCGGTAAAGACGGATCTTCGGTGAATCAGGTAGACTTTTCTGCACAGCAGCGACAGGTAAAGCGCTTCTTCCAGGGCAGTATTGCCGCCGCCAACGACAGCTACGGTACGATTTTTGTAAAGCGCGCCGTCACATGTAGCGCAATGGGAGATACCATGGCCCAGGAGCTTATCTTCTCCTGCAAGTCCCAATTTGCGGCTTTCCGTGCCGGAAGCGATGATGACTGTCCGTGCGGAATAAAGGCTTTTTTTACATATGATACGCCAGAAACCGGAAGCGTTTGTTTGTTTTGCGCTTTTGATATCATCGGCGGTGTCCGCCTGTTCCGGATTTGCCATTCCACCGGAGGCGTCCGCATGCGTTGCGCCTATCATCTCGCTGGATGCGTTCGCCTGTGCTGCGTCTGCCATTTCGCTGGATGCAGCCACCCGTTTTAGCCCGGTCACTTCATCGGAAACCTGTTCTGCGTTTAACGCCTCGATTTGTGAATGCAGCCCGGTGGCGAACGTGTATCCGTTGGCAGAAGGAAACGCAGGATAGTTTTCTATTTCAGGCGTGGATATGATCTGGCCGCCAAAAAATTTTTTTTCGATGATGAGGATTCGTTTCCCCAATCGGCATCCGTATATGGCGGCAGTCATTCCTGCCGTGCCGCCGCCGATGATGATGATGTCATAAACTTTTTCCAAAAGGGTACCTCCGCAGTGAATTTGAGCAGCGCCCGCAACGTTTCCACACGTTATCGCAACGTTTTCGCGCGCTTTTGCAATGCTGCTGCGCCATTATAGTTTTCAGACTATTGCGTGTATTGGTTGGGGGTTGATTCTTGCATACATATATATATATAATAGCTATGAGAAATTTATTTCATCAGTTACATTTACTATTAGGAGGATTATATGGGCACTATACTATTTCTGATCTTTTTCCCAATACTGATTGCCTTGATTCTTTTAGTAAGCAAATCGGATAAGGTCCGGGATGTGATCGTGAAGATTGCCGCACTGGCGATCGCCGCTGTTTCCATCGCCGTGGCCGTCCAGTATTTCAAGCCGGGCGGGGAGAGTTTCCCTGTCCACATTGAGGTTGTGAATTATGTCATGATGGTGATAGAAGCGTTGCTTGCGATCTATATCATCTGCATGGGCATCAAGCACAGGAAATACCTGGCATCCCTTTTCGCATTGATCCAGACGCCGCTTTTGATCTGGTTCGAGCTTACTAACGGGCATCACATTGCTATCAAGAACAATATGTACGTGGACAGACTTTCCGTGATTATGATATTGATCATAGGTATTATTGGATCTTTGATAACGGTTTATGCATTGGGATATATGAAAGATTTCCAGCATCATCATGATGACCAGCCTGACAGAAGGCCTTGGTTCTTCTTTGTTATGTTCATATTCCTGGGCGCTATGGTGGGCCTCGTAACATCGAATAACATGATCTGGATGTATTTCTTCTGGGAAATCACCAGCCTGTCATCATTCTGGCTGATCGGATTTACCAAGACGGAAGAAGCGACGAACAATGCATTCCGGGCGCTGATCATGAACCTGCTGGGCGGACTGGGTTTCGCGATTGGAATCGTTATTCTTGGCAAGGCGTTCGGTACGCTGGAGCTGAGCGAGATGATCACGTTTGGTTCCGTATACGGCGAGCTGATGGCGATTCCTGCCGTATTCTTTGCATTCGCAGGAATTACCAAGGCTGCACAGATGCCGTTTAACAGCTGGCTTTTGGGTGCGATGGTAGCGCCGACGCCGACATCGGCCCTGCTCCATTCATCTACAATGGTAAAAGCCGGCGTATTTATGATTATCAAGTTAGCGCCTGTGCTGGGGATGAGCAATTTCGCCGGAATCATGACCATCATGGTTGGCGGCATTACGTTCCTGATGGCGTCTTTTGCTGCGATATCACAGAGCAATGCCAAGCGGGTGCTGGCTTATTCGACCATTGCTAACTTGGGGCTGATCGTAGCCTGCGGCGGCATTGGGACGCCGGAAGCTGTATGGGCAGGCGTGATGCTGATCATTTTCCATGCAGTAACGAAGTCACTTCTGTTCCTGTGCGTGGGTACTGCTGAACACAATATCGGCAGCAGGGATATCGAAGACATGGACGGCCTGTTTGTGAGAATGCCAAAGCTGGCAGGCTTCATGATCATCGGTATTGCAGGAATGCTCCTCGCACCTTTTGGAATGCTGATTTCCAAATGGGCGGCAATGACTGCATTCGTTGATTCCGGTAATGTGATACTGGTTGCAATCATCTGCTTCGGCAGTGCGGTAACAGCATTTTACTGGATCAAATGGATGGGCAAGCTCGCAGGCATCGTTGCGGGTGAAGAGCGGATTGACCAGAACGTCCATAAGGAAGAAACCTTCGTGCATGCGACGCTGGTGGCGCTTACCATCCTCGTTTGCCTCATGTTCCCGCTGATTTCCATGTATATGTTAGTTCCGTACCTGGAAATCGTATTCGGCGGCTTGTCGGCGATGGTGCTTTCAGCGGACAACATGATTATCATGGTCGTTATGATCGCAGTATTGGTACTGCTTACAGGTTTGTTCTTCGGCAAGACAAACAAAAAAATCGTTCCGATTTATTTGGCTGGAGCGAATAAGGGCGACAACCTGACTTATCAGGGCTCGATGGGCAAGGATGTGGAGTTTAAACTGAGAAACTGGCACATGGAGAGCTACTTCGGCGAGAAGAAGATGAACCTCATCGGCGGCATCATTGCCACGGCGATGATCGTAATCGGAATCGGGTTCATGGTAGGAACGCTCGTCAGCCTGTTGGGAGGTGTTGCATAATGATAATTAAAATGTTGATATCCATAATTGCATACCTGATTTTAGCGCCTCTGGTTGGAGGCTTTTTGGCAGGTTTGGACAGGAAGCTTTCCGCAAGGATGCAGGGAAGGGTAGGTCCTCCCGTTTTGCAGCCGTTCTACGATGTACTTAAGCTCTTTGAAAAGGAAGCTCAGACCGTAACGAGGGTGCAAGACTTTTACGTGATGATCTTCGTGATCTTCGTCATTGCATCCGGCGTGATCTTCTTTGCGGGTGGAGACCTGCTGCTGGTAATCTTCGTGCTTACCGTGGCAAGCGCATTCCTCATCGTGGCGGCGTATTCATCGAATTCACCTTATGCGCAGGTCGGCGCAGAGCGTGAACTTTTGCAGATGATGGCTTATGAGCCGATGGTACTGATGACCGCAATCGGATTCTATATGTACTGCGGCAGCTTTGCAGCAAGGGACATCATCGCAGGCGTTTCCATGCCATTTTTGCCGCTGATCGGTATATTTATCGGATTTGTGTTCATATTAACGATAAAATTCAGAAAATCGCCGTTTGATTTGAGCATGTCCCATCATGCGCACCAGGAGCTGGTAAAGGGCCTGACGACTGAGTTTTCCGGCAAGACGCTGGGACTGGTTGAAATCTCCCACTGGTATGAAAACGTAATGTTGCTGGGCTTCGTGTTCCTGTTCTTTGCCAACGGAACTGTATGGGGCGCTGTGGTTGGCGTGATCGTATGTATTGTAACTTATTTCTTTGAAGTGCTGATTGATAACAGTTTTGCGAGAATGAAATGGCAGTTTGCATTTAAAGCAGCCTGGATCGTTTCCCTCGTTTTTGGCGTTATCAATATATTCGTGCTTTATCTGATCGTATAAGGAGGTGTAGAAATGTCATATATAGCGAAATCACCATGGGTCATTCATTATGACGGATCGAGCTGTAACGGGTGCGATATTGAAGTCCTGGCATGCCTTACACCGATGTACGATGTGGAACGGTTTGGCATCATCAATACAGGAAACCCGAAACATGCCGACGTATTTTTGGTTACGGGTTCTGTGAATGAACAGAATAAAGATGTCGTAAAGCAGATTTATGAACAAATGCCTGAACCGAAGGTTGTCGTTGCCGTGGGAATCTGTGCATGTTCAGGAGGCGTATTCAAGCAGTGCTACAATATCATGGGCGGCGTGGATACGGTCATTCCTGTAGATGTTTATGTTCCGGGCTGCGCCGCAAGGCCGGAGGCCATCATCGATGGCGTTGTAAAGGGCCTTGCAGTTCTCCAGGAAAAGCGGGACAAGATGGTCAAGGGAGTTGACGCTCCGGCGGAGGCTCCTGCGGAAAAGGCGGAAGCGGCTGAAGAGAAGGCCGAATCCGAAGCTCCTGAAGCAAAGCCGGAGGCCCTGGATGAGAAGGCAGAGGCTGATCAGGCTGAAAAAACAGAAGAAGGAGGGAAAACAGATGAGTGAGAGAGTAGATGTGAAGCAGAACTTTACACCTGTTGAGGTTTCCCAGCTTTTAACAAAGGTTAAAAATTTAAAGTCTGATGGATATCGGTTTGCACAGGCGTGCGCCACGGTCGTTGGTGATAAGATCGAAATTATCTATTCATTTGACAAGGCGCATCAGCTTACGAATTTAAGATTGGTTATTTCCCCGGAGGAGGAAGTTGAGAGTATTACCGGAGATTACTGGCCGGCATTTATCTATGAAAACGAAATGCACGACCTGTTCGGTGTGAAGTTTGTGCATATGGCATTAGATTACCAGGGCAACTTCTTCAAGGTTTCCGAACCTGCTCCATGGAGTCCGAAGAAATAGGAAAGGAAGGTAATTGATATGGCGAAAAGAACGATAATTCCTTTCGGTCCGCAGCATCCGGTACTTCCGGAACCTGTTCATCTCGATCTGGTGATTGAGGATGAAACAGTCGTGGAAGCGATTCCATCTATCGGATTTATCCATAGAGGACTGGAAAAGCTGGTGGAAAAAAGGGACTATACCCAGATGGTATATGTAATAGAACGTATTTGCGGTATTTGCAGTTTTGGGCACGGCTGGGGCGCAGCGGCGTCCATCGAAGGCGCGATGAATGTCAAAGTGCCTGAGAGGGCTGAATACCTGCGAACGATCCTGCACGAGTTGTCGAGGCTTCACAGCCACCTTCTCTGGCTGGGGCTTTTGGCGGATGCGTTTGGATTTGAAAGCTTGTTCAACCATTGCTGGAGATTGCGGGAAACGATTCTCGATATCCTGGAAAAAACGACAGGCGGCAGGGTTATCTTTTCCATATGCAAGGTAGGCGGGCTCAATAAAGATATTGATAACGATACCTTGAAGGAAATCGTAGAAACACTGAAAGAACTCAAACCTGAAATCAAGGAATTAACGGATGTTTTCCTGGAAGATGATTCCGTGAAAAACAGGATGGTTGGCGTTGGTGTACTCACGAAGGAGGATGCGGAAGCGTTATGTGCCGTAGGTCCCGTTGCGAGGGGTTCTGGCGTGTTCCAGGACATGAGAATGACCAATAGCCATGGCGTATACGACAAATTGGATTTTGAACCGGTGATCGAGACGGGCGGCGATTGTTATGCGAGATGCAAGGTAAGGATCGGGGAAGTGTTCCAGTCCATCGAGCTGATCACCAAGGCGGTAAGCCAGATTCCTGATGGTCCTGTCAGCGTCGCAGTGAAGGGCAACGTAGAAGGGGAATACATCACGAGGATGGAACAGCCAAGAGGCGAGGCGTTCTATTATGCAAAGGGCGCAAACTCGAAATTCTTGCAGAGGATGCGTGTCAGGACGCCGACCAACATGAATATCCCTGCGTTGGTGAAAACGCTGGAGGGCTGTGATTTGGCGGATGTGCCGATCCTGATCCTGACGATCGACCCTTGTATCAGTTGTACGGAAAGGTAGGTGAGAGTGATGAAAACTTTTAGAATAGCGAAAGTATTATTCAAGAGCATGTTCAAAAAGCCGGCAACTCTCATGTACCCGGCCGTGGAGAGGGAATGGCAGGAAAGAACCAGGGGAAGCATCGACATTGAAATCGACAAATGTATCGCTTGTGGAATTTGCGCCAAGAGATGCCCGGCGGATGCGCTTGAAGTAGACCGAGGTCCAGGTACATGGACCATACATAGGATGCAGTGTATCCAGTGTGGGGAATGCGTCCAGGCATGTCCGAAGAAGTGCCTGGCGATGAACAAGCAGTATACCGAGCCACAGGCAGAAAAGGTAGTCGATACTTACACGATTCCGGAGAAGGAATCGAAAGGCGCAGCAGGCGGCGGTGATTTGGCTTGCAACAAGGATGAATGCGTATACTGCGGCCTTTGTGCGAAAGTGTGTCCTGCCGATGCGCTGAAAGTTGACAGAAAAGAAAAACGCTGGGAGGTTGACAAGGAGCTTTGTGCAAAATGCGGCGCTTGTGTCGAAAAGTGTCCGAAGAAATGCTTGTCCATGGGTGATGCGGCAGGAGATGCAGTTGGTGGCGCATCAGAGGATGCTGCTGGCAGCGAGAAGCTTTCCTGCAACGAGGATGAATGCGTATACTGCGGTCTTTGCGCAAAGGAATGTCCTGTTGACGCCCTCAAGGTTGACCGCAAGGAAAAACTCTGGGAAGTTGACGAAGAACTTTGTGTAAAGTGCGGCGCTTGCGTGGACAAATGCCCGAAAAAGTGCTTGTCAATCGGCGCTGCGGCGGAGAAAGAAGCTGATGCTCCGGCAGAAAAGGCGGCTGATGATGCGGCGGGGAAAACGCCGGATGCGGCGGCAAAGGGCTCTGGCAAGGATTCTGAAAAGACCGGGGAGGAAACCGCGGCTACTGAGTAATCCTAGATGTATGAACGTATCGAATTGCGAATATGCGGACAGGGAGCTGTCCGCATATTTTTTGCAAATTTATGGACATCTTTACGATTTGCATCTTGACATTGACAGCGTGTTCATATACAATTATTTAGCAACTTTATGAAAATAATTAAGGAAGAGGGCAGTCACTGCTCTTACTTTGAGTTAAACGGAGGACATAAAAAATGAGAGTAAAGGTTACACTTGCATGCACGGAATGTAAGCAGAGAAATTACAATACGGTTAAGAATAAAAAAAATGATCCTGACCGTATCGAAATGAGCAAGTATTGCAAATTCTGCAGGAAGCACACGGTTCATAAGGAAACGAAATAGGGGAGTTTAAGATTATGGCAAAGACGTCAAAGGAAAAAGCCACAACCTCAACCAGAAAAAGGCTTAATGCAGCAGCTGCGGCCGCTCCGAAAAAGAAGAAAAAAAAGGGAAGCCTGCGGGAGTATTTCAAGGGCGTTAAGCTGGAAATGAAGAAAGTCGTATGGCCGACCAGAAAAGAACTGGGATCTTTTACAGCGGTAGTGCTTATTACCTGTGCAGCTTTTGCAGTTGTATTCTGGGCAGTTGATACGGGCGTTCTGGCCGCTATAAAGGCTGTATGTTTTTAAGGGAGCTTGAGGGTACAATGGAAAATAGCGAAAAGAAAAAATTAGACCTGGAGGGACTGGAGGGCCTTCGGGGCGACGGGGAAGCCAAGTGGTATGTGGTGCATACTTATTCCGGTCATGAAAACAAGGTGAAGGTTAATATCGAGAAGATCGTTGAGAACAGGGGTATGCAGGATCTTATACTTGACGTAATTGTGCCTACGGAAGACAGAGTAGAAGTAAAGAACGGGCAACGGAAGGTGAAGACCAGAAAAATGTTCCCGGGATACGTTCTTGTTAAGATGATCGTGACCAACGAATCGTGGTATCTTGTGAGAAATACGCAAGGCGTCACGGGATTTGTCGGGCATGGTTCCGACCCTGTCCCGCTCACGGTAGAAGAAGTGAGGCGGATGGGAATTGAAAAGATTTACATCGACCTGGATGTGGACATTGGCGATACGGTGAAGGTGATCAATGGACCGTTTGAAAACTTCATGGGAGTTGTCGAAGAGGTCAACATGGAAAAACAGACACTCAAGGCCAAGGTATCCATGTTCGGAAGAGATACACCTGTAGAACTGGATTTTGCACAAGTGGACAAGATGTAGCAGATCTGGTTCAGTCCGACCCTGTAAGGGAATATGAAAGAAAGGAGAAAAAAGATGGCTAAGAAGATTGCAGGTTATATTAAGCTTCAGATTCCAGCCGGCAATGCGAACCCAGCGCCTCCTGTAGGTCCTGCTTTAGGACAGCATGGTGTGAATATCATGGATTTCTGTAAGCAGTTCAATGCGAAGACACAGGATCAGCCGGGCATGATCATTCCTGTTGTGATTACTGTTTATGCAGACCATTCGTTTTCGTTTATCACGAAGACGCCGCCTGCGGCAGTATTGCTGAAAAAAGCAGCAGGAATCGATACAGCATCAGGCGAGCCAAACAAGAATAAGGTGGCTACATTAACCTATGCGCAGGCAGAGGAAATTGCCAAGATCAAGATGCCGGATCTCAATGCAGGCAGCATTGAAGCAGCGACAGAAATGATCAAAGGCACTGCAAGAAGCATGGGAATCGTTATTGAGGATTAATGAAGTGGGAGGCCGCTAAAGCAGTTGTGTAAAATTGCATCTGCCGCCGCTGTCCGCGCAGGAAACTGCGAGGGATGCGAGGACAGGTGAAAGGCCGTTAGAACCACAAGGAGGTAAACGAAATGCCAAAGAGAGGCAAGAATTACAAAGCAGCAGTAGCTGCGTATGACAAAACGGAGCTTCACGATGTCGAGCAGGCTATGGAAATCATCGTTAAGAATTCCAAGGCGAAGTTCGATGAAACAGTAGAACTCCATACGAGACTGGGCGTTGACGGAAGGCATGCCGACCAGCAGGTCAGGGGTGCGATCGTTCTTCCGCACGGAATCGGTAAAACGAAGAAGGTTTTGGTATTTGCCAAAGGACCGAAAGCAACGGAGGCAGAAGAAGCTGGCGCTGATTTTGTAGGGGCTGAAGAAATGGCTCAGAAGATTCAGGGCGAAGGCTGGTTTGACTTCGACGTTGTGATTGCGACACCTGACATGATGAGCGTTGTCGGAAGACTGGGTAAAATTTTAGGTCCAAAGGGATTGATGCCAAATCCGAAATCCGGCACGGTTACGATGGACGTTGCCAAAGCGATCCAGGAAACCAAGGCTGGTAAGGTTGAGTATCGTCTCGATAAGACGAACATTATCCATACGCCGATCGGAAAGGTATCTTTCGGGGCAGAGAAGCTGGCAGATAACTTCAACGCACTGATGGGAGCGATCATCAAGGCGAAGCCGTCCTCGGCAAAGGGTCAGTACCTGCGAAGCGTAACGGTTGCTTCTACGATGGGACCTGGCGTAAAGATCAATCCGATGAAGCTGATTCAAAATTAAAACGGACAAGAAAATAACGAACCGTAGACAGCGAGGAGTTTTCACAAGGAAGCTTTAAAAGATAACCTCGCCGAGGTACAATGTAAATATATGTGCCTTGTTGTCTTTTTCATACAGCAAGGCTTTTTCATGGAACTATTTATAGCGTACCTGTACAAATATTCAGAAAGGAGAATGCGCAATAATGAAAGCAGCGTATCAGCAAAAACAAGTCATTATTGACGAAATCAAAGATAAATTTGAACGAGCTGAATCCGCAGTAGTCATCGACTATATCGGCATTACCGTGGCAGAAGCAGACGGTATGAGAAAAAAGCTTCGTGAAGCGAACGTAGACTATACCGTTTACAAGAATACGCTTGTGAAGCGGGCGATTGCCGGCACTGAGTATGAAGCACTGGCAGACATCCTGGAAGGTCCAAGTGGATTTGCCTTCAGCTATGACGATGCGACAGCGCCTGCAAGAGTGCTGAACGAATCGATCAAAGCATACAACAAGATGGAATTTAAGGGTGGTATCGTCGAAGGCACGTACTACGACAAGGATAGCATCAAGCAGATTGCATCCATCCCATCGAGGGAAACGCTCATATCCAAATTTATGGGAAGCATCCAGTCCCCTGTCACAAACTTTGCAAGAGTTTTGCAGCAGATCGCGGAAAGCAAGGAAGCGTAAAAGCGGCGTGATGGAAGCGCTAGAGGCGCAGTAATGCATAAGGGAAGCACGCTAAAGGCCGAAGCAGAGACTGAAT
Organism: uncultured Eubacterium sp.; assembly: GCA_946555345.1. GTDB lineage: Bacteria > Bacillota > Clostridia > Peptostreptococcales > Anaerovoracaceae > Lentihominibacter. The sequence goes on along the minus strand of CAMNSS010000024.1, from coordinate 18,263 downwards.
GCGGACGCTGGAAGCGTGGCGAAGATGCAGTGAAAAGCGTAAGTGGGTGAGAGCGTGCCGGGGCATAAGAAGCGCGGCGTGAGACGCAATAAAAACCCTCGGATGCCCCGAATGAAGGCACTAAAGCGTTAAGGCGCATCGAAGAGAACTTTCCCATTACGTAATTAAATTTTGTATAAAGGAGAAATAAAATGAACAAAGATCAAATCATCGAAGCGATAAAAGAGATGTCGGTTTTGGAATTAAACGAGCTGGTTAAGGCTTGTGAAGAAGAGTTTGGCGTATCCGCAGCAGCAGGCGTTGTGATGCAGGCAGCAGGCGGCGCAGCAGCTGAAGAAGAAGAACAAACTGAATTTACGGTTGTCCTGAAGGAAGTTGGCGCAGAAAAGATCAAGGTTATCAAGGCAGTAAGAGAAATCACCGGTCTGGGCCTTAAGGAAGCAAAAGAAGTCGTTGACGGCGCTCCTTCCAACGTGAAGGAAGGCTGCGAGAAGGCAGAGGCAGAAGGCTACAAGGCTCAGCTGGAAGAAGTTGGCGCAGTTGTAGAACTGAAATAAGCCTTGCAATAAGATCGGCGGAGAGCCTGCCGATTGCCCGGCACGGGATTACGGGCGTAAGCCGCAACGAAATTCCTGCGAAAGCGGGATAGGGTTTGCAATCGTATTTACGATGAAAAGTAGCGGCACAGTAATATGTGCGGGACGTAAGAAAGCCATCACATTAAGCAATTAATGCGATGGCTTTTTTGTGTGCGGCAGGGAAGAATTGCATGATTGCCAGCCATGCAGTTTCCCGGGAATTTCATCATAGTTTCACCGTTCCGGCCGCCATTAAGATGCAAAACGGTGAAACGCAGCGTGCGCAGCCCTGCAATAAAGACAATTCTGAGCTTCTTGTGCAACTTGTTAAGCGGTTTTCATCGTTTTGTCCTGTAATGCTTGCCCAAACGGTGAAACGCAGAACATATAGCCCTGGAATGCGAGTTCAATGAACCTTCAAGGCATATTTCAAAGGGAGAGATGTCATTCATAGCTGGAATCGTTCAAATTAGAATCCCCAATCTAGCTACTGCTATTGTCATGCGGGAATTTTCCCGCCATGCCACATTGAACGGAAAATAGCGTTTTGAACGGGCTACCGCAGAACGCAGAAAAGTGGTATAATGCACATATTCGGTATTCGTTGCAGAAAGGATAGGACAATGACAGCAAAAAACATGATGCCTTATGTAGAAGGTAATTCGGCGATCCGCGCCATGTTCGAGGAAGGCGCGCGTTTAGCCGAAAAATATGGGAAAGAAAACGTTTACGATTTTAGCTTGGGAAATCCGAGCGTGCCTGCTCCGGCGGAGGTCAATCAAGCCATTTGCGATATCGTGCGGGAAGAGGATTCCTTGATGGTTCATGGATATAATCAGAGCAATAGTGGGTATGAGGATGTGCGGCAGACTGTGGCGGAACATTTGAACAAGCTTCACGGGACGTCCTTTACGGCACAAAATATCATCATGACGGTGGGTGCGGCATCGGGACTCAATGTGGCGATCAAGACTTTGGTCGATCCCGGTGAAGAAATCCTCGCATTTGCGCCGTATTTCGTTGAGTATGGAAACTATGCGGCAAACCACGGTGCAGTTCTTCGGGCTGTTCCCGCCGATACGGAAACGTTTCAGCCGAATATCAAAAAAATGGCGGAAATGATTTCGGAAAAGACGAGGGCAGTGATCATCAATTCGCCGAACAATCCTACTGGCGTCGTTTATTCGGAAGAGACAATCAAGGCGCTAGCAAAGGTATTGTCCGAAAAGTCGCAGGAAATGGGACGCGAAATATACATCATTTCCGATGAGCCATATAGGGAACTGGCATATGATGGAGTCAACGTGCCTTATGTGACAAAATTTTACGATAATACCGTGGTAGGCTATTCGTGGAGCAAGAGCCTTTCCCTTCCGGGCGAGCGCATCGGTTACCTGGTGATTCCTTCGGAACTTGCCGACTTTGACAATGCCGTGCAGGCGGCAAACATCGCCAATCGTGTGCTGGGGTATGTTAATGCGCCGACGCTGATTCAAAGGGTGGCGGCAAGGTGCATCGATTGTACGACGGACATTGATGCATACGACAGAAACAGGAAAGCGCTCTATGATGGCTTGACCGAAATTGGGTATGAATGCATTTTCCCAGCGGGTGCATTTTATCTCTTTGTGAAATCGCCGCTGGAAGATGAAGGTGCGTTTTGCAAAATGGCAAAGAAGCATAATATCCTCGTCGTTCCGGGAACGAGCTTCGCCTGTCCGGGTTATGTAAGGATCGCTTACTGCGTAGCATATGACACCATCGTCCGTTCCGTGCCTGCTTTCAAGGCGTTGATGGGGGAAATCAGGAAGATGCAGGAGTAAACGGTTATTGCGCCGATTGCAGAAAAAGGAGCGAATGCTGGAGCAATGCATTTACGGTGCAGTTTGAAAGAATGGAGCATTTAATTTTTAGGATCTAACGCCCCGCAGCTCTGCTGCGGGGCGTTTTATGCCGTATTGGCTGTATGGCAAATCCGTCAAATTCGGCGAACTCTGTATAGTTTACTATTTTCCTTCAAAAATACAGCGTTTATGGAATTGCAAAACTGAACCGCAAGCGGCGCAAGCAAAAAATGTACTTATTTGCTTTTTTACGAAAAACATTTGATTTGTTTGCTGGTTTTGCTTTTAAATTGCTGAAAAAGCCTTGGTTTTCATTCACAAGGTTAAAATAATTAAAAGGTAGCACAAAAAATCTGTATAAATGAGGCAAAAACTTTCATTCCTGCAGAGTTTACAAAATTTTTCCAATTCATGTGTGCCTCCAATCCATGCGTGCTTCCGGTTTTGCTGACGCTTTGCGAAAACGATCGGGCTTGTTCTTGGGCGATGATTTGGGCAAGAATGAAAATCGCAAACGATGCGCTCATTGCTTCTGGCAATGCGTCCTGGAATAAGCGCACTTTTTGGCAGTATCACCTGAGACAACCCTAATTTTCGGCGGTGTGTCCTGAGACAACCATAGCGGCCGTCTCGTTATTAAAAAACTTAGCGGTGCGGGTTTCGTTTCCGGTGAAAATTCGTAAGCAATGCAGGGAACATCATTATTGACATATGACATTAATCGATGTATAATAATCTTGTAAATGGCATATGATATTAATTTCAGGGAGGAAAAGCAGTGCCAAGGCCAGTAAAATACAGAAAGGTATGCCAGCTGCCGGAAAACAATGAATTTATTGCGGCAAGCGGGGATGCGGGAGAGCATAGGATTATCTTGACGGTTGATGAATATGAAGCGATCAGGCTGATCGATAAGGAAGGCTTTTCCCAAGAAGAATGCAGCGCATATATGGGTGTTGCGCGGACGACCGTACAACAGATTTATTTATCCGCAAGAAAGAAAATTGCAGATGCCCTGGTATCTGGATTTTCCATCCGGATCGAAGGCGGAAGATATCGGTTATGCGACGGGGCAGAAGAAGTTTGCGGCTGCGGCGGATGCAAACGCCATAGGCGGCGTGGCAAAAAAGAAAGAAAAGGAAAGGATGGAATGGTTATGAAAATAGCGGTTACGTATGAAAATGGAGCAGTTTTTCAGCACTTTGGACACACGAAACAGTTTAAGGTTTATGAGGCGGAGAATGGAAAGATCATCAGCAGTGAAATCGTGGATACCAATGGAAAAGGGCACGGGGCGTTAGCTGGCGTGCTGCAGGATATCGACGCAGATGTGTTGATCTGCGGCGGAATCGGCGGCGGTGCGAAACAGGCGCTGGCGGAAGCAGGCATTGAACTGTATGGCGGCGTATCGGGTGATCCGGATCAGGCGGTTTCCGACTTTATAGCGGGAAAGCTGCAATTTAATCCTGATGTGATGTGCAATCATCATGGGGAGCATCACGGCGATCACGGTCATGGCGGCTGCGGCTCTCACGATGGCCATGGCTCTGGAGGCTGCGGTTCCCATAAATGTGGCCATTAGGATCAAAAGTTATCGCAGTTATGTTTTCGTGGCGTTCATGGCGGCGGCAGTTGCGGCGTCCATGAGCGCCACCGTTAAAATTGAAAGCTTTAAAATGTATTGACGAAATACCGCTCCTGTGCATTCGATGCATCTTATGCATCATAAAGCACAGGGGCGGTAATTGATTTGCCTTGCCATTTCCAGGAATTTAATTGATATTTTCAGAAAAATATGATAATATATAGCATATCAATCATTTTAGGAGGTAAGACATTATCATGAAGAAGTTATTATGCTTGATGCTTTCTCTTGTGCTGGCATTGTCGATGACCTTTGCATTGTCCGGCTGTAGCGGCGGCGAAGAGAAGGAAGAATCGGCCGCAACGGAAAGCAAATTTGACCAGAGCATCGACACGGAATTTACAAAAAAAGTAATGCAGACGATCAGTGAATTTGGCGATGACCCGGCTACCGGAAACCGTTCGGCAGCCTCTCCGGCAGAGCAGGCGGCCGGAGAGTACATCAAAGGAGTGATGGAAGAGATTGGCCTTTCCAACATAACAGCGGATGCCGTGACCGTTGACGGCTGGACTTTTGGCGGGGCAAACATCACCTATGCCAATGCCAAGGGAAAGGAAAAAACCATCGATTTAGGCGGGTATGCGACGGAGTTAACGGCTGAGAACCAGGAAGTTCCCCTCGTATATCTTGGAAAGGGCACAGCGGCGGATTATGAAGGCGTCGATGTGACGGGCAAACTGGTTCTGATCGACATCAACCAGGATGAGGAATGGTGGATCAATTATCCGGCAAAGCAGGCGCAGGTCAAGGGTGCGTTAGGCGTGATCGCAATGACGGAGATGGTTACGGAAAATGAAAACAGGATCGGATGCCAGGATATCTGCGGACCGGCAGACGCACCGGCTTTCGCCATCAGCCAGAAGGATTCCAAAGCATTGCAAAAAGCGATCAAAGCATCCGGCGAAGGTGAAATCACCGTTACTTTCAATGCAGATACGGCCATCACAGAGGATGCCACGAGCCATAATATCTGGGGCGAAATCCCAGGCAAGACCGATGAGGTCATTTACATGATCGGCCATTATGACGGCTACTACCATTCCATTTACGACAATGCATCGGGAATCGCTACAACGCTGGGAATTGCGAAAGCGCTCATCGATAGCGGATACGAGCCTGATAAAACGATCCGGATCGTTGCCCACGGTTCGGAAGAATTTGGCAAGAGCGGCAATGAATACGACTGGGCAACCGGTGCTTATGAGCAAATCGTGACTGTCCACCCGGAATGGGCGGAAAACGCTTTTGCTGTCGTGAACATCGATGGGGATTATCCGATCGTGGAGGAGAAGGGCTATGGTATTTCAACCTCCCATGAAATCCTTGATTTCGTCAAGAAGAGCGGGAAGGCTGTCACCAAGGACAGCGGATACGACTGGATCTACAAGTCGCCTGCGGGAACAGGAACGGAGGATTTTCAATGGACGGCAGTTGGCATTCCATCGATCGTGGCGACCCATGGGGAAGAATGCTTTTACTATGATGGAATGTATCATAGCAACATGGATTCCTATGAAGGCGGCAAGCTGGATGAGGATGCGCTTCTAGTCAATCATAAGGTGTTTGGAAAAATCGTCCAGGATCTGGATGCAGCAGCAGTACGCCCGATGTCCTTTACGGACAGGTTCGAGGCATTGGAAGAGTCCATCAATACCAAGCAAGTAAAGGATGAAGAGCTGATGAACCTGATCGCCGATGCGAAAACCGCTGCGAAGGATTTAGAAGCAAAGATGGCAGACGTGGAAAAATCGGGTGATGCGGAAGCGGCAGCGCAGATGAACGATGATCTGTATACGCTGTTTAAGGCAATCCAGGACGGCTTCCTGCGCATCGACTACAACTTGGAAGTGGTATTCCCGACGGAACAGTACCAGAACAATATTAAAGCGCTGAACGGTACGATTAAAGCGCTGGAGGACGGCGATGTGGTAACGGCAGTCGATGATTACCTGTGGGCTGTAGACTGGGCATGGTATGATATGTACTTTGACGAGGAGGTCTGCCAGTATTTCATGGATCAGCTTTGGGATAAGCGGGAAGGAACATGGGGCGACGGCAGGGTCGAGTACAGGCATTGCGATGCTGGTGACGTTACGAGAAGCCTTTGCGAAAAGTACGAAGAAGAGTCTCCTGATGTGACGGCTGAAATCGCTGCATTAAAGGAACTGAAAGCACAGCAGCAAGAATACCTTGCAGCGGCAGTTGCACATGAAAAGACTGCGCTGGCTGAATTGATTGCGATGATGGAATCGTACAGCGAGTAACGTAAACCGGGCCAAAACAACGTGAACCGGATGAAAACAGAGCAAACAGGATTAAACTTGCACAAAGTTGCAGGCTTTGAGGAAGCGAAGGCTAGCGGCAGCACGAAGCATAAAGGAAACGATAAGATGAAAGCAGAATTGGCGTTTTAATTTTATCTTCATTGCAGGCGGCCGGATATATGAGGCTCATTGAGAATGCGGATGCCTTGGGGCGCGGGATACCGGCTGGATATCCCTGTAGTACCCGGGGCATCTGATCTTTTTTCGCAAAGCCTGCGGGGGTTGGGGTCTGCCCCCTTAGCTTCCTGCGTTTTAACATCCGTACTTCATGAGATTTCAATCTGTTTTTTAGAAGCTGCGCCTGGCGCACCGTTTTGGCGTTTGGGTGCATCCTGTGCATTGCCGCGCATTGCCGCAGGGGTTTTCCCTCCTGGGAAAGGGCTTCCCGCCTTTGCTGCATCTGCCCTTGTTTTGCAAAATGCACCTCGGTATCTGGCACAGTACGCCTCGGCGCATCGCTTTTCCGCCCGGGCGGGCGCTTTGTTTTTTCAAAAAAAATTGAAAAAAATTCCAAAACCCCTTGACGGTTTGACAGGTCTGTGATATTATATTAAACTGCCCTGCGAATGTAACTGTTAATATATAAGGAGTGATGACTATGCCAAATCCGGTAAAATTAGGTAAAAAAGAACGAATGACCTTTTCCAAGATCAACGAAGTGGCAGAAATGCCAAACCTGATTCAGATTCAGACAAATTCGTATGAGTGGTTTGTGAGGGAAGGTCTTCGCGAAGTTTTTGAGGATATTTCACCGATTAAGGATTATGCAGATAATCTCGTTCTTGAATTTATCGATTACTCCCTTACAGATCCTCCGAAGTATGAGCAGGAGGAATGCAAGGAGAGGGATGTGACCTATGCAGCTCCGCTTAAAGTGAAGGTTAGGCTCGTCAATAAGAGTACCGGCGAAGTGAAGGAGCAGGAAGTGTTCATGGGAGATTTTCCGCTCATGACCGAAAAAGGTACTTTTATTTATAATGGAGCGGAAAGGGTTGTGGTAACGCAGCTTGTCCGTTCCCCAGGACCTTACTACGAGAAAGAGATAGATAAATCGGGTAAAAACCTGTTTTTCACGACGGTTATACCAAACAGGGGCGCTTGGCTTGAATATGAAACGGACTCTAATGAAATTATTTCGGTCAGGGTGGACAGAACCAGGAAACAGCCGGTTACGACCCTGCTGCGCGCATTGGGCATGGGGAGCAACCAGGAAATTATAGATATATTCGGGGAAGAACCAAGGCTGCTCAAAACGCTGGATAAGGATACGACGACGAACTTCGAAGAAGGCCTCAAGGAAATCTATAAGAAGCTGAGGCCGGGAGAGCCGCCGACGCTGGAAAGCGCACAGTCACTGTTCAACTCCATGTTTTTCGATCCGAAGCGGTATGACTTGGCGAAGGTCGGGAGATATAAATACAATAAAAAGCTGGGGCTTTTCAACCGTATCGCAGGCGCAGTTGCCGCTGATTCCGTGATCGATCCGAACACGGGCGAGCTTTTGGCTGAAAAGGGACAGAAGATCGATAAAACGCTTGCACAGCAGATCGAGAACGCAGGCGTTGAGTTTGTCATGGTGCAGAGCGCATGGGATGAAAACGAGACGACCAAGGTAATCGGAAACCGTTTCGTCGATTTAAAGACATATATTGAATTTGATCTTTCGGGGATCAATGTTGCAGACAAGGTATATTATCCTGTGCTGATGGAAATTTTGGAGGAAAACGACGATCCGGAATCGATCCGGGAAGCGCTTGTCTTGCGGAAAAACGAGCTTTCACCGAAGCATATTTTAGTTGCGGACGTGATTGCATCCGTCAGCTATCTTTTGAATTTGAATTACGGGATCGGAAATGTCGATGATATCGACCATCTGGGGAACAGGCGGCTTCGGACGGTAGGCGAGCTTTTGCAGAACCAGATCAGGATCGGCCTTTCCAGAATGGAACGAACGATCAAGGAGCGGATGACGACGCAGGATACGGCGGAAGTAACGCCGCAGGGGCTGATGAACATCAGGCCGGTTACGGCTGCGGTCAAGGAATTCTTCGGCAGTTCGCAGCTTTCCCAGTTCATGGACCAGACCAACCCGCTGGCGGAACTGACGCACAAGAGAAGGCTTTCTGCGCTCGGTCCTGGCGGTCTTTCCAGGGAAAGGGCAGGATTTGAGGTCAGGGACGTACACCATTCCCATTATGGCAGGATGTGTCCGATCGAGACGCCAGAAGGCCCGAACATCGGCTTGATCGGTTCGCTGACGACTTATGGTATCATCAATCAGTATGGATTCATCGAAACGCCTTATCGGGTCGTTGACAAGGCGACGGGAAGGGTTACGGAAGAAATCCACTACCTGACTGCTGACGATGAAGAGGATAAGATCGTGGCGCAGGCAAACGAACCGCTTGATTCCGAAGGGCATTTTGCGAACTTGAAGGTTGCTGCCAGGGGGAAAGGCGGCGATATCGACCTCGTGCCGCGGGAAGCCGTGGACTATATGGACGTTTCGCCGAAGCAGGTCGTATCCGTTGCGACGGCTATGATTCCGTTCCTGGAAAACGACGATGCAAACAGAGCGCTCATGGGTTCTAACATGCAGCGCCAGGCCGTTCCGCTCATGGTGACGGAAGCGCCGATCGTCGGAACGGGCATGGAATACAAGGCCGCCCGGGATTCCGGCGTTGTGATTATCGCCAAGCATTCCGGGACAGTCGATTTTATCGATGCGGATAAAATCGTCGTGTTGCGGGACGACGGGGAAGGCAAGGATGAATATAAGCTCCTGAAATTTAAGCGTTCCAACCAAGGGACTTGCATCAACCAGCGTCCGATCGTCTATAATGGCGAACACGTAGACGCGGGTGAGGTTATTGCAGACGGGCCGTCTACGGAAAACGGGGAAGTCGCCTTGGGCAAGAACCTTCTCATCGGCTTCATGACCTGGGAAGGCTACAACTACGAGGATGCGATCATCCTCAATGAAAGACTGATCATGGAAGACGTTTTGACGTCCATCCATATTGAAAAATACGAAGCGGAAGCCAGGGATACGAAGCTGGGTCCGGAAGAGATCACGCGGGATATCCCGAACGTGAGCGAGGATGCGTTAAAGGACCTGGACGAAGAAGGCATCATCAGGAAGGGCGCGGAGGTAAATTCCTCTGATATCCTGGTCGGAAAGGTAACGCCGAAAGGCGAGACGGAACTGACGGCTGAGGAACGTCTGTTGCGTGCAATTTTCGGGGAAAAGGCGAGGGAAGTAAGGGATACTTCCTTGCGCGTGCCGCATGGGGAGACAGGCATCGTCGTTGACGTTAAGATCTTCTCCAGGGAAAACGGCGACGAACTGCCGCCTGGCGTGAATAAATTAGTGCGATGCTATATCGCAACGAAGCGGAAGATCAGCGTCGGCGATAAGATGGCGGGAAGGCATGGGAACAAAGGCGTTATTTCCCGCATCCTGCCGGAAGAGGATATGCCGTTCTTGGAAAACGGACAGCCACTCCAGGTGATGTTAAACCCTCTGGGCGTGCCGTCCCGAATGAACGTAGGGCAGGTGCTGGAGGTGCATCTGGGGCTTGCCGCTAAGAATAAGGACTGGTATATCGCAACGCCGGTATTCGATGGCGCAAACGAAAGGGACATCATACAACTGCTCAATGAGAGCGGCTTCGATGAAAGCGGCAAGCTGCGGCTGCGGGATGGCAGGACGGGAGAATATTTCGACAATCCTGTCACGGTAGGCTATATGTATATGCTGAAGCTTCACCATTTGGTTGATGATAAGATCCATGCCAGAAGCACGGGCCCGTATTCGCTGGTAACGCAGCAGCCTCTGGGCGGCAAAGCGCAGTTTGGCGGGCAGCGTTTCGGGGAAATGGAAGTTTGGGCGCTGGAGGCTTACGGCGCTGCCTATACGCTCCAGGAGATCTTGACGGTGAAGTCCGATGACATCGTGGGACGCGTCAAGACGTATGAGGCGATCGTAAAGGGCGAGAACATTCCTGAACCGGGCATCCCGGAATCGTTTAAGGTCCTGATCAAGGAAATGCAGAGCTTGTGCCTCGATGTGAAGGTACTGACGGAAGACAACGAGGAAATCCAGATCAAGGAAACGAGCGAGATCGAGGGCATCCCTGCCATTGAAGACATGGTGGATGTCGAGCTGGAAATGGAGCCAGGAGAAGACGAGGGCGGTGACGCTGCGGATGGAGATGCTGGCTTCGATGAAGAAGCTGATTTTGACGAGGAGGCTGACTTTGCGGAAGAGGATTTAGAGCCAGATGATTTTGAAGAGGTTGATTTAGAGGGTATCGAAATCGAACCTGTCGAGGAATAATCAGAAAGGGGAAGTGACAGATGGATAATAACAATTATGAATTGAACAATTTCGAGTCTCTACAGATCGGCCTGGCATCCACGGACAAGATTATGACTTGGTCCCATGGAGAAGTTACGAAACCCGAAACGATAAATTACAGGACGCTCAAACCGGAAAAGGACGGTCTTTTCTGCGAAAGGATTTTCGGACCGACCAAGGACTGGGAGTGCCATTGTGGAAAATACAAAAGGATCAGGTACAAGGGCATCGTCTGCGACAAATGCGGCGTAGAGGTGACGAAAGCCAAGGTAAGAAGGGAACGGATGGGGCATATCAAGCTGGCGTCGCCTGTTTCCCATATCTGGTATTTCAAGGGAATCCCGTCTAGGATGGGGCTTGTCCTCGACATTTCGCCGCGCGTACTGGAAAAAATCCTTTATTTTGCGAATTTCATCGTGACCGACCCGGGCAATACGGAATTTGCGTACAAGGAAATCTTGACGGAAGACCAGTACCGGGAAGCGAAGGATAACCCGGCGAATAAATTCAAGGCAGGGATGGGCGCAGAAGCCGTGCGGGAGCTTTTGATGCACATCGACCTGGATGCGCTTTCGGAAGAGCTGCGCAGCAAGCTGACGGGCGCAACGGGCCAGAAAAAGATCCGGATTGTCAGGCGGCTTGAAGTGATAGAAGCGCTCCGTGTATCGGGCAACAGGCCTGAATGGATGGTGCTGGAAGTCATTCCGGTCATTCCGCCGGATTTGCGGCCGATGGTGCAGCTGGACGGCGGCAGGTTTGCCACGTCCGATTTGAACGATCTTTACAGGCGCGTGATCAACCGTAACAACAGGCTCAACAGGCTTTTAGAGCTGGGCGCTCCTGACATTATCGTCAGAAATGAAAAACGTATGCTGCAGGAGGCTGTAGATGCGTTAATCGATAACGGCAGAAGGGGAAAGCCGGTCACCGGTCCTGGGTCAAGGCCGCTGAAATCCCTGTCGGATATGCTCAAGGGAAAGCAGGGCAGGTTCAGGCAGAACCTGCTGGGAAAGCGTGTCGATTATTCGGGGCGTTCCGTAATCGTTGTCGGGCCGGAGCTGAAATTCTATCAGTGCGGGCTGCCGAAGAAAATGGCGCTCGAGCTGTTCAAGCCATTTATCATGAAGAAGCTGGTGGAAAACGGCAACGCGCACAATATCAAGAGCGCGAAGCGAATGGTAGAGAAGGTAAGGCCGGAGGTCTGGGACGTGCTGGAAGGCGTGATCAAGGAACACCCGGTTATGCTCAACCGTGCGCCGACCCTGCACAGGCTGGGCATCCAGGCGTTCGAGCCGGTTTTGGTAGAGGGTAAGGCGATCAAGCTGCATCCGCTGGCTTGTACCGCATTTAATGCGGACTTTGACGGCGATCAGATGGCCGTTCACGTGCCGCTTTCCGTGGAAGCACAGGCAGAAGCGAGATTTTTGATGCTTTCCGTCAATAACATCTTAGCGCCGAAGGACGGTTCTCCGATTACGACGCCGACGCAGGATATGATCCTGGGCAGCTATTACCTGACGCATCCTGGGCAGGAAGAAGGCAAACGGAACTCTCCTGCCGAAAAGGGCGACGGCAAGGTATTTACCGATATTGCCGAAATGCTCATGGCATACCAGACCGGCATGGTAGGACTGCACGCCAGGGTCAAAGTGAGAATGTATGCCGACGAATACGACACCAGGGGAAAGCTGGTAGAATCGACGGTAGGGCGTTTTATTTTCAACCAGAATATCCCGCAGGATTTAGGATATGTAGAAGATAGAATCGCTGACCCGTATTCATTGGAGGTCGATTTCCTGTGCGACAAGAAGAAGCTGGGGCAGATCATCGACAGATGCTACAGGCAGCATGGCAATACGGAAACAGCCATTATGCTCGACTATATCAAGGATATGGGTTTCCATTATTCCACGATTGCGGCGATCACCATCAGCATTTCCGACATGGAAATCCCAGAGGCGAAGAAGACGATCATCGAAGAGACGGAAAAAACCGTAGATAAATACGAGATGGCATACAGGCGGGGACTTATGTCCGATGCGGAGCGGTATGAGAAGGTTATCGAAATCTGGAACAAGACGACCGATGATGTAGCGGATGCACTGATGGAGTCCCTTGATTCGCTCAACAACTTGTTTATCATGGCGCATTCAGGCGCAAGGGGAAGCAAGAACCAGATCAGGCAGATCGGCGGAATGCGGGGCCTGATGGCGAATGCGACCGGTAAGACGGTAGAGGTTCCGATCAAGGCGAACTTCCGTGAGGGGCTTTCCGTATTGGAATACTTTATTTCCACGAACGGCGCGCGAAAAGGGCTTGCCGATACGGCGCTGCGGACCGCCGACTCAGGATATCTGACGAGAAGGCTGGTCGACGTTTCCCACAATGTCATCGTCAGGGAAGATGACTGCGGCACGGATGAAGGAATTGAAGTAAAGGCCTTTACCGACGGCAAGGAAGTGATCGAAAAGCTGAAAGAGCGTATCGTGGGAAGGACTGCGCTTTTGGATATCTGCCATCCTGAGACGGGACACGTGATCGTCGAGCAGGATTGTGAAATTACAGAGGATAAAGCCGAGGAGATTGAGGCGGCAGGAATTGAGTCCGTGGCGATCCGTTCGGTTATGACCTGCCACAGCAAGACGGGCGTATGTGCCAAGTGCTACGGCAGAAACCTGGCGACAGGGGAAAGCGTTAATATCGGCGAGGCGGTCGGCATCACAGCCGCCCAGTCCATCGGCGAGCCGGGTACGCAGCTGACCATGAGAACATTCCATACGGGCGGTGTTGCCGGTTCTGATATCACGCACGGTCTGCCAAGGGTTGAAGAGCTGTTTGAAGCGAGAAAGCCAAAGGGTCTTGCCGTGATTTGCGAAGCGGATGGGACGGTCGTAGCCATTGAGCCTACCATGGATAACAAAACGCAGGTTAAGGTCAGGGGCGAGGAAGAACGGGTCTATGAAATCCCTTACGGTGCGCGTATCTGTGTGACGGAGGGCGAATACGTCCTCGCCGGCGACAATATCACGAGAGGACCGCTCGACCCGAAGGATATCCTGCGGCTCAACGGCGTAGAAGGCGTATACCAGTACCTGCTGAAAGAAGTACAGCGCGTATATAAGCAGCAGGGTGTAGACATCAACGACAAGCATATCGAAGTAATCGTCGGACAGATGCTATCCAAGATGAAGGTAAATGATCCGGGCGAAACGGGTCTTTTGCCGGGCGGCCAGTACAGCAAAGTGGAAATCGAAGAAGCCAACGAAGCTGCGATTGCGGAAGGCAAGCAGCCTGCGGATGCTGAACGGCTGCTTCTGGGAATCACCAAGGCGTCCTTGGCAACCAGCTCATTCTTGTCTGCAGCCTCTTTCCAAGAAACGACGAGGGTCCTGACGGACGCTGCGATCAAGGGCAAGAACGATAAGCTGCAAGGCTTGAAAGAAAACGTCATCATCGGTAAACTGATTCCTGCCGGAACAGGCATGAAGAAGTACAGGTCCATCGACCTCGATTACGGCGTGAATACGGCTCTCATTGAAGCATACAGGCAGATGCAGCGCGAGCTGGAGCTGGAGGAAGAAGAGGACGACGACATTGAGGAAATCGCACCAGCTATGGGAACGGCAGGCGACCTTGCGATTGCGGAGGAATTTGCCGCAGGCATGGAAGCTGGCGGAGACATTGAAATTGTTGAAATGGACGAATAGGATATTGGATTTGCCCGGCGCATTCAGCCGGCGCTTGACGCCCGGCCAGCGCCTGTTTTAGCGCTTTTCCAGCGTTCAGGCCGCACCTGCCGAGCATCCTCCCCGTGTTTGGATGGCGTTTAACTAAGCGCTTTCCCAGCATCCGGGCCGCATTTGGTTAAGCGTTCTCCCAGCGTTTGGATTGCGCCCGCCGAGCTTTCAGCCAGTACGTATCCAGCACTTGGAGCGCATCCGCAGGGATATGGAAACAAGCGGAAAACCGGGGATAATTGATGTTGACATCATAGTGAAAAGCATGATAAAATAATTGTTGGCTTTGGGTTTTTAACGGCTCAAAGCTAACGCTAGTTTTGAAGAAAGGAGAAAAAGGATGCCTACAATTAACCAATTAGTACGTCAGGGCAGAACCAGCAGTGAAAAGAAGTCAACAGCGCCTGCGCTCAACAGGGGAATCAATTCCTTGAAACGGGTTGCGACCAATGTTAACTCACCGCAAAAAAGAGGCGTTTGCACTTCTGTGAAGACGGTTACGCCGAAGAAGCCAAATTCGGCTTTGAGAAAAGTAGCCAGGGTTCGTTTGACGAATGGTATCGAAGTAACAGCATATATTCCGGGAATCGGCCATAACCTCCAGGAACACAGTGTTGTACTCATCAGGGGCGGAAGGGTAAAAGACCTCCCAGGCGTAAGATACCACATCGTTAGGGGAACGCTCGATACTGCCGGCGTTGCAGACAGAAGACAGGCTCGTTCCAAGTATGGGGCAAAGAGACCTAAGAAGTAGTAATCGGTAAATTTGAAAGTGCCTTTGATATATAAATCCAAATGCATCGGGAGACTGCGGCATAAGATGAATTATCAATGCGCACCACGCGCACAATAATCGTAGTCGTTCATTTGACGGGGCTATTGTGTTCGAGTACCGACTTTAAAATTTAACGAGGAGGGAAGAGAAGTGCCAAGAAAAGGAAATGTACCAAAGCGGGAAGTTCTTCCTGATCCGGTGTATGGAAGCGTTGTTGTAGCGAAGCTGATCAACAGCGTTATGCTGGATGGAAAGAAAGGAGTCGCGCAGAAGATCGTTTACGATGCATTTGCAAGAGTAAAAGAAACAACTGGCGAAGAACCTTTGGAAGTATTTGAAAAAGCAATGAATAACATTATGCCAGTTCTTGAAGTAAAAGCCAGGCGTGTCGGCGGCGCAAACTATCAGGTGCCGATCGAGGTAAGGGCGGAAAGACGCCAGACGCTGGGACTTAGATGGCTGACGAAGTACACAAGAGCCAGGGGCGAAAAGACCATGGCGGAGAGACTGGCAAAGGAATTGATGGACGCAGCGAACAATACGGGCGCATCCGTCAAGAAAAAAGAAGATACGCACAAGATGGCGGAAGCCAACAAGGCTTTTGCACATTATCGCTGGTAGCTTGTTAAACCTGGATGCGGCGGTGCGGACTGTGTCCGTGCGTTATTTATGCTTGGGGCATATGGCGTTCTTGCGGATTCTGCCGCTTAGCCGTAAATGGTTTTTATATGCTACTAAATATTAAAAGCAGAAAGGAGGATAATATGTCAAATAGAAGTTTTCCGTTAGAAAAGACTAGAAATATTGGCATAATGGCGCATATAGACGCCGGAAAAACGACGACCACAGAAAGAATCTTGTTCTATACCGGAAGAACCCATAAGCTGGGCGAGACGCATGAAGGTGCAGCGACCATGGACTGGATGGAGCAGGAGCAGGAACGTGGCATCACAATTACCTCTGCTGCTACTACAGCCCAATGGAAAGACACTAGAATTAATATCATCGATACACCGGGACACGTGGACTTTACGGTTGAAGTAGAACGTTCCCTCCGGGTTTTGGACGGCGCTGTTACCGTGCTTTGTGCAAAGGGCGGCGTTGAGCCACAGTCGGAGACCGTTTGGCGGCAGGCCGAGAAGTATGGCGTCCCACGTATGATCTTTGTAAATAAAATGGACATCCTTGGAGCAGATTTCTATCGAGTCGTAGATATGGTCAAGGACAGGCTGAAGGCGAATGCAGTGCCGATTCAGCTTCCGATTGGCAAAGAGGACTCTTTTGTCGGGATCGTTGACTTAGTAGAAATGAAGGCAGAGATATACAAGGATGACCTTGGCAAAGAATATGAGAGGGTTGAGATCCCTGATGAGCTGAAAGCAGAAGCTGGTGAATGGCGCGAGAAGCTGCTTGAATCGGTTGCGGAGCTGGATGAAGAACTGATGATGAAATTCCTCGAAGGGGAAGAAATGACCGAGGAGGAAATTAAAAATGCGATCAGGACGGCTACCATTGCCGGGCAGATGATCCCTGTGACGTGCGGTTCAGCTTATCGAAACAAAGGGGTTCAGATGATGCTCGACGCAGTCGTTGACTATATGCCGTCGCCAGTGGATATCCCGCCGATCAAGGGGGTTATTCCGGGAACGGGCGAGGAAGAGGAACGTCCTGCGGATGATAAAGGTCCATTCTCAGCCTTAGCCTTCAAGATCATGGCTGACCCTTATGTGGGCAAGCTGGCATTCTTCCGCGTTTATTCGGGGACGCTGGCATCAGGCTCTTATGTCTACAATTCCACGAAGGAAAAGAAGGAGAGAGTAGGACGAATCCTTCAGATGCATGCCAATAAAAGAGAAGATATCGACATGGTATATTCGGGCGACATCGCAGCAGCAGTAGGACTGAAAGTTACTACGACAGGGGATACGCTCTGTGACGAGAAGAAAGATATCATATTGGAATCAATGGAATTTCCTGATCCGGTAATCGAGATTGCCATTGAACCGAAAACGAAGGCCGGACAGGAAAAGATGGGCATTGCGCTGGCGAAGCTGGCGGAAGAAGACCCGACGTTTAAGACCTATACGAATGAAGATACCGGGCAGACGATCATCGCTGGTATGGGCGAGCTTCACTTGGAAATCATCGTAGACAGGCTTCTGCGGGAGTTTAAGGTGGAAGCAAACGTAGGCAAGCCGCAGGTTTCCTACAAGGAAACGATTACCGGCATGGCCGATGTAGACCACAAATATGCGAAGCAGTCCGGCGGGCGCGGTCAATACGGCCATGTCAAGATCAAGCTGTATCCGAGAGAGCCGGGCGAAGGCTTTGAATTTAAAAATTCCATCGTCGGCGGTGCGATTCCGAAGGAATATATTCCGAAGATCGAAGAAGGAATCAAAGAAGCGATGCAGACAGGCCCGATGGCAGGATACCAAGTGGTTGATGTAGGCGTTGAGCTGTACGATGGTTCGTACCACGAAGTTGACTCTTCTGAAATGGCGTTCAAAATCGCTGCATCCATGGCATTCCGTGAGGCCGCCAAGAAGGCGAACCCTGTGTTGCTTGAACCGATCTTCAAGGTTGAGGTTACAGTGCCTGAGGAATATATGGGCGATGTAATCGGTGATATCAGTTCGAGAAGGGGCAGGATCGAAGGATCTGACATGAACAATGGTGCGGTAGCCGTAAGGGGTTATGTGCCGCTTTCTGAAATGTTCGGATATGCGACGGATCTTCGTTCCAGGACGCAGGGCAGAGGCGTTTATGTCATGCAGTTTGACCATTTTGAAAAATTACCGGATAGTTTGATTGATTCGATTAACAAGTAATTCTTGTGAAAATTCCAGGGGGCTGTTTACGGCAGCCGGATATATGGGAAAGTAAGGGGACAACCTGAACGGCTGCCTTTGGCGGCCAAGCGTATGAGAGGAGAATAAATTAAGATGGCAAAACAGAAATTTGAAAGAAATAAGCCGCATATCAATATCGGGACGATCG
>CAMNSS010000023.1 GCA_946555345.1 uncultured Eubacterium sp. | reverse complement strand
ACAACCTGCTCCTGATGACGGGCGATGAGATCACGATCAAGCGATTTGAGAAGAGCAATTTTTGTATCGGCGCGCATTGGTCGGAAGACCAGGTAGGGACCAATTCCCTGGCGTTATGCATCGATATGGACTGCCCGATCCAGACGGCCAGCGTAGAGCAGTATGGCAGGTGGCAGCACAGTGCGACTGGCTCTGGCGCACCGATTCATGATGAAAACGGCGCGATTATCGGCAGCATCAACTTGACGAGCGATATGAATATTTTCAGCAATTATTCCTTGGGGATGGTGACGGCGGCTGCCAAGCTGATTGAGGAGCAGATCACCTTGCTAAACGCCAACAAATTGATTACCTACGGCATCGACGCCATGTCGGAAGGAATGATTATAACGGATGGAACGTTTAAAATCAAGACGATCAACGAGCAGGGGCGGATGATTTTGGAAGATGTGCATGATAAGCTGATCGGAAGGGATTTAAGGGAAATTATCGTCGGAAGCCTGGGGCTGGAGAAGGAACATGGTAAATTTGAAGAAATCGCTTTTTCCATCGATGGGAAAACCGTTTTCTGCATGGGGCGGATCAATAAAATGATCTTCAACAACAGCACGATGGGCGTTTCCGTGGTGTTCCGCACGACAAAGCGGATGAACCAGGTGATGGCGATGTATGCGGGGAGCAGAGCCAGTTATTCCTTCGATGATATCAAAACAGGCGCACCGAATATGCTGCGCCTGATCGAGCAGACGAAAAATATCGCCAGGGAGGATTGCAACATCTTGATTCTGGGCGCAAGCGGCACAGGAAAGGAACTGTTCGCACAGGCGGTCCACAATGCTAGTTTGCGGTCAAAAGGCCCGTTTGTCGCCGTCAACTGCGCAGCGCTGCCAAAGGATCTGGTGGAAAGCGAGCTCTTTGGCTATGAAGGCGGTGCATTTACCGGGGCGAAAAAAGAAGGCATGATCGGCAAGTTTGAGCTGGCAAACGGAGGAACAATTTTGCTGGATGAGATCGGGGAAATGCCGCTGGATGCACAGGGAAAGCTGCTGCGGGTGCTGGAAGAGCGGAAAATTTCCAGGATTGGCGGGAAAACGGACAGGAACATCGATGTGCGCATCATTACGGCCACTAACCGCAATTTGAAGGAAGAAGTGGGGAAAAACACGTTCCGCCTGGATTTATTTTATCGCATCAACGTGGTGTCCATCGAAGTGCCGCGGCTGAACGACCGTCCTGGAGATATCAAATTGCTGGCAAATCTCTTCCTGGACAGGCTCAACAAGGAGGGGCATAAGCAGAAGCGCTTTGATGAGAATTTTGTCAAATATTTGGAGAACTATCAGTGGGTGGGGAATGTCAGGGAGCTTCAAAATGTCATATCCAAGGCATTTTATATCTGCGATGGGGCGTTGATTACGGAATGTGAGCTGCCGGATGACATCAGGAATATTTCCCTGAAAAACAGCACAGGGGATTCGTACGGAATTATAGACAACATGGAAAAGAACATCATTATCGATACGATCATCAAGAACAAAGGCAATATCACCCGTTCCGCCAAGGACCTGGGCATGAGCAAACCGACGCTCTACCGCAAAATCAAGAAATACGGCATCGTTACGGAAAACTTAAAATAAAAGATTTCAAACAGGAATATCTAAAAATAACTGATAAAGATGCGAGGTGGAAAAAAATCCTCCTCTGCATAATCGTAAAAAATCGTTACGGCGTACTCCCGGCCGTAACGATATGTAACGGTTCATAACTTTTGCAAAAACAGCTAGAAACGTTGAAATTACGTGATTTTGGCTGTTTTTTGCATCTTGGCATGATTTATGCTCTTATATAGGGCATCAAGAAAGAACAGAAGGAGGGAAAGAAATGAGTTTAACGAAGGCGGAATGCTTGAAGCTGTATGAGGGCATGGCCAGGGCGAGAAACTTTGAACAGCAGGTTGTTGATAATTTTGGCAGCGGTCTTGTTTACGGTTTCGTTCATCCCGGCATTGGGGAGGAAGCAATTCCTGCTGGCGTGTGCGCGAACCTGGAACAGAAGGACTATCTGTGTACTTATCACAGAGGGCATAACCATATGCTCCTCAAAGGACTTGATTCCAAGAAGATGTTTGCGGAAATCTGCGGAAAGGTTACCGGCTACAACAGGGGAAAGGGCGGCTCGCAGCATATTTCAAACCTGGACATGGGCGTGATCGGTTCAAATGGGATCGTCGGCGCAGGACAGCTTTTGGCAGTGGGACCTGCCATCGCATCGAGGATTAAAGGAACAGATGAGGTTTCCGTGGTATTCTTCGGGGATGGTGCAAGCAACGAGGGTGCGTTCCATGAAAGCCTGAACTTTGTCAGCGCACAGAAATTGCCCGTCGTATATGTACTTTTGAACAACCTGTATGCGATTTCAACGAAACAGCAGGAAGCAACGAATGTTACCGACTTGGCGGACAGGGCGCAAGGATACGGGATTCCGGGCGTAGTCGTGGATGGAAATGATGTATTTGCCGTTTACGACGCTGCCAAGGAAGCCGTGGAACGGGCAAGGTGCGGCGAAGGCCCTACACTGATCGAATGCAAGACGTACCGCTGGACCGGACATTTCGTCGGCGACGCCTGCCTTTACAGGACGAAGGAAGAACTGGAAGCTTGGAAAGCGAAAGACCCGCTTCTTACGGCAAGGAATAAATTGATTGCAGATGGGATGGCGACGGCGGAAGAGCTGGATGCCATCGACAAGGCCGCAGAGGCGGAAATGCTGGAAGCCGTGAAATTTGCAGAAGACAGCCCGTTCCCAGAAAATAAAGAAGCTTTGGAGGGCGTGTACACAGATATCATTGAGGAGGATAGATAATTATGGCAAAAGCAACAATGATTGAAGCCATTAGAACGGCTATCCGTGAAGAAATGGCAAGGGACGACAGTGTTTATTGTATCGGGGAAGATATCGCCGTAATGGGCGGATCATTTGGAATCACCAAAGGGCTTTTGGATGAGTTTGGAAAGGACAGGGTAATCGATACGCCGATTTCGGAACAGATGATCATCGGTTCATCTGTAAGCGCGGCCATGGTGGGAATGCGCCCGGTTGCAGAATTGATGTTTGCAGACTTCATGCTGATCTCCATGGATCAGATCGCAAATCAGGCAGCAAAGGCGAGGTACTTTAATGGCGGACAGATCAGTGTCCCGATGGTCGTGAGGCTGCCGGGCGGATGTCCGAAAGGAGCTGCGGGGCATCATTCACAGAACTTGGAAGCGTTGCTGGCGCACATCCCCGGGTTGAAGGTCGTATACCCATCTACGCCGCAGGAAGCATATGGACTGATGCTTTCTTCCATCAGGGATGACAACCCGGTCATGTTTTTCGAGCATAAGAGGTTATACCGTATCAGTGATACGTTTGAAGCCAATGGCGTAGCAATTCCGATCGGCACAGCCGATGTGAAGAAGGAAGGAAAAGACGTTACGGTCATTGCGACAGGCAGGATGGTTCATGTGGCGCTGGAAGCAGAAAAACAACTGGCAGAAGAGGGCATCAGTATCGAGATCATCGATCCGAGATCTCTGTTCCCGCTGGACAAGGAAACAATTGTGAAATCCGTTGCCAAGACAGGCAAAGTCGTGATCATTACAGAAGAGAACAAGCGGGGCGCATGGTCTGGGGAATTGGCGGCTATGCTGGCGGAGGAAAACTTCGATCTGTTGAAAAAGCCGGTCATCAGGATCGGATCGCTCAATACGCCGGTTCCGTTCACAGCGAACCTGGAAGATTACATCCTGCCGCATGAAAAGGATGTCGTAAAGGCAGTGAAATCAATTTTATAGGAGAAGACAAAGCCTGCAAACAAAAAGGCAAGAAAAGGAGACGAAAATGGCTAGTAAATTTATCATGCCGAAGCTGGGGCTGACGATGGAGGACGGGACGATTACTGCATGGTTGAAAAAGGAAGGAGACGTTGTCAAAAAAGGAGAGCCGATCTGTGAAGTGACGACAGAAAAGCTGGCCAATGAAATCGAAGCAACTGCGGACGGCGTCCTTTTGAAAATCGTTGCAGACGAAGATGAAACCGTTCCTTGCCAGGCAACGATCGCCATTATTGGGGAAGAAGGTGAGGACATCACAGGCCTTCTGGATGAATAACCAAAGGGGAGGCGAAGGAGACAGCAATGGAAATCAAGAGAGAAAAACTACGCGGCGTGAGAAAGCTGATCGGGACGAAGCTCCACGAAAGCCGCACATCTATTCCACATGCCACCATTATGACGACGGTGGATATGACGGAACTGGATCAACTGAAAAAAGCATATAAGGCGAAAGGACAGAGCTTGTCCACGACGGCGTTTTTAGTAAAGGCCATCGGGATCAAATTACAGAAATATCCGCAGCTCAATACGCGGCTGGAAAACGGGGAAATCGTTTACTACGACGAAGCCAATGCGGGGATTGCAGTGGATACAGAAAGAGGGTTAATGGTAGTAACCGTGAAAGACGTTGCCAATAAAAGCATTATACAGATTACAGAAGAGCTGCGGGATGTTGCCAGCCGCTTAAAACGCGGCAAAGCATCCCCGGACGAAATGACCGGCAGCACATTCTCGGTGAGCAATGAGGCAATGTCCACCAACGATTACTTCGATTCTATCATCAATAACAACGAATGCATCATCATCGGGCTGGCGCGCTATAAAAAACAGCTCGTTGTCAATGACGATGACACCACTTCCATCAGGTTGATCGGAAACATCATGGGCAATTACAATCATATGCTGGCAGATGGAATGCCTGTGGCTGCCTTCCTTGGGGAAGTTGTAGCGCTTCTGGCAGAGCCGGAGCAGTTATTATAGGAGGCGCAGAGCATGAAGGTTATCGTAATTGGCGGAGGCCCGGGGGGATATGTGGCTGCTTTGAAGGCGGCGATCCTGGGCGCGGAAACGATCCTCGTTGAAAAGGATCAGGTCGGGGGTACGTGCCTCAACAGGGGTTGCATTCCCACAAAATCGTTTTTGCAAAGCGCAGACTGTCTGAATCAAGTTGTGAACGCTGGGCGTTTCGGCGTCATGAGCGGGACGGCTGTAATGGATTATGCCATAGTGCTGGAGCGGAAAAACCAGCTCGTGAAGCAGCTCGTTGGCGGCGTGGGATTCCTTTTAAAAAAACGCGGCGTGAAGGTCATTCGGGGAATCGGCAAGCTCGCTGGGGAAAGATCCGTTTCAGTCGTTACGGAAGACGGGAATGAACAGACACTTACGGCAGATGCAGTAATTTTGGCAACAGGTTCTAAGCCGGTTGCAGCCGATGCATTTCATTATGATGGCATCCACGTGATTACCAGCGATGAAGCGCTGCGCCTGGAAAAACTGCCGGACAGCATGGTCATACTGGGCGGCGGCGTGATCGGATGTGAATTTGGCCAGTTTTTTCGGAAAATGGGATGCAAGGTGACCATCGTTGAGCTGGCAGGGCGCATCCTTCCGATGGAGGATACCGATGCATCGACGCTGCTTGCCAAGGCATTGAAAAAGGACGGAATCGACATTTTGACAGGGACAAAGGTGGATGCAGTAACGGCCTGCGGCGGAACAGTTTCTGTCCTGCTGTCAGATGGAAAAACGCTGGAAGCGGAAAAAATGCTGGTTTCCATAGGCAGAAAGCCCCTGACGGAAGGCATCGGGCTTGAAGAAGCAGGCCTAGCGATAAAAAAGGGGAAAATCTTGGTGGATGAGAAAATGCAGACGAGCGTGGATGGATGTTATGCCATTGGCGATATTGTAGATTCCCCTGCATTGGCTCATGTCGCTTCGCGCGAAGCTGTCGTGGCAGTAGAGAACATCATGGGAAGGGATAGCGTGATGACGTATCATGCTGTGCCGCGATGTGTCTATACCCATCCGGAAATCGCATGCGTGGGCATGACGGAGGATCGGGCAAAGGAGAAAGGGATCGCCTGTCAAATCGGCAGGTTCAATATGGCAGGCCTTGGAAAAGCTATGGTCATGGGCGAGACCAGCGGTTTTGTGAAGGTGATCGCCGATGAAGCGTCTTGCCTGATCGGCGCAGTGATGGCAGGTCCGCACGTGACCGATATGGTCAGCGAGCTGGCAGTGGCAGTGCAGCTGGGGCTGTCTGTACGTCAGCTCGGAAGCGTAATCCATCCGCATCCTACCATCGCAGAGGCGGTTATGGAAGCAGTGCATGATATTGGGGGAGAAGCGGTGCATTCGTTTTAAGTTGTTGTTGTAATTAATCCGTTATCGCATGAATTAGTAGTTATCGTTATTAAATTAATTTTTAGGAGGTTACGAATGGCTAATTATCTTAACGGAAATGACAGGGGAAAGGCAGTCCTCGTGGCTGCGCTCGGTCTGGTGGTAATGATCTTTTGTTGTGGAATAAACACTACAAGTACAGCGATCCTGCTGCCGACCTGGACGGAAGAAATGGGATTCACCACCGCGCAGTATGGCTTACTAGCAGGCGGTATCGCCATGGGTGTTGTTTGGACGGTATGGCTGACCGGTCTTTTGCTTGACAAATTCAACCCGAAGGCCATGATGGCAATCTTCATCGTAATCAGCGGCGTTTCCACATTTTGCAGAGGGTATGTTTCTGACTTTACGACGGCGTACATCGCATTGTTTTGCACGGGGATCGCGAATGCGATGATCATCCCCGGATGCCTGAAAATGATCAACGTTTGGTTTGATGCGAAGATGACTTATAAGCTGAATGGGATTAACATCTCTGGCGGCGCACTGGGATACTTCATCGGCTTTAATGGCACAATGCCTTGGTCCGCAGCCCTTGGCGGGTGGGATAAATTGTTCCAAGTCTATGGTGTAATTATCGTGATTCTGGCAGTGGTCTACTTTTTCGCAATCCCGACCAGGACAGAGGCGGAAGGCGTGATGAATAAGTCGTTGGGAATCAAGGCGGAAGATTACACCTTCGGAAGAAAGCTCAAGGAAGCGCTCACTTCAAAGCAGATCATTCTGTGTTCGCTGGCAGAGTTCTTCTTTGCCGGTGCAATCTTGACATTCTCATCCGTAGGGCCTCTCGCATTTTTAAGCATCTGGGACGGTCTTAGCACGGAAGATGCAGGCCTCATGATTTCTATGTCTAATATCGGATCTTCTATCGGTTACTGGGTGATGCCATTTATCGCCGATAAGTTCCTCAAAGGAGCGAGGAAGAAGGTCATGATTCCGGCCATGGTCTTCGCATCGTTCATGTATCCGGCATCTGCATTCACGGGAAATATCCTGGCATCCTGCATCATGATCAACATCGCAGGCTTAAGCCTTGGATTTGGGCTGATCGCAGCAAGGACGCTCATGATGGAACACCCGGACTGTGCAGGCGTTAAGGCTGGTATCGCTTCCGGTCTTCTGACTGAGCTTAACAAAATCGGATGCGTTGTATTCCCGCTGATCTTTACCACGGTTATGGCTTCCTCCAGCGCTCTGGCAGGCTGGATCGCTATGTTCGCCATCGGCGGAATCGGTGCGGTAATTTGCCTGGCTTTGGCACAGGATACCAGCAAGCGCAGCAAGAAGAATGCGGAAGCAACGGCGGAGGCAGAGGCTGGCGCATAGTCGATTGAATGCAAAATTTGCTTTTGTTTCGTGATAAGGGAGCTTTCGTGTGGGAGCTTCGGCAAAAGGAGAGAAAAATGGTACAGATCAATTTAGAGAAACAAGTTGCAATCGTTACAGGTGCGGGAAGGGGGCTTGGCAAAGCGATTTCCCGCAAGCTGGCAGAAGCTGGGGCTTCTGTGATGGTTTCCGACCTGATTTTAGAAAATGCAGAAGAGGTTGCCGCTGAAATCAAGGAAAAGGGCGGCACGGCGAAGGCTTTTCAAATCGATGTAACGGACAAAGCGGCTATGGATGCTATGATCGATGGTGTTGTAGCCGAATACGGCAAGCTGGACGTCATAGTCAACAATGCTGGTTATAACGTAATTAAGCTCTTTGCAGACTCTGATATTTCCGAATTTAATAAATTGGTAGATATCAATCTGAAAGGCGTATACCACGGTTGCCATGCAGCGGTAAGGCATATGATCAAGCAAAGGGAAGGGAAGATTGTCAATACATCATCCCAGGCCGGAAAAGCGCCGTTTGATTATCATTCGATGTATTCTGCCACCAAATTCGGCGTGATCGGAATGAGCCAGGTGTTGGCAAAGGAACTGGGCAAATACAACATCAACGTGAACTGCATCTGTCCGGGCATTGTCCGCACGGAAATGTGGGAACAGAATTTGCGGGAATACGATGGTTACGATAATTCTGTCGATCCTGAAACGCGCTGGGGAAGAGTCGTTTCCAACATTCCGATGAAGCGGCCGCAAGAGCCGGAAGATATGGCGAACGCAGTGTTGTTCTTATGTTCTGATTTGGCACGAAATATTTCGGGGCAGGCGATCAATATCAACGGTGGCCAGGTTTGTGTATAAGCCGGGTACGCAGAAAGGCAGGATATAGAATATGAAATCTTCAATCATAGCGGATAAAGAGAAAATTGATATTATTGAACGGGATATCCCGCAGAGTGATGGGCATAAAGTCGTAATCAAGGTTGCTTATGCGGGGGTATGCGGATCTGATCTCCACTATTGGCATTACGGTGACTCATGGGCAAAGGGCTGGATCATGGGTCATGAATTTACGGGATACGTGGAAGATCCTGGTGACAGGGAAGATTTGAAAAAAGGCGACAGGGTGATTTGTATGCCGAGTAAAGCATGCCTCGATTGTGAATTCTGTCATGCGGGCTTGACGAATTGTTGTGAAGCGCCTTTGACCGACGCGATCGGGATCGGTACGCCGGGCGGGTTTGCCGAATATGTCATGGTTCGATCCCACTTGCCGATTAAGCTGGAAGAACACGTGCCGTTTGAAGATGCGACGGTAGTCGAACCTGCGGCAGTAGGGTTGGCAGCTGCCAATAAATCGCAGGTAGGCCCAAAGGACTCCGTGCTGGTAGTAGGCGGCGGTATTATCGGATTGATGTCTGCCATGTGGGCAAAGAAAGCCGGTGCGAAGCAGATCACCATGGCGGAAGCCGGCGCGAAGAGGATGGCGTTCGCGAAGAAATGCGATTTCATCGATAAGGTAATCGATGCCAAAGCGGAAGACTGCCTGGATCAGCTCTTGGCGGCCAATGGCGGCGAAAAATACCATATGATTTTTGAATGCGTAGGCATTCAAGCGACACTCAATGGGTATCTGGATGTGTTGAAATCAGGCGGGAAGCTGATGGTCCTTGGCGTTCCAAATGAGATGATCCCATTCAACTTCAATCCGGTCGTCGTAAAGAATATGTCTGTAATCCCTTCCCATGCGTGGACGTTTGAAGAGTTTAAGGCCTCTTTGGCGGCATTGACTGCGGGGGAAGTCGATTTAAGGCAATTCATAACGGATATCAGGCCATTTGAGGACATCCAGGCCGTCTTTGAGGATCTCGCATCTGGAGACACCAAGAACGTGAAAGTTTTACTGAAAATCAGCGGATAAAGAAATTCAGATGGTCTCCATTTCATAGCTGTTTTACGTGCCGGGGGATTGGTTGGTCTCCGGCACGCTTCAAACAGCGGAATGATGAACCGGCAGAAAGAGACAGAAAAAGAGGCAGAAAATGAATGTGACAATGATTATGCTGATCGTATACATGGCGGTTACGATTAGCATCAGCTTATATTTTAGGAAACGAAACAGAGATTCCAAGAAATTTATGACGGCGAGAGGCGAGCTGGGTGTCGTACTGGTCATTCCTCTTCTGTTTTCCGAACTAATTGCGGGAGCAGGGACGATCGGCAACGCGCAGAAAGCCTATCATATGGGGTTTTCTTCCGTCTGGGCTGATTGGGGGCTGGCTATCGGCGTAATTTTGTTCGTTCTCTTAGCATTGAAGTTCTATAAGGGAATGAACAAAGAAAAAGGCGTGATTTCCGTTCCGGAAGCGTACAAGTATATGTTCGATGAAAAATGCAGGATCGTCATGCTGTTTGTAATCGTAATCACTTACATGATCCTGTTTTCCAACCAGCCTGCCGCAGTAGGCGCGATTATCGGACCGCTCTTCGGCGTTAATGAAACCGTGGTGGCATGGATCGCAGCAGCAATTTTTATCTTGGTGACGTTGTCGGGCGGGATGAAAGGAATCGCCTTCATGAACGTGCTTCATGCGGTGATCATGATGATTGGAATGGCGATCATTGCTTATCAATCGGTTCATTATGCCGGCGGCATGGATGCCCTTCATGCGGTATTGCCGGAAACGTATTTCAGTTTCATGCAGCCAAATGTACCGACGACCATTGCCAATGGGCTAGGGACAGCCATTTCCATGCTGGCAGCGGCAACGGCGGTAACGGTGAGCTTTACGGCGAAGGATTTAAAAACGGCCAGGATCGGGATGCCGATCGCAGCATTGATCGTAGCGCCGTTTGCACTATGCCCATCGCTGGTGGGTATCTGCGCGAAAGTTGTCCTGCCTGATATCGATCCCGGTACGGCTCTGTTCAGCATGGCACATCAGCTTGGCGGTACTTACAGCGGCGTGACAAGCATGGCCATCATTGCAGCCATTTGGTCAACAGCGCCGGTGCTTTTGATGATCGCATCGACGACCCTGACACGGGATTTTTATAAGAGAATGAAGCCGGAAGCGACCGATGCACAGGAACTGAAGGTATCGAGGCTGTGCGTTGTACTGGTAGGAATTGTAGGGACGCTCTTGGGACTTAGTGCGGATTCCTTCCTGGATCAGATGTACGGAGCGTTTCAAATCCGCTCTATCGTGGCGATTACGCTGCTGGTGGCCTTATTCTGGCCGAGGGTATCGACGACGGCGGCTTTTTGGTCCATGTTAGTGGGCGGCGCAACAGCGGCAGTGTGGTTTTTTGCAAAAAATCCGATGGGAATTTCATGCTTCTGGCCGGGGGCGGCCATCTGCCTAATCATTTTGGTGATTTTGACTTTGATGAGTAAGCAGCAGGTCTCCGCCGGATATCGGTTATATCGAGAAGCGGTTTCCGCTATGATGGCAGAAGAAAAAAGCAAACGTATCAGCAATGCGAAGGAGGATATGTAATGGCACTCAAAAAGATGAACTTAAACATCAATGGAGCGATTCGTATGGTCATCTGTGATCCGGAAAAGGATACCTTGGCGGATCTGGTAAGGAGGATTGGCCTGACGGGAACGAAGGTCGGCTGTGATGCGGGACAGTGCGGTGCATGTTCCGTGCTGGTGGATGGCAAAGTAGTCAGATCCTGCGTCAGAAAGATGAAAACCATCACAGAGGAGATGGAAATCATCACGATTGAAGGGATTGGCTCCCCTGCGAATATGCACCCGTTGCAGCTTGCGTGGGTAAAATACGGCGGCGTTCAGTGCGGCTTTTGCTCCCCGGGCTTTATCGTATCGGCCTATGCGCTTTTAAAGCAGAATCTGAATCCATCCAGGGAGGAAATCCGGGATTGGTTTATGAAGAACAGAAACGCATGCAGGTGTATCGGGTATAAGCATATCGTAAATTGTGTGGTAGAAGCAGCAAAAGTGATGAGAGGGGAAGAGCCGATCGAACACTTGAAATTTCAGATGCCGGAAGATGGCAAGATCTATGGCGTGTCGATTCCAAGACCGGCGGCGATTGCCAAAGCGACAGGAACGTGCGACTATGGCGATGACATCGGCATGAAGATGCGGGACGTTTTGCATCTGGCAGTCGTTCTTCCGGGTGTATCCAACGGAAAAATTCTGTCTATCGATAAGCAGGAAGCAGAAAATATGCCGGGCGTTGTCAAAGTCATTACGGCGGAGGACGTGCAGGGAATTAACAGAATTACGTGGCCGTTGGGAAATCCGCGTTCTAAGACCGATGGTTTTGATCATGAAATCCTTGCATCGAATCAAGTGTTCCGATACGGCGACGTGGTTGCGATGGTGGCGGCCAGGACGAGGGATGAGGCCAGGGAAGCGGCGAAGGCTGTCAAGGTGGAAATCGAGCAGATGCCGGAATACATGGATATCCTGGATTCCTGCGCAGAAGATGCGATTCAGCTCCATCCAGAGCATCCGAATATTTACTTGGAACAGGTCGTGTTAAAGGGTGAGGATACGAGGGATGTCATCGATGAATCCGAATATGCGGTGGAAGGGAGCTTCTATTCGCAGAGGCAGCCGCATCTGGTGTTAGAGCCGGATACGAACCAGGCATATGTTGACGGCGATGGAATGCTGGTAATCCATTGTAAAAGCCTCGGTCTTGGGACGCCGATCGGTACATTGGCAGCGGGGATTGGTTTTCCAAAAGAGAAGATTCGCATCATTGAAAATCCGACAGGCGCAAGCTTCGGGTATTCCATTTCACCGCTTACCCAAGGGCTTGTGGCAGTTGCAACGCTGGCGACGGGAAAACCTGTGACCATCACGCTGAGCTACGAAGAACATCAGCATATTACGGGAAAGCGCGCACCGTCTTACAGCAATGTGAGGATGGCATGTGGCAAGGACGGGAAACTGACGGCCATCGAATACGAGATTGCTTATGACAAGGGTGCGTATTCGGAAGTGGCAGGGATCTTGATTCAAAAGGGCGTGCGGTTCATGGGAGCGCCATACACGATTCCGAACGCTATGGGCCTTTCCAAGGCAGTCATGTCAAATCACGCATATTCCACGGCATACAAAGGATTCGGTTCTCCGCAGGCGTATACCGCTTCGGAGCAAATAATGGATATGCTGGCTGAAAAGGCCGGAATCGATCCACTAGAATTCAGGTATATCAATGTATACAAGGATGGAGATACAAGCCTCAATGGAAATACCTTTTCCGTTTATCCGATGCGTGAGATCCTGGATAAACTCAGGCCGCATTACCAGAAGGCTCGTGAAAGGGCTAAGGCTGAAACGACCGATGAAAAACGGCGCGGTGTCGGTGTTGCCTGCGGTATGTATAATGTAACATCAGGGCCGAACGACCATGCAGAGGTTGCGATCGGATTGAACCCAGATGGAACAATTACCTCGTACAATACGTGGGAAGACCAGGGGCAGGGTGCAGATGCAGGGACGCTGATTCACACCTATGAAGCGCTGCGGCCGTTGGGAATCGAGATGGATCAAATCAGGCTTTGCCAGAACGATACAGGGCTTTCGCCAATCACAGGTCCAGCCGCAGGCAGCAGATCGCATTATATGGCCGGAAATGCCATCAAGGATGCAGCAGATAAGCTGATAAAAGCGATGAAGAAGGACGACGGAACCTACCGGACCTATGATGAAATGGTGGCGGAAAAGATACCGACGAAATACATCGGCGTTTTCGATACAACTAGCTTCACGAAAAACTTAGATCCGAATACAGGGCAGGGCAATCCAACGGCGGAGTACACGTATGGTGCGTTCCTGAGCGAAGTCGAGGTGGATATGAAGACGGGAAAAACCAAGGTTCTTTCCATTCGCTGCGTGGCAGATGTCGGCGTAGTAGGACATCCGATCAATGTAGAAGGCCAGGCCTTCGGCGGCATGCAGCACGGGATCGGAATGGCGCTGTCCGAAGACTATCAGGACGTGAAAAAGCATCGCACAATAGTAGGCGCTGGATTTCCGTTCATCGATGCAGTGCCTGATGCAATGTATGTGGACTTTGTTGAGTCGCCAAGACCGACAGGCCCGCATGGCGGTAGCGGTTGTGCTGAACTGTTCCAGACTTCTCCGCATGTGGCGGTAATCAATGCGATCAACGATGCGTGCGGCGTGAGGATTCATGAATTGCCGGCAACGCCTGAAAAGGTTTTACAAGGAATTAAGGCGAAAGCAGAAGGCAAAACCATTGCACCGAAACGATATTATCTTGGCGCAGATTATTATGAAAGAATGGAACAGATCAAAGCGAACCCTGTTGTTGAATAACGGGAAAAATATCAATTAGCAAACGAGATGGGGGAATCAGGCCGTGGGCATGGATATCGTAAAGCTGAAAGAGATGGCGCAGCGGTGTATGCGGGACGAACCTGCGTACTGTACGAATGCGTGTCCTCTTCGCATAGATGTAAAAGCCTTCTTGGAGAAAATCAAAAACAATAAACTGAATGCTGCTTACCGGCTTTATCGAAATGCGGTCTTGTTTCCCCAAATTGTAAGCGCTGTTTGTGATGCGCCATGCGGCGGAAGCTGTATGCGCAAGTCCTTTGGCGGAGCGATCGCTATTCGGAAAATCGAAGAGGCTTGCTGCCTTTATGCGAAGAAAAGAAGCGAAGATGGCTATTATGTGCCTGCCAAAGATAAAAAAATTGGAATTGTCGGCGGCGGGCTAGGTGGGCTGGGGTGCGCTGTAAAGCTTTCCCAGAGAGGCTACCAGGTTGACCTATATGAGAAGGAAAGCAGGCTCGGCGGGCTTTTGTGGGAGCAGGTTACGCCGCTTTTTACGGCGGATATCATAGAAGACGAGTTGCAGCCGCTTTTTCAGGCGGACGGGATTCAGGTCTTCTTAGGGCATGAGGTCAGATCGCTTGACGAGCTGTCATGCGATGCCGTATATGTTGCGACTGGAAAAAACGGCAGCAGGTTTGGATTGCAGAGCCGTTTTGCGGAAAACAGCCTGGCATCTGACCGCCATGGCGTATTCTTGAGTCCGCTTGGAAAAAAAGAAGATAGCACGATAGAAGCGTTGCGGCAGGGAATCCTGGTGGCGACGGAGATCGAAGGTTTTTTAAAGGTGGCTCGCATACAGCAGCGGAAGGATCTCTATGAGCGCAAACCATCCAGGCTAAAAATGGATTTGAAGGGAATTGTTTCAAAAAAGCCGGAGTTGTTGGAAGCATCGGGGACGCCTAGGTCGCTAGGAATGCCAAAAGAAATGGACGTGCTGGGGAAGCCGGGAATGCCGGAAGATGCGGATGCGCCGGGGAAGCCGGAAATAGTTGATGCGTTGGGGTCAGTGGGCGCAGAAAAACCTTTCACCCGGGAAGAAGCTGTCTGCGAGGCGGAGCGCTGCCTTTTTTGCGGTTGCAGCACGTGCCTTGATAGCTGTGAGATGTTGGCAAAATACAAGAAGTTTCCTCAAAAAGTGATCGAAGATGTGAATGCTACATTAAATGTCATGGAGGGTTATACAGTGCGGATTGCATCGAGGCAGATCAATTCCTGCAATCTGTGCGGCAGCTGCCGAGAGCGTTGCCCTTCCGATTTTGACTTTGAAGAAATTTTCTTGGAAAGCAGGCGGCAGATGCAGAAGGCGGGGGATATTCCCCCGGCATACCATGCTTTTTGGCTGCGGGATATGGAGCACGCTTTGTCGCCGCACGCATATGCCGTATTGAAAAAAGATGCGTATTGCTTGTATCTTTTCTTTCCCGGCTGTCAGATGGGAAGCTCGGATGCGGGATATGTCTGTAAAACATATGATTATTTGGATAAATGCTTGAATCATGTGGGCGTTATGCTTTCCTGCTGCGGTGCGCCAGCTTATTGGGCGGGCGATCAGGAGCGGTTTCTCCAGGTAATCGGGGAAATCCGGGCGGCATGGAAAGCGTGGGGCGAGCCTGTGCTGATCGTCGCTTGTCCTTCTTGCGGGAAGCTTCTCGGCACGTACTTAGAGGATTGTAAAATCATATCCGTATATGAGGTCATGGCTTCTCATGGCTTTCGGATCACAGGTAGCAAAGACGCCGTATACGCTGTATTTGATCCTTGTTCGTCTAGGGAATTTGCGCAAATGCAGCGCAGCGTAAGGCAGGTGCTTCGAAACAGCGGGATGCAGATTGAAGAATTGCCAAACCATGGAAAGGATGCACAGTGCTGCGGATATGGCGGACACATTCATGCGGTAGACCGAAACCTGCTGGATCGGGTTACAGAAGCCAGAATTAGCACCAGTACCGCGGATTACATCACATACTGTACGAATTGCAAGGACAGTTTTGCGGCATCTGGAAAGCGTGCCGCTCATGTGCTGGATCTTTTGTGGCTGGTTGAATCGGATGGGTCGGACGGGCAGGCACGAAAGGGTGGAGAAGATAATCTGGAAGCCCGCATGAGACAGCAAGCTCCCAGTCTTTCCCAGAGACGAAGAAACAGGGAAGAGGCCAGACGGAGGATGCAGCTGCGGTTTGGAATCAGCGATTGTCCGGAGGCAGAAAAGAAGATGAAACTGTATATTGATGAAGCGCTTGCCGTGAAAATGAACAGGGAACTGATCTTGGAAGAAGACGCACAGGATGTAATCGATTTTTGCGAGCAGGACGGTTATAAGCTGCTGAACGAAGAAACGGGACACTATATCGGACACCTGATGCAGAACCATATGACGTACTGGGTGGAATACCGGCCGGAGGGGGAAGGTTTCCGCCTGGTGAATATCTATTGCCACAGGATGCGCATTGAAGCGGAGTATGACAGAAGGTAATGGAAGCATTTGACGGAGAAGCATAGCTGAGGAATTTGGTGAAGCGATGCAGCAAAAGGGAATGACGATAGATAGAGCAGACGGGCGTGACGATGGAAGACGATGAAAGGATCTGACGGAGGGGCATGATAATGGATGAAAGCAGGGACCGCATCATATGCATGAAATGCAATGTGGCGCTAGTGAAAACCAAAACGGATTTTTCTTATTTGAAACATAATTTTGATACGGAGTTGCTTCGCTGTCCCATCTGCGGGCAGGTGTATATTCCGGAGGCGCTGGTAAAAGGGAAGATAAACGAAGTGGAAATGGCGTTGGAAGAAAAATGAATTTATATTCTGACCTTTCGGGGCTGAAACAAAAGACGCCATCAAAGCGGAGACAATAAAGGCGGCGATAAAATGGAAGCCTTGATAAAGAAGGCCTTAAAGCGGAGCGAGAAAAAAGGAGACATTAAAATGGTCAAATGGCAAATCAATTACGAAAGATGCATTCATTGCAGGCGGTGCATTACCGCTTGTCTTGCCGGCGTATTTCAGGAAAAGGATGGTCAGGTATTTCTCAATAAAGAAATGGTTTGTATCGATTGCCTGCATTGTGCCGCAGCATGCCCGGAAGAAGCCGTGACCTTTGCAAAAGAGAATGGCAGCAACAAGACCGTATTTTCGCATGATGCGTTTGAGGAAGAGAGCAGCCTTTCAAAAGTGAAATTTCGCTCCATCGAAACACATCTTGTCAATAGAAGATCTTATCGAAACTTTCAATCTGCGGCTGTGCCGAGGGAAGAGATTGAATATGCCTTGGATATCGCATCTTGGGCGCCGAGCGCAAAGAATGAACATCCCGCCCGCTGGATGGTGCTGGAGGGTCGGGAAAAGCTGGATCGCATCATGGAGCATATCATCAGTTATGTGCGGGAAACAGGCATTTCCCCTGAAATCGACAGATTATACCAGAGGGGAAAAAACATCGTTATGGGGAAAGCGGAGACGATTATCATCGGCTATGCCGATACCAGTGCGACGAATCCTTGCATCGATACGGTCTTAGGGCTGTACAGCGCAGAGCTGGTTCTCCAGTCCCGTGGCATCGGGACGTGCTGGTCGGGGTATCTCATCGATATGTGTAACGATGTCCCCGTAATCCGGGATATGCTGAAAATTCCGCAAGGCAATAAGGTATACGGCGTTTTGCTCGTCGGTTATACAGAGGATGAGGAATATGTTAATGTGCCGAATCGGCTGAAAAGGGCGGAAATCGAGTGGATTTGAAAAAGAAGGTGAAAATGCAAAGGCATTAAAAACGCAGGCAGAATTTCAATGGGAACGAAAAAACGGACAAAGATTCAAAGGCTTGAAAAAGCGGGCAAATTTTTAATGAAGTTGAAAGAACGCAGAGATCCAATGAAGCGAAAATATATTTAGCAATCCTGAAAAGCAAGCGGAGATTCCATGGATTTGAAAAGAGATAGATCGCAGAATGGGATTGATCGTTTCTGGATTTTGCCAATCCATTTTAGATTAAGCGCCATCGGCGCTTATGTAAAAAACAGGGAGGATAAGATGTAAATATATGGTCGGTATTCAAGGGATAGCCGAGCATCGCCCCGCCTATAGGAGTCGGCGGCTGTTCCGTGGGCGGCAAAAGGTTCTGTATAGGAAAGCTTGTTTATTATACATGAAGAAAGGAAAGACAGGAAATGGAATATCAAAGCATTTCGTTTGAGGTAAAAGAAGGCATTGCATATGTGACGATGAACAGGCCGGAGTCGTTAAATGCATTGAACAAAGAAGCGATTGATGAGCTGGATCATGTGTTCCGTGCCATCGAGGCAGACGACGAGGTGAAAGTTGCGATTATCACTGGTGAGGGAAGGGCGTTCGTAGCAGGCGCTGATATTTCCCAGATGGTGAACCTGACGGGGATCGAAGGACAGAAAATGATGAAGCAGGGAGCGAAAGTCATGGATTTGATTGAATCCATCAGCAAGCCTGTTATCGGTGCGATTAATGGGTTTGCCCTGGGCGGCGGTTGTGAATTAGCCATGGCCTGCGACATCCGAATCGCGTCGGAAAACGCCCGGTTCGGACAGCCGGAAGTAAACTTGGGGATCATTCCGGGGTTCGGCGGCACGCAGAGACTTCCCCGCCTGGTAGGAAAAGGAATGGGCAAATACCTGGTGATGACAGCGGACTATATCGGGGCAGAAGAAGCAAAACGGCTTGGCCTTGTGGAGAAGGTGGTCGCGCCAGAAGAATTAATGCGAGCTTGTGAAGCTGTTGCACATAAGATTATGGAAAAAGCGCCAATTGCGATCAAAGCAGCAAAAGCGGCCATCAACAACGGGATTATGCTGGATGTAGTAACAGGTATTGCACTGGAAGGGGAGGCCTGCGGCGCGCCGTTCTGTTCAGAAGACAGGGTGGAAGGGATGAAAGCGTTTCTCGAAAAGCGGGAAGCAAAATTCAGCAACCGTTAAAGCCCGGTGCTCGATATGCCATAATGGAGCAGTAACCAGATTGTAATCGCAGACTGGCTGGAATTCCCGAAGGAATCACCGGCCAGTTTTGATGATATCAAGATGCCGCCCCATATTACGCAGGATTTAAAGAAATCCTGATTGATTTGTGAAAACCATTTGCATATAATGATATCGATCTTTTTTTCACAACGTGCAAAGATTTCTTAATCAAGATATTCCCGCAGAGGAGAAGCAATGGATATAAAAACGATTTTAAAAAGCTTTGGATTGGGAACCCTTCTGGCATTGGCGGCAATCATAATGGAATTTCTCTTTTGCGCAGATGACATTGTGGAAATGCATCCGGGAGCGGGTAGCCTGTTTGTTTTGCAGCTATTGCTTTTTTTCGGAATCATTTTCCTGTTGTCGGTGCAAATCCGCTTGCTATCCGATGGCGGCACACAAAAGCGATTCCATGCGGGGATTTTATTGCAGATCGCCTTGCTTGCCATATGGTTTTTGGTGATTATGGGAAAGCCGCTCTTGCTTTTCGCCTTGGCAATGATAAGCTGGGCGTTTACGATGATCGGTGCAGCGCTGTATTTTTGGAAAAGGGATAAACAGCATTTGTTGCAGGGTGGCGTTTATTTTTTGACCGCCTGTTTGTGTTTGTTGCTTTTGACGACAACTTATTGGGCAGAAATATAGTTTTTTAGCATAAGTTTTTGTACATATGCATAGCCGCCGCCGCAGTCGTTTTTGTTTCGGGACGTATGGGGACGCCCGGAAGTGATTTTCGCGGAAAATGGCTTTTTGCGGGGAATGAGTGGGGCGTGATTCTCTGAACTGTCCTCGAAAACCGCTTTTTCAGGGAAAAGCAAATGTTTTTGATTGTTGTTTTATGCAAAGGCAGGCCGTTTTCTCTTGATTCATTCCATTTTCCTTCAAATAAGAGAAAAATTGAGTAAATTTCTCTATAAATGTTCTTTTTTGAAAATCTGAGAGAATCTTTTTTATTTCAGTGTGATTTTGGTTCGTTTTTGCCTGTTTTTCGCTGGATTTTTGAACAAATTCCCTGAAAACAATGTTTTTTGCATTTTTTAGGGAAAAGCTGTTTTCGTTTGGGTGGCTAGTTTGGATTTCCGATTCCGGCCCGAACGCCATCGCCTAGTTTCGTGCAAAAGCCTTCTTTTT
Organism: uncultured Eubacterium sp.; assembly: GCA_946555345.1. GTDB lineage: Bacteria > Bacillota > Clostridia > Peptostreptococcales > Anaerovoracaceae > Lentihominibacter. The sequence goes on along the minus strand of CAMNSS010000023.1, from coordinate 15,377 downwards.
CTTATAAGGGCTATTTCTGAATGAGGGGCGCTTTTCATTCAGGACGCTTTTTCTATTTGTGGGATTGGTTTTGTGTAAAGGCTTGCAGCCGGGCAAAGCTAATCTCTCTGATTTTTTCTGAGCGTATTTTCATGAAATAAAATGGTATAATATGAGAAGTATTTGTGTTATAATGAACGCATTGATTCTTACGGCGCTGCCGCAAGGAAGCGTTCAATGAAACTCGCAATTGCAATTTGCCCCAAAGGGGGCAAACTTGCTCGTTACAATGAACGCTGGGCATTTTCATAGCATTACTGGGCGTTACTGTAAGAAAAACAAACATTTATGGATCAAAAATAGGAGAAAGGGATATGGTAGGGGATACGAAAAAGAGGTTTGGCGACAGACGGGATGGCGTTTTGCTGCGCGATATTGACGCGATGCACTTCATCATGCCGATAATATACCCGAATCGCTGTGACAATGAAGCATTTATCAGCGAGCGCATCGACTTGGCAAATGTCAACCGGTATTTGGAAAAGAAAAACGCATTAAATCCGGCGTACCGCTATAACCTGTTTCAGCTCGTTGTGACCGCCCTGCTAAAAACCATTACGCTGCGGCCGAAGATGAACCGTTTCATTGCCAATAAAAATATGTACCAGAGAAACGAAATTTCAGCTGCCTTTGTGATTAAAACTGTCTTTTCCGACAGCGGCGGCGAAGCGCTGGCGTTTATCCATGCGACAGGCGAGGATAATATCGATACCATTCACGATGAGATATTCCGCCAGGTATCCGGGCGCAGGGGCGGGGAAAAGGAATCGACTACAAACAGCATGGAGATTTTGCAAAAGCTGCCGCGTTTCTTAACGAAGGCTCTTGTGCGCTTCATATGTTTTCTGGATCGACATGGAAAAGTGCCGCAAGCGTTGATCGAGGCAGATCCGTATTATTCATCCGTGGTGCTTTCCAATCTGGGCTCGATCGGGCTGAAATCCGCCTACCACCATTTGACGAATTGGGGGACAAATTCTATTTTCTGTGCCATTGGCGAGATAAAGCGGCGGCCGTTTTACGATGAAGCGGGCAATATTGAAATGAAGGACAGCGTCGATCTAGGCCTTACGATAGACGAGCGGATTGCCGACGGGTATTATTATGCGAAAACGGTCAAGCTGTTTTGCAGGCTTTTGGAAAACCCCGAGCTTTTGGAGCGGCCGCTAAAGGATGCGGCCGGTTTGGATAAAGAAAAAGAGCGGATTAACTAATCTGAATTAGTACAGATGAAGAAGAGGGTTCAGTGAACGCAGGCGAAATAGGTTGTTAAGCTGACGCAGGCGAGGATTGCTGTTCAACCGATGCAAGAAAGGCTGACGGCCTGCCGTGCGGGATAAATCCAAGTTCCGCCACTTACCTGGAAAGTTTTTCTGCAAGGCTAATGGTCTGCCTGGTGCGGGATGGATGGTTCTTTTGGTAAGGCGGGATGGCGGCAGTTTCGGCGATATCGCGGCATTGGAAGGATAAAAGCTAAATCTTTCAACAATCGGGATGGCATATGAATCGCCCTCCATTGTTAGGATTAGAATAAAAACGCAAGGCACAAACAGGAAGGCGTTTACATAACATGAAAACGAGGAGATTTACGATGAGGAAGCGACAGGAAAATACCGTTAAAACACCATGGGAGGATTATTTGGGCGATGTCCCCATGCATTTGGAATATTTCGAAGGGTCTATGTTTGAAGCAGTAAGCCGCATGGCGGAGGCGTATCCCGATGCGGTTGCTTTTGACTTTATGGGAAAATCCACAACTTACCAAAATCTGATGAAAGGAATCGAAACCTGTGCCAAAGCGCTGAAAACGATTGGGATCAGGGAAGGGGATAAAGTAACCATCGCCATGCCGAATTGCCCGCAGGCCATTTACCTGTTTTACGCCGTGAACCTGGTGGGCGGCATTGCGAACATGATTCATCCGCTCTCGGCGGAAAAGGAAATTGAATTTTACTTAAACGATTCCGAAAGCATCACGGCGATCACCTTGGATCAGTTTTACCATAAATTTGAACGAATCCGGACGAACACGAAGGTTGTCAACATCATCATCGCTAGCATACGGGACGAGCTTTCCAAACCGATCAAAGCAGGGTATATGCTTACGGAGGGACGCAAAATCGAAAAAATCCCTGACGATGCCCCGGTGATCCGCTGGAAGGATTTCATGAAAATGAGCAAGCATTGCTTTTATAATTATAAAGTGGAGCGGAGCGGTGATGACCCTGCCGTGATCCTCTATTCCGGCGGGACGACAGGCACGACCAAGGGAATCGTGTTGACGAACAAAAACTTTAACGCATTGGGGCAACAGGTGATTGCGGCAAACCCGATGTTCCGCCCCGGCGATAAAATGCTTGCCGCCATGCCTTTGTTTCACGGATTTGGCTTGGGCGTGTGCATTCACACCATGCTTTCACAGGGCGGCAGGTGTATTCTCGTTCCTCGGTTTACGCCGGAAAGCTATGCGAAACAGATCGTAAAGTACCGCTGTAACTTCATTGCGGGCGTACCGACCCTGTATGAAGCGCTTTTAGGGCTGTCATCGATGAACGGCGCGGATCTCAGTTGCCTGAAAGGCGTTTTTTCGGGCGGCGATTCGCTTTCCATTGAGCTGAAAAAGAAATTTGACCGGTTTTTATACGACCATAGGGCGACCGTCCAGGTGCGGGAAGGGTACGGAACGACTGAAACCGTTACGGCCTGCTGCCTGACGCCGTCCCATATGTCCAAGGAAGGCAGCATCGGACTGCCTTTCCCTGACACCTATATAAAAATTGTAAAGCCGGATACCGATGAGGAGCTTCCCTACGGGCAGGAAGGGGAGATTCTCCTGTCCGGACCGACCGTCATGGCGGAATATATGAATAAGCCGGAGGAAACCAAGCAGACGCTGCGCACGCACGATGACGGATTGACCTGGGTTTATACCGGCGATTTGGGCATCATGGATGAGCAAGGATTTGTATATTTCAAAGGCAGGGCAAAGCGCATGATCGTATCGTCCGGCTACAATGTATATCCGGGGCAGCTTGAGAACATTCTGGACGCGCATGACTTTGTGCAGATGAGCTGCGTGATCGGCGTTCCCGATGCTTATAAAATGCAAAAGGTCAAAGCTTTTGTAAAGCTTGCAGCCGGCGTGGCAGCGTCGGAGGCAGTGAAGCAGGAGCTTATGGAATACTGTAAAAAGCACATCGCCAAATATGCCATGCCGTATGACATTGAGTTTCGGAACGATATGCCGAAGACGCTGGTCGGAAAGGTGGCATACCGCGTATTGGAGGAAGAGGAGCAAAAGAAGGGGTAGGATAAATTGAAGAACATACTGATTATAATCAAAGGCTTGCTCATAGGCGGAAGCATGATCATCCCGGGCGTCAGCGGGGGGTCGATGGCGATGATCTTAGGCATATACGACAAGCTGATAACGTCGGTCAGCTCATTTATGAAACACAAGCGGGAAAGCTTTCAGTTTTTGCTTTTGGTAGCGGCAGGGGGCGCGTTGGGGATATTTTTGTTTTCAAAACCGCTGCTGTACCTGATGGAAAACCATCCGTATCCGACCTTGTTCTGTTTTATGGGTGCGGTCATCGGCGGCGTTCCCCTTATTTTTGGCAAAGCGCAGGTGAAGAAATTTACTTGGAACAGCTTGTTTTACGTCGTCGCAGGGGCGGTTATCGTCCTAGCGATTTCCTTCCTCCCGCTGGATGCTGCGGAGGAAAGCACGCAAAGCGGGGTGCAGGGCATCTTTGTCTTGATATTAGCCGGATTTATCGCTGCGGTTGCCTTGATTCTTCCGGGAATTAGCGGGTCATACCTGCTCCTTCTCCTAGGGCTTTACGATGAAACGATGAAAGCGCTCAGCGAAGTGTATCTGCCGTACTTGATTCCGCTTGCGGTCGGAATTTTGCTGGGCGTGGTTTTAACCGCTAAGGTTTTGGAAAAAGCGATGACGCTCTTTCCGCGGCCGACGTACCTGATGATCTTGGGGTTTGTGCTGGGTTCTCTGCCGGAGGTTTGCCCGGGCATCCCGAAGGGTTCTGAAATTATCCCGTGCATCGTGACCTTTATCGCAGGATTCTTTGCGATTCTGTATCTTTCGAAAAAGGAAGCATAAAGATTAAAAAAATCCCTGTGAAACGCCAAAATTGGCTGTTTGACAGGGATTTTTTTTATAAAGGTTCGGAAACTTATATATTTATATCTTCGGAGGGTCTGATTTCTCTTGCCTGATGAATATTGTTAGTAATAAAATTTATGTTATATTGTCAATATGGAGCGACCGTGTTGCAAGGTGGCAGCCTCCCTAACTTCACGAAAGAAGGGAGGTGGTGCATATGAGTACATACGAGGTCTTAACACTGTTGATTCTTTTGGGAACGTTTCTCATTGTATTGCTTGCCTATATAGATAGGAACAACAAGCGAAAATAAATAAGCCTACCTTGTCATCCTAGTGGATGCAGGTGGGCTTATCATGCTATTTGTGGAGGGCAACTACATGACATGGTTCACGATGAACGCCGTGACCAGGCATACGATAAGCGCAATCACGCCTGCCAAAATTGCCGCGAAGATTTTCTGGTACATCCGCTTGCCAATTTCCTGCTGCGCTTCATCATGGGTTAATTGCTTGCCATCGACAAAGGCCACGATTTCCTTATAGGTCTGGATATCGTTATTTTTTTTGAATCGTTCAATAACGAATGCCGTGCCAAAGGTTATCAAGAAAATGAGCAGCCAGATGATAATGCCGATGTTTCCTTCCAGGCGGAATAATGGGTAAGCGCTGGCCATGACGAGCAGCAATTCCGCCGTGAAAATATATCCCATCACATTGAACCTTTTTACCTCGCCTTGATCGATCCGGCTTCGCATTTCCGGGATATCTTTGTTTATGAAATCATCCAGGGAAATGTGGAAGACATTGCAGAGCATCGCAAGGCTTTTGATGTCAGGGCAGCTTTTGCTCGTTTCCCAGTTCGAAATCGTCTGCCGCGATACCAGTATTTTTAATGCTAATTCGTCTTGGGAAAGGTTTTGCCCTTCCCTGTATTTTTTGATTTTCGTTCCAAGTTCCATCTCGCACCTCCGGTTTCATTCTAAGGTTTATTCTATATGATAACCACCTGCTTTGTCTGTCAAAAGTCTTTGACATGGCGTTTTTGTTTGGAAAAACCAGACGAATGAAATCTTTTGCCCTTAGCGAGATGAAGTTCTTTTATAGTCCTGACTGGATTTTTAGGCCGTTTTGCAATACCTGGGAAAAGTTAATTCCCTTGGCGGTGGTTTCTTCATTGAGCCATGCGGGATGGATAATGTTTTTTCACTGCTTTTGAGCTGTGTTTCTGCCTGTACGCGAGCAGATCAAATTCGATGATTACGGTATATGAATCCTTTTCAACGGGGAGCGCGTCGATTTCAGTGGGAACGGGGACATTCTTTTCCTTGATACGGTCTTCCAAGGCAAGCCCCAGGGCATCGATGGCCATTTCGTATGCTTCGCTCATGTTATCGCCTTGCGTGAGACATTCGGGAAGGCCGGGAAATGAAATTCAGAAGCCGCATTCTTCCGCTTTATGGAAGAATGCAGGGTAAAAATATTTTGTGTACATGATAGTTACCTCCTGTAAAGGCAGGGGCTATTTTAATTCAAAATCTTCCCCGAATGCCTTCCCGTGAAATTGTATTTTATGTCTATGGTGTAAAGCGCTCTTGAAATCGTAGCTTCGTTGACGCCATCCAGTACCTGTGCCAGCCCTTCATCCAGCTCGTATGCCGTTGTGAAGTGAGCTTTAAATTCGCTCAGGCTTTTGAAGTCCGCTGACGTTTCACCGTTTTTGGCAAAGATATTGCAAATCTCATTGATGATGAAATTGAACATGATGTTTATGTCATTGCTGATCTGCACGAATATCTTTTTGCCGCTGGCATGAAAGCCCTTGCCTTCGAGCTTTTGAAAGGTCAGGTCATCTGCATTTTCCAGCATTTTGTGGTATTCGATGATGGAACTGTCGAGGTCTGCTTTATTCGGCTCGTACCAATCCTTCATCACGTCGATGATCATCAGCCCCAGGTTTTTCGGCGTTCCGCCGTACCAGAGGGACTCCCTGTGAAATCCGTCGTCACTTTCTTCGATGATGAGCGCAAGGTGCAGCCCGCTCATATTTGGTGTTGTTTGTGCCATGTTAAAAATCCTTTCCTGTGTTGTTTGGTTCTGCGTTCATTATATCATGCAAGCTTGCCAGTGCATGATTCAATGAATGCTTCTTTGCGGCAACGCCGTATCGATATATGCGTTCATTATAACGAGCAGCCCTATGCCGTAAAAGCAAAGATTCAAAAGCGAGTTTCAATGAACGCAGCATTGCGGCAACGCCGTACCGATATATGCGTTCATTATACCACACATCTTCTACCGCAAAACACCATCGTTTTATTTTTCTTCCCTGGTTTGGTGTTCCCTTTTCCAATTTTTGATTGCTTCCAGCCGCTCTTTAAACCTGGATTCGTTTCCTTGTTTTGTCGGAATGTAATATACTTTATTTTTTAAAGCTGGCGGCATACATTCCATATTCGTCAATTTGCTCTCCGTATCGTGTGCATATTGATAACCTTTTCCATAATGCAATTCTTTCATCAATTTCGTCGGGGCATTCCTGATCACAAGGGGAACCGGTTCGTCCAGCATTTTCCTTGCATCGGAAGCGGCAAACGTATACGCATTATAGCAAGCATTCGATTTTGGTGCTAAGGACAGATAGATGACGGCTTCCGTTAAATGGACATTGCATTCCGGCATACCGATGAAATGGCAGGCGTGATATGCATTGACCGCAACGTTTAGCGCATTCGTGTCTGCCAGGCCGATATCTTCTGCGGCAAATCTCGTGATTCTCCTGGCGACATACAGGGGGTCTTCTCCTGCTTCCAGCATACGGGACAGCCAGTAGACTGCGGCGTCGGGATCGGAGTTTCTCATCGACTTATGCAGGGCTGAAATAATGTTATAATGCTCCTCGCCGTTCTTGTCATATAGCAATGTTTTTTTCGTTAAGCATTCTTCTATGGCGTTTTTTGAAATATGGATCGTCCCGCTTTCGTCTGTTTCACCGTTTATCACGATCATGTCTAAAGTTGCTAACGCCTTTCTGGCGTCACCATTTGAAAAATCTGCGATTATTTTTAAGTTCTCGTCAGGGATATTGATTTTTTCCGTTCCAAGCCCCCGTTCATCCGTTAACGCCCTGTTTAAGAGAACCATGATGTCATCGCTTGACAGTTCCTTTAACACAAACACCCTGCATCTCGATAATAGGGCGTTATTCACCTCAAAGGAAGGGTTTTCCGTTGTCGCCCCGATTAAGACGATCGAGCCTTTTTCGACAAATGGCAAAAACGCATCCTGCTGGGCTTTGTTAAAGCGGTGTATTTCATCGACGAAGACGATCGTCTTAATTCCCAGCCGTTTGTTGCTGTCGGCGTCCTGCATTACTTTTTTTATTTCCTTTATGCCGGATGTTACCGCTGAAAATGTAATAAATTCTGACTTCGTCTGCGCCGCAATGATTCTGGCAAGCGTCGTCTTGCCCACGCCCGGCGGTCCCCAGAAGATCATGGATGAAATATTGTCGCTTTCAATGATTTTTCGTAGTATTTTTCCCTCGCCGATCAAATGTGCTTGTCCGGCAAATTCTTCCAGCGTTCTTGGGCGCATACGGAATGCCAATGGCTCGCTCGATGGCGTATCAAATAAAGACATTTGTTCCATAATTTTTCTCCTTGGGCTGCATTCCCTTTTATTTTTTCGTGTTCCTCTTGGTTTCCCAATCGTTTTGGTTCCATGAAATGATACATCGCCGTGGCAAATTGCTGTTTACAGGTCAATTTAATCATTTCATTATACTGCTTTTTTGGTTTATTTAATAGTATGTTAAGCAAATAAGGCGGCCATATGTAAACGTAGTTTCAGTTCGGATAAACAGGACGCTTCTTTGCAATTTCTTTGTCAACGGGCGAAATTGGGAAATGGGGCGTGCCGCATCACAATAGAACAATGCGCAAATAAAAACCTTTGAAAACATTTAGTTTTCAAAGGTTTTCACGTGGAGCGGATGAGGAGAATCGAACTCCCAACCTCAGCTTGGGAAGCTGATGTTTTACCACTAAACTACATCCGCATGATAGCGGTGGTGAACGATAGAACAATCCTGCCGTTTCCGATTGGTGATGCATTTTAATTTTCCTGCCGATGGACTTGATTCTCAATCGGAAGGTGTTATAATTTATTTAAGACTATTGTAACACCATTTGAGGGATATGTAAATCAGATATTTATGAATAATGAAAATTATGAAAAAGAAACACAGGCAACGGACAATGGGAAAGCCCGCCATTACAGCAGGCATGAACGATATGAAAGGCGGGCGAAGCGAAAATTCAGGCGAAAAAGACGGGAAATCCTTTTAGTCATTTTCCTGGCAGCGTTATTCGTGACATGCGGAATCTGGGGCAAAGCGTATTTCGATACCAATGTTTATCAGAGCAAATCCGAATTTGAAAAATATGCCAATAGCGAGTTTGAATCCAGGCAGCTTTTTAAGATGACGGATCACAAAAAGGCTGATTACCAATACGGAACGCCGATTTCCTATGCGGTAGATTACGATACATACGAAAATGAGAAGATTACGGCGTTCCGGGATCAGCAGATCGACGCCCTGAAAAAGAATTTTGCGCAGGTTTGGCAGGAAGAGGAGGCAAAGCGTGAACAAAAGCAAAGCGGCAAATCGGATTATAAGCCGCTGGCGCATGCGCAGCTTATCAGCTCCGATGTATATGAATCCGATCGGGGCATTACCAGCTTAGTCATCTACGAAAGCAGCAATTTGGAAAAGAAAAAGGATATGGAACCGGTATCCAGCGATATCCACACGTACCAGTTTTCACAAAAGACCGGGCAGTCCATGGTTCCGATCCAGATGTTTGCGGAAAATTACCGGGAAAAATGTTCGCAATACTTTACTGAATATTTTAAGAAAAACTACAAGAAGGAAGATTTTGTGGAAGGCTGGGAAGCATACCTTGCTCCGGCGGAAACCAATTTTAATAAGTTTGCCGTGATGAAATCCGGCGTGACGTTTTTTTTCGATGAAGGCACGATTTTAGATAAATCATACGGCGTCGTATACGAAGGGATTTCTATCGCTGAGCTTGGCGGCTATATGCGGCAGGATCTGATCGAGCGGTATATCGATCCGGCAAAGCCGATGGTGGCGATTACATATGACGATGGCCCGGGGAAGGAATCGGAGGACAGGATTTTAAATTGCCTGGAAGCAAATCATGTTGTAGCGACATTCTTCTACCAAGGTTACCGGATCGGTGGCAACGAGGCTAGGATCAAGCGGGCGCATGATCTGGGCTGTGAGGCCGGAAACCATACTTGGAATCATCCTGTGCTTACGAAGCAGACGCCGGAAGCGGTAGCTTCACAGTTGACGAATACCAACAATGCGATATACGCCGCTTGCGGTGTATATCCTACCGTGTTCCGGCCAAGCTATGGCGCGACAAACGATGCCATCAATGCTGCATCGGGAATGCCGGTGATCATGTGGGGGCTTGATACCCTGGACTGGAAGAGCCGCGACGGGCAGGCCGTATTCGATTTGGTGGCAGGCAGCGGGAATTTAGACGGAAAAATCATCTTGCTTCATTCGATTCACGATTCGACAGCAGACGCCACGGAGCTTTTGATCCCATGGCTGGTATCGCAAGGGTATCAGCTCGTCACCGTGACGGAGCTGATTACTTATAAGACAGGTGCGCCGCCTGTGGCGGGGCAAGTCTACCGATAAATTCATCTGGTAATTGCATACCGATTGTGATATAGTAGTATCAGTCAAGTTAGTTTATGAGAAAAACGGAGCGGCAATCTATGTTAATCACAAGGCGAAGCGATTATGCAATGAGGATATGCAGGGTATTGCGGGATGGCAAGGTTCATAACGTGCGGGAAATATGCGAACGGGAAGAGATCCCCCGGGCGTTTGCCTATAAGATTTTACGGGAGCTGGAGGCTGCTGATCTCGTCAAGTCCGAGCGGGGAAACCAAGGCGGTTATTACCTTAATCATCCGCTGGAAGAGCTTACGCTGTACGATGTGGTGAGCATTACCGAAGGGGATTTGGCAATTTTGCATTGCATGAAAGAAGCCTGTAATAAAAATCCCGATGATATGCCTTGCAGGATGCATCAGGAAATCAAACGAATCCAAACGATATTGATCGACGAAATGAAAAAGAAAACAATAGCAGATATCATGGGATAACGATATCTGCTATTGTTTTTATCGGAAAGGGAAATATCTTGTCAACCTTTCCATATGATGCAAGCAACGTCCTTTGCGAAGCATCGCCTGCAGCAGGAAGCATATGTGCAGGCAATCTTTGATTTCGGCTTGAATGCTTTTTTGTTATGTGCTTGCGGTTTTTTGTCCTGCTGTCCGTTGCTCCTTTTCCGAAAGCTTTGCAAGGACGTCTTTCATATCCTGCGGAAGGGGGGCTTCCAATGTCAGCCGTTTGCCGTTCATCGGATGCACAAAGGACAGCTTGGCCGCATGCAAAGCCTGCCGTTCAATGAGCGTTACGTTCTCCCCGCCGTAAAGCCAGTCGCCCAGCACAGAGTGGCCGATGTGGGACATATGTACCCGGATCTGATGGGTGCGGCCCGTTTCAAGCAGCAGTTCCACCAGGCTGTAGCCGCTGCCGTGGTATCGCCTCAAAACCTTGTAATGGGTGATAGAAGGAGAACCGCCTTCCATCACACCCCTGCGTATGTTTTCCGGGTCAGGCCTTCCGATGGGAAGATCGATGATGCTTGCGTCCAAGTCCACAATCCCGCGGACGATAGCGATGTACCTTTTTTCCACGGAATTTGCCTTCATCTGCTGTGTGTAGTCGTTCTGGCAATAGGCGTTTTTTGCGACGACCAGAAGCCCCGAGGTATCCATGTCCAGCCTGTTGACGAAGCGTATTTTAAAGGGCTTTCCCGTCTGCGCCATGTAGTGCATGAGACCGTTTGCGACGGTGCCGTTTGGGTGTCCCTTCGTCGGATGCACGATCAGCCCGGGCTGCTTGTTTAAGATCAGCAAAGCATCGTCTTCAAATACGATATCGAGCGGGATGTCCTGCGGGTCAAAGCCGCTGGTTTCCTCCGGCAGGGTGATTTTTAACACATCGCCCGCTTTCGGCTTGATCCAGCCCGGCGTTTTCTCGTCGTTGAGCATCACCAGCTTTTCCCGTTTGATCCTGTTTCGCAGGCGTGCGGAAAAATCGAAGTGCGCCCGCATGAGTTCCCGTACTTCGAGTCCTTCTTCTTCCGCTGTCACCTTGTGGATAAATTCGGTCATTTTCTTTTTCGTCCCTTTCTTTTGCAGTGTTTCCACAATCGCTTCCGCCATATTCTTTCTGCAATTCTTTTATCAGCAAACCTTCTTTCCGTTTTTTTTGCAGTCCGCTTCTTTGCGGGCAGTATCTGCGGCTTAGAGGAATTTGTTCTTTACCTTGTTCCAGAAATCGTAATCCTTGAGCCGGAGCAGGTGTACGGCCGTATCGGACATTTTTACCTTGATCTCCGCCACGTCCGAATAGATGGTTTCGATGCCGTCGTTGATGACGGCCATCCTGTTCTCCGTTTCCTTTTCCGGGATCACGCCCAAGGAAAGCTCCGCCGGCAGCAGGATGCTGGAGGTAAAGGAGCGGTATGCCGTTGTGTTCATCGGCGCGATTGGCGTTACCTGCAACAGCTTCAGGCGCGGATCGACGATAGAGCCGCCGAGCGAGTAGTTGTAAGCCGTGCTTCCGGCAGGCGTTGCGACCAGGATGCCGTCGCCGCTGAATTTTTCGATCGGTACATCGTCGATGGAGATGTGCAGGTGGACCGTGTAGGATGGCCTGCCCTGGATGACGATTTCATTGAGTCCGATGTGCTGGTATTGATGGCCGTCCCGTGTGGTGATGGTGGCCATGACTGTGCTCAGCTCCTGGATGGTAAACCGCTGGTTTTCGTAATCCTCAATGAACTTGTCCAGATCTTCGGGGCGCACCTCCTGGAAAAATCCCAGATGCCCTGTGTTGATGCCGATGATCGGGCAGGAAGGGAAGGAGCAGGAGTGAACCGTCTTCAAGAATGCGCCGTCGCCGCCGATACAGATGATGAGCCGGGCGTTTTGGGAAAACTCTCCCGTTACGGTATAGCCCCGGTCGGTGAGTTTTTTCGTCAGGCTCTCTTTGGTATCGAGCGAACGGTTCGTGTTGTTCGTAAAAATGTTAATCAGTTTATTTTCCATATTGCCCTCCAAAAAACGATGGGCGGCTGGCATATGCTATACCAGTTTTTCAAATTCATCCAGCAGGCTGTGGAATGTCTCCATCGCTTTTTCAATCGGTTCCGGGCTGCCCATATCGACGCCTGCTGTTTTCAGCAGTTCGATCGGGTAGTCGGATTCGCCGGTCTTTAAAAATTCGATATAGTTTTTCGCGGCCGGTTTTCCTTCGGTGAGGATCTTTTGGGAAATAGCCGTGGCGGCGGAGTAGCCCGTCGCGTATTTGTAAACGTAAAACGCATTGTAAAAATGCGGGATGCGCGCCCATTCGTAGCGGATGGTGTCGTCTGCTTCCACGCAAGGGCCGTAGTATTTGGCGTTCAGCGCTTCGTATTGCTGGCACATCCAGTCGGCGGTCAATACCTGTCCGTCTTCGATCGCCTTATGGGTCATGTCCTCGAATTCGGCGAACATGGTCTGGCGGAAGAGCGTCGTCCTAAATTCTTCCAGGTGCAGGTTCAGAAGGTATTTCCTCATTTCAGGCTCGTTTTCTTTGCGCAAAAGGTGCTGCATCAGCAGGGATTCGTTGACCGTCGAAGCGACCTCCGCCGTAAAGATGGAATGGCTGCCGTAGATGTACGGCTGGGCGTCCCTCGTGTAGCGGGAGTGCATGGAATGTCCCATTTCGTGTACGATGGTAAAGACATCCTTTAGCGTGTCGGTGTAGTTGAGCAGGATATACGGATAGCTGTCGTAGCTGCCGAAGCTGTAAGCACCGCTGGTCTTTCCCTTGTTTTCATAGACGTCGATCCAGCCCTCGTGGATTCCCTGGTTCATCTTGGCGATGTATTCTTCTCCCAGCGGGGCGAGACCGGCACGCATGATGTCCAGCGCTTCCCCGTAAGGAATGACCGTCTTAGGAAGCTCGATGAGTGGGACGTACATATCGTACATATACAGCTTGTCAACGCCCAGCAGCTTTTTCCGCAGCTCCACGTATTTATGCAAAACCGGCAGGTTTTCATTAACGACAGAAACAAGGTTATCGTAAACCTCGGCCGGGATGTTGTCGCTGGAAAGCGCTGCCGCCCGCGCGGAGTCGTATTTTCTGATGCGCGCGCCCACGACGTCCGTTTTCGTGTTGTAGTTGTATGCCGTCGCGATGGTGTTGACCAGATTTTTGTAGGAATCGTACATGGCGTTGTAAGCGGCTTTTCGCACATCCCTGTCGTGGCTTTCCATGAACGTGATGTAATTGCCGTGGGTTACTTCCATCAGGTCTCCATCTTCGTCCGTGATGGAAGCAAACTTGAGATCCGCATTGTTTAACATGGTGAAAATATCGTTGGTAGAGCCTGTGACCTCGCTCATCTGCGCTAAAAGGTTTTCTTCCGCTTCCGTCAGGATGTGCGCCTTCTGCCGCAGGGTGTCCCTGATGGCAAATTCATATTCCGCAAGGTCTTTGTTTTCTGCGATATAACCGAGGATGGTGTCGTCCGGCGCAGACAAAAGCTCCGGCGTGAGGAAGGCCATGGAAGCCGATACCGCCGCGATGACCGTTCCGCACTTGTCAGCCATGGCTTGGTATTTGCCTTCCGCATTGTTTTCGTCCCGCCTCATGCGGGCGTAGACGTAGATGTGTTCCAGTTTCCGCCAGATTGCATCCCTGGTTTGGTATGCGGAAAGCAATGTATCGGCGCTTTCCGTGAGATGCCCGCAGTAGGTTTCGGCAAACGCTTCCGCCTGCGCCTTTACATCTTCCAAATCCTTGTCAATGTCAGATTCGCTTTCGATCATGGCTTCGATGTTCCACTTGTATTTCTGGTCGATCTGATCCCTGGTTCTCAATTCCTTTGCACTCATATTTTTCCTCCGGATAATTTACTTTGTAACGCAAATATTGTATAATACATAAGCTGCATCATGCAATATTTAGCATTTACTAGTATAACATAAAAACGAAAGGAATATTACCCATAATGGATAACAGACCGATAGGTTTTTTTGATTCAGGCCTCGGCGGGCTTACCTGCATTCCGTATCTGATGAAAGCGCTGCCCGACGAGAAGATCATATATTTCGGCGACACGGCCAGGACGCCTTACGGTTCGAAGGCGACGACCACCATCAGGGGCTTTTCCATGGAAATCGCTGATTTTTTAATCAAGAGCGACGTGAAAATGATCGTGATCGCTTGCAATACGGTGAGCGCGACCTGCCTTGCGGATTTGCGCCGCCGCTTTCCGGGGACGCCGATCCTGGGCATTATCGAACCGGCCGCCAAAGCTGTCGCGAAAGCTTGCGGCGAAGGAAACCGCATCGGCATTATCGGGACGAAGGTAACGATCGCCAGCAAAGCTTATGAGCAGGGAATCAGGCGTTACAATGAACGGCTGGATATCTACGAAACGCCGTGTCCTGCCTTCGTGCCGCTCATCGAAGAAGGGATTATCGACAACGATATCATGGATTTGACCATCCGCTATTACATGGATGATTTCGTGCATGACAATCACCTGGATACGGTGATCCTCGGGTGTACCCATTATCCGCTGATCAAAAAAAACATTGAAAGAATTTATCCGGGGCTGGATATAATAAATCCATCGAGCATTATCGTGGACAACATCGAACAGGTCCTGGCGCAGCGGGGGATGCTCGCGGCGGGTTCGCAGGCGGAGAACGTGTTTTACGCCAGCGACCTTTCGGAAAACTTTATCAACATGATCGATCACATCTTTGCGGATGAAAGCGAGGATGCGAAGGTCAGGTTCCTGAACTTTGATTTGGAAAATGGAGAACGAGAAAACGGAGAACAGTAGCATATGGATTTTAAGGAATTATTGGAATATCTTGATTTGGAAGATGCAAGCCAGTTTGAATACTTTGAAAGTATGGCCGATTTACTGGAAAGCGAGGATTATATCGAGCAGGAAGCGATGTACCAGCTGTTTGACGGTGCGGATAAAACGATGATCGCAGAACTTCTTGACGACTATTTTGAAGAT
>CAMNSS010000022.1 GCA_946555345.1 uncultured Eubacterium sp. | reverse complement strand
CAATGAACGCATCCCTGCGGCAACGCCGTATCAACTATTGCGTTCATTATACCATGAATTTCCCCTGCCATTTTAATCAGCATTCATGATTCAATGAACGCATCCCTGCGGCAACGCCGTATCAACTATTGCGTTCATTATACCATAATGCGAACAAAAAGTAAACACATGTTTGTGAATGGAAATGCAGAGGCTTTCGGCATGAACGGTGTTTTTTACAGGCAAGCTGGCTCATGCCGTGAATTTTGAAAATGGCGGAATCGCCAAAATGAAGCAATGTGAATGCATACACTATGCGGATACGGCGGCCGTGATATGCCATGTTTTTTATGGTGGCAAAGCGAATAAAGAGCGTTATAGCAAACGCTGGACATTCCAACGGCGCTGCCGCAGGGAAGCGTTTGCTGGAACTCGCCGTGCCTGCTCGTTATGGCAAACGCAGGGCATTTCAACGGCGCTGCCGCAGGGAAGCGTTTGCTGGAACTCGCCGCGCCTGCTCGTTATAGCAAACGCAGGGCATTCCAACGGCGTTACTGTTAGGAAGCGTCCATAGCATCATAAAAATAGCATTCATTTATTGAAGGCGGGCATTGAAGGAGAATGGCTTGAAAAGGCAGAACCAGAAAACTGGGAAGGCGTTAAAGCGATAAAAATATAGGGAGCGGCGGGCGCTATGCCCTTATATTTTTTAAGTGGCAAATGAGAAATGGAAGTGCTATAATCAAATGAACAAATTGAAAATTATGGAGGCGAAGCAACTATGCTTGATAAAATACCTAATGCCAGGGAAATGACTGCTTTAGCCGGGCAACAATTATACGATGTATGGAATAAGCTGTGCGCCTTAATTGACGAAAAATATGAAATGGAATGCCAGTGGAATAAAGGCGGCAAAGCATGGACTTATGAGTATAAATATCGCCGGGGCGGCAAAACACTTTGTTCGCTGTATGCTAGGGAAAATTGCATAGGTTTTATGATTATCTTTGGAAAAAATGAGAGGGCAAAATTTGAAGCAGAACGAAATAATTATTCTGAACAAGTTCAAAAAATCTATGACGAAGCGCAAACATACCATGATGGCAAGTGGATAATGTTTGAACCGGCTGATACATCAATGTTCAATGATTTGATTAAACTATTGGAAATTAAAAGAAAGCCAAATAGGAAATAACGGCTTGGGGCTGGCTTTCAATATAAATTCCAATTTGCGGCGAAAATGGGACAGTATTTCCTTTCATAATAATTTGGCCATGGCGCTATCGTCATGGAAGCATACAGATAAGGAAAAAGGAGCAAAATATGGGAAAAACGGGTAGATTATATAGAATTTGCGTATTCGTTTTTATCGTTGCAGCCTTACTCCTGGCGGGATGCGGGAGAGAAAATGCACACCCAGGCAACGAGGCGGCGGAAAATTTGCCGAAACAGGAGGCGGCAGCGCAGCCAGAGCCGGCTATAGAAGAAAAAGACTGGTCGCATTATTTCGAGGGGCTCAACGGTGCGGCTGTTTTTTATGAGGCGGCGGAAAATCGTTATTGGGTTTACAACCAGGAATTAGCGGACGCCCGGCGTTCGCCGTGTTCTACATTTAAGATCGTTTCTTCTTTGATCGCATTAGAAAATGGAATCATCAAACCAGGCCAATCCGTTCGTGAGTGGAGCGGAGAAATTTTCTGGAATGCGGAGTGGAACCGGGATCTTGATTTTTCCGATGCATTTCATGCCTCATGCGTCTGGTATTTCCGGGAGGCCATCGATGAAATCGGCAAAGAAACAATGCAAAAGGAATTGGACCGGCTTCGCTATGGCAACTGCGATATTTCAGACTGGGAAGGGCGGCTCAATACGAATAATCAAAATCCGGCGCTAACCGGGTTTTGGATCGAATCGTCTCTGCTCATTTCACCGAAAGAACAGGCAGATGTAATCGAACGGATCTTCAGCGGGGAAACAGGTTACGCAGAAGAATCGGTAAACCAGCTGAGGCAAGTTATGCTGCTATCGGAGCAAAGGGAAGCGGGTATTTCAATTTATGGCAAGACCGGAATGGGAAAAGCACAGGGCATCGTCGTTGACGCATGGTTTGCAGGTTTTGCAGAGCAAGATGAGAAGAGAGTAAGCTTTTGCGTGTATTTGGGCGAAACGGACAGCCAAAACGTGTCCAGCATGAAAGCGAAGGAAATCGCTATCAAAATAATTTCAGGTTATTGGGATTAAAAGACGCGCCCAGCAATACCCTTGCTGCGGATTACGAAAAAGCGGGAAATATCATTTTTTCTAAATTTTACCTTGACAGTCCAGATTAAAAGTGTAATATATATTATAGAGAGAAACTGTAATGATATGCAAAAAACTGGATAACATAATGAAAAAGAAGAGAGGTAAGTATGGAAATCATTAAAATCACGAAAGACAATTTTGAAAATGAAGTGCAAAACGCTGATGTTCCCGTGCTGGTGGATTTCTGGGCGGCGTGGTGCGGCCCGTGCATGATGCAAGGCCCAGTCTTAGAGGAGATCGCCAATGAATACGATGGGATAAAAGTAGGCAAAATAAATATTGACGAGGAGCAGGAGCTGGCGATGAAATACGGCGTAAGCAGCATTCCGACCCTGATGTATTTCAAGGGAGGGAAGGCCGCTGAAACGCTCGTGGGGCTTCGTTCCAAGGATCAGATTGCGCAGGCTCTTGCGCTGTAGCAAATCAGGCGCCTTGCGCTTTGCAAAAAAATAGGCGGCCTGCTCTCTGCAGCCAGCCTAGGCAGCTTGCTATTTGTAGCAGAACAGGCGGTCTGCGTTTTGCAACCAATCAGGCGGTTTGCCAAATGAACAGGAAAGGAAAGGGATTAGAAAATGGATGTTAAATTTTTGAGGTGTGAGAAATGCGGAAGCACGATTACTTTTTTAACGGGCAATGGGGATAATGTAAAGTGCTGTGGCGACGAAATGTCGGAGCTTCATGCGAAAAACACGGAAGGCGCGGGGGAAAAGCACTTGCCGAAAGTGTCCCGCCATGAAGGCACGGTAAGGGTAGACGTAGGTGAAATCAGCCATCCGATGGAGGACCAGCATTTGATCGAATGGATTTACCTCCAGACGAAACGAGGCGGGCAGTTCGTGCGCCTGAAGGCTGGGCAGGAACCACGGGCTACCTTTGGCGTTTCCGGTGAAGAACCTGCGGATGAACCAGTGGCAGTATACGCTTACTGTAACGAACACGGTTTGTGGAAAACAGAGCTGTAGCGGCACGTTGGCGTTTTCATCTAAGCAGAGATGGGAAGGCCTAGGAAACCTGCCAGCCAGGCGCCGGGGAAAAGCTTTCTGGGAGGAATCGGAAGGAAAATGAACCAGAACCCAGGGAGTTTTTTTGTAGCGGGGAGCGGGATAAAGCGTAAAATTTCTTCTTGCTTTTTCGGTTTTTCCGTGGTATGATACCTAAAGTAAGAAAGAAGAAGTCATCCGCTTCTCACCTGGAGGCGCAAGCTACCTGGGTTCATAACGGTAAATTTTAGGTGCATATTGTGTTATTATGATGCCTTGATGAACGTAATTTGGAGCGGATACTTGTATCCGCTCTTTTTTATGATGCCCGAAATATCGTTTACGATATATCGGGTTTGTCCCGGACATCCAGTGGATATTTCGGGCTTGCCCTGCGCATCCAGCGGATACGCAGGGGAGATCAACAAAACCTGCCGCTGAAACAGAATCGGCAAAGCCGGATTTGTTCTCATGCAGGAAATGCCGCTGTAGGCGATGGAAGGGTTTGCCCTGGGCGTTCCGTGAACATCCAGGAAATGTATTAAGGTATGCCGTTCAAAAGGGACCGGTGAAACCGGCTTTGTTCTGACCTGTTCAAATCTTCGATTTGCGGTGCAGGTTAATGGAGGTGCAAGAAAATTAGCAGAACAGCTATGATCAACGAAGAAATTCGTTCAAAGGAATTGAGAGTTATCGATACGGACGGGACGCAGCTTGGAATCATGTCAAGGCAAGAAGCGCTTGATTTGTCGGAGCAGAAAAAACTGGATTTGGTTTGCATTGCGCCAAAAGCGAGTCCGCCTGTTTGTAAAATTCTGGATTACGGCAAATACAAGTACGAGCTTCAAAAAAAAGAAAAGGAAGCGCGTAAAAAACAGAAGACGACGCAAGTCAAGGAAATCAGGCTGTCTACTTTTATTGAAGACCATGATATCATGGTGAAGGCGAAGACAGGCTCAAAATTCCTCAAGGATGGCGATAAGCTGAAAGTCAGCCTAAGATTCCGGGGCAGGGAGCGCGATTATGTGGCCAGGGGCATGGAGGTAATGAACAAGTTTGCCGAAGCCGTTTCCGCTGTGGGCGATATCGATAAAAAGCCTAGTTTTGAAGGCCGCAGCCTTACGATGATTCTTACGCCAAAAAGCGATAAATAAGCTAAAAATATATAATACGGGAGGAAAATATAACATGGCAAAGAACAAAATGAAGTCTCATAGAGGCGCATGCAAAAGATTCAAGATAACAGGTTCAGGAAAAGTAAAGAGACATAAAGCATACAAGAGCCATATCCTTACGAAAAAGAGCTCGAAGAGAAAGAGGGGCTTGAGGAAAGCAACAACTTTAACAAATGCAGATCTGAAGAGAATCAAAGCGGTATTAAGCAAGTAAGGAGGAAATGAAATGGCAAGAGTAAAAAAAGGTGTAAACGCACATAAGAGACATAAGAAGGTTTTAAAGCTGGCGAAGGGATATTACGGCGCAAGGAGCAAAACATACAGAGCCGCTAAGCCAGCTGTCATGAGAGCGCTCCGTTCAGCTTATGTAGGAAGGAAGAACAAGAAGAGGGAATACAGAAGGCTGTGGATTGCAAGGATCAATGCTGCTGCAAGAATGAACGACATTTCTTACAGCAGGCTGATGAACGGGCTGAAGAAATCCAATATCGAAATCAACAGGAAGATGCTTTCGGAAATGGCAATTCACGACCCTGCTGCATTCACGCAGCTCTGTGAAACTGCGAAAAAGGCGCTGTAAGCCCTGGTCGCGGATATACGGATTGCGGATAGATAGAAACGAATCATAAAATGACTGGCAGTTTAATGGACATACTTCTTGCAAAGGATGGTTGTAAACTGTCGGTCATTTTTAATAAGCTGCGGAAATATCGTTTTCGTTATTTCCACATTCTTTCAAGAGAGCGCCTTGCGAAGCGCGGCTCGGATGGATGAATGGTATGTTGCTATAGGCGGAACAGCGTGAAGATGAAGCGTGATGGGCAAATGGGATTGTTCCATGCTGTGAATGTTGAAGGAATAGAAAGACCAGTCCATGTTTATGGAACGCTGAAACGAAAATGTAAAGGCTTGCGGATTTTTCCGCAGGCCTTTTGCATGGCAAAGCAGTGGAATGCCTCGCTGTTCATGCGGAATGCCCGTAAAAAGAAGCGAAGGAGCAGGCCGCTGAACCATGTGGCATCCTGGCAGGGCTGTTCGTTTTTCCGCCTTTTCCTAAAACCAGGAACGGGCGAAAACCGCACAGAATTGTTGAAAAATAGCAGCTTATTTTCATTCGGGTTCTTTTATCATAAAAAGAAAAAAGGAGTCGAAGAAAATGGAAAAAGAAAATTTTTTGTCAAAAACCTGAAAGCATGCCAGAAATCGCAAGGGGTGTCACTCATGGAATTTGCGGAGGAACTTGGCGTGCCAAAATCAACATTGAGGGCGATCTTGAAGGACGGCAACACAACCTTTGATACTGCTATCCGCATTGCAGTGAATATGGGGATGGGGCTGGATAGGCTGGTGTATGACAAGCGGTTTTCGGACAAGCAGTTTATCCTGAAGCATATGGAACAGGCAGGTACTTGGTTTACGTCCCTTCCCGAGGAAACGAGGGGAAAAATCGCAGAGTTAATTGTTGAAATTTGGAAGCTAATGGACAGGTGAGCAGAACGGCAGGATGCCTGCTGTCCAAAAGGTTTTCCGGTATGGGACTGCTATATTCATGACTCATCTTTTTTTGAAACTGCCCCGGATCAGGGACAGAAGACGCTATGCGTCAAACTTTTTATGGGACGGAGGGCATGGCCTTGCGTCCCATGTTTTTCTATCGCCATATGATCCCGCTCCGCCATGGTGAAGCGGGCCGGTCCGTTGGTGCGCCTGGGCAAATATGCTTGTGCTGATGTGTTGGGTTTCCTGGCAAAGAGGGGCGTGGCTTCGTTGAGACAGGGCATACTCTTTTGCCCGTTTTTTTCTTTATCTGCCCCGCAGAATGCATCAGGGATATCGCTGGGATTTTCAAGTTCGTTTATGTTTTCTGCGGTATTCCCTCGGCAGGATGCCAAAAAAGCCTTTAAATGCAGCGGAGAATTTGCTTTGGCTGTCATAGCCGACAGCCTGTGCGATTTCAGCGATGCGCAGGTCGGACTCCCGCAGCATTTTGGCGCCTTGTTCCATGCGGTGCTGTTTGATATGCGCTGCGATCGAAGCCCCGTAAACCGTTTTAAAGGCGGCCTTTAATGTAGTCGGGTTGATTAAATACTCTTTGGAAAGCGCTTCGATGGTGATCCTTTCATTCATTTGGCTGGTTAAGCGGTCATGGATTTTCCGTATGATTTCAATTTGCTCCGCCTGGCAAGGCATTAGCTGGTTTTCCGGCGTAAATTCCAGCTTGGCGAGGTAAAGAAACAGTTCCAATGTTTTTATCGCCTGGTACGGCCGCTGCAAGTTAGGGGGCTGTCCGTAAAAAGCGGAAAAAATGCTTTCTGTTTGTTCGTTTCCGGCGAGGAAAGAGACTGTATCGTTTGGGCAAAATTTCTCTTGCAAACGCTTCGTGAAAATATTCGCATCGTGCAGCAGTGCAGGCGGATTCGCAGCCGTTTCCTGCAAATCAATGTAGATCGTCAGTCCGGCGTATTGTCCGCTTGGAAAGCAGATCAGGGAATTTTTGCAGGCAGTCATCGTATGCAGGGAAAAATCGCCCGGATTCAGGTAGATCGAATTTCCATTCTCCATTTTCCATTCCATTTGCCCGGACTTGCAGTAATTGACCTGCATCATATGCGCCATGGCGTCGTGTTTGTGCCGCATGGAAAAAGAGCTTGTTTCAAAGGCAAGATACGAAAGCTTTATGCCAGGGAAAAGCGGAATCCGTTCATTCTGTGATTCCTCATTTAATTTTTCAATGTTTTTTCTGGTTTGCAGCAATTTATCGTTCATGTGGTTCACCTCGCAATTCGGGACAAGCGATTTCCATGACCTGTTCGATCATTTGATGCAAAAGCTGGCTCTGCGGGGTATCGGCTGCACGGTAGTAAACTTCTTTCCCTTTGCGGCGGGAGATTAAAAGGCCGCTGTTCTTGAGCGGGCGCAGGTGGTGGGAGATGGCGGGGCTTGACATATCCAGCATTGCGGAAATGTTGATTACGCATTCCTCGCAGTGGCAAAGAAGCCAGAAAATGCGGATTCTCGTGGTATCGCCGAGCTGCTTAAAGATATCCGCCACGGTTTGAAAGCTGTCCACGCGGCTGATGTGTTCTTGTATAACCGCAATTTTTCCCGTTTCTCCATGATCATGCGGCAATTTATTTTTGTTCATGGGATCTCCTCCTTTTTATAAAAAGCCCTTCTTTACTCGATGCAAAATTCCTCTTTTTCTGCCCTAAAAAGATTTTCCTTTGCTCGATAAAATATCTATCTGTCCGCTGATAAAGCTTTCTGCCTTTTTCACTCGAAAACCGCTCCCTTCCTGCTCATAAAACCCATCTAAGTTTCTTAACACAGAATCTTTATTTTTGCATAAATTGACATCAGGGATTTTTTGTCCAAAATTCGCCCAAAAAGAAATACTTTCCGCCCATTTAGCAGGATGCGCGCGCTTTGCATTGACTGCCCGCCTTGTTTGCATTATACTGCAAGCAAGACAATTAAACAAGTGCTTAATTGTAAAATCAAAATGAGAAAATGATAGAATGGAAAGACAGGAGGAGATTTTATGAAGAAGACTTATGAGATTGAGGTGGATTGTGCGAATTGTGCGAACCTGATGGAAGATGCAGCGCGAAAAACCGAAGGCGTTGCGTCGGCTACCGTGAATTTCATGACGCAGAAAATGATCGTTGAGTTTGCTGATGGACAGGACCAGAAACGCGTGATGAAGGATGTGCTGAAAGCTTGCAAAAAGGTTGAGCCGGATTGCGAAATTTCTTTTTAACAGGTGAAATCGCTTAGCGGAAAAAGCCTTTGTTCCCGAATGGCATCCCAAGGCTGCGTTTTGACAGTCTGGGGATGCTATTTTAAAGGGATGCTTTGCTTCATTATTTTGAAAGGAGTTTTTTATGCAGGAATTGATAATCGGTATTTTGCTCGGCGCCGTGATGGTTGCCGCCGCGCTTCTGCTCATCGTGATCGGCAGGCGCAAAGGCGGCATGACGAAAAAGCAAAAAAAGATGATGCGCCGTATTTTCATATCCGCCGCCGTGCTGTTTGCGCTCCAGTTTGTCACTGTTGAAATGTTCAGTGCGCTCGACCAGTATTTATTTCCGTCAGCGGGGCGGTGGATTCGCTTCGCATGTTACTTGGCTGATTATTTCATTATCGGGTATGATATTTTGAAAAAAGCGTTGCGGGGCGTTAAAAACAGGCAGGTATTCGATGAGAATTTCCTCATGGCGGTGGCAACTATCGGTGCGATGGCATTGGCGGTTTATGAAAACGGGGAATACCTGGAAGCGATCGCAGTGATGCTCTTTTACCAAATCGGCGAATGGTTTCAGGGTTATGCGGTCGGCAAGAGCCGCAAGAATATCAGCAGCTTGATGGATATCCGCCCGGATTATGCGAACATCGAACGGGATGGCAGGCTGGTGCAGGCCGATCCGGACGAAGTGGAAACGGGCAGCGTGATCGTCGTCCAGCCCGGTGAAAAAGTGCCGATTGACGGGGTTGTCATTTCAGGAAATTCCAGCTTGGATACCAGCGCTTTAACAGGGGAAAGCCTGCCAAGGGACGCAAAGGCCGGCGATGAAGTGATCAGCGGCTGCATCAGCATGACCGGTGTTTTGAAAATACGAACGACAAAAGCGTTCGGGGAATCTACCGTATCCAAGATATTGGATCTGGTGGAAAACGCAAGCTCCCGCAAATCGAAATCAGAAGATTTCATCTCTAAATTTGCGAAGATCTATACGCCTGTTGTCTGCTATAGCGCACTGGCGCTGGCAATCCTGCCGCCGCTTATCCGTATGCTTTGCCTTGGGCTTGCCGCAGATTGGGGCGTTTGGATTTACCGCGCGCTGACCTTTCTCGTCATCAGTTGCCCTTGTGCGCTCGTCATCAGCATCCCGCTCAGCTTTTTCGCAGGGATCGGCGGTGCAAGCGGACAGGGCGTGTTGGTAAAAGGCTCGAACTACCTTGAACTTCTTTCTAAGGTCAAAATCGTCGTGTTCGATAAAACGGGTACGCTGACGCAGGGCGTTTTTGAAGTTAACGGAATCCATCACAATGAGATGGAGAAGGAAAAGCTCATCGAATATGCGGCGTTGGCGGAGAGCGCATCCTCCCACCCGATCAGTAAAAGCCTCCAGCGTGCTTATGGCAAAGAGCTGGATCTGCGCCGTGTAAGCGATATCCAGGAAATCAGCGGCAATGGCGTGATTGCAAAAGTGGATGGCACAGCGGTTGCAGCGGGAAACAGCAAGCTGATGCAGCGCCTTTCCATTCCTTATATTGATTGCCATCAAACAGGAACCATTATTCATATGGCGGTCAACGGGCGTTATGCAGGGCATATCGTTATTTCCGATATAGTAAAGCCGGATGCGCAGGCTGCGATTGATTCCTTGAAGAAAGCGGGGATCGAAAAGACGGTCATGCTGACGGGCGATGCGAAAAAGGTGGCGGACCAGGTGGCGGCATCCCTCGGTATCGACGAGGCTTACAGCGGGCTATTGCCTGCCGGTAAGGTGGAAAAGGTCGAAGAACTGATTCGCCGAAAACAGGAAAAAGCGAAGCTGGCCTTTGTAGGAGATGGGATCAACGACGCCCCGGTTCTTTCCAGGGCGGATATCGGCATTGCCATGGGTGCGATGGGTTCGGATGCAGCGATTGAAGCGGCCGATATCGTCCTGATGGATGATGACCCGGTGAAGATTGCGAAAGCAATCCGGATTTCCAGGAAATGCCTGCGCATCGTCTACCAGAATATTTCCGGGGCATTGGCCGTCAAATTCATTTGCCTTGTCTTGGGCGCTGCCGGCATTGCGAATATGTACCTGGCGATTTTCGCCGATGTCGGCGTGATGGTCCTGGCGGTGCTGAATGCGATCCGCTGCCTGTTCGTGAAGAAGCTGTAAAATGCAGTACGGGGGAATGTTTTCGGACATTTGCCAATGAAAAATGGACGCTGTTTTCCTTTTTGGAAAACAGCGTTTCTGCGTATTCTTCTACTTGACAGTGGCAAAAGTGCAGTAATATAATAAAGTATTAAAAAAGGCTTTTGTACGGCATCGCAAAAGCGCCGGATGGCCCTGGCGGTGTGTCTATTTTGTAGAGGAGGATGAGCATTATTTCTGCGAATAATATACGAAAACAGAAAATCCTGATTGTTGATGATTCCGAAATGAACCGCTCGATCCTGGCGGATATGCTGGGAAAGGAGTATGAGATCATCGAAGCGGAGGATGGTATTGAGGCGATTACGATCCTCAAAAAACAGGAGAGCGAGATATCGCTCGTGCTTTTGGATGTAGTGATGCCTAGGATGGACGGATTTGAAGTGCTGGAGGTAATGAACCAAGGCAACTGGATCGAAAATATCCCTGTCATCATGATTTCTGCTGAAAACGGTTCGGCGCAAATACAGAAGGCTTATGATCTGGGGGTTGTGGATTTTATTACGCGTCCATTTGATGCCTTGATCGTCCACCGCCGGGTAGTCAATACCATTTTGCTGTATGCGAAGCAGCAAAAGCTGATTGAAATGGTAGCGGACCAGATTTATGAATCGGAACAGCGGAAAAACATGATGATCGATATCCTGAGCCATATTGTGGAGTTCCGCAATGGGGAAAGCGGCGTGCATATCCTGCACGTCCGTATCCTGACGGAGCTTTTGCTCAAGCATCTGGCGGAAAAAACGGAAGACTATCATATTTCCGCTGAGGAAATTTCGTTGATCAGCACGGCGTCCGCACTGCATGATATTGGCAAGATTTCCATTGATGACAAGATTTTGAATAAGCCGGGAAAATTGACGCCGGAGGAATTTGAGATCATGAAAGGGCATTCGCTGGCGGGTGCGGAGATCTTGGAAAATTTGCAATTTTACCAGCAAGAGCCGCTTGTTAAAACCGCTTACCAGATTTGCCGCTGGCATCATGAGCGTTATGATGGGCGGGGTTATCCGGATGGCCTTTCCGGGGATGAGATTCCGATCTCCGCCCAGATCGTAGCGCTGGCAGACGTCTATGATGCGCTGACAAGCGACCGGGTTTACAAGAAAGCATTTTCGCATAAAATTGCGGTTGAAATGATTATGGATGGGAAGTGCGGTACATTCAACCCTTTGCTTCTGGAATGCTTGTCCGATATGTCTGATACGCTGGAAACAGAGTTGAGCAACGGCCTGTCCGCATCGGTCAACCAGCGCGAAATATGGAATACGACGCAGGAAATGCTCTACGATGAGGATTTGATCGTGTCGGAGCGTTCCTTGCGCCTCTTGGATTACGAGCGGATGAAGTACAACTTTTTCGCTTCGATGGCTGATGAGATCCAGTTTGAATATACGCCGTCCCCGCCGATGCTTACATTGTCTGGTCTAGATGCGCAGAAGCTGGGAATGGATGAAGTGGTCATGGACCCGGATCACAACGATGATATTGCACGGATTTTGGGCAAGGATGCATGGAAGAAGATATGCGGTTTGCTACATAATACTTCTCCAGCGTATCCGATTGTAAAATACGAGTGTAAGCTCCATTATAACGGACAGGAACGATGGTATCGCATTATCACCCGCGCGATCTGGTCGGAAAGCGAGCATCCGGAATTTTCCGGTGCGATTGGAAAAGCGGTGGACATTCACGACTCGCAGACGAAGCTGGAAGAACTCGAACAGCGGGCGGCGCACGATGGGTTGACGGGGCTTCTCAACCAGGCTTATGCCAAAGAACGGATTCTGGAGCGGATGGCGGAAAATCCTGGCGGATCTTTCGCATTGGTAATTTGCGATTTGGATTATTTCAAATCCGCAAATGATAATTACGGCCATCATTTCGGGGACTGCGTTTTAAAGCATATTGCATCTAAACTGTGGCAGAATACCAGGGAGAACGATATCGTGGCTCGCGTAGGCGGGGATGAATTTCTATTTTTGCTGGAATATACGGATGACATCGAACCGGTGATCAAGAGAATCTTCGATTCCTTGACGGGGATGTATGAGGATTTTCCGATTTCTATCAGCATGGGGGTTGCCCGGGCCTCCGTGGTAGGATTTTCCTATGATGCATTATTCCATGCCGCTGACCAAGCGCTTTATTCCGCAAAGCGTAACGGCAGGAGGCAATATTGTTTTTATGATAACTCCATGAAAGATATGTTTTCTGTCATTTCATCTATTGACAGCGATAAAGACAAAGAAATATAATGTAGTAAAAGATGGAAGGAGTATTTCCATGACATTGCAAGAGTGTTATGCAGCCTTAGGCGGCGATTATGAAGATGTGCTTGGCCGTTTGCGCAGTGAACAACTGATAAAAAAATTCGTATTAAAATTTCCTGACGATGGAAGCTATAGTTTGCTGTACGTTTCTTTTGACCAGAAAAATTATACCGAAGCTTTTCGCGCTGCGCACACCATTAAAGGAATGTGCCAGAATCTGAGCTTTACCAAATTGCAGGAGTCGAGCAGTTCTTTAACCGAAGCGTTGCGTGAAGGCTATACGCCGGAGGCAGATCCTCTTATGAAGCAGGTGACGGAAGACTATCAGAGAGTGATTGATGCGATCAGCATATTTCAGGCTGAGTCTGCGGATTGATCTGTTTTGCCCGTTTCAGTAGGTTCAGGCAAAGGTTTCTGGGAGTGCGTTTGCGGCACGTTCAAGGCCACGGCGGCTGGGAGCAGGCCCGTAAGGGCCTCAGGCCATGATTGTTGCGGGCGGGTTTGCGGCGCATCCCTTGAGCTGGGCAAGTTTTTGGTGAAAAATATATTGATAATGTATTGATGCTGTTCAGCGTTAAGATGAAATTGCGCCCTGATTGCGGTATGTTCCTGGCAATCGGGGCGCCTGATGTTTTCGGCCTTCCTAGGATGTCCAGGGAACATCCTGGGATTTGCCCGAACCTTCGGTTGATATTCAGGGAATGTTATTTACGATATATTCGGTTTCCCCAGATATTCAGGGAATATCAACAAAGCCTGCCGTTAAAATGGAATCGGCGAAGACGGCTTTGTTTTTTATTTTTTCTTTCAATTTATTGACACTGGAAAGCGTGTCGCTTCTTATGCTTATCTTACGTTATACGCCTTTTCTAGCGGGCAATATGCATTTCCGTCCGGCTGATTGCTTCTCTAGGGTAGTTTGCTTGAAAAAGCCTCCTGGTTTGTTTTCACCAAGGAAATATGTTAAAATGAAACAATTCATATTTGAATGCCTAAATGCGAACTAATCGTTGCGTTCATGCAAAATGATGAAAACAGGGAGTTAAACTTGTGATTTTAAATACAACACAGAGCATTTGCCCGGTCTGCCACAGGCCATTGAAGGCCCATTACATTGCGGAGGATGGCAGGGTTTGCTTTATGAAAACGTGTCCGCAGCATGGTACATTTCAAACGACGGTTGCGGAAAATGCTGAGGATTATCAGCAATGGGTGAAGCATCCGGTTATCAATATTGCGCCCAAAATGGCTTTGGCGGCGGGCGATCCGCAGGATCAAAGCTGTCCGCTACATTGCGGCACTTGTGAAAACCATTTGCAGACTGCGTGTTGTGTGTTGATCGATGTGACCAGCCGCTGCAATCAGCATTGTCCTTATTGTTTTGCACAATCGGAGAAGGGCGTGATTTCCACAGGGCAGGATGAAAACGCCGTGCCTGCGGGCTTGGCGGAAAACGCCCGCTGGCTTGGTGAACCGACGCTGGAAGAAATCGAAAAAAAATACGACTTGTTGCTGGAGCTGGGTGAGGAACGTCCTTTTAACATTCAGCTTTCCGGCGGAGAACCGACCCTTCGCGATGATTTGCCGCAAATTATCAAAATGGCAAGAGAGAAGGGCTTTTCTTATGTGCAAATCAATTCCAATGGCAGAAGGCTGGCGCTGGAGGAAGGATATGCAAAGGTTCTTGTGAATGCGGGCGCTTCCGTCATTTTCATGCAGTTTGACGGCACGAGGGATGATATTTATGAAGCCTTGCGCGGTGAACCGCTTTTTGAAAACAAGAAGAAAGCGATTCAAAATTGCGAAAAGGCCGGCCTTCCTGTAACGCTCGTGCCGACGCTCGTGAAGGGTGTTAATGTAGACAATATCGGCGAAATAATGGATTTTGCGCTAGCGCATATCAATGTCGTGAAAGGAATCCATTTTCAGCCGGTCAGTTTTTTTGGCAGGCATCCGGAAGTAGCGGCAAGGCGCAGTGGACCGGGGACGGAAGGGCATGATGGCATTGGCGGTGACACGGGGGACGAAGGCCGTGCGGCGTGCGCTGGCAGTGGCGGAGATGAAAACCGTACCAGCGGCTTTGGCAATCGTGAAAGGGAAGGCCGTGCAGAGGGCGGCGGAAACGAAGGCGATGGAAATTGTGATGGCATTGGCAGAAACGGCGCCGGTGGCGGAGCGGGAATGGAGAACCATGAGGCTGGCGGTAGCAAAGCAGAGTATGCGGGTGCGGTCCGTACTGGGGATTTCCCAGGAAGGGTAACGATGTTTGGGCTTTTGCGGGAGCTGGAAGCACAACGCTCAGATTTTAAATACGAACATTTCTGTCCTATCGCTACGGGGCATACGCTGTGTTGTTTTTACAGCACTTATATCAGGGAGCCGGACGGAAGCGTGCGCTGTACGCTGTCCAATGCGCAGAAGGAAGCTGGCATCAGTTGCTGTGATGCACTTCCTTCGCAGGGAATGGGTGATGCGCCAGGCGGAGGCTTGCGCCCGCATTTGCAGCAAGCAGATGGCGCAGGCCGGCGGAGCCTGCCGCAGATCGGCCGGGCGGAGGTGATCCGAAGGGACCGGGATTTCGTGTTGAACAAATGGGAGGTTGCTTCGCCAGATGAGGCGGCAGATCTTTCCCAATACAAGTCCAGCCAGGAGATTACAGCGCTGGATGATTTTCTGCGCTATTACAGGCTCAATTCGTTTACGGTGACGGGAATGGCGTTTCAGGATGTTTCTAACCTGGATGCGGAACGCCTCAAACGATGCCGGGTGCAGGTGTTGTCAGAGGATAATAAGCTGATTCCGTTCTGCGCATATAATAGCATCTATAGAAATGAATAGGAGAATGAGAGATGAACACAAAGTATATGGTGACGAGCGGTTTTTTGGGTGCGGGGAAAACGACTTCCATGATTGCTTTTTGCAGGGAAGTCAATCGGCGCAATCTGGGGCGTGCGGCAATTATTGCCAATGACCTCGGTGCAGGCCATGTTGTTGACGCTGCGTTTTGCGCGGCGGCAGGCATTATGACACTGCCGATTTCAGGCGGCTGCATCTGTTATCAACATGAAAACCTGGTGGGCAAGCTGCACCAACTGGAGGCGGCAGGGGCTGACGTGATTTTTTCCGATATTCCTGGTTGCGGGATCGGCGGCAGGGATCATGTGTATCTGGAACTTGCGGACAATGAGCCGGATGAATTTAGCTTGATGCCATTTACCTGTATTGTAGACCCGGAACGCCTCCGCATGGTCATGCCTGAACAAGCAGATATCAACCTGCCTGAAGAGCTAAAGTTCCTTCTGGATGCGCAGATGGCGGAGGCCGACTTGATCGTTCTCAATAAAATCGATACGATTAGCGAGGAGGAAACAGCGCAGATCGTTGATTTCCTCCGGGGCGTTTATCCGCATATCCCGGTGATGGCGATGTCGGCGATGAAAGGCAGGGGCGTGGGAGCGGTCGTGGATTACCTTTTAAGCCACAGATCGAAAGCTGAGCATCGGGAAATCGGGTATCAATCCGCGGAATTTATTGCCGCTGAAAATCAGCTCAGCTGGTTCAACACCAGGGTTTTCATGCAGCAGCGTGAAGATAAAAACCTGGATTTCAACCAGGTGATTGCCGATATTTTTGAAAGAATCCGGGAAGGCTTGAAGCGAAATGACAGCAATGTGCCGCATTTGAAAATGTTTGCGGCGGACAGTGCGGAAGAACTGACGGACTTTTTTAAGGCGAGCTTGATCGGCGTTGATTACGAGGTGGAATATGACCGCAAGCTTGATCGGAAGTACAGTGCGCTTTCCTTGATCATCAATGCCAGGTGCGCGGCGGATGCTGTCGTGATGGCGGATATCGTCAGCGATGCGGTTGAGGATGTTTGCGGCAAATACGATATGAAGGCAAGAACCTTCTTCATGGAAAGCTTCGGCATGATGGAGGAAGGAAGCAGCAATTTGGCTAAGGCATCCCGTTATTGAAGCAATCGGCAGAAAGCAGTGGCAGATGAGGGAGGCGGCTTGTTGCCGGGGTTTGCAACGAGCCGCCCTTTTTGACGCAGGGGTCGGCGGCAGGAAAAGCTGCTTCCAGGGGCAACCGGTCGATCACGTTGTTTCTGGGGCGGCTGAAAGCGGCAAGGGTCGTTTGAAGGTTGTTTGGAAAATGCTTCAAAATGTCCAGAGGATGCCCGGCGGGACGCAAGGCGCTTTTGCTTTGTTTTTTGAAGCCCGCAGCGTAATTACTTGAGGGGAAATTTTATATGAAATTTTTGTTAGCGGCGCTGAATGCGAAATACATTCATTCCAATCTTGCGGTACACAGCTTGAAAGGGTACTGCATGGAGCAGTTTCAGAAAATGGGCGGCAAGCCGCCGCAAATTGAAATTGTGGAATATACCATCAACCAGCCATTATCGAAGATTCTTGCTGGTATTTATGAAAGAAAAGCGGACGTCCTGTTTTTTTCTTGTTATATCTGGAATCGGCGGGAAGTTGAACGGCTTATGGGGGATTTGCGCAAGATCAGCCCCGATACGGATATCTGGCTGGGCGGGCCGGAGGTTTCTTTTGATATGCCGGATGCACCGGAAGCTTTTGCAAACGCTACGGGTATCATCCGCGGCGAGGGGGAGCAAGCTTTTTTCAGGTTGGTGCAGGCTTATGAAAACAATGGATTTGCATATGCTGGTGGAAATCATGGCGGTGCAGGTGCGGGAAAGGATTTGAACGAGCCAGTTTCTGCAAGGCTGCAAGCGATTTCGAGCATGCATGAAATCCGTGCCGCAAGCAATGCGGCATTAAAAGGCGCTGGCCAAGAACAGTTGCAAGCGCCTTTTGCATCAAATTGCTTATCCGAAGCGCAGCCGCTTTCGCATTTGGAAACAGAGGACCTATCCGAAGCGCAGCCGCCCCTTTTGCAGACGGGCAGACTGGCCGCAATCAAAGCGCAGAAGCCACTTTCCATGGATGCGCTACCTTTTCCCTATGAGGATTTAGGGAATTTTTCCAACCGCATCATATACTACGAAAGCAGCAGGGGATGCCCGTTCCGCTGTAGTTATTGCCTCTCTTCGATCGAAAAATCCCTGCGTTTTAAAAGCTTGGATTTGGTGAAGCGGCAGCTTGCGTTTTTTCTGGCGCATAACGTAAAACAGGTCAAATTCATCGACAGGACGTTCAACTGCAATCACGGCCACACATTGGCAGTCTGGCAATATTTGAAAGAATGCGATAACGGCGTTACAAATTTTCATTTTGAAATTGCAGGCGAGCTTTTGACGGACGCCGAGCTGGCGTTGCTCGAAACAATGCGCCCGGGGCAGGTGCAACTGGAAGTGGGCGTACAGTCTGTCAATGAACGGACGCTTAGGGAAATCAACCGCCCGGCCGATTTTGGAAAGCTTTCACAGGCTGTGCGCAGGTTAAAACAGCCTGGCAATATCCATATCCACCTCGATTTGATAGCGGGCCTGCCGTATGAGGATCTGGAAAGCTTCAAACATTCCTTTAACGAGGTGTTTTCTTTGCGGCCGCATCAGCTCCAGCTCGGTTTTTTAAAAGTGTTGAAAGGCTCGCCGCTGGCGGAAAATTGCGTTGCGTACGGATTGAAATACAGCGATGCCCCGCCGTATGAAGTGTTGGAAACCAAATGGATTTCATACGGGCAGCTTTTGCATTTGAAAACAGTTGAAGAAATGGTGGAAACCTATTACAACAGCGGGCAGTATACGCAAGGGCTGGAGGTGTTACTGGACGCTTTTGGGACGCCGTTTGCGTTTTTTGAAAAGCTAGGCGCATGGTATCGGGAAAATGGACTGGCTCTTTTGCATTTTTCACGGAATCAACGGTATGAACATTTGCTTCGGTTCGGGGAGGGTTGTCTTGCAGGGCGGCAGAAGGAGCTGTTAAAGGAGGCTCTCATATATGATTATTATGCCCGCGACAATGAGAAGAACAGGCCGGCGTTTTTCGGGGCGGAGCGTGTCGGGAAGGCTTTTGCCAAGGGGTTTTACAGCGCAGAGGCAAAAGATCACCTGTATTTAAAAGGTCTGCAGCATGAAAATACCGCAGACCCGCGTGTTTTGAGGAAACGCACCCATTTGGAACGGCTGGGGGACTCCTATTATTTGTTTGATTATACGAAACGAAACCCGGTAACGGGAAATGTGGAAGCGGTTAAGCTAACATGAAGCAGGTGGCGTGATGCCAAGTCTTGCGTGATGCGGAGGCAAAGCGATAAAGCGATAACGGGTTAAAGCAACGGTGCACACCGCGCGCTGCGCGCCGCTTTTCATGCGCCGCATAATGCGGATAAAGCACTTGCGTGATGCGCCGCTTTCCACTTGCGCGCCGCACCCTGCCGTTCCTCGCCCGCATCGCCCGCCGCTTTCTACCTGTGCCCCGCACCTAAAGTCGTTCGATGCGCCGCGCCCATCATTTCCCGCACGCCGCATCCATCACTTTCCTAACTCGATCATCGTATCGATGCACCTTCTGGCCTTTTTCATCACATCGCTTGCCAGCGTGATTTCCTCTCCGCAGGTTCCTTTGACGCAGCCATATACATCAGCCAGCGTTGTCAGGCGCATATCGTTGCATACGCAGCCCTTGGAAAGCGGGTAAAAAGTCTTGTCCGGGCATTCAAACTGCAAATGCTGCACGATGCTGTTTTCCGTTCCAATGATAAATTCCTTCGCTTCGCTCTTTTTCGCAAAATCCATGATCCCTGTCGTGCTTCCCGCATAATCGGCGTTTTCCGTGACCTCGGGCAGCGATTCCGGGTGAACCAGGAGCAGTGCATTTGGATGGCGCTTTTTCGCTTTGCGGACGGCATCGATGGTGACATTCGCATGGACAGGGCATCCGCCGTCGATCAGCTGGATGTTTTTTTCCGGCACTTGCTTTGCGATCCATGCGCCCAGATTGCAGTCCGGCACGAAAAGGATATCTTTTTCCTTCATATTTTTAATGATTTTCGGCGCTGACGATGAGGTGACGCATACGTCGCATATGGTTTTCAGCTCTGACGTCGTATTGATGTAGGCCACTACGGTATGGCCAGGGTATTGCTTTTTTAATTCCGTTAGCCGGGCGGCGTCCAGCTGGTCGGCCATGGCGCATCCGGCCAGCGGGTTTGCGAGCAGGACTTTTTTCTCAGGGGACAGGATCTTGACGGTTTCTGCCATAAAACGCACGCCGCACATCAATATCGTTTTCTGCGGGGCTTTTGCCGCTTTCAGGCTCAATCCGTAGGAATCGCCCATGTAGTCGGCGACCTCCCATATGTCGTGGCTCTGGTAGGCATGCACTAAAATACAAACATCATTTTCTTTCTTTAATCGCAGGATCTCTTCCTGCATCTCTTTTGTCAACACCTTTATTACCTCCAAAACGGTATTTCGTGAATAACTGTCAAATAATTGTTAAATAATTGCCGTGAAATACTTGCCATTACGTGTGATTATATAGAAGCGGCCGCCAGGTGTCAATACAAATGTAAATTATTCATATAAACAGATGTCTTGTCAGGTGGCAATATACGTGGTATACTATGGCACGATGAAGCTATTGTAACAGGATACGTACAAGGAGTACGAGCATAGGGACAGGCGATAACCATGAAAACAGATATTTTAATTGCCGGGAGCGGATGCGCAGGGCTTTACTGTGCGCTCAAGCTTCCTGCAGAAAAGCAGATATTGCTCATCACCAAGGCCGATCTGGAAAGCAATGATTCCTATTTGGCGCAGGGCGGTATGTGTATGCTGAAGGACGAGGACGATTACGAGGCATATTTTG
Source organism: uncultured Eubacterium sp. (assembly GCA_946555345.1). Lineage (GTDB taxonomy): Bacteria > Bacillota > Clostridia > Peptostreptococcales > Anaerovoracaceae > Lentihominibacter. Next base: position 20,165 of record CAMNSS010000022.1, on the reverse strand, counting down.
AGGATACGCTGCGTGCGGGACATTATGAAAATGACCGCAAGTCCGTCGAGATCATGATACGCTCTTCCGGCGATGTGGTGGAGGATCTTTTGAAGATTGGCGTTGATTTCGAGCGGGACGAGGATGGTTCCCTCGCCTTCACCAAGGAAGGCGCGCATTCGGAAAGCCGTGTGCTTTTCCATGAAGACATCACGGGAAAGGAAATCACGAGCAAGTTGCTTTCCGCCGTGCGGCAATGTAGCAATATTACCATGCTGGAATATACCACGCTGGTCGATATTATATGTTGCGGGAATCGGTGCGTTGGCGCTGTGGTCAGGATGAAGGATGGAAGCCTTGCGGCTTGTTCGGCGGGTGATGTGGTGCTGGCCTGCGGCGGAATCGGCGGGTTATATGAGCATTCGACCAACTACAGGCATTTGACGGGGGATGCCATTGCTATCGCTATTAAGCATGGGATTGCGTGCCGGGATCTCGATTATGTGCAGATTCATCCGACGACCCTGTATGATGAAGCGGATGGCAGGAGCTTTTTAATTTCCGAATCCGTCCGCGGGGAAGGAGCGCGCCTGTACGATAAGAACATGGAGCGATTTGCAGATGAGTTGATGCCGCGGGACAGGCTGACCGCTGCGATTAAAAAGCAGATGGAAAAGGACGGCACGGAGTTTGTATGGGAGGATCTTAGGGGCATTCCCGATGAGGAGATCGAAAACCATTTTCCGAACATTGCGGGGCATTGCCGCCAGATGGGGTACGATGTGACGAAGGAATGCATTCCGGTCGTGCCGGCGCAGCATTATTTTATGGGCGGCATCCAGGTGGATCACCAGGGCAGGACATCGATGGACAGGCTCTATGCGGTCGGGGAGACGGCGTGTAATGGTGTCCATGGCAGGAACCGGCTTGCGAGCAATTCCCTGTTGGAGAGCTTGGTGTTTGCAGGCCGTGCAGCGCAGGACATGGCTTCGCGCGGAGCGGAAGGTGCGGGCGCTGATGTTGATGCGAAGGCCGGGGATATTGGTGTTGATGCAAGAACTGGGCGTGCGGCTTTCCATGCTGGTGCAAAGGCCGGGGTTGCTGGCGCTGGTGCAAAGGACGAGACCGTTGCTGGTGCGGCTGCTGAGGGTGCGTCTGCCGATATGAAGGCCGAAGCTGGCGACGCTAATGCGGCTGCCAACGCAAAGGCCGAAGATGTATCGCAATACGTGAATTTGGAAGACTATAAGGATGCCAAGCAGCTTGAACGGCTGTATCGGCAGTTGGTATTTGATAAAATGGAAGAAACGGCGAGGAGGCGTGAAGAAAATGTTTGATCAGGTTGCGTTAAAATTGAATGTAGATCCGCTCATCATGAGCGCGCTGCGTGAGGATATCACTAGCGAGGATGTGTCCGCAAACAGCGTGATGCGGATGCCGCAGCGGGGCGAAGCGGATTTAATCTGTAAAGAGGCCGGTATCGTTTGCGGCTTGCAGGTGTTCGAGCGGGTTTTTGCGCTGCTCGACGATGGTTCGGAGCTGGAGCTTCATGTAAAAGACGGCGATGCGGTAAAGGCCGGGCAGGTCATGGCAAAGCTTCGGGGTGACATCAGGGCGATTCTTTGCGGGGAGCGCACGGCGCTCAATTATCTGCAACGGATGAGCGGAATCGCGACCTGCACGCGTTCGATGGCGGAGCTGCTGGCGGAAACGGACATCAAGCTGCTGGATACGAGGAAAACGACGCCGAACAACCGCATTTTTGAAAAATATGCGGTGCGGGTCGGCGGCGGCAGCAATCATCGTTTGAATTTGTCCGATGGCGTGATGTTAAAGGACAATCACATCGGTGCGGCGGGCAGCGTGAAAAGAGCGGTCGAAATGGCGAAAGAATATGCGCCTTTCGTCCGCAAGATAGAAGTTGAAGTGGAAAATATGGATATGGTGAAGGAAGCCGTAGCGGCGGGCGCGGATATCATTATGCTGGATAATATGACGCATGAAGAGATGCAGGAAGCGGCCGCATACATCGGCGGCAGGGCGGAAATCGAGGTGTCGGGAAATGTTACGGCGGAAAATATTGCGGCGCTTTCCGATCTGGGCGTGGACTATATCTCCAGCGGCGCATTGACCCATTCTTCCCCGATTCTCGATATTTCCCTAAAAAATCTCCATGCAATTTAGGAAAGGGGTGGATAGATGAAAGGAATAGAAAGGCGGGAGAAAATACTGAAACTTTTGGCAGACGGCAGACGCCCGATTTCCGGCGTTTCCCTGGCAAGGCAGCTTCATGTCAGCAGGCAGGTGATCGTGCAGGATATCGCATTGCTGCGGGCTGCCGGAAATGATATATTGTCCATGAACCAAGGCTATTTGATCCAGTCAGGCCAGCGGATCAGCCGCGTGTTCAAGGTGATCCATGCGGAAGACCAGGTGGAAGAAGAGCTGGGCTTGATCGTGGATCTGGGCGGCTCGATCAAGGATGTCTTCGTGTATCACAAGGCTTATGGCGTGCTCAGGGCGGACATGGATATCAAATCACGGCTGGATATCGAGCGTTTTACGGAGAAAATCGCATCGGGGAAATCGAGCCTTTTGATGAACGTGACATCGGGTTATCATTATCATACGGTCTTCGCCGACAGCGTGCAGCTCCTGGATTTGATTCAGGAAAAACTCGACGAGAAAGGGTTTCTGGCGGGGCTTCAGGATTATGAGCCTGTGGAATTTCATTGATGGCGTGCTGTGGCGTGCGGCTGGGTTTAGAAAAATGCTTGGCAGTTTTTGATTGAATTTAGCGGCGGTGATTGGGCGGCGTGCGGCAGATAAAAACATCACGGGTAAGCTGGGACTGGCTGTCATATTTGAATAGCAGTGATTGAACGGATCAGCGGCTGCGGCGGGTTCTTCGGCGGCTAGCGGCTGCATTGGATTGGTGGCGTGCGGCAGATAAAAGCATATTGAGCAAGCTGGGACTAGCCGCTATGCTTTGCATCGCAAGCCTGGCGGCGTGCCTGGGCGGCAGGTGATTGCGTTTTGCTTGAAAATTTAGAAGGCGATACAGAAGGAGACATGAAATGATCGGGACATTTGTAAATGTAGGCGCTATCGTTGCGGGCAGCCTGCTTGGCGGCCTCGTGAAAAAGGTGTTAAAAGAAGAATACAGCCAAAGCCTTTATACGGCCATGGGACTGGCTGCCTTTGGCCTCGGCATAAACGCAGTGGTGCAGAATATGCCTGACAGCAAGTATCCCGTGCTTTTCATCGCAAGCCTGGCGGTAGGAACGCTGATCGGCAATTTGCTGAAACTGGATACGAGGATTAGCAAGGCTTCCGCCAGAAAGCCAGGGGACGGGAGATTAGGGGAAGGCCTCATCACTGGGTCGTTGCTTTTTTGTGTGGGAACGCTTTCCATCTTGGGACCCGTGCAAAGCGCACTGTATCAGGATCATACGTATTTGTTCACCAATGCCATGCTGGATTTCGTCACTGCCATGGTGCTGGCGTCCACTTATGGCATTGGCATGATGCTGGCGGCTGTGATTTTGTTTGCCTGGCAAGGCAGCATCTATGGCTTGACGATGCTTTTGGGGAATTTCATTACCGATACGATGATGACGGAGCTGTCCATCGTCGGCGGTTTTCTGATTTTGAGTTCCGGGCTTGCCATTTTGAATATAAAAGACTGCAAAACATTGAATATGCTGCCATCGCTGGCAATCCCAGTGGCGTGGTGCATAATAGCCGGGTAGGCAAAAATGCGGGCAAAATCCTGGCCTGATCATGCAACCAAGCCAAGGCTTTGCCGCATCTGCCCGTTTTGTTTGCAGTAAGTGTTTCTGAAAGAGCGGTATTGGTTAGCGCATATTAACTTTTATGCTTTTAGAAATTTACCAGTTGTTATGTCTGGGCGGTTTTACCCGTTATCCCTCCGCAGGCTGTTGCCCATTTCAATCCCTTGCAATTCTTTCATCTGTTGTCTCTTTAAATTCCCTGCAATCATTTCGCAGGCTGTTACCCTCTTTAATCCCCTTCGGCAATCTTTCTGCTTATTGTCATTCCTTTAAACTGCCGTCGATTCCGATGGTGATGATCTCTGGCGCGATATCTTTGCCGCTGCTTGCGACCGCCTGCTTGACAGCGTGTTCCATACCGCCGCAGCATGGGACTTCCATCCTGGCTACGGTAATGCTTTTGATGTGGTTGGATTTGATGATTTCCGTCAGCTTTTCGGCGTAATTGATCATATCCAGCTTCGGACAGCCGATGAGCGTGATCTTGCCATCCATGAATTTTCCGTGGAAATTGCCGTAAGCATATGCGCAGCAGTCAGCGGCGATCAGCAGATCCCCATCGTCAAAATACGGTGCATGAATGGGAGCTAGTTTGATTTGTACCGGCCAGTGCGTGAGTGCGCTAGGGATATCGGCGGAATCGGCGGGCGCATTGTGGCCGCCGCATTCAGCGTTTTCTTTACCGGCAGGCGCATTGTGGCCGCCGCAACCAGAGCTTGTGTTTTTGGAAATTGCGCCGTTGAAGGCTGTTGACATACAGCCGCCGCTATGGCCATGCACGTGTTCATGTTGCTTTTCGCATTTGCCGTGTCCATGATTGTCTTCATGCGGATGCCCGTGATGGCATTCGCAATCGCCGTGCGCCTGCGCTTCGGTGTTTGGCGCACCGGAATCATGTGCGTGTGTTTGTCCTTTGGCATTTTGCGCCATGTTGGCTTTTACGGCGGCTTCGTCATAAGCGGCAGCTTCCCTTTCCTCGAAGGATATGGCATCTGCCGGGCATACTGGAAGGCAGTCGCCCAGTCCGTCACAGTAATCATCGCGCAGCAGCTTTGCTTTGCCGCCGATCATGCCGATTGCCCCCTCATGGCAGGCTTTTGCACAAAGGCCGCAGCCGTTGCATTTTTCTTCATTTATCTTAATGATTTTTCGTTTCATTATAAATTTCTCCTTTTATCTGTTGATTCATTGGTTGAGGCGGAAGGCAGGCGGTTGGCTTTATGTTAAATTGTCTGCCGGATTGACTGTCCGCTGTATTCATTTGCCTGGCGCATTTCCTATGTCAGTCATCTTTTTTCGATTTGTGCGCTGTATTTTTACTGTCTGATTGCGGCGCTTGGTTTTGATTTGTTTTGCTGTTTTTATACGCCTGGCCTTCATTGCTTTGTACAACTAGCCTCCATTTGCCTCTGCATTTTTTATGTTACTCCATGCGGCCGAACTTCATTTCTTCCCCGCGTCTGTCGTATTTTTTCCGTTTCCCGGTGATGCTGGTGATTTCTATTTTCCATACGCCGGTGCGGGAAAGGCTCTTTTCGATGGATGCGTCGAACTGGTGCATATTGGCGGGTGTATGCCGCTGGCAGATCAGGCGGAGCGCATGGATCTTTTCGCTATCTGCACTCACTTCGGCAGCATTTCCATACAGGATGGCTGATTCAAATTCGGTGGTAAATTTATCCGTCGCCCGGCAGGTGTCCCCGACACAGCTCATGCATACAGCAGGGTTGTTTCGGAGCGCATCTATTTTCTGCCCTTCCTTGGCGGTATGAAAGTAAACGGCGCCGCCGTCACAGGCGATGGTGACTGGCACGCAATAAGGCTTGCCGCCAGGGTCAACCATTGCCAGTGTGGCATATTCGCATTTATCCGCTATGCTTAACGCAAATTCTTTGTTCATTTCCCTGTCTTTTCGTCTCATGCTTCATGGCCTCGCTTTCTGTGAGAATGCTTGTGCCTGCTTGTGGTTATGCCGGCACTGTACTATAATAAATACCATAAGTGTGTGGAAAAAACAACAGGAATTAAAAAGCAATAAAAGAAAAAAAGGAAAAAAATAGAAATGAATCAAAACATTACGGTTGGAACGAACGAAATGATTACAAAGAAAACGATCCGGGACGATATTTTTTCTTTGCGGGACGAGGCATACAAGGAATTTCACAGCCAGCTTGTTCCGGGGGAGCAGGCCATCGTCGGCGTGCGGGTGCCGGTTCTGCGGCAGTATGCGAAAGAGCTTTCCAAAAAATGGGATAAAGACGTAGACAGCCTGATTGCCATGACCGGCGATGATTACTACGAAGAAATCATGCTCCAGGGAATGCTCATCGGCGTCCAGAAAAAGCCTGAACGGGATGCTTTTTTCCATCAGATCGAAGCGTTTGTCCCGAAAATCAGAAACTGGGCGGTTTGCGATACTTTCTGCGCAGGACTAAAGGAAGTGAAGAAATATCCGGATGAAACTTATGCATTTTTGCAGAAATACCTTGCCTCTGGTTCGGAATATGATGTCCGCTTCGGCGTTGTGATGCTGCTGGATTATTATGTAAAGGAAGACTATTTGGAACGTATTTTCCGGATCGCCGAAAGCATTACCCATGGGGGATATTATGTGAAAATGGCTGTCGCATGGCTGCTTTCGGTCTGCTTCGTGAAGTTTTACGATGAAACCAGGGCATTTATGCAGAGCTGCACGCTGGATGCTTTTACCTATAACAAAGCATTGCAAAAGGCAAGGGAGAGTTTTCGGCTCACACCTTGCCAGAAAGAGGAGTTGCGGCAGATGAAGAAAAGGGGGGAGGCCTCCAGTTGAGATGCAAAGCAAAAAAGCTTGACAATGCAGGAACAATATTGTATACTGGCATAGCGTCAAGTGTTTTTACTTGTCAAAGGATGATGAGATGAAGATAGATGACATTACACAGGCAAGCCTGCTTTACGATTTTTATGGGCAGCTTCTTCCAAAACGGCAGCGGGAAGTGATTGCGCTATATCACGAAGAAAATCTCACGCTGTCGGAGATTGCCGGGGAATTTCAGATCAGCAGGCAGGGCGTCCATGATGCGCTTAAGAATGCCGAAAAGGCGTTGCATGAATACGAATCGAAGCTGGGGCTTGTGGCGAAATTTGAAAAAAGCCGGACTGCGATCAGCGAAATCGATGAAATTATAGATGGCGTAATTGCGCAGCTGCAAAGAGACGGCGTTCCAGAGGCGCAAGATATGGGGCTTGCGGCAGGGTGTTTTGGCGGGGGAGCGGATTTGGAAGGCCTTTTAGCCGCAAAGGCTGGAAAACCCGCAATATCTGAAAAGGGCGCAGAGGCGGCAGAGGCCGCCGCCGTGCATCCGGATGCAAAGCCCGCTGGAGCAGGTTTTTTAGCGTTGCAAGCAGCCGATTGCATGGAATCCGCCGCACCGCAAGGCACATTGGCCGCCGTAATCAGGGAGCTAAAGAAAGCAAAAGAAATTATAGATAATTTGGAGGAATAATCCGATGGCATTTGAAGGATTATCAGAAAAACTGCAAGGCGTATTTCAAGGGCTGAAAGGCAAGGGAAGCTTGACGGAAGCCGATATCAACGCTGCCATGCGCGAAGTCAAGCTGGCGCTTTTGGAAGCGGACGTCAACTTCAAGGTCGTGAAGGAATTTGTGGCAGGCGTCAAGGAGAAGTCCTTGGGCGAGGAAGTCATGGCTAGCCTGACGCCAGGACAGCAGGTTATCAAAATCGTAAACGAAGAGCTGACCGAGCTGATGGGCGGCACGGGAAGCAAGCTCACCTATTCCCCGAAAGGTTTTACCGTTTACCTGATGGTCGGTCTTCAGGGTACAGGTAAGACGACTACCTGCGGCAAGCTGGCAAACTATTTGAAGAAAAACGGCAAGAACCCAATGCTCTGCGCCTGCGATATATACAGGCCTGCGGCGATCGACCAGCTGGAAGTCGTCGGGAACGCTGTGGATACGCCGGTATTCACCATGCGGGACTGCCAAAAGCCGGAGAAGATCGCACTGGCGGCAATGAAGGAAGCGGAGCGCAGAGGCTGTAATGTGCTGATCGTCGATACGGCGGGACGCCTCCAAATCGATGAAGAACTGATGGAAGAACTCGTTACCATCAAATCAGCGGTCAAGCCGCACGAGATCCTTTTGGTGGTGGATGCACTGACCGGGCAGGATGCCGTAAATGCGGCGGAAGGTTTCCATAATAAGCTCGGCATAGACGGCATTATCATGACCAAGATGGACGGCGATTCGAGGGGCGGCGCAGCGCTTTCCACGAAAAAAGTGACGGGAAGGCCGATCAAATTCGTCGGCGTAGGCGAAAAATTTGACGCTTTAGAACCGTTCCATCCGGAACGGATGGCGGGCAGAATCCTGGGCATGGGGGACATGCTGACCCTGATTGAGAAAGCGCAGGAAGATTACGACGAAAAGAAAGCCCTCGAACTGGAACGGAAAATACGGAAAAGCAGCTTTACGCTGGAGGATTTTCTGGAGCAGATGGGGCAAATCAAGAAAATGGGCGGCATTGGCAAAGTGCTGGACATGATGCCGGGCGTGGGCGCAAACAATAAGGCGATGAAGAACATGGATATGCAAAAAAGCGAAAAAGAGTTCGCCCAGATGGAAGCGATTATCCAGTCCATGACCAGGAAGGAGCGGGAAAACCCATCCATCCTCAACGCCAGCAGGAGGCGGCGGATCTCCGCCGGGTCAGGACAGCCCGTCTCGAAAATCAACCAGCTTGTGAAACGTTATGAAGAATCGCGGAAGATGATGAAGCGTTTCATGGGCAAGGGCGGCAAAATGAATCGAATGTTCCGGGGGTTTTAACATCCCTGTACAGGATAAACAATTATTAAATTATGATATTTAGGAGGAAATAAGAGAATGGTTAAGATCAGACTGAAGAGAATGGGAGCGCACAAGAAACCTTTTTACCGCGTGGTAGTTGCAGACGTGAGGGCGCCGCGCGACGGCAAGTTCATCGAGGAAATCGGCTATTATAACCCACTGACCGATCCTGCCGACATCAAAATCGATGAAGAAAGAGCGAAAAAATGGCTAGGAGACGGTGCGCAGCCAACAGATACAGTAAAGAAGCTGTTCAAAAAAAGCGGCATCTTATAGAAAGTGGTGAAACCAATGGTAGAGTTAGTTCGTGCAATTACAGAGTCGCTGGTTGAACATCCGGAGGCAGTTGAAATTTCAGAATCGCAGTCAAACGGCACTACGGTGATACAACTGAAAGTAGCGCCGGAAGACATGGGAAAAGTCATCGGAAAGCAGGGCAGGATCGCCAAGGCTATCCGTACCGTCGTGAAAGCGGCAGCCACGAAAGCGAACGCCAAGGTAGTGGTTGAAATCGTTCAATAAAGACACATAAGAGATGCATAAGAGGCACATATATTGTTACGGTATATGTGCCTGTGCTGTATTATATGGAAATCGAAATGGAAAAGATAAAAATTGGAAAAATCGTGAATGCGGTGGGGCTGAAAGGCGAGGTCAAGGTCTACAACTATTCGGATAGCCCGGAGGCATATGAAAGAGCGGATGCTATCTATATGGGGGATGCGCTTCTTGCAGTGGAAAACGTGAGGCTGCAAAAGCACATGGTGATTTTAAAGCTTTCCGGGATCGACGACCGGAACGGTGCGGAAGCGGCCAAGGGCAAGGATCTTTTTATCACGGAGGCGGACCTGCCCGTGCTTCCCGCAGGGCAGTTTTATGTGCGGGACCTGATCGGCATGGCTGTAAAGGAGCAGGACGGCACGCCGCTCGGCAAGGTTGTCAATGTCCTGCAAAATACGGCGCAGGATATCTTTGAGGTGGAGCGGGAAAACGGAAAACAGCTTTTGATTCCCAAGGTGGATGAATTTGTGATAAATATCGATATGCGGCAGGGAGAAATCGAGGTGAGGCTTCCAGCAGGGCTTCTCGATCTCTGATGTTTGCGGGGAAGGACGTAAGGTGTGCGAATGGGCAGTTGGAATAAATGCATCGTATGCAAATGGGTGAGGAGCAGGGCAGGGCAAAATGCGAAATGTGCAGATGGGGAAGCCGGACGGCCCACAGACGGGCAATCCACAACCGAACGGGATGTGAAGCGGCCTGACGCAGGGGAAGAAAACGCAGGTGCGCAGCCCGAAGATAAGCTACAGGAAAATGGGGGAAACGTACCGCCCACAGCACAAGAAAGCGCGCTACTGGCGGAGCGTGATGCGCCAAAAGGTGAATGTATGCAGCGTGCGGCGGAAAATGGGGAAAATGCGCAGCGCACAGCCGGACAGAAAGAAAAGCGGGCAAACGGACCGCTGGGCGAGCGGGAAAGCGGGGGAGCTGCATCACCTGCCAGCGAGCTGCCCGCAGCCGCCAGCGGGGCGTATGGCCCATATAATCCGCCGCTGGGAGAAAACGGTCGCAAGGCGATGAACATAGATGTACTGACGCTGTTTCCGGAGATGTTCCATTCGGTAATCGGAAGCAGCATTTTGGGAAGAGCTGTGGAAAAGGGTCTTCTAAAGTTGCAATTTACGGATATCAGGGCGTTCAGCCATGACAAGCACAACAAAGCCGATGATTATCCGTTTGGCGGCGGCGGGGGCATGGTGATGATGGCTGATCCCATCTTCGGCGCACTGCAATCGGTAGATGCGGCGGAGAAGAAAATCGTATATATGTCGCCCCGCGGCAAAATCCTCGATGCTGAAAAGATTAAGGAGCTGGCAAAGCTCGATTCGTTTGTGATCCTGTGCGGGCATTACGAGGGCGTGGACCAGCGGGCGCTGGATTATTGGGACATCGAAGAAGTGTCGATCGGCGATTACGTCCTTACGGGCGGGGAGCTTCCAGCTATGGTCCTGATCGATTCCGTCGCCAGGATGCTGCCCGGCGTTTTGGGCAATGAACATTCTGCCCTGGATGAATCCATTTATTCGGGGCTTTTGGAACATCCGCAATATACGAAGCCGCGGGAATACTGCGGGATGCAAGTTCCCGAAGTGCTGGTTTCCGGCAACCATAAGCTGATTGCCTTGTGGAGATTCCGGGAGGCTCTTTTGCTGACGAAACAGCGCCGTCCTGATTTATACGATCAATTTATACAGGATAAAAGCCGGTTTTCCAAGGACGAGGCTAAAATCGTCGAAGAAATAGAGAAAATAAGGACATAGCGCATTGCAAGCCGGAAATCTTTGGTGTAAAATAAGACAATGAAGAACAAGCTTTCGAAACATACCAAAAAGGCAATATGTATTTATGTTGTGCTGTTAATTCTACTATATGTGGTTGTCGAAGTTTTGCCGCGGGTTACGGATATCTTTGAAACCACACAGACCCTGAAACCAGGCAACCTCAAGTTATCCTATGATACGACAGGATATTTTATCAAGGATGAAAAGATCGGGATTGCCGCAGAATCAGGGGATATCGGCTACCTTGTGGCGGAGGGGTCTTCCATTAAAAAAGGCACGCCCCTCGTTTCCGTAACGCCAAAGGGAGGGGAAAGTGAGGAAGAACCCAGGTTTAGCGAATATACCAAGCGGCTGAAAGGTTACGATGGCCTTTCCGAAGAATACACATCGCCGATGAGCGGGGTTTTCAGCCTGCAAATCGACGGTTATGAGGATTACTTTACTCCGGCGCGGATGGAGAAAATAAAACGGGAGAAGGTAGAAAGCCTTTCTTATCATCCGGCCAGCCTGGAGCGGAAATCCGTGATCAAGGGCGAGCCTGTCTACAAGGTGTCCTGGGATGACGCCTGGTACATATTATGCTGGGTGGACCGGGATACGGCGGAGACTTACAGCGAAGGCCGCAGCGTTACCCTGGAATTACCGGAAGGCAGCGTGAAGGCAAAGATCCAGAGCATCAGCAAGGAAAAGGACAGCGATGACTTCCGCGTTATTTTTTACCTCAATGTTTTTTATGAGGCGTTCAGCGAAAGCCGGGCAGAGGAAATGAGCATCGTTACCAGCGATAATGAAGGGCTTATCATCGATAACAAGTGCATCATCGAAAAGGACGGGCAGAAGGGCGTCTACGTCATCGATAAAAACGGGCGCAACGTCTTTACCAGGATCAGGATTATCGCATACAATCAAGAGCAGTCCGTGATCGACGACGTTACGTTCATGGATGAAGAAGGAAACCAGGTGTATACGGTGGATGTATACGACGAGGTTTTGAAGCATCCGGCAAGCGCACTGGAGAAAGAATTGGAAAAGGAAGCGCAGAAGAAGGCAGAAAAACAGACGAAAAAGGAGAATGAATGATGGAGGATATCAGAAAGAACCTTTCAAAAATCAACGAACAGATCAGCGCTTGCGCGCAGCAATGCGGGAAAGCCGCAGACGATGTGCTTCTTTGTGCGGTCAGCAAGACGAGGACGCCGGAGGAGATCAACATCGCCATAGACGCCGGGGTTACGGATATCGGCGAGAACAAGGTCCAGGAAATCATGGACAAGTTTGATGCGGTAAAACCCGTCAGGTGGCACATGATCGGGCATTTGCAGACCAATAAGGTGAAGTACATCATCGACAAGGTATCCATGATTCATTCGGTTGATTCGTATAAGCTGGCGCAGGAGATCAATAAACGGGCGGCGGCGCACGATAAAACCATGGACATCCTGATCCAGGTCAATTCCGCAGGGGAAGAAAGCAAATTCGGCATTAGCACCGATGAAACGGAAGCGCTGATCAAGAAAATCCTGGAGGCGTGTGAAAATGTCAGGATCAGGGGCTTGATGTGCATTGCGCCTTATGCGGATGCCCCGGAAGATATCAGGGTATATTTTGAAGCGGTAAAAAAACAGTATGACCTGTTTGGCAAGATCGATCACCCAAGGCTGGATTTCAAATACTTGTCGATGGGAATGTCGCACGATTTTCCTGTTGCGATCGAGGCTGGATCGAACCTGGTCAGGGTGGGCAGCGCAATATTCGGAGAGAGGAACTACAATAAATAGGAGGTAGCCATGGGCGTTTTTTCAAAATTTAAGGATTTAATGGGATTTGAGGATTACGATGAGGAAGAAATAGAAGCAGAAGAAGAGTACAGCCAGAAAAACAGCTATTATGACAGGAAGCCAGTCGAGACGCGGCAGACCGTTGCGCCTGCCCCAAAATACGATATGACGAATGTAGTTCCTATGCAGAACAGGACGGTGAAAGCATTGACCAATGCGTTTAAGCTCGTAGTGATTGAACCGAAGGGTTTTGATGAATGCGCCAAGCTGGTGGACAGCCTCAAAAGCAGGAAACCGATTATTGTCAACCTGGAGAAGCTGGATGCTGACACGGGACGAAAAATCTTTGACTTTTTAGGCGGCGCGACCTATGCGTTGAACGGGAACGTGCAGAAGGTCGCAAACAATATCTTCATTTTTGCCCCTGAAAACGTAGCGATCTCTGCGCAGGGAGACAGCAAGCCGTATAATTTTGCCGGTAGCAACGCCGATGACGTGAATCCGTGGAAGTGATTTGATGAAAGCAAAGGAGGCAGAATATGATCAGGCCAATCGATATACAGGAAAAGGAATTTACGAGGGTCGTTCGCGGATACAAAGAAGAGGAAGTGAATGAATTTCTCGATGAAATCACCATCGATTTGGAAAGGCTTTTGGACGAGCTGCGGCAGACGAAAGAAGAAAACAGCAGGCTGGTAGAGGAGCTGGAACGGTACAGGGGAACGGAAGGGACAGTGCTGGAAACGCTTGAAACGGCGAAGACCCTGATGGCGGATATTTCGGCCAGCGCAGAAAAAAGAGCTGGAATCCTTTTGAAAAACGCAGAACTGGACGCACAGCTGATGCAGAAGGAAGCGCGGGATATGGCTGATCGGATCAGCGAGGAAAGCGAGGCGATGAAGGCCAGGTTCATCAATTTCAGGACCAGGTATAAACAGCTTCTGGAATCAGAGCTGCAACGGTTTGAATCGCTCAGCGGCGAGATGTTCCCAGAACTGGGCGTGGATGATTTCGATGATTTGCCGGGCGGGAGCGCGGCCGCTAGCGGCGGCAATGCGCCGCAGCCATCACGGGGAACATATAATTATGCGGAGAGCAATCGCGGCCAAAACAACAAGAATACAGTGAGAAGCGTAAGAAATGTAAAATTCTAAAGGAGGCGGGGCGGTTTCGCCCCATTTTCATATGGTTTATTATCTGATCGCCGCTTTTGTCATCGTGTTTGACAGGGTGGTGAAATACTTGGTGGTATCCAACTTGAACCCGTGGGAGACGATTCCCGTGATCGAGGACATCTTTCATTTCACGTACGTGCAAAACAAGGGCGCGGCGTTCAGTATGTGGGAAGGACAGTGGCTGGTTTTAGAGGCTCTTCCCCTCGCCGTAATTGCCGCCGGGCTGGTGCTATTGTTTCGCAAGCGGAAATCGTGGGATAAGCTGATGCTGGCTTCCATCGCATTTATCTGCGGGGGCGGCCTGGGAAACCTCATCGACCGCATGAGCCTGGGGTATGTGGTGGATATTTTTGATTTCAGGGTGTTTCCCGTATTTAACATCGCCGATATTTTTATCTGCACCGGCTGCGGGCTGATGGTGCTGGATATCTTGTTTTTTGAAAGGAAGCATAACAAGGATGCATGATATGCCGCAGCGGGTAGAAATTGACATAACGGAAGAGATGAGCGGAACCAGGCTGGATTTGGTTCTCTCTGCGGCTTTGGAGGATTTTTCCCGAAGCTTTATCCAGAAGCTTTTTGCGCAGGATGGCGTCATGGTGAACGGGAGCGTTTGCAGGGAAAAAAAGCGCAAGGCGGAAACGGGGGATAAAATCAGCTTGCGGATTCCAGAGCCGCGGCGGCTTTCTGCGGAAGCGGAGGACATTCCCCTCGACATCGTATACGAGGATGAATCCGTCTTAGTGGTCGATAAGCCTGCCGGGATGGTCGTCCACCCGGCGGCCGGGAATGCTTCAGGGACGCTGGTCAATGCACTTTTGCATCATTGCGGGGAGAATTTGTCTTCGATCAACGGCGTGATCCGCCCGGGCATCGTGCATCGGATCGACAAGGATACGAGCGGACTTCTGATGGTGGCAAAAAACGACAAAGCGCATGGCGCTTTATCACAGCAGCTTGCGGCGCATACGATTACCAGGCGTTACCGTGCGATCGTATATAATAATATCAAAGATGGTGAAGGCACGATAGATGCGCCGATCGGGCGCGACCCCAAAAACAGGCTGCGCAATGCCGTTACGGACATCCATTCAAAAAATGCCGTCACGCATTATAAGGTGCTGGAGCGGCTGGGGCAGTTTACGTTCATAGAGGCGGCGTTGGAAACGGGAAGGACGCATCAGATCAGGGTTCATATGGCATATATCAAGCATCCGCTTCTGGGAGATGCGCTGTACGGGCCTGCAAAACACAAGGCGGCGGATAAGCTGCACGTGAAGCGGCAGATGCTGCATGCAGGCGTTTTAGGGTTTACCCATCCTGTAACACAAGCATATATGGAATTTGAAAGCCCGCTGCCCGAGGACTTTCGCAAGGTTTTGCGCCTGCTTGGAAGCGGCGTTTTATAGAGGAGGAAATTTGCATGGCGAAGATAGCGTTTAAACCGGGAACGATGTTGAATCCGGTGCCTGCTGTGATGGTTTCGTGTGGAACTGGAGAAGAAAAAAATATTATCACGATCGCTTGGACGGGAATCGTCAATTCCGAGCCGCCGATGACGTATATTTCGGTGAGGAAAGAGCGGCATTCCTACAGGTTTATCAAAGCTGCGGGAGAGTTTGTCATCAACCTTGTGACGGAAAAGCTGGCATTTGCCGCTGATTACTGCGGCGTGAAGTCCGGGCGTGATATCGATAAATTTGAAGCGCTGAAGCTGACGGCGGCAGAAAGCAAGGAGGTTTCCTGCCCGTCCATTGCAGAGTCGCCCGTCAATATCGAGTGCCGGGTGACAGAGGTGAAAGAGCTGGGTTCGCATGATATGTTCCTGGCGGAAATCGTCAACGTATCGGTAGATGAAGCGCTGATGGATGAAACGGGCAGGCTGTGCCTTGAGGAGGCAGGGCTTGTGGCCTATAACCACGGGCATTATTTCGCCCTTGCGAAAACGCCGCTGGGCAGGTTTGGGTTTTCGGTGATGAAGCCAAAGACGAGAAAGCGGTTAAATGCCCAGAAAAAGCACAACTCCATTCAGAAAAACCGACGCAAAAGATAGCACTTTTCGTACTATTTCTTGGTGTGCACATGACTGTCAGACTGATAATCTGTTTTCAGTTCTTGCAGACAGTCCTCACATACATGGCCGGCTTTGAAAGTGTGTATCCCGTACGTGCAGCCGCATAATGTACATGCTTTTTTCATCGTGCGCCTCCTTTCCCAGATGATCGGGCATCTGTAGAATTTTGTCGGATTTTAGCGAATGAAGTTGTGTAAGAGAATTTTATTTTTTAAAGGAAAAATTTTCAAGAAAAAGCACGGTGATTGTAATAATTAGGAAATCTATTGAACCGTTGCAGTGGTTTTTGAAAATTTGCTTGATTTGGAGACGGCGGTATGTATGAAACTTTTATTTTGAGACAGCTTGCGGAAGGAAAGATCCAAGGGTATTCCTGGCCTTTTGAAGATCCGCAGAAAGTGGCCTGCATCGTTCACGGGATCGGGGAATATGGCGGCAGGTTCGATCGGGTGGCGGAACGCTTTCGCCAGCAGGGGATCGCATCGCTCGCCCTTGATCTGCGGGGCCATGGGGATTCCATCGGCAAAAAAGGGCATTGTGCGCCGAGAAACGAAGTGCTGGCGGATATCAGCGCACTTTTGGAATATGCATCGCATCTGTACCCGCAGAAGGATATCGTTTTGTATGGCCACAGCATGGGTGGAAACATCGTGTTGGATTACAGGAACAGGGGGGCGATGAATGACAAACTGTCCGCTTATATCATATCCGCTCCCTGGATCAGGCTGGTGCGTCCCGTTCCAGCGGCGCTGTACAAGCTGGTAAAGCTTATCGCAAGGTTTGCGCCATCCTTTACCATTAGTTCCGAGGTCAACGAAAACACCTTGGGCCATCCGCAGTCGGTGAAGCCGTACAAGGATAACCCGATGGTTCATAACAGGATATCGGCCTTGTGCGCCGTGGATGGCTTCGAGATCGGGCTGCGCCTTGAAGATGGCACACAGGAGGATAACGGGAGGGCGTCCGCCATTCCGTTGCTTTTGATGCACGGCGATGCTGACAAGATTTGCAGCATTGAAGGCAGCAGGCGCATCGCAAAACGCCTGGCCGAAAAAGGCGATGCCATTACATACATCGAGTGGCCAGGCCTGTTCCATGAAATCCATAACGGCAATGCAGACAGCCGGGGCGATGAGGTGATTGCCAAGATGATCGAATGGATGGAGGCTTTGTAAGCAAAAAACGATTGAAAAGCCCGCCGCATTTTTTGCCCGGGACCGGACGGCAAAGCAGGCGCAGAAAAGCTGGTATCAAGGCGGCGCAGCAAAGAGGGCGCAGGGCGTTCATTCCGGCAGCTTAGGGTTGACGTACAATGTGCGGTTATGCGTGAAGATGACCATCCCCGGCTTTGCCCCGGATGGTTTTTTTACATAGCGGGCTTTCGCATAGTCCACCGGGACGTTTTCCGAATCCGCTCCTTTGCTGTGATATGCTGCGATGGCGGCAGCGGCAAAGAGATCTTCCTCTGTTGGTTCTTGCCCGTCCAGGACGAGGATGGCGTGAGATCCGGAAATATCCTTCGTATGGAACCATATGTCGCTTGTAGCGGCTTTTTTGAATGTGAGCCAATCGTTTTCCTTGTTGTTCCTGCCGGCCAGCACGGTTCTTCCCGATGGCAGGCGGTAGGTGTAAGGCTTCGGCTTGGCGTTTTTGTTTTTTTCTTGGCGGCTCTTCTTGTAGCGGATAAAGCCCGTTTCGGTCAGCTCCTGCCGCAAAAGCTCGATTTCTTCGATGCTGCCCGCCTTTTCGATATAGCTCATCACGGATTGCAGGTACTCGATTTCGCGGGTGGTCTCGGAAAGCTGTAATTTCTTTTCCTTGACGGCGGTTTTCGATTTGCCGTATTTTTTGTAATAACGCTGTGCATTTTTCGCAGGCGAAAGCTTGGGGTCGAGCGGGATGTCGAGCGGGTTTCCATCGTAATAGCTGGTGACGGTGACGGAGGAAGCGCCCGCCTTGGCGATATGGAGGTTGGCGGTCAGAAGCTCTCCGTACAACCTGTACTTCTCTGCGTTTTCTGCTTTGTGCAAATCCTCGCCCAGACGTTGCATTTTTAACTGCAGTTTATCCAAGTGCGCTTTGACGATGCGAAGCAGGTCGCTTGCTTTCTGCTTGATGGTATTGGAAGATTCCCGGTTGCTGAAATAGTAGCTGGCTGCCTGGCTTAGCGTCTCGAAGGACAGCGCGCGGCAGGCATTCTCGTATACGGAAAGCGGCATGATATGAAAGTCCACGGGGCGGCCGTTTTCGTCGGTGTAAACGACGGGGGAAATGTTCCCGTTTGCCGCCGCACTGGCTAGGTTTTTCAGCGTTTCATAGCAGCTATGGGCATCCTGTTTGGCGGCGATGCTTTCCGCCAGGGCAGGTGAAATCCCCTGGATGTTTGCCAGGAGGCTGCGCTCTGGCTGGAGCTGGCCGGTGAGGAAGCGTTCGATATCCTCCTGCGTGATTTCCATGAAAGGCGTCTTTTTTTGGGAAGGCGGGTATTGGTACGTTTTTCCCGGCAAAATTTGCCTTGCCCGGTTGACGTCGATGGAAACGTGCTTGATGCTGTCGATGATCTTATCCGTAGCGACATCGATGAGAAATACGTTGCTGTGTTTCCCCATGATTTCCACGGTGAGTTTTTTGTTCACGGAAAAGCCCAGCTCGTTTACGGTTTCGAGGAGGATTTCCACGATGCGGTCGTTTTCGTATTGCACGATATCGGTGATGCGCGCGGCGCTGAGGTGCTTTCGCAGCACCATGCAGAAGACGGGCGGCGCAGGCGGGTTTTCCGGCGTGTTTTCGATCAGGTACATTGCAGCGTGGCTGCCGCTGGCGGAGATGAAAAGCTTTTGCTTGCCCGCTTTCGTATGGATGATAAAGACGAGCTGCTCCGGCTGCGGCTGGTAGATCTTTTCGATTTTGCCCAGGGTAAGCCTATCTTTAAATTCTGTTACTGCCGCTAATGTGGCCATGCCGTCAAATGACATATTTCTTTCCTCCTTACAGTATCTGTGCTATACTTATTTTATCACAAACGGAAAGGCCATGGAGAAAAAATGATAAAAAGCATGACAGGTTTCGGCCGCGGGGAATATTCCGATGGCAAGCGGAATGTAATCGCTGAAATCAAGACGGTAAACCACCGCTATGCGGACATTAATATCAAGATGCCTAAGCGGTATTCCTTCGCAGAAGAAAAAATCAGGGCGCTGGTGCGGGAAAAGGTGAGGCGCGGGAAGGCGGAGGTTTCCGTTATCGTGGAGAATATTACAGAGGACGATATGCTGATCAAGCTCAATGCGCTTGCGGCAAAGCAGTACATGGATAATCTGGCGGAGCTAAAGCGCACCTACCAGCTTGCAGGCGAGATCGACCTTAAATTGCTGGCGTGTATGCCGGACGTGATGAAAAGCGTGCCGGATGTGGCGGATGAGGATGAAGTGATTGCGGCAATCGGCCAGGCGGTGCGCTTTGCGGCAGATAATCTGGACGAGATGCGGCTGGCAGAAGGCGGGAAGCTTTCGGAGGATTTGATGATGCGCGGCGGGCTTGTGCGGGAGCTTGTGGGAAAGATAGAGACCCGTGCGCCGCTGGTGGTGAAGGATTACGTGGAAAAGCTGAACGGCCGTATGCAGGAACTTTTGGGCGATGCTTCGATTATCCCGGAGGAACGGATTTTGGCGGAAGCCGCCGTGTTTGCGGACAAGTCTAATATCACGGAGGAGCTGGTGCGGCTTGACAGCCACATGAAGCAGCTTGCGGACATCCTCTCCGCGAGCAATGGCCCAGTGGGGAAGAAGCTGGATTTTCTGGTGCAGGAAATGAATCGGGAAGCGAATACGATCGGCTCGAAGGCTAATGACCTGGAGATTACCTCTTTGATGCTGGAAACGAAGAGCGAGATCGAAAAAATCCGCGAGCAGGTGCAGAATATCGAGTGAGCGGGCATTTTGTGAATTGTCAGGCGGTGCGGCGGACAGACGAAAGTGACTGCCGCATTTGCTTCCGAATGGACACGAGGCGGGACAGGGGAGCTTCATGGTATAAGGAACGCAATGATTGGAACGGCGTTGCCGCAGGGAAGCGTTCCTTGAATCATGAATGCCAATCGGAAGGACAGAGGGGATTCATGGTATAAGGAACGCAATGATTGGAACGGCGTTGCCGCAGGGAAGCGTTCC
>CAMNSS010000021.1 GCA_946555345.1 uncultured Eubacterium sp. | reverse complement strand
GGAACCTGGGATTCCTTTGCACGGATGCCGCCTGCTTTCAGGGCGGCGCTCCGCATTGTGCTTTCTTTGAAGCATACGGGAATATCTCCCCCGATATTCCCTATGCTATAAAAAAAGTGTGCAAGACGGAACCTGGGATTCCTTTGCACGGATGCCGCCTGCTTTCAGGGCGGCGCTCCGCACGACACCTTTATCAACACGAAGGAGAATACAAATGTCTGCACCCGATCCGGTAGCTTTTACCATTTTTCATATCGATATCATGTGGTACGCCATACTGCTGACCACCGGCATGGTCGTCGCTGTGCTGATTTCATGCAAGCGAGCGCCAAAACACGGCCTGGCCGCCGACCAAATACTGAATTTCGTCATCATCTGCATTCCCATGGGAATCATCGGCGCGCGCCTGTACTACGTGATCTTTAACTGGGCGCAATATGCCGGTGACTTCTTCAAAATCATCAATATCCGCGAAGGCGGGCTTGCCATCCACGGTTCGCTCATCTTCGGCTTCGGCGCAGCGGTGATCCTCTGCTTTCTATGGAAAGTGCGGCCGCTCAACCTGCTCGACCTCGTAGCGCCTACCGTTGCACTGGCACAGTCGATCGGCAGATGGGGAAACTTTTTTAATGCGGAAGCGCACGGCGGGCTGACCGACCTGCCATGGGCAATCATGGTAAACGGGCAATCGGTCCACCCGACATTCCTGTACGAGTCCATCTGGTGCCTGCTGTTGTTTTTCGTTCTCACCTGCATCGACAACAGGCGCAAATTCGAGGGGCAGGTTTTTCTGCTGTACGGCATGCTGTATTCCGTGGAGCGGTTTTTCGTGGAAGCCTTGCGGACCGACAGCCTGATGCTCGGACCTTTCAAGCAAGCACAGGTATTGAGCCTTGCCGTCATCGCCATATGCCTCGCCGCTTATGCGGTTTTATACAGACGTTATCGCTCCACGCAGCATGATAATAAATAGAGAAAATAATAAACTGTAATAAACTGGGAGATCAAAAATGAAATTAGGAATCGTAGGCCTGCCAAACGTGGGCAAAAGCACGCTCTTCAACGCAATCACCAAAGCCGGCGCGGAAGCTGCCAACTATCCATTTTGCACCATCGAACCAAATGTCGGCGTAGTAACCGTGCCGGACGAGCGGCTCAAGGTCCTCCACGAAATGTACCATTCGAAAAAAACCATCTATACGACCATAGAATTCTATGATATCGCAGGGCTTGTAAAGGGCGCATCCAAGGGAGAGGGCCTGGGGAACAAATTTCTCGGGCATATCCGCGAGGTATCCGCGATCGTACATGTCGTCAGGTGCTTCGAAGACCCCAACGTCGTCCATGTAGACGGCAAAATCGACCCGCTTTCCGATATCGAAACGATCAACACGGAGCTGATTCTCTCGGATATGGAGGTGCTGGAGCGGAGGATACAGAAAACGACCAAAAATTTGAAGGGCGATAAGGGCTTGCAAAAGGAGCTGGATCTGCTGAAGCGCATCAATGATTTTCTGGGAGAAGGAAAGTCCGCGCGCGCCATGGAGCTTACGGACGATGAAGCAGAATTTGTAAAGAGCCTCGACCTGCTTTCTTACAAGCCTGTCATATATGCCGCCAACGTTTCAGAGGACGACGCCGCTGCGGAAGACAATGCGTTCATCGGGCAAGTCCGCGAATTTGCAGAAACGGAAGGCTCTGACGTGGTCGTGGTCTGCGCCAGCATAGAGGCTGAAATCGCAGAACTCGATGACGATGAAAAGGAGATGTTTTTAGAAGAGCTGGGGATATCCGAATCGGGACTCGACAAGCTGGTCAAGGCATCCTACAGGCTGCTCGATTTGATATCCTTCCTGACGGCAGGAGAACCAGAAGTAAGGGCATGGACGATCAAGCGCGGCATGAAAGCGCCGCAGGCTGCCGGGAAAATCCATACCGATTTCGAAAAGGGCTTCATCCGGGCGGAAACCATCGCTTACGACAAGCTCATCGAATGCGGCGGGAATCTCGTCACCGCCAAGGAAAAGGGGCTGGTCCGCTCCGAAGGCAAGGAATACGTCGTCAAGGACGGGGACGTGATGCACTTCCTTTTCAATTTGTAAGAAATCGCAAGGAAAAACCCACTCTTGAGCGGCAACTCTGAGTGGGTTTATTGTTATTTACTTAAACTTATGAGAGCCAGTCGTATCAGCTCTTCTATTCAATGATAATACCACAGATAATTTATTTTTTCAATCATCAAATCAAATTTTTTCAGTTTTATCCCCAGCTTCCTCCATTACTGGAATTCACTTTGGAAATTTACTTTAAGGCATCCCTGCCCCGTGCCAGTCCGCTAGCGTGATCCGCCCTTTTCCTTTGGCGCTCTGCCCTTTCGGAAAAATCCTCCCCGACTTGTTCTATTCCAATAAAAAAGGACATACATTGTAATACATCATCAAACCCACAGCACAAACGATTTTACGAAAGGAGAAAGCCATGGAGGATTGGGCAATGCGAAACAAAGGGAAGTGCTTCATCACTGACTTGGGGAGCGAGCAAACGAAAGAAATAGGCGGCAGGTCCGTTACGATGGGACGATATGCCGTATGGTCGCCCATTGCGGGCGCTGACAATCACCGCATCGTCGAGGTTGGCACAGACTGCGCGAAGCTACAGCAAAAATATAATATCGATAACGCAATGATCTACCATCTGCAACAAAAGGAGGGATGACACAAATGGAAATCGGCAAGCTTTTCACCGCCATCGGTTTATCGATCCAACAAGCGCAGGAAATCCTCTCCCTGCAAGATGTCGAACGGTATATGCGGTATTTTAAGAAAAAGGATTCCGACTCGGTACTGCCAAACGAAAGCAACACTGCGCTTTCCCCCAAGGCAATCCGCTTTTCCCTCAAATCCAAAGAGAAAGACAAGTACATCGACGTTCCCCTCGCCGCAATGACATCCCACGAAACAATCGGGCTTAAACAAGTCAAAGTAACCATCAGCGGAAACGTATACGAGGACGCAAAAACAAAAAAAGTCCTGATGAACGTCGAATCATCACAACCCGAAAGTACAGATATTCGAAACGGAACGATTGAATTAATTTTTGAAAGCGCCCCGCAGTCCGAAGGGCAGGCACGGGCAACGCAAAAAATGTTAGATCACATTGATTTTTAATTAGAAAGGAGAACATGGCCATGCCTGATACAAACCTGAGCAACGAATTTACCGGCCTTCCGCTCGGCCTTCTTGTAAGCCAGCCCATTTTAGAGGTCGCCAAAGGCCAAGCCGCACTGTGCGACGTATATCTCAACACCTTATTTGAGCTTGCGTTTGAATACGACAAACAAACGGATGAATACAAGACGAGAACCATTAAATTCAAATTAAACCGGCCGATTGTCAACAGCGACGGAACGACCGATACCGTAACGGTGGACGTGGAAGCGCCAATTCTATCGCTCGTTCCCGTTCCCGCATTTACCATGGAGGAGGCGACCGTAAACTTTTCCATGGAGGTCAAAACACAGGACGTCGATAAAAGCAGCACGACGGAAGAAGGCAAAAGCTCGCTCGGCTATAAAGGCTGGGGCTTTACCGCCAACATTTCCGGCTCTGTCACGACGACGCGCGAGCACACCAGGACAACCGATAAAAGTGCAAAGTACGACATCTTTGCCAGGGCGGCGCAGCAGCCTCCAGCAGAAGGCATGGCAAAGCTCACAACCATACTGGCGGCCGCCATTGAACCGATCGAGGGCAAAGGATGATCTTCAGGGGAAGGGACAAAACGGCAGTCGCTTCGTTCTTTGCAAGATATTCGTCCCAGCTCAAAGAAGAAATACGACGCTTTGCCAACAGCCATTACCGATTACCTGATACCGGTAAATTCATCACGATGATCGATGCCTTTATCCTGAACCTGCCCGCCCCCGCTGCGCCAAACAGCATCCTTGCCACTGCCATCAGCCTCCTCACCGTACCGAATATGCGGGAAAATTCCGATTTGATCGGCGGCTATCTGCAAAACCTGATTGTCGGCATACGCGTTCCCGCCATCCCGCCACCTCCCCCTGCCGCCTTGCCCGCTGTAAGGGCTGACGGTGCGATCCTGGCAGATGGCAGTGCAGCCTCCCAAGCGGCCCTCACTGCCCGTTTCGGATTTACTGCACCCGATGCAGCGGCCTGTGCGAACGCAAGCGGGATATCCGCCAGCAGATTGCGGGGAGATCTCAGCCCCGGCGTATTCTACCACAACACCGTACACTCCGACACCAGCACGCTCGGCATCAAGGGAAGCGATGGGATTCATAGGATCACCTGTATTTATGACCAAAACAATGACCATTTTTATCTCATCGGCATCGCTAAACACGACAGAACGGAACGCGTGCCAGGAAAACGCAACCCTGTCGATAAATACAAGGTGCAGGAAAGCCTGATCCCGGCGCTGCTGAAAAGCGATACACTGCATTTCCTCTGATTTGCTAATTCCTATTCCCGTATTACCGCAACGATCTGCTGCTTTAACACCGATCTGCCGGATGCGAGGATCACAACCACGCAGATCACAAGATTCAGCCCGAGCACAGCCACAAACGGAATCCACGAAATAAACGCCGCCGGCTGCAAATACAGGTACACGTGCAGCATGAAGAAATAGAGGATTTTTTGCACGAAGAAAAACAGAAGCGTTATCGTAAGGCTTGAATAAATCCCGTACCGCAGGCCTTCCTTCATCAGCATCTTGCCAAACCCCGCATCCGTGATGCCCATCGCCCGCAGGATACCGAACTCATGCCGCCGCTCTGCCACCAGGTACTGCATGCTGTTCATGATATGCAGGATGCTGATTGCCAAAAGCACCGCCGCGATCCCGTAAAAGAAGAGCATTTTCTGTTTCAGGTACAGATTCTGGGCTGCGATCTGCCCGTTGTAATCCTTGACAACGCAGCGGTCAATCCCCGCCGTTATCTTCGCCAGCTCTTTCGCCACGATAGCCGCATCGCCATCCTCGCTGACCGAAATGCTGATCGTCCGATAGCCGGATATCCCGAAATTTTCCTCCATCTGCTCATTCGTCATGATGATATCGACCACCATGTCATATGAGCCTTGGAAGAAATTGTCCACCCTCGCCAGCGGACGGGATGAGATTGCCGCCACCTGCAAATCCTGCTCCTGATACCACGCAGCTTCCCCCTGAAAGCGCAGCGCCTCCGCAGGGACTTCCGTGCTGCTTACCGTTTTCAGGCGGATCGCATCGTTTGGATGAACGTCAAACGCATCGTAATTGCCCTGCCCGTCCATCAGCGTCTTAAACACGACGCTGTTTTCCCGCCGCATTTTCTCCGGATCAACCTCTCCTTCCAGCACATAATCGTTTAAGTCTGCCAGCATTTCATCATCGTACCCATAGAGATTGACCTTCAGCGCGAAGTCGTCATCCCCGGTCTGGACGGCAATGCCGTTGTACTTTTCTATTAGCTCCGGATTCGGCTCTTCCGTCGAATACCCCAGCTCCGGATAATACTCCAGCCAATGGAACGTCCCATCCGCGAAGGAAATTTCCCCCGGAAGATAACGAACCGGATGCATCGCCCCGACCCCGGAGACCTGCCCCATCTGCGCCACCGCCCGCTCCGGGATCACATCAGCCAGATCGTCTGCCTCCTCATACACCTGAATATCAGAGCCAAGCCCGTCATCCGCCTTAAAGGTCAGTTCATTATTTCTCTGCGTATTTTCCGTCACATAAGCGGCGCTGAGGAAAATAATGCTCCCCACGGACATCGAAAGCAAAATTCCAAACAAGATGCTCTTCCTGGAAAACATGAACTTTTTCGTTAAAACCCCCGCCATGTTTTCCCGCTTCACGCTATATATCTTTCTGTTTTTGGCATACTTTTCCGTGTCCTTTTCCATCATCTGCCGAATCGATCGCTGCTTCATCCGCCGCACGAGCCTTGCGCAAATCAGAACCAGCATGCAGAACACGAAGACTGCACCGAAAAGCATCACATCCCAGCTGGCGGAAAAACTGCCCGCGTCGGGAAGTCCCGCCACGCCCAAATCCTCCTGCCCGGAAACTCCCGTATGCACCACCTGGCTCTGCGTGATAAAAATCTGTCCGCTCCTTCGGTAGAGCAGCGCCGCGACCCCATTTCCCAAAAGGCATCCGGCAGGATAAGCGGCAAGAAAGGTAAGCCCCAGCTCGGAGAGCAGCACGCCGAAGACAAGCGAATCCGTCATGCCCACCGTCTGCATCACGCTGTACTGGGCGATCCGCCTGCTCACCGAAATCTGAAACAGGCTGTAAATGATGAAGACGCCAAACAGCCCTAACGCCAGCAAAACCGCCCGCTGGGTCAAACCGCCGCCTTCATTGAGCTGCCCCCAAATGTAAGGAATCCCCGCGCCTTTGTTCGCAAGCCCCGTCTTGATGATTTCCAGCTTACCGGCGGGCATCTCAGATCCGACATATTCGGCAATGCCATTATTCCTGTGAAGGTCACCGCCATCGATGCCAAAGCGATCCAAAAACGCCTTCTCCTGCTGGTAGACATGGCCGTTTTCCTTGAATTTCAGATAGAGGAACGTGCCGTTCATCCCGTAATCCAGCGTATCGTTTACGAAGACCTGCATATCCGTTTTCAAAAGGCCCGGCATCTCCTCCGGCATTTCCGTCAAAATCCCGCAAAGCACAAACGTCTCGCCGTCGAGGCGCACCTCGCTTCCAAGCTCCGCTTCCGCGCCCAGGTTCTGCAAGGTGTGTGCATCCATCGCGATTTCATTTTCTTGCTGCGGGTACTTCCCCGCCAGCAGCTTCCTGCCCATCATGTCCAGATATCCTTGATCCGCATAGACAAACTGGATTGCATACGGTTCTTCGATCATTTTGCGCACCGTTTCCACGCCAAAGCACTCCAGTTGATATCCGTCCCCCTGCGGGTCTTCGAAAAAATCCGCCGCCCAGGGAGCATCGCCCCTCATGCTGTAGTGCCAGTCGCCGTATTCCGCCCTGGCGTTTTCCAGCGCAGCATTCCGCCCGCTCTCCAAGAGCGATCCGATCCCTATAAGGAGCGCCGCAGATACGGCAATACCGAGGAAAAGCGCCGCCGCCTGTTTTTTGTAATACCGCATATAAGCTACCGCCAAGCGGAGCATGGTTCCCATACGATGCATCATCTCACACACCTGCCTTTTTCCATGCCTGCTCCGAAACCAGGCCGCCGTCCTCGATGTGCAGGATTCGGTCACAGCTCTGCGCCTGCGCCTCATTATGCGTTACCATCAAAATCGTCTGTTGGAATTTCTGGCAGCTATTTTTCAAAAGCCCCACCACCTCTACAGACGTGCGGGAATCCAGATTGCCCGTCGGTTCATCCGCTAAGATGATCGCAGGCTTATTCGCCAATGCCCTCGCCAGCGCCACCCGCTGCTGCTGCCCGCCGGAAAGCTCGCCCGGATAACTTCTCTGTTTTTCCCATAAGCCCAGCTCCTGCAAAAGCGCCCGGATATAGGCATGATCCACGTGCTTTCCCCGGTCGAACGTAACCGGAAGCGCCACGTTGTCATATACGTTCAGCACGGGCATCAGGCTGTAGTTTTGAAACACGAACCCGATATTCCTGCGCCGGAATATCGTCAGCTCCTTTTTCCGCAAAGCGGCGATGTTCTTCCCCCGGATCACGATTTCTCCGTTTGTGGGAATATCCAGCCCGCCGATCAAATTCAAAAGCGTGCTTTTGCCCGAACCGGAAGAACCGACGATCGCGATAAATTCACCCTGCCTGACTGAAAAAGTGACATTTCTCAGCGCATGGACCAAGGTTTCCTCTTTGCCATACACCTTGTCTATGGCTTTTACCTGCAATATTTCCATCGCTTTTCTCCTTTCTCCTTTATGCGTCTAATATAGCAGGCAATTCTTTCGTTCCCATAACAAATCCGCGCCTCAATTTTGACAGTTTTGTAAGAATACCGAAAAGCAAGCGCCGGAGCCGTATTCCGACTTGACGGCCAGATAGCCCTTTTCCCGTTCCACGATCAGGCGGGACAGGTACAGCCCGATTCCCGACCCTTCCTCGCTTTCCACATCCTTGCTGCGGTAAAACCGCTTAAAAATATCCGCCAGCTCCTCCTGGCGGATTCCAATCCCGTTATCTTCAAAACGGATTTCGGTGTACATCGGCATCCTGTTTACCGCGATACGGATCTGCCCGCCGCGGCCTGTATACTTGACCGCATTTTCCAACAGGTTGGCGAATGCCTCAGCGGTCCACCGGCTGTTATGATACACGCAAAAATCCGAAAACGGCTCGCAGGTAATGGCAATCTCCTTCTTTTCCGCCTTCGCATAAACGGTGTTCACCGCCCGCAAAAGCGTCTGGCGCAGGGGCGCTTCCTCGATCTCAAATGCGATAGCATCCTGCTCCAGCCTGACCATCTTAAACAGCGAGCCTAAAATCCAGTCGATCTTTTCGAGCTGCTTCTTCATCTTTTGATGGAATTCCTTCTGCTTTTTAAGGTCTGTCTCTTCCTCCAAAAGCTCGCGGTACATGCAGGTGTTCGCCAGCGGCGTTTTCAGCTGATGGGACATATGGGAGATCAGGCGCTTGACTTGTTCCTTTTCCGCCTGCGCCCCATAAACCTCGCGCTCCGTTTTTTCCGCGATCCGCATCACCTTATGCGCAAGCGAAGACAGCCTGCCCTCTTGGGTTTCCGAAAACGAAACGGGCTTTCCCGCAAGCAGCGCATCCAGCATCCGATCGATTTCCCGGTACATCCTCTTGTTTTGACGCCGCATCACGGCGATGGCCACCACCGCTGCTATCACGGCGGCGGCAAGTGCAATTCCCAATATCTGCGCCATTGCCTAATCTTCCCTCCAAATGTATCCCATGCCGTAAACCGTCTTGATCCGCCGGGGCGTTTTCGGATCGTCCTCGATCTTGCCGCGCAGGCGCTTGATGTTGACGGAAACCGTATTTTCATCGACGTACTTGCCCTGGCTGTCCCAGACGGACGCTAAAATCTGCTCCTTGGACAGCACCCGGTTTCGGTTTTCCAAAAAATAGAGCAGCAGCTGGTACTCGATTTTGCTGCACGGGATTTCCGTCTCTCCCTTAAAGACCTTGCAGCTGTTTTTATCCACTGCAATGCCGCCGGAGGATATGAGCTGGCTTTCCTCGCTTCCCCTTTGCATCAATTTCCTGATCCGAAGCTTTAACACGGCGAGGGAAAACGGTTTTGTCATAAAATCGTCCATGCCCAGCTCCAACGCTTTCACCTCATCGATCTCCGTGTCCCTGGCGGTCAACATGAGAATCGGCGTTTCGTGCCGTTTTTTCGCCTCCATGCAAAAGTCAAAGCCGCTGCCGTCCGGCAGGTTGCAGTCAAGCAAGACGCAGTCGCACCGCTCCCGTTCCATCATCTGCAAGCCCTCCGCCTTACCCTGTGCGCATAGAATCTGGTATCCCTCATTTTTCATGGAAAATGCAAGTCCCTCCTGCAAATCCAGGTCGTCCTCAACAATCAAAAGCTTTTTCATCTGTTCCGAAAATCCCCCGCTATATCCTATTGTTCCTGTTTATGCGCCCGTCACCTCCGCATTCTGGCGGCGGTACGTATCGTTATCCTTTTGTTTCAGCTCCTGCTCTGCCTTCGCCAGTTGTCTTTTCAATTCCTCTTTTTTCTGCGGATCATCCGTCATTTGGATCTGCCTGGAAAGCCGTGTCTTTTTCTCCCGCAGCTTTTCAATTTCGCGATCCACTTTACCGGTGTCCGTCGTGCAAATTTCCTCCTTGCGCTCCGGCTCATAGCGGTCGTATCTCGGCCGCTGCGCCAGCTTCGGCTCTTGCGCCGCTGGACTTGCCCCTTGCGCCGCCGCCAGCTCTTGGGCAGACGCCCTTCCCGCAGCAGCATTCGGCGCTTGTCCCGTTCCTGCTGGTTCTGCCTTTGTCGCTCGTTCCGCCTTTTCCTGCCCGGTCTGCGGCGACTGGTAAATTGCCTCGTTTCCAATTCCTTGCATACTCATTTTTCATGAACCTCCCTTTCACATCGTTTACACTCATTCTAACGCTTTTTCCCAAAGCTTCAATGAAACTGCTGTGAAATGTGCGCAGATTGCTGTGAAAGGCAGCGGTTCCGCTATGAAGTGGATGAACGCTGGCGTGGAATGAATAGCAGCACGTTCAGGCAAAATACACGATCCGTCACCCGGATTTCCACCCTGCCGCCATACCTTCCGGCAGCCGCTTTTATGTTCGAAAGACCTGTCCCCTGCCGAATGCAGCGTCCATGCCGCTTTCCTCGTTCATCGCTTTCGCCGCACGCCTGCCATTCGCTCCACTCATTGCCTTCCTGGCAAATGCTGTTTTCTACTTCCGGCCAGCTGTTCTCCACTTCCAGCCATAAAAGCTCCCCTTGCACACGGCTTGAAAGGCGTACTACCCGCTCCGCACCCGCAGGCAGCTTCCCGCAGGCGTCGATCGCATTGTCCAAGGCATTCGCCAAAATAGTGACGAGATCCATCTCATCCACAAAGCAAGGGCTTGGCAACTTCAAAGCTCCTTCGAAAACGATTCCTCTGCGCCCGGCCAGCGCAGACTTGTCTTCGAGCAAAGCGTCCAGCGCCGGGCTGCCTGTCTGAAACGGGAAAGCCATGTGCGCGGCCGCCTCATCCATCTTTCCCAGATAGGACTCCGCCCTTCCAACGTCGCCTTTCTTTAACAAGCCCCTCACCACCGAAAGGTGATTTTTGATATCATGCCGCAGCGCCCTCGTGCTATCGCAATGTGCCTCTGCCTGCATGACATACCGCTTCTGAAAATGCGCTTTCTGCGCCAGCATAGCA
Organism: uncultured Eubacterium sp.; assembly: GCA_946555345.1. GTDB lineage: Bacteria > Bacillota > Clostridia > Peptostreptococcales > Anaerovoracaceae > Lentihominibacter. The sequence continues at coordinate 29,862 of CAMNSS010000021.1, read as the reverse complement.
AGCCTTGCATCGAGGCAGGCTCCGGCGGCCAGCTTCCGGTATGCATGCATCATGCATAAAACGCTGATAATCCCGACCGCCTGCACCAACAGGATGCTGCCGTCGCCTAAGAAATCCGCGCGGGCATTGTCATCGACCGTAACCACATTTCCATAAATCGCATGGTCAATATAGCCGCTGGCGATTAAAACCATCAGAAGCGGCGCGAGAACCGCCAACAGGGATTGCTTTTCATCCGCTGTTTCCTGCCCCAAGCATTTGCAGACAGCCGCATAGCAAAGACAGGAAAGCCCTAGGGCGGCCACCGTTCCGCCGACCATCAAGACCCGTCCCGAAAGGGCAGGGGCAAGCGGATAGAGATATGGCGCTAACATGGTCGAAACGGAATTGACGATGCCAAAGCAAAGCTGCATGATGGCCACCGTGACCACGCCATGCAAAACCGCGCGTTTATAATCCGTTTCCCAGACCACAACGCCGCCCGCAATCAGTACCACCAGAAAGAAAAACACCTTCAGCGTCGCGAAAATCGGTAACCCGACTGCGATACAGCCGAAACCGATGAAGCAAAGAAGCTTCAGCGGCGCAGCTTTTTTCCCGACCAGCTTCCCGAAAGCCAAAAACTGGATCGCTACCTCCAATATGCCGGTGCAGCAGGCATAAATTCCCTCGATCATATGCCGCCTCCCGCTTCCTTCATATATTGAAAGAGGGCGGACGAAAACTCGTTTTGGCGCAAACGGGAAATCGGTATCCGCTCATCGTTTCGCAGATGGGCCTGCCCGCCCTTGTACGCTTTCAGGTATTGCAAATTCAGCAGATAGCTCCTGTGACACCGGAAAAAACGGGCGTCCAGCTTTCGCGCCAGCGTTTCGATCTTATCATAGTAATCGAGGACGGTATGATCCTGCAAATGCAAGTACACCTTCCGGTTGATCACTTCGCAATACATGATATCGTCAAAGCGGATAACGCTCCATTCCTTTCCCTTCTGCACCAAGAGCAGGGCTTTCCGGGATGCTTTGAGTGCAGAAAGCAGCCGCTTCATCGTCCGCTGGAACAGGTGATCCGCAAGCGGCTTTACCAGATAGCCGAACGCTTCCACCTCAAATGCATCGAAAACGTAGTCCTCCAGCACGGTGACGAAGATCAGAAACCCGTCAAAGCCCCGCCGCCTGAGCTTTCGCGCCGTTTCAAAGCCGTCCGGGCTTTCCATGCGGATATCGAGAAACAGCACGTCCAGCTTCCCGGGATGATCCAGCAATTCCCGCCCGCTTGAAAAGCGCAAAATTTCCACATCCATATTTTCATGTGCAAAAAACGCATCCGTTTTTTCAGCCAGCAGATCCAGCATATATGTTTCATCATCGCAAATCCCGATCGAAATCATCTGTAGTCCGTTTCCTTTCCCAAAAACGCTTCCTTTTTGCAACTATATTGTACTTATGATAACAGACCCAGATATATTTTTCAAGAACGCCCCCTATTGTGGCAACAGTTCAAAAGGCAATGAAAAAGCGGCACATATCATATCCATCTATATACCGACCAGTTGATTCATGCTATTTTTTATTTTACTGGGCATTTTTCATGCATACTGTTGATTACCCCGGCTTATTTATGGTAAAATTTCATAAACGAAATCAGAACCGAAAGAAATAAGGCAAAATCTCCGAAAAATATAAGGCTGAAAACCGGGTGAGGGATGTCCATTGAAATTTGAATGGGATGAAGAAAAAAACCAATTAAATTTGAAAAAACATGGAATTGATTTTGAAACAGCGATGCTCGTATTTAATGATTTGCAACGCATTGAAATCTATGATATTGAACATAGTATTAACGAAGACCGTTACAGTACGATTGGAATGGTTCAAGACGTTTTATTTGTTGTTTACACGGAACGCAACGAGAATATACGCCTGATATCGGCAAGGCTCGCAACGAAAATAGAAAGGAGCATTTACTATGATACGAACAGCTACATTAGATAGAAACCAAAAACCCACCAAGGAACAGATTGAGCAGATCAAAGAAGCGGCAAAAAAGGAGATTGTATTTGATGAAGACTCTCCAGAACTTACGCCTGCAATGGAAAAAGCATTTCGGTTGGCGGCGAAAAACCGTAATACACAACGGGAAATAAATATATCATGATTTTATGATATAGATCGTGTATTTTTATCTATGTAAATAGCTTTGGCACAAAAGGAAGGGGCTGTCGTATTAACGAATAAAAAGCGTTAGTGCGACGCCCTTCTTACATTGTATGAAAGAAAAAGGCATTGCGGCATTTCCATTTGTTCCAAAACCAATCCATCATTCCTGCCCCGCATCATCCTCCGCCAGCGCCTCGCACAGCCTGGTGAAGTAGATACAGCATGAAGACAGCATCATCGCTGTGGCAAGGGCAGCTTCTTCCTTCGACATATCCTCCCGGCATGAAATTTCTTGCTCCACAAATGCAGCAGCAGCCTTCGCAATCCGATCGTTTTCCGAAGCCCATGCATCGTACACCTTCAGAAAATCCACCTTTCCTTCCTCCTGCGGCATCAAATCTTTAATATGACCGAGCTGCAAGACCTGTTTCAGGTTCATGATGCAAAGGATCTGTATGATCTGCTCTTTGCTGTATTTTTTCCCTTTCAGGGGTTTGAGCAGCCGTTCCTTGCTGTAATTGTTGATCATGGTCTTCGTAACGCCCTTTTCCTCCGTCAACCGCAAAATCTGATCCATGTAAAGATCGATTTCCGGAATTTTTTCATGATCGAGCGGTATATCCCAAAGCTTCGTATTCACAAGAGATTTCAAGGTAGCCATCGTGTCCTCCATGTATGATATAAGATGTTTTCGCTCATATTATATTACAAGAAAAAGATATTTTTTGCAAGATGGGGTTGATAAAATTGTTTTATGTGGTATTATTATATTTGTAATATGGTTTTAAATACTACTTTATGTATTTTCCATCCCTATATCTCGACAAAGATAGGTGCAAATAGAAAGGAACTGACAAAATGCCAAAACTGTTTTTAAACGCACGCGACCCGCTCAGCAGCTATACCCACTTCATCGGACTCGTTTTATCCATGGCGGGTACCATTATCATGGTCGTGAAAATCCTCATGGGCCATTTCCACGACGCACAGATCATGGGGCTGGTTTTCTGTCTCTCCTTAGCCGGACTGTACGGAGCAAGCAGCCTCTACCATTTTTCCAATGGAACGCCCGCAGTGATCAAAAAACTGCGCAAGCTCGATCATTCCATGATTTACGTCCTGATTGCAGGCTCTTATACGCCGCTTCTTTACGCCATCCTGCCCGCGCCGAAAAACATCGTGCTGGTCTGTGCGATCTGGAGCATCGCACTTGCGGGAATCGTCATGAAACTCCTCTGGATCAATGCGCCCAGAAAGCTGAGCGCCGCTTTGTATATCCTGATGGGCTGGTTCATCGCCATAGACTTTCCGGCGCTTGGAAGCCTGCCATTCGGCGCAGTCTTCCTGCTTGCCGCAGGCGGACTTCTTTACACCGTCGGCGGCGTCATTTACGCGATCAAAAAACCGAACATCAGCGAAATGTTCGGCTTTCATGAAATTTTCCATATATTCGTCATCCTCGGCAGCCTGTGCCACTACCTGATGGTGCTGCTGTATTTCGTCTAGCTTTGTTTACCACAACACTCTGACAGGATACAACGGCATCGTCCTATCCTTGGTGATAATAACTAAATTTTCCGCAATGGTCTGTGAAACGATTAAGCGGTCAAACGGGTCTCCATGAATTGCAGGAAGCGTTCCGATTTCGTCGAGGTGAAATGGCCTTATGGGAAGAATGCTAAACTGCTCTTTCTCACAGGTTTCCACAATCTTGGAAATCGAACTTTTGATTTCTAGTTTTCCGATGCTTGCTTTCAGCGCAATCTCCCACATGGAAACAATGCTTACACTAATTTTTTCATTACCATGATAAATCACTTCTGATGCTTTTTCGGAAAGCTTTTCGCTATCGTACAAAAAATATAGCAAAGCATTTGTGTCTAATAAATACATTATAAATACTCCTTAAAGCATTCCGGTGTTTCGTCAAAATCCTCTGCAATGGCAATAAAATCATCCGCTAATGGATTCACCGACCTGCGAAAGGACGCATCATTTCCCATCGAAGGCTTTGCCTGCTCATTTGCCGATGCGTATTTCAAATATCTCATGAAGTCAATCACCTGCTCGATCATATCTTCGGGAAGATCTTTCGCTTCCTGAACCAACGTATCATATATCATAAAAACACATCCCTTCAACTTGCATCCGCATCCCTAAAACAGCACCAAGTACACTTCCATATCGTGATCCTGCAAAAAATCACGGATCGCTGTCTCCGCCACTTCCTTCGCTTCGCTGGCAGGATACCCGTAAATCCCGGAGGAAATCAGCGGAAATGAAATGGAGCGGCATCCGGCAGCCTCTGCTACCTTTAACGCATTGGCATACGCATCATGCAAAAGCTGCGCCTCCCCCCGCCCGCCGCCATGCCAGACAGGCCCTACGGTATGGACGATGTGCTTGGCGGGCAAATGGTAGCCGCCCGTAATCACGGCCTGCCCCGTCGGACACGGCGCAAGCCTCATGCACTCCTCCTGCAATTCCGGTGCAGAAGCGGCGGCAAAGATCGCGCCGCAAACCCCGCCGCCCCTCATCAGCTGGCTGTTGGCGGCATTTACGATCGCATCTGTTTTCATTTCGGTAATATCACCGCGGATGATCTCAAATGACATAGCATATCCCTTCCCTTCTATCAGATATCTTCCTACCAGATATCATTGCGGTAAAGCTCCCGCTCCCGCTGGTAAACGAAATTCCGCAGCATCGTCTCAGCATTGTGTGAAAGCTCCACAAAACGGCAGCCATGTCCATATGTAACGTTTCCTTCCTCATCGGTCTGCTCCATGACCCGCAATACCTCCGCCTTCAAATCGATCGGTGATTTCGTTTCCGTAAGCTGAAATTCAATCAAAGCCCCTTGGCTGACCCACATCTTAGAAACGAGATATGTCCCGCCTGCGCTGATATCCGTCAATTTCGCAGTATATCCGCCATCGCGCGTCTCGATCGTCCCGCCTGCGATCTCATCAGTCCTCATCAGGACATCGATCTCCACCGGAACTTTGATGTCCAGCCGCCTTTGGATCTGCTCTCCCCGTTCCAGCACGCTGCACTTAAATGAAATCACCTGGTTCGACAGCGTCTCCGGCTCTGAAAGGACGCAGCGGCAGGGAAGCAGGCCCATCACAGGATCGAAAAAAATAATTTCAAAGTTTTCCTGTATGTGTTCATCGAATTTCTCCGGCGTGGATATCCTGAGATTTTCTTCTTCGTCCAGAAAAACATTGGCCTGGCAGAGTAAATTTTTTTCGTCGTCGTATATCGTCGCTTTTCTGCAACGTTTCAGAATCTTCATCACAAATGCCTCCTGCTATATCTACCCTTAAGTATACCACCAACAATATCCGTCATGCAAACAAAAAGGTCAGCAATTCCCCGTATATACATATTTTAATTGCTCCGCCGCCATTTCCGCAATGCGGTATATCATGCCAACGTCGGCCGCTTCCCGCCCCGCCATTTTCCACTGCGGGAAAAAACGGCTCACATGAAGGGGAATCCCGGGGCTGATCCCCGCAATCCACGAAACCATTTCTTGGAGCTTTTGCAGATCATCGTTTTCCCCCGGAACGATCAAACTCGTCAGCTCCACATGACAGCTTGCGGCCGCTTTTTGAATAAATGCCTTCACCATCCCGAGGCTTCCGCCGTGCCGCTCGTAAAAATCCTCCGTGAATGCTTTCAGGTCGATGTTCATCGCATCGATATGCGGAAGCAGCTCATCTAAAACCCAGCCTTCCGCACAGCCATTCGTCACCAGCACATTCTTCATTCCCGCCTCATGCACCAGCCTGGCGGTATCCCGAACATATTCAAACCCCACGCACGGTTCGTTATACGTAAATGCCACCCCGATATTCCCGCTTTGCTTGAGAAAATCCGCCCGCTCTGCAAGCTCCCGGGGCGGGACAAAACGCCATGCGGTATCATCCCCGCCATTCATGGAAATGGAATGATTCTGGCAAAAGCTGCACTTCATGTTACATCCGTACGAGCCCGCCGAGAGGATTAAGCTGCCCGGGTGAAACCTCCGCAGCGGTTTCTTTTCGATCGGGTCAAGTGCGAGCGCCGTCAAGCGTCCGTAGCTTGCGCACACGATCCGTCCGTTTTCATTTTTTCTCGCTTTGCAAAGCCCCACCGCGCCTTCTGCGATCTGGCAGTGGTGGAAGCATACGTTACATTCCGCCTTCATCCCTTTTCTCCGTGCCTTACCACCTCAAAACGCGCAAGCGCAACGCCCTTTTCATCAGCGCCGATACCTGCCTTTTGCTTGGCAATCGTCACCTGCTGCTGCGGCGTATCGACGCCGTCAAGATCCGGCAGCAAAAGCCCCCGCCTGTTTCCCTTCGTTACGATCACCCCATAGCGCTTCGCGTCCAGCGCATCCATGGAAGCAACCGCTTCCGGCTCGCCCAGGACATCTACGCTGTATTGAAGCTGCGTCAGCTCATCCGGCGTGATAGGGGAAAAGCGCAGATCAAAAGCCGCCGCACTGATGGCGTTTTCCACGATTTCACAGGCGATATTATCCTGCACCGGCGCAATCGTGCCGATGCACCCCCGTAAATCTCCATTCTTGTGCACGGATACGAAAACGCCTGCGCTCCGCCCTGTCATCTCTTCCGGCAAAGCGTCCGGGAGATCCATGCGTCGCCCCGTCGTCACATAATGTTCCAGGGATTTCCTGGCCAGCGCCACATAACCATCCGCATCGTCCGAAGCCGTCGCATGGCGCTCCATCACTTCCGCCCCATAGCGTTCCAGGAAATTCCGCTTTGGGTCTGTCCCCGCCACATGGTAGGTGCAGATCCCATAACCCACCCCAAAGGTATCCTGGTAAGACAGGCGTTCCGGCTGAACCGCCGTCTTATCCAATGCCCCGGCCAAGATCGTGAACGCCCGGTGGCCGCATTCCCCTGCCTGGCTGCAAAATGCATCGGAAAACTCCAAAAGCTTTCCGAATTGCGCCCCCGCCATGACATCCATAATCCTTTGATCATACGCAGGGCCTTCCTCGCGATAGCCGTAAGGACCATCCTCCTTCAAATAGTGGGATAAATCCCCGCTGGCAATCACCACCGTCTTCCGCCCCAGCTTTTCCGCCGTTTCCTTGACCGCCTGCCCCAGCCTGTAATGCACGGCAAGCGGCAGTCCCGCAAGCCCTGCCGAAACTAACCGGTAGGAGCGATAATATCGGTTCACAAAGGACAGCGGCACCAGCGTCCCGTGATCCAGCTCCTCGCTTTCCCCGCCAAGCACGCCCCAGCAGGAAGACGCATTCCCATCCGTCTCTGCCAAACGGCACAGCGCGTCGATAAATTCCAAATCGCTTTCCGCCTCGATGACAGGCTTCTTCGCGCCGAACTGGCGGAAGCTTCCCCGCAAGCGCTTCTGGGGGCGGATGTGGATATAGTCGCGGTACATGACATTATGCGGCGATATGACCACGATGGTCTCCGGCGCAAGCGCTGCGATTTCACGCCCGACTTTGTGATAAGCTTCTGCCGTCTCCGCCACCTTCCGCTCTTCGCCTTTCCCGACCTCCGCAATGATGAGCGGGGGATGCGGGACCATAAACCCAGCTATAATGGACATCAGTTACCTCCTTATCAGTCACTATTTTCAAATTGCGTCTCCGTTTTCGGTTTGCTGCCGCATCAAACTGCAAGCTGCGCATTGCATACGGTCCGCCTGCTTTCCGCCTGTATTTCAAGCATCCGCTCCCCAAGCAAACGCCAGCAAACTGCTTATTTCCATACGGTCCGCCTGCTTTCCGCCCTAACCGTTTATCTGCCCATATACAAATTGATAAAGCTTGATCACGTTATCCGTAAAAGCGCTTTCGCCTTCCTCATACGTTCCCCCAAGATAAGCGTCCATGATCGCCTTTCCCTTTTCCGCAGCGCCGGACTGCACCATATCCAGCGCAAACCCATCCTGATCCCGGATGGCGGCGATCGCAAGGATACAGCAGCTTGCCAGCTTCTGCTGCAAGTCGCCTGCACCGCCAAAAGCCGCATCCAACTTGTCATAACGCTTTTGCAGATCGTCATATACCCCGATCCAATGATCGGCTACTTCTTCATACGTCCTGGAAGCAATGCTTTCCCTGTACTGCGCGCGGACTTTCGCATGGTCGCTGTCTGCGCCTGTTTTCCACCGAAAATATTCTAAAATGGAAAAGACACAAGCCTCATTGACGCCGTACTCGATGTGATCCAAGCCTTCAAAGGGCGGCGTCATGAAAAAACCGCTGATGCTGTCAAACAGATCCTGAAAAGATCCATCATCAACGCAGCGTTCTAAAAAATCACCAAACTCCGCCTTAATGGAGGCCGTTTCCGCAACGAGCATATCCGCATCGTACAGCTTCTGCGCCTGATCCTGCGCCATCTTATTGTAAAAAGCTACGCATGCATCCGCCTTCTCCCGGCTGAAATCCTTTGTAACCTGATCGATATCGATGACCTGCCCGGCGATCTGCCCTCTCGATAAGGTGCGCGGCTCGCCTGTGCATATTTTCTGCATATCCATCGCAACATCATAATCAATACGCATAATATTCCTATCTCCTTTTTATCCGCAATGTGCGTTTATCATATATAGCATACCACGTTATCGCATTCATTATATCATCCTGCCACAATCCTTTAAATAGTTTTTCTGTACTTACTTTTGCATATATGGTATACTAATGTATACAATTATGCAAAAATATGATTGGGAAAGAGATTAAAAAGGAGGTCATAAATGTTTACGAAATTAAGAAATAAACGCCGTGACAGGAAAGAACGAAGGAAGACCATCAGGGACACGTTTAAAAGGGAAATGGAAAACAATCTCAAAAGCAGCGCGACAAAAGCCCTGCTGGAGAACAGCGCTAAAATCATTACCGATAAAACCCACATCGAGCATGAACTGTTTGTGAAGAACAATGTAAAGAGAGGCCTCAGAAATTCCAACGGCACAGGCGTGGTCGTAGGGCTTACCAGAATCGGTGAAATCATCGGCTATCAGATGGATTCTGAAAACAACAAGATCCCTGCTGAAGGGAAACTGTATTACAGGGGCTACAGCATCGAAGACCTGGTTAGCAACTGTATCAAAGAAAACCGTTTCGGATTTGAAGAAACCACTTTCCTTCTCATATTTGGGTATCTGCCGAGCAAATCGGAATTAAACGCCTTCAATAAGCTCCTCAGCTCCAAACGGGAGCTTCCTGACGGGTTTGCCCGGGACATGATATTGACGGCGCCTTCTAACAACATCATGAACAAGCTGGCCAGGAGCGTGCTTGCCCTGTATTGCTACGATGAAAATCCCGATGATATTTCCATCTCGAACGTGCTGCGGCAATCCATCGACCTGATCGGTTATTTCCCCGCCCTGATCGCATACGCCTATCAGGCGAAGGCTTCGAGCTACGATAACATGAGCCTGCACCTGCACAAACCGATTCCTGAACTCTCCACATCGGAAAACATCCTCAGAATGATCCGCCCGACCGGCGAATACACCGAAATCGAAGCGAAGGTGCTGGATCTGTCCATGATCCTCCATGCGGAACACGGCGGCGGAAACAACTCGTCCTTTACGACGCACTTGGTATCCTCGACCGGAACCGATACATATTCGGCAATCGCCGCTGCCATCGGCTCCCTGAAAGGTCCGAAGCATGGTGGTGCAAACATCGCTGTCATCAACATGATGATGAACATCAAAGAAAACGTTCCTGATTTTAACAACAGGGGCAAATTAGACGATTATCTCGTGAAGATCCTGAAAAAAGAAGCTGGCGATGGGACAGGCCTGATCTACGGGATGGGACATGCCATATATACCATTTCAGACCCGCGTGCAAAAGTGCTGAAATCCATGGCGCAGAAGCTAGCCGAAAGCAAAGGGCTTGAGGACGACTTTCTTCTGTGTGATTATATCGAAAAACGCATTCCGGTACTGAAAGCTGAGGTGACTGGAATCGATAAGCCGATACCAGCCAACGTGGATATGTATTCCGGCTTCGTATACGACGCCCTGAATATTCCAATCGCCATCGCCACGCCGCTTTTCGCTACAGCGAGGCTGTCCGGCTGGTGCGCGCACAGGCTGGAAGAGCTGATTGCCGGCGGCAAGCTCATGCGTCCCGCTTATAATTCGGTGCAGGAGCATCTCGATTATATCCCATTGGGCAAGCGGAACAGCAAAGTGCAGATTAATATGTCCACCAGCAAAATGTCGGCAAAATAAAACCATCCCCGCATCGAACGCGGGGTTTTCTTTCGGCAACAAAGCCTATCGTTAATTTTTAACGATAGGCTTTTGAAATAAACTTTCTTGGAATAGCCGGGTAATCCAACAATCCCGGAAAATGCGGATAAAGCGCTGCGCCAGGCTTTCGTCCCGCTCTGTTCCCTATGCCGCCCGTTCCTTTCGCCCGCTTATTCTTCCGCCGCATGGACACGGGCGAGGCCTAATGCGCCGATCCCACCAGCCGCCAATGTCTTTACCTGAATATTCCCAGCCGCCAGTTCTTCCCGGACAGCGGAGTAATCATCTTCGGTAAAATTCGTGAACCTTCCATTTTCCAATTCCAGGCGTATGCCTTCATTTTCTACATCATAAGAAACGATTTCCCCGCCCGGAAATGCATCGCCGTCATATTGGCTTAACACGCGTTCCAAAGCTGCGCCGATGTCCTTCACGGCAGATGTAACCACGGTATCGGACATCTGGCTCTTATCGGTTTCACAGCAAATCACCTTTTTATCCAAAAGCTCCGCCGCTTCGATCACCGGCATATCCACCTGAGAACCACAGGCAAAAATCGCTTCCGTGCCTTCCTCATACCAACGGGAAGCCCTGCTGGTAACCGCATTGCGGTCTTCATCTTCCACGCAATAATGATATTTGATATCGACCTCTGCCTTCATCTCATCGGCAGCCGCCTCTGCGCCTTGCAAAAATCCATACCCATAATCCACGATCATCGGGATTTCTTCGCTGCCCATAAAACCCAGCTCCCTATATCCGTCCTTGACCGCTGCATAGCCCGCCAGGTATCCAGCCTGCTCGGAAGAAAAGAGGATCGCCATCGTATTATCCGCTATTTTGGTTTCCCCCGATTCGGCATCCACCGGTTCTGCATCGATGAGCACGAATTTCACATCGCTGTATTGCTTCTGTGCATTATAAACCACATCCTCAAACGAACACCCATCTGCGACGATGACCTCCGCACCCTTTGCAACTGCATTATCGATAGTCGCCTGATAGGATTCCTCGGTCGCCTCCGCCGCTTTATAGTATTTGTGCGAAATGCCCTTTCCTGCACCGAAATCGCTGATGGCCGTCCACGCTACCTGGCTGTACCCGCCGTCCAGGATTAGGCCGGAATCGGTCACCATGGCGATCTTATATTCCACCTGGTCCTCCGGTTGCTCCTCCTCCGGCGCGCTGCACCCTGCCAAGGCAAACACCAGCGACACGCTCGCCAGCCATACGATCAATTTTCTCATAATATTCCCTTTCCCCCTATCTAATACAAGCTTTCCCTTCTGTGTTTCAAAAGCGGAAGCTGCTGCCTGACGGATTCCACATAAGCCAAATCGATATCGCCGTAAACGATTGTCTCTTTCTCATCCGTATGCGAAATAAATTTTCCCCACGGGTCTACGATGCAAGAACCGCCGTACGCCTGATATGGACCGGCTTCATCGCGGGCAGGCGAATTGGCGGCAAAATAGACCTGGTTATCCAGCGCCCTTGCCCGCATCGTCAAATCCCAGTGCGCTGGCCCGGTCGTCAAGTTAAATGCCGCAGGCAATACGATCAGCTTCGCGCCTGCCAGCGCCATCTTCCGGAACCATTCGGGGAATCGCACATCGTAGCAGATCGCCACGCCGATTTTGCAAAATTCCGTCTCCAAGATGGTCATATCCTCGCCAGGCGTCAGCGTATCCGACTCCATGAAACGAATCCCGTCCTTCACATCGATATCGAACAGATGCACCTTGCGGTGCTTTCCGATCACGTTGCCGCGCGGATCGAATGAAAACGATGTGTTGTACACGTTTCCGCCGCAAAGCTCCGGGATCGAGCCGCCGATCAAATAGATTTTCAGATCCGCCGCCAGCTTGGATAAAAACGTTACGGCATCGCCGCCCTCCGTCTCCGCATATTCACGGAAATACTGGTTGGCGTAAGGGCAGTTCCACATTTCCGGCAATGAAACCACCTGTGCGCCGTGCGCCGCCGCTTCCCGGACAAATCTTTCCGCTGTGCGCATGCTCTCCCGTTTGTCGAAAGAGCCTTTCATCTGGCATAACCCAATTTTAAACATCGCTTTTCCCTCCATCACCGGCATTCTTCACATCACAGCAACCGCCAACGCTTTCACTGGCCGCCGCCACGCTTCCACCAGCGCCGCTATCCTCACGTTCCATGCCTTGCCGCACAGCATCGGCAAACCGCTTGGTGATCCGCGCCGTAAGTCCCCAGATCCGCTTCCCATCCATCGCCTTGTAAACCGGCACCGGCACTTTTCCCTGACGCCAATTGTATGGCTCGCCTCCCGTCACATCATCATACGGAAAATCCGCAGGCGGCTGCGGCATGACCTTCGTCCAGTAAACGTCGGGATCGTTTTCTAAAAGTTCATCCAGCGCGACCAAAAATACCTCCGCCACCTCGTCCGGGTTCAAACGGAGCGTCTCCAATGCGCTTTCATCGACGATGCCCAGGTAACAATACATGGCGAAATTGCTATAGGTAAAGATGGTGTCCAGTTGGTTCACGATGCGGATCTTTTCCGCAGGAATCCCGATTTCCTCCCATGTTTCACGCAAAGCGCACGCCTCCAGGCTTTCTCCCTCTTCCAGCTCGCCGCCAGGAAAGCAGATTTCGCCCGGCTGCCTTGCCATATGTTTTGCCCTTACTTCATAAAGAAGATGCAGCTTCCCATTCTTTTCAGCCACTGGCACGAGGACAGAAAAAAATTTAAAAAATTCCTCAGCGCCGGGCTTCCGGTTTTGAAAGATATCCTCAATGTCCTTGGTTTTCAAATCGCTTTTCGAGTTCATAATCCTTCCTCTGATATTTGATATTCATATAGGACGCCAGCAGGATAAAGCCGATGCCCACATATGTATTCCAGAGAATCGTCTCATGCAGGAAGACTACCGCCATGACCGGGGCGATCGCAGGCTTTAGGAAAAAAGCAAGCGCGCCCGTGGACGTGTCCGCCAGCTTCATCGACATAAAATACGAAAAATACCCCAGGCCCGTTACAGCGATTCCCGTATATAAGACGAGCGGGAAATTCTCCCAAACGCCAGCGACGACAGGCCTTCCCATCAACAGGATGACGGCCAGCAGCACGAGCGAGCCTAACAAAAAGCTGATGCTGGTCTGCGCCATGATGCCCATCTTCTGTACGCTGACCTTGCCAGCGACGGTATACGCACCGAAAAAAATGGCGGCCAGAAGCATATACACAATGCCGATCACGGTATTTCCCTCTTGCAAATTCCACGGCTTAATCATAAAGACGAGGCCGATCAGGCCAAATCCCAGCACGATCAGCTTATGTTTTTTCAACTTTTCCTCGGTGAAAAAATGGGCGCAGATCAAGGTAAACAGCGGGTTAATGGAAATCAGCACCGAGGCCGTCGCCGCATTGGAACTGCCGATGCCCAGCTGAAAAAAGACCATGCTGACCGGGATTCCCAGGATGCCGACTCCTGCCAAGCGGATAAAGTCCTTGCCGTCCAGCTGGATGTTATTCTTCCTTAATTCCAGCGCCGCAAACGGCAGCAGCAGCAATCCGCCGATCGCAAAACGAAGGAAGGTTAGCTGGAACGGGTCTAATGCATTTCCCGCAACCTTGCACGCCACCTCCATGCTGCCAAACAGCAACGCTGTCAATATGACAAAATAATATGCCTTTTTCACTCACACATCACTCTCCTATGTCCAAATTCATTCTGCTTAATCTGCCGAGAGCCGCAGGTCCGTGCAAGCCTGCCCCATGCATTTTATCCCATCCAGCCGGAAATATGCGATCCACTCCGTGTCCGCCCTGCCCCGCTTCGCCTGTTCAAGCCTCCTATGCGATATTTCCCCGTCAGAAAAAGGCGGTGGTGATCACCGCCTTTCGTTATTTCCTGCCTGTTAGTTGAGGATCTCGCATCCTGCAAAATCAACGCCTATCATTTCTTCCTTCTCTGCGCTTATGCTTACGACAAAGTCCAATTCATAACGGTCTGACATCCCTTTCAAGCGGTCGATAAATTCCGGTAAATCGCCCAATGATACATCTGCATGCTTCATGATGCTGTCGATGAAAATCGCTTCGATATCGTGGTCAGAGCTGATAATTCCGTAAATAAACCCGATATATTCATCGATATTGGTGATATCTTCATAGTCTTCCATGCAGATTACCCTGATCTTATGTTTCAATTCATACATGAGCCTATGGTTTTTATTGATAAAGATGATATTTCCATTGCTGGTTTCAACGTTCTCATTTGCGAGCTGTACCATCTGTCCGGTTTTTCCACTGCCTTTATGTCCGATAAGTAATTTGACCATATAATTATCCTCCTCGATATGCTCCCACAAGCGCAATTTATTGATATACATTATACACGATATGGTTGTTCAGGGCAACTAAAAATCAATATATGGATTTATTTTTTAACCGCAACTGGCCGCAGGCGCCGTCTATGCCGCCGCCCAGTTCCCTGCGCACGGTAGCTGGGATTCCCTGCCCGCAAAGAGCCTTGGCGATTTCCTCCGCCCGCTTCCTGCTGCCGCCGTCAAAGCCCGTTTCATCGACGCGGTTCAACGGAATCAAATTCACATGGCAGAGCATACCGGAAAGCTTCCGCTTCATCAGTGCGATATCATGCGCAGTATCGTTTTCGCCGCGAATCAAGGTATACTCAAAGGTGATCCGCCGCCCGCTCTTTTCCGTATATTCCTTCGCAACCAAAAGAAGCTCGTCTACCGGATAAGCATCGTTTACCGGCATCAGCCTGCTCCTGCCCGCATCATCGAGCCGGTGCAGGGAAACCGCAAGGTTTGCCTGGGGAAAATCCTCGGCGAATTGCCGGATTGCAGGGATGATGCCGCTGGTCGACACAGTCATATTCCGATAGCTCAAATTCCTGCCGTCAGGATGATGCAGGAGCTGCAAAAACCGCCGCACGTTTTCGTAGTTATCAAACGGCTCGCCCATTCCCATCACCACGATGTGGTTGATCGGCTCTCCGCTTTCCTTTTCTGCGGCAAAGACCTGATCCAGCATTTCGCCAGCCGTCAAATCCCGCACAAAACCGTCCAAAGCCGACGCACAGAAGCGGCAGCCCATTTTGCAGCCAACCTGCGAGGAAACACAAAGGGAATTACCGTATTTGTAGCGCATGAACACGCCTTCCACCGCATTGCCGTCCGCAAGGCCAAAGAGCAGCTTCCGCGTCCCATCCTTCCTGTCATGCTGCACCTTTAAAACCGTAACGCCCTCCACGTATGCGCATTCCGAAAGCTTCGCCCGCAAGGCCTTGGAAAAATCGGTCATCTCGCTAAAATCCCTGATGCCGCGGTGAATCCACCGGAAAAGCTGCTTGCCGCGGAAGGGTTTTTCACCCAGCTCCGCGGCAAACGCCTGCAATTCCTCCATTGTGCATCCTAATAGGTTTCTTTTGTTCATATGCGTTCCACGCCAAGCCCTGTCTTGTGTCCGTTCAGGTCGAACTGCTTCAAACCAGCGCCGCTTTCGATCGCCGTCGCTAGTGTTTCCTTCATGATATAATCCTTGTGGCTCTCGATGGCTTCATTTACCGCTTCGCCGGCATCCACATAGATCTTGATGTTGTCCATCATCTCATAATCGTTCTGCTTTCTCATCTGCTGAACCTTGGAGATCAACTCCCTTGCCAGCCCTTCTGCCGCAAGTTCAGGCGTCAGGTTCGTGTCGAGAATCGTAAACACGTTGTTTTCCATGGCAACCGCAAAGCCTTCCTTGGCGGTAATTTTCACGTCCACCATTTCCCTGGTGATTTCAATGCTTTCACCGCCGATGTCCATCATCAGCTTGCCGTCCGCTTCCAGCTTTCCGACCGTCTGTCCCGGATCAGCCTGCGCCAGCGCGCCGCCAAAGGCCTTGATATTCTTTCCTAAAACCGGCCCGGCAACCTTGAAATTCGGCTTTAAGGAATAATTCATGAACATATCCAGTTTGTTTTCAAACACCACTTTTTTGATGTTCAGCTCTTCCATGATCAGCGGCGTCAAATCGCCGATAATGGATTCGTATTTGCCGTCCACTAGAATTTCGTTCAAAGGCTGCCTTACCTTGATGCGTTCCTTTTCCCTCGTGCCTCTGCCCAGCGCCACCAACGTACGAACCAGATCCATCCGCTCTTCTGCCCTTTCATCGATCAAGCTTTCGTCTGCCTCCGGAAAATAAGCTAGGTGTACGGATTCTTCCCCAGTCAGGTTTTGGTAGATCTCATCCGACAGGAACGGCGCAAACGGCGCAATCATCCTGGCAATTCCCACCAGCACTTCATAAGTCGTCGCATAGACGGACTTCTTGTCATCGCTGAGCGTTTCGCCCCAGAACCGCCTTCTCGCCCTCCTGATATACCAGTTGGAGAGATCCTCCGTAACGAACTCCTGAATCGCCCTTACGGATTTCATATGGTCATACCGGTCCATGCTCTCCGTCACGTCCTTTACCAGCCTGTTATAGCGGGAAATGATCCACCGGTCAAGCTCCGGCCTTGCCTCATGCGCTACCGTAAGGGAAGCGGGATCCAAATGATCCTGATTGGAATACAGCGTAAAGAAGTTGTATACGTTCTTCAGCGTGCCAAAGAATTTGCTCACGATTTCGATCAAGCCTTCCTCGTCGAACTTCGTCGGCGACCAGGCCGGCGACACGTGCAGGAGATACCATCTCGTCGCATCTGCGCCGTACTGATCCAGCATCTGGAACGGATCTACCGTATTGCCCACGTGCTTGGACATCTTCTTTCCTTCTTTATCCAGGATCAAGTCGTTTACGAGGACGTTCTTATACGGCGCTTTGCCTTTGATGAAAGTCGAAATCGCCATCAGCGAATAAAACCATCCTCTCGTCTGGTCGATTCCTTCGCAGATAAAATCGGCAGGGAACAGCTCTTCATCAAACCGCTCCGCATTTTCAAACGGATAATGCCACTGGGCAAACGGCATTGCGCCGCTGTCAAACCAGCAGTCCATGACCTCCGGAATCCTGCTCATCGGCTTGCCGCATACAGGACACTTGATATGGACATCGTCCACATACGGCCTGTGCAGCTCGATGCTCTCATCGATATCCTCGATCGCCTTTTCCGCCAGCTCTTTGCGGCTTCCGACGCATTCCAAATGGCCGCAGCCGCATTTCCAGATCGGAATCGGCGTTCCCCAATACCTGCTTCTGGAAATTGCCCAGTCCTTTACCTCTTCCAGCCAGTTGCCAAAACGCTTTTCCCCGACGAAATCAGGAAACCAGTTGACGCCGTTGTTATTGGCGGTCAGCTCTTCCTTCAGCTTGCTCATCTCGATATACCAGCTCGGGTTCGCATAATAAACGAGAGGCGTTCCGCACCGCCAGCAATGCGGGTAGTTATGATCCAGCTTCGCTTTCGCTAAGATCTTATCCTCTGCGGCCAGCCACTTGATGATTTCTACATCCAAGCCATCTTCCATCACGAACCGGCCCTTCCACGGCGTATCCGTATAGCAGCCCTTTTCATCCACTGGCTGCAATACCGGCAAGCCGTATTTGCGGCCGCACTGATAGTCGTCTTCACCAAAAGCAGGCGCAGTATGGACGATGCCCGTTCCGTCCTCTACCGACACATAGTCCATGCAGGTCACGAAAAACGCTTTTTTATCGGCTTTGACAAACGGCATGAGCTGTTCGTATTCCATATATTCGAGATCCTTGCCCTTCATCTCAGCTAAAACCTCGTATGTTCCTTCGCCTAAGATCTTGTCCGCCAAGGCCTTCGCTAGGTAAAATACGTTGCCCGCTTCTTCCCCATCCGTCATTTTCACTTTGACGTAATCGATGTCAGGACCCACGGTCAGCGCCACGTTGGAAGCCAGCGTCCAAGGCGTCGTCGTCCATGCCAGGAAGTATTCGTCGGCGCCTGCCCGCTTGAACTTCGCCGTGATCGTGTTGACCTTCACTTCCTTGTAGCCTTGCGCCACCTCATGGGACGCCAGGCCTGTCCCGCACCTTGGACAGTAGGGCAGGATCTTATGTCCCTCATAGATCATGCCTTTTTTGAAAAATTCATTGATGATCCACCAGCAGGTTTCAATATAATCGTTTTTCAGCGTGATATACGGATCGTCCAGATCCACCATATAACCCATGCGCTGGCTCATCCGCTCCCACATATCCTTGTAGGTGAAAACGGACTCCTTGCACTTTTCATTAAATTCTTTAATGCCGTATTTTTCGATATCCTGCTTGCCGGACATTCCGAGCTGCTTTTCCACTTCGATTTCAACAGGAAGCCCGTGCGTATCCCAGCCGGCTTTTCTGTTCACCTTATAGCCCTTCATCGTCTTATAGCGGCAAACGGAGTCTTTCAGCGTCCGCGCCATCACGTGGTGGATGCCCGGCTTGCCGTTGGCCGTAGGCGGGCCTTCGTAGAATACAAACGAAGGCTTTCCCTCCCTGGTGGCGACGCATTTGCCCAGCAGATCTTCCTTCTCCCATCGCTCTGCCTGCTCTGTCTGCAGCTGCGAAATTGGTGTTTCCGATAAATTTTTAATCATTGTATGTGATTTCCTTTCTGGTGTTTTGCGGCGCTGTAATGATGATATAAAAAAGCCCCTAACAAATGTTAGGGACGATTATAAACCGCGGTACCACCCTAATTACGGGACCATCATCCCGTCTCTCTTAAAGTGTCGAACTCAGAAGTGATTTTCACGCACCGTTTCACCGGCGCCCTCTCAGCAAGGCGGGCGTCTCTCTGTAAGGGTATTACACAGGGCTACTGTCTTCCTCATCGTTCATCGTATCAAATTTTCCGTACTCTGTCATTCTATCTTCTGCTCGTTGAAAAGTCAAGTTTTTTTGACGGAAGGCCGCCAGGATACGGCACATCCGCACCATCTATCCTTCGATCACATCCTCCATCGTATAAAGCCCCGGACCTTTCCCCGCCAGAAAGCTTACGGCATCGCACGCGCCTTCTGCATAACATCGCCAATCGTAAGCGTCATGGGAGATTTCCATTTTCTCACCCATGCAGCCGAATATGATGCGGTGGGTACTTGGCGGATTGCCTGCCCGCACGGAATGAAATACGATATCATCAATGCACTTGTCCGGCGCAGATTCCGCCATTGCCTCCGCCAATTCGATGGCCGTCCCGCTCGGTGCATCGAGCTTGGTTTCGCTATGCATATCGATAATTTCGATCTTGCATTTGCTGCCCAGCTTGGAAGCCGCTTCCGCAAGCAGCTTCTGCATCACGTTTACCACATAGGAAGTATTTGCCGCCTTCATCATCGGGATTTTTTCCCCTGCCGCAAGAAGCGCCTCTGTCTGCTCCTGGCGAAACCCAGTCGTCCCGCAGATCAGCGCCTTCTTGTGCGCCAGACAGGATGCCAGCACTTTCATCGAAAGCTCTGTCGTCGAAAAATCCACCACCAGATCGCAAGCATCGATAATTTTCTCGATATCATCATAGACAGGCGCACCGGCCGCCTCGCCCATTCCTGCGACAAGACCGATATCTTTTCCGATATAATCCCTTTCAGGCGCACCGACGCCGCCCACGATCTGGATATCGTCCCGCTTATGCGCCGCCGCCACGATCAGCCTGTCCATCTGCCCCCTCGGCGCAGTAATTACGATTTTTACCATAACAGCCTCCTTTTTCTTGTCCAGTGTTTCTCCAGCTCTTCGCCGTTTATCTTATTTTTATTTGCTTTTCATTTGCTTAATGCACGCCGCTGTGCTTTTCGCTTGTGGTGCGCACTGCTCGATTTCCCTTGCGCCGCTGGGGAAACTCCCACACAATACGCCCCGCCCGCAATGCGCGCCGCCGCTTTCATTCTGTCCATCCCAGATGGAGGATTCGAATACGTTTTCGTTTCCTTTTAGTTCACCTTATATGCTTCCACTGCGATCTGCAAGAATCTCTCGATCGCTTGCAGCGGCGTTTCCTTACCGCAGGTCAGCCTAATGAACGGCTCTTTGCCGCCATTGAACATCACCTTCTGCCCATAAGCTGAAACGAGCCGCGCCATGATGCCTTCCGTCAGCTTCGCATTCTCCCACAGCTTAAAGATCAGCTTATACCCTTGCTGCGAAATCTCGCTGATGCCAATCCTTCCCGCCATCGCCCGGATCTTCGATATCTTGATCAAGTTCATCGTATCGCGCGGGATGTCGCCAAACCGATCCAAAAGCTCATCGATGATCTCCGCTTCATCTTCATCGGTTTCGATCATCGCAATTTTCTTGTACATCTGCAAACGCAACACTTCATTCTCAATATACCTGCCTGAAACGATCGCCGGAATCGGCAAGTGAAAGGTCGTTTCCTCCGCCTTCGGCAAAAGTTCCATGCCCTGTGCCTGCTGCACCGCCTCCTCCAGCATCTTGCAGTAAAGCTCATATCCGATGCTGAGCATATGGCCCGACTGCTCCGTTCCCAGGAGGTTTCCTGCGCCCCGAAGCTCCAGGTCCTTCATCGCAATCTTAAAGCCCGAGCCAAATTCGGTAAATTCCTTGATCGCCCGCAGCCGCTTCTCCGCCACCTCCGAGAGAATCTTATCCCGCCTGTACATGAGGTAGGCATATGCCATCCGCCCAGAACGCCCCACGCGCCCGCGAAGCTGATAGAGCTGCGCCAGGCCAAAACGGTCCGCATCTAAAATAATCATCGTGTTGACATTGGGGATATCCATTCCCGATTCTATGATCGTCGTCGAGACGAGCACATTGTAAAGCCCTTCGGAAAAATCCATAATCATGTTTTCAAGCTGGCTTTCCCGCATCTTGCCATGCCCTACCGCGACCGAAGCCTCCGGCACGAGGCGCATGATCTCGCTCGCCACCCGGTTGATCGACTCGACCCTGTTATAGAGGACGTACACCTGCCCGCCCCGGCCCAGCTCTTTTTCGATCGCATCCCGGATGATAAAATCGTCCTGCTCCATCACATACGTCTGCACCGGGTAACGGTCCTCCGGCGGCTCTTCGATGAGGCTCATGTCCTTAATGCCCGAAAGGGACATATGCAGCGTGCGGGGAATCGGGGTCGCCGATAAAGTGAGTACGTCCACATTTTCCCGCAACTGTTTCAGTTTTTCCTTGTGCTTGACGCCGAAACGCTGTTCTTCATCGATCACCAAAAGCCCTAAATCTTTAAATTCGATATCCTTGGAAAGCAACCTGTGCGTAGCGATGATCAGATCGACGCTGCCCTTTTTCAATCCTTCCAGGATCTGATTCTGCTGACCTGCGCTGCGAAAACGGGACAGCATTTCCACCTTGAAGGGGAATTTCTCAAACCGATCCTTTAATGTATAATAATGCTGGTTCGCTAGCAGCGTCGTCGGTACTAAAACGGCAGCCTGCTTGCCATCGGCGACGCATTTGAAGAGCGCCCTGGCAGCCACCTCCGTCTTGCCAAAGCCCACATCGCCGCACAAAAGCCGGTCCATCGGGACAGCCCGCTCCATGTCCCGCTTGATTTCCCCTGCGCACCTCGTCTGGTCGTCGGTTTCCGTATAAGGAAAGCTATCTTCAAACTCCTTCTGCCAAACGGTATCCGCCGAAAAAGCGAACCCCTTCGTGTGCATCCTGACAGCGGAGAGCCGGATCAGCTCATCGGCCATATCGTTGATTGCGGCGCGAGCCTTGGTTTTCGTCTGCTTCCACTCGCTTCCCGAAAGCTTGTTGAGCTTCGGCGTGACGCCGTCGCCGCCGACGTATTTCTGCAAAATGTTCAACTGGTCGATCGGAATGTAGAGGGAATCCGCCCCGGCATACTTCACCTTCAAGTAATCCTTTTTCACGCCCTGCACGGTAAGCTGTTCGATCCCCGTAAACTTTCCGATGCCGTGGCTTTCATGAACCACGTAATCGCCCGCCTGCACATCGGCAAAGCTCTTGATCTTCTGCCCCCCGGCGGACTTTTTCTTCCGGCGGCTCTTTCTGCTGCCGCTGAAAATATCGCCCTCCCATATGTAGCAAACCTTATGGTCGGTAAATTCCATTCCGGCAGTCAGCACGCCTTGCCTTAAACTGACCTTGCCGCCCAGATCTGCGTGCATGAGAAATTCTTCCATATTTTTCAGCCGCTCCGGTCCGCTGCACACGATGGTCACGTCAAAGCCCCTGCGGACATAACTATGCAAATCGCCCTTCAAAAGCTCCATCTTGCCATTATAAGCGGGCGTCTGCCTGCAATTCACCGTAATGAGCTGTGATAAAAACGGCGCATTTTTAATCGTGCTGACAAACGGCGTAAAGAGATATCCCTCCTGCTCGTAAAGGGCGAAGTAGTCCCGCTGGCCGGACATCGCAGCGAAATCCGCCCCGATGCCCTTCCCCGCTTCGAGGATTGCCGCAATATCGTCCGCCCGCTCCTTCTCATATCCTTGCAGCGTTTCCAAAATCCGCGCCGGATCGTCGATGAAAATCTGCGGGCTGTCCATATAGTCCCAGAGATAATCCGTTTCGTCATAAAAATAGCCTAAAAACTTTTCCAGGTACTGGAGGTTCATCATATTGTCCGCATAATCCGCAAGCTGTGCTTGGCGCTGCCGCAGGTTCTCCACGATCTCGCCGCTTCCTTCTTTTTTGGCAAGCTTTCTGATCTGCTTATCGTACGCCTCTTTGATATTCCGCTTGGCCTTCTCAAAGACCGCCTCATCCTTGACGAGCTGCACGCACTGGCAGACCGTGATCGATTTCAGTTCTTCATGGGAACGCTGCGTATCAAGGTCGAACGTCCTGATCGAGTCCACTTCCGTATCGAACAGTTCCACCCGGTAAGGAAGATCGGCATCAGGCGTGAAGATATCGATCAGCCCGCCGCGGATGCTGTACTCGCCGCGGTTTTCCACCATGGAAACGCGCTCATAACCCATGAAGGAAAGGCGTTCCTGCACATCGCTAAAATCGATGTCATGGCCGCGCACGAGCGTCAACACATTTTCTGCGAATACCGCTCTCGGCGGCAGCTTCCTGATCGCCCCCGTCACCGGCGCAACCACGGTGCAATCCCCGCCCTTCGCCACAGCCTTAAGTATTTTCATCCGCTCCAAAAGGTCATCGTTGCTCCTGGCTTCAAATTGGATCACCGATTCCTCATCCTGCGGCAGGAGATAGAGGTTTTGGACACCAAAAAAAGAAAGGTCTGACGCCAATCGCTTCGCTCTGTTAAACGTTGAAACTACAATCAGGCTCTGACCCTTTTTCTCTTTGGTAAGCTCGGCTATAATCGGTGCGATGCGGCCTTCCGCAGCGCCTGTAATGTTAATCATTCCCTTGCTGCTCACTGGACTCCTCTCCTGCGGGCTTCGTCTTTTTATTGTATTCATTCATCGCCCGGTCGATGCCCTTTTCCAAAATGCACATGATGCTGTCAGCCGCTTTTTCCACCGTTTCGGAAATGAGCTGCCGCTCCCCGCTTGCGACCTTGCCCAGCACGAAATCCTTCCAGTCGAGGCCGCCGCTTTTGCCAATGCCGATGCGTACCCGCGGAAAGTCCTGCGACCCGATCTGCCCGATGACGGATTTCATCCCATTATGGCTGCCTGCACTGCCCTTTTTCCGGATGCGCAGGTTTCCTGCCGCCAAATCGAAATCATCATATATGACGATCAGATCCTGCGGCTCTGCCCCGTAATAGCGCATCACTTCTCCCAGGGATTCCCCGCTCAGGTTCATGTAGGTCTGCGGCTTGACCAAAAGGACTTTCTGGCCGGAGATGAAACCATCCCCGACCAAAGCCTTGTGTTTTAGTTTATTTACGTTGATATCGTTTTTGCCGGCAAGCCTGTCGATCACGAGAAATCCCATGTTGTGGCGGGTGTTCTCGTATTTTTTCCCCGGGTTGCCGAGCCCTGCAATGATAAACATAACCGCAAATTGCCTTTCCAGCCGCCCCCGCCATGTTCCAAAGCCTGCACATGCCAAAGGCGGCAAACCGTTAATCGAACAGCTTGCTGATCGAGCCGTTGGTGAAAATCCGCGTCATCGCTTCCGCAAAGAGCGGCGCTACGGAGAGAACCTTCATCTTATCGATCTTCTTTTCCGCTGGGATCGGCAGCGTATTGAGCAGCACCAATTCCTCGATCGCTGAATTTTGAATCCGCTCAATCGCAGGACCGGAAAGCACCCCGTGCGTGGAGCAAGCTTTTACGCTCGTTGCCCCCAAATCCTTTAGCGCATTGGCCGCATTGGTGATCGTCCCGGCCGTATCGATCATGTCGTCGATCAGGATGCAGTTCTTGCCCTCGATATCCCCGATGATGTTCATGATTTCGCTCTTGTTCGGCTCCGGCCTTCTCTTGTCCACGATCGCGATCGGTGCATTCAAATACTCCGCCATGTTCCTCGCCCTCGTCACGCTGCCATGGTCAGGAGAAACGACCACGATATTATCAAGGCTTTCAGATGCAAAATACCTCGACAGGATCGGCATGCCTACAAGATGATCAACCGGGATGTCGAAATAACCTTGGATCTGCGCGGCGTGGAGATCCATGGTCACAACCCTGTCCGCCCCTGCCGCAACCAAAAGGTCGGCGACCAGCTTCGCCGTAATCGGGTCCCTTGCCTTAGCCTTGCGGTCCTGCCTCGCATATCCATAATAAGGAATCACGGCGTTGATTCTTCCGGCTGAGGCTCTCTTCATCGCATCTATCATGATCAACAGTTCCATCAGGTTATCGTTGACCGGGCTGCACGTTGACTGGACGATGTAACAATCGATGCCCCTTACAGTCTCCCAGAGGTTCACCGAAATTTCCCCATCGCTGAATTTATTTACAGTTGCCCGCCCTAATGGTTTTCCCATGATGGAAGCAATTTCCTCCGCCAGCTCCAGGTGGGAATTTCCCGCAAATACCTTGTAGTCTGAAAATACGCTGTTTTTCATTTGTTTCTCCTACCTCTTCCTTTCTCTCTTCGCTTGGTTATTATTTCTTTAAGATGCCTCTCTTCTCTACCCAGCCTTCCAGGGATTTTCCCCTGGCTCTCGCCACGTAAAGGGCACCGTCAGGTACATCCCTCGTGATCGTGCTTCCCGCCGCTACGTAAGCGTCCTTGCCCACGTGTACCGGCGAAATCAAATTGACATTGCAGCCGACAAAAGCCCCGTCCTCAACGACCGAACGGTATTTCTTGCTTCCATCATAGTTCACGAACACGACGCCGCAGCCCAGGTTGACCCGTTCGCCCACATCGGAATCGCCCACGTATGTAAGGTGCGACGCCTTTGCGCCGTCGCCCATGCTGGAATTTTTGATTTCCACAAAATCCCCCACCTTGCAATGGCTGCCGATCTTGCTGCCCGGCCGCAGGTAAGCGAAAGGACCCACCGTCGTTTCATCCCCCACCTGGCTCTCCAAAATAACCGAGCTTTGGATGGAGGTACCGTTTCCGACCGCTGAATCCTTAATCCTGGTATTCTGCCCGATCACGCAATTTTCGCCGATGCGCACGTCGCCTTCCAGGACGACGCACGGATAGATGGTCGTTCCCCTGCCGATGCGCACGCCTTCATCGATATAAGCCATTTTGATGTCGATAAAACGGACGCCCTGCTCCATGTAAGCCAAATTCCGCTCGATCCTCGCTCTTTCCAATGCCTCGTATTCCTGAATATTCATACTGCCCTCCTAAAACCTTCGATCCTTTTCCAGCATCATTTCCCCGGCTTTGTAAATATCGCCCGCGCCCATGGTGATGACCAGGTCGCCCGCTTCCGCATTGTGGTACACGAAATTAGCGATCTCCTCGAAATCCTTGAAGAAATACACATCTTTGGACGGATCTGCTTCCTTGATCTTGTTCATCAAGGTCTTGGAACTGATCTTATAGATATTCTTTTCCCGCGCCGCATAGATTTCCGCCAGCACGATCTTGTCCGCATCCGCAAACGCCGTGGCAAAATCGTCCAAAAGCGCCATCGTCCTCGTATACGTATGCGGCTGGAACAAACACCATAGGTCGTTATGCTTCATGTTCCGCACCGCAGAAAGCGTCGCCTTGATTTCCGTCGGGTGGTGCGCATAGTCGTCCACGATCTTAATGCCGCTCATGGTCCTGCCAAGCACATCGAACCGCCTCTGCGTCCCGGTATACTGCTCCAGCGTACTGACGATTTTCCCTGTCTCAACGCCCAGGATATGACAGCAGGTAAACGCGGAAAGCGCATTGAGGATATTATGCTCGCCCGGTACGGAAAGCTTGATCTCGCAAAGCGCCCTGCCGCCATGGTTCACCGTAAACGATGGCATGCCTTCATTATCAAAATCGATATCGGACGCATAATAATCGCAGCTTTCGGAAAGCCCAAACGTAACCGCATTCGGAAGGTTTTCGATAACCCTTTTCACGAACGGATTGGCATCATAAGCGATGACCGCCCCGTCCTCCGGCACCAATTTGGCGAACTTATCGAAGGAGCTGGCGATATGCTCCACGTCCTTGAAGTAATCCAGGTGATCCGAATCGATGTTGAGGATGATTTCGATCTTCGGTTTCAGGCTGAGGAAGCTGTCCATGTATTCACAGGCCTCGGTCACAAAATACCTGCTATCGCCGACATAAACGTTCCCGTTGATCTGCGAAAGATTGCCGCCCACCAATATCGTCGGCTCTTTTTCCGCATCCTTTAAAATTAAAGAAACCATAGAGGTCGTAGTCGTCTTCCCGTGCGTGCCGGAAATCGCAATGCTGTTTTCATACTCGCCCATCAGCGCCCCCAGCGCCTGCGCCCTCGTGATGGCAGGGATTCCAAGCTCCTCCGCCCGCGCAAGTTCCGGATTATCGCGCCCCACGGCCGCCGAATAGACGACCAGGTCTGCATTTTCTACGTTTTTCGCCCTATGGCCTAAAAATATGTCAGCCCCGTCTTTCATGAGCTTTTCCGTCATTTCGCTTTCCCTCATATCGGAACCGGAAACCTGGTAGCCTCTCGACATCAATATTTCCGCAATCGCTGATAGGCCAATCCCGCCGATTCCAATACAATGTATCCTCTTATAATCAGGTAAATTTACCATCCATATGCCTCCCTAATCATAGATATACTGAGTATATCATATTCTTCCATCAATATCTACCCTCTCTATTACGATTGACAAGAACCCCCGATAATATTATGATGTTCCTGTAAATGATCCGCACGGCGACTGTTTTTCAGTCTGCGATATGAGGTACGTATGAAAAAAAGCCACAGAGTGGGCGCAATCTGCCAGATCCTGACGGACGCACCCGAAAAAATATTCAGCCTTAATTACTTTTGTGAAAAATTCTCCGCAGCCAAATCCAGCATCAGCGAGGACATCAACGCAGCCAAGGAGGCGGTGCAGATATCGGAAAGCGGCTATATCGAAACCATTCCCGGCGCGCTGGGCGGCGTCAGGTACATTTCCCACATTTCCCGGGAAAAGGCAAAAGCGGTGCAGAAAAGCCTCTGCGAGCAGCTTAAAGAGAAAAGCCGCATTTTAGGCGGCGGATTTTTATATACCTCCGATATCATGTATAACCCTGCCACTGTAAAGGGAATGGCGCAGATCTTCGCCCGGAAATTCAGGAAAGCCGGAGCTGATTATATCGCTACGATCGAAACAAAAGGGATTCCCCTGGCCCTGATGACAGCCCACCTGCTCAACCTCCCGGTCATCGTCGTGCGCAGGGAAACGAAAATATCGGAAGGCGCTACCGTAAGCATCAATTACTTTCCAGGCTCTTCCGAACGGCTGCAGAAAATGTCCATTTCCAAGCGGGCCGCTGCCCCCGGCTCAAGCGCATTGATCATCGATGACTTCATGCGCGGCGGCGGCAGCATCAAGGGAATTGCCGAAATCCTTTCGGAAGTGGAGATACAGGCCGTCGGCATTGGCGTCGCCATCGCCAACATCGAACCTAAGCAGAAAAAAGTCAGTGATTACGTCCCCATCGTCTACCTCGGCGACGTCGATGAAAACAAAAAATCCGTGAATGCCAGCCCTAATTTTCAGATTTTTTAAAATTTACTTGTTTATCTATTTATTCTATTATATAATGGAATAAACCTTATAGAGAATGTGGCACGAAAGGCGGTATCACAGATGAACATTACTGACGTAAGAATCCGAAAGGTAAACGATGAAGGCAAGATGAAGGCGGTTGTTTCGATCACATTCGATGACGAATTTGTCGTACACGATATTAAAATCATCGAAGGGCAGAACGGGCTTTTCATCGCAATGCCGAGCAGAAAAATGGGAGAAGGCGATTTTCGCGACATCGCCCACCCGCTGGTATCGGAAACCAGGAACAAGATCAGGGACGCTATTTTTGCAGAATACGAAAAGGTTCTGGCACAAAAATCAGTCGATGCAGACAACGCTATCGTTGACTAACACACACGGTATACTTTTTATTCCTATCGCCACGCAGAATATGCGTGGCCTTTTCTTATCATGCAGGGAATATTGCCTTGATTGCTCCGTTGCGATGCGCCGGACTGCCCCGGGCAGCTTGCAAAACGCACAGAGACAGCAAGGCCAGCAAAACCGCAGAACCAGCAAAAACTGGAGGGTCCGCAAGCATCCGCAGCAAGGCTTGCACCGCTTGATATAGCTGGATTATGGACTGCCCCGGACAACCTGCAAAATCCACAAAGCCAGAAACATATGCCGTTAAAGCAAGGCACGCCGCTAAAATGGAATCGTTAAAGCCAGCTTGGTTTCCAAGAAAAACAGAGGGAGAAGAAATAATGTCCACAGCATTAAATGAAGCCTTGATTTATGAAATCCTATCCATCGTCGAAGAAATCCCGGAAGGCAATGTCGCTTCCTACGGGCAGATCGCCCGCCTGATCGGCAGGGAAAAAAACGCGCGCCTTGTGGGCAAGGCATTAAGCATGGCGGAATATTACGGCGACTACCCCTGCCATCGCGTCGTAAACCACGCCGGGCGGCTTGCGCCGCATTTTCCGGCACAGAAACAGCGCCTTCTCGATGAAGGCGTAACGTTTCGGGAAAATGGCTGCGTCGATATGAAAAAACACCGGTGGAATGCTGGCGCATGAATCAAAAGAATGCCGCAACGCTCTCGTTGCGGCATTCTTTTTTATCATATGCAAAATATCGTTACAGCCAATGTCGCTGCCCTGCGGGCTAACGGGCGGCAGTTCAATGCTTGGCGGAATGACATCTACACTCACCGGCTTAATGCTTGGCGGCGCATTCGCCCCTGCCCGAGCTTACCGCTCCGTCACCTTCGTCTCCAGCGTGATGTCCAGCTTCGCCGCGTATGCCAGGTACTTGTCGCATTCCTCGTAAGTCAGCATGTCGGACGAGATCAGCCCCGTCTGCGTGTAGTCGTCGTTCACGAACATCTTCGTGAACAGCGAGCCGCACTGCCCCGTCAGGTACTGCTCGCCCGTGATGCCTGCCCGCTCGAAGCTCT
>CAMNSS010000020.1 GCA_946555345.1 uncultured Eubacterium sp. | reverse complement strand
GACAGGAGGAAAGGGGCGGCTTGGAAATTGTGGGACAGAAGCGGCTTGAAAAAGGTAATGGAATAGCAGCGGCCGGATCATTTTATGGGGAAGGCAAGCGGACAAACCAAGAGAGCCACATTCATAATCGGATTATATTTGAAAGTTTGAAAGATGGTTCTGCTTTAACGGCGCTTTCATAACCGATAACGGCGTGGTATAATCTAGGCGGATGGTTTTGGGCGATGATCATTAATTGGAGGAACTGATATGGCTTTTTCAAAGAAAAAAACGATAGAAATATTAGACAAGCTGCGGGAGGCGTATCCAGAAGCGGAATGTGCGCTCACCCACCGGAATACATATGAACTGCTGATTGCGGTCGTGTTATCTGCCCAGACGACGGATAAGAGCGTCAATAGAATTTCAGGCTCGCTATTTGCGGCATATCCAACGCCTGTAGAGCTGGCAGAAGCACAGCAGCAGGATGTTATTGATATCATTAAAACGATCGGCATGTATAAAACCAAGTCGAAGAATATCATTGCGCTGGCGCAGCAGCTACAGGAACGGTTTGGCGGGCAAGTGCCGGATCGGTATGATGATCTTGTGAGCCTTCCGGGTGTTGGCCGCAAGACTGCCAATGTGGTGCTTTCGGTCGGGTTCGGACAGCAACGCATTGCCGTGGATACGCATGTGTTCAGGGTATCGAACAGGATCGGGCTTGTGTCGGAAAAGGATGTTTTGAAGACTGAGCTGGCGCTGATGAAGGTTTTGCCGGAAGACAGATGGACGGAAGCCCATCACAGCTTGATTTTTCATGGCAGAAACTGTTGCAACGCGCGCAATCCTGCGTGTGAGTCGTGCGCGATTGCAGAACTTTGCAAAAAGGCAGGCGTTTCATGACGCTGGGACGCTTTGCGGGTGTGGCTGGCAGCGGCGCAGGCAGGGATTCACAGTCTGGCGGCTGCATAGCTGTGATCCTGCGGAGTCCTGCGGAAACCGGCGGCGCTGGCTTAGGAAAATAGCAGTGTGGCGGTACAGCGTAGCGAATGGCGCCATTCTGTATTTATGCCCGCTTTATTGTGCTATATGCAGGGCTTCCGTTAGATATCCCCGAGAAATTTGCTGGGGATTTGTTGGGACTCTGTAATGTACCATATGTTGCAATGGCGAAAGTATATGCGGTTTTATGAACAGCTTACCGGAATGCTGTTAAAAAGAGAATACCGATGTTTCTTCATATCCCCATAGATTGCTGATTTGCGGCATCAAATCTTTGAGCAGCCAGGTCTTCCTGCTGTTGTCCTTGCTGTTGGGATCTTGAACCGTTACATTTCCGAGGCTATCGATGCCAGTTAATACGATAAAGTGTCCGCTGGTTGTAAAATCCCCTGGCTTCATGGAACAGATAATTGGCGTTCCTTTTTCCAATTCGCTTGTGATAGCGCTTTCTTCAAAGCGTACTTCGTATGGTTTCAGCCCGATTTCATTGGCTAGTTCCGTCATTGCAAGCCATGCAGTCCCGCTACCGTTCACGTAATACCCTTCTTCATCCATTTTGCGAGCCAGGTTATAAGGATTCCATGTGTCTTTTCCTGTGAGGGAACAGTATACCATGGACAGGCAGGTCGGACCGCATCCGTTCTCTGCCATCGTGTTATTGCCGTATGGTTTGTCGCCCCAACGGGGGTCGTTTTGCAGGAAGGCGGGAATCTCCCCTTTGTTGACTTCGCTGGATATGTTAATCTGTTCGTCGTAGTTTTTGTCATTGGGAGGGGCGAAGATTCCTGCGCAGCATTTTCCGATTGCCCCGATTATAAGAAGAATGATTAAAATAGTACGAAGCAGTGTTTTGTTGCTTCGCTTTTTCATTTTTCGCCTTGATTTTATTCCTGCCCGTGTATTGGTTCGCATTCTTGGCTGTTGCTGCAGCGGCTGCGTTGACCATTGCTTGTATGCATCTTCTGCAAAATGTCCAGTTCGCTGTTGGGTCTGCCAATCGCTTTGGCATCCGATTCGCTGGTTTAGCCATTGCTTGTATGCGTATTCTGACAGATGGCTGGTTTGTTGCTTGGTTTGCCAATCGTTTTGGTAGTCAATTTGTTGTCCTGCTTGCCAATTTCCTTTTGCTGTTTTGTGTCTGCCTTTTTTTCCCCAATCAGTCTGTCTGCGCATAACTCCTCCTGCTCCGATCTTTGCAATTGTTCCCTATGATAGTTTCGTATTGCCATACCGGAAGTATATCAGGCAGGGCGGGAAGGTTTTTTTATTTTTTATGGTTGTTTTCTTACGAATTTATTTTATTTTTGTTTTTGGCGGCGGATTGCGGGGATTCATTGTAGACGGACTGCCAGCCGTATGGCCGCCGGTCAGCTTGCTTTTCAGGTTTTTCGTTAATTGTTGCGGCGTCTTCTGCTGTTTTGTCCCGTCCAGCGTTTTTTATTTCGTTTGCCCCAGTGTTTTTCAATTCATCGTTTCTTCGCTTGCGATTTCCCGTTTCAGTGTCACCCTGTTTCGCATTTACCGCCGCCGTGCCTTCCAGCGCGGAATTTCCAAGGACATTTCGGCCAGAGCCGCAGGGTAGCGTTACGGTAAAGGTGATAGTTTCATCTGCGCTCTCGCAGGTGATTGTTCCGTGGTGGAGGGTGATGATTTCCTTAGCGATAGCGAGTCCCAGGCCTGTTCCCCCAGTCTTGCTGCTGCGGGAGGAATCGATTCTGAAAAACTGCTCAAATAGATGCGTAAGCTTTTCCTGCGGGATCGTCCTGCCTGCGTTTTGCACGCTGAAAACCAGTGCATTCCCGGCAGGGTTTCTCTTAAGGCTTAGGAAAGCGGTTGAGTTTTCGTAACAATAGTTGCAGACATTTTTTAAAAGATTATCGAATACCCGTTCCATTTTTTCGATGTCGCATTGCAGGTACAGATCCTGTGCGATATCGGTCTGGCAGGTGACGCCTTTGGCGCGGAACATCGGCTCAAATTCATAGATAAGCTGGGCGAGCATTACCGATAGATTTACACGGGATATGGTGAGCACTGTATTGGAAAAATTGTATTTTGTCACTTCAAAAAATTCATTGATCAATTCTTCCAGGCGTTCGGATTGTTTTAATGCAGTCCCGAGGTATTTCTGGCGCAGTTCAGCGCTGACTTCTGTTTCGTCACAGAGCAGGTTCAGATACCCGATGACGGATGTAAGCGGCGTTTTCAGGTCGTGGGCGAGATATACGATCATATCGTTTTTCCGCTGTTCAGCTTCCTTAGCAATTTGCCGGTCCTGCTGCATTTCGTTTAGGATTTGGTTGAGCTGGGCTTCTACCTCATGAAGCTGCAAAGGCAGTTTGATATATGTGGTTTTGCGATTGAAAATGTCGTTGACTGCTTTGGTAATTTCCTCCAGGATCTTTGCGAATTTAGCGATGTGCAGGCCTGCGATGACGAGGCAGCCAGCGATCAGGCAGAACAGGAACAGGGATAGCCAGTTTTGCTGGACTGCATAGAAAAATGCATATTCAAACGTACCGTAATACCATATCTGGCTGTGTCCCCAGATATATCCGATTCCGGATATTAAAAGCATTACGGTGGCGTATATGCCGATATGACCCAGCAAGCGGAAGACGAGCCGTTTTGCCACGTTATGTTTTATGGTTTCCTGCATGGTTTCCTCCTGTTTTCCTGTAGTTTCTGTTTGTGCGTAATCTCGAAATTGACATTCAGGCAGGTACGGTGCATTGCAATCAATGCATTTTTGCTTGCGCCCTTGGAGCGGATCTCGCGGCATCTAGGTCCTGGCCTGCATTAGCGCCATTCCTGTTCATGCACGCTTCTGGAGTTCTATTCTTCGATTTTGTAGCCGATTCCCCAGACGGTCTTGATCCATTTTGGCTTCCGCGCGTTTTCGTTGAACTTTTCACGAATCCGTGCGATATGGGTCATGACGGTATTGTTGCTGTCCAGGTATTTTTCGCCCCATACCTGCTCGAACAGGACTTCTGTGGACACGGCTTCCCCAAGGTGGCGGCACAGGTACAAAACGATTTCAAATTCCGTCGGAGTCAGGGAAATGGTTTTCCCGTAAAGGCTGCAAATATGCTCTGCTGCATTGATATCAAGCCCCCGCACGTGATACTCTTCTTGCTCGTTTTGGGCTTCCTGTCCAATCGACTGGTTGTAGATTTCGATTCGGCGGAACTGAGCTTTTACCCTGGCTAAAAGCTCAAGCGGCTGGAAAGGCTTGGTGATGTAATCGTCCGCACCCATGGTGATGCCGTTGATTTTGTCGGCGCTTTCGATTTTCGCCGTGAGCATGATGATGGGGAAAAAATGTCGTTCCCTGATTTTTCGGCATAGCGTGAAACCATCCATGTCGGGCAGCATGACGTCCAGAATCGCCATATTGATTTTATTGTTCTCCAGATATTCTAAAACGCCGCTTGCGGCATAGAATTTATGCACCTCATAGCCTTCGTTTGAAAGGTATGCTTCCAGCAAATCGCATATTTCCTGTTCATCGTCTACGATTAAAATCCGTTTCTTTAAATCCGTCATATCCAATACTCCGCTTTCGTTTTATTTTGTTTTGCTTATTATGCAGGAAATACCGATTTCGATATTTCCTGCTTGTCTCGGGTATCCAGTGAAATTCGGGGCTTGTCCTGGGTATCCAGTGAAACTCGGGGCTTGTCCTGAGTATCCAGTGAAACCCGGGGCTTGTCCTGAGTATTCAGTGAATACTCAGGGAATATCAACAAAGTTTGCTGTTGAAAAAGGAACGGCGAAGCCGATTTTGCTATAGCGTAAGAAATACCGATTTCGATATTTCTTATGTTTCAAAGAAAGCGCTTTGCAAAGCGCCGCCGCAAAGTGGGCGATATATGTGCAAAGGAATCTTTGCTTCCGCCTTGCGCACTTTTTTATTCTTCCCTAGAGCGCATGGAAAAAACACGGCGCTCTTTTTCTGCCAGTCCCATACGGCTCTATTGTATCACATAATTTTTGATATTTTCTTACAATACCTTTAAGATTATCGAAATTGTCGAAAATTGCCGGAGGGTGCGGGGCGGCAAGTCTAATGTACAGTCAAGTCTGGTATGCGGTCAGGTTCAATGTGCGGCAAGCCCAATATGCGGACGGGCCTAGCATATGGTGCAAAACCTTCAAATTCTGTATATTTTGCTATTTTTTCTTGGAAAATACAGCGTTCATGGGGCTTCATGGGTGTTGTGCGGGAAATCAGCAGGCAGTCCATGTATTTGTTTGCTGTGTAATGAGAAAATTTGAAATTTATTTGCTGGTTTCCCTTGCGAAATCGCCAAGCGGGGCTGTTTGTCATTTAAACGGCTTGGGCCAATGGGGTTGCAATCAAAAAACTCTGTATAAATGAGATAAAAATGCTCGTTTATACAGAGTTTGTAAGGCTATTCCAGTCAACTGCCTGTTTGCTTCCTTCGAGATTCGTACAGGCTCGTACACTGTCTTGGCGTATTGGTCCGGTATATTAATCCGGATCACTAGCCCGGCGCCTAATTCCGCCCGCAGCAGTGCTTGTATTTTTTGCCGCTGCCGCAAGGGCATGGCTCGTTCCTGCCGATTTTCTTGCCTTTTACCACTGTCTTTGATTTCTTGTACGCTTTGACGATTTCCTTCATTTTATCGATGCCTAAGATGCCTTCCCACTGCGGCAGCCCGTAGAGGTATTCCGCATCCGCCGCCAGCATATTGTAAAACAGCGTCTCCGGCTCGATCTCGA
The DNA here is from genome assembly GCA_946555345.1 of uncultured Eubacterium sp. Taxonomy (GTDB): domain Bacteria; phylum Bacillota; class Clostridia; order Peptostreptococcales; family Anaerovoracaceae; genus Lentihominibacter. The sequence continues at coordinate 36,511 of CAMNSS010000020.1, read as the reverse complement.
TTTCAACCTGCGAGCTTTCATCGAAATTCTCGAAATCGTTGCCTTTTTTCAGGCTGTCGTTGATGCCGTCCAGAAATCCCATGTAAATGACAGGGCGTATTTCGTGTTCCTTGGCGAGCTCTCCCAGCGTTCCCGTGATTTTTTTCGCAGGCTCATCCAAAATCGCGCTGTAAAGCTTCGTTTCCGCTCCGCTGTATTCTTCCCAAAATTCTTGGAAAGTCTCCTCTGTCTGATTGCCGATCAGGTCTTTCCATTCTTCATATAATGTCATCTGTCTTCCTCCTGTCTTTCAAACGTGATTACCTTAGAACGGTTTTAGCGATATCGATCACATCGCCGAGGACAGCGCTCCCGGTCGGAAGCGGGCCTGCGCCTTTTCCATAAAACATCACGTCGTCCACCGCATTGCCCTTTACGAAAACCGCATTAAATTCCTTGTTGATGTTGGCGAGCGGGTGGGTTTCGCTGATGTACATCGGGCGGACTTCGTACTTGATTTCATCGTTATCGTCCTTCCAGGCGTGGGCGATCAGCTTGATCTTGCATTTATTGGAATGCGCTTCCTCGATTTTTTCCTTGGTAATGCCCGTGATTCCCGTGGTCGGAATATCTTCGGGAGCGACGTATTTATCGAACATGAGCGCCATGAGGATCGTCAGCTTGTTGGCCGCGTCGATTCCCTCTACATCGGCGGTCGGGTCTGCTTCTGCAAAGCCCTGCGCCTGTGCGTCCTTTAAGGCGACGTCGTAGTCCATGCCTTCCTTGGTCATCATGTGGAGGATGTAGTTGGTCGTGCCGTTTAAGATTCCCATCACCTCGTGGAATTTGTTCGCGCGGAGCGGCCCTAAAAGCGTCCCCAGAATCGGGATGCCGCCGCCTACGCTCGCTTCAAACTTAAATGCGATGTGGTTAGCCTTGGCGATATCCATCAGCTTGTGGTAGTTTGCCGCAATCGCCGCTTTGTTGGCGGTTACTACGTGCTTGCCTTTTTCCATGGCTGCCAGCATGAACGACGTGGCAGGTTCGATTCCGCCCAGAAGTTCGATTACGATGTCGATCTCGGGATCGTTGAAAATTTCATCCGGGTCTTGCGTGAATTTTTCCTTCGGCACGGCGATGCCCCTGTCCCGCTCCGTATCTTTTTCCAGGATTTTAACGATTTCAACCTTCCGGTCAAGCGTGGACTCGATTTCCGTCCGGTTCATTTCGAGCGTTTTATAAGTACCGGTTCCGATATTTCCCATACCGAGCAATCCGATTTTTATTGTTTTCATTGGCAACCTCCGTAGTAAATCAAATGTTATAAATCAATAATACATATTATTATATAATAAAGTTTGGGGTTTGTCTTCCTTTTTTTGTGATTCTGGCAAAGGCAGCGGCGGGATGAGGCTGTAGCTGGGTGAAGCCAGAGGGCGGCTTGGCTGTCAAAACGTATGTTGCGCTTTGGGAAATGCCCATCTGCAATCTGATTGGGAAAAGCGTGGCGGGCGGAGCCGGCTGATTGGGCAGGCCAGAGGTGCATGAGAGGGAAAGCGCAGTGCGGGGCTTTGTGATGTGAGGGCGCCTTGCGGCTTTCCATTTTCATTTCGGGGCGTTTCTTTCCGTTTTTTATTCATTCTTTCCAGTTTTTGCTGCACTTTTGTGGTGTTCCAGGTGTTGGTTTCCCCGTGGGAAATCACTCTGTTTCGATGACCAAAATCACGCCGTCATATGCGTTCCAGATATTGACTTTCCCGCAGGAAATCGTACAATAGAATTATCAGCAAATCAGGATGTACCATCGGAATTGCCGTCAAGGATAACGCGCAAAACACAAATCGCAAACCCAAAGGAGGATGAAAATGCCGATTCATATCGTTTTAGTAGAGCCGGAAATTGCGCCCAATACGGGCAATATCGGAAGAAGCTGTGTGGTGACGGAGTCCGTGTTGCATCTCGTAAAGCCGTTAGGCTTCGAGACGGATGACAAGCATTTAAAACGAGCCGGGCTGGATTATTGGCAGTACATCAACCTTGAAGTTCATGAAAATTTGGATGCTTTTTTGGAAAAATATGCAGGCAGGCGGATGTTCCTGGCGACGACCAAAGGCGGCAAGCGGTATTCAGATGTCAGTTACCGGGATGGCGATATGATCTTGTTTGGAAAGGAAACGGCGGGATTGCCGCAGGAGCTGATCAAAGCGTATGCGGAAAATGCGATCAGGATTCCCATGGGGAAGGATACGCGATTGCGTTCACTGAATCTGGCAAATTCCGTCAATATCATTCTCTTTGAGGCACTGCGCCAGATGGGCTTTCCAGCGCTTGAATAAGCCGGAAGCCGGGCGGCAGGGAAGGGACGGTGAAAGGGCGGAAGAAAGGCAGTGGCGAGGGATCAGAAGGCCGGGAACAAGGCAAATAGAGAAGAACTTCGCAGTAAAAATTTTCCCTGTACTGGCGTAAGGTATGTTATAATGAACGCAAGGATTTAATGCGGCGCTGCCGCAAGGAAGCGTTCATTGAAACTCGCGTTTGCGATTCTGCCCGTTGAGGCGGGGCGTTGCTCGTTAGAATGAACGCAGGGATTTAATACGGCGCTGCCGCAGGGAAGCAGACGTTTTAGCAAAATCCGCCGCATCGGCAAAACCTGCCGCAGGTCTTTAAGGCGCAGGTTTTTCGAATGCGGCGCAGAAAGAATGCCGCACGGCTGGGGTATCAGGTTTTTAAGCCGCCGTACAGCTGCATCCCCTAACCCCCTAGCTTATCACGCAGTTTCGAGGTGTTTTCGATGAGCATGAAACTTGGCTATGATCTGACGATTGAACAGGCGCAAAAGCTGGTAATGACGCCTGAACTGATTCAGGCGATACAAATTTTACAGTTTAACACACAGGAGCTGGATGCTTACGTACAGGAGCAGCTTCTGGTTAACCCTGTCCTGGAGCAGGAACAAGCGGAACCGGCGGAAAATGGCGAGGCAATGATCCAGGAAGCAGGCGGCGATGCCTCTGCTGTCCAGATTGCAAGCGAAAAAGACGCCTCCGCCAGCACGGGGGATGACGACTTCGATTGGAAGGAATATATCAAGGACCGGCAGTATGACGATATCAGCTACAGGCAATGGGAGGAGCAGAACTCGGAGGACCGGGAAAATACTTATGAGCGGTATGTAACTTCCGATATCACTTTGCCGGAGCATCTCATGTTCCAGCTGCAATTTGCCACACAGAAAAAAAGCTGCCGCAGGATCGGCAGGTATATCATAGAATCCCTCGATGAAAACGGTTACATGACCTCCACGGTGGAGGAAATCGCCAAGGTTAACGAGGTATCGGAAGAGAAAGTTTTGAAAACGCTGGAAATCATACATGGTTTTGATCCGATCGGCGTGGGTGCGAGGAATCTGGCGGAGTGCCTGGCAATACAGCTGCGCCAGATGGGCGAGCTGACCGAAACCTTTGAAAATGTCTTAAAAGAGCATTTGGAAGATCTTGCCGATAACAGGCTTGGCGTGGTTGCCAGGGATATGGGAATTTCGATTCAAGAAGTTCAAGATATGAGCGATATGATCCGCACATTAGAGCCAAAGCCGGGAAGGCTCTTTGCCTCGCAGACGGACACGAAGTACATCGCGCCCGACGTGATCGTTGAGAAGGTGGATGGCGAATATACGGTGACGGTGAATGACAGCAGCGCGCCGCGGCTCATGGTAAGTTCGTATTACCAGAACTTGCTCAACCAGGCGGAAACCGATGATGCGTTGTCAAAATATTTGTCAGACAGGTTCAATTCCGCTTTGTGGCTCATCAAGAGCATCGAGCAGAGAAAACAGACGATCTATAACGTGGTCAATGCAGTTGTAAAATACCAGAAGGATTTTTTTGACAAAGGCGGCAAGCATTTAAAGACCCTTACGCTAAAAGATATCGCGGAAGAAGTCGGCATTCACGAATCGACCGTTTCCAGGTCTGTTAGCGGTAAATATCTTCAATGCCCGAGGGGCGTTTTTGAAATCAAATATTTTTTCTCCGCCGGCGTGTCGAAAGGCCGCGGGGAGGGAATCTCCTCCAACAGCATCAAGGAATTTATCAAGGAAATCGTGGAGCATGAAGATACGAAATCCCCATACAGCGACCAGGACATGGTGGAGCTGCTCAAGGAAAAGGATATCAGCATTTCGAGGCGGACGGTGGCAAAGTACAGGGATGAGCTTCACATTTTATCCTCATCTAAGCGCAGGCGTTATTAAAAGGCGTTATCAGAAAGCGCCATTAAGGGAATGATTCAAAAATATTATTAAAAGCGTTATTAACCTGAAAAGGTTATAGATAATTAACAATAAAGTATCAATGTATTTTGAGGAGGAAATCAAAATGGCAATTAAAATCGGTATCAGTGGATTCGGACGTATCTCGCGTGTTGTAATCCGTGCGGCAATGGATATGCCTGAAATTGAAATCGCAGGAATCAACGTTCGTAATGCGGACAAAGAGTACATGGTGTATATGCTGAAATACGATACCGTGTTTGGACGTTTTCCAAAGGAGCTGGGGTATTATGATGAAGGGCTTATCATAGACGGGAAAAGGATTCCGGTCTACAGTGAAAGCGACGCAGCCAATATTCCATGGGGCAAATGCGGCGCAGAGTACATCGTTGAGGGAACGGGCGCTTACAACACGACGGAAAAAGCGATGGTACATATCAACCAGGGTGCGAAGAAGGTTATCATTACCGCCCCTGCTAAAGACAAGACGACGCCTACGTTTGTCATGGGCGTGAACCACGATTCCTACAGAAGCGATATGAATATCGTTTCCAATGCATCCTGCACGACAAACTGCCTGGCTCCTCTTTGCAAGGTAATTGAAGACAATTGGGGCATCGAGCAAGGGCTGATGTCCACGATTCATGCGGCAACCGCCAAGCAGAAGGTAGTGGATGCACGTTCGTTAAAGGACTGGAGAACAGGCAGGTCGGCTTTCGGCAACATCATCCCATCCACGACAGGCGCAGCGAAAGCGGTCGGTTTGGTAATCCCTTCCCTGGTAGGAAAGATGACGGGTATTTCATATCGTGTGCCGACCAATGATGTATCGCTCGTGGACCTGAATGTCCAGCTTAAAAAATCCGCAAGCTACGAGGATATCTGCCAGAAAATCAAGGAAGCGTCAGAAGGAAGCATGAAGGGCGTGATCGAATATGTTGATGACGAAGTCGTTTCCAGCGATTTCATCGGCGATCCGAACACGTCGATCTTTGATGCGAGGGAAGGCATCCAGCTCAACGACAAATTCTTCAAGCTGATTGCATTTTACGACAACGAATACGGCTATTCCGTGAAAGTGCTGGAGCTGATCAGGCATATGTACAGCGTAGACAACGCATAATACATAAATAAGGAAAAATAATTTCAGGCAGTCGGCATATGTCCGGCTGTCGATTATTAAAAAAGGAAGGGTTTTGTTGAAATGAAAAAAACAGTCAGGGATATCGATGTATCGGGGAAGAAGGTTTTAGTCAGATGTGATTTTAACGTCCCGATGAAGGACGGGAAAATTACCGATGATATCCGGATCACCGCTGCGTTGCCGACGATCCAGTATTTGCAAGAACAAGGTGCGAAGGTCATTTTGATGTCGCACATGGGAAGGCCGAAAGGGGAAGCAAAGCCAGAGTTTTCGTTAAAGCCGGTGGCAGACAGGCTGTCGCAGCTTCTGGGAAAGGATGTTCTCTTTGTTGCCTCGGATGTGGTTGTGGATGACCAGGTCAAAGCTGCGGTCGATCGGCTTGGTGCAGGCGAAGTCATGCTCTTGGAAAATGTCAGGTACCGGAAAGAAGAGACGAAAAACGAAGAACCGTTTACCGGGCAGCTCGCTGCGCTGGGGGAACTCTTCGTCAACGATGCCTTCGGGACTGCGCACAGGGCGCACTGCTCCACGGCGGGATTGGCAAAATATATGCCGAGCGTTTCGGGCTTTCTGATCGAACGGGAAGTTAAGTTCTTGGGCGATGCACTGGAATCACCGGAAAGGCCGTTTGTCGCTATCATGGGCGGTGCAAAGGTGGCGGACAAGATCCCGGTGATCGAAAACCTGCTGAAAAAGGTCGACGCGCTGATTATCGGCGGCGGCATGAGCTACACTTTTTTCAAGGCGATGGGCTATGAGATCGGTACGTCCATCCTGGATGCGGAAAGCATCGATCTAGCGAAGGACTTGATGGACAAAGCGGATAAAACGGGCGTGAAGCTGATGCTTCCTGTGGACACGGTATGTGCGAAGGAATTTAAAGCTGACAGCGGGAAAGCCGTCTTTGACAGGGATAAAATGCCATCTGACATGATGGGCATGGATATCGGGCCGAAGACGATAGCCATTTATAAAGAGGCGATTGCGGAAGCAAAAACCATCGTATGGAATGGCCCTGCGGGCGTGTTTGAAATGCCGGCGTTTGCCGAAGGCACGAAGGCAATCGCAAAGGCTTTGGCGGAAAGCGGTGCGACGACGATCATCGGCGGCGGTGATTCGGCGGCGGCGGCAGGGCAGTTTGGGTATGCGGATAAAATGACGCATATTTCAACCGGCGGCGGCGCTTCGTTGGAATTTCTGGAGGGCAAGGCATTGCCTGGCATAGCGTGTTTGGAGGATAAATGATGAGGATACCATTGATCGCAGGCAACTGGAAGATGTTTAAGACGAAAGCCGAGGCGCTGGCTTTTGCAGAGGAATTGAAAGTCCTTTACAAGGGAACGGACGTGCAGGCGGCAATCTGCGCGCCTTTTACCAATCTGGAAGCGCTGGTGGAAGCCTTCCGGGGAACGGGCGTCAAGGTGGGCGCGCAAAACGTGCATTTTGCAGAGGAAGGCGCTTACACCGGGGAAATTTCCGCCGCTATGCTGGAGGAAATCGGCGTAGACTTTTGCATCGTCGGGCATTCGGAGCGGCGGCAGTATTTTGCGGAAACCGACGAGACGGTAAACAAGAAGTTGAAAAAGCTTTTTGCGGGAAGCATCCGGCCAATCCTGTGCGTGGGGGAAAGCCTTGAACAGCGGGATGCGGGCAAGGCGTTTGACATCGTGAAAGAACAGCTTGCGGCAGACCTTGGCGGCATCGATGCGGAATGCGTGAAAAAGCTGGTGATTGCATATGAACCGATCTGGGCGATCGGGACGGGACGGACCGCAACGCCAGAACAGGCGGAGGAAATGTGCGCCTTTATCAGAAGCACGCTGATTGCGATGTACGATGAGGATACTGCTGATGAGGTCATCATCCAGTATGGCGGCAGCGTCAAACCGGCGAACGCTACGGAAATCATGAATATGGATGAAATCGACGGTGCGCTGGTGGGCGGCGCAAGCCTGAAAGCGGAAGATTTCATGGAAATCATTGATTTTTAAAGTTTTTTGAACTGGTCTTTTAGGAAAAGAATTGATTCTAAGGGACAGCCGCTTCTCAACTGGTTCTGGGAGGAAGCGTGGTCCTGAACGGATCGTTTTGAAAGGGTAATTATTCCTGAACCGGCAGTTTTGGCAGGGCGGCCATTCTGGATGGATCGCTTTGATAGGGTCGCTATTGTGAATGGATAACTGATTTTTGAAAGGGAGGAACAGGCAAATGGCTTATATTGAAGATGTAATCGCAAGGGAAGTATTGGATTCGAGGGGCAATCCGACCGTTGAGGTCGAGGTTTTGCTGGAGGATGGCTCGGAGGGAAGGGCGATCGTTCCGTCGGGAGCTTCCACGGGCGTCCATGAAGCGGTTGAACTGCGGGACGGCGACAAGGCGCGGTATCTGGGCAAGGGTACGTTGAAAGCTGTCGATAATGTAAATAACATCATCGCTGATGAAATCCTGGGATGGGATGCATTCGACCAGGTTGGGCTGGACAAGATGCTGATCGAGCTGGATGGGACGCCGAACAAAGGAAAGCTGGGCGCAAATGCGATTCTCGGCGTTTCCATGGCTGTGGCAAGGGCTGCTGCTGATTCCATCGGGCTGCCGCTGTTCCAGTATCTGGGCGGGGTAAACGGCAAGGTGTTGCCGACGCCGATGATGAACATCTTAAACGGTGGTTCCCATGCGGATAATACCGTCGATATCCAGGAATTTATGATCATGCCTGTGGGCGCAGAATCCTTCCGGGAGGCGCTCAGGATGGGCGCTGAGGTGTTCCATAATTTAAAGAGCGTGCTGAAAGGCAAGGGCATGAACACCGCTGTCGGCGATGAAGGTGGATTCGCACCGGACCTCTCCACGAACGAAGAGGCGATCCAGGTGATTATCGAAGCGATTGAAAAAGCGGGATATAAACCGGGCGATGATGTAAAGATTGCCCTGGACGTTGCCGCCAGCGAATTTTATGATGCGGAAGCAGATATTTATAACCTGACTGGCGAAGGCGTGAGCCGAACCGCTGCGGAAATGGTTGCATATTATGAAATGTTATGCGATAAATATCCGGTGATTTCGATTGAGGACGGCTTGGCAGAGGACGACTGGGACGGATGGAAAATCTTAACCGATAAGCTGGGCAGCCGTGTACAGCTCGTTGGGGATGATTTGTTCGTAACGAATACCGAAAGGCTTGCCGAAGGAATCGAAAAGGGAATTGCCAATTCCATCTTGATCAAAGTGAACCAGATCGGTACGCTGACGGAAACGTTTGATGCGATCGAAATGGCAAAGAAGGCGGGCTATACCGCTGTCGTATCGCACAGAAGCGGCGAAACGGAAGATACGACCATTGCAGATATCGTCGTGGGACTGAATGCAGGGCAGATCAAGACAGGTTCGCTTTCGAGGACGGATCGTATTGCGAAGTACAACCAGCTTCTGCGCATCGAGGAGCTTCTTGATTCTGCGGGGCAGTATGCTGGCCCGGCTGCGTTCTATAATATCAAGAAGGCGGCAAAATAGACTGAGGGAAGGCCGGAGCGTTGTGGGGGCGTTTTGAACGAATGTGCGGCAGGCAAGTCCCGAACGGCGGGTGAAAAGTATTTTGAAACGGCCACGCAGAAGCAGGCGCGCCGTTCAGGTGTGTGATGCGCCGTCCAGGATGGGCGCTGTCCGGGTGTGTGCGAGCCGCATCGGATGAAAAGCATTTTGACAAGCCTTTGGCTTGGCACGCCGATGATGGCTCACAAGGTGGTTTTGCGGAAATACCCTAGCAGATCGATAGCAGCTTGCCTTGGCTAAACTGTTGCCGCATAAAAGTACGCAAAAATGCGCAATTTAGGAAATCAAATTTGTTGATTTTTGACAAACGCTGTGATAAACTTGAGAAGTTAGAGTATAAGGAGGAATAGAAATGAGTATTGCTCTTAAAATAGTGCTTGCGTTCGCAAGCGTTATCCTGATCATCAGTATTCTGCTTCAATCCAGCAATAGCGCAGGATTATCCGGTTCGATCGGAGGCGGAGCAGAACAGCTTTTTGGCAAGAAAAAGAGCCAAGGGTATGATGCGATTTTGAGCAGGATTTCAACGGTATCAGCAGTATTGTTTATCGTATTATCGCTTGTTTTGGTGGCGTTGGAGTAGGCTTAACACCGTACAACTACAGAAGGAAATGCCTGCATCGTTGGCAATAAAAGCGTTCGTAGCGTAGCGGTGTAATAATTATTAACGAGCAGGATGTGCGATGGCTGGCCTGGCAGTTTCTGGAAATGCCCTATGGACATCCGGGACAGCGTGATTGGCGGCTGGGAATGCTTTGTGAATATGCGGAATGCTTCGGTAATTGTCTTGATGGCCGGTTGTGATGGCTAGCGGTGGATGTCCCGTGCGTATGCGGGCTGCTGGCAGTTGGCCGCAGGTTTCCCGTGGAAATGCGGGACAGCATAAAGGAGTTTAAAAAAGTTCGCCGTTGAAAAGAATTCAGCGGGCAAGCTTTTCATTAATCAAATTAATTTAATATTTCATGTCAAATGAGTAAATTAAGAGGTGTCACTGACGCCTCTTATCATGTCAAATCTGCTTGTGCGGCATGAGAGGGAGGTATTTTTAAAATGAATGTTTTAGCAATTCTTGCCGTTATAGCGGCAATAATTGGCCTGGCAGTAGCGATCGGCTTAGCTTCCTGGATTGGGAAGGCTGACGAGGGCACTGACAGAATGAAAGAAATTGCAGGGTACATAAGGGAAGGTGCTATGGCATTTCTTTCAAGAGAGTACAAAATCATGATCATCGTGATCGTTGTACTGTTCGCACTGATTGCAATCTTCATTAAGCCAATCACAGGCGTGCTTTATGTATGCGGCGCATTGTTATCCGTGTTAGCTGGATTTTTCGGCATGAAGGTTGCTACGCTTGGCAACGTAAGGACTGCATGTGCAGCAAAAGAATCTGGCATGAACCTGGCCCTGAAAGTGGCATTCCGTTCAGGCGCTGTCATGGGTCTTGCTGTAACGGGCCTCGGCCTTCTGGGGCTTGGCGTAATCCTTTGCGCTCTGGATTTGGCTACCGTGATGGAATGCGTTACAGGCTTTGGCCTTGGCGCTTCTTCCATGGCGCTCTTTGGAAGGGTAGGCGGCGGTATCTATACGAAGGCTGCCGATGTTGGCGCTGATTTGGTTGGCAAGGTAGAAGCTGGTATTCCGGAAGACGATCCGAGAAATCCTGCTGTTATCGCAGATAACGTAGGCGATAACGTAGGCGACATTGCTGGTATGGGTTCTGACTTGTTTGAATCTTATGTAGGCTCGATTATTTCCGCTGTTACTTTGGCGTCTGTTGCCGCTGTTAATTCAGGCGGCATGTTTAATGAAACGACTGCGGCGCTGTTCCCATTGGTCCTTTCAGCAATCGGCATCATCGCTTCGCTGATCGGGATCTTCATGGTAAGAGGCAAGGAAGGATCGAATCCTGCCAGCGCTTTGAATATGGGTACTTATATAGCAGGTATTATCGTAGTAATCGCTACATTAGTATTGTCCTATTATATGCTGGGCAGCTTCCGTTATGCGATTGCCATTATCGCAGGCCTGATCGTCGGCATTGCGATTGGTAAGATTACGGAAATCTATACTTCGGGCGATTATAAATCCGTTAAGAAGATTGCGGAACAGTCGCAGACTGGTTCTGCAACGACGATTATCAGTGGCCTGGGCGTTGGCATGATGTCAACATTATGGCCGATCCTCTGCATCGCAGTAGGTATCTTCGCCGCTTATTATGCTGCTGGCGTATACGGCATCGCTTTGGCTGCTGTCGGTATGTTGTCCACGACGGGAATGACAGTTGCAGTTGATGCATATGGTCCGGTGTCCGATAATGCGGGTGGTATCGCAGAAATGTCTGAACTGCCTGATTCCGTGCGAGAGATTACCGACAAGCTGGATTCCGTAGGAAACACGACTGCGGCGATCGGCAAAGGCTTTGCAATCGGTTCTGCGGCGCTGACCGCATTGGCTCTGTTTGTATCCTTTGCAGAGGTTGCTCAGATCAGCGCGATGGATCTGCTTGATCCGATCGTTATTATCGGATTGTTTATCGGCGCTATGCTTCCGTTCCTGTTCTCAGCCATGACGATGAATTCCGTTGGAAGGGCTGCGAACCAGATGATTGAAGAAGTAAGAAGACAGTTCAGGGAAGACAAGGGCATCATGGAAGGAACTTCCAAGCCTGACTACGCAAATTGCGTTGATATTTCCACGAAGGCTGCACTGAAGGAAATGGTAATTCCGGGATTAATGGCAATCGTTGCTCCGCTGGCAGTTGGCATTTTGCTGGGCGTTGAGGCTCTGGGCGGACTTCTGGCCGGCGCGCTTTCATCGGGCGTATTGCTGGCTCTGATGATGGCAAATGCAGGCGGTGCATGGGATAATGCGAAGAAGTACATCGAAGAAGGACATTTCGGCGGCAAGGGTTCGGACCCTCATAAGGCTGCCGTTGTAGGCGATACGGTAGGCGATCCGTTCAAGGATACTTCCGGTCCGTCCATTAACATCCTGATTAAGCTGATGACGATCGTATCACTGGTATTCGCACCATTGTTCGTAAGCATCGGCGGTTTGATTAGCTTCTAATGCTTGCAAGCATTGGCGGCTTGATCAGCTTCCAAGCATTTCGCAATGCATTTTAATAAGCGTATGGATAATGCGGCATGGTTTTCATGCCGCATTAGATTGCAGGTAAAATCCGGGGCAACCGCCCCGGATTTTGATTTATGGTTTCCGCTGGCGCTTAGCGATTCGCCTTCCTGAATCAATTTTTCAGCATCGATTCCCTGGATATTTTGAAAAATCGTTTTTTGAGGGAAAAATAGAGAGAAATAGGGCAAGCGATGCATCTTTTGCCGTAAAAACGGGTCGTTTTCTTTCGTTTTAGTTGATTTCTTTTAAAATGGGAGAAAAGCAAGGGCAATTTTCTCTAAATAACTCTTTTTCATTTACAACTCCGTTTCAAAAATATTGCAAAAAATTGACACTGGTCTTTTGCAATATTTTATCAGAAACTACAAATAATAAAAAAGAAAACAAGAGAGGAGAAAAGAGATGAAAAATTTCAGAATCTTTTTGGCAGCAGCACTTTGCGTATCCCTTTTGACATTTGCTGGATGCGGAAATAGCAATGATGCAGTAGATGATAATGCCAATGATGGAACGGTTACGGAAGAAAACGCAGATATGGATAATGGCAATGGAACGAACGATGGAGACACCAATGGAAATGACAAGGGCGATTCCGTGACCGACGACATGGCGGATGATGCGAAAGACGCTGTCGATGATGTAGAAGATGTCGTTGATGGAAACGACAGAGACGATGCCACGAAGGCAAAAAATAATAATTAATCAAATGTAAAATGGATAAAAGGTGGCATTGCCACCTTTTATGCTGTACAATGTTTTTAACAAGTATAATTAGGGTGTTAGCAAAAGCATTGGCTGATAGCGATGCGAATTGGCGGAAACGTAAGGTCAGTTAAAGCATCATCTGTCAACAACGAAAGCCAGCGAGCATGAGGCAGCCAACGGAAGTTGGCAACAGTATAGGCGAATGACAATGCAAGCCCGTAAGTGTGAGGCCGGTGAGTACAAGCCAGCGAGCATAAAGCTAGCGGCAGCGTCGGCTGATAACAACGCAGGACGGTGGAATCATATGGCAAAGAAAAATGCCAGGAAAGAAACGGCAGGAAAGAAAAAACATATAATGGGAAAGAAAAAGAAACATATATTGGCAGGGACATTATCCAAGCACCGCAAAGGATTTGGGTTTGTCAGCTGTGAAGGCTGGGAACAGGACATTTTCATCGCATCTGATTCCATGAAGGGCGCAATGGATGGCGATGAGGTCGAGATCGACCTGCTGCCTGAATATCTGTGGCAGAAATCGCCCGAGGCGATCGTTACGAAGGTGCTTCAAAGGAAGACTGCGGAAGTGGTTGGAACATTTCAGAGAAGCAAGAAATTCGGGTTTGTCGTGCCGGAAAACCGCAAGTACCGGGAAGATGTATTTGTGAAGAAGAAGGACTTTTCCGGCGCCAGGCGAGGCGATAAGGTCGTTGTGCAAATTACGAGATATCCTGATAAGCATAACAGCGCGGAAGGCAGGGTGACTGAAATTATCAGCCGGGCAGGGCAGCCGGGCGGCGATATCAAGGCGCTTGCCAGAAGTTATGGTATGCGGGAAACCTTTCCCAGCCGGGCGTCAGCCGAAGCGAAAGCCGTTTACAAACAGGGCGTCCGGGAAGCGGATCTCAAAGCGAGGCGGGATTTGCGGGGTAAAAACATATTTACCATCGATGGCGCTGATTCCAAGGACTTCGATGACGCCGTGTCCATAGAGCGGATGGAGAATGGAAACTATCTGCTGGGCGTCCACATCGCTGATGTGGCGCACTATGTGAAGGAGGATGCACCGCTTGACAAGGAGGCCTTGAAACGGGGTACGAGCGTATACCTGATCGACCAGGTGATTCCGATGCTGCCCAAGGCGCTTTCCAACGGGATTTGTAGCTTAAACCCGCATGAAGACAGGCTGGCGCTTTCTGTCGATATGGAGGTTACGCCTGACGGCACAGTGGCTGGCCACGAAATTTATGAAAGCGTGATCAATTCGAAGGAACGCCTTGTATACGATGATGTTTCCGACCTGCTGGAAAAGAATGATGAGAAGATGGCAAACAGGTATGCGCATATCAAAGAAGATCTTTTCCTGATGAATGACCTGGCGACCACGCTGCGGAAAAACAGGTATGCGCGCGGCAGCCTGGATTTTGACTTGGACGAAGCGTATATCATGTTGGATGAAAAAGGCATTCCGTCTAATATCGGAATCGTGCAGAGACGGAGCGCCAATAAACTGATCGAGGAATTTATGCTGCTTGCCAACGAAACGGTAGCAGAACATTTCTATTGGATGGAAACCCCGTTTGTTTACCGGGTTCATGAAAAACCGGCCATGGATAAAATGGAACAGCTAAAAGTATTCTTGCGGAGCTTGGGGATCATCGTCAGGGGCAATGCTGAGAGCATCCATCCCAAAGCGGTCAGCGCAGTATTGGAACAGGTGCGGGGACAGACAACCGAAAACGTCGTCAATTCCGTAACCCTGCGTTCGATGCAAAAGGCGTTTTACAGCACGGCCTGCGAAGGGCATTTCGGGCTGGCGTTAAAGTATTATTGCCACTTTACATCCCCGATCAGAAGATATCCCGACCTGATGATACACAGGATTATCAAAGCATGGCTTCATGATGGCCAGGCAGGGAGAATCACCAAGCATTTTCGCAAGCGGGCGGCAGAGGCGGCAGAGCAGTCTTCGGTGATGGAGCGGCAGGCGGTCAATGCAGAGCGGGAAGTGGAAAAGCTGAAAAAAGCAGAGTACATGAGTTATCATGTAGGGGAGGAGTTTGAAGGGATCATCAGCGGCGTAACGAGCTTTGGCATTTATGTGCAACTGGAAAATACAATAGAAGGGCTTGTGCGCATCCATGATTTGCGTGAGGATTATTACGATTATATAGAAGAAAAATACGCCCTCATCGGAAGGCGTACGGGCAAAACATATAAACTTGGCGATGAAGTGGCCATCGTGGTCGATTATGTGGATTTGGAAAGGTGTGAAATCAATTTCCTGATTGCAGGCCGTCCGCAAGGCTGATGGCGGAAAGCGCATCCCCGGCTTCGTCGATATAGATCGGCTTTACAGCGATATCACCGAGGGAAAGCATGCCGACTACTTTGGAGGCTTCCGTGACAGGAAGCCTTCTTACTTTATGGGCGGCGAAGAGCAGGGCGGCGTCGTGGATGTTGGCGTTTGGGGAAACGACGACGGGGTTTGTGGTCATGATTTCGGCAGCCGTCATTTCAGCGGCGTTTTTGAAAGTTATTTCGCCGCTTGCATTTGGAATGATCGACTTTTCGTTGTGCCTGTTTGCACAATTGGATTGTTTGTTGCTGTCATTTGTTCCGTGGGAGGCAGTGGCGTTTTCCCGTTTTCTGTTATTCTGCCCATTGCGCTCGCTTCGGGCGGCTGTATGTTCTCCGTTCCCGTTTTTCTTGTTCTTGCCTGCGGTATCCTTTTTTGTCGCCGCATTGCGTTTCGCTTCGTACCGGGTGAGGACGCGCAGCGCCAGATCCCTGTCCGTGATGATCCCTTTGATATGGTTGTTCTGGTCGCATACGGGCAGGCTTCCGATGTTGCTCTTTCTCATCTGTCCGGCGATTTGCGATGCGGTGGCGCTTTCGCTTACGCATACGATGTTGGTACTCATTAAATCCTTGACTTTCATCATGCTCTCCTTAACCTCGTGGTTTGCGGGGATCTTTTTTGAAGGCATTCTTGTTTCGCGCCGGTCGGCTCTCTGTTGAAAACATTTTTCAGCGGAAGCCGTTTTGCGCGACGCGGTCTCGTTCAGCGACCGTTCACGCACCCAGCCTTAACCGTTCCCATGCATAAAAACTTCCTTGCGGGACTTCCCTATGGCTTTTCCTTCGCAAAGATCCTGTTCTTTGCTTAATAGGATTCCCGAAGCAAGGGGAAATTATCTGTCTTTGCCCCAGAAATTGCTGGTAAAGACGATGATGATAGTGAAAAGTTCCAGCCTGCCGACGATCATCAGGGCGCTTAAAAATAGCTTTAACGCAGGATGAAACATCGAATAGTTTCCAATTAACGCTGTTTCGCCAAATCCTGTTCCCGTATTGGATAGCATACCAAGCGCAGTCGTAATGGTGGTTTCCATGTCCAGTCCTTGCAATGAAAGAAGGAAAGAGGACAGAAGGAGTATCATCATATAAGTGAGGATGAATACGGTAATGCCGGAAACGACAGGTGCGGACACGGCATTGTCCCCGAGTTTTACAGCAACTACGGAGCGGGGATGGATTCGCTTGAAACAGCCGCGCCAGATCAGTTTGAGCATAACCAGCACCCTGACGACTTTGATCGAGCCTGCGGTGGAGGCCGCACAGCCTCCGATGAACAGCAGGGTGAGCAGAATGACTTGGCATGCGGAAGGCCAGATGGTGTAAGGAGACCTGGTATATCCCGTGGTCGTGGCCATGCTGACGACCTGGAAGAATGAATCCCGCAGTGCAGAGCCGAAGCTGTCATTGCTTGCAGCCATCAGACCGATGGTACACAGGCTCACGGCGGCAGCGATGATGATCAGGTATGCGCGCAGTTCAATATCCTTGATGAAATAAGACGCTTTTTTTGTGACCAGGTAATGGTAGAGCACGAAATTCAGCGATGCCAGGATGCAAAAAACAGAGATGATGATTTCGATATAAATGCTGTCGTAGTAGGCGATTCCTTCCGGATGTACCGAAAGCCCGCCCGTGCTAATGCTGCCCATAGTTGTGACAACTGCGTCGAACGCCGGCATTTTTCCCGATAGCATCAGCAGGATAAATTCTGCGATAGAAAAGGTGAAGTAGGTGAGATACAGTATTTTAGCCGAGTCGCTCATCCTTACCGTCATTTTTTCCAGGACAGGACCGGGCGCTTCGGCGCGGGCGATCATCTGCCCGTTGATCCCGAGGGCGGGGAGTATGGAAATAACGAATACCAGGATTCCCATGCCGCCCAGCCAGTTTGAAATCGCTTTCCACAGAAGAAGGCTTTTCGTGGGGAAGGCATTATCGATTGTCGTGCATCCCGTGGTTGTAAACCCGGAGGTGGATTCAAAAAATGCGTCGATGAAATTGTCCGCAAAGCCTGAAAGATAGTAGGGGAACGCGCCGATCAGGGAGGCGATCACCCAGCAGGCGGCCACGACGATATAACCTTCGCGCGACCTGAACTTTGCACGCTGGCCCTTGATGCAGAAGGCGATTAACGCACCTGTGAAGAGGGTTGCGGGCGCACAGAGCCGGAACCCTGCGGCAGTGGCGGCATCTTGCGTTATTTCCGCATAGATCCAGGGAATCGCCATGGAGATTCCTAAAATGAAAATGATCACGCCAAGGATTTTGGCGATGGCTTTGTAGTTAATGGTTATGTCGGGCATATCCGTATCCTCCGTTAATGATTGCTGTTCCAGAATCTCGGCGTCAGCAGGATAAATAGGGTGAAAAGCTCCAGCCTTCCCGCGATCATATATATGGAAAGAAATGCCTTGGAAAGATCCGACAGGCTTGCGAAATTTTCGGTCGGGCCGATGGCGCCGAAGCCGGGGCCGATGTTGCCAAGGCAGGTGATCACCGATGAAAAACATGTCATCAGATCCAGGTTTTCAAACGATATGACGAATGCACCTGCGAAGATCAGGACGAAATATAAGAACATATGGCTGGCGATGGCAGAAACCGTATCGCTGGACATTTTTTTGTCGTTTAAGGTTATGTTTTCGATCACGTTTGGATGAAGCCTTGTCGCAATTCCCCGCCGGATCAGTTGCAACAGCACGTAAATGCGGACGATTTTGATGCCTCCGCTGGTCGAGGAAGAACAGCCCCCCATGAACATCAAAAGCAGGAGCAGCACTTGGCATATGGTTGGCCAGGTTTCATAGTCTGGGGAGGCGAAGCCCGTTGTCGTCAAAATGGATGCGCTTTGGAAGGCGGAATCGGTGAGGGCAGCGGTAAAGGAAGAATACGTTTTGCCGATCAGCAAGGCCGCTGTCAGGAATACGGAGGCCGCAGCGAAAAAAAACAGGTAGAGCTTAAATTCCGAATCCTGCCAGAATACCCGGAAGCCGCGTTTTACGCTAAAATAAAAGAGATTAAAGTTGACCCCGCAAAGCACCATGAACGCAGTGATCACCACTGTCACATACGTGCTGCCGAAGTGACCGATTCCATCGTTGTAATTGGAAAAACCGCCGGTTCCCACCGTGCCGAAGGTTTGCACGAGCGCATCGTACAGGTTCAGTCCGCCGAGCATCAGCAGGATGGTTTCCAGCACGGTAAAGAGCAGGTAAATCACATAGAGGATTTTAGCCGTGTCGGTCATCTTGGGCGAAACTTTATCGAGTGAAGGACCGGGAGTTTCCGATACGGCGATATTCTGGCCGCTGATGCCTAGGGAGGGCATTAATGCAATGGCAAAGATGAGGATTCCCATTCCCCCGATCCAATGCGTGAAAGAACGCCAAAAAACGATTCCTTTTGGCAACGCTTCTACATCGGAGAGAATCGAAGAACCCGTGGTGGAAAAACCGGAGCAGGATTCAAAAAACGCATCCGCTGGATTGGGAATGCTTCCCGTTGCGACAAAGGGAACAGCGCCGAGGATGCCGGCAATCAGCCAGCACAGGCTTACGATGAGAAATCCATCCCGCACTTTGAGCTGCTTCATGTGGCTTTTGCAAGTTTTTGTAAGAACAGCGCCGATGAGCAGTGCGGACAGCATCGTCCAGATGAACGGTATATAAACCGCAGGCTCATCGCATAGCAGGGACACGAAAACCGATGGCAGCATGGAAATGCCGATTACGAGCAGTACGGCGCCGATTATTCTAAATATGGATTGAATGTTTAAATTCATAAATCACCTGCTATTTTTTTAGAAACCCGAATCTTCCCGTGTCTTTCAGGAGGTTTTCCGTAGTAGATAAATTGCTCAGCAGGCTGAGGAGGATCACCTTGTCGTCCTCCAGGATTTCCGTATCGCCATGTGGGATGATGACGTCGGTGCCTCTGTGAATCGCAGCGAATATAATGCCTTCCGGCAGTTCCAGATCCTTGAGCGGTGTCTCGAGGATTTTCATGTAAGGAGTAGCGATGATTTCCATGATTTCAGCTTGTCCCTGAATTAACTGCGACGAAAGAACTTGTTTCGAGCTCTGTACAAATCGGATGATGTTGTTGGCTGTAATATCCAGCGGGTTCAGCGCCATGTCCACGCCCATGGCGGAAATGATCTCTACATAGCTTTCTCTGCTGATTTTAGCGATCACGTCTTCTACGCCATGTTGTTTGGCCATCAGCGCTAAAAGCAGGTTATCTTCATCGAAGCCCGTTGCCGTAACGACTGCATCCATCAGGTCGAGGTTTTCTTCTTCCAGCAATGTCAAGTCTGTGGCATCGCCATGCAGCACCATCGCATCCTCAAGATGAGTGGATAAATAGTGGCAACGTTCTTTTTCTTTTTCGATGATTTTCACGGCAGCGCCGAACTCTTCCAGCATTTCAGCCAGATAAAACCCTGTTTTGCCTCCGCCCATGATCATGACCTTTTGCAGATCCGTGTATTTCCCTTTTTCGTGTACGCGTTTATTGAGCTTGAAGATCGGTTCTTTTTCCCCGATCACGTAAAGAACATCGTCTTCCTGGATCACGGTCGAACCGTGCGGAATGATGACCTTGCCGTTTCTGGAAATGGCGACGATGAGCATATTCGGCAGTACGTTTGGGATGTCCGTCATCGCAAGGCCGATCAGCTCTTCGTATTTTTCTGTGTCAAATTCGATCAGGGAGACTTTGCCGCTGGAAAAAATCCCGTTGCTGAGGGAATATTTTTCCGCCAGGTATTTATAGATTTCGACCGTGATACCGCGGTCGGGGTTTACGATGTGGTCGATCCCCATGGTTTCTTTGATAAAATTGATCTGCTGCATATGCTCAGGATCACGGACTCTGGCGATCACTTTGCTGCATCCGAGTTTTTTGGCAAATGCGGCGATTACGATGTTGGTTTCATCATTTCCGGTGGTGGTAATGAGAAAGTCGTAAGTGTCTATGTTTAAATCTTTTAATACTCTTGTTTCCTTGGCGCTGGCATTGATTGTCATGACGTCGATTTGCGAACTGATTTTTTGAAGCAGGCTGTCGTCGGTATCGATAATGGTTACTGCGTGGTCGCCCCCTAAAAGGGCGTCGGCCACCTTCATCCCCAGCTTGCCTGCGCCTACGATAACTACTTTCATTTTTGTCTTCCTCGCATCATCTGCATTATAGTTATAATATCCAAACACATTAATTTTACCACTAATTATTGGATATTCAACATATAATTGCAAGAAGCCACAAAATAGATTAAAATATTGCTTAGGCAGGGGCGGATAGAGACAGGACAGGGGCGGCCCGGCTGGGGAGCGGCGGGAAGACCGGGCGGCGGCAAACTGGTTAGGGAAAGGCCGGAAACGGTCGAACTGGACGAAGCCGGACGGGCGGCCGGGTAAAGATGGCCAGGCGGGGAAGAAGCGGGCTGGATAGGGAAAGGCCAAATAGAGCCAGCCTGGATAGAAACAGTTTGATCAGGGACAGGCAAACTTGCTAGGGAAAGACCGGAAACGGTCAAGACGGGCTGAATAGGGAACGACGGATGGAGCAGGCTGGCTCAGAATGAATCGGTTAGATAGAGCCAAGACAGGCCGACTGGCCCAGGATAAACCGATTGGATTGAAACGAAGATAGGAAAGAGGTGCTTTATGAAAATAAAGAGATTTATCGGCGGTATGCTGGAAAGCAACGGATATGTGATTTACCATCAAGATGGGGGCGATTGCTATATTATTGACCCGGGATACAATCCGAAGGTATTTATCGAATACGTCAAGGCGCACGGGCTTAACCTGCGCGGGATTTTGCTGACCCACCATCATTACGACCATGTGGGCGCAGTGGAGCGGATTAAATTAGTGTTTGGTTGCCCGGTGTACCTACATACGGGCGATTGCGATCCGTATAAAAAGCCGGTGGACGTGTACTTGGCGGATGGCGATGTGATCGACCTTGAAGGAGAGCCGGTTACTGTGGTCAGCACGCCGGGCCATACGAAGGGCAGCGTGTGCTTTTTGAGCGAGGTGAGCAAGGTATGCTTTACGGGCGATACCGTGTTTGATGTCGATTTGGGCAGGACCGACTTTGAGGGCGGCTCGCCTGCGGAAATGCGGGATAGCATTTTAAATAAGGTGAATCAATGGGGCAACGATATTACGATTTATCCGGGCCATGCGGATGGATGCACGATGAAAAAGGTGCGCCAGATTAACAGGGAGTTTCTGGATATCGTGGAAGGAAAGTAACTGGCAGGAGACGAGCCGCCGTAATAAAAGAAGGAAAATGCGGGGCGGCATTTTGAAGTTATGAGAAGTTGCTGGTACTGAGGGGAAAGATAAAAGATGGAAGATATTAGGGAAGGTTATATAATTGATTATATTTCTGGCCTGCAGGTAAAAGAAACGCCCGAAGAAATTGAAGCGGTTCAGCCTTTTACAAAAATTTTAGTAGATGATTATGGATATCCGAAAGAGTATGTGCATATTCGGCCTCAATACAGGGTAAAAATCCGCCCTTCAGATACGAAAAAGGAATATCCTGTTGATATTGCTGTTTTTACAAGTCCAGAGCATACGGAAGATACAGCTTATATTATTGTTGAATGCAAGAAAAAGAATAGAAAAGATGGAAGAAGCCAATTAGAGGATTATCTACGTTTTTCTAAGGCATATTTAGGGGTTTGGTTTAATGGTGAAGAAAGGCTTTATTTGCAGAAGATTGAGAAGGATGGCAAGATTTTGTTTGAAGAAATTCCTAATATTCCATGCTTTGGTGAAAGAGTTGAAGATATTGGAAAATTCAAACGAAAAGATTTGCGGCCAGCAGAGAATCTTAAACCAACGTTTAAAACAATAAGAAATTATTTGGCGGCAAATGCAGTTGGGATAACGCGTGATGAGGTGTTCGCATCACAGATTATTAATCTTATATTTTGCAAAATCTATGACGAACGTTTTACTCGTCCGGATGATACTGTGAAGTTTAGGGCGGGGATAAATGAAAAAGATGAGGATGTAAGCACGAGGATCTTAGGGATTTTTGAGCGAGTCAAGAAACAATATAATGATGTGATAGATGTTGCGGATACTATAATTATTGACGCTAAATGCCTTAAATATATTGTAGGTGAATTACAATTATATAGTCTTAAAGATAGCTCGCGGGATGCTGTTGGTGAGGCATTTGAGATTTTTATTGGCCCGTCATTAAAAGGTGCGCAAGGTCAATTTTTTACTCCTCGTAATGTGGTCAATATGGTAATTCGTATGGCGGATACAAGGAAAAGATTGTGCTTTACAGAAGACAGGAGAGCGGGGAGAAAAATATGACGATCAAATTAATCGCACTGGATCTTGACGGGACAACCATCAACAATAACAGGGAAATAAGCAGACGAAACCGGGCGGCTTTGCAAAAGGCGGCGGAGCAGGGGGTCAATATCGTGATCGCAACGGGAAGGCCGTTTTCCGCCCTTCCG
The DNA here is from genome assembly GCA_946555345.1 of uncultured Eubacterium sp. GTDB lineage: Bacteria > Bacillota > Clostridia > Peptostreptococcales > Anaerovoracaceae > Lentihominibacter. Next base: position 13,876 of record CAMNSS010000020.1, on the reverse strand, counting down.
GCGGATGTATTTGAAATAGAGGCAATCCGCTATGTGCTGACTTCAAACGGCGCATCGATTACGGATCTTGCAGAAAATAAGACCTTTTATGAAAACTGCCTGTCTCCTTTGGCGACAGAACATTCCGTGGCGCTTTTGAAACAATATCCTTATATTATCGAATGCTTCGTCAAGGGCATTGCTTATATCGACGGTGAATATTATCGCCAGGTGGAGCGGAGCGGGAAGAGCTTTCGCGATGTGGAATACATTTTAACGACGCGCAATCCCGTGGACGATATCTATCAATTCATGCTGGATCATAAAGGCAGTGTAGAGAACATCAATATCAATTTTGAGGATATCAGCGAAAAGCCGGCGATGCGTGAAAAACTCCTCACCATACCAGAGGCGACGATCACCAGCTCTTTTCCGCATAACCTGGAAATCGGCGGGGCGACGACCAGCAAGGCGGAAGCATTGCGCCAGATGGGAAGGCTTCTTGGGATTGATAGCAGCGAGATGATGGCTGCAGGGGACAGCCCGAACGATATTGCGATGCTGCGGGCCTGCGGTTTTCCGGTGGCGGTTGGAAATGCCGTCGACGAGGTGAAGGCTGTGGCAAAATACATTGCGCCGCCTAATGATGCGGATGGCGTGGCGGATGCAGTGGAAAAATTCGTGTTGAAAGGGGAAGGGGCTGAACGCCATAGTGGGTGACACTGTTTGGGCGCAGGTGAAATATTATGGCAGATGAAATCATTATGGCATAAGTTGAACGTTATGGCGGGTGGAACTTGTAGCGCAGAAGGGCGGATAATGAATCGGTGAAGCTGGCCGAATGAGAGCTGGATGAAGAAGAAACAGCTAGGAAGCGATCCCGGAAAAAAGCGGCCGGGGGGGGGCGGAATGGCCAAAAGCACGGAACTTGGCGCTTAAAACCATGTATCATATGGAACTGTTTGTTTCATTTATACATGGTTTGTTTTTTTATCACGCAGGAAATATCGCTGTAAGCGATATGACGAAATACAATAAAGTCCGCCGCTGAAAAAGGATCGGCGAAGCCGGCTTTATTCTAGCGGTTTATTGCCATTCCGTATTCTTTTGCATTTGATCATTGCTTTCCGTGCCGCTTCAAGCTCGTGGTATTTGGATCAGCCTTTCCCATTTATTCTTATGGTGGTTCTTTCCGATTAGCCTGTTTGCTTTGCCTTGGAAAACACGGTGCGTGAAGGGAAAAGAGCCCAGAGGCGGACAGTTTTTCGTTCTTTGCTTTGTGTTAGTGCACGGGTCATGTAAAAAGGAATATTATTGAAAATATAGGAAAAATATCTTGACAACCAATAAAAACCATATTACTATAAAAATGTAAATATATAGAAATTGAAACCGACGATGCATACTAGAAAACAGGACGTTTAAAACATTGGAAAATAAATGCTCGAAAAGCAGGGCTGGAGGCTGGATTGAATAACAAGGAACTGGGGCTTATTGGCGAAAATACAGCGGTTGAAATGCTCAAGGCAGAGGGATATCGCATCTTGAAGCGCAATTACCGCTGTAAATTAGGAGAAATCGATATCATCGCTTTCAGGGATGGCAAGATCAGTTTTGTGGAAGTAAAAATGCGGCGCAGCGATCATTACGGCAGGCCTTGTGAGGCTGTCGACGCCAGGAAACAGGCGCATATCAGGCGGACAGCCGTTTGCTATTTAAAGGATCTTCGGCAGAAGGGGTACGTGCCGGAAACGGTGAGCTTTGATGTAGTCGAAGTCGTTGCAAGGCATATAGAATGCGCTTTTTGAATGCATTTTGGGCATATGGCAGACAGGAAGAAATGGCAGAAGCGCCAGGATAGCTGCTTTGGGCATTCTGCGCATATGGCGGATGCGTAAAAGCCCGTTTTAAAATATGAAACGGATTATGATAACAGGGTTTTAGGGGGAAGATGAGGGATTGGAGAACATGAAATGCTGACGAAAATAAAGACGGCGACATTGACAGGCGTAGAAGGAAGCCCTGTCGTGGTAGAGACCGACTTGCACAGGGGGATGCCTTCGTTTACCGTGGTAGGGCTTGCGGATGCAACGATTCGGGAATCGTGTAGCAGGATCAAGCCGGCGGTTTTAAATTCGGGATACCCATTTCCGCAGGAACGTGTGACGGTCAATTTAGTCCCAGCGGGAAAACCGAAAGAAGGCAGCCACTTTGATTTGCCGATTGCGATCGGGATTTTGTCGCTAAAGTGGGGAAGCTTGCCGCTTATGGATACAGCTTTTCTTGGCGAGCTGTCGCTGGATGGAAAACTAAACCGTATCAAAGGTGCGCTTCCCCTTGCTATGAGTCTGCGAAAAGCAGGCATTAAGAATATCGTGCTGCCGCAGGGCAATGCGGAGGAGGTATCCATTCTCGAAGATATCAACATCTTAGCCGCAACTGATCTTTCCGGCATTGCAGATCATATTACCGGGAAGAAAAGACTGCCGTTTTACAAAGGAAAGAAAAGGACGGATGAGATGGATTGGGACATGGATTTTTCCCAAGTGATCGGGCAAGAGGCGGCAAAACGTGCTGTGTTGGTCGGTGCAGCAGGCAATCACGGACTGCTGCTGATGGGTGGGCCGGGATGTGGCAAAACGATGATTGCGAAACGGATTCCTACCATCATGGCGCCTTTATCTTATGAAGAAAAAATTGAAATTACCGGGATATACAGCGTGGCGGACCTGCTGGCAGAGGATCGCCCGGTTATCGCAAGGCGGCCGTTCCGAAGCCCGCATCATACGATTTCCTATGTTGGTATGCTGGGCGGTGGAAAGCGTCCACGGCCAGGAGAGCTTTCGCTTGCGCATCGAGGTGTGCTTTTTCTGGATGAGTTTGGTGAGTTCGATACGAAGACGATCGATGCGATGCGTCAGCCAGTTGAAGAAGGGTGCATCCGCATTACCCGCAACAACGAAGAGGTTGTTTTTCCCTCCAGCGTTATGGTGGTAGCCGCCGCAAACCCATGTAAATGCGGCTATCTTTGGGATGAGAAGAAAATATGCAGCTGTGGGCCAAGACAGCTTGAGGCATATCGGCGCAAGCTGACAGGCCCGTTTTCCGATCGGATTGATATGCACATCAGGATGTCGCCGATCCCGAAGGAAGCCCTGGAGCGTATGCGGCAGGACGCATTATCATCAGCCGATATGAGGAAACAAGCAGGAAAAGCGATGGAAATACAAAAAGAACGCTATCAAGGGTTTCGGTATCGTGATAACGGAAGCCTGGATGAATGGGGGATTGAACGATTTTGCCGTCTCGACGAGGCGTGCAGGACGTTTCTGTCGATTGCTTATGATAAGCTGGGACTGACGATGCGGGCGCATAATAGGATTTTGAAAGTGGCGAGGACGATTGCGGATCTTGCATCCAGCGAATTAATCGAACAACAGCATATTGCAGAAGCTTTGCGGTATCGGATTTCTGACGGGGATGAAAACAGGCTGACCGTTTGATATGGGGCGGTTAGGCAGCAGGCAGCCCGGGCAATTTGATAGCGGGGGGATCTTGATGGCAAAAACGCATTTATCCAGTGATCGGGACGGGACGGCATCAAGCGCACTCGTTTGATGCTGGAACCCAAAGCGCACAAGGCGTTCTCGCTTGATGCAAATGCAGTTGCGGAGCAAAACGGCTGTTTGTGATGATGGGGCGTTGGGATGGCGCAGGTATGCCCGCAAGGGACGATATGAAAACGGATGATATGCAAAGCAAGCGTTCTTATTATAGTTTGTGCCTGCGCAAAAACGCAGGAAGCCGAACGGAAAGGGATATGCCGCAAACATTCTCATTGTGCTTTGTGCCTGCGTGAAATGAGAGGAATGGTGGTTGGCATGAATGGAAAAAAGATGGGACAGGAGATCGGGCGGATCAGCGCAGGCAGCCCAGACTACCCGGCTCTTTTAAAGGAAATCAGGGACTTTCCCCAGGAGCTGTTTTACATAGGCGACATCAAGCTTTTGCGAAAACGCTGTGCGGCGGTTGTCGGCTCAAGAAATACGACCCAGTATGGGCGGAGCATGGCGGTGGCAATTGCCAAAAGGCTTGCGGAACGGGATGTGGCGGTGGTCAGCGGCCTGGCGCGGGGGATTGATACCTGCGCTCACAGGGGCGCTCTTTCAGTCGCTGGTAGCACCATCGCGGTACTCGGATGCGGGGTGGATGTCTGTTACCCGAAGGAAAACGAAGGAATCAAGAGAGAAATTGAGGAAAACGGGCTGGTGATTTCCGAATATGTGCCTGGAACGAAGCCGCAACGGTATCATTTTCCCCAGCGAAACAGGATTATCAGCGGGCTTTCCGAAATTACAGTGGTCGTACAAGCGCGGAATAACAGCGGCGCATTGATTACGGCAGAACTTTCCGCAGAGCAAGGCAGGGAGGTATGCGCGCTGCCCGGCAATATAGACAGCGCATATAATTTGGGCAGCAATAAGCTGATTAAGGACGGCGCCAGGCCGATCGTAAGCATTGCCGATGTCCTGGAGGTGATGGGACTTGACGCCATAGAGCGAAAAGAAGCCGAAAAGCTGCTCGGTGGTACGGAAATGAAAATTTTTAATATCCTCCAGCAGCATGGCGAAATGGGCATGGATGAAATCTGCCAAAAATTAGGAAAACCGCCAGCCTATGTTACCGGTATTGTGACAATCATGGAATTAAAAGGTATCGTTTTCTCATCTCTGGGGAAAATTTTTATTGCAAAAGGGTAATATTATACATATAATCAAATACTGTAAGCAAAACGTAGATAAGGAAAGGAGGCATTTTCATGGCGGCGGCTAAAAAAATACTGGTAATCGTGGAATCACCATCAAAGGCAAAAACCATCGGCAAGTTTTTGGGCGGGCATTATAAGGTGATTGCGTCAGTTGGCCATGTGCGTGACTTGCCTAAGAGCAAATTAGGCATTGATATCGAAAATGACTTTGAACCTCAATACATATCCATCAGGGGTAAGGGGGATATCATAAAAGAATTGAAGAAAGAGGCCAAGAATGCATCGAAGGTCTATCTGGCGACAGACCCGGATAGGGAAGGCGAAGCAATCTCTTGGCATTTAGCATTTTTGCTGGGAATCGACGCAGATGCGCCATGTCGTATTATTTTTAACGAAATTACGGAAAAAACGGTAAAAAACGCGGTGAAAAATCCAAGGCCAATCGATTTGAGCCTCGTGGACGCACAGCAAGCGAGGCGGGTCTTGGACAGACTAGTGGGTTATCAGATCAGCCCGCTTTTGTGGAGAAAGGTCAGGCGGGGGCTTTCCGCTGGGCGCGTCCAGTCGGCAGCGCTGAAAATATTGTGCGACCGGGAGACAGAAATCAAGAATTTCAAGCCGCAGGAATTTTGGACGATTACCGCTGAATTTAAGAAGGAGCGGACGTTCCAGGCTAAGCTAGCGGAATACGAAGGCAAGAAACTGACGATAGAAAACAAGATGCAAAACGATAAGATCTTATCAGAGCTGAAACAAGGCCGGTATTTTGTCCAGGATGTGGAAGAAAAGGAACGAAGCAGGAGAGCGGCAGCGCCGTTTACGACCAGCAGCTTGCAACAGGACGCTGCGAACAAGCTGAATTTTTCCACCAGGAAAACGATGATGGTAGCGCAGCAGCTCTATGAAGGCGTGGCAGTAAAAGGCAGGGGGACGGTCGGCCTGGTTTCGTATATCAGAACGGATTCCGTCAGGATTTCCGATGAAGCAAGGGCTGCGGCAAAGGACTATATCATGGCCTCCCTCGGTGCGGAATACTATGGTGGGAATATTTACACAAACCGCAAGAAGGACGTTCAGGATGCCCATGAAGCGATCCGCCCGAGTTATGTGGATTTAGAGCCGAATGCGATCAAGGAGTCCGTGACCAAGGATCAATATAATCTTTATAAGCTGATCTGGAACAGGTTTATCGCCAGCCAGATGGCTTCGGCGAAATTCAAGGCAGTCAGCGCCGGGATTGCAAATGGCGGCTATAAGTTCAGGGCAAGCGGTTCCAGGCTGCTTTTCGACGGATTTTTGAAGATCTATTCTTCTGCAAAGGAGAAGGAGGAAAATAAACTGCTGCCCGCTTTGGAAAAGGGCGAGGAATTGAAGCCGGAAAGCGTGGAAGGGCAGCAGAATTTCACACAGCCACCGGCAAGGTTTTCGGAAGCGAGCCTCGTAAAGGAATTGGAGGACAAAGATATCGGAAGACCGAGTACCTATGCGCCGATCGTAGCGACCCTTTTGGACAGAAAATATATTTCAAAAGAGAAAAAGCTATTGATTCCAACGGAATTGGGGTTTATAGTAACTGATATGATGACGCAGTATTTCAAGGAAATCGTCGATACGGGATTTACCGCGCAGATGGAGGAAAATCTCGACGACATTGAAGTGAAAGGCGTCAGGTGGCAGTCCGTCATAGAAGGATTTTACGGGACGTTAAAGGACGAACTGGATGTTGCCGACCAGGAAATCCAGAAAGTCGAGTTTGAAGCGGAGCTGACGGGGGAAACCTGTGAAATCTGCGGAAAGCCGATGGCGATCAAGCATGGGCGGTACGGGTCGTTTATCGCCTGCACGGGCTATCCTGAATGCAAGAATACCAAGCCGATCGTGCAATCCATCGATGTGAAATGCCCGAAATGCGGCAAGGATATCGTGGCGAGAAGGAGCAAGAAAGGGCGGCTTTTCTATGGGTGCAGCGGATATCCCGATTGCACGCAATCCTACTGGAATAAACCGATCAACAAGGAGTGTCCGAAATGCGGCGCGCTTTTAGTGGAGAAGAAAGGAAAGGACACAAAGTACGCATGCTCGAACAGCGAATGTGATTACAAAGAATAAGTTTTTGGGATTTCGTGGTAAATGCGAAAAGGAGGTAGCAAGATGGTGCAGTTTCATGCAACAACAATCGTAGCAGTCAGGAGAGGGGAAGACGATATTTGCATCGGCGGCGACGGCCAAGTGACGATGGGCGAAACCGCGATCATGAAAAACGGGGCAAAAAAGGTAAAGAAAATATACAAAAATTCCGTGATTACGGGATTTGCAGGTTCTGTGGCAGATGCTTTTTCCCTGACGGAAAAATTTGAGAGCAAGCTGGACGAACATGGCGGAAACTTAAAAAGGGCGGCGGTTGCTTTGGCGCAGCTGTGGCGTTCCGATAAGGCGATGCGGAATTTGGAAGCCCTGATGATCGTTGCCGACAGGGAAAATCTGCTGGTTCTTTCAGGAACAGGCGAGGTCATTGAACCGGACCAGCCGTTTGTCGCTATCGGATCAGGCGGAAATTACGCTTATGCTGCGGCAAATGCGCTATATAACAATACGGAATTGAATGCAGAGGAAATCGTCAGGAAGTCGTTGGAAATCGCTTCCTCCATATGCGTATATACCAATGACCATATTTCCGTGGAAAAATTGTAGGAGGCATGACATGGCAAATAAACTTTATCAGATGACACCTAAAGAAATCGTCCAGGAGCTGGACAAATATATTATCGGGCAGGATGAAGCGAAAAAATCAGTGGCGATCGCGCTGCGGAACAGATACAGAAGAAGCCTCCTTTCAGATGAGATGAGGGAAGAGATCACGCCGAAGAATATCCTGATGATGGGCCCGACGGGCTGTGGTAAGACGGAAATCGCAAGGCGTCTGGCAAAGCTGATGGATGCGCCGTTCGTCAAGGTGGAAGCGACCAAGTTCACCGAGGTGGGTTACGTCGGAAGGGACGTTGATTCCATGGTAAGGGATCTGGTGGAAGCATCGATCCGAATCACCAAGCAGGCGATGCTGGAAGAAAAGTATTCGATCGCCGACGAGCTGGCGGAGGAAAAAATAATCGAAGCGATTATCCCCGGCAAGAAAAAGCATGTTTCCGACAATAAGAGCAGGGGACCGTTTGACTTCATCTTGGGGAATGCCGGATACCTCAGCCAGAAGGAGCAGTACGAACAGCAGCAACAGGCTGATACAGCAACGGCGGAAAACATGGATGTGGATCTGGCCAGGGAACAGGTCAGGCAGCAACTGAAGGAAGGCCTTTTAGAGGAGCAGTATATCGAAATCCAGGTGACCGATGCGCCTAAGACGAACACTTTGGATATGGGAAACGAGGGCATGAGCATTGCCATCGGCAATATCTTTGGCGATATGGCGCCGAAGAAAAAGAAAAACAAGAAAGTAAAGGTGAAGGACGCCAGGAAAATCCTGCGGGAAGAAGAAGCGCAGAATCTGATCGACATGGACCAGGTGACGGATGATGCTTTAGAAAACGCAGAACAGAACGGCATTATTTTCATCGATGAAATCGATAAGATCGCTTCCGGCTCGGGTTACCGGAGCGGGGCTGATGTATCCAGGGAAGGCGTGCAGCGTGATATCCTTCCGATCGTGGAGGGCAGCGTAATCAATACGAAACATGGACCGGTGAAAACGGATCATATCCTATTTATCGGCGCGGGCGCTTTCCATACCGCAAAACCGACCGATTTGATTCCTGAATTGCAGGGGCGTTTTCCGATCAGGGTGGAACTCGAAAACCTCGACCAGGAAACCTTTGTCAAGATCCTGACGATACCGGAAAATGCGTTGCTCAAACAGCACAAAGCGCTTTTGGAAACGGAAGGAATCGGCATCGAGTTTACGGATGAAGCGATCGACGAAATTGCGACGATGGCATTTCTGATGAATGAACAGACGGAAAATATTGGGGCTAGAAGACTGCATACGATACTAGAGAAGCTTTTGGAAGACATTTCGTTCAATATTCCCGATATGGACGAGGAAAGAATAACGATAGATCAGGATTACGTGAAAGAGAAATTCGCTGAAAAAATACATCCAGAGGATATCGACCGGTATATTCTGTAATTGCCGGGCGTGACAGTTGTCGCTTGTAGCGATTGCCGGACATAACTGTTCAGATGCCGGACATAGCCAACAAAGCAAGCCCCATAAATCTCCGCTGCCAGAAGCGGAAATTTATGGGGCTTTTTGCTTGAATCCTATGAGGCTGGTATCTGGTATTGTTAAGGGGACGGCCGGGCATGGGCTGGCGGCAACCGGAACGTCCTGGCCGGCCACGGCATAGAGGCGCATTGCACGGCAGAAGGTGCGAACGCAGGGCGCAGTTCATAAGATGCGAACGCAAGGCATTGTCCGTAGCTGCCTTTGGCATAAGGCGTCTCATCTTTATTATCGATGAAAGAGCGGCAGGCGAAACCGCCCAAGCGCTTGTTGTTTGTGATGCAAAAAAGCAAGCGTGATGCAAGCGGGAATGTGTCATGTTTGTGTGCGGTGATATGCGAATTGTGTGTGAATAATGAACTTTTTTGAAAAATCAAAAAAGTAGTTGTTTTCTTGGCTAAAAAAATATATAATAAGTGTATATATGATATGTAAAAAATTTCAAATCTATATGATACAAATGAGGTAGAGTTTATGAGTGACATTTTAACGAAAGTAAGAAAATTAAACTGGTTGCTTCAGGAAAGCCCTACAGGCGCGTTTTCTTTTGATGAGATGTGTGCGATTTTGAGCGACCTGATGGATGCCAATGTCTATGTTGCAAGCACCAAAGGCAAAGTAATCGGCGTTAGCTATAAAATCAAATCGGACAGCGCCACCATTGCGGATGCGGAAACGGATACGGAGATTTTTCCAAGCGAGTACAATGAAGAATTTATGAAGGTGAAAGAAACTACCGCAAACCTCACGGAAGAGGCCGCTTTGCAGATTTTTAAGTACGATTACGATACTTCGGACAAGCTTCATACGATCATTCCGATCATGGGCGGCGGCAGGAGATGGGGTACGCTGATTCTCACCAGGTATTCCCCGCTCTTTACCGATGAGGATCTGGTTTTGGGCGAGTATGGCGCAACGATTATCGGCATGGAAATACAGCGCAAGAAATTCGTGGAAGAGGAAGAAGAAGAACGGCAGATCGCCATGGTGCAGATGGCAATCGGCACGCTTTCCTATTCGGAGGTTGAAGCTGTGCAGCAGATTTTCGCAGAGCTGGACGGAACGGAAGGGCTTCTGGTTGCCAGCAAGATTGCGGATCGGTCGGGCATTACCAGGTCTGTTATCGTCAACGCCCTGCGAAAGCTGGAAAGCGCAGGGGTAATCGAATCGCGTTCGCTGGGCATGAAGGGAACGCGGATTAAGATTATCAATTCTAAGTTCAAGGAAGAGCTGGGAAAGATGGAAATGTAGTGCGCTGCGGCGAAATGCAGAGCGCAGGGGATTGCGGCGAAATGCAGCGAGATGCCCCAAATGTAATGCCCTGCCGCAAAATTACAGTAAGCTGCGGCAAACTTTCGCATCTGTGCCGTTTCCAAAACCATGAACACAATGTTCCTGCTTTGCATATTATGTAAAGCAGGAATTCTGTTTTTTGGAGGGGCATATGGGGAGGAGCAGGACACGCAGGCGCAACACTGTCTGGAAAATGCTGATGACGCTTGTCGTCCTCGGGCTGTTTTTCTGTATAAGCTTTTTCCTGGTGGCAAAACTTCTGATAGAGCCAAATCTTGAGGATGTGTCGAAAATGCGGGCGGAAGTAATCGTTTCCAGGACGATCAACAAAGCGCTGGCAAAGCAGTTCCAGGAAGAGTCGGAACGGGAAAGCCTTTTTACCGTGCAAAAAGGAGAAGACGGCACGATGGACCTGGTGCAGGCGAATGCCATCGAGATCAATATCCTGATGTCCCAGCTTTCCATGAATTTGCAGGAAGCTTTTCAGCAGATGGAAAAGGATCGTTATGAAGTGCCGGTGGGGTCCCTGCTTGGAAGCAAGATTTTTTCCCAGACGGGACCAAACGTGGAAATTGCCATAAGGCCGATGAGCGTTTCTTCCATGGATTTTCGGACGGAGTTTGAGACGCAGGGCATTAATCAGACAAAATATAAGATCTATATCGAATTGGGATGCCGCATCAAAGTGCTTGCCCCTTTTTCTTCCCGGACGTTTTGTACCTCCAGTACCATCTTGATTGCAGAGGCGGTTATTTTGGGCGATGTGCCGGATAGCTATGTGGAAGTTCCAAAAGAAGATATTTTAGATGTCACGGATTAGGGAAAACATTTAGGACACCATGGATAAGGAACTATTTAGCATTAGCAGCTAAAGATGGGACGATGTTCAGATGCCGCGCGCCAGAAGATATCTAAATGCCATACGCAGGATGATATTCAGGTGGCACGGGCAAGAGGATATCCAAATGATGCGGATAGAAGTGGATTTTTTCATGCCACAGGAAGAAAAATATGATAGAATAAGGATGATATGGTTAGATTTAATGAAAACAACGAAATTATAAAGGATGAAGCATACCGGGCCATTCTGGTGGGGCTTCAAACGAGGGAAGACATTTCCCATTCCATGGAGGAACTCGCAGGGCTTGCGGAGGCCGCCGGGGTAGAGGTTGCGGGCCGCCTTGTACAGTCGCTTGAGAAACCCAATACGGCTACGCTGATCGGAAAAGGCAAGGTGGACGAGCTGGCGGAGCTTTGCACCAATATGGAGGTCGATACGGTCATTTTTAACGATGAGCTGTCCGGGGTACAGCTGCGGAATTTGGAGGAAGCGACAGGGGCGCGGGTGATAGACAGGACCATCCTCATCTTGGACATTTTTGCAAACAGGGCTGCGTCCAGGGAAGGAAAGCTCCAAGTCGAGCTGGCGCAGTTGCAATACAGGATGCCGAGGCTCACAGGCTTTGGCAAGGCTTTGTCGCGCCTTGGCGGCGGCATTGGCACGAGAGGACCGGGCGAGAAAAAGCTGGAAACCGACAGGCGGCACATCGCGGGCAGGATCGATGATATTAAGGCGGAACTGGAGCGGATCGAGCGGACCAGGTCGGTGCAAAGCGCAGGCCGCGAGAAGTCCGGCATTCCGGTGGTGGCGCTTTTGGGATATACCAATTCGGGAAAATCCGCTATCATGAACTGGCTGCTCTCACACACGTGCAGGGAGGATAAAACGGTAAAATCGCAGGATATGCTCTTTGCCACGCTGGATACGCAGCACCGCAGGATTTTTTTGGAACCCGGAAGCGAGTTCATCCTCATCGATACGGTGGGATTTGTCAGCAAGCTGCCCCACGGGCTTGTGGAAGCGTTCAAATCCACGCTGAATGAAGTGAAGGATGCCGATCTGTTGGTTCATATCGTGGATGGCGCTTACGAGGAACGGGATTTTCAGATCGAAGTGACGAACCGGGTCATCGGCCAGCTCGGCGCGGCAGGCAAGGAACGGATCATGGTTTACAATAAGATGGATATTGCGGCGGAAAAACCGCTGGACGCCAGTAGTAGCGATGCGGTGTATGTGTCGGCGAAAACCGGGGAAAACATGGACGATTTGATTGCGAAAATCCGGGAGAAGATATTCGGCGGCAGGGTTTATGCCAAGTTGCTGATTCCTTATGCAAAAGGGGCGGTCACATCGCATTTGTGCGAAAATGCGGAGATCATATCCATGGAGCATACGGCGGAAGGGACGCTGCTGGAGGGCCGGTTTACGGCTGAGGATTTCGGAAGGTATGGCCAGTATGGAACTTTATAAGACGGTCCGCAGGGAAGCGGAAGCGACACAGACAATCGAAAAATCGAAATTCATCGCTTACGTGAAGCCGGTAGAATCCAAGGAGGAGGCCGAGGCTTTTATTGCAGCAATCCGAAAAAAACACAGGGATGCAACCCATAATGTACCGGCGATGGTAATCGGCGATAAATTCCAGATCCAGTGGACCAGCGATGATGGAGAGCCGCAGGGGACTTCGGGCGCGCCGATGGTGCAGATGCTGGTCAAGGAGGGCGTGACGAATGTGGTGGTCGTCGTCACCAGGTATTTTGGCGGGATCAAGCTGGGAACGGGCGGCCTTGTGCGGGCATATACCAGCAGCGCGAAGCTTGGGCTTGCGGCTGCGGAGGTGTGCAGCGTCCAGGAAATTTGTTCCATGAATGTAACGGTGGATTATACATATCTGCAAAAGCTGCAAAATATGGCTGCGGAAAGGCTTGCGGGGTTAGGGCAGGATGTGGCCGGAGGCGTGTCAGGAAATGCGGCGGGACTTGTAAGTTCAGGCTCTGATAGGGTTGGGAACGCAGGCTCGAAAGCGGGTCAGGAGACGGCGGTTAAGTTAAAAAAGATGGATTCCGCTAAGGCGGCGAAAGATACTGCTGCAAAAAAACATGCGAGTGCGGGCGCGGACGTTCACGTCGATGCTAACTTTACGGCTCGTTCCAATGCCAATGCTTACCCTAAAGCACACGCCAACACAACGCCCGCCTTTCTTATAAAGGATCTTCAATATACCGATAAGGTGGGCTTTGAATTGCTGGCCTTGCCGGAAGACGAAGAAAGCATCGTCGCTCTTTTAGCCAATGTTACGTCAGGCAGTGCGGAAGTAACTGGGCGCAAGATTATTTTAGGAACGCTGTGACGATAGGGATTGCGTGCGCAGGCGGCGAAGCCGCTTTGTTTAAGTGCGGCAGCTTAGCATGACGTTTGGGGCTGTATCCGCAGGCGGCGGCTTAAATTGCTGTACCTGCGTTTCCAAGCGGTATTTTCTGGTTTCTCGATTTGGGTTTTTTAAGCCGCTTGCTTCGTGGATTTTCATTTGACTCGCTTATTTTTCATTTTCCCTTTGCATGACTGGCTAAGCCCCGATTTGGCTAGAATAAATTGGGATATTATCAAATGTGCGTTATAAAATACGAAATAAATCGAAAAAAAGACTTGACAGAAAGGAATGACTGCTGTATAGTTTATAAATGTGCCGAGAAGGTAACATATAAAGTGGGCGCTTAGCTCAGCTGGGAGAGCATCTGCCTTACAAGCAGAGGGTCATAGG
>CAMNSS010000019.1 GCA_946555345.1 uncultured Eubacterium sp. | reverse complement strand
TGGTCGGGATGACAGGATTCGAACCTGCGGCCTTTGCGTCCCGAACGCAACGCTCTACCAAGCTGAGCCACATCCCGAGGTTTTAAGTTGTTTTTGTGATAATGAGACGGAAGGCTTTTTCCATTCGGTGATGCTGTTTCGCAAGCTGCCTCATAGCTATCTCCGAAAAGCTTTCCCCCTTGCCGCATTCTTATTATAATACGCCTTGAAGATTTTTTCCAGCTTTTTTTAAAGAAATAGTAAATCCTGTTAAATAACGCCGATTTTGTGGTATACTTTTAGTATATAAATTCATTTCATTTGAAAGAAAGAGGGAATCTTTTGACAGAGAAAACGAGTTATGGGAAGCAGGACGTGCAATTATTTTTGCAAGGCGAGCAAACGCATTGCTATAAATTCATGGGGGCGCACAAGGCGGAATGCGATGGACAGGAAGGTTACCGGTTCACCGTTTGGGCGCCGTGGGCGAGGAGCGTATGCGTGAGCGGTGAATTTGACCAATGGAGCGGAAACCGCCATTATATGAAGCCTGTCGGGGATAGCGGCATCTGGGAAACCTTTGCTAGCGACGCCAGGGAAGGGATGCTGTATAAATACATCATCGAAGCGCCTTCGGGGGAGTTGTTTTACAAGGCAGATCCATATGCTTTTTCCGCCGAAAAGCGTCCGGGGACGGCCTCCCGCATCGCGGATCTTTCCTATCGGTGGGGCGACGGGGACTGGATGGAGCGGAGGAAGGCGCGCTCCCATTTTGAAAGCCCGCTGAACATATATGAAGTGCATCTGGGTTCGTGGCGGCGGCATCCCGGCAGGGAGGAAGCGGACAGCTTTTACACCTACACGGAGCTGGCCGGCGTACTTCCGCAGTATGTCAAGGATATGGGCTACACCCATGTGGAACTGATGCCGGTTATGGAGCATCCTTTCGATGGCTCGTGGGGCTACCAGGTGACGGGCTATTATGCGCCGACCAGCAGGTTTGGGACGCCAAAAGAGTTCAAGCAACTGGTCGATGCGTTCCACAGGGAAGGAATTGGCGTGATCCTGGACTGGGTTCCGGGGCATTTCTGCCGCGATGCCCACGGGCTTTGCCGATTCAACGGCTCGGAGCTTTACGAGTCGGAAGAACACATGGAATGGGGGACGTTTAAGTTCAATGTCGGGCGTCCCGAGGTCCAGTCGTTCCTGGTGAGCAACCTGGTTTACTGGCTGGAAGAGTACCATGCGGACGGAATCCGCGTGGACGGCGTCAGCAGTATGCTGTATTTGAATTTTGGCGTAGCGGATGAAGGCAGGAAAAAATACAATTATTTAGGAGGAGAAGAAGACCTGGCGGCGAAGGCATTTTTGCAAAAGTGCAATGCGGCCGTGGGCAGGCTCTTTCCCGATGTTTTCATGGTGGCGGAGGAGAGCACGGCATGGCCGCTGGTGACGTACCCGCCGGAGGAGGGCGGTCTGGGCTTCCATTATAAATGGGACATGGGCTGGATGAACGACACCTTGAAATACTGTTCGGTGGATTTTCCGTATCGCAGGGGCTGCCATAATATGCTGACGTTTTCCATGATGTACGCCTTCAACGAAAACTTTATCATCCCCCTTTCCCACGATGAAGTGGTGCATGGAAAGTGTTCGCTGATGGGGCGCATGCCTGGCGACAGGTGGCGGCAGTTTGCCGGGGTGCGGCTGCTGCTTTTGTACCAGATATGCCATACGGGGGGCAAGCTAACGTTCATGGGCAGTGAGATCGCGCCGTTCATCGAATGGCGGTTTTACGAGGAGCTGGAGTGGTTTTTGCTGGAATACGAACCTCATGCGAAGCATCAGCAATTCGTCCGGGAACTGAACCATTGCTATTTGCAGCAGCCTGCATTATGGCAGCAGAGCTATGCGCAGGCAGGGCATCAATGGCTGGATGCCGATAACAATGAACAGAGCATCCTGGTGTTCGTGCGCAAAGGCTTCCGCAAGGATGATTTCATCATTGCGGTATTGAATTTCCAGCCTGGCACATATCATGGCTTTAAAATAGGCGTTCCGTTTGCGGGAACGTATCAAGAAGTTTTTAACTCGGATGAAACACGCTTTGGCGGGAGCGGGCAGGTCAATGGCAGTGGGACAATCGCCTCGCAGCAAGGGCAGTATCACGGACAGGAGCAGTTCATCGAAATCACGGTGCCGCCTGTAGGCGGCGTATTGCTTGCGCCTGTATCGATTGATGATGAAAGTACGGCAAATAGCAGCATTGAGGAGGTATGACAGTTATGTTTTTAGGGAAGGACGATTTTATCAGGCAATATGAAGCAGAATTTATGAATGTAGTCGCAAAGCCGTTTAAGGAGTGTACCCAGCAGCAGAAATATGAAGTGCTGGCGAAACTGATCTGCGGCAAGGCGGTCAGGCTTCATGCCGATACCAGAAGCCGCAACAATCAAAGCGGGAAGAAACGCGTGTACTATTTTTCGATGGAGTTTCTCATGGGAAGGCTTCTGCACAACTACCTGATCAATTTTGGCGTGGAAGACGTGGTGCGGGAAGGCCTGGCGGATATGGGGGAGGATCTGGATGTCCTCTGCGGAAAAGAGCCAGACCCGGCGCTGGGCAACGGCGGTCTGGGGAGGCTTGCATCCTGCTTCCTCGATTCCATGGCATTTTGCGGGATCGCAGGCATTGGCATGGGCGTCCGGTACCTGTTCGGCTTATTTAAACAGCGGATTGAAAACAATATGCAGATCGAAGAACCCGATCCATGGCTGAAAAACGGATATCCGTGGGAGATGCGAAATACGGACGAAGCGGTTCATGTCCATCTCGGCGGCAAGGTGGATCGTACTTATGAGGATGGCAAGATATATTTTAAGCATGTGGGCTACCAGACGGTGCGGGCAGTGCCATATGATGTTCCCATCGTGGGGTATGGCGGGAAGAATGTCAATATGCTGCGGCTTTGGCAGGCGGAAACCGTAGAGGAAAAGTTGGATATGGAAGCGTTCAGCAAGGGGCATTACAGCGATGCCGTACGGGAACGAAATGAGACCAAGGCCATCACCACCCTGCTATATCCTGACGACAGCACGCCGGAGGGGAAGGAACTGCGGCTCAAGCAGGAATATTTCCTGGTGGCGGCGGGCATTGGCTCGATCGCCAGAAGCTACAAGAAGCTTTATGGAAGCGGCAACTGGAGCGGATTTCCTGAAAAGACGGCTATCCATATCAATGATACGCATCCTGCGCTTTGCATCCCGGAGCTGATGCGGGTCCTGATAGATGAAGAATGCCTGGAGTGGGATGAAGCATGGGATATCACCACAAGGACGGTTTCCTTTACCAACCATACCGTGATGCCGGAGGCGCTGGAATGCTGGCCGATCGATTTGATGGAACGGCTGCTTCCACGGGTATATATGATCATCGAGGAGATCGACAGGCGATACCGGGAAGGAATCGACGGCGGGATGCCGGGCAGGCAGGAATTTTTGCAGGCGACTTCGATTTTGTGGGACGGGCAGGTGAAAATGGCAAACCTCTCCATCATTGGAAGCCATTCGGTCAACGGCGTGGCGGCGATCCACAGCGACATCCTGAAAAAGGACGTTTTCAAGGAATTTTACCAGACCATGCCGCAAAAGTTCAATAACAAGACCAACGGGATCAGCCACCGGCGTTTTCTCATCGAGGCAAACCCGCGGCTGGCCAGGCTGATTACAGCTTCGATCGGAAAGGAGTGGATGGAGGACACGTATCAGCTCGAGCGGCTTCTCGCTTACCAGGACGATATCGGCTTCATGAAGGAATTAAAGGATATTAAATATGAAAATAAGTGCAGGCTTGCGCAGTATATCCGGGAAAGCGCTGGGATTATCGTCAATCCGTTTTCCGTTTTCGATGTGCAGGTGAAGCGAATCCACGCATACAAGAGGCAGCTTCTTAATATTATTAAGATAATGTATCTTTACAATATGCTGAAAAAAAATCCGGATATGGATATGCCGCCGTACACGTTTATCTTCTCTGGCAAGGCTGCGCAGAGTTATGTGTTCGCCAAAGAAGTGATCCGCCTTATCAATACAGTAGCGGAGATGGTCAATGACGATGCTTCAATCGGCGGCAAGCTCAAGGTAGTCTTTCTGGAAAATTTCGGGGTCAGCCTCGGCCAGTTGATTTATCCGGCGGCGGACATCAGCGAGCAGATTTCGACTGCGGGCAAGGAAGCCAGCGGCACCGGCAACATGAAATTCATGTTCAACGGTGCGGTGACGCTGGGAACGATGGACGGCGCAAATGTGGAAATCCGCGAGCTGGCAGGCGATGGCAATATTTTTATTTTCGGGCTTAGCGCACAGCAGGTGGAGGAATATTATAAACGGGGCGATTATTCCGCCGAAAGAATCTGTGCGGAAAATCCTGCGCTCAAAGAGACGGTTGACCAGCTAGTCAATGGCTTTTTCGCAGATCTGGGCGCAGAATTTTGGCCAATTCACGATAACCTGCTTCGCTATAACGATGAATATTTCGTATTAAAGGATTTTGCCAGTTACCTGGATGCGTGGCAGGAAATGGGCAAAGCATACGCAGATGAAAGCAGGTGGTTCAAAATGTCCCTTGCCAATATTGCGAAAGCAGGCCACTTCAGCAGCGACCGGACGATCCGTCAGTATGCGGAGGAAATCTGGCATGTTTAAATAAGTTTTTATACGATACAATACGAACAAAGGAGGGAAATGATATGCATATACAGCAGAAAGAATGTGTGGCAATGCTTCTGGCAGGCGGACAAGGAAGCCGCTTGGGGGCGCTTACGCGAAAGATAGCCAAGCCCGCAGTGGCTTTTGGCGGAAAGTACCGGATCATAGATTTTAGCCTTTCCAACTGCACCAATTCCAATATCACGACCGTTGGCGTGCTGACGCAGTACAAGCCGCTCGTGCTCAATTCGTATATCGGTACGGGAGCGGCCTGGGATCTGGACGATGCGTATGGCGGCGTCTTCATTCTTCCGCCGTATGCGACGGAATCCGGCGGCCAGTGGTACCGCGGGACGGCGGATGCGATCTTCCGGAACTTGGATTTTATCGATAATTACAATCCTGAGTATGTGCTGATCATTTCAGGGGATCACCTTTACAAGATGGATTACAGCCTGATGCTGGATTATCACAAAAAATCGAATGCGGACCTGACCATTTCCGTGATGGAAGTGCCGATGGAGGAGGCCAGCCGGTTTGGAATTTTGACAGCGGACCAAGACGGCAAGATCAATAAGTTCTCTGAAAAGCCGAAAAATCCTGACAGCAACCTCGCTTCGATGGGCATCTATATCTTTAGCTGGCCGGTCTTGAAGGAAGCGTTGCTTGCGGACAGCGAAAGCGACAGCTCGGAACACGATTTCGGCAAGAATATCATCCCAATGCTGCTTGCGGAAGGCAAAAACCTGTATGCCTATACCTTCTCCGGTTATTGGCAGGACGTGGGGACGATCGAAAGCTATTACAACACGAATATGGAGCTTTTGGATCCTGGTTCGCCGTTTAACATCTTTGAAGAGGAGATGAGGGTGTTCAGCAATTCCAATATCTATCCGCCGCATTATGTAGGCCCTGCTGCGGTCGTGGAGGACTGTCTCGTATGTAATGGCAGCCATATTTTCGGAAAAGCGAAGCATTCCATTTTAAGCTTTGATATCTATATCGAAGAAGATGCGCAAGTGATCGATTCGATCTTGCTTCCGGGGGCGGTCGTCAGGAAGGGCGCAAAGGTAGAGCGCGCAATCATCGGGGAGAATACCGTGGTGGAAGAAGGCGCTGTTTTCGGGGATTGTAAAAGTGATGAAATTGCCGTTATTGGAGACAATCAAATGATAGAAAACCAGCGCAGCTGAGGAGGTGGTCAGTATGAAGAAGGTCATGGGGCTTATTACGACGAATTACACCAATGAAAGCCTTGGAAAATTGGCGGAGCTGAGGCCTGTCGCTACGATTCCATTTGGCGGGCGTTACCGCTTGGTGGACTTTCCGCTTTCCAACATGGTGCATTCCGGCATCCGCTCGGTGGGAATCACCTCAGCGCACTACTACCGTTCCCTGGTGGACCACCTGGGTGCAGGCAAGGAATGGTCTTTAAACCGCAAGGAAAACGGCCTGTTCCTCCTGCCGGGTTCGGTATATGGCATGAAGCGGTTTGAAGGCAAGTTTTTATTGCGGGATTTCATCAATAACCGTTCTTACCTGGACCGGGCCGACGAGGAGCAGGTAATCGTCAGTGCGAGCGATAAGGTATACAACATCGATTTTGAGCCGTCCGTGAAAGCGCACCGCGCTTCGGGAGCAGATGTGACCATGCTCTATAAGGAGGTCGCCAGCGCCAATATTAAGAGCGGGATGTTCCTGGAGCTTGACCGCGACGGAATGATTCGGTCATTTAACAGGCAGGCCACAGGAATCGCCGCTTGGTTCATGGACTGTTTTATCATCAATAAAAGCAAGCTTTTGGAACTGATGGCGTGGTATGAGAACTTGGATTACATCGACATGATGGAAATCCTGATGGAGAATGTCGGCAGGCTGAAAATCGATTCCTATGCGTTCAACGGGTATGTGGGAGCGATCGACAGCATTTATGATTATATGCAGTGTTCACAGGATTTGTTAAAAGCGGGCATTCATGATGCGCTTTTTAATAGCAGCAAAAAAATATTTACCAAGGTACAGGATGCGCCGCCATCGAAATACCTCAAGGGAAGCAATGTGACCAATTCCATCGATTCCAGCGGCGGAATTATCGAAGGGACGGTTGAGAACAGCATCTTGTTCCGTAATGTGAGGATCGGCAAAGGCGCAGTGGTGCGCAATTCTGTGATCATGCAGCGGTGCCAGATTGCGCCGGGCGCTGTGCTGGACAATGTGATCTGCGATAAGTTCGTCCAGGTGAGCGAGAACGTCCGGCTCAGCGGCAATCGCTATACGCCGCTGGTGATCGAAAAAAATCAAAAATTGTGATGAAAGGATATACGATGACGAAACAAGTGGGAAAAGGACAGGAAGGAAAAAATTTACAGGTTCTGTATGCGATATTTGAGGCAGATCCCTTTATTAAAACGGGCGGGCTGGGGGATGTCGGCGGTTCGCTGCCGAGTGCGGTCTGCCGCCTTGGCGTGGATATGCGCGTGATTCTCCCCAAGGCAGGATCGATCGATGAAAACGACAAAAAAAAGATGAAACGAATCGCCGAATTTACCGTTCCTCTTTCCTGGCGAAACCAGTATTGCGGGATTGAGCAGCTAAAGCGCAAGGGCGTCACTTATTATTTTGTGGATAATGAATATTACTTTAACAGGGAATATCCGTATGGCTATGGGGATGACGGCGAGCGGATCGCCTTTTTCAGCAAGGCGGTTTTGGAATGCCTGATGCACATCCCGGACTTTTCCCCGGATATCATTCATTGCAACGACTGGCATACGGCTTTAACGCCTGTGTTCTTGCGGGAGCATTATATGCATCTTCCGCAGTACCGGAAGATTAAAACGGTATTATCGGTTCACAATTTGAAATTCCAAGGGATTTTCCCAAGGAATCTGTTAGGGGATGTTTTGGGGCTTTCTGACCGCAAGAATGCCGTCGATCAGCTTTCATATGGGGATGCAGTCAATTACCTGCAAGGGGGGCTGTATTACAGCGACCGGATTACGACGGTAAGCCCGTCTTATGCGGAGGAAATCTGTTCCCCTTGGTACGGGGAAAACCTGGATGGCATTTTCCGTTACAGGAGCGATGTTTTAACGGGCATCTTGAATGGGATCGATACGTACAAGCATTCGCCGGGACGGGATGCTAATCTTGTGCAGAAATACAATGCATCTACCGTGAAAGAGGGCAAGGCCGCCAATAAGGAGGCGTTGCAGCGGGAGCTGGGGCTTGCCGTGCGGCCTGATGTACCGTTAATCGCTTTTATCAGCAGGCTGACGGAGCAGAAGGGGCTTGACCTTCTCGTGCATATCCTGGAAGAATTGCTCTGCGAGGATATCCAGCTCGTGGCGCTCGGCGTGGGAGAGCGCAGGTATGAAGATGCGTTCCGTCATTTCCAGGGCGTGATGCCGGATAAGGCCAGCGCGTGCATCACCTTCGATTTGCCGCTTTCCTCGAAGCTTTATGCGGGAGCGGACATGCTGCTCATGCCGTCCCGGTTTGAGCCGTGCGGGTTATCGCAGATGATCGCCATGCGGTACGGCGCTGTCCCGATCGTGCGCGAGACGGGAGGGCTTAAAGATACCGTGATCGATTTTCGGCGGGATGATAAATACGGAAACGGCTTCTGTTTTGCCAATTATAATGCGCATGAACTGCTGTTTACGATCAAAGATGCGATCGATATTTACAGAAATGATATCATTTCCTGGATGGCGATGCGGAAAAACGCCATGAAGCGCGACTTTTCGTGGAAAAATTCAGCGAAGCAGTATATCGCATTGTATGAGGATTTGATGAAGGAGCAGACATGCTAAGGTGTTACCACAATTCGCAGCAGCGTGAATGCCGCAATCCTGCGGGGGCTGTTTGCGTGGGGCAGGAAATCACTTTTTCACTTACGGTGGAGGATGCCCCCGCTGGCTTATCATGCAGCCTGCGCCTGTGGCATCCGCTTGATGGGGAGAAACTGCTGCCCATGAAGGACACGGCGCTTTCCGCTGGAATGCAGCGGTTTTGCGTTTCGGCCATCGTCAGCGATACGGCGGATTTATGCTGGTATTATTTTATCCTCCAGGATGGGGAAAACAGATTTTATTACGGCAACAACCGGCAGCAGCTTGGCGGGGAAGGGGAGCTTTATGAGGGAGAGCCTCCGGCATTCCAGATTACGGTCTGCCAGCCTGTTCCTGTGCCTTCCTGGTACAAGGATGCGATCGTATACCAGATCTTTCCCGATCGGTTTGCCAGGGACGATGGCTGGCTGGAACGGCAAAAAAATGCGGCGAGAAAGCAGGATTGGAAAGGCCCGCGCCGCGTGATCCAGCAGGATTGGAACGATACGCCGTATTATACCCGCAATGCGAAGGGCGAGGTCACGCGCTGGCCGTTCTTTGGCGGAAGCCTTTCAGGAATCCGTAGCAAGCTCTTTTACCTGAAAAGCATGGGCGCAGGGGCAATTTATCTCAACCCGGTTTTCAAGGCGCAGAGCAATCACCGCTACGACACGGCAGACTATATGGAGATTGACCCTGCGCTGGGAACGGAAGAAGATTTCCGCACGCTGGCAGAAGATGCTGGGCGGCTCGGCATCAGGCTGATCCTGGATGGCGTCTTCAACCATACGGGGGCAGACAGCATCTATTTTAACAAGCAGGGGAATTACCCTGTCCTGGGAGCTTGCCAGGGAGAGGAATCCCCTTATTATGCCTGGTATAAATTCATGGCGTTTCCCGATGAATACGAAAGCTGGTGGGGCGTTATGGATCTGCCGGATGTGGATGAAAACAATCCGGCATACCGCGCGTTCATTTATGGGAATCCAGACAGCGTGATCCGCAAGTGGATGAAAGCCGGCGCTTCTGGCTGGCGGCTCGATGTGGCGGATGAGCTTCCCGATGATTTCATCGCGGGAATCCGTGCGGCAATCAAAGAAACCGACCCGGATGGCCTGCTCATGGGGGAGGTCTGGGAGGATGCCAGCAATAAGGTCAGCTACGGCGTGCAGCGGCGGTATTTTCTCGGCGATGAGCTGGATGCAACGATGAATTACCCCGTGCGCGAGCTGCTGCTCGATTATATGCTGGGCAAATGCTCGGCGGAGGGAGCAGTGCGGAGGATTGCCAGCCTGGCGGAAAATTATCCGACGGAGAATTTTTACGGGGCGTTAAATTTGATCGGCAGCCACGACAGGGTGCGGATTTTGACGATGCTGGGAGATGCGCCTTCTGGGCTTTCCGAGGTGGAAAAGGAAACGTACAGGCTGCCTGCGGATAAGCTTTCGCTGGCGCAAAACAGGCTGAAAGTCCTTTCGCTCTTGCAATATGCGCTTCCGGGCGTGCCTTGTCTCTATTATGGGGATGAAGCGGGCGCACAGGGGTTTTCCGATCCGTATAACCGCGGCACATATCCTTGGGGAAATGAAGACCAGGAACTTTTGGCGCATTACCGGATGCTGGCGCTTCTGCGAAAGCAGTACAGCGTTTTGCGGGACGGGGCATATCGCTTTTCGTGGCAGGGCGAACATGTGCTGGTCTGTGAGCGGTATGATGAAAATGCAGGGGAAGCGGTCATCGCCGTTGTCAACCGGGACATTTTCGGATCTGCCGATGCAATGATTCAGCTGCCGGAACGGACAGAATATGTGCTTGATTTGCTTTCCTCAGAGGTGCTTTTGCCAGATGGGGGCTTTCCAGGGCAAGACGAAAGCGGCTCGGAGCAATATGACTTGGATAAAGATGAACCGAGCCAAGGCGGCTCGGATGCGTCTGTTTTGAAAGATGGCGTGCTGTCCCTGACCTTGCCCGCTGTTTCGGCGAGGCTGCTCTATTGCAGCCGCAAGAGGCCCGCTTCCCGAAAGCTATCCCGCAGCAGCGGAATCCTCTGCCATGTATCGTCCCTGCCGTCTGGGCGGCTGGATCGCCAGGCCGAAGCGTTCACCGATTACTTGGAAGCGGCGGGGCAAAAGCTGTGGCAGATTTTGCCGCTGAACCCAGCGGATCAGATGAGCGGTTCTCCTTATGCAAGCCCTTGCGTTTTTGCGGGCAATCCGCAGCTTTCAGACCCTGGTTATCATGTAGATATGTCAGGCTATCAGGCATTCTGTGAAAAGGAAAGCTATTGGCTGGAGGATTATGCGCTGTACGTTGTGCTGAAAGCGCATTTTGAAGGCGCACCGTGGCAGGAGTGGCCGCAGGCAGAACGGGACAGGGAGAACCTCGATTGGTGGAGAATCCATAAAAAGGCGGATTTGGAAAAAATTAAGCAGGAGCAGTTCGCTTTCTGGCGAAGGTGGTTACAGGTGAAGGATTACGCTAACGGAAAAGGAATTTCCATCATCGGCGATATTCCTGTCTATGTAGGCGTCGATAGTGCGGACACCTGGGCGCATCGTGAAATTTTCCTCCTGGGAACGGATGGATATCCGCTGGCGGGCGCAGGCGTGCCGCCTGATTATTTCAGCGAGGATGGACAGCACTGGGGCAACCCGTTGTACGACTGGGACTACTTGAAAGCGCATGGATATGAGTGGTGGCTTATGCGCATTTCAAGCGCAATGGAATATTATGATTATATCCGCCTGGATCATTTCAGGAGCTTTTCGGCGTTTTTTGCTGTCCCTGCGGGAAAGACCCCGCGCGATGGCTGGTGGATTCCGGGCGCGGGAAAGGAATTTTTCTCATTCCTGGAAGAAAGGCTCGGCCGGCTGCCGTTCATTGCGGAGGATTTAGGTTTCCTGGACGCCCAGGTGCATAACCTGATCAAGCTATCTGGCTATCCGGGGATGCTGGTGTACCAGCTATCCGCAGATGAAATGGAAAACCTGTCAAGCGCAGAGGCAAAGCGGCGCGTCTTTTACACGGGGACGCACGATAACCAGACCTTGGCGGGCTGGTGCAAGGATTCGGGCGTTCCGAAAACGCCGGATGAGATCATCGAGAAGTTATATGAAAGCGAGGCCGCATGGGTCATCATCCAGCTGCAGGATCTGCTGGGCATTGATGATACAGGGCGCATGAATGTGCCGGGCAAGGCCGAAGGCAACTGGACGTGGCGGGCAGAGGCGAAAGAACTGGCCGCAGGGAAAGCAGAATGGTTAAAAAAGCTCTCCTCAAAAACCGGGCGGCATGGGTAAAAGCGCTCGTTTCAAAAACAGCGTGGCATGGGGCTGAACCGTCCGCCGCAAACCGGATGGCATAGCTGGAAACGCCCGCTTTAAAGATGGGCTGATTGCCTTAATCGTTTTTCGCCGTATGCCGCCGCACCGATGGAAGGCGCGGTTTCATCTAAAATGACATAGACGGGAAGCTGTTGTAAATAAGGACGAAAACGCCCCTTGGCGGTGAAAGCGTCTTCAAAGATGTTTTTATCGATGAGGGGAAAAATTTTTGGCATCATGCCGCCGCCCAGGTAGATGCCGCCGGAGGAGAGGAAGGTGAGGGCGAAATTGCCGCACGCTGCGCCGAGGATTTCCGTAAACAGGCCGAATGTTTGGCAAGCGGCAGGATCATCGGCCAGCGCAGCTTTTGTGATTTCGGAAGGGACTGCATCCGCTGTTTGGGAAACAGCTTCATAGATGTTTGAAAGCCCTTGGCCGGAAAGCAGCCGTTCGTAGCTGACATGGCCGTATTTTTTCCCCAAGCGGTCAAGTAGCTGCCGCTGTCTGTCATTCTGCGGTGCAAAATCTACGTGTCCGCCTTCGGAAGGGAGGACGACGCCTTCCCTGGTGACGGCGGATACGCCAAGCCCGGTGCCGATGGAGAGGATCGCTTTCGCGCCCTTTGCGCTTTCTTTCGCATCGCTGGTACCGCTTTTTTTCGCATCGCCTTTGCGAAATTGCATCAGTTGATTTTCCCTCGTGAGGCGGGGCAGGGAATGCGCGAGGGATTCCAGGTCGTTGATGAATGCGATCTGGGCAATTTCAGGAAAGCTCTTTCTGATTTGCGCTAGGTCGATGACCTGCCCCGTATTGGTCAGTTCAAACCGATCGCCCGTGACGGAGCCGGCCAGGGCGATGCAGAGGGCGTCGATTTGCTGGCCGCCTTGGACGTCCTGCTGGTCTTGACCGTCCCGTTTGTCTTGGACATTGCGTCCATCCCGCCCGCCTTGGCTGTTTCGATTCCTCATTTCGCCGATCAGTTCCTGGATCAGCACGGTAAAATCACCGATCGTTTCGGTCGGCCGCCGGCCGCTTTGCACGAGACCGTCCTTTCCCCAGAACGCCCACATTGTCTTCGTCCCGCCGATATCGAGTGTCATTATCATCAGAAATACCTCCTTCATGGCCGTATATAGCCAGTATACCATAGATTTAAGAAAATTTGATGCATTCTCTCCTATCAATGCGATCCCCCTTTATTTAGAAGAAAAGAAAGCCTTTTAAATATAGTTTTACCGCCGCTGGTAGAACTTAATAAAAAATATGAAAAAAATAGTATGAGATCCGACGATCTGCCGCAAAATATTCCTATAGGATGATTTTGGTCACCGAAAACGGAAATCGGCATGAAATGCAGGGATGGAGGAGATTTTCATGGGGAAAAAGATTTTATCGGTGCTGCTGTTATGCGTACTGGCGGCGTCTGCGCTGGCAGGGTGCGGCGGAAGCGGCGGCAAAGATTCAGCGGAAGGTTCTGTATATTTTCTGAACTTCAAACCGGAACAGGACGAAGCGTGGCAGAAGCTCGCCGATGCCTATACAAAGGAAACCGGAGTGGATGTTACCGTCGTGACAGCGGCATCGGGCGAATACGAGACAACGCTGATGAGTGAGATGGGAAAAGACGGGGCGCCTACGCTGTTTCAGGTAAACGGCCCTGTCGGGCTTGCAAACTGGAAGGATTATTGCCTGGATCTGTCGGGTTCGGACATTTATGGGCAGTTAGTCAGTGATGATTATGCACTGATCGAAGGCGAATCCGTATATGGCGTCGCTTACCTGATCGAATCATACGGGCTGATTACCAATACGAAGCTTTTGAAAAAAGCAGGCTACAGCCTTTCGGATATCCAGTCATTTGACGATTTAAAGGATGTGGCAGAGGATATCTCGGCACGTTCTGATAAGCTGGGATTTACGGCGTTTACATCGGCCGGGATGGATGCTTCCTCCGACTGGCGGTTCAAGACGCACCTGGCAAACCTGCCGCTGTACTTTGAATACAAAGAGGAAGGCGTTACTTCCTCAGCGGCGGTCAAGGGAACGTATCTCGATAACTATAGGGCGATCTTCGATTTATATATCAATAATGCGACTTGCGATGGCAAGGAGCTGGCAGCCAAGACGGGGGACGATTCCCGGAATGAGTTTTTGGCGCAGGAAGCCGTGTTTTTCCAGAATGGCTCTTGGGAATACAATGACTTGTCCGAAGAACTGGGCGACGATGCGCTGGCGATGCTCCCGATTTATATCGGCGCTGGCAATGAATCGGAGCAGGGGCTTTGCACGGGTACGGAAAACTACTGGTGCGTCAACAGCCAGGCAGACCAGGCGGATATCGATGCGACGCTGGCATTCATCAACTGGTGCGTAAGCTCTGATACGGGAACGAAGGCGATGGCAAACGACATGGGCTTTATCATTCCATTCCAAAATGCCGTGGAAACACCGAATGTATTCGTGCGGCAGGATGCGGAAAACCTTGCGGCAGGCAAAGTCCCCGTAGCTTGGAGTTTTTCCACTATGCCGTCGGAGGAATGGAAAAATGGCGTCGGTTCTGCTTTGACGGCGTATGCCGCTGATCCGACGGATGCCAACTGGGAAGCAGTCACCGCTGCATTTGTCGGCGGCTGGGCGGATGAATACGATCTGGCGAACCGGGAATAGGATGCGGGAATCATGTATTTGCTGGGGCAGGCGGGAATACGGCCTGTCCCGTTTTGGCGATTCGGGAGGTGTTTTATGGAAAAGGCATTAAAACGGTATGCCCCGTTTTTCGTAGGACCTGCGCTGGCGGCCTTTGCCATTGGATTTATCATGCCGTTTATACAAGGCTTATATCTTTCTTTTTGCAGTTTTACGACGATCGATAATGCGCAATGGGCAGGCTTTTCAAATTTCACCCATGTATTTGCAGATCGTTCGTTTGGCAGTTCTTTTCGGTTTACAGCCGTATTTGCGGTTGTATCGGTGATTTTGATTAACGTTCTCGGCTTTGCGCTGGCGCTGGCGCTGACGAAAAAACTTAAGGGAACAAATGTGTTCCGTACCGTGTTTTTCATGCCGAACTTGATCGGCGGTATCGTGCTTGGGTATATCTGGCAGATCCTGATTAACGGCGTGCTTTCTATTGCAGGAAAGCCCCTGCTGGCGCTGAATGCCCCTGCCGGGTACTGGGGCTTGATCATCCTCATGTGCTGGCAGCAGATCGGGTACATGATGATCATCTATATCGCAGGCCTCCAGAATGTACCGGATGATCTGCTGGAAGCGGCGCAGATCGATGGCGCTTCTTCGTGGAAGGCTTTATGGCGGATTAAGCTGCCGATGGTCATGCCCTCGGTTACGATCTGTGTATTCTTGACGCTGACCAATTCCTTTAAACTGTTTGACCAGAACTTGGCGCTGACTGCGGGAGAGCCTGCCCACGCTACGGAAATGCTGGCGCTTAACATATACAATACATTTTATGCCCGTGCCGGGATGCAGTGGAAGGGATATGGGCAAGCCGAGGCCGTTATTTTCTGTATCGTGGTGATTGCGATTTCCTTGGTACAGCTTCGGGCGACAAGGGCGAAGGAGGTGCAGCAGTAATGAGAAAGCGAAATCCAGCCAAAAACAGCATCCTGGTGGCCGCGCTGGCCATCTTGGCGGTTTTATACTTGTATCCTGTTTTTATGATTTTGATGAATTCATTAAAACAGGAACGCTCGATTACGACAGCCGGTGCGTTTTCCCTGCCTGATGCGGAAAGTTTCGCAGGCCTGGAAAACTTTGTGAATGCCATTGCGTCGAAAGGTTTTTTGGCAAGCCTGGGATACAGCCTGGTGATCACGGTGACGTCCGTTGCGGCGATCCTGCTTTTTTGTTCGATGTGCGCATGGTTCATCACCCGGGTGAAGCGCAAGTGGGCTAAGTCTTTGTATTACCTCTTTGTCTTTTCCATGGTCGTTCCCTTCCAGATGGTGATGTTCACGTTGTCCCAGACGGCAGACCGCCTGCATTTGAACACGCCGTGGAATATCTGGGTCATTTACCTGGGCTTTGGCGCGGGGCTGGCTGTCTTCCTGTTTGCAGGGTTCATGAAATCCATTCCTTTGGAAATCGAGGAGGCTTCCATGATAGATGGATGCAACCCGGTTCAAACGTATTTTCTGGTGGTGCTGCCGATTTTGCGCCCGACACTGGTATCGGTAGGGGTTCTGGAAGCGATGTGGATTTGGAACGACTATCTCCTTCCGACTTTGGTTCTGGACATTAAGTCCTATAAAACCATACCGATGCTGATCCAGTATTTCAGGGGAAGCTACGGGAGCGTGGAAATGGGACCGATGATGGCCAGCATCATGCTCACGGTTATTCCGGTCATCATCGTGTACCTGGCAGGACAGAAGTATATCATCAAGGGCGTGGCGGCAGGCGCAGTAAAGGGTTAGGAGGCGTTCTCAAAATGGCAAATATTTCATTTCAAAATATCGTCAAAACGTATGACAACGGCGTGACGGTTATTCCTGATTTGAATCTGGAAATCAGGGATAAAGAATTTATCGTGCTGGTGGGACCGTCGGGATGCGGCAAGTCAACGACGCTGCGGATGATCGCCGGGCTGGAAGACGTCAGCGGCGGCAAGCTTTTTATCGGCGGGGAATGCGTCAACGATGTGCCGCCGAAAAACCGCGATATCGCTATGGTATTCCAGAATTATGCGTTGTATCCGCATATGACGGTTTACAAAAATATGGCTTTTGCGTTGGAACTGCGTAAAACGCCGAAGGATATCATCGACCAGAAGGTGAAAAACGCCGCCCGCATACTGGAACTGGAGCAATACCTAGACCGGAAGCCGAAGGCTCTGTCAGGCGGACAAAGACAGCGCGTGGCGCTGGGACGCGCAATGGTCCGGGACCCAGCGGTTTTCCTATTGGATGAACCGCTCTCTAATTTGGATGCGAAGCTGCGCACGGAGATGCGTGGGCAAATCGCAGCGCTTCACAAACGTTTGCAGACGACTTTCGTCTACGTGACGCACGACCAGACGGAAGCGATGACCATGGGCGACCGGATCGTGGTGATGAAGGATGGCGTCATACAGCAGTGCGATACGCCGCAGAAGCTGTACAATGCCCCGTGCAATCTGTTCGTCGCTGGGTTTATCGGTTCGCCGCAGATGAACTTTATCCATGCGGCAGTAGCCAAAGCGGGGGATTCCTGCGATTTGCTGTACGCAGGCAGCCGCATTCCGGTGAAACAGGAAGCGATTCTTCCTTATGCGGGGCGGGAGGCCATCATGGGAATCCGCCCGGAGGATATCTATATCAAAGGCGGTTTTCGGGGCAGGAAAAAGCCTGCCGTCGTTTCAGCCCATGTGGATCTGGCGGAAATGATGGGGGCGGAGCTGTTTTTATATTTGGCCTGTGACGGGCAAAAGCTCATCGCCAGAGTTCCATCGGGAACGGATATCCAGGTTGGGGAAGATGTAGAGCTGGAACTCGATGTACAGAAAATTCATGTGTTTGATGAAGAAACGGGAAAAATAATCTGCCATTAATTTTTATAAGAGTGGCTGGCAAATGTTCTCCGCAGGGATGGATGGCAAAACGCAAAATCGGTTTATGCGCATGATTTGCCTTGCAAAGACGGCGCGGATGTGGTAGTATAAATCGTTAAGTTTTTTACCCGAAGCTTAGCCGGACGAAACTCCGACGACGACTCGGCTTTGGGCGGATATCATAAAGGAGGAAAACATGATAACGACAGAAAAGAAAGCGGAAATCATCAAAGAGTATCAGTTAAAGGAAGGCGACACGGGTTCTCCCGAAGTGCAGGTCGCAATTCTTACTTACAGGATCAATGATTTGAACGAACACCTGAAAATCCACAAGAAGGATCACCATTCCAGAAGAGGTCTGTTAAAGATGGTAGGCCAGAGAAGAAACCTTCTCAACTATTTAAAGGAAAAGGATCTGGAAAGATACAGGTCGTTAATCGCTCGTTTAGGTCTGAGAAAGTAAATCTATTTAAGGAATTTAGGCGGGGCACGCAAGTCCCCGTCTTTATTTGTGTCAGTGAACAGCATTGATTGAATGCTGCGGAAGTTAACAGGAAATAAACAGGAGGTAGTTGTTTATTATGAAATTTACAGATTACAGAACATTTAAGACAGCCATCGGCGGCAAGCTTTTGGAACTGGAAATCGGCAAGGTTTGCGAGATGGCGAACGGCCAGGTCATGGTAAAATACGGGGATACAGTCGTCAATGTGACTGCTGTCGCTTCAAAAGAGCCAAGGCCGGACATCGATTTTTTCCCATTGTCATGCGATTATGAAGAAAAAATGTACGCTGCGGGCAAGATCCCCGGCGGTTTTATTAAAAGGGAGGGCAGGCCGAGCGAGCGGGCGATCTTAAACTGCCGCTTGATGGACAGGCCGCTTCGGCCGCTCTTTCCCAAAGGTTTTTTTAACGACGTGCAGGTAGTCGCTACCGTGATGTGCGTGGATTATGATGCGCCGTCTGAAATCGCTGCCATGATCGGTTCTTCCGTCGCACTGGCGATTTCCGATATTCCGTGGGATGGCCCGACCGGATCGGTCCTGATCGGGATGGTGGACGGCCAGTTCATCGTCAACCCGTCGCTTGCACAGCGGGAAGAAAGCAGCCTGCACCTGGTTGTATCAGGGACGAAGGATGCGATCATGATGGTGGAAGCGGGCGCAAATGAAGTTCCCGAGGAAACCATTTTGGATGCGATCATGTTTGCGCATGAAGAAATCAAAAAAATCGTAGCCTTTATCGATGCAATCGTAGCGGAAGTGGGCAAGCCGAAGATGGAGCTGGAGCTTTACAAAGTGCCGGAGGATATCGAAGCTGCCGTAAGGGGTTATGCAGAGGATAAGATGAGGGCTGCCATCCAGACGTACGATAAGATGGAGCGGCTGGATAACATGGATGCCGTTGAAACGGAAACGAAGGAACACTTTGAAGAAATCTATCCCGATAACGCCAAGGATATCGGCAATGTGCTTTATGCCATCACCAAGGAGCAGGTGAGAAGCTTGATCCTGGACGACGGCATCAGGCCGGATAACAGGAAACGCGAAGAAATCAGGCCGGTTTGGTGCGATACCTCCGTGCTGCCGAGAACGCATGGATCAGGCCTTTTCAAGAGGGGGCAGACGCAGGTTCTTTCGGTCGCTACGCTGGGCGCAATGAGCGAGGCGCAGACGATAGACGGCATTACGGAACAGACCGAAAAACGATATATGCACCACTATAACTTCCCGCCTTATTCCGTCGGGGAAGCGAGGCCGATGAGAAGCCCGGGCAGAAGGGAAATCGGACACGGGGCGCTGGCGGAGCGGGCATTGCTTCCTGTACTGCCGAGCGAAGAGGAATTTCCTTATGCGATCCGGGTGGTGTCGGAGGTATTATCCTCGAATGGCTCTACATCGCAGGCATCCGTATGCGGAAGCTGCCTGGCGCTGATGGATGCGGGCGTGCCGATCAAAGCGCCGGTTGCCGGAATCGCCATGGGACTTATCGAACGGGTAGAAGAAGACGGGACGAGCAAAATGGCGATCCTTTCGGATATCCAGGGCATGGAGGATTTCCTGGGCGACATGGACTTCAAGGTTGCCGGGACGGCAAAGGGCGTTACTGCAATCCAGATGGATATCAAGGTACACGGGCTTTCCAAGCAGGTCTTGCAGGAAGCGTTGCAGCAGGCGCATGATGGCAGGATGCACATCATGAAGGAAATGCTGGACGAGCTGCCTGAACCGAGACCGGAGCTTTCTCCTTACGCACCGAGAATCGTTTCCATGCAGATCGACCCTGACCAGATCAGAACGGTGATCGGGCCGGGTGGCAAGACGATTAACAGGATCATTGCCGATACAGGCGTGAAGATCGATATCGACGATACGGGCCTTGTGTACATCGCTGCACCGGATATGGATTCGGCTAAGGCGGGCGTTGCCGAAATTGAATTATTGCTGAAAGAACCAGAGCCGGGTGAAATTTACGAGGGGACTGTTACCAGAATCCTCACGACGGCGAAAGGCTCTGTCGGCGCATTCATCGAAATCCTGCCGGGCAAGGAAGGGCTTCTGCACATTTCCAAGATGGCGAAGGAACGCGTGGAGAAGGTAGAAGACGTGATGAATGTCGGCGATGTG
The DNA here is from genome assembly GCA_946555345.1 of uncultured Eubacterium sp. Classification (GTDB taxonomy): domain Bacteria; phylum Bacillota; class Clostridia; order Peptostreptococcales; family Anaerovoracaceae; genus Lentihominibacter. The sequence goes on along the minus strand of CAMNSS010000019.1, from coordinate 39,970 downwards.
GTCAAGGTCAAGGTGACGGAAATCGACAGCCAAAACAGGATCAACCTTTCCAGAAAAGAACTGTTATAGATTTTCTTGGGAAACATATTATAAACTTCTGACAAAAAATAGACTTGGGTTAAATTTTGGCCTTGAGTCTATTTTTTCTTGCAATTCTTACATTTCAGGCGTATGCTGTAGGAAAAGGAGGTGTGCAGGTGGCTGGATCGAGGCGTGAAATGAATAAGCTGAAATGCAGGAGGCAGATCCTCAAGGCATCCAGGCGGCTTTTTAAGGAAAAGGGCTACGAGGCGACGATGATTGGGGATGTGGCGGCGAAGGCGGAGATTTCCAAGGCGACACTGTACAATTATTTCCCCAGCAAGGAAAGTCTTCTGGCAGGGACGCTGGAGGAGGAAATCGACGCCGCCCGCAGGTTGGTTGAAGAAATGCCAAAGACGGCAGCCGCGGATGAAAAAATCAGGCGCGTGCTGGTTTTTCTCATTACTGACAGCATTCCTTTTATCGGTGTCAGCAGGCGGATTCTCTTTCTTAATGCGTGCAAGCAGAGCGATATGTACGGCAAAGCGGATGCAGTGAAGGCGCTTTTCCTGTCGCTGGTGGGGGAAGCCAAGGCGGAAGGCATTTTCCGAACGGATGTTGCGGCCGGGGAGGTGGTGGATCTGCTGATCGGTCTTTACCTGGATTCCCAGTTTCAGTGGGATGATATGGAAACGCTCACGGATGCGCAGTGCGAGGAGAGGGTGTTGCGGATGCTGGATCTTGCCCTGGCCGGCTGTTATGCGGAAAAAGCAGATGAACAGGGAATGCCTGAAAGCGGCGGATGAATGAAGGATGCCTGAAAGCGGATGCAAAAAAGCCGGATTGAAAGAAATAGATGAGACGAAACGGGCGAAGAGAAGCGGCTTCTCCCAAAGACATTAGAGCTATTGATGAAAGGAATAAGGGCGCGTGGATCGTGCCTGAACATGAGAGGTGAAGAATATGGAACAGAAATTTTCGATTTCAACGTATCCCGATGCGGGAAAAATCAACCAGAAGCTGGACCGGCTGATGAAGATGCCGCTTTATTCGATCAAGCCTGGGGCGCTTGCGGCTTATGAGGAAGATTATTTTGGCAAGAAATGCGCAGGGTCAAAAGAACTGATCGATGAAGCGATGGAGATCATCCCGGGCGGCGTGCAGCACAATCTTGCGTTCAACCATCCGTTCCCGCTAGCATTTAGCAAGGCGGAGGGCGCGTTTCTCTACGATATTGACGGCAATCGGTATTATGACTTTTTGCAGGCAGGAGGCCCTGTTGTCCTGGGGAGCAATCCGCCAGCAGTGCGGGATCAGGTGCTGGCGCTGCTCGATACCTGCGGACCGTCAACCGGGCTTTTCCATGAATACGAATATAAGCTGGCGAAGAAAATCTGCGACAGCGTTCCTTCCGTCGAGATGTTCCGGATGCTCAATTCGGGAAACGAGGCGGCGATGGCGGCGACGCGGATCGCAAGGCTTGCCACCAAGAATAAGCGGATTGTAAAGATGGGCGGCGCGTACCATGGCTGGAATGACCAGCTCGCTTACAGCATCAGAATCCCCGGTTCAAGGTGGACGCAGGCCAGCGGCGTACCGAAGAAGATGTTCCGTTATACAGATGAGTTTTTCCCTGGCGATTTAAGCGATTTGGAACGGGTATTAAAGGATAATGCCAAGAAAGGCGGAACGGCGGCGGTGTTCATCGAAGCGATCGGACCGGAGAGCGGCACGAGGCCTGTGGAATACGATTTTCCGAAAGGGGTTGAGTTCCTTTGCAGGAAGTACGGCGCGCTTCTCGTATGCGACGAGGTGGTAACGGGCTTCCGCATCGGGATGTCCGGCGCACAGGGGTATTACCGCATTTCTCCTGACCTGACGCTGTTCGGCAAGGTGATCGGCGGCGGCTATCCGGGCGCAGGCGGCATCGGCGGCAAGAAAGAATATATGAAATACTTGGCGTCTGGCCTTAACGGCGGATCGAAAAATCCGAAAGCTTTGGTCGGCGGCACGATGGCGGCTGCTTCGGTCACCTGTGTGGCGGGGTATTATACGCTGTGCGAAATCGAAACAAGCGGCGCGATCGAAAAATCAGGGCGGATGGCCGATCGGCTGGTTGCTGGACTCAATGCGATCATCGACCGGTATGGACTGCCGTTTGTCGCTTTCAACCAGGGTTCTGTATGCCATCTGGATACGACGGGTACGATGCAGTATGCGATCGACTGGTCAAAGCCATGGAAGATCCCAGGCGTTTTGAAGCAGACCTCCATCCGAAAAAAAGAGATGGAACACATGGGAGCTGCCTATATGGCGGAAGGAATCGTGACACTGGCGGGCAGCAGGCTCTATACGAGCGCGGCATACGATGAAGCGATGATCGACGATGTTTTAAGGCGTTTTGATAAAGTGCTGTCGAACGTGGAACAGATTAAATAAGAGGAAGAATGCACTGTCCAGCGTGGAACAGGCCAAACAGGCCGCAGGCAAACTGCCTGCTGGGAATCAGGATAAAATGTTTACAGGAAAACGGGTTGCGTTGTTTGCCCAAATATGAAATAAACGGCTTGCAGGAAAGTGGGAAAAAATTTTACCAGAAAGCAGGATGCCCAGACGGCCGGGAAAGAAAATGAGGTGAAGGCGATGGATATATTAGATGCAAAGAAGCAAGTGATCGAGGCTGGCAAGGCGCTGTCCGAATCGGGGCTGATCGCCAGGACATGGGGAAACGTCAGCTGCCGGACGGATGAAGCGCATTTTGTCATCACTGCCAGCGGGCGCAATTATATGACGCTTACGCCGGAAGAAGTCATCGAGGTGAAAATCGATGATTTAAGCTATGATAAAAACGGGGTGAAACCGTCTTCGGAGAAAAAAGTCCACAGGGAGATTTACCGCATCAAAGAAGACGCTAACTTTGTGATCCATACCCATCAGAGCAATGCGTCGGCCGTTTCGGCGATGGGGCTTTCCCGTATCAAGCTGGATCGGGAATACCCGGGGCTGGGGAATTACGTACTCTGCGCGGAATACGGACTTCCGGGGACGAAACGGCTTTGCCGCAATACGGCTGCCGCCGTCAAGGAGACCGGCCATAAAGCGGTGATCATGAGAAATCATGGCGCGGTATGCTATGGGCGCGATTACGATGAGGCATTTGAAATCGCGCACACGCTGGAGGAAGCGTGCGGGCGGTATCTTGCCGATCTCGGTGTGGATGCGGCTTGCGGTGCGAAGCTCAGTGCAGATGCGCCTTGCGATGCGGCGTCCGGCATGGGTGCGGCTTGTGATATGGCTTGCGGCGCTAACGCAGCTCACGGTGCGGCGCAGAAGATGGAGCAGGAGCTGGCGGAGCAGTACGGCGGGCTTTGGAACAGCAGCCCGGTAATCCTCAAATACATGGAGGCAAGGGCAGAGCTAAAACCATATCTTGATGATTTCGCGCAGCTCGTGGGAACAGGGCTGGAAGTGACGGAGGAAAACGCTTTTCTGATCCAGCTCGCCATCGATACGGGCAATCCGCTTCTCGTAAAAGGCAGGGGCGCACTCTGTGCGGCGGTGAAAGAGAGCGATTGCGAGGCGCTTTCCATCGTAATCGAGAAAAACTGCCGGGCGGCGCTTGCCGCCATCGGCGAAAAACCGCTTAGCCGCTGGGAAAGCTTGTTGATGCGGCAGTTTTATTTGAAAAAATATTCGAAGCGGGAAGCATAACGGGCTGTTAAGAAGCAGAGCAGGAGGCAGCTCGTGGCAAGAAGGAAACGAAAAGGCCGGCCATGAAGGGAGCGGCAACCGATGATGATGGAGAGAAGGGAGGCGGCTTATGTATGTAATCGCCTATGACGTAGGAACGACGGGGCTGAAAAGCTGTCTGTTTCGCATGGAGAAAGGCCAGCCGATCGAGCTTGTCGCGGGGCAGATGCAGGACTACGATCTCTATGTGCTGGATAATGGCGGTGTGGAGCAAGACCCGGATCAGTGGTGGGACGCCATGTGCGTGACAACGGGGAAGCTTTTGCAAAAGGCGGGCATCGCCAAAGAAGAGATCAAGGGCATTTCGTTTTGTGCGCAGATGCAGGCGGTGGTTTTGGTAGACGCAGAGGGAAATCCCGTGCGCAGGGCCATGAGCTACATGGACAACCGGGGCAAGGCGCAGATCGATCAGCTGATGCACAAAGGCGTTAAAATTGCTGGGCTGAACGCATGGCGGCTTTTGCGCTCTTTGCAGATCAGCGGCGCTGTTTCGGGCAGCGTCAAAGATCCCGTGTTCAAATACCGCTGGGTGGCGGACAACGAGCCGGAGGTTTTTTCCCGCGTACATAAGTGGCTCGATGTAAAGGACTTTTTGGTTTACAAGGCGAGCGGAAAATTCACGATGTCCCGCGACAGTGCGTTTTCCACGTTGCTCTACGATACGAGGCGGGGGAAAAATTGCTTCAGCGAAACGCTGTGCCGCATGATGGAGGTGGATATGAGCCATCTGCCGGAGATCGTATTGAGCAGCGATGCGGTGGGCGGCATTACGGCTAAGGCGGCGAAGGAGCTGGGGCTTGCGGAAGGAACGCCGGTGTTTTCGGGCGGCGGTGATGCTTCCCTGATCGGCGTCGGCGCCGGGGCGGCCAAGGCCGGGGATACCCATGTGTACATGGGGACTTCGGGCTGGGTCTGCACGGTTGTGGAAAAGCAGAAGCTGGATGTCGGCTCGATGATCGCATCCATCGTGGGGGCTGATCCTGCTCGGTTTAACTGTTTTGCGGAGCTGGAAACGGCCGGCAAGTGCCTCGAATGGGCGCGGGATCATATCGGGCTGGATGAAATGGGGATTTTCGGTGAAAAGCGCTTTGCGGCGGACATCGAAAGCAATAAAAAGAATGTCTACAGTTTTATTATGGAGCGTATCCAGGATGTCCCGGCGGGCAGCAACGGTGTGATTTTTACGCCTTGGCTTCATGGCAACAGGAATCCGTTCGAGGATGCGGACGCTAGGGGAATGTTTTTCGGGCTGGGGATCGAAACGACGGCGCTCGACATGGTGCATGCGGTGATTGAGGGCGTTTGTATGCATTTGAAATGGCAGATGAGCGCGATGGAAAAGCTGACGCCGTCTTCCGAGGTGATCCGTTTCGTGGGCGGCGGCGCATTGTCCGGCCTGACCTGCCAGATCCTTGCGGATGTGCTGGGCAAGACGGTGGAAACGGTCGATAACCCGCAAAACGCAGGCTCGGTCGGGGCAGCGGCAATCATGGCGGTAGGGCTGGGATTGTTTGGCGACCTTTCCGAGGTGCGGGAGCGCATTCCGGCTGCTGCTTCCTATGCGCCGCGCGGGGAGAATACAAAGCGATACCAGACGTTATTTAAAATTTTCCAGGATCTTTACAAGAACAATAAAAATAATTTTCATAAGCTGAGAGAGGAGTGTGCAAAATGAAAGACAGGAGCGTATCGCCTTACAGGTGGGTCGTACTCTTTGCCACAGTTCCCGTCGTGATTGCAACGGAGATGATGTGGCTTACCTTTTCCCCGATCGCAAGCGTCGTGGAGGCGTTTTACGGTGTTAGCAACTTTGCGGTCAATATGCTGGCAACCAGCTACATGCTCATGTTTATCATCTGCTGTATTCCGGCGTCGTATGTGATCGACCGGTTCGGATTCCGGGTGTCGCTGATCATAGGCGGTCTCTTGACGGGAGTTTTCGGCTTTACCAGGGCGGCATTTTCGGATTCTTTTTCGCTGGTGATTATATCGCAGTTTCTGGTAGCGGCGGGGCAGCCGTTTTTGCTCAATGTGACGACGAAGGTGGCGGCGAACTGGTTTCCGTTCCGGGAGCGGGCGACTGCGGACGGCATTTTGACGATGGCGCAGTATCTTGGATTTGCGATTCCGATGGTGCTTTCGCCGGTTTTAGCCGAATCCGCAGGGATTCCTGCGATGCTGCGCGTGTTTGCCGCAGTGGGAATCGTCGCCGCTGTGATTGCGATCTTCCTGACGCGGGAGAAGCCGCAGGTTACGCCTCCGGGGCCTTTGGCGGAGAAAGAGGATTTCAGCTTTTCTGCGATTGCGTCGCTTTTTAAGAATCGCGCTTACAGGCTTGCACTTTTTGCGGCGTTTGTTTCCATTGGCATTTTCAATACGATTTTGACTTTAATCGAAAGCATCCTGATGCCGCGCGGCATCACGTCGGCGCAGGCCGGCATCATCGGTGCGGTGTTTGTCGTGGCGGGCGTGGCGGGTGCTGTCGTGTTGCCGATTATTTCCGATAAGGCGGGGAGGAGGATTCCGTTCCTGCTGGCTGCGGTAACGCTTTTAGTTCCGCTTTACTTGGCATTCACCTTTGTCCATGGGTATCTCCTTTTGGTAGTGATTGCCGCTGTCTGCGGGTTTTCGATCATGGGCGTTGCGCCGATTTTGTTCCAGCATGGCTCGGAGGTGGCTTATCCGGCACAGGAAGGGACGTCCCTGGGATTGATCCTGCTGATGGGGCAGATTTCGGGAACGCTGTTCGTCTTCTTCTTCGAAGGCTTGAGCGGGCTGGCTGGTTCGATCGTGATCCCGATGATCGGAATCGTGATCCTCAACGGCTTGCAGATACCGCTCGTGATGCGGATGAAGGAATCCAAGTCGCTGGCAGGAAGGAGCGAGTAGGGCGAGCGAGAAAAATGAGCCGGGAGAAGTGGATCGAGAAGAACTGGTGAAAAATAAAACGGTCGAGAAAGATGAGACCGGGCAAGGAAAGCAGGGCAGGGATTTTGGCATAAGGAATAGCAGGGTTGAAATGGAGAGAAGCGAATGGTACAATAAAATGCGAGCAGAGAGGAGGGGAAATCGTGGAAAAGGTATATGTAGTAGATGAAATTCAGGAGATTATACATCCTATTTTGCAAAGCTACGGAGTGAGCAGGGCATATCTTTTTGGTTCTTATGCCCGTGGCGAAGCAGATGAGAACAGTGACATTGACCTGCGGATTGATGGGGGAGCAGTTAAGAGTATGTTTGGTTTGGGCGCTCTTTATGATGAGCTGACCCAGGCACTGAAAAAACCCGTGGATCTCGTGACTACAGAGGCCCTCCGTCATAGTGCGAATCAAGCTCGGACAAAACGGTTTTGCATCGGTATAGGGGAGGATGAGAAGCTGATTTATGAGGACGAAAAACATTGACATATTGGAGCGTATAAAGGCTTACTGTGAAGATATAGATGATGCAGTTGAGCGGTTTGGAAAAGATAAAATGATTTTTGATGCAGATAGGGATTATAGAAATTCTATCTGCATGAGCCTTCTTCAAATTGGAGAATTAACAGGACATCTGTCAGAGGATTTCCGGGAAGAGACGAAAGAAATTATTTATTGGCCCGCAATCAAGGGGATGAGGAATTTGTTCGCCCATAATTATGGCGCTTTGGATATCGACAGAGTATGGGAGACTGTGATATCTGATATCCCGCAGTTGTATCAGTTTTGCGATGAGACCATTCAGACATTCGATGTCCGATAGCTGGTTCGATCGTGATCCCGATGATCGGAATCGTGGTTCTCAACGGCTTGTAGATACCGCTCGTGATGCGGATGAAGGAATCCAAGTCGCTGGCAGGAAGGAGCGAGTAGGGCGAGCGAGAAAAATGAGCCGGGAGAAGTGGATCGAGAAGAACTGGTGAAAAATAAAACGGTCGAGAAAGATGAGACCGGGCAAGGAAAGCAGGGCAGGGAAAATTCTCTTGAAAATGTGAAAATAGCAATTTCAAGAGAATTTTGTCGTTTATCGGGCATGAAAACAGGGAGCGAGGGCAGTATCATGCGGGCAATTCTCTTGAATTTTTTCAAAATCCCATTTTGAGAGAAAAATGACCCCTAGATTCTCTTGCTCTGCAAAAATATTACATAAATCAGAGAAACAGATTGCCTTTTGCATGGAAAATAGGAAAAAATACGGAAAATTTCTCTGAAATCGTATCTTATTTAAAAATCAAGAGAATCAAACTGGGGCAGGTGATTGGTGAGCCGGGCGGGCGGCTAATGAATTAAGGCAGGCGGCTGGTGGAACGAGCGGGAGGCGTATGAACGGAACTGCAAATAGATTGCAAGCAGTCCATGAACGGATCGGACACAGGTGCAGCACGAATACACACGCAGGATAAGCGAGGGCTAAAGCAGGTTTTTATATGAAATCATGAAAACAGGGTATTTCTCGCTTTGTGTCCTGTTTTATTATGTGCGCCTATGATAGCATATAAGCGAAAGGAGGGGCGGTAGATGGATACGAAAAAGATCGGAGCTTTTTTAAAATTACTCCGCAAGGAGCGGAGGCTGACACAGGAACAGCTCGCGGAAAACTTTTGCGTGTCGGGAAGGTCAGTCTCACGGTGGGAAACGGGAACGAATCTGCCTGATTTGAGCATCCTGATTGAAATCGCAGAGTTTTATGATGTGGAGGTGAAAGAAATTTTGGATGGAGAAAGGAGAAGCGGGATCATGGATCAGGAAACAAAGGAGACATTATCAAAGGTAGCAGATTACAGTAAACTGGAAAAAGAAAAAGCTGTCAAGGCCGGGAGCATTGCTTTTGGTTTGACTTTTTCGTTTTGTGCGGCGGTGATTGTTATTCAGTTGATCGTTACGGGAAAGCTGGCGGTTGTCGCAGGGGAGACAATCGTGTTGCTTGTCGGTGGCGCAGTTTATATCGGTGCGATGGTTTATCACGGGGTATGGGAAATGTGGCCGGGATTCAAAAGCACTTTATGGACCGACGCGCTGGTCGGTGCGGGCTGTGCGGCTGTTTTTTCTGTGGCTTTCGCGGTTTGCTGCATCAGATTGGGCATATCTGCATCGCAGGCGGTTCATAGTGTAGTTCTGTTTTTCATCGGGGTTGCGGCAGCAAGCTTTGCTGTGCTGAGAATATTAGCTTATTGCAATCGGAAGAGAAAAGCGGGACATATGGGATAAGATAAGGAAAAAGTATCTATAGGATGCCTGCATTTCCTGCGCCCTGTCCAACACAGGCATCCTTCCCTAGCCCCTATACGAGCGGTTTTCCCGTCATTTCCTCCGGAATATCAAGCCCCATCAGTTTTAAGAGCGTAGGTGCGATATCGCACAGCCTGCCGCCGTCATGCAAGGCGCGCGGCTCTTTTGCAATATGAATAAGCGGCACGTCGTTCAGGGAATGGGCGGTCACGGTATTGCCCTCCGCATCGGTCATGACGTCGGCATTGCCGTGGTCTGCGGTAAGCAGGATCTGCCCGCCCTTTGCGAGAATGGCATCGACGATTTGCGGAACACATTGATCCAGTGCTTCGATCGCCTTGATTGCGGCATCCATCACGCCCGTATGGCCAACCATGTCGGCGTTGGCGAAGTTTAAGATAATCATATCGTACTTATCCGTTTTGATCGCTTCCAGCACCTTTTCGGTCACTTCATAAGCGCTCATTTCCGGCTGCATATCGTATGTGGCGACCTTCGGGGAAGGCACGAGGATGCGGTCTTCGTTTCGGTTCGGCGCTTCCACGCCCCCGTTGAAGAAGAAGGTGACATGGGCGTATTTTTCCGTCTCCGCGATTCGAAGCTGGGTAAGCCCTAAATCAGCTACGTATTCGCCGAGGGTGTTTTGCAGCGATTCCGGCGGGAACGCCAGGGTAACGTTCGGCATTTCCGCATCGTATTGGGTCATGCAGATATAGCAGATATCGCCGACTGTCTTTTTCCTCGCAAAGCCGTCGAAATCGGCGTCCACGAAGGTTCTCGTGATTTCCCTTGCCCTGTCCGGGCGGAAATTATACATGATCATGGCATCGCCATCCTGCACAGGAATCGCCCCGTCCACCACGGTCGGAAGCACGAACTCGTCGTTTTCCCCGCGCACGTAAGCTGCCTGGATCGCTTCCGCCCCGTTTGGCGCATGTTCGCCTTCTCCCAGGGTCATCGCATCGTACGCCTTTTCCACCCTGTCCCAGCGTTTATCCCTGTCCATGGCATAATATCGGCCGGATATGACGCCGAGCTGGCCGATCTCGGTTTTCTTTAAATGTGCTTCCAAACGCTCGATATATTGCCCGGCGCATCTTGGCGGCACGTCCCTTCCGTCGAGGAAGCAGTGGACGCAAAGCGACTTGATTCCTTCCTTTGCGGCCAGGTCGGAAAGTGCCAGCAGGTGCGTGATGTGGCTGTGGACGCCGCCGTCGGAAAGCAGTCCCAGCAGGTGGAGCGTGGAATCGTTTTTTTTCGCATGGGCGATGGCCTTGAGAAAGGCGGGATTTTGGAAAAAGCTGCTATCCTCGATGGCCTTGGTGATCCGCGTGAGATCCTGGTATACGATCCGGCCGGCGCCGATATTGAGATGCCCGACTTCGGAATTTCCCATCTGTCCTTCGGGAAGCCCCACGGAAAGCCCGCAGGCTTTTAATGTCGTTTGCGGATATTGTGCAAAGATTTTGTCCAGGTTTGGCTTTTTGGCAGCGGCGATCGCATTGCCTTCTTTTTTTTCATTGAGTCCGTAGCCGTCTAAAATCATCAGCATGGCAGGACGCTTGTAAGTTTGCATATATTTTTACCTCGCTATTCATTCATCATAACCTAATCTACCCATAAATATGTAACAAAGCTGGCAGCGTTGTTTTATTGGAGCAGGGTTTGCTGCATTCCTTGAGCCGCCGGAAATTCAGGACGGTTTTCCCTTATTTACTGGATATTCAGGCCAGTTCTGCAAATCCGTATAATTTTCAGGATAAGCCCCGGAAATTAGCAGGGCGTCCGGGGCGGGCCGCCATATCGCGCCTAACGATATTTTCTGCATGAAAATAAAGCGGCTTCGCCGGTTCTATGTCATCGGCGGGCTTCATTACAATTTACCTAAAACCAGTATAACATAAAATTCCTTTCCGATGGCGATGAAATTGATGTTTCTGCGCCAGTATGGTATGATAAAATGAATTATCACCGAAATGCCAGGGAGGAAAACGATGGGCTGGACCAAGGAACAACAGTGTGCGATAACGGACAGGGGGCGGAATATCCTGGTGGCGGCGGCGGCCGGATCGGGGAAAACGGCCGTGCTCGTTGAGCGGATCAAGCAGCTCGTGATCAAGGACAAGGTCGATATCGACAGGTTTCTCATCACCAGCTTTACAAATGCAGCCTCGGAAGAAATGAAGGAACGCTTGGAAAACGCGATCAACCAAGCGATGGATGAGCCGGGGGCGGACAGGGCATTTTTGAAAAGGCAGCTGACGCTGCTTCCCAAGGCGAATATCAGCACGTTTCATACCTTTTCCATGGAAGTCGTACATAAATATTTTTATGTGGCCGGCTTGGAACCAGGCCTTAAAATCTGTGATGAAACAGAGCGGGACATTATGGAGCGGGAAGCGGTTGATGAACTGTTCGAGCGGCGGTTTGCGGAGGATTACGGGGCTTTTGCGGAATTTTTGAAGAAGTACAGCAGAGACCGGAATGAAAACGAGATTAAAAATAGCATCGTTTCTTTATACAAAAAAATGAGGAGCATCCCGCATTACATGGCTTGGGCGGAGGAAAAAACGGAATTGCTGCACGCGGATTCACCGGTGAAGGCGCTGGGGCTTGCCGCTTTTGTGATGGCGGATACGAAAAGAACGTTTGAGAAAGTGCGCAGATGCTTTGAAGGTGCGGCGGATGTTTTGGAAAAAGCGGCGCTGGACAGGCTCAATGAATTGGTACGGGCGGATCTTGACCGCTGTGCGGGCGTTTTTGCAAAGTGCAGGGCGCAGGATGATGTTACGGGCATGGAGACGGCATACGGCGCTTTTTGCGACAAGCTCCTGAAAGTGAACATCCCCAGGCGGCGGGCAGACGAAAAGCCGGGTTATGCCCTGATCGAGCAGCAGTTCAAGTCTTTGCACAGCCAAGGGAAAAAAGCGCTGGACGATTTAAAAAAGCGGTATTACAAACAGAGTCCCGAAGCATACGACGATGCATTGCGGGAAAGCTATGAAGATACGAAATACCTGGTTTCCCTCGTCAAAGAACTGGAATCCATCTTCCGGGAGAAAAAGAACCAGAAAAACAAGATGGATTTTGATGATGTCATGCATGATGCGATCGATATTCTGGACGATGATAAGGTGGCTGCGGAATACCGGGATAAGTTTCGCTACATTTTTATTGATGAATTTCAGGACAGCAATATGCTACAGGAGATGATCATCGCCAGGATTACCAGAGGGGATAACCTCTTCATGGTAGGGGATGTAAAGCAGAGCATCTATCGGTTCAGGCAGGCAGATCCCGATATCTTCAAGCGCAAATACGCCGCATATGGTGCGGGCGATGCGACGGAGAGCATCAAGATAGACCTCAATACGAATTTCCGCAGTAAAAATAAAGTCATCGGCCTGGTCAACGGGGTGTTCGCATCGATCATGCGTGATTATGATGAAAATGCTGCGCTCAAAGCCAATCCGGCTATCGGCGGAAAGTATCCCGGCCTTGATGCCCAGATACATCTCATCGACCTTGACGCAGCGGAAAACAAGCCGCAATCGCCTGATGAAATTGCGGATAAAACCGAAATGGAAATGAAGCTGATCGCTAAAATAATAGCGGAAAACAAAGGCCATGCGATCTATGATGTTAAGCGGGATTGCATGAGAAGCATAGAATACGGCGATATCGCAGTCCTGGTGCGAAATGGAAATCTGATCGGCGAGCTGGAAAAGTTCCTCAATAACCAGGGGATTCCCGCTTATGGGAAAAGCGAGGGCGGATATTTTGATACGGTTGAAATCCAGGTGTTTGTCAACCTGTTGAAAATCATAGACAATACGAGGGCGGACATCCCGCTGGTTTCCGTGATGCGGTGTCCCGTGTTCGGTTTTACGGTCAGGGAGTTAGCGGAAATCAGGATTTTTGCGGGGAAGAGCCCTTCTTATTACGATGCGGTACAGCGATACCAAAAGGAAGGCCCGCAGGCGGGGCTTGCGTGCAAGCTTTCCGCCATGCTTGAAAAAATCCAATACTGGAAGGAATTGAAGCATACCGTTTCCCTGGAGGAACTCGTCAGGATATTGCTCTATGATACCGGATATTTTGACTATTGCAGCAGCCTGCCTGCTGGAAAACAGCGTATTTCCAACCTGCGGCTTTTGGCGGGGAAGGCGGCGCAGTATGAGGAAGATAATTACGGCGGCCTTTACGGATTCCTCTCGTATGTGGAAGCGATGAAAAAGAGCAGCAGGCCGGTCGAGGAGGCTAAGGTTTTATCGGAGGAGAGCAACCTCGTGCAGATCATGACCATCCACAAGAGCAAGGGCCTGGAGTTTCCTGTTGTCATCCTGGCGGAAACGGGAAAACGCTACCGCAACCAGCGGGAAATCCGTTCCCCGTCCATGCATAAGAGTCTCGCCATCGGGCTTCCGCAGGTAAATAAAGCACAGAAGTGGTATCGCAGCACGCTGCTCCAGCAGATCATCAACCAGGAAAACGCAAGCGACCACATCGAAGAGGAAATCAGGATTCTCTATGTGGCGATGACAAGGGCGATGGACCGGTTTATATTGACGGGGACGTGCCGCGGCGCACTGCATGGAGCGTTCAGCCATAACAGCCCGCTTGAAATGTTATACGATGCGATGGAAGCTTTCGGGGCGGAAGTTATATACGAGGATTCCAGCCAGCCAGCGTTCTTTTCAAAGCAGCAGGCCGCAGCACGGCTCAGCCTGGCGGAGCTGCTTGATACGGATGGAATCGTACCAGATGATGGGATGCAAGAAAAAATAGAAGAGCGGTTATCTTATACATATGCACACGCCCATTTGAATGCGGTAAAATCAAAGTATTCGGTGACGGAGATCAATAAACAGGGCGGCGAAAAAGCGCAGGACTTTTACCTGGCAAGACCGGCATTTTCCGAAACGAAGAGGCAAATTGGCGCTGCCCAGGCTGGTACGGCGATGCATCTTGTGATGGAAAAGCTCGATTTTGCGGCAGCGCTCGAGGGCGGCAGTCCATATATTGCGCAGATAGCGGACCAGCTTCATGCAGATGGACAGCTTGACGATGAAGAGCGGGCGGCGGTACGCTTAGAAAATATTGCGGCGTTTTTTAACGATCCGGTTGGCATCCGCGCCGCATCCTGCAAAACGCTGGAGAAGGAACGCGAATTTCTTTTGCAGACGGAAGTCGATGGCGTTACAACATTGGTGCAGGGAATTATCGACTGTTTCTTTGAAGAAGCGGATGGAATTGTGTTGATCGATTATAAAAACAGCCATGTAGGCGGCGGTGCGCGCAAGCAAGATATCATAGAGCGTTATGCCAAGCAGATGGAGCTTTACAGAGAGGCTCTTGAAGCGGCAAAAGGAAAACCGGTCAAGGAAGCTTATATGTATCTTTTCGCACTGCGCACGTTTGCCAGGGTAATGTGAAGCGGCTGCAAGCAGATGAGGAATCGTTGCCAGAAGCGGCGGCGCGGCGTGCGGGAAAGCATGACAATCAACAGATTGCGCTGCAGGGTTTCGCCCCCAGGGCGTATGTGATAGAACATAAAAGAGAAAAGGAGAAAGATGATCATGGGAAGGTATTTGAATATTGGTTTGATGCAGAGCGGAGACTGCTCCAGCAGTTTTGAGTTTAACCTGGAGCGGATCAAGAAGGAAGTGAGAAGCCTGATGGCAGGGATGAATGCGCCTGAGCTGATTGCCGGGATTGAAATGGGGATCGGGACATATTGGGCGGAAGGCGAAAAGCGCACAAACGGCGATCCGATTTCGGGAAAGGTAACGGAAACCCTTTCAAAAATCGCCAGGGAGTACGGCATTTATTTCATGCCTGGCAGCATGATGGAGCGGGAGGAAAAGGACGGCGTAAAGCGTTTTTATAATGCGATTCCGATCTTTGCCCCGGATGGAAGCCTGATCGACGTCCACCGCAAGATGTGTCCGTATTACCCGGTGGAGAGCCATATCACGAAGGGTGAAAAATATGTCACCTTTGATATTAAAGAAAAAGGCATTAAAATCGGCGTGCTGAATTGCCATGACTGGTGTTTCCCGGAAATATCGCGAAACCTGGCGCTGATGGGCGCGGAAATTTTGATCCGCCCGGCGATGGACCCGGAAGGGCTTTATGACTTGTGCAAATCGATTGCGCCGACCAGGGCGTTTGAAAACCAGGCGTACTTCATTTCCCTCAACTGCGCAGGAAAATATCTGGGCAGCTATTCCTACGGGCATTCCATGATCGCAGGACCGGATGGCAGAATCCTTTACGAAGCCGACAACAGGCCGCTGAGCTTTACCATGACCTTCGATGTGGACAGGGTGGCGGATGCGAGGCGCTATGGGACGAATTATACGGATCAGCTTTTGCGCCAGCTTTCGGTATTTAACCCGCCGATGCCGTATGCGGAAAATTTTGCGGACGCCCCGATTTATGAGACGCTTCCTGCGCCTGACTTCACGTTTGAGAGCAGGGCGGAGATGTTTGCGCGGGAAGGCCTGATGAGTATCGGAAAAAAATGATAAAATTTTAAATAAGTGTTGACTTTCTTTCGTTTCGGTGGTAAATTTAAACTGTAATTAGCACTCGTGCTAAATGAGTGCTAACAACAGGAGTCTCAAGATGGATTTAAGTGAACGAAAACTGAAAATATTACAAGCCATCATCGCTGATTTTATCAAGACTGCTGAGCCGGTCGGTTCGCGGACGATATCAAAGAATTACAATCTGGGAATCAGCCCTGCGACGATCCGCAATGAAATGTCTGACTTGGAGGAACTTGGTTATTTGACACACCCGCACACCTCATCGGGCAGGGTTCCTTCCGAGAAGGCGTACCGTCTGTATGTCAACCAGATGATGAACAAGCGGGAATTGACCGCACAGGAAAAAAACTCGATTGCCGCGGAGCTTCACAGCAATGTGACGGAGCTTGAGAATATCGTGCAGCGCGCTGCGCATGTGCTGTCTGAGATCACCAACCTCACGGCCTTTGCACTCACGCCGAGGCAGGAGCAGGACACGTTGAAATACATCAATTTGCTGCCTGTGGATGCCCATACCGTGGTGCTGATGCTGGTATCGGAAAGCGGCAAGATTTCAAATAAAGCGGTAAAACTCGACCGGACCGTTTCCGAGGATACGCTCAGGATACTGGCCAAGACCATGACCTACAATTACAGGGGAAAGACATTGAGCGAGGCGCTCGCTTACGACATCATCAAGGATGTGAAATCCGATGCGGAAGCGATGGCCATGCTGGAGAAAAACATCGTGCCAGGTTTTGTGAAGACGCTGGAAGATATGCTCAACGTGAACCTTTACATGGATGGACTGACGAATATATTCTCGCTTCCTGAATACAATGACCTGGATAAAGCGAGGATGTTCCTGGAGATGGTCAATAAAAAAGAAGATTTCACAAGAACCCTCATCAATAGGGAAAACGGTGTCATAATAACAATAGGCAATGAAAATCAGGATGAACTGATGCAGGATTGCAGCCTGATTACGGCGACTTACCATGTGGATGGCAAAATGGTCGGCAAGATCGGCGTCATAGGCCCGACCAGGATGCGTTATGGCGAGGTGACATCGGTGGTTGAATATCTTACGGATAATATAAGCAAAGCATTTATGATCACGGAAGGAGACGATGATGACGAAGGTTAACGCTGAGGACATAACAAAAGAAAAGGGAAAAGAACCTGCGGAAGAGACAGAAAAAGCGGCAGGGGATGCCGAAAAAGAGGCTTCTGGCCAAGCAGGGGAAACGGAGGCACAGGAAGAAAAGCAGGATGCCAAAGAGGCGGAAAAAGCTTCCGGGGAGGATGCAGATACAAGATACCTGCGGCTTATGGCTGATTTTCAAAACTATAAGAAACGGGTAGAAAAAGAAAAAACGGATCTTTATTCATACGCAAACGAGAAGATAATAACCGGGTTGCTCGACGTTCTGGACAATTTTGAAAGAGCGCTGGGCCAAGAGGATACCGGGGACGGCTTCAAGGAAGGTATGGAAATGATATTTAAACAGCTGAGTGGTGAACTGGAAAAGTCCGGCTTGGCAGAAATCGCGGCGCTGGGGGAGGATTTCGATCCGAATTTCCACAACGCTGTGATGACCGAGGAAACTGAAGAATACGAAAGCGGCAAGGTTTCCGGCGTAATGCAGAAGGGCTATACCCTGAACGGCAAGGTAATCAGGCCGTCCATGGTTAAGGTCGCAGGCTAGCTTTCGGAGAAGATAACAGACAAGAGGAGGTTTCAGAAAATGGGAAAAGTAATAGGAATTGATTTAGGAACGACAAATTCGTGCGTAGCGGTCCTTGAGGGCGGAGAGCCTGTCGTAATCGCTAATGCGGAAGGAAACAGGACGACGCCGTCCGTCGTAGGCTTTGCCAAAAATGGGGAAAGGCTGGTAGGGGAAACTGCCAAGAGGCAGGCAATTACCAACCCGGAAAGAACGATCGCATCGATTAAGCGTTACATGGGTACGGATCACACGGTAGAAATCGATAACAAGAAGTATACGCCGCAGGATATCTCTGCGATGATCCTAGGCAAGCTCAAGGCAGATGCTGAAAGCTATCTGGGTGAAAAGGTTACGGAAGCGGTTATCACGGTACCGGCTTACTTTACGGACAGCCAGAAGCAGGCGACGAAGGATGCCGGAAAAATCGCAGGGCTGGATGTAAAGCGAATCATCAACGAACCGACGGCAGCGTCGCTGGCTTACGGTCTCGACAAGGACGAAAGCCAGCACAAGATTTTGGTTTATGACTTAGGCGGCGGCACGTTCGACGTTTCGATCCTCGAGCTGGGTGACGGCGTATTTGAAGTATTGGCGACAAACGGAAACAATAAGCTGGGCGGAGATGATTTCGATGAAGCGCTGCTTAACTTCATGGCGGAAAGCTTTGCCAAGGAAAATGGCGTGGATTTGAGAGCCGACAAGATGGCATTGCAGAGATTGAAGGAAGCTGCTGAGAAGGCGAAGAAAGAGCTTTCCAGCGCACAGACGACGAACGTCAACCTGCCGTTCATCACGGTAAACGATAATGGCCCGCTCCACATGAACATGGACATCACGAGGGCGAAGTTCGACCAGCTGACAGCGGATCTGGTGAACAAGACGATCGAGCCGATGAAGAAGGCGATGGCGGACGCCGGCGTAAGCAACAGCGATATTTCCAAAGTTATCCTGGTAGGCGGTTCTACGAGAATCCCGGCAGTACAGGATGCGGTTAAGAATATTACGGGCAAAGATCCGTTCAAGGGAATCAACCCTGACGAATGCGTAGCAATCGGCGCATCCATCCAGGCAGGCGTCCTGACGGGTGAGGTGAATGATGTTCTTCTGCTGGACGTAACGCCGCTTTCCCTGTCCATCGAGACGTTGGGCGGCGTAGCGACAAAGCTGATCGAACGAAATACGACGATCCCGACGAAGAAGAGCCAGATCTTCTCCACGGCGGCAGACAACCAGACAGCGGTAGATATCCACGTAATGCAGGGCGAACGAGACATGGCATCGGGCAATATCACGCTGGGACGCTTCCAGCTTACAGGGATTCCGCCTGCACCGCGCGGTGTTCCGCAGATCGAGGTTACATTTGATATCGACGCCAATGGCATCGTAAATGTAAGCGCGAAGGATATGGGAACGGGCAAGGAACAGCGCATCACGATCACTTCTTCCACGAAGCTTTCGGATGATGAAATCCAGGCGAAGGTGAAGGAAGCCGAGCAGTATGCAGAGGAAGATAAGAAGCGGAAAGAAGAGGTTGAACTGCGGAACAGGGCGGAAACGCTCGTTTATGAGACGGAGAAGAACCTTAAGGAGCTGGACAATGCGCTTTCCGAAGACGAAAAGAACGATATCGTAGCCGCTAAGGATGCTCTTTCGGCTGCACTGGAAGCAGGCAACACGGAAGAAATCAAGGCAAAGACAGAGGCATTGACAGAAAAATTCCACACGATTTCAGCGAAGATGTACCAGCAGGCACAGGCCGCAGGCGCAGATCCGAATATGGCGGGCGCAGCAGGCGCTGGCCCGGATATGGGCGGCGCAGCAGATGCAGCAGGTCCGCAAGGCGATAATGTAGTAGATGCTGATTATGAAGTAGTGGACGACGACAAGCAGTAGTTTAAATTAGAGGATAAGAAAATAATGGCAGATAAGCGCGATTATTATGAGGTCCTGGGGCTAAAGAAAGGCGCCAGCGACGATGAAATTAAAAAGGCTTTTCGGAAGATGGCGATGAAATATCACCCGGATAAAAATCCGGGTGATAAGACTGCCGAAGAGAATTTCAAGGAAGTCAATGAAGCATATGCTGTTCTATCAGACCCGGATAAAAAGAGCAAGTACGACCGTTTTGGCCATGCCGGCGTTGATCCAAATGCAGGCTTTGGCGGTGCGGGGGCTGGCGGCTTTGGCGGCTTCGGCGGGTTTGAAGACATCTTTGATATGTTCGGCGGTGCGTTTGGCGGTTTTGGCGGCGGAGGCGGCGGCCGCAGCCGCAGGAACGGCCCGCGCAAAGGGAGCGATCTTCAGAAGGCGGTCACCATAGAATTTACGGAAGCGGCGTTCGGTACGAAGAAGCAGATCCGCATCAACAAATATGTGAAATGCAAGACCTGCGGCGGCACGGGGGCAGCTCCGGGCACGTCCAAAAAGCAGTGCCCGAAGTGCAATGGAACAGGTGAAGTGAGGACGTCCCAGCGGACGCCGCTCGGCACGTTCCAAAGCGTATCGCCTTGCCCTGACTGTAACGGAACAGGCGAGATCAACGAAACGCCTTGCAAGGACTGTGGCGGCACGGGAAAAGTGCGGGAAAACGTGACGATTTCCGTCAACATCCCTGCCGGAGTTGACAATGAATCCGTCATTCCGATCAAGGGACAGGGAGAACCGGGCATCAACGGCGGTCCTGATGGCGATCTGTATATCGTCATCAACGTGAAGCCGCATCCGATGTTTGAAAGAAGGGGGCAGGATCTGTGGCTGGAAATCCCGATCAGCTTTAACCAGGCGGCTTTAGGCGACGAAATCGTCGTGCCGACGCTGGAGGAAAAGGTTTCCTATAAAGTCCCGGCAGGAACGCAGCCGGGAACGGTCTTCCGCTTGAAGGGCAAGGGCATCAAGAGCGTGCGGAGCAGCCGCAAAGGCGATCTTTATGTGAAGGTTACGCTGGAGATCCCGACGAAGCTCAGCGGCAAACAAAAGAAGGCCATTGAGGCGATGGGAAAAGCAGTTACCAATGAGTGTTACCAGAAAAAGAGCAGTTTTCTGGATTCGATTAAAGAATTTTTTTCGTAGGCGGATTCGTTTGTGCGAAGGCATAGTTTGATCGCTGGCCTTGTGCGATGCACGAGGTTTCGTGCTTGGAAGACTGGTTTTGTTACGAGGAATAAATTTTCGTTTAAGCGATCTGGCAGAGATTGCTGGGAGCGAAAAAGGCGCAAGAAAGCAGAATAAATGAAACCCGGGAGTTGTCCGAATCTTGGAAGGACATGGCATTTCCCGGGGTTCTGTTCGTCTGGGGCAAGCGCAGCGGGTTAAAATTTATCTGGCGGGCAGGCACGATGGGCGAGGCTTGTTTAGCTGGCGCATTGCGGCGAGCGGATCGAAATTCACTTAGCGGGGCAGGCTGCGGGGGCTGAAATCTGTTTTGTAAGCGGGTACAGCGGTATGCCTGGAATGAGGAGGAAGTGCGTGATATTTTATGGAATGGGTTGTGTGAGATGAGAATCAGGAAGAAAAGGGAGCTTGCGCTTCCGAAGGAAGAACTTTTATTTTCAAACCAATATTTGATAAAGTTATTGTGGCCGCTGTTTGTAGAACAGCTTCTTCTTTTTGCGGTAGGATTGATCGATTCCCTGATGGTGGCAAGCGTAGGGGAAGCGGCTGTATCGGCAGTGTCCCTGGTGGATTCCCTGATGGTTTTGATCATTACGATCATGACGGCTCTGGCTACGGGCGGAGCGGTGATCGTGGGGCAGTTTTTGGGGCAGGGAAAGGATGAAGAAGCCCGCCGGGCGGGCGATCAGCTCATGTTGTTCCTGCTGTTGCTTTCCCTTCTCGTCTCTGCGGCAATGTATCTTCTGAAGGGGATATTGATGTCCCTCATATTCGGGGATATCGATGAAGACGTTTCTCATAATTGTGACGTTTATTACCTCATCGTAATGGCATCCGTTCCGTTTATCGCTGTGTATAACGGCGGGGCGGCATTGTTCCGCAGCACGGGCAATTCAAAAATATCGATGAAGGTTTCATTTTTGATGAACGGGATCAATGTGGCGGGCAATGCGATTCTCATCTTCGGTTTTCACCGAGGCGTAGAGGGCGTAGCGGTTCCGACGCTGGTATCCAGGATGGTGGCGGCAGTGCTCATATACGTATTATTGCGGAATAAAGACCTGGCGGTGCATCTGAGCAGGAAATTCGTCTATAAGCCTGACTGGCATTTGATTCGCAAAATCCTTAAAATCGGCGTTCCAAACGGTGTGGAAAACAGTATGTTTCAGCTAGGGAAGCTGATCCTGCTCAGCATGATATCGGGCTTTGGCACGGCGTCCATCGCAGCCAACGCTGTGGGAAATGCCGTTTCCATGATTGCGGTGCTTCCGGGCATGGCCATGGGGTTCGGCATCGTATCGGTCATCAGCCAATGCGTGGGAACGGGCGATTACAGGCAGGTCATGCATTACAGTAAAAAGCTGGTCAAATGGGTATATGTTGCGATGCTGGTTAGCAACGTCCTTATTATCGTTACGACGCCGTTCATCATCATGCTGTATGGATTGTCGGATGAGACGGCGGAAATTGCGACTGAGCTGATTCTGCTCAACTGCATTTCTTCCATCGTGATCTGGCCGCTGTCTTTTTCGATTCCGCACGTGCTGCGGGCGGCAGGGGATGTCACCTTCACGATGATCATCAGCGTCGCATCCATGTGGGTGTTCAGAATTATTTTCGGAATTATACTGGGGAAGACGATGGGGTTTGGCGTGCTAGGCGTATGGATTGCGATGATCATAGACTGGGGCGTGCGTTCTGTCTGCTTCTGCATCCGGTACAGGAGCAGCAGGTGGAAACACGCGGCCGTAAGCTGATTGCTACATACAGACAGGAAGCGATACTTTAAGCGTGTATTCATCAAATCCGAACCGGGACATATCATCCAGCAGGATATCTTCAAAAAAGTGTGTTCCCGGCTGGTATTTATTTTTCCGTGCGAAGTCTAACAGGCGCATGAACATGCCCGGGATGGGGTCAAAGCCATCGGTGCTGTAGATGGCGATGTATGTTTGGGGCGGGATGATCGTCACGTGGACGGATTGGCTGATATCTTCCGGCTGAATTTTCGTATACAGGTGGGAATAGCTGTAATGATTTGACGTGAAATCGTCGCTGGCGGATATCAGGCCGCCGATGGCATATGGGCTATAGATTTGGTTTTGGTGACAGTAGGCGATATGTTCCGACAGGGCAGCATATACATTTTTATCGTCGCTGCCGCCGCTGTACCTGGTGATAATATAGGCTTCCTCAGGGTGGTGTTCGACATGGATTTCATCATGCGATGCATTGATTCCCTCTTCGGTTATCGTAATGCGTCCTTTGATGAAAGATTTGAGCCATTGAAGTTCTGCGATCTTTTCATCGACGAGCTTATCCTGCTGATGAAGGAGCTGCAAAAAAGCCTCGGGCGTTCGCGTGTTGAGGTATTTTTTGATGCTGGCAAGGGGAATATCCAGCTCCTTTAACATGGCGATGGCGTTGTATGTATCGAGCTGCAGGTAAGAGTAGTAGCGGTATCCGTTTTTCCCGATGATTTCAGGCTGCAAAATGCCAATGTGGTCGTAATGAAAAAGCGTCTGTTTTTTGACGCCGCATAGTTTGGCAAATTCCCCGGTCGTAAAATATCCCTTTTGTTTTTTCCTAGCAGCATCCATAGTATTCTCCTGTATGCGGTTTTTTGTTTTAACGCTTGTGAATCAGCAAAAAAAATTGTGATGAAAGAACAAAGTTTTTGTTGACTATATGGTTACGATATACTTTATCATAAAAGAAAGGAGTTTAAAAGCATGGAAGACATTTTTACAGGTGAAATTACGCGGAAAAATTTCATAAAGTTCGTATGGCCATCGGTACTGATGATGGTCGTGATCGCCCTTTATTATGGCATGGATTCCGTGTTGGTCGCAAATCTTCTGGGGGAAGAGGCGCTGGCTGCGCTTTCCCTCGCATATCCCGTACAGGGGATTATGTGGGGCGTTTCCGTTATGCTGGCTTCCGGTTCGAGTGCGATTGTCGCAATCAAGATGGGAGAGGGGAAACAGGCGGAGGCCAACGAAAAATATTCCTCGGTCTGCGTGTTGTCTGCGCTGATCGGCTGCATTTTTACCGCAGTGACGCTCGTGTTTATCGAGCCAATTATCGGATTTTTAGGGGCGACGGAGAATTTAGCGGATTATTGCCATGATTTTCTCGTGATTCTGGCCTGGGGCTTCCCGGCTGCCTTTCTGGGCGTCCTGTTCGAGTATTTTATCCGGGTGGATGGAAAGCCTGCTTTTACGCTGTTTTTATACATAATGGGCGGCGTGTCCCATCTGGGGCTGGCGATTCTTTTCCTCGGTCCTTGCCATATGGGAATCGAAGGAACCGCATGGGCGAATGTGGGCGGTTTGGTTGCCGTCATGCTCGTCGGAGGCGCATACTTTGTCTTTGCGGATACAAAGCTGAAATTTAAACGCTTTCAGCCGGACTGGCGTTTTATCGGGCATTGTTTTGTCAATGGTTCGTCGGAGATGGTAAGCGAATCTTCGGCGGGGATCACGACTTTTTTCTTTAACATGGTCGTGATACGGATTGTCGGTGAGACTGGCGTTGCAGCAGTCAGCATCGTGCTGAACTGCCATTATCTGATCATTTCCGTATTCTTGGGATACATCATGGGGATTGCGCCGTTGATCAGCTATTTTTATGGCGCGAAGGCGTTTGATAAGGTCAACCAGATCATCGGGTATTCCAAGAAGTTCATTTTCGTGACATCCATTGCGAGCGCTTTCGCCTGTTTAATTTTTGGGAATTTCATCGTCATGCTTTTCGAGCGGCCGGGAAGCGGGCTTTATGATTTGGCGGTAGCAGGCGTGCGTTACTTGTCCATTGCGCTGCTTTTGGGCGGGATCAATATCTTTGCTTCCGGTTTTTTCACCGCTTATGGCAACGGCCTGATTTCTGCGGTTATTTCCGCATCCAGGGCGCTGATCATGGTGATCGCTGGGATGTTCCTGCTGTCCTGGCTCTTCGGCATGGCGGGGATCTGGCTGACGCTGACGTTTGCTGAATTGATGACGCTGGGGCTTACGTTTAAGATGTTCGCTAAGTACAAGGATGTATATCATTACAGGTTTTATATTGGGAGCTTGTAGATATCGTATGGTTTACATACGGTAATAGTTGGTGATGAAAACCCAGGCAAAGCCCAGGCGCTGGCAATGCCCTGGGTTTTTGCCTGCAGATGAAATAAGCTTTTTCCTTCGTTTTTGCATGATTGATTCTGCGGCGCTTTTCCGATATAATGGATAGGAATATATTAGGAGGAAAGAAAGATGAAATATATCGAATTTAAGATACACGCCAGCAAGCAGGGCATCGAACAGGTGACGGCCATGCTGATGACGAAGGGCATCGACCAGCTTGTGATCAACGACCCGGCTGACATGGAGGACATTCTTAGCAAAAAAAATGAATATGGCTGGGATTATATCGAGGATGGCTTGAAGGAAAACTTGGATCGCGAACCGACCATTTCAGCGTTTTTTGAGGATACGCCGGAAAATAGGGAACTGGTGCAGCAGCTTAAAATTGCGGTCATGATGCTAAAGAGCAAGGAAATGGAAGGCATTTTCGGCTGGGATGCTGATTTGGGCAGGCTGTATGCCGAGGATATCACCGTAGATGATGAAACCTGGAAGGATAAATGGAAGGAAAATTTCAAGCCTGTGAAGATAACAGAGCGGCTGGTGGTGAAGCCTACCTGGGAGGATTACCAAGGCTCTGGCGGCGAGACGGTGATCCAGATCGATCCGGGGATGGCTTTTGGCACGGGGACGCATGAAACGACATCTTTGTGCCTGAAAATGATGGAACGCTACCTGGGTGAAAACCCTGCTGCGAAGAAGGTACTGGATGTGGGATGTGGTTCAGGCATCCTTTCCATCGGTGCGGCGCTTTTGGGCTGTGCGGATGTGCTGGGCATTGAAATCGATGAAGATGCAGTAACAGTGGCAGAAGAAAACGTCGCCTTGAACAAAGTACAGGATCAGGTCCGGATCATGCGGGGAAACCTTACCGAAGGCATTGATTTCAAGGCGGACGTCCTGGTTGCGAATTTGATGGCGGATCTGGTGATTACGCTGGCAGGACGTGCGGGTACGCATCTTGAACCGAGCGGCGTGTTCATTTCTTCCGGCATTCTCCTGGAGCAGAAGGACAAGGTCTTGGCGGCAATTAAGGCGGCAGGCTTTGAAGTCGTGGAAACCGCAGACGACGGGGAATGGTGCGCCATTGCGGCGAAGCTTTCGTAAAGGCAAGCGATGAAAAGGAACGTTATCAGAATCAAACGGCGAAAATAGAGCGGGGTATTGGCGATGAGCAGATTTTTCGTGCGGCCGGAAGATGTCGGTGAAAATACCATCAGGATAGAAAACAGGGAGGACCTCCATCATATGATGAAGGCGCTTCGCTTGTCGGCGGGCGATGAAATCGACGTTTCCGATTCGTCGGCGTGGGAATACAGGGTAAAGCTTTTGCATCTCGATGCGGCGTATGCCGAGGCGCAGATTTTGGACAAGCAGAGCTTTACGGCAGAGCCAGGCATAGAGGTCACACTGTTTCAGGGAATCCCCAAACAGGGAAAGATGGAGACCATCGTGCAAAAGTGCGTCGAGCTGGGGGTCTGGCGGATCGTTCCCGTCTTTATGGCTAGGACGGTGGTCGTCGATAAGGGAAACTTCGGGAAGAAGATCGAGCGTTGGCAGAAGGTGTCTTGCGAAGCGGTCAAGCAATGCAAGCGGGGCATTATCCCGGAGGTGGCGATGCCGATTCAGCTTGCGGATGCGGTAAAGGAATTTGAGCAGTTTGATTTAGTGCTTTTTCCATATGAGAACGAGACGGGCATGACGATCAAAGACGTGCTGCGGCAGGAGCTGGCTTGCAGGGAATCACGGGCAGGCTGCAATGAAGCGGATCATATTGCTGCGAAAGGGGAGGTTTGCCAGACGTCTGACAGACCGCCTGGGCGTATTGACCCAGAAGAGGGAGCTGGGACGGTATCTGCTGGGTTGTTGCGCCGCATTGCCGTTATTATCGGACCGGAAGGCGGATTTTCCGCAGAAGAAGCGGAAACGATCGTAAATGCGGGCGGCAGATCCGTTTCCCTTGGCCGCACGACGCTCCGCACGGAGACGGCAGGCCTTGCCGCCATGGCGATGATCATGTATGAATTGGAGTTATAATTGCTGGAAGCGGTTTATGGTGAGTGGAAGCAGTACAGATGAAAAACGCTTTGTGAAGCGCCATCCCGAAATAGGCGGCGTCTTTTTGGGTAGGGAAAACAACGCATTTGATGCGA
Organism: uncultured Eubacterium sp.; assembly: GCA_946555345.1. Classification (GTDB taxonomy): domain Bacteria; phylum Bacillota; class Clostridia; order Peptostreptococcales; family Anaerovoracaceae; genus Lentihominibacter. The sequence continues at coordinate 13,335 of CAMNSS010000019.1, read as the reverse complement.
GGTTTCGTGAATGCTATATAATTAGCCAGAAATTTCCAAGCCTTAAAATCAGAATGCAAGCATACCCAGGATGTTCCGTAAACATCCTGCAACCTGCCTTGAATATCCGCTGGATGCCCAAGCGCTGTAACAAAGCCTATCGCTGAAAAAGAATTGGCGAATCCGTCTTTGTTATTTTGCGATGGAAAACATCTGATTGAGGAGTTCCCGTCCTTGCGGAAACCGGTCCATCACGTTCCAGATTCCGATGCCCGCCAGGTTAAATTCGGGAATTAAATTCAGCTTGGCGCGCCAGCTTGCAGCATTTTCGAACCAGACTTCATGGTTTCTTCCCAGAGCGTCTGTATATGTATAATATGGCGATTGCGCCAGTTCGTCAAAGCGGATCACTGCTCCGTAACGTGCCGCCCTTGCGACGGCTTCAGGGTTTGATAGCCTCTCAGCCCTGGATTCCCCTTGTACGAAGGGTAGCGTCCAGTCATAGCCGTAGTTAGCCATTCCCATCCAGATTTTTTGCGGCGTTATTTGCGTCAGCCCGTATTCGATCACGCGGCGCACTTGGTTATATGGCGCGACGGCCATGGGCGGACCGAACATATAGCCCCATTCATAGGTCATTATCAGTACATAGTTTGCCGCTTCTCCCATGCCTTTGTAGTCATGGCCTTCGTAGAGAAGGCCTTTTTGTTCCGTCGAAGTTTTCGGCGCAAGCGTTACCGTGACGATATAGCCCAGGTTGTTCAGGATTTCCCTGGATCTTCGCACAAGCGCCGTGTATTTGTCCCGCTCTTGGGGCAGCAGGTATTCAAAGTCGAAATCCACTCCGACAAATCCTTTGCTGCGCAGGACCGTCAATATGTTTTCGATGATACGGTCTGTGCCGGCGGCGTTGTTCAGAAGTTCCGATATTAAATTGCTGTTGAAATTTCCGTCATCATCAAAAGGCGTCAGCACCATGAGCGCTTGACCGCCGGACTGCTGCACTGTATTCAGCACGGCTTCGTCATCTAAATTGATGATATCCCCATCGGGCGTGAAGCCATAACTGAAGGAAGACGTATAGGTGAGGGAAGGCAGCCACTCCCGCAGGATATCCTGTGATATAAACGGATAAGCATAACCATTGACCATAATCGTCGGCAAAAAAATCACCCCCCCTGCATATTATATGCGGGAGGGGAGGAAGACTGTGATTCTCGTGCCGATTTCTTCCCGGGAAATAACGTCGAAGTACCCGCCGTGCCTGTCGATGATCCATTTCGCGATGGAAAGCCCCAGGCCTGTGCCGCCGCCATCCTTTGTCCTGGCTGGATCGGAACGGTAAAAACGCTCGAAGATATGGGACACGTCGTTTTCCGTCATGCCGATGCCTTCATCTTGTATGAGAAAGGCCGAAAAACTGGCAGGCATGCCGTCAGCGCCGTGTTTTGTTTACCGGTTTGTTTTTAAAGTTATGACAGAACCTTGCGTTGCATATTTGGCTGCGTGGTAGATGTGTCTTCTGGCCGGTTGTTTTAGCAAGGCGGCAACGCCCGTAACGGTGACAGGCTCTGCGCAGGGAAGGTATTTGTATGTGTGCGCTTTATCGATCATGACGGATTCTTCGCAGACCTCCTGCATCATGTCATTGAGGGAGAATGCTTCCATGTTCAGTTTGGTTTTTCCGCTGTCACCCCTTGCCAGGAACAGAAGCTGCTCGACCAGCCTTTTCATGTGTTCCGTTTCGCTTTTGATGGCTTCGATGGATTCATTCAGTATTTTTTCATCGTCTTTTCCCCATCGGTTCAGCATATTTACATAGCCCTGGAGGACGGAGATAGGCGTCCGTAGTTCATGGGATGCATCGGATACGAAACGGGATTGCAGCCTGTAGCTTTCCCGCATCCGCTCCAAAAGCCCGTTGATGGCTTTTTCGAGCTGCTCCGTTTCGGTGTTGTTGGTATGGAGGCGCACGGTCGCAGTCGGGCTTATGGCATTGATAGCCCGCTCCAGCTCTTCCAGCGTCTGCTGGTCAAAATCTGCGGTGTTTGCCAGCATTTCCGCTTTCAAGGCAAGCTCGTCCAGCGGGCGCAGGCGCATTCGGATCTTTCTCGCCCCGGTGATGAATGTCCATGCCAGAATGAGAAGCTCCACGGTGGTGATGATGGAAAGGCATGAAAATATGTTGGTTAAAAAGCCTCCAGCATAAGTGTATTGCTCCTCGCCTTTCTGGTTTTCGCATACATATACGGCTTCACCGAGCAAGGTTTTGGCAGGGGCAATGGGCAGGAAGAGCTTTTCGTTGCTTTCCGCAGCCGTTTCATATTCCCCTTGGGCTTTGGCATAGCTGGCGGAGGCAGCGAGATTTTCGGAATCATCGTCTGGAAGTTTTCGTTCCAGGCGGCTGATGGTGCTGAAATAACGCGCATCGGAAAGATCAGGCTTTTGGTTTATGGCGTTTTCTACAGAGCAGCACCAAAATACGGTGGAAAAGACGGCGATCAGCAAATCGATGAGGATGAAGGCTGACAGCAGTTCCAGCACTGCGTTGTTATTAATTTTTCTTGCAATGGATTTGGTTCGTTTATTGGTGTTCATTTTATGATGTATCCCACTCCTCGTACGGTTTCAATTATTTTTTCTGGTGATACGGCATCGAGCTTGTTGCGCAGGTAGTAGATATATACATCCACTACGTTGGTTTCGCCCATATAGTCGTAGCCCCATACTTTTTCCAGCAACGTGTCCCTGGATAATACGATGGACTTATTTTCCAATAGAATCTCTAGCAGGAGGAATTCCCGGTTGGTCAGTTCGATGGACTTTCCGTCGTAGATCACGCTGTGGGCGTTTTTGTCGAGTATCAGTTTTCCCGTACCAAGGGCGGCTGTTTCCCTCGTGGTGGGCTTTTTCCGTTTCAGGGCGACGCGGATGCGGGCCAGCAGTTCTTCGATGGCAAAAGGCTTCGTGATATAATCGTCGGCGCCCATGTCAAGGCCGGAGACTTTGTCGGTCACGGCATCCCTTGCGGTCAGCATGATGATCGGGATCTCCGATGTTTTCCGAATGCGGCGCAGCACCTCAAGCCCGTTTAATTCCGGCAGCATGATGTCCAAAAGCAAAAGGTCGAAATGGCCGTTTTCAGCCATTTCGAGTCCTTCTCTGCCATTGTAGGACTTTTCTATTTCATACCCCTCGTGCGTTAGTTCCAATTCGATGAATCTGGCGATTTTTTCTTCATCTTCGATGATTAAAATCTTTTCTGGCATAGTTATAGTTTCCTCGTTTCGTGATCGGTTTCAGTTGTTTTTATCGTGGCTTTCATCTCTGTGTTCCTGGCCAGCGTTTTCGTGACCGCTGTTTCCGCCGTCAGCGTGTTCGCAATCGCTATGGTTTCGGTCAGCGTGTTCTTTGTGTGCCTGTTCTTTCATTTCTGCCTTCAACGTTTCAGCGGCATGGGAAGCTTTGTCCATTGCGCTGTTGATATCATCCCTGCCAAGCTCAGGTCCTGCAAAGCTGTAGCTGAAACCGCAGAAGAGTCCGGCCGCCATCAGGACCAGGAGAATCCAGAAGAATCCTAGCATGAGGATGACCAATAGCAGAACCGGGATATCTAATACCGCTTTCCCGTATCTTTTGACGATAAATTTGTTGTCGATGCTTTTCCTCAAGATGAAACGGATGCCTTCACATATTGTCCGCCAGAACCCTTTGTCCTTTTTTTGATTCTGTTGCTGATAGCTTTGGTAGCTTTCGGCAAGCTGCTGCGGGCTTTTCGGTTCATCATCAGAAGAGCCTTGGGTGGAAAACCGGGCGGCTGTATTTTTCGTTTTGCCTTCCGCTTCCAGCTTCAATACGGCCTCCAGCAAATCCCAGCCGCATTCTTCCAAGACGTTCTTTGCTTCTTCATAGGTAATGTCTGCTTTCGTTCTTAATTTTTCCACTTTTTCAATCTGTTCCATATTTCGTGCCTCCATAATATTTTTTGATTATGGCTGTATGATACAATATCAATATTAGATAACAATTTAAGGAAAATTAGAATTTGATTAGAAATCGTGTGACGTTTATTATAGCATAAGTCAAAGCACTTGGAAACACTGCATTTCCAAGCATTGAAAAAATATGTAAAATTATTACAAACATCATGATTCGATGTAAATTACCGTGATTTATTACAAGATTGGCGTAAATTCAGAACAGGGGAAACCGTTGGCATATTGCTAGTTTTACGCAAAACAATAACAATAGTAATCCAAAACAACCGTAAAAAATAAGGAATGCCGTAGAAGGCGTTCCCTATTCTTGTTCCATATAAATACCGTTGATTATCTTGGCGGATTCGTACAAGAAACGGGAAGGAGATGAAGCAAGAAGCATTGCTAAAAAGCAGGATCTTCTTCTATGAAGGGGTATTTCCGTTCATATTCGCCGGTATCTTTGTTTCGGATAACGGAACAGCGGTGGGTTGAGAGCAGGCGGGTGATATCATAGAGGTCGATCCAGATTTGTGTTGGGCTGTCCTTTGCCTTTTCATCGAAGACAAGCTGAAGCCCAAAGTGGAGGTGGGGCGTATCGATATTGTTCGTATTTTCCTTGATGCTGTAGCCAGTTTGCCCCGTGTAACCGATTACATCGCCAGCCGTGACTGTTGCACCGATATGGAGGGATTCGGCGTAAGGATTGTCTTTTTGCAGGTGTGCATAGTAGTAATACCGCAGATTGTCATGGCTTCGGATGCCGATGCGCCAACCGCCATACTGATTCCATCCGAGTGCTTCTACCGTGCCGCTTTCTACGGCAATAACAGGCGTTCCGACCGAAGTCATCATATCGTGCCCGAGATGCCGCCTGCTGTAGCCGTAGCTTCTGTTTGTTCCGAAATCATCAAAGTCAGAATAGTAAAATCCTTCGCCAATCGGGGAAAATGCTTTCAGCCCGTAAGCCTTTTTCCATGATGCTACGCCCGTTTCCCCGTCTGTGGTTTTTATCTGGTATTCGCCTAAAAATCCGTTGAGGACAGCGCCGTAAGCTTTGCTGTAGTAATTGAAGTATTTCATATCTTTGGTTAATGCGGCAATGGATTTTCCTTGTTTTGCTTTTGTAACAAATTCGTCCATATCCGATTCGTTATAGCGATTAAAATCTCCTCCGTATTTTGCTCCCAGATAGGCCAGGATATCAACCCAGCTTACGTGAATTTTTTTGCAGTAGCTATCGATATCGATATCCATTGCTGTTTTCATAATATCGTAGGGAATGTTGAATTCGACCCACTTGATAGGTTTATCGGCATCTTTTGCTTTTTTGCCTGTCAGGGTATACGGATCGGATAAAAACGAGGAAAGGAAGATGGAAAGGGCGGCGCACAGGATCATGCTTGCTGCTGCAACCATCACGGCGTTTTTTTTCGTGTTTTTCATAAAAAACCTCCCATTTATGAATATGAGAGGCAGTTGTGTTTTATGAACGGGATAGCGGTATGTGGTTGTGATATGAACATCTTCAGATGCGTGCTGAATGTGCGGCGCATTTGCCGTAGGCGTGCCGTAATTTGGTGGTTTTAGCTTGCATCAATCCGCTTGATCGTATCACTCGCCCATTTTTGATCGATTTTGTCCCTTCTTTTTAGCTGGGCTTTGATTTTGCGCAGCTCTTTTTCATTGGAGCTATTTTTGCTATAGATGTTATCGATTCGTTCTGTCAGTCTTCTTTCCATGCCTGTCAGCATTTGCCTGTTGGCTTTTACGTCGATTTGCAGGGCGGTGTTGTCGTTTTTCAGCCCGGCGATGTCGTTTTTGAGGGTCGCAATATCGGTTTTCAGTCCGGTGACATCATCTTTGAGAATTGTAACCTCGTCCTTGAGAACTGTAACCTCGTCCTTGAGAACTGAGAACTCCGTTTTTAAGCCAGAAACGTCGTCCTTGAGAACCGCAATGTCGGTTTTGAGGATTGAAACGTCCTCTTTTAGATCAGAAATGTCATCCTTGAGGATCGAGAACTCCGATTTCAAGCTAGAAACGTCGCCCTTGAGCGACGAAACATCGGTTTTCAGCCCGGCGACCTCGTCCTTGAGAAATGAGAACCCCGATTTTAAACTAGAAACATCGTCCTTGATTACTGAAAATCCCTCTTTCAGTTCAGTAACATCGTTTTGCACTTCAACAACACTTGCTTCGACACGGCCGAGCCTGTAGCTGTTTTCTTTTACTTCATTTAATATTTCTTTTAAGATTGCATCCATATCCAAGCCTCCTTTCTCTCATAGTTCATTCCGTAAATTCTATTTATTATATTATGCCATGAATTTTTTTGCCATCTCAATCGGCATTCATGATTCAATGAACGCTTCTCTGCGCTGGCGCCGTATCGGTTATTGCGTTCATTATACCATAACATAGGTCATCGGTCAATCCTAAAATTAATAAATTTTAACAGTTATTCCATTTATTACTAAATAATTATGGCTGGCCATATCCAGGCAAAATGGTTGTGGATGGAAATGGCTAGAAAAAAGGTGAAATCAATTTGTCTGCTCAATACAGGATGCATATAAAAATTTTTATATGAGCGCGGATTTTCTGGCTTGTGATGATTTTCAACCATGGCAGTTAACGGGATGCTATTGAATTGTCGTGTTTTGTGATTGTATAAGGAAAGCTTTGCTGAATCTGTTGTCAAATCGCTAAGAGTTGATTTTGCTTTGAGGCCGATATCGTTTGCAGGAAAACCCCCTGCCGTATTTTATACGGCAGGGGGTTTTGCATGAGGCTGCTTTTACAGCCCGGTTCTTATTTCAAATTATCAGGGTTGAGGCATTCAAGCTCTGGGATGACGAATATTCCGTCCTTTCGGATCAGTACGTCGTCGAAGTAGATTTCCCCGCCGCCGTATTCCGGTCGTTGGATCATGACCAGATCCCAGTGGATGGCTGATTTGTTGCCATTGAACGCATCCTCATAAGCAGCGCCCGGCGTCAGGTGGAAGCTGCCTGCGATTTTTTCGTCAAAGAGCGTATCTTTCATCGGGTGGAGGATATATGGGTTCACGCCAATGGCAAACTCGCCGAAATACCTGGCGTTTTCATCGGTATCCAGAAGCTGGTTGATCCGTTCGTCGTTGTTTGCCGTCGCTTTGACGATTTTGCCGTTTTTCACCTTAAAGACGATATTTTCGTAGGTGAAGCCCTGTTCCTCGGAAGGCGTATTGTATGCGATTGTGCCGTTCATGGATTCCCGCACGGGCGCGGTGTAGACTTCCCCGTCAGGAATATTCCGCTCGCCGTCGCATTTGATGGCAGGGATGCCCTTGATGGAAAATTTCAAATCCGTGCCAGGTCCTTTGATGTGGACTTTGTCGGTCTTGTTCATCAGTTCCACCAGGCTGTCCATCGCCTTGCTCATCTTCTGGTAATCCAAGGTGCAGACATCGAAGTAGAAATCTTCAAAAGCTTCCAGGCTGCTGTTGGCAAGCTGCGCCATGGAGTTGTTCGGGTATCTTAAAACGACCCATTTCGTCTTGTTTACCCGGTAGTCCAGCGTTGGCCTTGTCAGCTTACTGTATAGATTGAGCTTTTCGGACGGGACATCGGAAAGCTCCGCCGTATTGCCGCCGGCCCTGATGGCGATATAGGCCTGCATTCCTTTCATCTGCGCCAGTTGGTAATCGTTCATAAATTCGATCTGCTCCTGGCAGCATTCCATCATGATTTCCCGATTAATAGCGGAATCCCTGATTTCTGCGTAAGGCATGCCGCCCTTTGCATAAACATTTTTAATAAGCTGCCGTACTAAGCTTTTGCAACACTCTCCTTCATAACTGATCAGAACCTTGTCGCCTTTCTGCACGTCGCAAGAATAGTCCGTCAGCAGGCCGGCCAGTTTCTTGATTCTTGAGTCCATCGTTTTCCTCCTTGCTGTATGTCAAATTCATTAATTAACTGTAGCATATTATACCCTAAATGTGGTATTTTTAAAAGGGGTTAATGCGCGAAGGAGAAACGATGAAATACGTATTTATCATGAATCCGTCATCGGGGCGGAAAAATGCGCAGGACGCATTCATGAAAAAGGTGAGAGCGGCGGCGGAAGCTTTGCAGGTGGACTACAAGCTTTATTTGACAAAAGCGCCGCAGGATGGCGGAAGGTATGCGAAAGCGCTTTGCGTGAAAAACGCCGGGCGGGGTGAAACCCTGCGCTTTTACGGCTGCGGGGGCGATGGGACGTTGAACGAGCTGGTCAATTTTACGGCCGGGTTTTCCAATGTGGAGATCGGTGCGGTTCCGATGGGGACAGGCAATGATTATATCCGCAATTATGGCGCTGTTTCGGATTTTCTGGATTTGAAAGGGCAGTTCCTGGGAAAGTCAAAACACAGCGATTTGATCAAATACGAGGCCGTATACGAGGACAAGCATACGGAAGGATACTGCGTAAATATGGCCAATATCGGTTTTGACTGCAATGTGGCGGATTTGGCAGGCAGGGTAAAACGCTGGCCTTTGCTGAAAGGCTCGTTGGCGTACCTGGTGGCAGTGGCGATTGTTTTAATCGGGAAGAAGGGCGCGGATTTGCGGATCGAATACGAGGATGGGCGCATTGCAGATGGAAAGGTTCTCTTGTCGGCGGTCGCAAACGGCTGCTTTTGCGGCGGCGGCGTGAAAGGCGTGCCTTATTGCCGCTTGGATGACGGGTTCATGGATGTGAGCGTGATCAGCAATGTCAGCAGGCTGTTTTTTATCTCCATGTTCCCAAGCTATGCGAAGGGAACGCATCTTAACAAGAAGAAGATTCGGGAAGGGAAAATCATCGAATACAGCAAAGAACGAAGCCTCACGGTTACGGCGAACGAGGAATGCATGAAAATTTGTATTGATGGGGAAGTCACAACGCAGCAAAAGATAGCGTTTTCCATGGTGCGGGATGCGTTTCGGTTCATCGTGCCTGCCAATATAGGCTGAGGCGGTCTCAAGGGGGGCAGGCGGGGGCTTGCGGCGGCGTGCCAGCCAGAGGCAGCAGGCTGATGTCTTTGGGCGTCTGCTGGAGCGAAGCAGGCTGTAACTGCTTCCTGGCGTGACTGGGCATTTGCCGCAGAACGATGCCTTGGCGGACGATTCAAAACGATGCGCCGCCAGCCGGCCTGTTTACGGAAGCTTCACATGAATTACATCGGAACAAGTGATCCGGCCTTTGAGCGAGATTCGCTTCACAAGGCCTTCTTTTTTTGTCACCGTCGTATAAAGAACGCCCTCCGGCTGTTGCATGGTGAAGGCGTGGATTCCATTTGGCTTGCTTTCTGCCAGCGCAAAAGATGCCGCCACCGTGCCAGATGCGCAGCTTCCCTCGAAATATGTGCTGTCTACGTCCTTTACATAGACGACCGGCGTCATATACCGATTGACGGTGTCGCAGAACATGATCCCGAATGCGGGCAAATCAGGGGCAATGGTTTCATAGACATATTCCTTGATCGTTTCAAAAAGTTCCATCGCAGGTGCAATATCTTGCAAGATCAGGTGGGCAATGCCATCCATCTTTACGAGAAGGCCGTCTTTTTGAAGGGAAAGCTTTTTCGCTGGCATAAGCTGGATACTGGAAGGCACGGGCATTTCCATTGCGACTGTTCCGTTGGGGGCTATGTGGGCTGTCAGCGGTTTGTCGCAGCCGCTGGTTTTTATGGTGATCCTGTCTTGTTTCGGTTTTCTTGTATTTGCTATGTAAAGCGCAAATGCCCTGGATGCGTTGCCGCAAAATTCAAGCCCGCACATTTCCATTTGCGGGAAGGGGGAAGGCGCAGTTTCTGCGGCAGGACCGGTGTGGGCCGTACCTTTTTCCGGAAGTAAAAAAGCCACCTGTTCACCGTCCAGTTCTTTGCGCTGCAAAAGCTGCCGCGCGATTTTTTTATAATCCTTACGGTCTGTTGGCGTGAGGACCATGATGGTAATGTTTCCTGAAGCGTTTGCGACGATGACATCTATGTTTTTATGCATTTGGTAACCTCGTTTTCTGAAACGTCGTTGTCTTGCGTGATGGGATGCAGGAACGTTCCCAATAAAAATATATCACTTTATCCTATTGCATACAACTACAAATTAAGGTATACTAAGACCCGTTGGGGAAATTAGCTTTCGCGAAAAGCATATGGAAGCGTATCGAAGTGGTCATAACGAGCCGCACTCGAAATGCGGTTGTCCGCAAGGGCACGTGGGTTCGAATCCCACCGCTTCCGCCAAACTGAAAAGGATGCCTTTTGGCATCCTTTTCAGTTTGGCAAAGTTAAGAAGGGGGGGCAAACCCGGACGGGCATGAGCGCAAAGCAGGATGATCCGGTGAATCATCTGTTCCCAAACGAAGGATCATTTGTTATGATAATAAGAAATGCATCGAGCATGAATATCATGATAATAGATGGAGGACAGCAATGAAGGTAGCGTTTCACACGCTTGGCTGCAAGGTGAACCAATATGAAACGGAGGCAATCGCAAGGGATTTCAGGGCGCAAGGCTTTGCGGTAGTGGATGAAAGGGAATTTGCCGATGTTTACGTGATCAATACCTGCACGGTTACAGCCATAGCGGACAAAAAATCGAGACAATACATCCGCAGGATGAAAAAAATAAACCCGGACAGCGTCGTGGCAGTGACAGGCTGCTATGCCCAGATCAAGCCAGAGGAAGTTTCCGCTGTAGAAGGCGTCGATATCGTAGCGGGGACGAACGAGAAAAGCCGCCTGGCGGCGTATGTGAACGAGTATCTTGCGGAAGGGATCAAGCAGGTGCACGTCCGGGGCTATGACGAACTCGATGCATATGAGGAAACGGGCGCGGTTTCCAGCATCGAAAACAGGACGAGGGCATATATCAAAATACAGGAGGGATGCAACAGGTTCTGCGCCTATTGCGTGATTCCCTATGCGCGCGGGCGGGTAAGGAGCAGAAGCCTGGCATCCATCATATCGGAAGCGGAGCATTTAATCGGCGCTGGGTACAAGGAGCTGGTTCTTACGGGAATCAATACAGCGCTTTACGATATGGAAAGCGTAAATGACCTTGGCGGAGTTGGCTTCGCAGAGGGCGGCGGATTTGCAAACGGCGGCGGGAGCGGTCCGGTGGGTGCGTTTTGTGGTTCAGGGAATGAACCTTACGGCGTGGAAAAAGCGATTGCAGCGCTGGACCGGCTTTCCGGTGATTTCAGGATACGCCTTAGCTCCCTGGAGCCGGCTGTCGTCAACGCCGATTATGTGAAACGGCTGTTAAAATACGATAAGCTGTGCCATCATATGCACCTTTCCGCACAGAGCGGCAGCGATAAAATCCTGCGGGCGATGAACCGGCCGTATGGCCGGGCGCAGTATCTGGAGATCGTACGGGTTTTAAAGGACTTTGACCCGCATTATGGAATTTCCACTGATATCATCATAGGGTTTCCAGGGGAGAAGGAAAAGGACTTTGAAGAAAGCTGCACTTTGGTGGAAGCGTGCGGTTTTTGCAAGACCCATATCTTCAAATATTCCAAGCGCCCGTTCACGAAGGCGGCACAGATGGGCGGGCAGGTTGCCCCGGAGGTGAAAAACCGGCGTAGCGAGACGCTTCATAAAATTGGCGCAAAAGCGGCGGAGGCTTTTTTCCAAAGGAATTGCGGCAGGATCGAAACGGTGCTTTTGGAGGAGGCATATCCGGGGAAAAACCTGGTTACGGGATATAGCGATAACTATACGAAGGTGTATGTACAATGCAGGCCAGCGGATGCGGGCGGCTTGATGAATCAGTTTGTAAAGGTTAGGCTGGCAGAGCCTTATGAGGACGGCATGTCCGCCGTTTTTGCGGGGGACATCCGCTGAATGATGCTGCAACCGCCTTCTGTCCGCCATATGCAGGTGTCCGGTTTCTGCTAATTGCGGGGCTGGACCCGTCTTTGTCCGCTAGCCATGCGCAGAATGGCCGGCGGCTGTCAGCTGGATGCCTGGCGTTTTTGCAGGAGGGAGCTGATGGCTGTTTGCCAGCTGCGCGCAAAGCGGCAGGTTTTGCAAAAGAATTGCTTTTTTACAAATAAAACGCTATAATGAATGCAGAATCCAGCGGAAAGGAAGTGAGAACGTGAGCGATTGCATATTCTGTAAAATAGCAGCAGGGGAGATTCCGTCCAATAAGGTGTACGAAGACGATAAAATCCTGTGTTTCCATGATTTAGACCCGCAGGCTCCGGTGCATGTGCTGATCATTCCCAAGAAGCATATTGCCTCGATGGACGATGTGGCTGCAGAAGACCAGGAACTGATGGGATATCTCATGGCAAAGGTGAAGGATATTGCCGCCGGGCTGGGACTGGAAAACGGTTACAGGCTGGTCAACAACTGCGGCGAGGACGGTTTTCAGACCGTGAAGCATATCCATTTCCATCTCCTGGGCAAGAGAAAAATGACATGGCCGCCGGGCTGACCAGACGCCGGGAAACACAGCCATGTGAAAAAAAATCCTTGCATAACTTGCCATAAAATAGTATAATAGCAACGTTGTAGGCAAGCCGTTCCAATGGCTGTTATGATTTCGATAAAGTCAGGAGGTGAAACGGGAAATGGCACAGGTAATCGTCAGGGAAAACGAAAGCTTGGAAAGCGCACTGAAAAGATTCAAGCGATCATGCGCAAGAGACGGCGTGATGTCCGAGCTGAGGAAGAGAGAGCATTACGAAAAACCAAGCGTAAAGAGAAAGAAGAAGTCTGAAGCTGCAAGAAAAAAGGCGAAGAAATATTAAAGGCGGAAGAATACAGATTAGAGGTGTTGTAATTGACCTTAAAAGAAAGATTAAACGCTGACTTGAAAGAAGCGATGAAGAACAAGCAGAAGGTCCGCAAGGAGACGATCAGCTTTGTAAGAGCTGCGATCAAGCAGTACGAGGTAGACAACCGGGAAGAAATCGATGATGCAGGGATTGCGTCCATTTTAGCAAAACAGGTAAAAATGAGAAAAGATGCCCTCGCTGATTTTGAATCTGCCGGAAGGACGGACTTGATAGAAGCCTATAACGCAGAAATTGAAGTTCTGGCCGAATATATGCCGAAACAGCTTACTGCCGGTGAAATCATGGAGATCATCAAGGAGACAGCGGCTGATTTAGGCGTTGGACAGGGCAGCGGGAAAGCATCCATGGGTAAGCTCATGGGGGCGATCATGCCTAAGGTTAAGGGAGTTGCAGACGGCAATGCCGTAAAGGAGGCAGTCGGGCAATTTCTGGGGTAACATACAACATATAGTGAAAAGTAGCGAAGCGGGGGGGGGGGAAAAAAAAAAAGCGCCCCGGTTTTTAATTTTTTTTGGGGGGAGGGTATGGTTTTTTTTAATTAAAATATTTGTATATT
>CAMNSS010000018.1 GCA_946555345.1 uncultured Eubacterium sp. | reverse complement strand
CTGCATCAATCAAAAAAGGAGGATGAAAAATGAGAATTGCTTTGACAGGAAATCCCAATAGTGGTAAAACAACAATGTACAATGCGCTCACGGGAAGGAACGAGAAGGTCGGCAACTGGGCCGGCGTCACCGTAGACAGGAAAGAAAGCCCGATCAAAAAAAGCTATTATGAGGGGGCGGAAGAGATGATCGCCGTGGATTTGCCGGGCGCATACTCGATGTCCCCGTTTACCGCCGAAGAAAGCATCACCAGCGGATATGTGAGGAATGAACATCCTGATGTTATCATCAATATCGTCGATGCAGACAACCTGAGCCGTAGCCTGTTTTTTACGACGCAGCTGATGGAGCTAGGCATTCCGGTCGTCGTCGCATTGAACAAAAACGACGTTGCGCAAAAGAAGAAGACGAAGATCGATATAAGGGCATTGTCAGAAAAACTGGGATGCCCAGTCATTCCGACGGTTTCCACGCAGGCAGGAGATCCGGGCCTTGCAAAGACGATTGAGGCAGCAGCCTCGCTTTGCGGCAAACAGCAGAAAGCGCCTTACGTGCAAGGCAGCGTTGATTTGCACAGCAAAGAAATGGTGGAAGCGGCAGACAGGCGGCGTTTTGCTTTCGTCAACAAAATCGTCGGTGAAGCCGAACAGCGGCAGGCGCCTACGGAGGAAAAAAACAGCAATGATAAAATAGATGCTGTTCTTACGAACAAGGTGGCAGGCATTCTCATTTTCGCCGTTGTCATGTGGGCGGTATTCGCCATTTCCCAGACGTATTTGGGACCGCTTATCGCTGACTGGCTGGTTGGCTGGATCGAGGCGTTCCAAGGCTGGGCAGGCGTACAGCTTGAAAATGCGCATCCGTTTCTGCAAACGCTTTTGGCTGACGGCATCGTGGGCGGCGTCGGTGCGGTAGTAGGTTTCCTGCCGCTCGTCATGGTGATGTATTTCCTGCTTGCTTTGCTGGAGGACTGCGGGTATATGGCGCGTGTAAGCGTGGTTCTCGATCCGATTTTCAAGCGGGTTGGTTTGTCAGGCAAGTCCGTCATCCCGTTTGTCATCGGCACGGGCTGTGCCATTCCGGGGATCATGGCGGCGCGTACGATCAGAAGCGAACGGGAACGCAGGGCGACTGCCATGTTGACGCCATTCATGCCTTGCGGGGCGAAGCTTCCTGTCATTGCACTTTTTGCAGGCGCATTCTTTGCCGATGCTTCCTGGGTTGGTCCTCTGATGTATTTTGCTGGGATTCTCTTGATCCTGTTCGGCGCTCTGCTGATCAAGCTGATCACGGGATACAAATACCGAAAATCATTTTTCATTATCGAGCTGCCGGAATATAAAATGCCGGGGCTTGGCAGGGCGTTCATGTCGATGTTGCAGCGCGCCAAAGCCTATATCATCAAAGCTGGCACGATCATTTTGGTATGCAATGCGGCCGTGCAGATTATGCAGACGTTTAACTGGCATTTACAGCCCGTGGCAGAGGGCATGGAAGATACCTCAATTCTGGCAACGATCGCTTCTCCGTTTGCCATCGTCATGATTCCGCTGGGCTTTGGCGTTTGGCAGTTGGCGGCGGCGGCTGTTACTGGGTTTATCGCCAAGGAAAATGTTGTCGGTACGCTCGCAGTTGTCTATGGGATTACGAATTTTATCGATACGGAAGAACTGGCGCTGATTGGCGGGGCGAATGAAGTTGCCGTGGCAATGGGGCTTACCTCTGTTACGGCTCTGGCATACCTGATGTTCAACTTGTTTACGCCGCCGTGCTTTGCAGCGATCGGTGCGATGAATTCTGAAATCAAGAGCAAGAAATGGCTCTTTGCTGGGATTGGATTGCAGCTGGCAACGGGTTATACGATCTCATTCCTGGTTTACCAGGCTGGCACGCTGGTTACGGAAGGGCATCTTGGAGCGGGATTTATCCCAGGGCTGATGATCGTGGCCGCTATCGCAGCATATATTATTTACTTGATCAGAAGAACAAGCCGCAGGATGGAACGGGAATATTCCCTGGGAAATGGCGCGCAGGCGGCATAACATGGTATGCGGGCGGCATAATGACACATGAACACGAGGAGGAAGGATCATGATAAACGTCATCGTAATAATTATTATCGCAGCCATTTTGGGTGCGGCGGTGCGGTACATCGTAAAAGAAAAGAAACGCGGGGCAAAGTGCATTGGTTGTAGCGCCGCAGGAAGCTGCACATACGCAAACCAGTCAGAAGAGGCGTGCGGATGCTCCCGTGAAGGCCAGATGCCAGCGGATGCCGGGTGCGGATGCGAAAGCAGGACGAAACCGCCGTGCGGTGAATGCGGTGAAGGCAGCAAGGGCAGCGAGCCGCCTGCGAGATGAAATTAGCAAAGGCAGGAAGCCGCCTGCAGGATGAAATGCTTAAAGATAACGAGTCGTTTGCAAAATGAAATTGTGATTGGAGAAGGAGCGATCGCTTATTGCGGCAGCTCTTTTTCGATAGGAAAATTCCGCACTAGAAGCGGGGATTGTTTCCGGCTGCCAGGCGCAGGTGAATTTAGGCGGCAAAAGCCCGTAATTTGTATAATCTTTCCACTGCTGCTTATAATAATAGGGAATAGATTTTAAGGAGGATTTACGATGAAGGATTTAAAGGGCAGCAAGACCTATGATAACCTGCTGATCGCTTTTGCAGGGGAATCGCAAGCAAGAAACAAGTATACATTCTTTGCTTCAAAGGCGAAGGAGGAAGGCTATCGGGAGATTGCCAAAATCTTTGAAGAAACGGCAGCAAATGAGAAAGAACATGCGGAAATATGGTATAAGCATTTTGCTGGAATCGGGACGACCGAAGAAAACCTGTTGACGGCGGCTGAGGGCGAGCATTATGAATGGAGCGAAATGTATGCGGATATGGCCAGGGTAGCAAGGGAGGAAGGCTTCAACCAGATTGCGGAGCAGATGGATGGCATTGCTGCGATCGAGAAGTACCATGAAGAGCGCTATCGGGATTTCCGTGACAAGGTTCAGCAGAACAAGGTATTCAAGCAGGATAAAGAGGTTGTCTGGATCTGCGATAACTGCGGCCATCAGCAAAAAGGCACGGAAGCGCCGGAAATCTGCCCGGTTTGTTTCCATGACAGGGGATACTTCCAGATCTATCTCGATAAGACGCTCTGCTCCTGTTAATCTTAACGGAAAATTTGCCGTATTCGTGCGCTTGCACGAATGGCGCATATGGATGCTATGCTGCGGGGGCAGCAGATTCCGCCGGTGCAGCGGCATGATGTTGGCAAATACGATTGATTCTGTGGCGCAGTAACGGCCAATTCGCCGCTGCTGTGGCGCAATAATGGCAAACTCTGCATAAATGAGGTTTTTGGTCTTATTTATACAGAGTTTTGTTATTGTAATGCTGGCATAGCAGGATGAATGGTTAAAAACTGGGCCGTATTTTGTTTATTTTTGGGGCAGGCCGTAAATTTTGAGAAGAATAGCCGCAATCAAAAGCAAACTAGTCCCAATGTCGGCGGCGCAGGCGGCACGGCGTTTCATAAGCTCTGTATCATTGCCTCAAAAAAAGTACAAAATACAGAGTTTGCAGATTTTGCATTACATCGCACTTTTCAAAACGGAAAGCAACCATGAAACTGCGTATGGCATGAAAGCGGTGCATGGCGTGGACTCCGCATGATATGAAACTGGCGCAAAAATATTGCGCCCGCTCGCACGGTTGCAGTATAATTAATATAACGCAAACGCATAACGATGGGAGGAAGCGGGATGAATTTGACTGACATTGAGTTTGATAGGGTGAATGAGCTGATTTGCAAGATCTATCTTCCGGGCGACAGCCGCGCGGTCAGAAAACAGATTATGGAAGTCCTCAATCTTCTCATCCCTTTTGATTTTGGAGATTTCTGTTCCGTGTATGTCAATGAAAATGCGGGTTTTGAAATCGTAGATCCCGTTTACATATCAAGGTTTGGCGATTCTTTTCAAAAGGATTTTGAATGTGCATATCAGGACAAATACAGCTCGTTTGATTATACGAAGTGGTACATCAATAATGAACAATCAATCGCATTTATTGAATCTGAGCTGATCGATAAAGCTGCGCGGGTGAACACTGTTTTTTACAAAGAATTTTTAGAACCAAGAGGCCTGGTATATTCCCTGGGTTGTTATTTGATTGCAAGAAAGACACCGGAAATCCTCGGGGCGATCGCACTGTACCGGAATAGCCGCAGGCCCGATTTTAATGGCAAGGATTTGGAAATCATGAACATTCTTCTGCCGCATATGACGCAGAGCATGGAAAACAGCATTCAGGCGATTCCCGCGCAAATCACGAACCTGGATTTAACGCTTATGAACAACTATGGCCTGACCCGCAGGGAAACGGAAATCGTGCGTGAATTAAAGCGGGGTCTTACGAATGAAGAAATTGCAGCGGGGCTAAGTTTAAGCGCTAATACTGTAAAAAGGCATTTGTATAACATATACCAGAAGATGGATGTCTCCAGCCGCGCGAAGCTGATTAAGAAAATGGAAAAAATAAAATAAGAAAGCGGTTTCTGCATCACATCGTTGAATATGCAACAAGGCAGCCGGATCACTCGGTTATCGGAAAAATCAAAAAAACGTATGCGCTTTACTTAACAAACATTCCAATCATTAGCTTTTGGCTTGCATTTCTGGGTTTCAGCTTAAAAACAACGGTGCCATCATGGCAATTTGATGACACCGTTGTTTTCATGTATAAAATTCTTTGGAGGTTTATACCATAACGAGCCCGTATGCGAGGAAGAAAATTGCTGCGATTCCACCGGCCAGAAGACCGTATGGCATCTGTGTCCATGCATGCTGGAAGTTATTACAGCCGATTGCTGTCGAAGTGATGACTGTACAGTCTGAATAGAAGCAGCAGTGCGCTCCCAGCACTCCGGCCGATAATACAGCCGCATATGCCAGCGGCAGGGGTACCGCAAGGTTGATCGCCAGCGGGATTATGATCGGCAGTGCGATAACGAACATCCCCCAGTTTGTCCCCGTGATAAATTCTGTTACAGCGAGGGCGCAGAATACGGCCACTGGCAAGAACTGTGGTGAAATATGGGCCGTTGCAAGGTCAATTACATATTTTGTAAAGCCCATTTCTTCATTCATAGCGGCAAAGACATATGCGATGATGCATAACAATAACGGAAGAATCATGTTTTTGATCCCGTTCACAATGCAATCCCAGTATTCTGCCGACGTCATCAGTTTTTGCCCGATGAAAAGGATGTGGCACAGAAGCAGTGTGAAGAAAATCCCAACCTGCATATCAATGTCGAATACGAGCGTGAAGCTTATCAGCGCAAATATCGGGATAAACAGGTTGATAACCCTTGGATTGTCAGGGATCGAATTTTCATCCATTCCATTGGAAATGTCAATGTCCCCGGAATCCGGCGGCGCTGCTGGACCGCCGTTTGCCACTCGTTCTTCGGCTTTTTTCATCGGGCCGAATACAGGGGCTATTTTCTATATGACGCAAACGACTAAGATGGCGGCGATCCACCCGTAGAAAT
Organism: uncultured Eubacterium sp.; assembly: GCA_946555345.1. Lineage (GTDB taxonomy): Bacteria > Bacillota > Clostridia > Peptostreptococcales > Anaerovoracaceae > Lentihominibacter. Next base: position 65,033 of record CAMNSS010000018.1, on the reverse strand, counting down.
TAAATGGTATTGTCCGGGCGAATGTCGCTATTTCACTGCCTTCCTCGCCCCAGCCGTTTTGCACCATTACCCTGCCTGCAAATACGGCCCATGTCGAAATGGGGATCAGGACGCATAAGGGCGCTGCGGTTGAGCTGGTGACATAGCTGAGCATTTCCCTGGAAACGCCATACTTGTCGGTAAGCCTTTTTATGCAGGAGCCGATGGGCAAAGAGTTCAGGTAATCGTCGATAAAGATTGCAACGCCTAAAAGCCAGGTCCACATAAGCGATGACTTCCTGCTCTTTGCCCGTTTTGCCGCCCATTCCCCAAAGGCGAATGCGCCTCCCGCTTTTTCGATCAGGCAGATCAGGCTTCCCATCAGTCCGCATACAACGATAAGCCAGCCCGTATCTTCATCCATCATGACATCCGTCGTCGTGTTGCTTAATAACAGGACGACATTTTCATCTGGGTGGCATAAAATTGCGCCCATGAGCGCTGCGAGAAACAGCGCTTCCATGACGCGTTTTGTGGCAAATACATAAACGACCATGAATACAGCTGGCAGGCATGACCAAATGTCCAGCGTTTCGCCGCCTTGCTCCACAACGGTAAACGCTAATAAATATGTTATTGCCACGGTACATAAAACCACGATTAATGATCTTAATGGGTTGAATGTTTTCACTTCATTTTCAAGTCTAATAAAGGACATTTGAACCCTCCATGCCGCTACTCGATAATCGCCTTTACGATTTCGTCAAACATTGTCGTGTGGTAGCCGATATCTTTTTCCGTAATATCCGCCGATATGAGCGCCATATTGTGGAATGGCGTCATCAGGACGCCGCGGTTCATGGACGCAAGATGCATATATTTGTCGAGCAGTTCATCCTGTGCTTGTTCCGCTTCTAGCCCGTTGTGTGCGGGGATTTCACGGAACCAGTATTCCGTGCGGTTGCCCAGCACCGTCGCATTCCATGGCAGATGATATTTGCTAATGATGGATTTTACGCCGTCGCAGAATTTTTCTGCCAGCGGGATGTTCTTTTCGTAAAATTCTTCTGTTAAAATTTCGCTTAACGTCGTTCTCATCGCTGCCATGGCAAGGGCGTTGCCGGCAAGCGTCCCGCCTACGCCGCCTACGTCTGCATAATGCTCTGGAACTGCTTCCAAGGCTTTCTTGCCGACCTCTTCCGACATGCCGTAAGCGCCCGTCGGGATTCCAGCGGCGATGGTTTTGCCCATCGTTACCATATCCGGTTCCAGCCCCCATGCTTTCGTGCATCCGCCGGTTCCTGCACAGATCGTATGTGTCTCGTCTATGATGAGGTATGTCCCGTATTTTCTGGTGAGCTTGCGCAGCGCTTCGTGATAACCAGGATCAGGATGGACGATGCCGATATTGGTAAGGGCTGGTTCTGCAAGCACTGCGGCAACGTCCCCATCCTTTAATGCGTTTTCCAGTGCATCGATATCGTTCCATTCGATGATTTTGCTCGTAAGGGCGGGGCTTACCTGCGGGCCGACATTTCCGGGCTTCGGGATTACGTTGCCTGCTTCATCGAGCGTTGCGACCGTTTCATCGACGCTGCCATGGTAGCACCAGTTGTATGCGAGGATTTTATTCCTGCCTGTAATCTCCCTGGCGAGCCTGAGTGCGAAACGGTTTGCATCGGTTGCGCTCGTCGTAAACTGCCAGTATTTCATGCCAAAACGCTTCGTAAGTTCCTGCCCGTTGAAGATCGCATCCTCCGTTGGGAGCATCAGGGTCGTTCCCTTGGCGATGGCTTTGGAGACCGACTCGATCACAGGGTCCATGGCATGGCCCAGCATTGAGCCGGTATCGCCCAGGCAAAAGTCCATGTATTCGTTTCCGTCCACATCGGTGAAATGCGCTCCCTTTGCTTTTTCCACAAATACGGGCCAGCTTCCTGCCCAGCGCACCATCCAGTTCATCGGCACGCCGCCAAGCAGGTTTGCATGCGCTTTTTGAAATAGCTCGCCTGATTTTTTATGGTTTTCCTCAAACATCTTGCGTTCTTTTTGATATTGGTTTTCCAATAACTTTCTGCTAATCATTTTTTCCTCCTGTTCGTGATGTTAAGAATCCAGTGAAATAAATTAGTTGGTGCTTTTATCGTAATATAGCGGAAACAATAAAAAAACAACTGAAAGATGTATTTTTGTGATAATATACATCTTTAGTTGTATAAAAATAATGCGTTACGGGCTATAACTCTGCTTGGATATTTCTCAAAACACTTCCGTCCCCCGATAGTAATGTTCCAGGATTTCTTTGTAATCATAGCCTTGCTTTGCCATGCCGTCTGCGCCGTACTGGCTCATCCCGACGCCATGCCCTGAACCGCTGGAGGTAAAAATTACGGCGCCGTTTTTGATGTCGATGGTAAAGTTAGCGGAGGGAAGGTTGAGCGCTTCCCGCACCTGCCTTCCTGTCAGCGCGCCATTTCCGACCTGCATTTTTTCCACCCTGCCGCCTTTGCTCCTGCTGATAATTTTGATATTCGTGGCTGTGATCGTGCCGAATGATACCGAAGGGTGCTTTGCTTTCAACGTTTTTGAGAGTTCTTCGATGGAATAGGAATTTTCTTCGTTCTGGTGGGTGGCGTTTTCCTCATAGGGGCTTTCCACGCTGACGAGGTAGGGGACTGCGGCAGCAAAGACATCTTCAGCATCTTCCGTTTTTCCTCCGCTGGAAGAGTGAAACAGCGCCTGCTCGACCAATTCCCCGTTATAATAAAGAAGTTGTCCCTCCGTCTGGCTGGCGGCGCTGCAGATCTTCTTCCAGTCTTTTTTCATCCAGGCATCTCCTTTTAGTTCTCTCAGCTCCGCTTCGCTGCGGTATACCTGGCAATGGGTGGCATCGCACAGGGGCGCTCCGGGGTGTGCGGAAGGGTTTCCCTCTTTTTCAGCCCGCAGGATACGGGCAGTCGAATACGTCCTGGCAGCGACGGATTGTGCTTTTAATGCTTCTTCATGAAAGGAAGCCGGCATTTCACCGGATACGACCCCTTTCACGTAATCCTCAAAGTCCAAGGTTTCCGTTTTTTTGCTTTCCGTGCGGTAGATGGTGATGTCTTTAGGCGGGTTGACCAGCTCGAACGATGCTTGCGTTTTTCGCCCTTCTTCCGGTTGCCCCGTGTCTGGGGTGAATTTCATCAGCAGGTAAGGCGCGAGGATGAGCAGGGCGCATAAGGCTGCTACGATGATGGCGGCGGGCTTTACCAGAGGAATTGTTAAGATATCGGAAAATTTGGCTATGGCCCTGCGCAGCGTTTTTTTAAGTTTTCTTCTGTTCGGTAAATGTATTCTCATGATGCGCTCCCTGGGAAATGATTTGTACAAGTTTATGATGGGAAACTGAAAACTATGCAAGCGATATATGGAGGTGTACTTTTTTTTTGCGGGATGGTATAATGAACGCATTGATTGGTACGGCGTTGCCGCGAGGAAGCGTTCCTTGCATCATGAATGCTAATTAAAGGGGCAGAGGAGATTCATGGTATAATGAACGCATTGATTAATACGGCGTTGCCGCAAGGAAGCGTTCCTTGCATCATGAATGCTAATTAAAGGGGCAGGAAAAATTCATGATAGCACGGGCGCATTGAACGAGAAAACATATCCGGGAGGTTTCATAATGGAAAAAATTTTATTTGTAAACGCTTGCGTACGCCAAGAGTCGCGCACGAAGCTTTTGGCGCAGCACCTATTGCAGAAGCTGGGTGGCGAAGCGGAAGAGTTGAATCTTGAAAAAGAAAACATACAGCCGCTGAATGCGAAGACATTGCAGGAGCGGGATGCTTTGCTGAAAGCAAAGGATTATTCCGCAGGCGTGCTGCGGTATGCACGGCAGTTTGCGGCGGCGGATACCGTCGTCATTGCGGCGCCGTATTGGGATTTGTCGTTTCCGGCGATGGTAAAGAATTACTTTGAGGCAGTCACTGCGCAGGGCGTGACCTTTTATTACAATGAAGAAGGCATTCCGCAGAGCCTTTGCAGGACAAAAAAGGTAATTTATGTGACGACAGCGGGCGGCCCGATTGCGGCGTTTAATTTCGGTTTTGATTATGTGAAGGGTCTCTGCCAGGTTCTTTTTGGAATCGAGGACGTGTCGTGTTACAAGGCTGAAATGCTGGATGTGATCGGGATGGACGTGGAAGGCATCTTGCAAAAGACGATGGAAGAAATCGACCGCAATTTTTAAGCGCATGGAAAGCGCAGCTTGCGGGTTTGCAAGCTTTTGTTTTGGCAGGGCAGGCGGAGCGGTTCGTGAATAAGTAAGTTTCCGCTTCTGCTAAGGCGTTCGGAACGATCGGCCAGCAGCGAGCTGGAGGATTTTTGATTTGGCCGACAGACAGGCGGACCGGCTGGAAGCGGCCGGTGCGCTTTGACGGCGGGAAACGGAACGGCTGGTGCGCCAGCGGATTTTATTTTGGCTAGAGGGAGGAAGCGATGCGGGAAATAGATGTGAAACGAGTGGAAGAGACGGTGGCAAATCTATGCATTGCGGCAAACCACCATCTCGGCGCAGACCTAAAGGGCTGCATCGGGAATTGCCTGGCGGCGGAGAGCTGGCCGGTGGCAAGGGATGTGCTGCAAAGCATAGAGGAAAATATCGGGATTGCCGAAGAAGGCGTTTTTCCCCTGTGCCAGGATACCGGGATGGCCTGCGTTTTCTTAGAAATCGGGCAGGATGTACATTTTATCGGCGGGCTGCTGGCAGATGCGGTTCATGCAGGCGTGCGCAAGGGATACCGAGAAGGCTTTCTCCGCAAATCGATCGTAAGGGATCCGCTGAGGCGGGAAAACACGCAGGATAACACGCCAGCTTATATTCACATGGAACTTGTCCGTGGCGACCGGGTAAAGATCATCGTCGCGCCGAAAGGCTTTGGATCGGAAAACATGAGCCAGGTGAAAATGCTGCCGCCGTCAGCAGGGGCAGAAGGCGTAAAGGATTTTGTCGTGAAAGTGTGCGAGGAGGCAGGCGCAAATCCATGCCCGCCCATTGTGGCAGGCGTGGGAATCGGGGGAACATTCGATAAGGCGGCATTGATGGCGAAGAAGGCGCTCTTGCTGCCATTAGATGAAAGCAACGCCGACCCTTATTACGGGGACATGGAGCGGGAGCTTTTGAAACGGATCAATAACCTCGGTATCGGTCCGCAGGGGTTTGGCGGGAAAACCACGGCTTTGGCGGTTAAAATCATCACGGCGCCGACGCACATCGCAGGGCTTCCAGTGGCGGTCAACATCAACTGCCATGTCAGCAGGCATGAGGAAGCGGTTTTGTAGCACAGCGTAGGATAGGAAGTTTGTAGCGCTGCGCAAGGCGGAAATTTATAGCCCAGAGCAAGGAGGGCATTTGCGATGCGGCGTAAGGCAGGAAACAGGAGCAAGAAATGGAACACAGATTGACAGAGCCGTTCACGAAGGAAAAGGTAAAGGCTTTTAAAGCGGGCGACCGCATTTTGGTTACGGGAACGATTTATACGGCAAGGGATGCTGCGCATAAGCGAATCAAGGAAATGCTGGAAAGGGGAGAAGCCCCGCCTTTTGCCATAGAGAATTCGATCGTGTATTACGTGGGCCCGACGCCGCCCAAGGCAGGACAGGCGATTGGATCAGCAGGACCGACGACCAGCTACCGCATGGATGCCTATGCGCCGCAGCTTCTCGACCTGGGACAGCTTGCGATGATCGGTAAGGGACAGCGCAGCCAGGAGGTTATGGAGGCAGTGGTGCGCAACGGCGCTGTGTACCTGGCTGCAATCGGCGGCGCTGCCGCCCTGATGGCGGGGCGCATCCGATCGTCGGAGGTTATCGCATTTGAAGATTTGGGTGCGGAAGCGGTGCGGAGGCTTTTCGTGGAGGATTTTCCGCTCACGGTCGTTCTCGACAGTGCGGGCGGAAATCTTTATACGGAAGGCAGGGAAGCGTATTTGAAATCGATTGGAAAATAGTATATAATAATAATTCAATGTTTAAACAGGAAAGGATGAGACAAAATGGGAATTGGTACGAAATGCGTGCAGGACGGATACAGGCCGGGAAATGGCGAGCCGAGGCAGATTCCGATCATACAGAGTACGACGTTTAAATACGATACGAGCCAGGATATGGGAAAGCTGTTCGATTTAGAGGCTTCCGGGTATTTTTATACGAGGCTTCAAAATCCGACGAACGATTACGTTGCGGCAAAGATCGCTTCGCTGGAGGGTGGCAGTGCAGCGATGCTGACATCATCTGGCCAGGCGGCGAACTTCTATGCGGTGTTCAATATCGCTTCCTGCGGCGATCACGTGGTGGCATCGTCTGCGATTTACGGCGGCACTTACAATTTGTTTGCCGTTACCATGAAACGGATGGGCATTGAATTTACGTTCGTTCCGCCTCACGCTTCGGAAGATGAGATCGATGCGGCGTTCCAGCCGAATACGAAGGCCGTTTTCGGCGAGACCATCGCAAATCCTGCCCTTTGCGTGCTGGATATTGAGCGGTTTGCCGATGCGGCGCACAGGCACGGCGTGCCGCTGATCATCGATAATACGTTTGCGACCCCGGTGCATTGCAGGCCGTTTGAATTTGGGGCGGATATCGTGACGCATTCCACCACGAAATACATGGACGGCCATGGTGCGGGCGTAGGCGGATGCATCGTCGATTCGGGTAAATTTGACTGGACGAAATACCCGCAGAAATTCCCAGGTCTGTGCGAACCCGATGAAAGCTATCACGGAATTACTTACAGTGAGAAATTTGGGCTTGCAGGCGCATTTATCACGAAAGCGACAGCGCAGCTCATGCGGGATTTCGGTTCGATCCAGTCGCCGCAAAACGCTTTCCTGTTAAACCTGGGGCTTGAAAGCCTCCATGTGCGGATGAAACGCCATGCGGAAAACGGGCTTGCAGTTGCGCAGTACCTGAAACAGCATGAGAAGATCGAATGGGTGAAATACTGCGGGCTTGCGGGCGATGATGATTATGCGCTGGCGCAGAAATATTTGAAGGATGGATCGTGCGGCGTGGTGAGCTTCGGCGTCAAAGGCGGCCGGGCTGCGGCGGAGCGTTTCATGCAGCGGCTTAAGATTGCGGCGATCGAAACCCATGTGGCAGATGCGAGGACATGCTGCTTGCATCCAGCCAGCAGCACGCACAGACAGATGAATGACGAAGAGCTTGCCGCCGCAGGGGTCAGCCCTGACCTGATCAGGCTTTCCTGCGGGCTTGAGGATGCAGAAGACTTGATCACAGATATCGAGCAGGCTTTAGAATGAGAAGGAGAGCGCATCAATGCCATTAATTATACCCAACGAGCTTCCGGCGGCGGAAGCGTTGCAGAGCGAGAATATATTTACCATCAATAGAAGAAGAGCGGAAACCCAGGACATCCGCCCGCTGAAGATCGTGATCGTAAACCTGATGCCGACGAAAATTGCGACGGAGACACAGCTTGCGAGAGTGCTGGCAAACACGCCGATCCAGGTCGAAATGACGCTTGTCACGATGGGTTCTCACGAATCGAGGAACATTTCCCAGGAGCATCTGGATTCGTTTTATAAAACGATAGACGAGATCAAAGATGATTATTTTGATGGAATGATCCTGACGGGCGCACCGGTAGAATTGATGCCGTATGAACAGGTAGACTATTGGAAGGAACTCTGTGAAATTTTTGAATTTGCAAAAGCGCGCGTCTACAGCAGTATGTTCATCTGCTGGGGTGCGCAGGCAAGCTTGTACTATCATTATGGCATTGACAAGCATATGCTGGAGCAAAAGATGTTCGGCGTATTCGAGCATAAAGTGCTGCGTCCGCATAATCCGTTGATGCGTGGATTTGACGAGTTCTTTTATGCGCCGCATTCAAGGCATACGGAGGTTTTGCGGGAGGACATTGAAAAGTGCGGGGCGTTAAGGATTTTGGCTGATTCCAGGGAAGCGGGACCGCACATCATTTCGACGGAAAACGGGCGGCAGATTTTTGTGATGGGGCATCAGGAGTATGATAAAGGCACGCTTGCAGGGGAATATTTCAGGGATGTGAACAAGGGCATGAAAATCGATGTGCCAAAGAACTATTTCAGGAATGACGACCCGGAGGATGATATTTTGTTCCGCTGGCGGAGTCATGCCAGCCTTCTTTTCAGTAACTGGCTGAATTATTACGTTTACCAGACGACGCCGTATGACTTATACGGGACGCCGTTTAATTCTTAATTTGTGAAGCGTTGCCAAGAGGCAGGCGATCTGTGCGCAAGGCGGAATCTTTGATTTCGCCTTGCGCATTTTTTATCATGCAGGAAAGATTGCCGTGGGCAGCATAGAGGCCTGTCCTGAGTATCCAGCAAACACCGGGGATCTATCCCGAATATCCAGTGAATATCCGGGGCTTGTCCCGGATGTCCCGTGAACCTTTTGGAAAATGTGACAAGTCCAACCCTTGGGAAAAGTGCGCCGCTAGACAAGAAACGGCGCAAGGGCAGCCATTGAACAAGAAACGGCGCAGGCCGTTTTGTTAGGTTTCAATGAAATGAAGCGTACGCACAGCAAAGCCTCCCCTTAGTGGAGGCTTATTGTTAAAATGCGGCAAAAAGCATGGGCAAAAAAAGAATCAAGTCTTGACTGTCCAGCGTTATATCATTTAAACTGAAAATAAAGAATCTTGTATGCTATATGAAAAACTATAAATTTTAAAGGAAAGGGTGGAGCATATGGACTTTTCATTAACGAGAGAGCAGGAATTGCTGAAAAAGGTGGCGAAACAGTTCGCTGAAAATGAACTGGAGCCAATCGCTGCTGATGTGGACGAACAGCACGTTTTCCCACTGGAAAATTTTAAAAAGATGGCTGAGGTGGGATTCACAGGAATCGGCGTGCCGCAGGAATTTGGCGGTACAGGCGGCGGAGCGACCGAAAAGGTGATTGCCGTAACAGAATTTGCCAGAAAATGCATGGCGTCTGCTGCGATCTTATCGATTCACCTGATTGCACCGCAAGCGATCAATAAATTCGGAAATAAGGCGCAGAAGGAAAAGTTCCTCCCTCGCTTGACAAAGGGCGGGGAACTCGGTGCGTTTGCCCTGACCGAACCGAACGCAGGATCTGACGCAGGGTCTGTACAGACGACCGCCATCCTCGATTCGGAAACGAACGAATATGTATTAAACGGCGGCAAGTGCTTTATTTCAGGCGGCAGCCGCGCCAGCGTCCTGGTGATTTTCGCCCTGACCGACCCGTCGAAGGGCTTGAAGGGGATGTCCGCCCTGATCGTTGAGAACACCATGCCTGGATTCAGCGTCGGTAAGGTTGAAAACAAGATGGGAATCGCAGGCTCTGAAACGGCGGAGCTGATCTTTGAAGACTGCCGTGTTCCGGCTGAAAACCTGCTCGGCAAGGAAGGCCAAGGCTTCAAGATTGCGATGCAGGCGCTGGATGGCGCAAGGATCGGCGTAGGCGCACAGGCGCTCGGCGTTGCAAAGGAAGCGATCGACATGGCGGTGAAATACAGCCATGAAAGGGTACAGTTCGGCAAGCCGATTGCGGCGCTGCAGGGAATCCAGTGGTACATAGCGGACATGGCGACCAAGACGGAAGCCGCTGAAACGCTAGTATACAAAGCCGCATACCTGGAGGATGCAGGCAAGCCGTTCACCAAAGAGGCAGCGATGTGCAAGCTGAACGCATCCGAAAATGCGCGCTTCGTGACCAACCTGGCGCTCCAGATACACGGCGGGTACGGATATATGAAGGATTATCCGCTGGAACGCATGTATCGCGACGCTAAGATTACTGAAATTTACGAAGGAACGTCAGAGGTTCACAAGGTCGTTATTTCAAGAGCGGTAATGGGCAAATAAGGAAGGGTGTAAAGCAATGAGAATATATGTATGCGTAAAACAAGTTCCGGATACTTCAGGCGTTGTTGCGGTAAATCCGGATGGAACATTAAACAGGGCGTCCATGGCGACCATCATCAATCACGATGATTTAAGCGCGATGGAACAGGCATTGATGTTAAAGGATGCGACGGGTTGCCAGGTGACGGCGGTAACGATGGGACCTCCTCCGGCAGAAGGAATGCTCCGCGAACTGCTGGCGATGGGCGCAGATGATGCAGTGTTGATTTCGGCGAGGGAGTTCGGCGGTTCTGACACGTTTGCGACATCCCAGATTATCGCGGCGGCAATTTCGCACTTGGGGCTTGCGGAGGAAGACATCATCTTCTGCGGACGCCAGGCGATCGATGGCGATACGGCGCAGGTCGGGCCGCAGCTGGCGGAAAAGCTGGATATCCCGCAGGTTACATACTGTGCAGAGCTGCATAAGGATGGAAAGGACATCGTAGTCAAGAGAATGCTGGAAGACGGCTACATGAAGATAAAAGTCCAGACGCCATGCCTGATCACGTGCATCAAGGACAATAACATCACGCCGCGCTACATGACGCTTACAGGGATTAACGAATGCTATTCCCGTCCGCTTGCGGTGCTTGATTTTGAAGCGTTAAAGGACGAACCGCTCCTTGAGCCGGACACCATCGGATTAAAGGGTTCTCCGACCAATATCTTCAAATCGTTCACGCCGCCGCAGAAGGGCGTCGGCGTTATGCTGGAAGGTGCGGATAAATCGACGGCGGCTGATTTGGCAGACAGATTGTTGAAAAAGCATGTAATTTAGAGGAAGGAGAGAGGAAAATGGCTTTTAACAGTGCAGATATAAGCGCGTTCAAGGATATTTGGGTGTTCTGCGAACAACGTGATGGAAAATTGATGAGTACGGATTTCGAACTGGTTTCCGAAGGCAGGAAGCTGGCTGATGAAAGAGGCTCGAAGCTGGTCGGCGTACTCCTGGGCGACCAGGTGGAAGGCCTGGCAAAGGAGCTGGGCGGCTATGGCGCAGACAAGGTAATCGTATGCCAGCATCCTGATTTAAAGGTATACACGACGGATGCTTATGCAAAGGTGCTTTGCGATGTAGCGATGGATCTGAAGCCGGAGGTTATTTTGCTGGGTGCGACGAACATCGGGCGAGACCTCGGTCCGAGGTGCGCTGCCCGCCTTCATACAGGACTGACAGCCGACTGTACTCACCTGGATATCGAGATGGAAAACTATGTGGATTTCCTTGAAACCTCTTCCACGCTGGACTTGTCAAACACGAAATTCGATATGGAGGATGTGAACTTGAAGATGACGCGTCCTGCATTCGGCGGGCATTTGATGGCGACGATCATCTGTCCTAGATTCCGCCCATGCATGTCAACGGTTCGCCCGGGCGTAATGAAGAAGGCTGCGTTTGACCAGGCAAAGGCTGATGCCTGCGAGGTTGAACTTTATCCGGTAACGCTTTCGGATGCCGACATGAGGACGCAGGTGATAGAGGTCGTTAAAGAAGCGAAGCAGCTGGTTGATTTGATCGGTGCGGACGTTATCGTATCGGTAGGCCGCGGGATCAGCAAGGATATCGACAAAGGAATCGCGCTCGCCCATGAACTGGCCGATGCGTTTGGCGGCGGCGTGGTAGGCGGCAGCCGTGCGACGATCGATTCGGGATGGCTTTCCGCAGACCATCAGGTTGGGCAGACGGGAAAGACCGTGCATCCTAAGGTTTATGTGGCGCTGGGCATTTCCGGCGCGATTCAGCATAAGGCAGGTATGCAGGATTCGGAGCTGATCATAGCCGTTAACAAGAATGAAAATGCACCGATCTTCGATATCGCTGACTATGGTATTGTGGGCGACTTGTTCAAGGTTGTGCCGATGCTGGTGGAAGCGATCCAAGAGGCAAAGGCAAGCAAGTAAGGCTTTTCCAAATAGCGAAAGCAAAGCAGGGAATGAAGGAAGGCATTTTGTTCATTCCTTGCTTTTTCACGCAAACCGTACTCCTAGGGGAGAGTTTGAAAGCGGATGAAGGGATGTAAAATCCGATAAAAAAATTTTATTGGCATATACATTTACCAATCTATTTATGATAAAATGAGCTTATTGATTTAGCGTAACGAAAAGGAATATAAATATTAAAGGAGAGTAACGATGAAAAAAGCACTAGAAGGAATTAAAGTAATCGACCTTACGTCTGCATTGAACGGTCCGTTTTGCACGATGATTTTGGCGGATTACGGTGCGGAGGTTCTCAAGATCGAGCCGGTTAACGGCGAGCAGTGCAGGACATGGGGCCCGATCGATGAAGCCAGCGGCGAAAGCGGGTTTTTCTGCTATGTCAACCGGAATAAAAAGGGCGCTACACTGAACCTCAAGTCGGAAAAGGGCAAGGAGCTGTTCTTTAAGCTGGTAAAGGACGCAGACGTCTTAGTTGAAAACTACAAAGGCGGCGTTACGGAGCGATTGGGCATCGACTATGAAACAGTGAAAAAAATAAATCCACAAATTATCTACGCTTCTGGGTCGGGCTTCGGGCAGTATGGACCTCTCAAGACCAGGCCATGTTATGATGTCGTGGCACAGGCCATGGGCGGCATGGCAAACCTGACGGGCTTTCCTGATTCCATCCCGACGAAGGTAGGTCCATCCATCGCAGACCACGTGGCCGGAATTTATCTGGCGGTAGGCGTTTTGACGGCCCTCGTCCATCGCGAGAGAACCGGGGAAGGACAGCAGGTGGACGTGGCGATGCTCGATACGATTTTCAGCCTTTTGGAAAACTCACTGGTGAAGTACACAATGGGCGGATACATCCCGGAACGAAACGGAAACATCGACCCGTCTATTTCGCCGTTCGACCTGTTTGAATGCAAGGATGGATTCATTGCCATCGGCGTCGGCAACGACAGGCTGTTCGATACGTTCTGCCATACGATCGGGCATACGGAGCTTTTAGAAGATCCGCGCTATGCGACAAACGATTTACGCTGCCAGAATTACCAGCCGGATTTGCAAAATATCATCAGGGATTGGAGCAAGAATTATACGAAGGGTGAAATCGAAGAAATCATGGAAACTGCAGGCATCCCTTGCGGTCCTGTGCTCAACGTGAAGGAAGCGATCGAGCATCCGCAGATCCAGGCGCGCGACATGATGGTACACTGCGAGCATCCGACTGCCGGCGACCTGTATTTCCAGGGCTGTGTGATGAAGCTTTCGGAAACCCCGGGCGCAGTGGAATTTCCTTCGCCGCTTTTGGGGCAGCATAACCAGGAAATCTTCGGCATTACAGCCGAAGAGGAAGAAAAGCTGAAAGCGGAAGGCGTTCTGTAATTTGCATAAAATATCGGAGGATAATACATAAAAAGGAGGTCCTTGCAATGAGAAAGGTATCTTATTTAAGCTATAACATGACGACTGCCGATGCGAACACGCCTGACGGCATCGTTCCTGTGGGAAGGCAGTTTGATTTTATCGGCGATGTTGAGACGGAGGAAATGATTCTCTGCGACGGCGATGAATCGCTGTGCCTGGGATACCATGACGTTAAGATTTATGAAGACGTATATGTAGGCGATATGATGGAGTACAAGGCGACGCTGACCCATGTCGGGAACACGTCGAGAGACTGCCGCATCGAAGTATTCAAGCTGGCTACGCCAGCGGACCGTGCGGGCAAGACGGATTATAAGCCTGGCGATATGGTTTGGTTTGACGAGCCTGTGCTGTGTACGGAAGGAAATGTGCGCCTGGTTGTCAAGAAGCATTTGCAGAGAGGGGAACAGCCTGACGGAGCGGTAATCGACCCGTGGAGGGCGCTGGAGGACTTCCCGCTGGAAGATGGCATGAGCGAAGACGGCGAGACCATGACGTACCGTTACCGTATGTCAGACCGTGACGTTTTTTACGGCGGCGGCGTTGTAAACGGGGCGAGGAGCATCACGCTGATGGAGGACACGGCCAAGCGGCTGATGGCGAAGACCTACGGCAACATCGGCAGATGCGTGGAAACGAAAAAGGTAAGGCTCTACGTTCCTTGCTTTGCCGGGGATTATATGGAATATATCGCCAAGATCAAGAAGGTGGACGGAAACAAGAACCTGATCGAGGTCCGTGCATACAAGATCATCGACGTTCCTGAAAATCCGCCGTTCCCAAGCTCGATCGACGTATTGGAGGACCCGCCTCTGTCAACCGTCGTTCAGTTCGTATATGAAGTTTAACCGAATCTAACAGGGTTTCTCCTTGCGTGCAGCGAAGCCGGAAACGTTTTTTCCGCATTCTTTGCCGCAGGGAGAAACTTTTTTGCTGGTATGTTTTTTGGCAGGAAAGGGGAAGCAAGGGCAGGCATGGCATTCTCACAGTTTTTTTATCAGTTGCGCAAAGCGGGGATCAAGGTATCCTTAGATGAATGGATGACATTGATGGAGGCGCTTGACAAGGGGCTTGCGGATTCTAATTTGCGGAAGTTTTATGAGTTGAGCCGCTGTATCCTGGTCAAATCGGAAGCGGATTACGATGCGTATGAGCAAGCCTTCCGTGCGTATTTTGGGGCAAGCATGGCGGATGCGGAAATTCCCGGTTATTTATGGGCGTATTTACATACGCCGATGGAGCAGATGCCTTACGACCAGGATGAGGCAGACGAGCGAACCACGCTTTCGCATGAAGAATTGGAAAACTTGCTGGAGAAACGGCTTATGGAGCAGAAAAACGAACATAACGGTGGGACGCGCTGGATCGGTACGGCGGGAACGTCCCCGTTGGGAAATTCGGGATACAGCCATGACGGATTTCGCATCGGGGGCGATGGAAACAGCCAGCGTGCGATGCAGGTTATTTCCGAGGTATCTTACCGCGATTTCCGGGAGGATGAACCCTTGGATATCCGGCATTTCCAGACTGCGCTGCGCCGCTTGCGGCAGTTTTCCGCCCGCCAAGGACAGCGGAGGGATGCGCTGGATATCGAGGCTACCGTAGCGAAGACTTGCGAGAATGCGGGGATGCTGCGGCTGGTCTACGATTACCCGCGAAAGAATACGGTCAAGCTCATCGCAATGTTTGATTCCGGCGGCTCGATGGAAAAATACGCGCGGCTGTGCAGCCGCCTGTTCCAGGCCGTGAGCAAAGAAAATCATTTTAAGGATTTAAAAATTTACTATTTTCATAATTGCCCTTATAATAAACTGTATAAAGATCCGGGATGCAATCTGGCGGACAGCGTCGATACGCAGTGGCTCTTGCAAAACACGGACCGGGATTACCGGCTCTTGTTCGTGGGGGATGCATCCATGGCATCGTGGGAGTTGCGCTATTACAATGGAAACCGGAGAAACCGCGTATCCGATGGCGTTTCCGGCGTGGCTTGGCTTGCGCGCCTTGTCGGTCACTGCCAAGAGGCGGCGTGGATGAACCCGATCCCCAGGGAGCAGTGGGAGACCGCCAGGGGGCGTGTTACGATCGAGCGCATCCGCTCCGTCGTATCGATGTACCCGCTCTCCGTGGAAGGGCTGGAAGCTGCGATCAGGAAGCTGCTCGGCATACGGTAAGGAAGGGAAGGTAATATGCTGGATAAAAAATATTCGATCGGCGAGGTTGCGGCAATGTGCAGCCTGTCCATTAAAACCCTGCGCTATTATGACAAAATAGGCCTCGTTATTCCCGAATTTAGAAATGAAGAGAGCAAGTACCGCTATTACAGCAAGGCGCAGATGGTCAAGCTGTTTATCATCCGCCAGCTGCGGAAGCTGGGATTTGGCATCAAAGAGATCGAAGATCTTTTTGCCAATCTCAACGTGGAGGAAATGGAGGAAGCCGTCAACAACCGCCTGGAAGCGATCGAAGCGGAAATCCGGGAACTGGAAATGCGGCGCGCCACGGGCGAAAACCTGCGGGAGCGTTTGCAGCGGGGCGGCGATATCCTCGCCCGTCCAGCTGGCATATTTTCCAATGCCTATATGGATACGATGGATACCATCACGCTGGAAAAAATTCCGCAGGGGACGCTCGTCTATGTGCGGAATATCATGAAAAATTACTGCAATTCTGAAGTATCCTTAGAGCAATGGATTACCATTACCGATAAATGCACCGAACTGAACCTCATCCGTAAAAGCCCGATCATCGTCACTTATTATGCACAGCCCTTGGAGCAGTTTCTGATGAAGGATACTGATGTGGAGTTTGGGATTCTCGTGGACGGCGATGACCATGCGGGCAAGGATTTTCGGACTTTCGGCGGCTTTGATGCGATCACGAAGATACACGTCGGCAGGTATGCGGACGCCGTAAACAGCCATATCAATATGCTGCAATGGATTAACCAGAACGGATATGAGCTTTCCGGCCCGATTTCCGAAGAGTTTATCGTCTCCCCGGTGGATATCGACAATGAAAACGAGCACATTACGAAGATCATCATGCCGGTGCGGAAGAAATAGGTGCGGTTATTTTATTGTGTTGGCGGCAAGCGCCGTGAAACAAAAAACTCCCATTTCTTCAACGGGAGTTTTTTTGGTTGTGAAAATGTTTTTTTAGCTGTTCAAAAGTTTCCTGGCTGATGTGATGCTCTACTTTGCAGGCATCGGTTCGCGCTGTTTCTTCGCAGACGCCGATGGACATGAACATCTCGCTGAGCAGGGTATGGCGTTCGTAAATAGAGGCGGCAATTTTCATGCCTTTTTCCGTCAGGAAGATATGCCCGTCCCCGTTCCGCCTGATATAGCCGTTCGTTTCCAGTTGCTTCATGGCCACGCTGACGCTCGGCTTCGAAAATCCGAGGTAATTTACGATATCGATCGCCCTGACATAACCCTTTTCATTGTTTAGGATCAAAATCGCTTCCAGGTAATTTTCCGCAGACTCCAATATCTTCAAGCTGTACCTCCTATTTAACGGCAGTTTCCAAGGCAAGCTTCATCATATCGGTAAAGGAATTTTGCCGTTCCTCCGCCGTGGCTTTTTCCCCGGTCACAAAGTGGTCGCTTACCGTCATGATTGCAATCGCTTTTACGTTGTTGTAAGCGGCGTTCATGTAAAGAGCAGCCGCTTCCATCTCTACCGCCATCACGCCCATGGCAGCCCATTTTTTCCACCAGTCTTCCTTTAGCTCATAGAACACGTCGCAGGAGACGATATTCCCTGCTTTGAATGTCAGATTCAAATCTTTGGCGGATTCTTGCAGCTTCAGGAGCAGCTCGTAGCTGGCGCACGGTGCGAAATTACCGGGAACGTCAAAATTGTGGATATAGTTGGAATCCGTCGAGGCGGTCATTCCCACCACGATGTCCTTGAGCTTTACATCTTCGCGGAAAGAACCAGTCGTTCCGATCCGTATGATATTCTGCACGCCGTATTCAGTCATCAGCTCCCAGGAGTAGATCCCCATGGACGGCATTCCCATGCCAGACCCTTGTACCGATACGGGAACGCCCTTGTAAGTTCCCGTGTATCCCAGCATTCCCCTGATTTCATTGTAGCACCTTGCATTTTCCAAAAAATGTTCGGCGATATATTTCGCCCGCAGCGGGTCGCCGGGCATTAAAACCGTTTCGGCGATATCGCCTTTGTTTGCGTTTATGTGTAAACTCATTGGCCTGTCCTTTCTCTTGACAATATCGATACGTATGAAACCAGTATATCATATCTGTGAAAGTTATAAAACAGATATCTTGACGGAAGCTGCATCTTCTGCGTCCAATGCGATTTCCGCGCCCATCGGCAGGGTGCTTTGCGGATAGATATGCCCGGCTCTCAGGTTGAGGATGGCCGGCTTGTTCCATGGCAGCACCACTTCTTTGAATATTTCCGTAAGGGAGAGGGATGGTTCTTCTTCCGCCTCGCATCTGGCAAACGTGCCGAGGATGATCGCCGCGCAGTCGCGGAATTTTCCCGCCAGCGAAAGGGCGGTCAGGGATTTGTCGATCCGGTAAGGCTCTTCATCCACGTCTTCGAGAAACAGGATTTTGCCGCGGGTGTCGATTTCGTAAGGCGATCCAAGTGTTCCTGCGAGCAGGGAAAGATTCCCTCCCGCAAGAAGCCCTTCTGCTTTTCCGCGCCGGAGGACGCTGATGGTTTCTCCCGCAGGGTTTTTTAATGCCTGCAGCTTTTCCGGGGAAAAGAGGCACAGCCGCATGGAATCGTTTGTGAAGCCCTCCTGCGTCCTGTAATCGGTCGTCGGCATAGGACCATGATAGGTGATGAAGCCGCATCGTGCATTGATGCTGGCATGGAGCGCAGTGATGTCGCTGTAGCCGATAAAAACCTTGGGGTTCTTTTTCATCATTTCAAAATCCAGCATGGGCAGAAGACGCATCGCGCCGTAGCCGCCCCGCAGGCAAAAAATCCCTTTGTAATCATCGCAAGCAAACGCTGCATTGATATCATCGGCACGCTGCCGGTCAAGGCCGGCCAGATAGCCATGCTGCATATGGCAGCTCGGCATTACCGCAGGCCTTAGCCCTAAGAATTTGATGGATTCGATCGATGCGGCAAGCTTCTCCTCCGGGACGGGGGAAGAAGGCGCTGTGATGGCGACCGTATCACCCGGCTGCAAAGGCGCGGGGCAGATTAAACCTTTCATTGGTTTCCCTCCTTGTGTCCAAAGAAAAAAAGATGGGAGACACAGCCATCTTTTTTTGTGAGTTTTATTCTCATTGTTGTGCATTTAACTTATGCACGGGTGGGGACGGGTGAGACTTAGGCATTTGCCTTGTTGAATCGCTTTGTTAATCTTGAAACTTTCCTGGAAGCGGCGTTCTTGTGGATCGTATGCTTCGCAGCAGCCTGCATCAGCTTTTTTTCGGCTAATGCGAGCTTTTCTTTCGCCAGCTCCATATCACCGGCTTCGAGCGCAGCGTCAAACGCTTTTAAAACAGTCTTCAAGTGATCTTTGACACGCCTGTTCCTCGCTGTCTTTTTTTCGATTACGCGGATTCGTTTTTTTGCGGATTTAATGTTAGCCATTCAAATTTCCCCACTTTCTTCATTTTATAGCTTGCTGCGAAGTGTTTCACAGCATAAAATCGCAACAATAATTATATAGGAATAGAACGGGAAAAGCAAGGGAAAAATGATAACAAATGCGGGAAAAGGAGAGATTACATGAACTACAGGACAGATTTGGCAATCGAACGGCGGGAAATCCTCGACGAGAGCCAGGAGAAGCCTTCTGAAATCGAGGGCGTCACCATGCAGAAGGTGAATTACGGAGACGGCGTGACGGCGACCAGGATCAAAATCACCAATCCGGCGGGCGCTGCCAGGATGGAAAAGCCGATCGGCGACTACATCACCATAGAAGCAGAAGGCATCCTGGAAGAAGCGGATCTCGTCAAGGGAAATGTGGAACGGGCCGTGGCGGAGGAGCTAAAGCAGCTGATCGCATTTCATTATCACCTGAAAGTCTTGCTCGTGGGCCTGGGAAACGGCAAGGTCACGCCCGATTCCCTAGGTCCTGCCGTCGCCTCCAAGGTCAGGATCACCAGGCATCTGTTTATTATCTTCGAGGCGGATGGCGATGATGAAATGTCCAGCGTGAGCTGCATCGTTCCGGGCGTGACGGCGACGACGGGCATGGAAACAGCGGACATCGTCAAAAAAGCCGTGGAAATCGCCGGGCCGGAGGTCGTCTTAGTGATCGATTCCCTGGCCGCCAGGAATATCGAGCGTGTCAGCACGACCATACAGATCACCGATACGGGGATTTCCCCCGGGGCCGGCATGGGCAATACGAGGACGGGGATCAATGAAGAAACGGTCGGGGCAAAGGTGGTAGCGATCGGCGTCCCTACCGTCATAGATGCGACGACGATCATCAGGGATGCCCTCGCAGAAAATATGGAAAGCACAGAAAAAATTGAAGCTTATATCGAAAAGTTTGATGAACAGATGATCGTGACCTCGACGGATATCGACATGATCATCAAAGAATTTTCGGATATAATTGCGGGCGGCATCAATAAAACGCTTCATCCTGGCATATATTCATAGAAGAAACGGATGGAGGACAACTATGGAACTGAAACACAAAGCTTTGCTGGCGGCCGCAATCGCCATATTTTTCTGTTCAACCTTGTTTTTCTTAAAAGCGAAGCCATCTTTTGCATTAAATGATGTCTGGATCGATGAAAAGGAGCTGGGCGAGATGTGCATCCAGCAGCTCGTTCCTGCGGCAAAGGATGCGGACAATTCCCTGACTGCGGCAAAGGGCGAGAAAGATGAAGGGGCGGAAAACGCTGTGTCGGAGGAGGCGGCAGAAGAAACGCAGGAAACGCAAGAGGCGCAGCCAAAGGCCGAAGCAGCCCAGCCCGAGGAAACGGTAACGGTTTCAGGTGATCCGCTCGTCATCATCTACCACACCCATAGCAGCGAATCGTATATGCCGTATTCCGAAAGCAATTACCACAGGGTGGATGAAGAAGGAACGGTCAGGGATGTGGGAAATGTCCTTGAAAACGAACTCAAGAAGAAGGGCATCAATGTTATCCACGATAAGACGGTCCACGACAGGCCTTCTTATAACGAATCCTACAGCAGGTCGCTGGCAACCATACGCTCCCTGGTCAAGAAATATCCGACGGCGGTTTACGTGATCGACCTGCACCGGGATGCAGCGCCGTCTTCGGCGGCAGAAGGAAAATACCTGACGATAGATGGCGAACGGGTGGCGAAATTCGGCATCGTCGTGGGAAAAGCCAACGAAAATTACACGGAGCTGTACAGTTTTGCCAAAAAGGTCAGCCAGAAGGCGGAGAGCCTGCATACAGGCTATGGCGGTCCGATCATCGAAAAGACCTACAACTATAACGGGTTTATCAGCAACAAAGCGCTGCTGCTTGAGGTTGGCAATAACAAGAATACCATCGAAGAAGCCCGAGCCTGCGGCAAATACTTTGCGGAAGTGCTGGCATCGGTGATCGCAGAAGAACAGTAAGGCGGCGGGCCGGGCGGAAGGCTTAATCATTTTACATATGCGGCCGCATGAAACCATACGAAGGAGGAAAACACACAGCCGATGAAAAAAACGTTTTTCAAAGCAATCCTGATCTTTATCGTGTTCTTTATCGGCACTTGCAGCATCATAGCGCTGGACACCATTTGCCTGGAAACGACAGGGGAAGGAGGAAAATTGGTTTTGGATGTTGCTAATTGAAGGCTTTTCCATTAAAATACAAGGTAGAAACTTCAATCCGAGAGGCAGAAATGAAAGATTACCAGAAATACATCAGAAACTTTAGCATCATCGCACACATCGACCATGGAAAATCCACCTTGGCGGACAGGATTATTGAGAAGACAGGGCTTGTCTCCAAGCGTGAGATGCGGGAGCAATTTCTCGATAACATGGAGCTGGAGCGCGAGCGGGGCATCACCATCAAGCTCCAGACCACGCGTCTCGTCTTTTCGTCCAAGGACGGCAACGAATACATCTTCAACCTGATCGATACGCCGGGCCATGTGGACTTTACTTACGAGGTATCCAGAAGCCTTGCCGCCTGTGAGGGCGCAGTGCTGGTGGTGGATGCGACGCAGGGAGTGGAAGCGCAGACGCTGGCCAACGTCTACCTGGCGATGAACGAGGATCTGGAAATCATGCCGGTTCTCAACAAGATCGACCTGCCGTCGGCAAGGCCTGATGAAATCAAGCAGGAAATCGAGGAAGTGATCGGCGTGGATGCACAGGAAGCGCCCCTGGTGTCAGCGAAAGAAGGCGTTGGCATCGAGGAGCTTTTGGAGCGGATCGTTATGGAAATTCCTGCGCCGCAGGGCGATGAAGCGGGCAAGCTGAAAGCGCTCATCTTCGATTCCTATTACGATAATTACAAAGGCGTAGTCATATATACCCGTATCTTTGACGGCACGGTAAAGACGGGTGATTTCATCCGCTTGATGAACACAGGCAAGGAGTACGAAGTGACGGAGGTCGGGGTGTATTCGCCGGGGCCTGTCGCTTGCGGCTCGCTGCGGGCGGGCGAGGTAGGGTATATCTGCGCCAGCATCAAGCAGGTGGCGGATGCCCGCGTCGGCGATACGATCACCATTGCGGACGATCCGACGGAAGAACCGCTTCCCGGCTATAAAAAGGTACAGCCGATGGTTTACTGCGGCATTTATCCGGCGGAAGGGGAGAAGTACGAAAATGTCAAGGATGCGCTGGAAAAGTTGCAAGTAAACGATGCGGCCTTTCATTTTGAGCCGGAGACCTCCACGGCGCTGGGCTTTGGTTTCCGTTGCGGATTTTTAGGGCTGCTCCATATGGAAATCATCGTGGAGCGGCTGGAACGCGAATTTGATCTCGGCGTGGTTACGACCTCGCCGAGCGTAATCTATAAAGTGGTGATGGCCGATGGGACGCTCCAGATGGTACAGAATCCGTCGAATCTTCCGGACGCCGCCCTGATCGACCACATCGAAGAACCGATGGTCAAGGCTGATATCATGGTGCCGAAGGCATATGTCGGCAACATCATGGAAATCTGCCAGGAGCGGCGGGGCAGGATGCTCCACATGGAGTATATTACCGAAAACAGGGTGAACCTCCATTACGATATGCCGTTAAACGAAGTCATCTACGATTTCTTTGACGCGCTCAAGTCCAAGACGAGGGGATATGGATCGCTGGATTATGAATTTTCCAGGTACGAGCCATCCAAGGTGGTAAAGCTGGATATCCTCTTAAACAAGGATATCGTGGATGCTTTTTCCATGATTGTACACGAATCCAAGGCTTATTCGAGAGGCAGGTTTGTCTGCGCTAAGCTGAAAGAAATAATTCCGATGCATCAGTTTGAAGTGCCGATCCAGGCATCCATCGGGCAGAAGGTAATCGCCAGGGAAACGGTAAGGGCATACAGGAAGGACGTAATCGCCAAGTGCTACGGCGGCGACATTTCCAGGAAGAAAAAGCTGTTGGAAAAACAAAAGGAAGGAAAAAAGCGGATGCGGCAATTTGGCACGGTAGAAGTGCCACAGGAAGCGTTTACTGCGGTGCTGAAGTATGACGACAACAAATAACAGCCTCGGGCTGTATCTTCACATACCGTTTTGCGTGAAGAAATGTAAGTATTGTGATTTTCTCTCGTTCCGGTGTAACGAGAGTGCAATGATTTCAGAGTATGCACAAGCTTTGATCGAGGAGATGAACCTCAAGTCCGCCGATTGGCACTACAGGGAGGTGGACAGCGTTTACATCGGAGGCGGTACGCCGTCCCTGCTTTCGGCGTGGGACATCGGACGGATCATGGACAGCTTGCGGGAAAATTTTAACGTGGCGGATGATGCGGAAATCACGATCGAAGCCAATCCGGCCACGCTGTCCGATGAAAAGCTGGAGCGGTATCTCCGCAAGGGCATTAACAGGCTCAGCATCGGCGTCCAGTCCTTTGAAAACCACGTCCTGCAAATCCTGGGCAGGGTACATAGCAAGAACGATGCGTTTTACAATTTCCAGCGGGCGAGGCGTGCGGGTTTTGATAATATCAACGTCGATATCATGTTTGGGATACCAGGCCAGAATTTAAAGATGTGGAAGGATACGATCAGGGAGACGATTTTTTTAAGGCCCTCCCATATTTCCCTGTACAGCCTTCAAATCGAAGAAGGAACGGAATTTTACGATATGATCAAGAATGGCGAAATGGAAGCGCCGGATGAAGAAACGGACCGGGAAATGTACCACATGGCGTTAAAAATGATGCAAGCGGTGGGATATGAGCATTACGAGATTTCCAATTGTGCTTTACCGGGATACAGAAGCCGGCACAACTTGAAATACTGGTCGTATGCGGAATACCTGGGGATGGGGCTGGGTGCGAGTTCCTTCATAAACGGAAGCCGTTTTAGCAATTACGACAGTATGTACCGCTACATAAAAGCGATCAAGGAAGCCAAAGCGCCCGTGGATGAAAAAAGCATCAAAAATTACAGCCAGCGGGAGGAAATGGGCATCTATGCATTTACGGGGCTTAGAAAGATGGCGGGTATTGACCTTGTGGATTTTCGGGAAACCTTTGAGATGGATTTCTTTGATGTGTTCGATAAACGAATCCTCGAAAAATTCAAAGGCCGTCTGGTGTTAAAGGAGGACAAGCTGCATCTCACGGAAAAAGGCATGGATATTTCCAACAGGATCATGGCGGAGTTTATATGATGAATCAACGATATGTGATGGCCCTGGACCAGGGCACGACGAGCGCGAGGTGCATTCTTTACGACAGGAAGGGAAAGCAGGCCAGCGTAGCGCAGAAGGAGTTCGCGCAGATTTTTCCCCGCGAGGGCTGGGTGGAACACGATCCGATGGACATCTGGTCAACACAGATCAGCGTGGCGCAGGAGGCGATGCTGAAAATCAACGCTACATATGAAAATATTGATTCCATCGGCATTACCAACCAGCGCGAGACGACCGTTGTGTGGGACAAGGAAACGGGAAAGCCCGTTTATAATGCGATCGTCTGGCAGTGCAGGCGGACGGCGGCGTTTTGCGATGAGCTGAAAGCGCAGGGGCTTGCGGATGCTTTCCGCCAAAAAACGGGTCTTCTGATCGATCCGTATTTTTCGGCGACGAAGCTGAAGTGGATTTTGGAGCATGTGGAGGGCGCTTACGAGCGTGCAAAGGCCGGGAAGCTGCTTTTCGGGACGATCGAGACGTGGCTGATCTGGAAGATGACGGAGGGAAAGGTTCACGTGACGGACTATTCCAACGCATCCAGGACGATGATGTTCAATATCCATACGCTGAAATGGGATGAGGATATTCTAAAGGAGCTGGACATCCCGCTCGCTATGCTGCCTGAGCCTTGCCCTTCGAGCATGGTCTACGGCAACTGCCATGAAAGGCTGTTCGGCGGTCCTGTGCGGATCTGCGGCGCGGCAGGAGACCAGCAGGCGGCTCTGTTCGGGCAGGCTTGTTTTTCTGCGGGAGAGGCAAAGAACACGTACGGGACGGGCGGGTTTATGCTGGCCAATACGGGGCAGAAGCCTGTCATGTCGGGAAACGGCCTGATTACGACGATCGCCTGGGGGCTTTCCGGTAAGGTATATTACGCTCTGGAAGGCTCGGTTTTTGTGTCTGGTGCGACGATCCAGTGGCTGCGGGATGAAATAAGGCTCTTGGACGATGCGGCGCAGTCGGAGCAGATGGCGCGTTCCGTGGAAAATGCTGCGGGCGCTTATATCGTCCCGGCCTTCACAGGCCTTGGCGCGCCGTATTGGGATCCTTATGCCAGGGGCGCGGTGCTGGGGCTGACGCGGGGCGTCAATAAAAACCACCTGGTCAGGGCGGCGCTGGAATCCATGGCGTACCAGACTTATGACTTGATGCAGGCGATGGCGGCGGATATCGGGCGCAGCATCAATACGTTTAAGGTCGATGGCGGGGCGTCTGCCAATGATTTTTTGATGGAATTTCAGGCGGGGCTGATGGATATGCCGCTATACCGACCGCAGTGCATCGAAACGACCTCGCTGGGCGCTGCTTATCTGGCGGGGCTTGCCACGGGCTACTGGAAGGACACGGATGATATTATATCGAACTGGCAGGCTGGCTGCGTCTTTGAGCCGGATATGGACGGCAAGGCGAGGGAAGAATTGCTTGCCGGCTGGCATAAAGCCGTGAAGTGTACTTTCGGCTGGGCGAAGGAATGATTTTTTCGTATGGCGGCCTTTTTGGATCGTGCAGGCGAACTTTGTAAGCTGGCAAAAAAGCTGATTTTTGCT
Organism: uncultured Eubacterium sp.; assembly: GCA_946555345.1. Classification (GTDB taxonomy): domain Bacteria; phylum Bacillota; class Clostridia; order Peptostreptococcales; family Anaerovoracaceae; genus Lentihominibacter. Next base: position 39,423 of record CAMNSS010000018.1, on the reverse strand, counting down.
TGCGTTTTCGCCTGGATTCGTGTAATATAAATATCGTTACGTAACAATTCAATTAATTTACAGCTAGGGGAGCTTTTGCTGAGATTCACCGCCGTGCGGTGTAACCCTCAAAACCTGACCCGGATAATACCGGCGTAGGGAAGCACTGATGAAGAGATGGATTCCGTTTATGGGACATTCTCGGAAAAGTACAGTTCCCCTCCTATTTTAAAGGAGGTTTTTTTATGGAGTTACAAGCTTTTTTTGATTCAGCAATTGGACAAATCACTATCGTTGTGGTGATCCTCATCTTGTTTGGCGTGATTTTATATTCAGGCAAGGGAAAACCGATGGATACGAAAGCAGTTGCGGTATCGGCCGTTTTGGTGGCGCTTTCGATCATTCTCAACCAACTGGTGATTTTCCGGATGCCGCAGGGCGGAAGCATCACTGCGTTTTCCATGGTGCCGATCGTGCTGTGCGCGTATTTCTTTGGCGTAAGGCGGGGACTTATGGCGGGAATGTGCGTAGGCTTGATCGATTTGATCTTCAATCCATATGTCATTCACCCCGTGCAGATGCTGCTGGATTATCCCTTGGCGTTCGGTGCGCTGGCCTTTGGCGGCATATTCGCCGCACAGAAGAATGGATTAATCAAAGGGTACATATTCGGCGTTGCCTGCCGTTATGTCTGCGCCGTTTTGTCGGGCGTGATCTTCTTCGGCGCATATGCGCCAGAGGGGTTCAGCGCATTGACATGGTCGCTTTGGTATAACCTTACCTATCTGGCGGTAGAAGGTGCGATTACGGTCGTGCTTTTGTGCATCCCGCAGGTAAAGAACTTGTTTGGCCGCTTGAAACAGCAGGTAAACGCTGCAAAGCCGCAATAGGAGTCCGGATAAGCCCTGCCGCGCTGTTGTGCGAAGCCCGCAAGCATAGGAGACCTTTGTGGCAGGAGGCGGTTAAACCGCAGTTTGCGGCAAAAGCCTGGTGCAGCGTGCGATGCATTTTGCACAAAAATATTTCGTTTTTATATGAAAACGAACTGTTTTTTATTAGAAATTCGTTTTATTTTTTTGCAATCACGACGAGGAGAGCGCCGTCTTTGATGGAAAGGACGGCGTTTTTTTCGTTGAACTCATTGCTGACGCCCAAAGGGAAATCACGCGTCAAAGTATGATCCTGCAACGGGTATTTGACGCCTTGGATCGTTACGCCATGGCATGCTTCTGAAAGAGAAAAAAGGGAAAGGTAACAGTCCTTTTCAGCAGGAATGACAAGACCGTGTTTTTGTTTATCATTTAATACAAAACATTTGTTTTTTGCATCGAGCATGACGAGCCGGTCAAAGGAATCGCTATAGTGAGACAAAAGTTGCAAATTTGCGACGGTATGGTCCAGCCGCCCGCCGATGCCCCCAAAAATCTCTGTTTCGGAAAGCTTCATTTCCACCGCTGTTTTCAGTGCCAGATCCAGATCCGTAAAATCTTTTTCCGGTCGAAAACGCTTTATTTTCAAGTGTTTTGGCGGTTGCAATGCGATGGAATCAAAATCGCCGATCAGAAGGTCGGGCTCGATGTTTTGCCTTCTGGCAATGTCATAGCCGCCGTCGGTGCAAATCACGTAGTCCTCGGAACGCAAATAATTTTTTATGTTCAGAAAATTTTCAAAATATGATGTGATAATTATCGCTTTTTTCATTTTTTCTTTTTTCCTTTAATTTCTTACGCAAGATTATTATAAACCCTTGAAAAACCGAAACGCAAGATATATAATAGCCTTGTTCAGAAAAATAACGAGGTATGGTTATGGAAGATCAAATCAAAAAAGTTTTAAAAGATAAAGTTGACCCCGTGCTGGCGGCTCATTATGGCGGCGCAGTTTTGACCAGGCTGGAGGACGGTGTCGCATATGTGAGACTGACAGGTGCATGCGCATCCTGCCCATCGGCGCAGATGACCATAGAGGATGTGGTGAAGGAGACCGTGATGGGAAATGTCGAAGGACTCAGCGACGTGGTGCTGGATACATCGGTCAGCGAAGATTTGCTGGACATGGCCAGAAAAATTTTGAACAAAGAACAGTAGTGGGCAATTTTTTATGCGCAATCAAGCGTGATAAAAAATTCAAATAATAAAAGGAGTGATTTTAATATGTTAATGACAAAAGAGCAGTATATTGAAAGCCTGAGAAAAATGAAGACCAGAGTGTATATGTTTGGTGAACAGGTTGAAAACTGGGTGGATCATCCGATTATCAGACCTTCCATTGACTGTGTCGGCATGACATATGAACTGGCAAGCGATCCTGAATACGCAGATCTGATGACGACGAAATCAAGCCTGACTGGTGAAACGATCAACCGCTTCACGCATCTTCACCAGAGCAGCGAAGATCTGATCAAAAAGGTTAAAATGCTGCGTCTCCTGGGACAGAAAACGGCTTCCTGCTTCCAGCGGTGCGTAGGTATGGATGCATTCAATGCTGTATTCTCAACTACATATGAAATGGATAAAAAGCATGGAACAAAATATCATGAAAACTTCAAGAATTTCTTGAAGATGGTTCAGGAAAACGACTACGTTGTAGATGGTGCGATGACTGACCCTAAGGGCGACAGAGGCCTTGCGCCAAGCGCTCAGAGGGATGCTGATTTATTCATGCATATCGTTGAAAGAAGAGAAGATGGTATCGTGGTAAGAGGTGCGAAAGCGCATCAGACTGGTACGATCAACTCCCATTGGCACATCATCATGCCGACGCAGGCAATGAGGGAAGCCGATGCTGATTACGCAGTATCGTTTGCAACGCCGACAGACGCAGAAGGCATCTACATGATTTACGGCAGACAGTCCTGCGATACCAGAAAGATGGAAGAAGGCGCTGACGTTGACCTGGGTAACGCTAAATTCGGCGGACAAGAAGCGCTCGTCGTATTCGACGACGTATTCATTCCGAACGAATATGTATTCATGGCTGGAGAATATGATTTCGCTAACATGATGGTAGAACGTTTTGCAGGATACCACAGACAGTCATACGGCGGCTGCAAAGTTGGCGTAGGCGACGTGCTGATCGGCGCTGCTGCACTGGCTGCTGAATACAATGGAGCGCAGAAGGCTTCCCACATCAAGGATAAGCTGATCGAAATGATCCACCTGAATGAAACGCTGTATTGCTGCGGTATCGCATGTTCCGCTGAAGGCCAGAAGACGGAAGCTGGAAACTACCAGATCGACCTGCTTTTGGCAAACGTATGTAAGCAGAACGTAACGAGATTCCCTTATGACATCACGAGACTGGCTGAAGACATCGCAGGCGGACTCATGGTAACGATGCCGGCAGAATCCGACTTCAATTCAGGCCTGAAGGTTGGCAAGAACGGCGAGACAGTGGGCGAAATCTGCAACAAGTACTTTGCTGCTGCTCCTTCCTGCACGACGGAAGAAAGAATGCGAATCTTACGATTCATCGAAAATATGTGCTTAGGTTCTTCCGCAGTTGGATACAGGACGGAATCCCTGCACGGCGCAGGTTCTCCGCAGGCTCAGAGAATCATGATCGCAAGACAGGGCAACCTGGAAGGCAAGAAAGCGCTTGCTAAGAACATCGCAGGCATCAAATAGCCAAACCCGTTTTGGCAAATAAGGCCTGGGACGACAGGCTGATCATATACAATAAAAAGGTTGAGGCCGCTTTGTAAGCCGAAGCGGTCTCATTTTAAAGTTTATTGGTTTAGCAATGAATGGAAACGAAGGCAGAGGTTGCTTATGAAGTGTGGCGTGAGATTTTGTGGGGGCTGCAATCCGAGATTTGACAGGGGCGCTGTTTTCCGCAAGTTTCAAAATGAAATACCGGATATCGATTTTTCCCATGCCGTTGAGGGAGAGCGATACGATATCCTTTTAGTCATAGGCGGCTGTACCGCCTGCTGTGCTTCTTATGGGCAATTCGATGTAACGGGCGGCGTGTATAAGATTTGGGATCAGGCTCAAATCGAAAAAATCAAGGAAGAACTCTTGAACGTTTAGTTTTCGAAATGGAGGAATGTTAAAACATGGATTGGAAAAAAACTTATGAAGACAGAACGATGTCTGCTGATGAAGCGGTGAAGCTGATTAAATCCGGCGACCATGTCGTATTCGCACATGCTGTTGCAGAACCTGTGGCGCTTGTCGATGCGATGGTTGCGAATAAGCACTTATATAAGGATGTTACGGTATCCCACATGGTAACGCTCGGTAAGGGCGAATATGCGAAAAAGGAAAACAGCGATTCATTTCGGTATGAGGGATGGTTCACATCTCCTTCCGTGAGAAATTCTATCTCAGAAGGGCATGGCGATTTTATCCCTGTGTTTTTCCACGAAATTCCAAGCCTGATCAGGAGGGACATCCTGCACGTAGATGTAGCGATGGTTACGGTAACGCCGCCGGATGAACATGGATACTGCAATGTCGGCGTATCCTCGGACTATACGATGCAGGCCGTGAAATCCGCAAGAGTTGTATTGGTTGAAGTGAATGACCAGGTGCCGACGGTATTCGGAAATACGTATATCCACGTGGATGAGATCGATGCTTTCGTTCATTTCAACAGGCCGCTGCCGGAGAGCAAACCAGCGAAAATCGGTCCTGTCGAAGAAGCGATTGGCAAGAACTGCGCTTCCTTGATCAACGACGGCGATACGTTGCAGCTCGGCATCGGCGCGATTCCGGATGCCGTGCTGGCACAGCTGGGAGATAAGAAGCACCTGGGAATCCATTCCGAAATGATCGCCGACGGCGTTGTTGACCTGTTTGAAAAAGGCGCGATCGACTGCTCCCAGAAGGGAATCGACGAAGGAAAGATGGTCGTAACCTTCCTGATGGGAACGAAAAAGCTGTACGATTGGTGCGATAAGAACCCGATGGTTGAATTGAGAGAGGTAGACTATGTGAACCATCCGATGACGGTTTGTAATTTGAAGAACCTCGTTTGCATCAATGCGTGCGTGCAGATCGACTTCATGGGACAGATCGTATCCGAATGCATCGGCACGAAGCAGATTTCCGGCGTAGGCGGACAGGTTGACTTTATCCGCGGCGCATCCATGGCAAAGGATGGAAATGCAAGGGCGATCATCGCAATGCCTTCCGTGACCGTGAAGAAAGACGGCTCGATGATTTCCAAGGTCGTTCCGTTCATCGATCACGGCGCTGCTGTAACGACTTCGAGATGTGACGCCGATTACGTCGTGACCGAATACGGCATTGCAAAATTGAAGGGCGTAAACCTGAAAGACAGGGCAAGGCAGCTGATCAACATCGCACACCCTGATTTCAGGGAAGAACTGAAAGAGCAGTTCAAAGAGAGATTCAACGCAGAGTTTTAAGATAGGCTTTGCGTGGGATCTTAAGGCGCTGCATAAGAAATGCAGTTTTGCGTAAGATGTTCATGAGGCGTTAAAATTCAGATAGGCGCATAAGCAGAGGTTTTGCCTCACTTTATGATTCGTGAAAAGAAAATCTGTGCGAGACGTTAATATTTTGATGAGATAGAAAATTTGTGCGAGACGTTAATGTTTTAACGAGAAAGAAAAGAGGTAAGAAAAATGCAAGCATTAAGAGTAGTTCCTGCCATCCATTATTTCGATACGTTTAAGGCGTTCAATGAAGAATTTAAGCTGGGAAAGGGCGATATCCTGGTAACGAACCAGTGGATGTACGATCCGTATGTAAAGCCGCTCGGCATCGATATGCCGGTCGTTTACCAGGAAAAATACGGCGCAGGCGAACCGACAGATGAAATGATGGATGCCATGAAGGCTGAAATGGATAAGTACGAATACGACAGAATCATTGCTTTCGGCGGCGGCACGATCGTAGACTGCTGCAAGGTATTGGCTTGCGAAATCCCTGATAAGGTAGCAGACCTTTATACGGGAAAGGTAGCTCCAAAGAGGGTGAAAAAGCTGGTTGTCGTTCCTACGACTTGCGGAACGGGTTCAGAGGTAACGAACGTAGCGGTTGCTTCGATTCCTTCCCTCAATTTGAAGAAGGGCATTGCTGATGAACAGACTTATGCCGACGAAGCTGTTTTGATTCCGGAATCGCTCCAGGGCCTGCCGGATAAAGTGTTCGCTACTTCTTCCGTAGATGCATTGATCCATGCGGTAGAATCCTTCCTTTCGCCAAAGGCTTCCCCGTTTACGGAGATGTATTCCGTGAAAGCGATCGAAATGATCATGAACGGATACAAGAAGATCATCGAAAGAGGCGGCAACAGCGCTGAAAACAGAAAAGACCTGTTGAAGGACTTCCTGCTTGCTTCCAACTATGCCGGAATCGCATTCGGCAATGCAGGCTGCGCAGCAGTCCATGCGCTCTCCTATGCACACGGCGGCGCTTTCCATATCCCGCATGGCGAAGCAAACTTCATCTGCTTCACGGAAGTATTTAAGATGTACATGAAGAAGCAGCCAAAAGGCAAGATCGAAGAAGCGAATAAGCTGTTTGCAGACGTACTGGGCTGCGATCCAGCTGACGTATATCCGCAGCTCGACGAATTCCTCGGCAAGCTCATCGAGAAGAAGCCATTGAAGGAATACGGCATGACGGAAGACCAGATCGCTGAATTTGCAAAGTCAACGATCGATAACCAGCAGAGACTCTTGGGCAACAACTATGTGGAATTGACAGAAGCTGAAATTGCGGAAATCTTTGCGAACCTGTATTAATCGAAAATACACAAATTTGAGAGGTAAACCATGCAACAAAATATGATGGGGCAGAATATTATCATCACGGAACCCAGCAAGAATCTCCGTGCGTTAGGGCGGAATGCGCTGGCGGGGAAGTGGAAAGTGGCCATTCTGGCTATGATTGTCTATGAACTGTGTGTCATGGCGCCGCCGGAGATCCTGAATGAGCTTTTCGGGACGAGGATGGATCTGTATAGCCTGATGTACGGAACTGGCGTTACGATGGATTCGTATCTGTATAGTAGCGGTATGTATAGCAGTATGCCAAGCCATTCATTCCTTAGCGATGTCTATACCTTGCTGGTAACAGGCGCTTTCGAGCTTGGGGCATCGATATTCTTTTTGGCGGCATTCCGGCGGCAAATCGTAAGGATAAGCGATATTTTCCTCGGTTTTGAACGGTTTGGAAAAGCCTTGGGACTGATGCTGTTCCAGACGCTTTTTATCGTGCTTTGGGGATTGCTGTTTGTCGTTCCGGGCGTTATTGCGGCAATTCGGTACAGCCAGGCTTTCTTCATCCTGGCGGATGATCCAAGCAAAGGGATCAGGCAGTGCATGGATGAAAGCAAGATGATGATGAAGGGCAATAAAGCCAAGTATTTCTGCTTGACCATTTCCTTTTTCGGGTGGGCGCTCTTAACCGTGCTGCCAATATCGATTTTCTTGACGGTAGCGCGTATGGTTATCTGGTATCCGTCGGCGGCAGTTGTGATTGTGCTGAACATCATAACTTATCTTTTTGTGACGCCATTAACGGCCTATATGTATTCTGCCTACGTTGGTTTCTATGAAATCCTGGCAGGCCACTTGATTAAAGAAACGGAACCTGCACCGGTGCATTTCGATGGGATTCCGGCGGCAGTTCCTCCGGCAGCATCTTCTGGCGGGCATGCGAAAGCTTCCGTCGTACAGCCGCCGGTTCAATCGGAGCCGCCGACGATGCCACAGCGGCCAGCCGGTGCAACGCCAGTACAGCCAGCTAGCACAACATCGGCACAGATGGAAAAACCTGTAAATACAGAATCAGCGCAGACTGCAGAGCCTGCGGCACAGCCATCTGATGCGGTACAAGGTTCGACGGCACAGCCGTTCCCGCAGGAAGCAACAGCGTTAGAAACAGCGAAGGACGCTGTTTCGGAAGCCGCTCATGATGATGAGTTTCCGAAAGAAGTATAAGCAGCCATGTGTAAATACAAATTCTTTTGCAATAAGGAATGTGAATATTTTCCATGCCATACTGTAACAAACGAGGAAGATTTTAATTGCCTTTTCTGCTATTGTCCGTTGTATGCGCTGGGTGATCGATGCGGGGGTAATTTCCGCTATACGGAAAATGGCACGAAGGATTGCAGCCTTTGTATGATCCCGCATAGCAAGGATGCATATGATCATATCCTGCATAAATGGGAACTGCTGGCAGAGCTTGCCAAGAAAAAGTAAAAAGATTTTTGCTGTAAAAGTCCTTTGAAAGAAAAAATCGCCACACAAATCATAAGTGTGGCGATTCTTTTTATACATCGAATACCATCGGTTGTACTGGCGGTTCAGCATTGCAGCTTTAGGCCGGTTAAGGAAATGCCTTTAAAAAATTTCAAAGTCCTGTTCATTTTTACGATTCTGCTGCGATAACCTTAACCTTATTTCTCTTTAAAAATGTCTTTAATCGCATTTGATAGTATCTCATGATCCTTTTTTTGCAGGCGGATCGTATCCGATAAATTTTGTGCGATGGAGTCGAAATCAGGCTCCGGATTTGGTTTTTCGTCTGGTTTAGGCTCTGTGATCGTTATCGTTTCATATTTTACGCCGAATTTAGTGTCGGCATTTGGTTTTGCTGGAATTTCCGTTCTTGGTTCTTCCGGCTCAAATTCCAATTCGATGACTGGTTCAGGTTCGGCAAGATCATGCGGCCGCTCTGCATATGCTGGGGTATTTGCGCTAGGTACTTGCTGCGGCTGTTGTGCGTGTGCCGGGGTATTTGCGTCAGGCGCTTGCTGCGGCCGCTCTGCGTGTGTTGCGGTCATCGGCTCGTCAAACTGGCGGGCAGGTTTTGCATCCACAAATCCCGCAGAGGACGGAGCATCCGTGAAATTTTGTGTTTTTTCGGCTGGTTCTGTTTTTTCAAAAGAAGGCGATGATTTTTTGAATGCCGATTTCAGTTTCCCAAATGCGGATTCCACGGACTCCGCACTGCTGATATCCAGTGCAGGTTCATCAATGACTGGTTCAGGTTCAGGTTTTGCCGATGCCACGCTTGCCTTGTCAAAACCTTGGCTCGGCTTCGTATCTTTAAGCGGCGTGGTTTCGGTAGAAACGGGAACACGAGGTTGTTCCGTGTATGTCCCAGCATTCGCTTTGCGGGCATTTTTGGAACGCTTTCTGCGCGAGGCGACTCTTTCTTTTGCGGATTTATGCGGTTGCCCTGTGTTAAATGCGGCCATAGGCTCGTCAAGCTGGCGGGCAGGTGTGTCTTCCATAAATCCTTGCGATTCCCTCTGTGTTGCAGTCACGGGTTCAGCAAATACTTGCGGTGACTTTGTCCCAGTATCGGCTGATTCCGTTCCCAAAGGATTATGGGAAGGTGTTGCGCCAGTGGCGTTTTTTTCCTTAAAATCATATGTTTCCACGGATTCCGTCATGGCCGGGCTATTTTCTGTAAATATCGGCGATGATTCTGTTTTATCCGGCAGGCGCGTCATTTCCCCGGATAGATGGGATGGCATTGGCTCTGCGTTGTGCCTTGCGTCGGATAAAGGCGTATGCGGTGGCATTTCTGCGCTTTGCATTGTTTCGGATGGCAAAGAACCTGACGGGGTTTCTTCCGTCCCGGTTACAGCGGATGCGGGGATTTCTTCTTGTCCCGTTTCAAATCCAGCTTGCGGTTTTGCTTCCAATCCAACCGTTTGCCCTGCGCTAAGTCCGCTCTCCTCTCTGGAATTTGGCGTGGCGCCTGCGTTCCTTTCCCTTTCAGGCGCAGATTCCGATTCTGGTTCAGCCATAAATCCATGTTCTTCGTTTGCTATTGCGGCCGGGATGGCAGGAAACTGCAATTTGCGCATCGATTGCATCAGGTAAGCGGCGGCAAATATTACGATGGCGAACCCCAAATATATGACGGAATCAGAAACTACATATTGCAGGATATTTGCCGTGGAAACAGCAGCACTGCTATCGTAGGTCAGGACGTACTCGACCGAACAGTATACCCGGTAGATTCCATAGGCCAGGAACAATGCAGCTAGCAAATACAAAATTACGATGATGCCCAAATTCGGTTTTTTAGACTTGGTCTCCATAATAGTTTCCTCATTTCAAAATAATCATTGTTGTATTGCGCCTTTCTATGAACAAACTCCAAGCAAAACTGCATATCATAACTAATGTGAAAAAGGAGGTTATGCATGAAAGACCAATTACGAAGCATGTTTCCGGGAGGAAATACTCCCGAAGGATTCTATTCTTATTATAACTACATTTTGCCGCAAAGGAAAGCAAAAAAAATTTTTTGTCTGAAAGGTGGCCCGGGCGTGGGAAAATCCACGCTGATGAAAGCGGCTGGCAGGTATTTTCATGAGAAAGGGGAGTCCGTGGATTTCCTCTGGTGTTCATCAGACCCAGATTCCCTGGACGGCGTTTTATTGAAGGAGCGTGCAATCTTGCTGGTGGATGGCACAGCGCCGCATATCGTCGATCCGAAAAACCCTGGCGCTGTCGATGAAATCGTCAATTTGGGGGCGTTTTGGGATGAAGGAAGCATTGCGGGCAGCAGGGAGCAGATCATCAGCTGCAATGAAAACATCGCGCAAGCCTTTGACTTTGCTTACGGATATTTGAAAGCGGCAAAAGCGCAGCATGACTTCATGGCAAGACTGTTAGACGTGATGATCCCGCCGGAAAAAGTGCGTGCATACAGACAGCAGATTGGAATCAATAAAGGCGCTGCCGCCCATTGCGGAACAAGGCGCAAGGCTTTCGCAGGCGCGATCACCCCTGCGGGCATTCAAAGCACGCTTGGTTCGTTGGCCGGGCAAATGGACAAAATCGTTTTAATTGAATCGCCGCTTGGCTTTCGGACAGAGACCTTGTTAGCGCCAATAGCAGAAGACATTATCGAAGCCGGCTATGATGTGGAGGAATTTTATTGCCCGATGGATCCAGGGCAGAAGCTGGAACATATCATTGTGCCAGATGCAGGCCTTGCGATCGTTAGCTGCAATGAATATCATTCCCTTGATTCGGAAACAGCGGATCGGCACGTGACGAGAATCAAAATCGATTGGCAGCAGCAGGCGGATGATTTCTATGAAACGCTCTATCATAGCCTCGCAGAGGATAGCAGGGAAAATATCGCCAAGGCGGTGAAGCTTTTGGAACGGGCGAAGGCGTTTCATGACGAGCTGGAGGGTTACTACATCCCAAATATGGATTTTGATAAAATAGAAGAGGAGAAACATAAAATAATTGGCAAAATAGAAGAAACCGTATTATACTAGTGTTTAGGAAAAGAATCAGGCTTTATTGGCTTTGCCGGTTTCCTTGCAGGAACAATGGGAGCTTGCTGATTTTTTGTGGAAATGGATTCGGTTGAATTGGTTCGGCCGTCTTATTGCGGGAACAAATCAGGTTTTGCTAGCTTTATCGTGGAAGCGGGAGTTGCCGCTATTTTATCGCAGTATATTTGGAGTACACAATGAACAAATTTGGTAAGATATTAATATTCGGATTGCTTTCTTTTTTGCTGGGCGCTTTTGCGGGCGCAGTGGTCTGGCTCGTTTTAACCATCATGTCCGCAGGGATTGATTTGCTATGGGGCTGCATCCCACAAATGCTTGGATTGGAAAATACGCTGCTTTATAACGTGGCGGTATGCCTTGCAGGCGGTTTGCTGATCGGCCTGTGGCAGAAAAAGCACGGAATTTTGCCGGATGATATGGAACAGGTGATGGGGCGGATCAAAAAAGAAGGCTCGTATCCATACGACAGGCTTCCCGTCATCGCCGTATCCGCCTTGCTGCCGCTCATTTTTGGCGGCGCGTTAGGTCCGGAAGCAGGGTTATCTGGCCTTATCGCAGGCCTTTGCTGTTTCATCGGCGACCGTCTGAAATATAAAGGGCATGAGGTGGCGGCTCTTGCCGAGAGCGGGATTGCGGCTACGCTGGGGGTAATCTTCAATGCGCCTCTCTTTGGCATCGTCGGCAATGTAGAGCCGGACAGCAAGGCGGAAAAATACGGGAAAAAGCTGGCGGGCAAAAAAGACCGGATTTTCGTATATATTATGGGCGTTGCAGGCGGCATGCTGGCGATGAGCGGGCTTGGCAGGCTGACCGGCACTGGCATGGGGCTTCCGAGATTCGATGTGCATCACGGTTACGGATGGCAGCAATGGAAGTGGTTCATCCTGCTTTTGGCAGCAGGCGTTTTCTTTGGATTTTTGTATCTGTGCATCAACAAAGTGACAGGGCTGATCAGCGCGCATTTGCTTTCGCACAGAATCGCAAGCTGCCTGGCCGCTGGTATTGCCGTGGCAGCCGTGGGTTATTTTCTGCCGCTGGCGATGTTTTCCGGCGAGCATGAAATGGGTGAGATGATGGATGCGTGGCAGTCATATTCTGTTATGCTGCTATTTTTTACCGCAATCGGAAAGCTGGTTTTGGTGAACATCTGCATCAATTTTGGCTGGCGGGGCGGGAGCATTTTTCCAATCATATTCTCCGGGCTTTGCCTAGGCTATGCGGTGGCGGCGGTAACGGGCATGGATGGATCGTTTGCCGTAGCGGTCACGATCGCTGCGCTTTACGCATACATTTCACGAAAGCCGCTGATGGCGGTAGCCGTACTGCTCCTATGCTTTCCGCTGACTTATCTGCCGCCGATGCTTTTATCGGCTTTTGTGGCGTCGAAAATTCCCGTGCCGGAGGCGTTACTGCGAAAAGAATAAAATATTGCGCTTTGCAGGAAGCTGGATGCTTTACAAGAAAGAGGGCGCTTTGCATAAAACGGTGCGCTGCGCATGGAACAGAGCTTTTTCCCATGATGGGGAAGGCTCTGTTTTTTCGTGTTTTGAAAGAAGTATAAACAGGAAAATACTGATAATAATAGGTTATGAGGTGAAGTATATTATGTTTAGAGACGATAGAAGAAAAAAGTTGAGGAACAGGGTCATATTAGCAGCCCTGGGCGTTTTTATCATGACCTTTGGCATATGGCTCAATTATCAGGGGCAGGACGAAGAGCAGCCCATAGCGGATACCGTCCAGCAGGTGGATGCAAAAAAGCCCGCCAGTGAAGACAAAAAAAAGGAAAGCACAAAGGCGGATGAAAAGCAGGGTTTTGAAGAAGACGAAGAACAGGATTCCCAGAAGGATGATACAGGGCCAGGCACAGAACCGGAGGTTGACGCATATCTAATAAAAGAAGTAAACGGAGTGGTAAAGGTATTTATCTGTGACGAAACCGGCAAGGAAGAGCTTTATTTGATCACGTCGATTCCATTTGATTTGCTTTCGGAACGGGATCAGCAATTATTTGTCGATGGGGTAAGGCTAAAAACGGAGGAAGATCTGGGTAAATTCCTTGAAAACTTTGATAGCTAGGGAGGTTCAATGAAGGGGTTTCTGAAAAAGGGTGCGCTGGTTTTATGCGGGCTTCTTCTTTCTATTGCTGCGGTTGGGCAGGTTTTTTCGGATGATGGCAGCCCTGCGGCAGTGCCTGTTGTGGCGGAGAAGGTGCTGGTGCCGGGCGGGCAGTCTGTCGGCGTTAAAATGGACGTTAGGGGCGTGTTGATCGTAGGGCTGGAGGAAATAGAGGGAAAAGACGGCGAGACGGTAAACCCTGGGCTTTTGAGCGGGCTTCAGATCGGCGATGTCATTTTGGAAATAAACGGGACGCCCGTTTACCGGGCGGACGAGGTGCAGGAGCTGGTGAACGAGATCAGGGATATCATCAGGCTGAAGGTCAAGCGGAACAATGAGACGCTCAGCATCGAAATCAATCCGGTCCAGTCGGAGGAGGATGGCCTTTATAAGCTTGGGATCTGGGTGAAGGATAAGACGGCCGGAATTGGGACGCTGACCTATTATGATCCGTCTAATTCGGCTTTTGGCGCACTGGGGCATGGCATTGTAGACCCGGAGACAAATTCGATTCTTTCGGTTGAGACAGGACTGCTTTTAGAGTCGCAGGTGCAGGAGATCCAGGAAGGCAAAAGCGGAGAGCCGGGAGAAATCAAGGGCATTTTTTACCATGCAAATGATCCGCTGGGAAGCCTTGTGCGCAACAGCCAGTTCGGCGTTTTCGGGATCGCTTACCATCCGATCGAAAATCCGCTTTACCAAAAGCCTATTGCGATCGGAACAAAGGAGCAGGTAGAGCCGGGGAAGGCCTATATTTTATCGACGCTTTCCAATAACGAAATCAGGCGTTTTGAAATCGAAATCGAGAAAATTGAGGATCAGGACGCACCCGCAGATAAAAGCATGGTGATCCGGGTTACGGACAAAGAGCTTCTTTCCGAAAGCGGCGGCATCGTACAGGGCATGAGCGGAAGCCCGATCATCCAGAACGACCGGATCGTAGGCGCTGTGACCCATGTGTTTGTCAATGACCCGGAGCGCGGATACGGCGTTTTTATCGAGTGGATGTTAGAACAGTCGAACAGTGTCGAAAATTAAAATAATTTGTTCATCGTATTCCATTGATAAAGCGCTGCCAATATTTGAAAATAAATACGTAGTCAAAAATAGTGAAAATCACTATTTTATCATCATGTATTTGCAAAACGGCTGTCGAAATGGCTGTTTTGTGGGGAAAAGACTGGGGGAGAAAAGAATGAAAAGAATTAAAATTGGTATCGCTGACGATAATAGGGAATTTTGTGATATTCTTGTTGACTTTTTTGAGGAGAAAGATGATATCGATTTGGCTTTTGTTTCTCACGACGGGCTTAAAACTATTGAAAACATTAAGACAAAGCAGCCGGACATTTTGATATTGGATATGGTAATGCCCCACCTTGACGGGCTGGGCGTGCTGGAAACGATCAATAATCTGGAAATGGAAAAATATCCTCGCACTATCGTTTTATCCGCAGTAGGACAAGAACCGATTACCCAGAAGGCTTTGGGTTTGGGCGCTGAATATTACATAGTTAAACCATTTAACCTGGATGTGCTGATGAAGCGCATCAACCAGCTCGCCGGGGTAGACGAGAACGAGCAGAACAAGATGCAGTATGCCAAAGCGATTTTGACAAGCGATGGGGATGATGAAGCGAAACGGCTGGAGATTGAGATAACAAACATCATACATGAAATCGGCGTTCCCGCCCATATCAAGGGATACCATTACCTGCGGGATGCAATTACGATGGTAGTCGAGGATATGGATCTTCTGGGAGCTGTCACCAAGGAGCTGTATCCTGCGATTGCCAAAGCGAACAAGACCACGCCGAGCAGGGTGGAGCGGGCGATCCGCCATGCGATCGAGGTCGCTTGGAACAGGGGCAGGCTGGAAACGATCAATGCACTGTTTGGTTATACGGTGCAGAACGATAAGGGCAAGCCGACCAACTCGGAGTTTATTGCGATCATTGCGGACAAGCTCAGAATCGAGAGGAGAGCGAGCTAGAAAGCGGGAAGGCCTTCGGGTTGGGCGGTGGACTGGCTAGGCGCAAAAAAGACGGGCTGTACGTCCTGTTTGCAAGGCGGCGGGAAGGCTGAAACGGTCCTGAACCGTAAAAAGCGCAGATGAATCCTGGCGGCAAGGCGGGCAAGCTTCCGGCCAGGTGATGGGCGAGTGGACGAATAAACGGGGAAGGCGTTTCAAATTGTGGGTTAGGCAAGCTGAAAGAGCAGCGCAGCATGAAGGCAAGGGTATAATATAAAAGCAAGGATACACGAAAAAGGCAAGGGCATGGCAACCTTGCCTTTTTCGTATGAAGAATTTAGGTTTTCCATATGGTGATAAGGCATTATGTTCACGGAAACGGTAAAAGCCGTTATTTTTCCCTTGCTTTTTCTGGCGGAAATCGTTATAATTCTAATTGTTAGTATTCTAATCAATTGTTGGGGTTATTTTGAGAACGCTTAAAATGACCTTGAAAACGCTGAAAGCGCTTATCGCACCCCAGCTTGAAACGCCGAAAACCGCTTTAAACAAGCACCGCTTTCCAAAATGCCACAAGATTCCAGAATGCCATGAAGGACCCGAAGCGCTCAAACATCCTGGCTTTAATGTGCCTAACTGCCTTTGAAGACAGATGAAACAGTCCCAATGCCAGAAAGGCCCAAAACCACCGTTGAAGTATCTGCTAATGCCCAAGCGGTTCAAAAATCATACTTTTGCAAAGGAGCTGCACATGGATCATACATTTCATTATCTCGCAATGGCAAACCATGCCATGTTTCAAAAAAAGTTAATTTTATCGCTGAAGGAAACGGAGCTTACGCTGGGACAGCCCAAGGTTCTCGATTACTTGCAATATCATGATGGCGCAAATCAAAAGGATATGGCGGCGGGCTGCCATATCGAAGCGCCGTCGCTTACCTCGATCCTGAACCGCATGGAAGAGAAAGGGCTGATTGAACGCCGTATGCTCAACGGCAACAGGCGTTCTTTGCATATATTTCTTACGGAAAAAGGAAGGACGTACCAGCGGATGGTGGAGCAGGCGTTTTGCAGCCTTGAAGAAGAAGTTTTTGAGGGAATTTCAGAGGCGGAGCGCACGTCGTTTATGGCGGTCTTTGAAAAAATATACGGGAATTTGGTGAGATAATAAGTCTATTAAGCAATGCGTGGTGATTTAAAAGAACAGTGCATTAAAGGGATGATGGACCAATGGCATAGCGGATTGATAAGATGCAATTTAGCGGAGGAATGGTTGAAGATAATCCAATAAGATAAAACATTCATAGAATAGTGGTTTAATGCAATAAGCCGTTAGCGAAAGAATAATTTAATGAAGCAGGGAAGCAAACGAACAACAGGGT
Organism: uncultured Eubacterium sp.; assembly: GCA_946555345.1. Classification (GTDB taxonomy): domain Bacteria; phylum Bacillota; class Clostridia; order Peptostreptococcales; family Anaerovoracaceae; genus Lentihominibacter. The sequence continues at coordinate 22,716 of CAMNSS010000018.1, read as the reverse complement.
GAAGGGGCAGAGAATTGAAAAAAATCCAGTCGCAAAGCAAAAAGGAATAAAGCGTTCAGGAAGGATGAATAGCGGAAAGCAATAAAGGAGTAATGAAGCAGTGGAGCGGGCGGAGACGACTGCCCAGTAGATCTTTTGCCCAGGAAGAGTTTAATGGAATGACAGAAGAGTCATTGAATGAAAGGATTGGTCATACTTTATGGAAAAACTGAAACGGTACATCATTTTTATCATCGGGCTTTTTATCAGCTCGTTTGGCGTGAGCATGGTGACGAAAGCAGACCTGGGAACTTCGCCTATATCGTCGGTTCCTTATGTCTTGAGCCTCAGATTTCCGTTTTCGTTAGGTGAATTTACGATATTGCTCAGTTTGCTTCTGATTGTTTTGCAGCTGGCTATTTTGCGAAAAAACTTTAAACTGGAACACGTGTTGCAAATCCCGGTATCGATCGCATTCGGGTATTTCATCGATTTCAGCATGATGCTCCTTGGCTTTGTAGAGCCGAATATCTATGCGATGAAGCTCGCGTATCTGCTGATCGGCTGCGTGATCCTCGGCATCGGCGTGTATGCGGAAATGCTGGCCAATGTGGTGATGCTGCCCGGCGAATCCTTTGTCCGGGCGGTGGTACATACGTGGAAAACGGACTTTGGCATCACGAAGGTGGTTTTTGATGTTTCGATATCGGTGACGGCGGCAATCCTCTCCTTCGCGCTTCTTGGAAAGCTTTCCGGCGTGCGCGAAGGCACGGTAGTTGCTGCGCTTTTCGTGGGTTTCATCGCCCGTTTCATCAGCAGGCGGCTTGCTTTTCTCCCCCAGAAGCTGTTTCGGCAAGGGCAGGCGGCTGCAGGGGGGAAGGAAGCCGCGCAGCCTGGCATTTGTATTTTGATCGGGCGGCAATATGGCAGCGGCGGACGGGAGATCGGGATGCGCCTGGCGGAAAAATACGGCTTTCGTTTTTATGACAAGGAGACGATTCAGACAAGCGCCGGGACGACGGGATGCGGCTTTGTTGGGCTTTCGGAAAGCGAAGAGATCCTTCCGCGCGGTAAAGTGCGGGATTTGCTCAACCAGGTGTATGCCTTCCCCGAAAATGATTCGCCGAAGGATAACGTCTTCGCGGCGGAGGCGGCGGCGATCGAAAAGATTGCGGCGGCAGGAAATGCCGTTATCGTGGGAAGGTGCGCTGATTATGTGCTGCTGGACAATGCAAAATGCTTGAGCGTTTTCCTCTTTGCACCGACGAAGCACCGCATCGAGCGGGTCATGAAAACGGAAGGGCTTTCCAAGGAGGCTGCGGCAAAGCGGCTTCGGCAGATGGACAGGCAGCGGGCGGAGCATTACAGGTATTATACCAACCAGATATGGGGCATGGCGGCAAATTACCATATCTGCATCGATACTTCGTTTGGCCTTGCGCGGGTGGAAAAAATCGTCGATGAAGCGCTGGGGTATCTGGGGCAGGATGGGATACAAGCATCCCTCTCGTAACAAAGAAGAGAATGGATGAATTTGCGGAAATTTTTTGATGGGGAGGGCGTGAAGGCTGGGCGGGTGGGAAATCACTGCAGCCGCATCCATTGTTGTCAACCGGCTGTGTGCTGCATGGATCGCAGAACGTGCCTCCAGGCTCACCGCGCGGCATATTTTTGCCGCAGCAGGAATCGCTGCTTCCATCAATTTTCTCAGGAAATAGGCCGGGAAAGGACCTCATGCCCGACAGGTTTTCCTGAGCGGCGCATTGGCAAAGCTGGTGGACAGAACACAGAACGGTATTAGAACGGTAACCTTCTTTTCTACAGTAGTGCAGATTGCTTTTCGCAGCTGGATATGGTACAATATCTTTTTTATCTCGGCAAATTCGATTCGGAGGAATTAAGCATGGGCAAGGACAAGAGAAAATTAACGGAAAAAGAATTGAAACGTAAAGATGATTTTGAAAAATTCACTTCTGAAATGCAGCAAAATGGATATGAAGCGAAGAGTATGATTTTCAATATGAAACAAGCGAATTATTTAGGTCCTTTAAGCATATTGCCATTTATGGCATTTACCCTTTGGATTTACTATAATGTGAACGGGTTTGATTTAGAGGGAATTTCTTTGGGGCTTGCCGCAGCAGCATTCTTGCTTATTCCATGCCTAATCATTCTGCATGAGTTAATACATGGAATCACTTGGGGGAGTTTTGCGAAAAACCATTTTCATTCGATTGATTTCGGATTTATTTGGAGTAGTTTTTCCCCATACTGCACTTGTTCGGAGCCATTGAAAAGGTGGAAATATTTGCTAGGGGCCGCCATGCCCACATTAGTCTTGGGGGGCGGGATTGCGGCGGTTGCGGTGATTACAAATCAATTACTGCTGCTTTTCTTGGCAGAAGTAATGATTATTTCGGGTGGCGGGGATTTTCTAATTATCCTGAAAATCCTATTATACCGCACTGATAAGAAAAAAAGCGTGTATTGTGATCATCCTTACGAATGTGGTTTTGTTGTTTTTGAAAAATAGAAGCAAATACCCGTTTGTCCGGTATATTTTTTCAGAGTGGCAAGCCGATGTTCAACGGGGTTCAACATCCTTCGTATCGTCCTGCGGATAAGCGGGATTGCGCCAGAACGATTTATTGCGGTATTTTATACTGGTTTGGGCGCATCGCTTCTGCTGGCTGGGCTGTTGTTTGGCTGCAACTTTGGCAAAGCGGTATTTGCCGAAGTTCAAGATGAAACTGAAAATAAAGAAGAATAAAGCATAAGGGCAATCGCAGAAACCTTATTTGGCGTTGTCTGTCTGCTCTTTGCCGATTGGACGTTTTGCCATGAAGCAAGAATGCAAGGAAAGGAGAAATACGCATGAAATACTACATGAACATGGCTCTGCTGTACGCCATCCTTGCGATGGGCGGTGGCGTATTTTATCGGGAGTTTGCCAAATTCAATGATTTTACATCCCAAACAGCCCTTAAAGCGGTACATCCCCATTACTTCTTGCTGGGCATGGTGCTTTTCCTGCTGCTGCTCCTGTTGGAAAAGAATTTTTCCTTTACCGGCGTAAAGACCCGGCAGGTGCTGGCCGTTTACCACATAGGCTTGAACCTAACGGCCGTAATGCTTGTGGTGCGGGGCATACCCCAGGTACTTGGAATTACGCTTTCTTCCGGCGCAAACGCAGCAATCTCCGGCGTTGCCGGAATCGGGCATATTATGCTGGGCGTTAGCTTAGTGCTTCTGCTGGTGCAAATCAAGCATAGCGTACCAGCGAGGTAGCTTCTCATCCTGCAAAATATAAGAAAATATAAGGAACGGATATTTTTTAGTGCATTCAAAAGCGCTCCTGCCAAAACAAGAGGGCCTGTTTGTTGCCTGAACAAAACCCCGCGGCGGGCGCGGGGTTGTTTTTTTCTCGATGCAATTTGTTTTTCGGTGCAATCCGTTTCAAGATATATTTCGTTTTGCTCGTATTTACCTGCACCTACTTGCACGTTGCCGGTGGGTAATCACTGCAGCCGCAGCCATTGTTGTCAATCGGCTGTGTGCTGCATGGATCGCAGAACGTGCCTCCAGGCTCACCGCATGGCATATTTTTGTCGCAGCAGGAATCGCTGCTTCCATCAATTCTCTCAGGAAATAGGCCGGGACAAGACATCACGCCGGACAGGTTTTCCTGGAGCGGTGCATTGGCAAAGCCGGTGGACAGGACGCAAAGCTGTACCGGGACGGTAATCTTCTTTTCGGCTGTCACGCATATCGTTACGATAAAGTTGGCGCTGATTTCGCCGTTGCCGTCAACGCACAGATCCCTCGCTGCATTGTTGGTTGCAAGCCGTGCGCTGAATCCCACATTGGCCAGTTCTGTAAGCCTTGGGAAAAATGCGGAATTGCTCGTGCTCGGCATGCTCAGTTCAAAGAAGTTGGTGAGAACCAGAGGGCAGTTTGGCTTGGCGATATTCAGCTCGGCGCAGACCGTAATACAGCTTTCGCGGCCGCAGCTGTCGCATACCGACAAGTCTAAATACACGACGATGTTTCCCCAGATTTTCGCATTCTGCGTTCCGAAGATAGGCGTTCCGCATCCGGTGCAATCGCAATCGCTGGTATCGGCGAACAGCATATTTTCCGATGGCATCCCGTCAGGCCCGATGGTCTTTACGACGCCCTTTGAATCGTTGACGAAGCAAGCGCCGGAAATACCGGTTTCCATTTCGAGGGTGAGATTATCCTTATCGTCGGCATTGCATGGATCGAAAACCTTCTTGATCCTTACGTCTAAAATTTTGTTTATCGTGCAGCCACATGGCAGGCAAGGCGTGAATTTCAGCCCCTGCACCGTTTTCATTCCTTGCAGGTTGAATCTTACCGCATCATAAACGCTCTGGACATAAATCGGCGTTGCTGTTACATCATCAAGGTTTCCGCTAAAGCTGCACAGCTCATTGGCGCGGCAGCAGGAGTCTCCGTTTGTATTGCATTGAGATGTACTAAAACAGTTCATTATTTACCTCCTAAAATATGAATTTCTACTGAATTGTTCTATGCTACTATATGAAAACACCCCTTTTTGTGTTACAATACCATAGGTAATTTTAGTGAAAGGCAAAGGTAGTATGGTAAAAACGAAAAAACTTAACTGCGGCACGACTCTTATTATGGAAAAAACCGATTACGTCCAGTCCGCAGCTTTGGGGATATGGATAAAGGCCGGTTCTTGCGACGAACAGGATTCGGTTTCGGGCGTGTCCCACTATATCGAGCATATGATGTTCAAAGGTACGGAAAAGCGCACGGCAAAGGAGCTGGCGGAGGATGTGGATAAGATCGGCGGCATGTTCAACGCCTTTACGGGCAAAGAAGCGACCTGCTATTATATCAAGACGCTGTCTTCCAATATCTATCAGGGTGCGGAGATTTTGCTGGATATGCTGACAAACTCTGCATTTGATGCGGAAGAAATGGATAAAGAACGCCAGGTAATCTGCGAAGAGATTAAGATGGTCAGGGATACGCCCGATGATGCGGTATTCGATACGATCTCGGAGCTGGTTTCAAGCGGCAATCCCCTGGGCAGGAGCATTTTAGGAACGCCGGAGAGCCTTTCGGCAATCGACCGCGATAAGCTGGTCAAATATTTTCAGGGAAAATATGCCAGGGACAGCATCGTCGTTGCCATCGCAGGAAACTTTGATGAGGAAAAAATCATCGGCATATTTGAAGACAAGCTTCTTAGCCTTAGGGCGGAGAAGATCTGCGAGCCATTTTCGCTAAGGCCGTACCAGCAGCGTTTTGATGTCAAAGTGCGGGATATCGAACAGACCCATATCTGTTTGGCAATCCCCGGCGTGTCGATGGATGACGACAGATACTATGCTTTCGTTTTGATGAACAGCATATTCGGCGGAAGCATGAGTTCGAGGCTTTTCCAGAATATCCGCGAGGAGAAGGGACTTGCTTATTCTGTCGGCTCGATGAACGCTTTTTCGAGCTACTGGGGCTATTTCAGCATTTATGCGGGCGTGGCCCATGAAAAAGCTGGGGATACGCTGGAAGCGATCAAGGAGGAGCTTTTGCGGCTGCGCCGGGATGGCGTTACGGAAGCGGAGCTTTCCATGGCAAAGGAGCAGGTGAAGAGTTCCTATATCTTTGGGCTTGAAAACATTAACAGCAGGATGTTTTCCCTGGGCAAGAATTTGCTCCTGCTGGATAAAACCTATGATCCGGCAGATGTTTTGGCATCCTTTGATGCGGTGAGCAGAGAGGATATCCTTATGGCAGCGGAAATGATTGGGGATTACGCCTCTTATTGTGGTGCGGCAGTGACGGGCAAGGAGTTGGATCTGGAGAGGATGGTCAAGCAATGAAGATAAATGTCAAAACACTGTCGGGCGTCCTGCCGCAGTATGAGACGGAAGGCGCTTCCGGCATGGACATCAGGGCGTACCTCGATGAGCCTGTGTGCATCGCTCCTGGGGGGCGAAGGCTGATCCCGACGGGGATTTTTTTGGAGATTCCGGCGGGCTGTGAGGTGCAGGTGCGGGCAAGGAGCGGCCTTGCGGTAAAATACGGCATCGGTCTTGTGAACGGGGTCGGCACGATCGACAGCGATTACAGGGGTGAAATCAAAGTCCCGCTTATCAACTGGGGCGAGGAAGCCTTTTTGGTTAACAATGGCGACCGGATTGCGCAGATGGTGGCGGCAAGATATGAGCGGATGGATTTGTCTACCGCTGATGAACTCTCAGGGACCGGGCGGGGCGCAGGCGGGTTCGGCCATACGGGCCGCTAGGAACGCCGCAGCGGGTTAAACCGAAAGGCTTGGAAAGCGTTCGCAGGCCCGAAAGGGCGCAGGCGGGTTTTGCGGGGAGTTTCCTGGAAATTCCAGCGGATGCGAAGTTCAGGCCGGGGAAGGAGCGGCCTTGCAGTAAAATACGGCATCAGCCATATGGATCGCCAGGCGCGCCGAAAAACCAAAAGGCTCTTTTTCCGATATAGCAAAAAAAGAATCTGCCGCATATACTACCGTGAGGTGGTATAGATGACAGATTTTTTATTGTTGGAGCAAATGCATAAGATGATAAAGGAAATGCCAAAGCCCAGGCTGATGTTCCGCAAGGGCGTATCAGCCAGGGGCTTTTTTCGTCCATATATGCCGTTTTCGGAATATACAAGAGCATCTATTTTACAAAACGCCAATGAGGCGACGCCCGTAGCAGTGCGGTTTTCCTCGATGCTGGGAGATCGGGGTTGCGCCGATACCATGAGGAATATCAAGGAGCTGGATATCAAGTTCATGGCGGCAGGCGGCACATACGATATGCTCTGCCAGAGCCTTCCGGTGTCTTTGATCGATGATAATGCTGCCCTGATGGATTTATGCGAGGCGTTTTCTGCCGGGGAATTTTTTGATGGAATCCATGGGGAACGGTTTTGGTCTTTTCTCGTGAAACACCCGGAAGCTTTCAACTGCGCCATCAGGCTGTTTTCGCATGAAGGGTTGTCGGATTCATTTGTTGGCATCGGCTGGTATTCCGTAAATACAGCGGTATGGGAAAATGAACTGGGCGAAAAATTCCTCGTCCGTTATAAATGGGTTCCCGTGACGGAAAACGATACGGAGAAAAGACGGCTTGACCGGAATGCGGCCGAATTTATGGCAGGCTTCGACCCGCACAGGGCCGTACGCAATTTGGAAGACTGCATTTTGCAAGGCAAATTCCCCGCTTACGAGCTTCATGTCCAAATCCTGGATTACCAATTTACCCTCCATGCATCGTACACGAAACGGACATTGCTTTGGAATGAAGCGGTTGCGCCGTACATCGCCGCAGGCATCATGAAGCTGACCCGGCTGCCGAAGGATTTTCGCAGGGAGAGCGAAATGCTGAGCTTTGCACCGGGCAATACCATAGACGGAATCGAGCTTTACCGGGATTCGCTTTCTGATCTGATGGATTACATATACAGGACAGAAGCTTTGGAAAGAGGTGCCAGCCTATGAGAGAATTAATGCAGGCAAAGCAATTTTATGATTCCCTGGCGGAAGAGGAGCGGGAAGAGCTTTGCAAAGCGATCGCAGAAGATATTTTTTTCCTGGAAGAACCGCTCCAGGAAGATATCCTTGCGCTTTTGCATCAGGTAGATCCGCTGCTTGGCAAAACGATCCGGGAAATAAACAGCTTTACAATCTAGCCGCGGCTATGTATGATAATAGCAACGGAGGAAAAGATGAGCATCAGGGAAGTTTTTGAAAAGCGTGAGTTTGCATACCTTTCACCCTTTGCGACAAAGGCCGCAGAGAGCCGGGGCAGGCGGCTTGCAGAAGAACAATGCAGCGTGAGGACGGATTTTCAGCGGGATCGGGACAGGATCGTGCATTCCAAGGCATTTCGGCGGCTGATGCACAAAACGCAGGTTTTTCTGGCGCCGGAAGGAGACCATTACAGGACGCGGCTGACCCACACGATCGAGGTGTCGCAGATTGCCCGCACCATAGCGCGGGGCGCAGGGCTGAATGAGGATTTGGCGGAGGCCATCGCCATGGGGCATGACCTGGGGCATACGCCGTTCGGCCACAGCGGGGAGAGCGTCTTAAATGAAATCCACCCTGGCGGTTTTAAGCACAATGTGCAGAGCCTGCGGGTTGTCGATGTGCTGGAATCGGGCAGTTTCCGCAGGGGAATGAACCTCACTTTTGAAGTGCGGGACGGGATATTAAACCATACGGGAAGCGCGCTTCCCGCCACGCCGGAGGGACAGGTAGTCAAGACCAGCGATAGGATCGCTTACATTAACCACGATATCGATGATGCGATAAGAAGCGGTATCATTACTGCGGCGGACTTGCCGAAGGACTGCATCGAAATACTGGGTGATACCCATAAGAAACGGATCGATACGCTTGTGCGCGATATGATTGAAAACAGCAAGGATCGTCCCGATGCGAAGCTCAGCCGGGAAAAAGCCGACGCGATGAATCACCTGCGGGCATATATGTTCGAGAATGTTTACCATAACAAACAGGTGAAGAAAGCCGAGGATATCCATAAGGCGGAAGACATCGTAGCGTCCCTTTACCAATACTACATGGAGCATGAGACGCAGCTTCCGAAAGAGCTTCTTTCGATGCGGGGGGAATATTCCCTGGCGGAGCTGGTGAAGGATCACGTGGCGGGCATGACGGACCGGTATGCCATTAATCTGTACGAAGAGCTTTTCGCTGCGAAAGGATGGAGATAAAAACAAATTTTTCGCAAATAAAAAAAGGAAACTGGTGACTTTTGTCGTATATAATTAGTAAGAAAGCGTTGCATGAGGGACAAAAGTGAACACAGGAAATCAAAATAATATAGTTGATGAAATAAAAAGCAGGTGTAACATTGTGGATGTTGTCAGCCGGGTCGTCCCCCTCAAGAAAGCAGGGAGCAATTATAAAGGGATTTGTCCTTTTCACAATGAGAAAACACCTTCTTTTATTGTTTCCGAGACAAAACAGATTTTTACCTGTTTCGGCTGCGGGGCGACGGGAAATGTCATAAGTTTCGTCATGCGCTACTACAACCTCGATTTCAAGGGCGCTGTGGAAATGCTCGCCAAGGAGTACGGCATCAGCTTGACAGGGGCTTTCCGGGGAAACAAGAATAAGGACGAGCTTTATGAAATCAACAGGCAGGCTGCCAGGTTCTTTTTCAAGGCCATGCGGGAGAAGGTAACGCCTGCGTATACGTATATGAAGAACCGGGGCATTTCGGAAGAAACGCTCAATAAATTCGGGATCGGCTATGCTGACGAATCTTGGGACAGCCTCTATCAGCATATGCGCTCTTTAGGGATATCCGAGGATAAACTGATCGAGCTGGGCTTGCTCTCGAAATCAAAGGGCAGGCATTACGATAAGTTCAGGGGACGCGTGATTTTCCCGATTTTAAATACGTCGGGCAAGGTGATCGGCTTCGGGGGAAGGATTATCGGGGAGGGAGAACCGAAATACCTCAATTCCCAGGAATCCAGCGTCTTCCAGAAAAAATACAATTTGTACGGCTTAAACCTTACGGGAAACGAGGTGCGAAAAGCGGATGCGATCGTATTGGTGGAAGGATATATGGATGTGGTGTCCTTATACCAGTCAGGCGTGCGCAACGTGTCCGCATCACTGGGGACGGCGTTGACGGAAAACCAGGCGCGGCTTCTCAAGCGGTATACGAAAAACGTGATCCTTTCTTACGACGCCGACCAGGCGGGGCAGAATGCGGCGCTGCGGGGGCTTGATATCTTGTACAAGGAGGGCTGCCGCGCGCGGGTCCTCAAGGTGACGGATGGAAAAGACCCGGATGAGTTTGTCAAGAAGAACGGTAAGGCGGCATTCCTTGCGCTGATGGAATACGCCGTGCCGTATGGTGATTTCAAATTGAACATGGCGGCAGGCAAGTACGATCTGTCCGATGAGCAGCAGCGGATCGATTTTTTGCACGATGCGGTCGCCATATTGCAGGCGATGAAGCCTGTAGAGGCGGATCTTTACATAAAAAAGCTTGCCCGCCAGACAGGAATTTCGGAAGGGGCTATAAGATTTGAATATTCAGGCAACAATAGTCAGGAAAAGAATTTGACACCACATATAGAAACTGCGGATAGCGGCGAAGATGAAATGGCGGAAATGCCCTTGATCGAGCAGGACTTGTTAAAGCTGATGCTGCTGGATGCAGGCAGGATCGAGCTTCCGGAAGATATCAGGGCGGATGCATTTTCAAGCCAGGCAGGAAGGGCAGTTTACCAGGAACTGTGCAGGCTAGCGCAAAGCGGCGAAACGGATTATGAAGCAAAGCTTTGCGATACGCTCGATGAGGAACAATTAAAGCAGTTGGAAAAAATACGGGAAAAGGTGATCCCTGTTGGCAAGGAAAGCGATATCTACCGGGACTGCATCGCACAGGTGAGGAGAAAGGGTTTAAAGAAACAAGAAGCGAAAATCCTGACGATGCTTTCCATGGCGGATGAAGACGACAACCAAGAGGAGATCGTGAAATTGACGAAGCAGCTGATGGATATTCAGAAGCAGATCATGGTATGAGGGGATAGGCAATGACGCAGAATAATGATTTCAAAAGAGAATTTTCAGAGGAAGAAAAAGTGAAGAAAGAAAAAATTGTGCAGAAGAAGGATGCTCCGGAAGAAAACGAGGTTTTGGATGAAGGAACGAAAAAACAAATCGTGAAGGATTTGGTCGATAAGGCTTCCCATGGGGGGAAGATGTCGCTGACGTATACGGACATTTCCAATCGGATCGGCGATGTGGAACTCGATAAGGATCAGATGGAAGAAATCTACGAGAGCCTCATGGGCAAAGGGATCGAAGTGACGATGGAAAGCGAGCCGGATGACCTGGAACTTCTGAAAATGGATGATGAGGATGTGGATGACCCGGAAGTGGAGGCAGTCATTGCGGAAAATCCGGAAGCCAAGGAGATCGATCTGGAAGCGACGATATCCAAGAACATCGCTGTGGATGACCCGGTAAGGATGTACCTGAAGGAAATCGGGAAAGTGCCGCTCCTGACTGCGCAGGAGGAGATCGACCTTGCCAGGCGGATGGAGCAGGGCGATGAATATGCGAAACAGAAGCTCTGCGAAGCCAATTTGCGGCTGGTGGTCAGCATTGCCAAAAAATACGTAGGCAGGGGGATGCTGTTTCTCGACCTCATCCAGGAAGGCAACCTGGGGCTGATCAAAGCGGTCGATAAATTTGACTGGACCAAGGGTTACAAGTTTAGCACCTATGCGACCTGGTGGATCAGGCAGGCGATTACCCGCTCGATCGCAGACCAGGCCAGGACGATCAGAATCCCCGTCCATATGGTGGAAACCATAAATAAACTGATCCGGGTTTCCCGGCAGCTTTTGCAGGAGGAGGGCAGGGAGCCTTCCTCGGATGAGATTGCGGAAGAGATGGGGATTTCCGTGGAAAAGGTACGGGAAATCCTGAAAATTGCACAAGAGCCGGTTTCCCTCGAAACGCCGATCGGGGAAGAGGAGGACAGCCATTTAGGCGACTTCATTCCTGACGAAGACGCTCCTGCGCCAGCGGAAGCGGCTGCATTTTCCATGTTAAAAGAACAGCTTGTCGATGTGCTGGGGACGCTTACCGACAGGGAGCAGAAGGTCCTAAAGCTCAGGTTCGGCTTGGAAGACGGCAGGGCGAGGACGCTGGAGGAGGTCGGCAAGAAATTCGATGTCACGCGTGAGAGAATCAGGCAAATCGAGGCGAAGGCGCTGCGAAAGCTGCGCCACCCGACCAGGAGCAAGAAGCTAAAGGATTATTTGGAGTAGACGGATGATGGAAGCAGCGGCCGTGCTTAGCGGTTGCGATGCAAAGGGGGCGGGCGTGCTATGCGCAGGCTTACGGGCAGGCTGCAAATGATTGCGGACAGAATTGAAACAGGGGAAACCATGGCCGATATCGGATGCGACCATGGTTTTTTGCCGATTTATTTAAGGTTAACAGGAAAAAGCCCCAAGGTGGTGGTTGCCGACGTCAGTGCGCCGTCCCTTGCGAAAGCCGTAAGCAACGCCCAGTTGTATGGGTTTCAAATAGAAGAACGTTTGCCCCCGCACCGTTTTGTGACGGGGGGCGATGCAGGCATGGACGGCGAGCTGTGCGAAATATGCAGCGCCGCAGATCTTGGCTCTGGAATGCATGGGGCGGTTGCTGTAAGCGTGAAAGATGCTGGCGTATGCAGAGCTGGTTGCGCTAGCAGAAAAGATGATCCTGGCATGGACTTTCGCATCGGGAATGGTCTTTCCGTGCTTGCGCCCGGAGAAGTGGACGCCGTCGTGATTGCGGGCATGGGCGGAAGGCTGATCCGTGATATCATGGCTGCTGATATCGGGCATACTTGTTCTTTTAAGCGGTTTGTGTTGCAGCCAAGGATTGGGCAGGGCTATCTGCGGAAATGGCTGCTAACGCATGGTTTTATAATTATCGGCGAAGATTTGGTGGTGGAAGGTACGCACATTGCGGAGATCATCACTGTGATAAGTCCCGGATGGACAAAGGGGGATTGTGTGAGTGTCCCGCTTCCCGATGCATTTAGCGGGGAATCGAAGCACAATTCTGGCGGATCGGCGGCCGTTCCTGCCGGCACAGAAACTGCTATTGGCGGAGACGGTGCGGATGCAGGGGGCTTTCGTGCAATGCACGCTGGGCTTCCTGTCGTGCGGATGACGCAAAATGGCGCAGATGCACAGGGAAGCGATATGATATGGAAAATTCCCCCGTGGATAATCCATGCGCAAGGTCCGGTTCTTGATTTTTTGATGCGCAGCCTGGAGGCGGAACAAAGGAAGCTTTCAAACGTCATACGGGCCAAAATGCGTGATCTGCGGTTGGAGCGGGCGATTTGCCACGATATCGATTATTTAAAAGGTTTGATTAAGGAATATGAAGAGGAGCATGAAGATGGACAGCAGTAAAAATACGAAAAATGACTCTGTTATTACAGTAGCAGATATTGTGGAAACGATTGAGGCGTTAGCGCCTTGCGGCTTGCAGGAAGAATGGGATAACAGCGGCCTTTTGATCGGCTTTCAGAAAAAGCCTGTCAGAAAGCTCTTGGCCTGTCTTGAGATCGATCATGAGGTGGTCGGGGAGGCAAAAGCTTTGGGGGTGGACATAATCGTGACGCACCATCCGCTGATTTTCCATGGGGTCAAAAAATTGAATGATGGTGATTACAAGGACCGTCTCGTGATGGAGCTGATCCGTAGCGGAATTTCTGTCTATTCCTGCCATACGCCTTTTGATAAGGTGAAGGGTGGCAATAACGATATCATCATGGAGCGGATGGAATTGAGCGCCGTCCGGAATTTGAAAGGGCAGGAGGTGGCCTCTGCGGAGAAAATGATGGCACGCAAGGAAGCAGCGGATATTGGAAGGATCGGCGTTTTGAAAGAGCCGATGCTCTATAAGGATTTGATATCGTTTGCGGCGGCGCAGCTTGACATGAGCATCAGGCAATTTCATGCGATAGGACCGCTGGATCGTGAGATCAAGGCGATCGGCGTATGCACGGGAGCTGGCGCAGATTTAATCGAGATGGCTGCGACGGCAGGCTGTGAGCTTTTCATCACGGGGGATGTAAAATACCATGAAGCGCGGGACGCCGTGCTGTCAGGGATGTGCGTGCTTGACGCAGGGCATTACGGCACGGAAAAGTTCTTTGCGGCGGCGATGAAGGAAAAGCTGGGCAAGAAGCTGGGCGATACGGTGGAGATTATCGAATCAAAGATTGACTTAGAGCCGTTTGCAGTGTTATGATGTCATTTGGGTAAGACAGGCAATCGCGTGCATCGTAAGGGTGCATGAGGAAAGTCCGGGCTCCACAGGGCGAGGATGCCGGATAACGTCCGGCGTAGGTAACTATAGGGAAAGTGCAACAGAAACATTCCGCCGAAACGGGTAATGCCGTGGTAAGGTTGAAATTGTGAGGTAAGAGCTCACAGGGCGGCATGGTAACATACCGCCCGTGTAAACCCCATTCGGAGCAAGACCAAATAGGGCGCAAAAAGCGGTGGTCCGCCGCTGCCCGGAAGGTAGGTCGCATGAGCATGGCGGTGACGCCATGCCAAGATAGATGATTGCTTAATACAGAACCCGGCTTATGTCTTGCCCATACCCGAAATACAGAAACCCCATAACACGAGAGCTGCGGAGGTTATGGGGTTTTAAAAATAAAACAGAACATTTTAGCAATGTCTTTTTATATGATTGGTTCATTCATTGCCCATCATTGATGTTAAAAAAGCATATCAAGATGGTGCTGAAAAAGCATTTAAGCAAGAAACCATGCAATGAGAACAGATACGCAATCATAAGGAATGAGCGGGTTGCAGACGAGGTAACAGTATGACGGATATCAAATTATTTTCTTTGGCTGGAGGCGTGAAGGAGTGCCATTCGTCCAAGGTGGCCCTTGAAAAAGAGCTTCAAACGCTGATTGAACAAAATATGGAGGATTTTTTCGGCGTGCGGTTTTTGAAGAGCGAATATGTGGTCACGAATGGGCGGATGGACAGCATTGGAATTGATGAGAACAACAGTCCGGTCATATTCGAGTACAAACGCAGCCAGAACGAAAATGTCATCAACCAAGGATTGTTCTATCTGGACTGGCTTTTGGACCATAAGGCGGATTTTAAATTGCTGGTGGTTGAAAAGCTGGGAATGGAAGCCGCAAATCGCATCGATTGGTCTGTTCCGTGCGTGATTTGCATTGCGCATGATTTTACCAAATACGATGTACACGCAGTTAATCAAATGCAAAAAAACATAAAATTGGTCAGCTACCGCAAATATGATAATGATTTGCTCCTGTTTGAACATTTGAATACGCCGGTTTCCAACCCTGTGGCGGAAAACAGCAATGTTAATGATAGTGGGAGCAAGGCGGCTACGCAGAAATCGCATCTCGAAAAGCTGGCGGCAGCATCTGGTGATATGAAACGCTTGTATCATTCGATCTGTGGCTTTATTGAATCGTTAGGCGATGATATCGTGTCGAACCAGTTAAAATTGTATTTGGCATACAAAAAGGTTCAGAACATGATATGCATTGAGGTTTATAACAAACAGGTTATATTGTTTTTGAAGCTCAATCCGGAAACAGTTCGGTTGGAAAACGGCTTCACGCGGGATATGCGCGGGATCGGGCATTATGGCACGGGAGATTTACAAATAACCATCAGGAATGCAGATGATTTTGAGAAAGCGAAACCCTTGCTGGAGCGGGCTTATCAAGAGGCATAGCGTAATCCGGGCGGTTTCTGCCAGGTTGTATTATTGCCAGATGGTTCAGCAGCATTTTCATGAAACTGTTGTGCGTGGATAAGAAAAAATGCTGAAAAAGCGATAAAAAAATCCATAAATCACTTGCATAAATCCGAAAATATAGTATAATAAAAAAGTCGCTTGAAGATATCATTGGAAGAGATCATTTCGATGATAGCCATGCGGATATGGCGGAATTGGCAGACGCGCACGGTTCAGGTCCGTGTGAATATTGTTTTCGTGGAGGTTCGAATCCTCTTATCCGCACCAAAATAAAACAGATGGGAACAGCCCATCTGTTTTTTATATTGGCAGCATGAGACTTGATCGGGCTTAGCGTTGAACGAAAGCCGTGATAATCTTCGGATTGTTTATTTTTTGTGTGGATAAAGGCTTTCAATTAGTGCTTCAAACGCCTCGTGTAATTCATAACGAGCTATCTTTATGGGATAGCTAAGGTCGTATTGGTTGCCTATAGCGGAATCAACCATAACGAGCGCTTCGCATTGCTCTGGCTTTAATTCTAGAGTATGTTCATAATCGGCAATGCTGGCATATAATCTAAGAGCCTCATCCAAACGTTCTTTCCCAATCTTTTTTTCAATTTCAAGAACTACATTTTCGGAATTGGAAATAGCGGAATCTAAATCATGGAGACACTCGATGAAGTAGATAAAAAGAGGAGATGAAAATAGCGAGTTAAGTATAGATTGATAAGATTCAGACTCATAGCCAAAATTTAGGCAGGAGTTTTCTTTTCCCGTTATTTTGCGTATATTGTTCATTGCATCGATACTCAGGCCAGTGGCATTCATTATTGCAGTTTCGAGTTTTGTGCCTTCGGAATAGTCGGCCTCGCCGAGAAGATAGCCTAATTCGCAGTTAAAAACAGCACACATTTTTAGCATAACATCAATAGGGGGTATCAATTTCCCTTTTTCATAATTGGATATCTGCTTGCCAACTGTGCCTATTTCTTTCCCAAGCTTTGTTTGCGTTATTCCAAGCTTTGTTCTTTCAGCCAGGATAATCTTACCGATCTGTTTACTATTGTACTTCATGCCCGCCTCTAAAATTACCTAAAAAGTAAAAATAAAATATAAAATATACTTTACACTCTCTTTTAAAATAGTATAATAAACTTGTGTGAAAAGATCAAGCGTAATATATTGTTTTATAAAATGCTCCATTTTGTTTTAGAATGGGGATTTGCATGAAATAGGAGGTCATCTTATGAAAAAAGAAAAAACAACATTGGCGGACTGGGGCAAAGAACACAAAGAGAAACTGATTATCGCTGGTGTAAGTATTACTGTGATAATTGCAATAAGTTTTGGCATTAAAAATCATAGGATTTCTGAAGGGGGCTGGACATCTTGCAAAAAATTCGTTAAAAAGCCCCCAGAAATTGTTCCAGCAGGAAAGACTGAACAGATTCTGGACGCTGTTTCTGCAAAAGACAACGTAGAAACTAGTATTAGATCAACTAGCAGAATACCGCATCATGTGTCAGGGCATTTTCGCAATCTGCCAAAGGGACAAAAAGCTTCCCCAGAAAAGATCAAAACGGCGGCTGAACATGGGCATGAGCTTTCTCCAAAAGTGACATGGGTCGTGTCATACGAAACAGGAAGACGTACTGCATGAGAAAATGCGCAAGATGGAGAGGCGTTTGCGAAGGTTGCCATGATCATACTATCCTTGCATCACGGGCAGGTTTTGCAGAACGGATCAGGCTTTTATTAGGCAGTTATAAAAAAACAAACCGTAAACAATAATTAGGAGGTCTTTAATATGGAATACAGGAAATTCAACAACACAATTATTGCCAGAATTGACAAAGGGGAAGAAATATTAGGGCAGCTTGAGAAAATCGCCTTAGCGGAAAATATCAAGCTTGCCAGTGTCAATGCCCTGGGGGCAACAAATGATTTTACGGCCGGGGTATTCAAAACAGAAGAGAAAAAGTATTATTCAAATACATTTAAAGGGGATTTTGAAATTGTGTCTTTGACAGGGACAGTCAATACGATGGATGATGAATTTTATGCGCATATCCATATGAGCGCAGGAAATGAGAAGGGCGAAGTATTTGGCGGGCATTTAAACAGGGCGGTCGTAAGCGCGACTTGTGAAATGGTAATCAATATAATTGACGGCAAGGTTGACAGAGCTTTTGATGAAGAGATCGGATTAAATTTGTATCGCTTCTAGTTAGCGGCTTTAAATTTAGCGAAATGGTATATTGAACGCTGAATATTATAGCGGCGTTGCCGAAAGGAAGCGTTCAATGAAACTCGCATTTGGGATTTGAGCAATGCGGAGCGTTGTTGCTCGTTATAATAAACGCTGGATATTATAGCGGCGTTACCGAAAGGAAGCGTTCCTTGCATCATGAATCTCGGTAAAGCGGCAGAGGCAATGCGAGGAACAATCCCCGCACAGGATAAATTCCTATTAGCTTTACGGAAATGACCGGTTTGGAGGAAATGAAATGACGGATGCACAGCAGAGAGCCGCAGCAAAAGCGTTTGCAGAAAAATGGCGGGGCAGGGGCTATGAAAAAGGCGAGACGCAAGCCTTCTGGCTGTCCCTTTTGCGGGACGTGTTCGGCGTGGAAAGCCCGGGCGAGTTCATCAGGTTTGAGGAACAAGTGAAATTGAGCCATGCCAGCTTCATGGACGGGCATATCGCCAGGACTCACGTGCTGATCGAGCAGAAAGGGATTGAGAAGGACCTGCGGAAAGCGGCAAAACAGTCCGACGGCACATTCCTCACGCCGTTCCAGCAGGCGAAGCGGTATGCGGCGGAACTGCCGTATTCCCAGCGGTCACGGTGGATCGTGTCCTGCAATTTCAAATCCTTCCTTGTCTACGACATGGAACGCCCCAACGACGAGCCGGAAGAAATCCTGCTGGAAAACCTTGAAAAAGAGCATTACAGACTGCAGTTCCTGGTCGATGAAGGGAACGGACACCTGAAAAAAGAACTGGAGGTTTCCATCAAGGCGGGGGAGATTGTCGGCATTTTATATGATGCGTTGTACAGACAGTACATCGATGCTGATGAAGAATCGCTCAAAAGCCTCAACATCCTCTGCGTGCGCCTCGTTTTCTGCCTCTATGCCGAGGATGCGGGCATTTTCGGAAAGCGCGGTATGTTCCATGATTACATGGCAGGCTTTGAAGCGAAATACTGGCGGCGGGCGCTCACCGACCTTTTTGAAACGCTGGACACGGAGGAAGGCAAACGGGACAAGTACCTCGACGATGGCCTAGCTGCGTTCCCATATGTAAATGGCGGGCTGTTCGCCCAGAAGGACATAGAGATCCCGAACTTCACCGACGAGATCGCAGGGCTTGTCTTGGAAAAGGGCAGCGAAGATTTTGACTGGAGCGATATCAGCCCGACCATCTTCGGGGCGGTCTTTGAAAGCACGCTGAACCCGGAAACAAGGCGCGCGGGCGGGATGCATTACACGAGCATCGAAAACATCCATAAAGTAATCGGCCCGCTGTTCCTCGACGGGCTGGAAGAAGAGCTTGCGGCTATCAAGCTGGAGAAAGCAGGGCAGACAAGAAACAGGAAACTGGGGGCATTCCAGGAAAAACTGGCGGTCCTGGCGTTCCTCGACCCTGCCTGCGGGTCCGGCAACTTCCTCACGGAGACCTACATATCCCTGCGGCGGCTGGAAAACGAGGCAATCAGCCTCCTGCATCACGGGCAGGTCGCCTTTGCCACGGAAGAAGGCTGGACGCCTATCAAAGTGTCCATCGGGCAGTTTTACGGCATTGAAATCAACGACTTCGCCGTGACGGTGGCGAAGACTGCCCTGTGGATTGCGGAAAGCCAGATGATGAAGGAAACCGAGGACGTGGTGCATATGCCACTGGACTTCCTGCCGCTGAAATCCTATGCCAACATCGTGGAAGGCAACGCCCTGCGGATGGACTGGGCAGGCGTGGTTTCAAAACACGGATTAAGCTACATCATGGGCAACCCGCCCTTTGTCGGCGCGCGGATGATGGACGCAGGGCAGAAGGACGACGTGAACGCCATTTTTACTGGATGGAAGAATGCCGGAAACCTGGACTATGTGTCCTGCTGGTACAAGAAAGCGGCGGACCTGATGCTGGGGACGCCTGTCCGGACCGCCTTGGTGTCCACCAATTCCGTGGTACAGGGCGAAGCCGTGGCGAACCTGTGGAAGCCCCTGTTTGAATCGGGCGTGCATATCGACTTCGCCCACCGGACGTTCCGCTGGGACAGCGAGGCAAAAATCAAGGCTCATGTGCATTGCGTGATCATCGGGTTTAGCACAGCCCCGAACGACGCGCCCAGGATGCTGTTCACATCAGAATGGGCGCAGGAAGCCCGCAACATCAACGGCTACCTTCTGGATGCTGACAACGTGTATGTCGAGAGCCGGAATAAGCCCCTCTGCGGCGTGCCGGAAATCGGGATTGGCAACAAGCCGATCGATGGCGGGAACTACCTTTTTACGAAAGAGGAAATGGATGAATTTCTGGAGCTTGAGCCAGCGGCAGAAAAATGGTTCAGGCCGTGGTACGGCTCGAAGGAGTTTATCAGCCGCAGCCCCCGCTACTGCCTGTGGCTGGGGGACTGCCCGCCGGATGAGCTTCGCAAAATGCCAGCGTGCAGGAAACGGGTGGAGGCGGTGCGCCAGCTCCGGCTTGCCAGCAAAAGCGCTGGGACGGTGAAGCTGGCAGGCACGCCGGCCCGGTTTCATGTTGAGAATATGCCGCGCGGGACTTACATCGTTATCCCGAAGGTATCCTCGGAGCGGCGGCGCTATGTTCCGATGGGGTTTATGCCGCCTGATGTATTGTGTGGTGATGCCGTATTTATCATGCCAAATGCTACATTGTACCATTTTGGCGTGCTGACTTCGAACGTGCATATGGCATGGATGCGCGCCGTCTGCGGGAGGCTGAAGAGCGATTACCGTTATTCTAAGGATATCGTCTACAATAACTTCCCCTGGCCAGAGACATCAGCGGCACAGAAGGCGAAGATCGAACAGACAGCGCAGGCCATCTTGGATGCCCGCGCAATCTACCCGGACGCCAGCCTCGCCGGCCTTTACGACGAAACCACCATGCCGCCCAAGCTGCGGAAAGCACACCAGGATAACGACAGGGCGGTGATGGCGGCTTACGGGTTCTCCGTCAAGGATATGACGGAAAGCAAGTGTGTGGCGGAGCTGATGAAGATGTATCAGGAACTAACGGAAAACTGAGAGGGATATCATGATTAACATTTTCCGGGCTTTGTGACAAGGACAGGCGTTGCATAGACGATTCCCGGAGCATCGAAGAAAACGAAGGCCAGCTTTTCCAATGCCTTATGATGCGGGATGCTTGTGTATTCCGTGTATGCGTATCGTTTCGTATGGTGAGCCTGCTGTGATTCGCATATGCATGAGCTTTTGGAGAACCGGGGATATGCTCTCGATGATTACGGCAAATCGTATCCATCATGAAATCCGCCTCCGTGAAGCAAGAAGGCTGCCCTATAAGAGTGGAAAGCTTTAATCTGGTATTTATCATAACAATGTGAAAAGGAAGCAGGGAAAATGGAGACAAAGATATTTCATCCGAACAATTCAGCATTATATTTTGAAAACAAAGGAACAAAGATATTGATCGACGGGATTTACGGCGGGGTTTCTGCAACAGGGGAAACCATTCGGGATGTAGGTATGTCGGAAATGCCGGAATCGTATGAAGGAATGTTGCAGCAGGATCAAGGAATATTTCAATCCCTTGGCCTTTTGCTTTTTTCCCATTGCCACCATGACCATTATGATGGGGAAAAGGCCAGCGTGTATCGGGGGCGGCATCCGCAGCTTCCATATTTTGCACCAGAATGCCGAGAAAATAACGTAGCGGTGACGCCTTGCGGCGAGGGTATATCCCTGATTGAGCTGGATGCGGTGAAAATTTATGTCCTGCCGACAGAACATCTCGATTTGGGAAAGAAATTGGATCGCTTTCGCCGGGTGCCGCATTGTAGTTTTTTCATGGATTACGGAACGGAAACCTTTTTCATTGCGGCAGACGGCAAACTGGACGATGCTTTGTATGGCGTTTTGGAAAAGAACGGGCTGACACAGATCACGTGTGCGTTTGTCAATGTGATCCATTTGTTGACGGAGGAGAATATGGCATTTTTGAGGCGGGTAAAGCCGATGCGTATTGTGCTATATCATCTGCCGGACTATGAGGATGATTATTTGAATTATTGGTCTTTGATGAAGCAGGCGAAAAAACGCTACCCATCGGAGCTGTCGCCGCTTATTGCCGCAAAGCATATGGAGTGGCTGGAGCAATAGGAAACGTTTGCGGGCGGAAAAGTATATTGTGAAAATACAATGGATTGCATCAAAGGAAAAAATGAAGTGCAGCATAGCCTTAAAACAGGCTATGCTGTTTTTTTGGGATAAAATGCTTTTGAATAGCGCGAAATAACCAAAAGGCTTTTCGCTCCATGTTTTTTCTTTGGCGTTATAATTTGTTACGCAAAGACCGGAAACCGTAACAAAACATTACGGTTGCCGTTTTTCTCCATCCGCTAAGGAAGTCCCTGAAATATCACATTTTACAAGGCGTTGTGCAAGCCGCCGGGCCAGGTTTAAACGTATTCTTTTAATGGCATGGAATTTGCGTATTACTATGACTGTAGGAAGCCTTGCAGCTTTTGGCAGGCATAAGATATGAGCAGAATGCGGTTTATGGAGAGGATGGTTAGATTCCGAATGCGGTGATGGAGGTGGTTGAAAAGCCAAAATATTTAATCAAGCCAGGCGTGTTTATTAATTGGTAAAAAATAGAAGAAACGGCAGTTAAAAAATATGTTAGAATCAAAGCAATTAAGGGCAATCAAATGAATGGGCAGATATTCAGGTGAATGCGGGGAACTTTTGCAGGGAGAATGGAGGAATGGAACTCGTTGGAGCTGGAAAAATGCTGGCTAATGAGGTCTTGGGAAAAGGCGCGGCAGAATGCGGAAAACCGATGGTGCGGATTGCGGCGCTTATTGAAAGCCAGAACCCGTTAGCGAAGCAGTTTTTGTGTATTTTTTTATATTTGGATGAAGGAGGTGTCTTTATGGTGATGCAGGAATCGGTTTTGGAAGAGTATTGGATTAAGTTCGCAGAGACAGGTGAGATCGATTCCCATGTGCGGGATTATATCGCTGCGTCGTGGCTCAGGTGCAAGGCCATCGGATTGGATATGTATGAAAATACCATCAACCGAATCGCCACGGGTGAAGATCTTGCCATGATCCTGGAGAATAACAGCGACCTTATCAAAGTTGCAGAACCCGTGATGAAATATCTGTGGAGCGTGCTGAAAGGGACGTCTGCCGTGATTACCCTT
>CAMNSS010000017.1 GCA_946555345.1 uncultured Eubacterium sp. | reverse complement strand
TGCTGTTTGCGCACAACCTGTTCGTGAAGGACCTGTCGGGCAAGATCAGCCGGGATGGCAGGCAGTTCATCCGCGTGGCGGTCAGGAATACCGAGGATAATAATCGGTTAGTGGATGCGTTGAAATGTGAGCTTTAGGGGGATTTTATTATGGCGAAAGCGGCATCAGAAATCAAGGAAAAGGTAAAGCATAAGCTAAAAGAAGAAAAAATTTTGATTTTCGGCTATGGAGAACCCGCCAAGCGGTTTGCAGAAAGGTGGGGCTGCGAACTAAACGTAGCTGGGTTTGTCACGGATTACCCGCAGCATCCAGGGCAGATAGAGGCCTGCGGGAAGGTATATCCCCTGTTGGACTTTAAACAGGTCCGGCGGGGCGAATATTTCCTGGTTCTTGCGCCCCGGCTCAGGTATCTTGCCGACAACCTCCTTTCCACGATGAACTGGGAACCCTTTGAGGAGTATATCTGGGATAACTGGATTGAAATTTTCCTGCGGGGCAAGAAGTACCTGTTCATCGCCGGGATCTGCCAGGTTGCCACCCTGTATTATTACCTGAGCGCGATGAAGACGGTGACGGACGAATATGTGGTGTCCGCGCAGTTCACGCACCTGATGCGGAGCAAAAACTCACAGAAATACTGGCGTTACGTGGCGCAGCTCTGCGACGTATACTTGTGTGGGAAGCATGAAGGCGCGGATATGAAATTCTTTGATGACGATGAGCTTGCTGCGGATTGTATGAAAATCACGATTCCGCGTTTTTTCTCGAGGCTGTATTGGCCGCAGGCGCAGGTAGGGACGGAAGCCTTGTTCAACGATTATTTCATGAAGGCGGGCGCTTATGTGGAGACACAGCCCCATGGACCTTTTGAGACAGGCGATGCCAACATCAACCGCCTGCTTGAGGAAGGGAAAAACGCAGATGAAATCGTGCGGATTCTGAGCAGTGAAGATTTTTATTCCCCTGCCCAGATGAAACGGCATTATGAAAATGAAATGGCGGCGCTCCGGCAGGCGGATGAAGGCTGCGATATCTGCTTTTCCGAATATTTTACGGCGCATTGGAAGGAGCATATGGTATACAGAGACCCGGTTCACCTGTCGGTGAATATGAACTGGTGGCTTGCGGAGCAGGTTCTGCGGAGGCTGGGGCTGGGTACGGAAGAGATCGAGGCGCAGCGGGAATCCCCGGCGACCGAGGCATTGCGGAGGTTCCGCCACCACTGCACTGAGATCCCGGTATACCCCAGCGTGGCAAAGCACCTGGGCCTTGCGGGCATGGCCACGGATGAAACGAGGTACGACGTAACCTTTTACCACGGGATGGAACGCCTGACCTTCGAGGAATATGTCAGGCGGTACGTGGAAATCTGCGGGGCGGTAAAATCGTTGAAGGATATGTGGTAGTTGTTGAAATTGTTTTCTATAAAGGTGTCATTAGAAGGGCAGGGATTCGAGGGGATTCCTGCTCTTTTTCATAATGCAGGAAATATCGCTGAGGCGATATGGCGGAATTTCACCTGCTCTGTCTGTCTTGCTTATCCAGCTAAAGCTGGGGCAAAAAGGCACAGAAAGCGCTTTGCGAAGCGCCGCCCACGGAGTGGGCGGCATATGTGCAAAGGAACCTCCGGTTTCGTCTTGCATACTTTTTTTATTAAGCAGGAAATAGTGTTTTCGATATTTCCTGCTTGTCCCAGATGTCCAGTGAACATCTGGGGAATATCAACAAAGCATGCCGCTGGAATAGAATCGGCGGAGCCGGCTTTGCTCTATGAAAAATATCTGCGGCGGCAGGATTCTAACGCTTCGCTTTACCCGCTCGTTAGCTGTCCGCATATACGCTGGCGCTGCCCTGCGCCTGGCGGCAAAGCGCTTGCAGGAAAACCAGCAAATACCGCTGTTTGC
Source organism: uncultured Eubacterium sp. (assembly GCA_946555345.1). GTDB lineage: Bacteria > Bacillota > Clostridia > Peptostreptococcales > Anaerovoracaceae > Lentihominibacter. The sequence goes on along the minus strand of CAMNSS010000017.1, from coordinate 69,394 downwards.
GCTTTACGCCAACTGGGGAAAGTGGTATAATTAAAAACAATCATTTTTGACACTGCTCAACAAAAATCAATATAATAAAAGTGGAGGTGACTAAAATTGAGCAAGGAAAGAGAAAGAGCATATAATTTTTCGGCAGGCCCGTCGATGCTGCCGCTTGAGGTAATCGAAGACGCAGCAGCCAATCTGGCAAATTACAAGGGTTGCGGGGAATCCGTAATGGAAATGAGTCACAGATCCGCTGAATTCAAAGCTATTTTAGAAGACGCAGAGAAGAACCTGCGGGACATCCTGGACATCCCGGACAATTATAAGGTGATGTTCATTCAGGGCGGCGGCACCTTGCAGTTCGCCATGATTCCGCTGAACCTGCTCCGAAAATCCGGCAAAGCGGACTATATCATTTCCGGCACATGGGCAAAAAAGGCGGCGAAGGAAGCAGAAAAATTTGGCGACATTAAAATCGTGGCATCTTCTGCGGATGATACCTTCTCCTATATCCCTGAAGTGAAGCGGGAAGATTTCAGGCCGGACGCCGATTATGTGCATATCACGTACAACAATACCATATATGGGACGCACTATCCGTACATCCCGGATACAGGCGGTATTCCGCTCGTGGCGGATATGTCGTCATGTATTCTTTCCGAGGAAATCGATGTGAGCAAATTCGGGCTGATCTATGCGGGCGTACAGAAGAATATCGCTCCTTCCGGCATTGCCATCGCCATCATGCGGGAAGACCTGATCGGCTTTGCCAAGGATAACGTGCCGACTTACCTGGATTACAAGATCCATGCGGACAACGGTTCAACTTATAATACGCCGAACTGCTTTGCCATTTACATTGCAGGGGAAGTGTTCAAGCACATCAAAAACATGGGCGGCATTGCGAAGCTCCACGAGAAGAACGTGGAAAAGGCAAAGAAGCTGTACGATTTTATCGACAATAGCGGTCTTTACAAGTGTCCGGTCAGGGAAAAGGACAGATCCTTGATGAACGTCGTATTCATTACGGGCGATGCGGATCTCGACAAGAAATTCGTCGCAGAAGCGAAAGCTAATAATATGCACAACCTGAACGGCCACAGGTCGATCGGCGGGATGCGGGCGAGCATCTACAACGCTATGCCGATGGAAGGCGTGGATGCCCTGATCGCATTCATGAAGAAATTCCAGGAGGAAAATAAATAATGAAATATCTCATCTTAGTTCCCGATGGCGCAGGTGATGAAAAGATCGAGGCGCTGGGGGGCAGGACGCCGCTTGAGGTAGCGGAAATTGAAAATATCAATGAGCTGGCGCACCGGGGGAAGGTCGGCATGGTGAAGACCATTCCGCCGGGCGTTGCGCCGGGAAGTGATGCGGCGAACCTTTCGGTCATGGGCTATGACCCGGCCGTGTACTTGACGGGCAGGTCTCCGCTGGAAGCAGCTAGCATCGGAATCGATATGTCCGATACAGACGTGGCGTTCCGCACGAACCTGATTACGCTGACAGGGGAGGGCGCATACGAGGATTTGATTATCACAGACCACAGCTCTGGCGATATCAGTACCAAGGAAGCGGATGAACTGATCCAGGCGGTCAACGAAGCCTTTGCGGATGAAAACATCAAATTTTACACGGGCGTAAGCTACAGGCATTGCATGATCGTGCATAACGGATCTACCGCATATGAGCTGACGCCGCCGCACGATGTGCTGGGCCAGCGGGCAGGCGGCCACTTGCCGAAAGGCGAAGGCGCGGAGTTCATCACGGAGATGATGAAAAAGAGCTACGATATCTTGAAGGATCACCCGGTCAACAAGGCGAGGATGGAGAAGGGTCTCAATCCGGCCAATACGATCTGGATCTGGGGACAGGGCAAGAAGCCGAGCTTGTCATCCTTTTATGATAAATACGGCATTACCGGGACGGCGATTTCAGCGGTGGATCTGATCAAGGGCATTGCGATCTGCGCAGGGCTTGATTCCGTGGACGTGGAAGGCGCGACGGGAACGCTGCACACGAATTTCGACGGGAAAGCGCAGGCGGCGATCAGGGAATTTCGGGACGGCAAGGATTTCGTCTATATGCACCTGGAAGGACCGGATGAATGCTCCCACCAGGGCGACCGCGACGGCAAGATCGCATGCCTGGAAAGCATCGACCGCAAGGTCTTAAAACCGATCGTGGATGCGCTCAGGGAAGACGGCGAGGATTTCAAGGCGCTGGTCGTTCCCGACCACAGGACGCCGCTCGCCATCAGGACGCACTCCGCTACACCTGTTCCTTTTGTGATATACGATAGTACAAAGGAAGAACCTTACGATGCAGCAAAATGTTTTTGTGAGAAATCAGGCGAGGAAGGGATGTATTTTGACAGTGGATTTGAACTGGCAGATTATTTCTTTAAAAACTAGGAAAGCTTTTGTAAAATTTACAGCGGTGATTTTGACAGCGGTGCTGTTCCTCTTGGGAGCAGCGCCGTCTTTTGCAGAAGAAATGAAGCCTTCTGCGAAGATCGACTGGCAGGATGCGCCGTCTGTCGAGGGAACTTCCGCCCTGCTGATGGATGCGGGGAGCGGGGAGATCCTCTATGAGAAAAATGCGCAGGAGCAGAGGACGCCGGCCAGCGTGACCAAGATGCTGACCTGCCTCGTGGTGCTGGAAACGATGGAGCTGGACCAGCAGGTTACCGTTCCCGCCGGGATATCGGGGGAAGGGACGAACCTGGCGGTAAAGGAAGGGGAAACCTTCACCGTGGAGCAGCTTCTCTATGGCTTGATGCTGTATTCCGCCAATGATATGGCGGAAGTCCTGGCGGTAGCCTCGGGCGGCTCGATCCAAAATTTCTGTGACATGATGAACGAGCGAGCCAGGCGGTGCGGTGCGGAAGGGACGAATTTCACCAACCCCAACGGCATGAACAGCCCAGGGCAGGAGAACCACAAGACGACGGCATATGACCTGGCCGTCATTGCCAGGGAGGCGATGAAAAACGAGGATTTCCGCAAGATCGTATCCACGGTGGAATATACGATCCCTGCGACGAATTTATCCGAGGCACGGGCGTTCCGAAACGGAAACAGATGCATTTCCGATGGGGAAGGCACGCTTCCGATGTCGGATTATGTCGTTGCGACGGGCAATTTCAGGTATGAAGGCGCGATCGGCGTGAAAACGGGATATACCAGCACGGCAGGCAACTGTTTTTGCGGTTTTGCCCAGCGGGACGGGACGGAGCTGATCGCCGTTACGCTGAATGCGACCTCGCTCGAGACACGGTTTACCGACGTCATGGCCCTCTGGGATTACGGCTTTAAGAAATACTATACATACACGGTAGCGAAATCAAAGGAAGCCTTCAATGAAATCCCTGTCAAACGGGGCGAGAAGGGCGAGGTAAAAACGACGGTCAAGGAAGATTTCGATATCACGCTCAATAAGGAGTACAACAGCGACAGCATAACCACAACGGTCAAGGTGAAGGAGGGCGCATTGCAAGCTCCGGTTAAGAAAGGCGATGTTGTCGGCACGCTGATTGCATGCAAGGAAGGCGACCCGGTGGCGAGGACGGAGCTTTATGCGATGGAAAACGTCAAGGAAGGCGGTCTTTGGTCCCGCATTGGAATCCCGGATGAGGATGTCACTTTGTTTTTAGTGGGAGTTGCAAGCATCGCAGTGCTTTTGATTCTCATCAGGCGGGTATATCTGGGAACGAGACGGCGCAGAAGGCTCAGGAAACGCGCGAAACGGGGCAGGACCGTCAGGCGCAGGGAACGGGAAAAGGAGCGGCGGCCGTTCGACTTTGAAGATTAGCGCAGGCGGCTGGCTGGCCGAATTGGCCGGATGCAGCCGGACGAGCGTGATGAGCGCGCGGTCAAACTAGCCTTGATGCGATAAAATGCGCATAGTGTGCGGCCGGGCTGGCAGAAGATAGGCCGGCACGATGAAGCGGGCGCAGCCTGCGCAGCACAGCCAGATCAATAGGATGAAACGAGTGCAGCGCAGCCGGATTCACAGGTTGAAGCGGATGCAGCTGCACAGCGTATTGGGAAGATGTTTGATATTCAGGAAAATTTAAAAAAGCTCCCGGATAAACCGGGCGTATATATACACAAGGACAGGATTGGCAACATCATCTACGTTGGCAAAGCTGTCTCGCTGAAAAACAGGGTCCGCCAGTATTTCCAGTCCAAGCGGAATATGCCTTCCAAGGTTAGGAGCATGGTGGAGCATATCGCCGAGTTTGAGTACATCACGACAGGCAGTGAAATGGAAGCCCTGATTTTAGAATGCAATTTAATCAAAAAACACAGGCCGAAATACAACGTACTGCTGCGGGATGATAAGACATATCCTTATATCAAGATTACCAACGAAGAATACCCGCGCATCATCAAAACGAGAATCGTCAGGAAGGACGGCGGCAAGTATTTCGGACCTTACAGCGATGCGGGCGCAGTCAATAAGATCGTCGATTTGTTAAACACAAGCTTTGCTTTAAAACGCTGTCCGGCAACGGCTTTTCCGCCGAGTTTCCGTCCATGCCTCAATTATCATATCAACCAGTGCCGGGGCATCTGCACCGGCTCTGTGTCCGCCTCCCAATATGCGGAAGCTTTGGAGGGGGCGAAGGAATTTTTGAATGGAAAGAACAAGAAAATCATCGCCAGGCTCACGCAGTGCATGGAGGCGGCTTCTGAAAAGCTTGACTTTGAAGAGGCCGCTGTTTTCCGCGATTATATCGAGGCGGCAAAGGCGTTGTCCGCGACGCAGCGGGTGGTGATGCACCAGAGCGCGGATGTGGACATCGTCATTCCCGCCAGGGGGCATGAGGAGGTCCATGTCGTGATTTTTTTCGTCAGGGAAGGAAAATTGGTCGGGCGGGAAAGCTATGAGATGGAAGCTTCCTTCGAGGATGATAACAAGGAATTGCTTTCGGCTTTTATCAACCAGCACTATAGCAGGATGCCGAACATCCCCGCAGAGCTGCTTTTGACGGAGCTTCCGGGCGATAGCGATGTGCTTGCGGCGTACCTGACGGATCTTTGCGGACGCAGCGTAAAACTCCTTTGCCCGAAAAAAGGAGAGAAAAAGGCGCTTGTGGACATGGCGTTCCGCGATGTGGTGGAGATGGTCAAGACCATCGATGAAAAGGCGGCGGTTGCCAGGGAACGCGACCAGAGCCTGGGCAGGGAGATCTTTGCGGTTTTGCAGGAAATGGGCAAAGCGCAGGGCGCGTATGACGGCCGGGATTACAGGGTGGAGGCCTATGATATTTCCAATACCAACGGCGTGGATACAGTCGGCGCGATGGTGGTTTTCCGCGGATTAAAGCCGGAGAAAAAGGGCTACCGGAAGTTTAAGGTGCGGACGATCGAGGGACAGGATGATTACGGGGCGATGCGGGAAGTGCTGTCCCGGCGGTTTAACCGGGTGTTCCAAGGCGATGAATCATTTGCAGTCCTGCCGGATATCATCTTCATGGATGGTGGAAAGGGCCATGTGGCGGCGGCTCTTGCGGTCACGGAGGCAGCGGGGTTTGATATCCCGGTCGTGGGGATGGTCAAGGATGACAAGCACAGGACCAGGGCGCTCGTATACCGCAGGGACGGCATGGCGCTAGTGCAGGAAAGCGGCGCTGCGGACCAAGCGGGAGATGGATTTGTGAAAAACCAAGAGAGAGGCGGCCCTGCGGCAGCGCAAAAAGACCGTGCTGCGGCAGATCCGGGGACGGGTTTTGCGCAAGGGCGGGAAGGCGGCTTTGCAAGAAATCAGGGAGCATCTTTTGCGGAAGGAGCGGCAGGATGCCCCGCAAGGCCTTCTGGCGGCGAAAACGATTTCGTGGAAATTTCCCTCAAAGGCAAATCCCTGTTGTTTAAATACATCGGGCGCATCCAGGAAGAAGTACACCGTTTTGCGATCGAATATCACCGGAAATTGCGAAGCAAACACCTGGCGGTTTCCGTTCTCGATGAGATACCAGGGATTGGCGAGGTGCGGAAAAACGCCTTGCTGAAATATTTTAAGAGCGTGGAGGGGATCAAGAAGGCGAGCCTTTCAGAACTCGAAGAGGCGCCGGACATGAACCGCCGCGCCGCGCGCAGCGTATGGGAGTATTTTCATGCGGAATAGAATATTTTGTTGCGAAAAGGGTAGCATAATGGTATAGTAACGTATAAGATATCAATGGTTAGATACGGAGGAATGAAATGGCAGAGAAAAAGGAATTATACGGATACGAGGAGGAAGATATCCTGACGCTCGAGTTTGATGATGGCGAAGAGGAAGAGTGCGGGATTTTAGGCGTATTCGATGCACTGGGCAAGGAATACATAGCCTTGAACCCTCTCGGCACGGAAGACGTATATATTTATGGTTACAAGGAATACGAAGAGGATTTCGAGATGATCGATATTACGGATGAAGAGGAGTTTAAGAAGGCTGTGGCTGAGTTTGAAAAGCTGGCAGTGGAGGAAGCGTAGTTTCTGGATATTTTGAAAGGCTGGGGGATTTCGGGGCGTAACCGCCAGATCGTTTGAAAACCGGGAATCTTCGGAGCATAACTGCCCGGTAAGCTGGATGAAATGCGTTTTGCGCTAAACCCTTGAACATACGGTAATAAGAAAGTAATTTTAATTAGGCGGTATAGCCCGGTATTACAAGGGTTGTACCGTCTTTTCGAGTCTTTTGTTTCCCCTTGCTGGCTCTTTGCAAGATTTCTTGTGATCCCTTACCATCATTTTTTTTTGCACACCGCTCGGAGCTTTTGCGGGGCTTTTGCCTTTTTCATCCCTTTGCAGTTTGCTTGCTGGCTGGAAACCCTTTGCAGGATTCCCATGATCTTTTTTCGCAGTTTCCCATAGCTGCCCGCAGCGCTTTTGCATTTTCGCAGGGGTTTTGCCCCCGCTTGGCGGTTCTGGTTCTTTGCATTTTTGCGGGGTTTTGCCCCCGCTTGGCGTTTTTTTGCATTTTTTGCCGCCTCTTTGCCCTTCCCTCTGTACTCCTTTCCAACCTGTCTGCGCCCGCTCATCGCACGAATTGGACTTTTTGCCGTAAATCTATGGTATTTTGCGGTAAAATAATATAAAATTAAATTATCTGTGTTTTAATATGGAGGGGTACATGAAAAATTACGATATTATTATAGTAGGCGCTGGGGCAAGCGGCGTGTTCATGTCTTATGAAATGGCGAAGCTCAATGCCGACGCCAGCATTTTGATGATCGATAAAGGCGCGCCTTTGCATAAAAGGCAATGTCCGATTAAGCTGGGTGCGAAAAATTGCGTCAAGTGTTCGCCGTGCCATATCATGAACGGGTACGGCGGTGCGGGGACGTTATCGGACGGAAAGTATAACATCACCACGCAGTTCGGCGGGGATCTGCATACTTATGTAGGCGTGGAAGAAGCACTTGATTTGATGGAATATGTGGACGAGGTGCTTTGCAGCATGGGCGGCGCGGATGCGAAGCTCTATTCCACCGCCAGCTCCGAATTGAAGACCATCGCCTTGCGAAACGACCTGCATCTTCTGGAAGCGAAGGTAAGGCATCTGGGGACGGACCGGAACGTTAAGATCTTGGGGAGGATTTTTGATTCCTGTGCGGAAAAAGTGGAGATGCAGTTTTACACGACGATAACGGACGTCGAAATTCAAAGCGACGGGAGCTTCCTCGTGACGGCGGAAGATGGCGAAACGTATCACTGCCACGACCTGGTGCTGGCGACGGGGCGTTCCGGCTCGAAGTGGAGTGCGCAGGTTTGCGGGAAACTGGGTATCCAGCAGAAGAAAAACAGGGTGGACATCGGTGTGCGGGTGGAGCTGCCGGCCGAGGTGTTCAAGCACATTACCGACGATGTTTACGAAAGCAAAATCGTCTATAAGACCGACCAGTATAACGATATGGTGCGGACCTTTTGCATGAACCCTTACGGCGAGGTGGTAGCGGAGAATACCAACGGCATCGTGACGGTAAACGGACACAGCTATGCAGATCCTGCACTGCGGTCGGAAAACACCAATTTTGCCCTGCTCGTTTCCAACCAGTTTACAGAGCCTTTTAAGGACAGCAACGAATACGGGGAATCCATCGCCAGGCTTTCCAATATGCTGGGCGGCGGCGTGCTGTTGCAGCGGTTTGGCGATCTGGTAAAGGGCAGGAGAAGCAGCGCGCGGCGGATGGAGAAGTGTTTCACGCGCCCGACGCTCCAGGCGACGCCGGGGGATTTGAGCCTCGTCATTCCGAAGCGGCAGATGGATAACATCATAGAAATGATATACGCCCTTGACAAAATTGCACCGGGAACGGCGAATGAAGATACGCTGCTTTACGGTGTGGAAGTCAAGTTTTATAATTCAAAGATAGAAGTCGATGAAAATTTGCAGACGAAGGTAAAGGGACTGTATGCGCTGGGCGATGGCTCCGGCGTGACCCACTCGCTTTCGCAAGCGTCGGCAAGCGGCGTGTATGTTGCGAGGATATTAGCGGAACAATATGGTAGAAAGGAATCTTGAAAATGACGGAATTAGCAAACAAAGCATTGGAAAATCACAAAAATGGATATAACTGCGCACAGGCTGTAGCGTGTGTTTTCTGTGACAGGTTTGGCAAGGATGAACAAGAAGTATTTAAAATCATGGAGGCATTTGGCCTTGGCATGGGAACGATGGGGACGTGCGGCGCGGTATCGGCGATGGCGGCGGTTGTAGGCATGGAGGAATCCGATGGGGCGATGGATGCGCCTAAGACAAAGGCCAAGAGCTATAAAGCGATGAAAGAGCTGACTGCGAAATTCATCGAAAAGAACCAGTCAGCCATTTGCAGGGAAATTAAAGGCGTGGATACGGGAACGGTCCTGCGGAGCTGCGGCGGCTGTATCCAGGATGCGGTTGAACTTTTGGAAGAATATTTGGCGGCCAAATAAGGCGGATAAATAAGGAGGAGACAGGAAATGCATGGACATGGACAGAGCGCCATGTCCATAGTCCTATTTAAACGATGGCAGTAGGAGGGATAATATTTGAACAGTAAAAAATACAAGGATGTTTTATACCGCATGCGGTATATCAATGATCTCAGGGACATGGTGCAGTCAAGCGCTGAACTGTACGGCGAAGATCCGGCATTTTTGGTCAAGGATGTTCCGCGCGGTGATTACAGGCCAATTTCTTACGTTCAATTCAAGGATGATGTTGATGCGCTGGGAACGAAGCTTACGGAGATGGGGCTGAAAGACAAGAAGATTGCCGTAATCGGGGAGAACAGCTACAAATGGGTCGTATCCTACCTGGCGGTGGTCAATGGGACGGGAGTTGTCGTGCCGCTGGATAAAGAACTGACCGGGCTTGAAATCCACAATCTTTTGGAGCGGGCGAAGGTGGATGCAATCATTTTTTCGGGCAAGATGGCGGGCAAGGTTTTAGATGTGATTTCTGATATCGGCGGCATTGGCATCAGGATCAATATGGATGCTGGCGAAGATTCACAGGAGGCTTTGTCCTGGGACGGGCTGCTTGCGGAAGGCAGGAAGCTGCTGGATGCAGGAAACCGCGCATTTCTGGATGCGGTCATCGACCGGGAAGTCATGTGCGCATTGCTCTTTACATCGGGGACGACAGGATTATCCAAAGGCGTGATGCTTTCCCATAAGAACATTTCAGCAAACGTATACAATATGTCGAAATACGTGAAGATCAGAAGGCCGGGCGGCGGGCTTTCCGTGCTGCCGATGCATCATACGTATGAGCTGACTTGCCATGTGTTCACGGCGATCTATCAGGGCGTGTTCGTTGCGATCTGCGAGGGCTTGCGCTATATCCAGCCGAATTTGAAGGAAAGCCGGGCTACGGTCATGCTGGGCGTGCCGATCGTGTTTGAAACCATGCACAAGAAAGTCTGGAAACAGGCGGAAGCATCAGGCGCGGCAAAAAAAATGAAACGGATGATGAATCTGGCGAAAAAGACCAAACTATATAATAACCAGGAAGCGATGCGGAAGATCTTTTCCAAGATCCATAGCAGCCTGGGGGATAATATTTCCCTGTTTATCGCAGGAGGCGCGGCGATCAATCCCGACGTGATCAGGGATTATGAAGCGCTGGGACTCCCAATGATACAAGGCTACGGCATGACGGAAAACGCACCGATCATCGCTGTCAACAGGGATTATTACAGCAAGGCGGATTCCGTGGGCAAGCCGATGCCGGGAACGGAGGTCAAGATCGTAGGCCAGGATGAGAACGGCGTGGGCGAAATCGTATGCAAGGGACCGTCGGTGATGGTCGGCTATTATGACAACCCGGAGGCGACGGCGGAGGTGCTACGGGACGGCTGGCTGTATACGGGCGATTACGGGCGTATGGACGAAGACGGGTTTCTGTATATCTGCGGCAGGAAAAAGACTGTGATTGTGACGAAGAACGGGAAGAACATTTTCCCGGAGGAGATTGAGCTTTTGCTGGCGGAGCAGCCGTATATCGAAGAGGTACTCGTGTATGGAGCGCTTGATAAGCGGGACGGGGACGTCGTGGTGAAGGCCGAGGTTTACCCGAATTACGATGTGATAAAGGAGCAGCTGGGCGAGCTGACGGAGGAGGGCATCCGCGACGTGATCAAGAATGCGATCGAGGAGGTCAACGACAAGATGTCCGCCTATAAGCGCGTGAAGCGGTTTAAGATACGGGAAACGGAATTTGAGAAGACAACCACCCGCAAAATCAAGAGAATGGGCGGCGCAATCCGGGAAGAAGAGGATGATTGAGCCGTGAGAAGGAGAGGTAATGTTACATGGTAAATGAGAACATGGGCGAACAAATGAAATGGGCAGAGGGGCTTGTGGAGAAGATAAATGCAGACCCAAGGCCATTCGTGAAATATAAGGAAAGCAGGCCGATCGCAAACCTAAAGCATATGTTAGAGACGAGCGTAGCGCTTTATGGCGACAACGTAGCGTTTATGCAAAAGGACAGCAATGATGCGCCATACAGGAAGATCACCTATAAAGAGATGCTCGCCGCCGTCAACGGGATGGGGACGGCGTTGATTGCCAAGGGGCTGAAAGATAAGCGCATCGCCGTGATCGGGGAAAACTGCTCTCAGTGGGCGATTTCCTACCTGGCCGCTGTCTGCGGGACGGGCATTGTCGTGCCGCTGGATAAGGAATTGACGGAGGAAGAACTGAAAAAACTGGTGATCCGGGCGGATGTTTCCTGCGTGATTTTTGCGAATAAGCACGAAAAAGCGTTCAAGGCGATGCAGGATAGCGGCGATACGAAAATAGAATGCTTGGTGAACTTCAACACGGAAGCGGAGCGGGATGGCGTATTGTCCTGGAAAGCACTGGTGGAGGAAGGAAAGAAGCTGGTGGATGAAGGCGACCGGAGCTTTCTCGACGCCCCGGTGGATTATGAGGCGATGAACATCCTCCTGTTTACTTCGGGAACGACAGGCGCATCAAAAGGCGTTATGCTCTCCCATAAGAACATCGCCGCCGACCTGATGGTATCGCCGACGGTTCTCAAGGTACATGACTGGGATATCTTCTTTTCGGTCTTGCCGCTCCACCATACGTATGAGTGTACCTGCGGGTTTCTGATGCCGCTCTATAAAGGCGCGGCGATCGCTTACTGCCAGGGATTGAAATACATCACGAAAAACCTGGCGGAAGCCAAGCCGACGATGTTCCTCGGCGTTCCAGCACTCTTTGAAAAGCTCTATTCGACGATTTGGAAGAACATCAGGAAGCAAGGCAAGGAAGAGATGTTAAAGAAAATCATCCGCATCAACAACAAGACGAAAAAGGTGGGGATCGATCTCGGCAAGGTGTTTTTCAAACAGATTACGTCGGTATTCGGCGGCAGGATGCGGATTTTGATCTGCGGCGGCGCGGCGATCAATCCAGATGTGTTAAACGGCATCAAGGATTTCGGCATTCTGGCTTTGCAGGGGTACGGGCTGACGGAATGCGCGCCGATGGGTGCGCTCAACCCGGACACTGCGCCGAATGCAGCTTCGATCGGAACGCGCTTTCCTGGCTGCGATATGAAAATCGTCGACGTCAATGGAGAAGGAATCGGCGAGATCTGCCTGCACGGCGATAATGTAATGCTGGGATATTATGAAATGCCGGAGGAAACCGCCAGATCCATCGATGCTGCGGGCTGGTTCCATACAGGCGATATGGGCTATCTCGATGCGGATGGATATGCGTTCATAACGGGACGGAAGAAAAACGTCATCATTGCGAAAAATGGCAAGAACGTGTACCCGGAAGAGATCGAATACCAGCTTTCCAATATTCCTTTTGTGGAGGAATCGTTCGTATTTGAACAGGAGAGCGCAGACGAGCAGGATACCGTTATCGTTGCTTCCATCAAGCTGGAGCAAGAAGCGATGGAAGAAGCCCTGGGTGCGGACTATACGGAAGAACAGGCAAAGGAGCTGGTTTGGAGGGAAGTTGATAAGCTTAATGCGGAAGCGCCGTTTTACAGGAGGATCAAGCGGGTGATCATCCGGAAGTCGGACTTTATCAAAAATTCTTCCAAGAAACTGATTCGGTTTGCAGAAGATAACAAGAAGGAGGATTAAGAATATGTTGACACACGGCAAGAATCCGAAGCTGGTCGTAGATCTCAATAAACTGAGGCATAATGTGGAAAAGGTGCAACGTATGTGCCATGATAAGGGCGTGGAAATCGCAGGCGTAATCAAGGGCTGTACGGGGCTTCTGGAATGCGTGGAACAATTTGAACGGGCAGGATGCAGGTTTATCGCATCTTCAAGGCTGGAGCAGCTTGAACCGCTCAAGGAAAACGGGATTCAGACGCCGCTGATGATGATTCGGATTCCGATGCTAAGCGAGGTTGCGGATGTGGTAAGGCTTACCGATATCAGCCTCAACAGTGAAATCGAGGTGTTAAAGGCGCTCAATAAGCAGGCGGGAATCCAAGACAAGAAGCACCAGGTGATTTTGATGGCGGACCTGGGCGACCTGCGGGAAGGCTTCTGGGACAGGGATGAGCTGATGGAAGCGGCGCTGATGGTGGAAAATGATTTATATAATCTGGAGCTGGCGGGCGTTGGCACGAACCTGGGCTGTTACGGCGCGGTCGCCGCTACGCCGGAAAAATTAAACGAGCTGGTCGCTATCGCAGAACGCATCGAAGAAAAACTCGGGCGGGAGCTAGAATTTATTTCGGGCGGTGCGACGAGTACCCTGCCGCGCATTATCGAAGACAATCTTCCGTCCAGGATCAACCTGCTCCGTGTCGGGGAAGGGATTCTTCTGGCGAAGGATCTGCAGGATCTCTGGGGCTACGATATGAGCTATATGCACAAGGATGCTTTTACCCTCCGTGCAGAGGTCATCGAGGTGAAGGATAAGCCGACACACCCGGTGGGCGAAATCATGTTCGATGCGTTTGGCAACCAGCCGGCGTATGAGGATCGGGGGATTCGCAAACGTGCGCTCCTGGCTCTGGGCAAGGTCGATTATGCGTTTCCGGAAGAGCTGATTCCGCGCGAGGCGGGGATCACGGTGCTGGGCGCGTCCAGCGATCATACGATTCTCGATGTGGAGGATTATGATGGGACGATCGAGGTGGGCGATGTGATCGAGTTTGACCTGTGTTATGCGACCATCGTGTATGTGACCAATTCGAATAATATCGAGAAGGTGTATATCTAAGGGAAGAAATGGGTGCAGGAAAGTAAGGAAACAAGAAAAACCTTGTGGGCTGCTGATGGCAGCTCGTAAGGTTTTTTCAAGTATTGGCGTAGTCGCTAGCGGCGGTCTGCAAGGCTTTTTTGCCCTAATTTAATTCCGAAAGCAGATTTTGAAAGGAATCCTATTTTTGCGTCTCTAAAATAAGTTTTTCTATACAAAATCCCCGATAAATCTATTGCCTTCTGCGTTTCGCTTCTTTGTTTGGAAATCAATTCAATTCTGAAAGTACAACCCCTGTTTCCTCTTGAAACGCCTCCGCCCAATCCGTGCTGCGGTAGAAGACGATGCATTCCTGGTAGCCGTCGCTTGCGAAAAACAGCCGCTTATTGCTCTGGTTTTCGATGATGATTTTGTTGAGGCCGTTTGCAACATCCAGGTCAAACCAATCGTGTTCCATTTCCGCTTCCAAGCAAAAGGCCTTGCCCTTCCACTCAAAGGAAACCGTCCTTGTTCCAGTCCCTTCGTCCCAGTTTACCTTGCTGGTATCTTCCCGGATGTTTTCAAAATGCAGCTCGTCTGCATCAAGCGCCGAGACGCCTAGGAGAAAATCGGTATACATATTTTCGATATCGAAGACCTCGGCATCGAAGCTGTATACGCCGTTTGCAGATGGCGTCCATGTATTCTGCTCATAATCGAACGTCCCCATTCCAAGGGCGGAAAGCAGCATTGCGGTTTTGTCCAGTTCGATTTCTGGCGGCATTTGCGCATAGGATGCTTCCAATTCATCTATGAGCTGTTCCGTAATGCCGCCGATTTCAAATTTCGTTAGCGTCTCCGCGATTTCCGCATATGTTTTTTGTTTTGATTCAATATGGGAATCTTCTTTTTCTGGGGCATTTTTTTGCATATTGCAGCCGCTGATTGCAAATATTGATGACAAAACCAAAATAGTGATTATTTTTTTCTTCATGATGAACCTCGCTGAAGCATCAATATAGCGTTCCTCTGCATATCAGGCCAATGTAATTTCAATATCCTGCCCGCCTTCCCACAGGACTTTTTTGCCAAACTCGTTCAGCCTCTCCAGCCCTTCGGTGATCGTCAGGAAGTGGTTTCCCGCCAACTGCCCGTACTGGCTTGCGAAGCAACAGCGCCCATAGGACATGATGATCTCCATTTCGCTGATTCCGCCGGGGTAGAGCAGCATTTCCCCGATCGCAGGGTGGGAAATATGGTTTTCGTAGTCCAATCCAGTCCGCAGGTCTCCGTATGGAATCCAGATTCCTTCGCCGCTCCATCTGACGTGGATGAACTTGCTTTTGATGGGCAGCATCTTTTCAAACACTGCGCAGGTTTTCGGCGCCTTATCGGTGAGAAGCGTTCCGGTAAATTCATAATCGCCCGATACGATTTTTACTTGTTTCATGGTATCCTCCTTTTTTGTTTTCGTAATGTGGATTTATGAAACGGCGTGCGTTCCATCCGTTGGGGCTTACATTCTGTTTGCTGCGCTGTGCTGGTTTTGCCCGCCGCCTGTTTTGCAAAGCGCATAGCGGCAAACGCCCGCTTACAGTAGTTCTTCAAAGCCTTCGATGTATTCGTCCGCCAGCTTTTTGATCACGGATTTGTTTTGCCGCTCGCTCTTGTCCGCTACTGCGATCACATACAGCCCGGCATCCTTTGCGCCGCCGATGGAAAGCAGGCCGTCTTCAAATACGACGGTTTCGTCTTTCGGTGTTCCGAGCGTTTCGCACGCTTTCAAGAAAACCTCAGGCGTGTCTTTTCCGCCGCCCGAATCTTCCAGCGTAATAATATGAAAGAAATAGTCCCTGATCCCGATGCGGGACAGCACTTCGTCAGCGACTTTCCGGTCGGTCGATGTGACAACGCACATCTTCACGCCTTTCTGTTTGTACTTTTCCAGCAGGACCGGGACGTACTCTTTGCACGCAACGCCGGCCAAGTATCCTTCGCGCAGGATTGCGTTGAAGCCCTTGGCGATTTTTTCCTCCGTTGCGGCGATCCGGTATTCGGTTTTCAAATAGGCGCACAGCTCTGGAAGCGTCATGGCTTTTGTCTTGTCCCCCAGGTTTGCTTCCGGCGTTTTCATCAAAGACGTGATATACCGGGCCGCCGCTCCGTGCCACATTTCATTGGAATCGAGAAGTGTCCCGTCCAGGTCAAAAATTGCTCCGCTTATTTTCATAATTGCCGCCTCCTTGTATATACTATATTAGACAACCTTACAATACCATTGCAGGGCGGGAATGTCAATAATCCAAAAGCCTTGCAATCGTTGACAATCATAAGGTTTTCAAGTATAATAATTCGATACGGCAATAGGTCGAAAGGAGATTTACCAAATGACAGATAACATGAACGAAGAAATACTGTTGACAAGAGAGGGATATGATAAAATCGTAGCCGAACACGAAGAATTGGTATCCGTAAGAAGGGCGGAAGTCGCTGAACGGATCAAGGAGGCGATTTCTTACGGGGATATATCGGAAAACGCTGAATATGATTCAGCGAAGAACGAGCAGGCCGATCTGGAAGAGCGGATTCACAAGCTGGAGACGATGATCCGCAAGGCGAAGATCGTTCAGGATGATGATGTAAAAGGGGATGTCGTAAACGTAGGGCTTAAAGTAAAGGTGAAGGATTTGGATGCTGGGTTTGAAGAGGAATTTGCGCTTGTGGGCGCAACGGAATCCGATCCTTTCAATGGCAAAATCTCAAATGAATCTTCCGTCGGCAAAGCGCTCATTGGGCATAAGAAGGGCGATCAAGTGGCTGTGGAGATTCCTGACGGCGTTATCAACTATGAAATTATAGAAATCATGAAATAAAGAGAGAGGTGTATTTATGCATTGGGCAGAAAAAATCGCAGATCGAATCATAAAAAGGAATCCAGATAAAGAAGAATATGTCTGTGCAGCGGGAATCAGCCCCTCCGGCTCGATTCATATCGGCAATTTCAGGGACATTGCGACCAGCCTGTTCGTGGCGAAAGCGCTTGAAAAAAAGGGCAAAAAGGCGAAGCTTCTCTTTTCATGGGATGAATACGACAGATTCCGCAAAGTGCCGAAAAACGTCAAGGACGCCGACCCGGATAATGTGATGGAGCAGTATATCGGAAGGCCTTACACGGATGTGCCGAATCCGTTTGATACCGAGCATGCCAACTATGCGAAGTATTTTGAAGCTGAATTTATGGAATCCATCAAGAAGTTCGGCATCGAGATGGATTATAAATACCAGACGGAAATGTATACTTCCGGAAAATACAAGGACGACGTGATCGAAGCGATTTCAAAACGGAAGGAGATTTTCGATATTCTCGACAGCTTCCGTACCCAGGCGGCGGAAGAAGGGGAACGCGACGCATATTTCCCTGTCAGCATATTCTGCCCAGAGTGCCATAAGGACACCACGAAGATTACATCCATATCGGACGATAACACGGTCGCTGAGTACGAATGCGAATGCGGGCATAAGGGCACGTTTGACTTTAAGACGAACTTTAACTGCAAACTCGCCTGGAAAGCCGACTGGCCGATGCGCTGGCGGTATGAAGGCGTTGATTTCGAGCCGGGCGGCAAGGATCATGCAAGCCCGGGCGGAAGTTATGAAACGAGCAGCGTGATCTGCCGCAAGATTTTCAACTGGGAGCCGCCGATGTTCCAGGGCTATGAATTTATCGGCATCAAAGGCTCGACGGGGAAAATGTCCGGATCGTCAGGGCTGAACCTGACGCCGGAAACGCTGCTGAAAATATATGAGCCTGAAATTATTCTTTGGCTCTATTCCAAGACAGACCCGAAGAAAGCGTTTGACTTCTGTTTCGATGAAGGAATCCTGCGGCAGTATTTCGAGTTTGATAAGATGTACCGCGCCTATAAGGACGGGACTGCCAACGAACATAACCAGACCGTGATGGAATTTAGCCTGGTCGAGGGGCATGAGATCAAAACCGTGCCGATGAACCTTCTAGTCCAGCTCGGTTCAATCGTCGATTTTAACGTGCCGATGATGGAGACCGTCTTTGAAAAAATCGGCACGCCATATAAATACGAAGATTTTGACACCCGCCTGGGGCTGGCGAAATACTGGCTGGAACAGTGCGCCCCGGAAATGGCAAACAAGCTGCGCGGCTGGCGGGACTGGGATTTTTACCAGACTTTCACGGAGGACGAAAAGAAGGAAATCGCACTGCTGTATGATTTCATTCAAGCGGGCGGTTACGATCTTGATTCCCTCAACACAAAGCTCTACGATATCCCGAAGGAAGTGTTCGGTGCGGATATCGAAAACTTGAAGCAAGTGCAGGGCGAGTTTTTTAAAAAGGTGTACAAGCTGCTCATTAGCAAGGAGAGAGGACCGCGCCTCTACTTGTTCCTCTATGCGATCGAGAAGGAGCGTTTCATGCACCTCCTGGATTTCAGTTTCCCGAAGACGGAGGAAGAGGAAGCCTTGGAACAGGCGGCGCTGGAAGCGGAAAAAGAGCCGGAAACCGTCAAGGTTTACGGCGAGCCGGATGAGGTTGCTCCTGTCGTAGAGCCGGAGATCACCACGGACCAGTTCTTTGCCATGGACCTGCGGGTTTGCAAGGTCTTAAAGTGCCAGGAAATCCGCAAAGCGCACAGCAACTACAAGCTGACGCTGTTTGACGGGATCAAGGAGAGGGTGATCGTTTCCAGCATCAAGAACGATTATAAGCCGGAAGAGCTGGAAGGCAGGAAAATTATTGTGGTCGCCAATTTAGCGCCGGCAAGGCTTACGGGTGTTACGAGCGAAGGTATGCTTTTAGCGGGAACGAACAACGCTTGCGGCTGCCAGGTTATTTTTGTGGACGATATTGTTCCGGAAGGGACGCGGATCTGTTAAAGCGATTGGTGCATCAGGGAAGCCTGATTGTGAAAATAGATCATTGAATGAGGAGGAAGAAGGATGGAAAAGAAAAACGCTATTTCAGAGAAAATCTTGGAAACGCTCAGGAAGTACCCGGAACTTGACGAGGTCGTCGATACGTATTTAAAAGCGGCGGATACCCAGCAGAAAATGCATCTGTCAGCGGATGCCCGGGAAGCGCTGGAAACAGAAGAGAAAGTAAAGCCGCTTGAAGGCCTTTTTCACGCTTCGGTGGGAAAAGACGGGACTGTGCCGGAAGAAATCATGCAGGCGTTCAAGAAGTATCCTGCTTTCGAGGAAAGCGTGAATGCATATCTGGCGACGATGCGCGACGAGCAGGAAAAAAGGCTGTCCATTGACGCTGTAAAAGCGATGGAGAGCCAGGCTGGCGTAAAGGCGGCAAAGGTGGACTTTTCCAAAGCAATTCCGAAGGAAATCATGGATGTTATCAGGGAATATCCCGATATCGAGAAAGAAATTGATGGATTCTTAGATACGATGAAAAAGGAGCAGGAGCTTCATTTATCGGTCGATGCAGTAAAAATGCTTGAAAAATAACACAAAACACAGGGGGCTTTCGATCATGAAGGATGTAGAAATCAGAAAACTATACAGGGAAAGCGAACAGTATGCTGACCATGAAATCACCGTTTCCGGCTGGATCAGGACAAACCGGGGTTCGAACAAGTTTGGCTTTATCGAGTTGAACGACGGTTCGTTCTTCCGTTCGGTCCAGGTCGTTTATGAAGCGGAGTTTCTCGATAATTTCGATGAGATTTCCAAAGCGCCGATTGCGGCGGCTCTCCGGGTTAGGGGGAATTTTGTCCTGACGCCGCAGGCGAAACAGCCGTTTGAAATCAAGGCGAAAGAGGTCACGGTCGAGGCTGGTTCTGAAGCGGATTATCCGTTGCAAAAGAAACGGCACAGCATGGAGTTTTTGCGTGAAATCGCACACCTGCGCCCGAGAAGCAATACGTTTGCGGCAGTTTTCCGCGTGCGTTCCCTGGCGGCCTACGCCCTTCACCGATTCTTTCAGGAAAATAATTTCGTGTATGTGCATACGCCGATTATCACGGGCAGCGACTGCGAGGGCGCGGGCGAAATGTTCCGGGTAACGACGCTCGACATGGAAGCACCGCCGCGCAGCTCTGGCGGGAAGATCGACTACAGCGAGGATTTCTTTGGCAAGGAAGCGGGCCTTACGGTAAGCGGGCAGTTGGAAGCCGAAACCTTTGCCCTGGCGTTCCGCAACGTATACACGTTCGGGCCGACCTTCCGGGCGGAAAATTCCAACACGGCAAGGCACGCGTCCGAATTTTGGATGATCGAGCCTGAAATGGCGTTTGCCGATTTGGCGGACAACATGGATGTGGCGGAGGCGATGATCAAGTACGTGATCCGCTATGTCATGGAAAATGCGCCGGAGGAAATGGAGTTTTTCGGCAAGTTCATCGATAAAGGCCTGCTCGACAGGCTGGAAAATATCGTTGGTTCTGATTTTGAACGGATTACGTATACGCAGGCGGTAGACCTCTTGCAAAAATCGGGTGAGAAATTCCAGTATCCTGTGGAATGGGGAATCGATTTACAGACGGAGCATGAGCGTTATATCACGGAAAAAGTATATAAAAAGCCGGTTTTTGTGACGGATTACCCGAAGGAGATCAAAGCCTTCTATATGCGGCTGAACGACGATGGAAAGACGGTCGCCGCTTGCGACTTGCTCGTGCCAGGCGTAGGGGAAATCATCGGCGGCAGCCAGAGGGAAGAGCGTTACGATGTCTTGAAGTCGAGGATCGAAGAGATGGGCATGACGGAGGAAGATTATCGTTGGTATCTCGATCTCCGCAAGTACGGCGGCGTGAAGCATTCTGGCTATGGGCTGGGATTTGAACGGATTATCATGTATATCACAGGCATGGGCAATATTAGGGACGTGCTGCCGTTTCCGCGCACGCCGAAATCGGCGGAGTTTTAGGCAAATTTTAGGCAGAAGCATGCTGGGGCGGAGCGGAAGCTGCGGGCAACCACTGAGGGCTATAGCGGCTGCCGTTGCTGTTACTATGGCGGTTGCCGCTGCGATAGCGGCGGGCAGAAAGCTAGAGCGTATTTTCTGAAGCGCACCGCAGCGGTTGAACATCAGCAGCGCATCAAGAGGTCGTGGTGCTGTGGGCATAAATTGCAATGGTGAGCGGCTGGAGCGGAGGAAAATGGCCGGTGTTATGCCGAAGCAGAATAGGAAGCCTTTTCTGAATTGAAAAACTGCGCCGCCCCGGCGCAGTTTTTTAATTCAGGCGCCATATCTTGTATCGCTCCGCTGTTTTGGAGGCGGAGTCTATCGGCAGAAAAATGATGAAATGGATTGACCTTTTCGTTGTGATATCGTAAAATATTAGTGAATTAATAATACAGTTAGTTAATAAAGAAAGCGTAGCATTGCGAAAGCCGGTGAAGTTCCGGCACTGTGTCTCAGCAACCGTGATATCCGCGAAAGGATTTAAGTCGGGAGCGATGCTGGCGGCTAATAACGGTGAGTCTTCTGAGATAGGACAAGCGCTTTTTTATTATACAGGAAATAGCGTTTGCGATATTTCGCATATGCAAGATGTTTAGCGAGCCTTGTAGCTTTCCCAGGATGTCCGGCGAGTGTTCTGGGTTTGTTTGGAAAGCCTGGCGGGCGTTTGGAAGCTTGTGCGGGCTCTCCAGCGAACATCCTGAACCCCATCCCGAATATCCAGTGAACCTTCTGGGAATATCAGCGAAACCCGCTTCTGAAACAGAATTAGCGGAACCGGCTGTGTTTTTGCTACAATGCGAAGCTGCGGGATCAGGACAGCCCGCTTATCTTTATAACGATGAAAAGGAGAACGGAGAAAATGAAAAAACTATCAGTGATCTTAATGGCAATGATTTTAGCCTTTGCACTTGCTTCATGCGGCGGCGGAAGTAGCGATAGCGATGGCGGCGGCAATGACGGCACAGCGCAGGGTGCGGATGAGATGATCAGCGTTACGCTGGAAATCGAGTATCCTGATGAATCCAGCGTAGCGGATGCCGAAGATGTGGTTGTGGAAATTTCCAAGGATGGTACGGTGCTGGATGCGCTCAATGCTTATGCGGATGCTTCCGGATGTGCGGTTGTACTTGACCAGTCGAGCGATTCCCCATATGTGACTTCCATCGGCGGCGTTGCTGCGACGGATACGGCAGGCTGGATTTATGAGGTCAATGACGAGCAGGTGATGAAATCAGCCGATGCTTGCACGCTCAAAGCGGGCGATGAAGTAAGCTGGTCGTTTGAAGAATGGGCGCAGTGATGCAAAGCACATTTGCAACTTACCATCCGGTTATCAATTTTCTTTTTTTCTGTGCTGTCATAGGAATCGGGATATTTTTGATCCATCCTGTCTTTCTCGGCATTTCCATGGCAGCATCGCTAACCTATGCATTGTTATTGGGCGGCAAGGAGACACTGCGGTTTTTCCTGTGTTTCCTGCTGCCCATGCTGCTTTTGGTTGTCATTGTGAATCCTCTGATAAACCAACAGGGCGGCACGATCTTGTTTTATTATACCCAGTCGCGGTATGTGAGTTTGGAGGCTGTCATTTATGGTCTTTTGACGGGCTTCATGCTTTCTTCTGTATTGCTCTGGTTTTCCTGCTACAACAAAATCATGACAAGCGATAAATTCGTCTTTCTCTTCGGGAAACTGGTACCGGCCGTTTCGATGATTTTTTCCATGGTCATGCGCTTTGTTCCCAATTATAAGATGCAGATCAAAAAAATATCGGACGGGCAGAAATGCATCGGCCGGGACGTTTCAAACGGGAGCGTGAAGGAAAAAGTGCGGCACGGGATCAAAATCGTTTCGGTGATGTTTACCTGGGCGTTGGAACATGCAATCGATTCAGCGGATTCCATGCGCTGCCGGGGATATGGCACGGCGAAGAGAAGCACGTTTTCCATCTACCGGTTTGACAGGCGGGATGCGGTTTGCGGCATTATCCTGCTGGCGGCGGCAGGAATCGTTTTAGCGGGGGCAGTCATGGGAGCGTGCGCTGTTTCTTTTTACCCGCATATTGTCATGGCGGAATCGGGCGGCATGGGACTGGCCAGTTACTTGGCCTATGCTGTTCTTTGTTTTTTCCCTGTCATCGCAGAAGGAAAAGAGGTGATCGTATGGCGACGTTTGCAATCAAGAATCTGACATTTACCTATCCGGGCAAGGACGCACCGGCGCTGCGGGATATCAGCTTCGATGTGGAAATGGGCGAAATGGTGGTCGTTTGCGGTCAGTCGGGGTCTGGCAAGAGTACGCTTTTGCGAAACCTCAAGCCTGCGCTAGCGCCGCACGGGGAGAGAACGGGCGAGATTCTTTTTTATGGAAAACCGCTCGAAGCGCTTGAAAAAAAGCAGCAGGCTGCCAGGATCGGTTATGTTTTGCAAAACCCGGACAGCCAGATTGTGACCGATAAAGTATGGCATGAACTGGCTTTCGGGCTGGAAAACCTGGGGATGGATACGAAGTCCATACGCTTGCGGGTGGCGGAAATGGCGAGCTTTTTCGGGATGCAATCTTGGTTCCACAAGGACGTGAACCATTTGTCAGGTGGGCAAAAGCAGCTTCTGAACCTGGCTTCGGTGATGGCGATGCAGCCGGACGTT
Source organism: uncultured Eubacterium sp. (assembly GCA_946555345.1). GTDB lineage: Bacteria > Bacillota > Clostridia > Peptostreptococcales > Anaerovoracaceae > Lentihominibacter. Next base: position 46,163 of record CAMNSS010000017.1, on the reverse strand, counting down.
TTGATTTTGGACGAGCCGACTTCGCAGCTTGACCCCATTGCGGCGGGCGATTTTCTTGAAACCGTGCGGAAAATTAACCGGGAATCCGGCACGACGGTGATTATCACGGAACACAGGCTGGAGGATGTGATTCCCCTGTGTGACAGAGCTATTGTGCTGGATCAAGGACGGATCATTGCGCATGATACGCCCGCCAATGCAGGCGCAATCCTGGCAGAAAAAAATCATCCGATGTTTATGGCGATGCCGACGCCTTTACAAGCGTATGCTTTGCTTTACCAGGACGGAACCGGCAGGCAGCTTGCCTGCCCGATTGACGTGCGGGGCGGGCGGAACTGGCTGACGTCGCTTTTTGCTGGGCGGGATATTAGGCGGCGTGGGTTTCCGATAGAGGAGGAAAGCAAGCCGGATGCAAGCCCGGTTCTTGAGATGAAGGATGTCTGGTTCCGGTATAACCGCCAGGACGTTGATGTGATAAAGGATTTGTCTTTTCAGGTGTATCCGGGCGAGCTTTTTTGCCTGGTCGGCGGGAACGGGACGGGCAAGAGCACGGCGCTCGCCCTTGCCAGCGGAATCAAAAAGCCTTATCGGGGCGTGATTAAAATCAAGGATCGGAATATCGAAAAGTACAAGCGGAATGAATTGTTTTCCGGGATGCTGGGCGTTTTGCCGCAAAATCCGCAGAGCATATTCGTGGAAAAAACAGTAAGGCTCGATCTTTTGGAAATTTTCGAGGGGCGCGGGAGTTTTGATGTGCCTGATGCAGAGAAAGAACGCAGGGTAGAAGAAATCGCACAGGTCGTTGAAATCGGGCATCTTTTGGAGATGCATCCGTTTGATCTTTCGGGCGGCGAACAGCAAAGGGCGGCTCTGGCAAAGGTTCTTCTGTTAGAGCCGGAGATTCTTTTTCTGGATGAGCCAACCAAGGGGCTTGACAGCAGTTTCAAATGTAAGATGGCGGCGCTTTTGCGCCGTTTAAAAGAGAAGGGCGTTACGGTTATCATGGTATCGCATGACGTGGAGTTTTGCGGCAAGCATGGCGATCGGTGCGCGATGTTTTTCGATGGGAAGATCATCACGATCAATACGCCGAGAGCCTTTTTTTCCGGCAACAGTTTCTATACGACGGCGGCGAACCGGATGTCGCGGCATATTTTTGAGAATGCTGTTACGGTAGATGATATTGTGGAGCTGGTGCGGGATAACCTCGCTGGAAAAGGAGATGGCGGCGGAGGGATTGCAGGCGGGTCACCGTTTTGGGATGATGGAGCGGCTGCGGGCGGCGCTTTCGACGGCCAGCCGCCTTCTGATGATGGAAAGCTGAGCGGCGCTTTCGATGGCCAGCCGCCTTCTGATTGTAGATTTATAGGCGGGCGAACGCACGGAAGCGGTGGAGAGATTGCAGGCGAGCCGCATTTTGATGATGGAAAGCCGGACAGCATGGATAGAGGCCTGTTTTCTGGTGGCAGCTTGTCTGGCGGCCCGGAGGGCGGTAATATAGCAGGGGAATCGGCGGAGGCGAAGACTGCGCCGGGCGTGCGGAAACCGCTAAAACCGGAGTACTTGGAGACTGCGCCGGATGCGCTGAAACCATTAAAATCAGTGAGCTTGCCAGATAAACAACCCAAGCGTTTGCCGAAAAAACGAATCGATATCGCCATGCTGGCCATGGCGGCGCTGACCATATTGGCAGGGTTTTATATTTTCGATAATAAGCGTTATTTTGTGGTATGTTTTTTGATTGTAATTTATGCGATGGTCCCATTTTTCGTCAGCTTTGAGCGAAGAAAGCCGAAGGCGAGGGAAATCGTCATTTTGGCAGTGATGATTGCCGTGGCTGTTTGCGGGAGGGCGGCGTTTATGATGGTGCCGAGCTTTAAGCCAGTTGTAGCGATCGTCATTATTTCCGGTGTGGCGTTGGGAAAGGAAGCAGGATTTCTCGTAGGCGCAATGTCCGCTTTTGTCTCGAATTTCTTGTTCGGGCAGGGTCCGTGGACGCCGTGGCAAATGATGGCAATGGCCTTGATCGGTTATTTGGCGGGTTTGATTTTTCACAGGCGTGCAGGACAGGTCCGGAAGATGCCAGTCATTGTATTCGGCGTCGTTGCCGCATTTTTTATCTATGGATTTATCGTGGATATCTGGACGATCCTGGCGATGACGGAAAAGCCGACCTTGGAAATGGCGGTGATGGTATATGGAAGCGCGGCGTATCTCAATCTGATGCATGCGGTTGCGACAGCGGTTTTCCTGTTTCTTTTATTGAAGCCGATGACGGAAAAGCTCGGCAGGGTAAAAACAAAGTACGGTATGGAGGTATATCGCTAAGGCAGATGCGATATGGCGGAATTTCACCTGCGCTGTCCGTTTTGCCCAGCCAGCTAAAGCTGGGGCAAAAAGGCAAAGAAAGCGCCTTGCGAAGCGCCGACCTGAAGCTGGCGGCATATGTGCAAAGGAATCTTCGGTTTCGTCTTGCACACTTTATTGATAGAAACGAATCGATAAATGTACCGTTTCGTGCTAGAATATTATTAAAACATGATGGCAATGGAAAGTGAAGGCCTGTATGTTCTGCTAAGGGCTGGGTTGCGTTTGGCCTTGCGCCGGAGATTTTGTTTTCTGGATTGCCCTTGCGCCAGATGCGTTTTCCATTTGCCTAGGTTTTTTGTTTGCCGCTTATTACGCTCATAAAAAGGGAGAATCGTGATGGTAAGATTGCGCTATGGGAATACAAACACCTATTTCGTACGCGGAAGAAGCGGCTTATTGATCGATACGGATTATGCGGGGACATTGCCCGCATTCTACAAAGCGCTAAAAGAAAATCATTTATCTTTGGCTGATATCACTTACGTTTTGGCGACGCACTACCATCCCGACCATATCGGGCTTGTCGGAACGCTTGCCAAAATGGGAGCCGGCCTGCTGCTCATTGACAGCCAGCTTCCGTATGTGCATTTTGCGGATGGCATTTTTAAGCGGGAAAAACATTTAAGGTACGATCCGATTGATGAAAAAGGCGCTGTCTGCATCACTTGCGGGCAGAGCCGGACGTTCCTTGCGAAACTGGGGATTGCAGGGGAGATTATTCCAACGCCAAGCCACAGCAGGGACAGCATATCCGTTATTTTGGATAATGGTATTTGCGTTGTGGGGGACTTAGAGCCGATCGAATACCTTGATGCATATGGGGAAAATGCGGATTTGCAAAGCGACTGGGCGCATATTATGCGTTACAAGCCGAAAATCGTGCATTATGCGCATATAGGCGAAAAACGTTTTGCGTAATCTTGTTATGAATACGCATTTGCAGAAAACCTAGTATTATTTTTGTGATTTGGGGAAAACGGCAATCCTTGGCTTGTCAGGGAGCTGTATGGAAAACGGCAATTCCCGGTTTGCCGGGGCGCTGTATGGAAAGCGGCAATCCTCGGTTTGCTGGAAAGACGCATTGAAAAAATGAATGGAAGGGAAACCAGGGTTTTGGGAGGCTCAGGATGAAACAATATTTGTTGCCAGTGATGATACTGGCGATATTTGGGACGCTAGCGGTCGTGCTTTGGCAGGCCATGGATAACCTGTTTTATTTGTTCAATTTCCTCTATATAGGCATTTCCATAGCGTTAGGCATTTTCTTGTTTCTTAGGAATTACAAACATGCGCGGCGCATTACCCAGCTTCTCGTAGGGCTTTATATGCTCATTTACCTGGGGCTTGCCAGCGGTGAGAATATGCAGATCGAGGGGTTCTGGTATTATTTATTTACCGGGGTCTTTGAAGCGGCGACGATCCATTATGCAGTCGCTAAGATTTTTGGGCCGCTGCTGTTCGGCAGGGGCTGGTGCGGTTATGCTTGCTGGACGGCGATGGCGCTTGACTTTCTCCCCTACAAGGTCCCAGCGGCGCCAAGGAAACGGCTTGGGTGGATCAGGTATCTTACATTTGCGGCTTCGTTTCTGTTTGTTGCAGCATTATTCCTTGCGCAGGCCGGAAACATTGAGAGAATCATGTTTTGGGCGTTTATCATAGGAAATGTGCTGTACTATGCGTCTGGAATCTTATTGGCTTTTGCCTTTCAGGACAATCGTGCGTTTTGCAAATACATATGCCCGATTACGGTATTTTTAAAGCCGATGAGTTATTTTTCGCTGCTTCGGGTTACTTGCGACAAAAGCAAATGCGTGTCTTGTGGCAAGTGCAAAAGAATCTGTCCGATGGACGTGGATATGACGGACAACTCCCGAAACCGAAAGAATGGGACAGAATGCATCCTTTGTTTTGAATGCGCTAGGAATTGTCCGAAGGATGCGCTTTAATACTTTTGAGGACAGCGAAACCCGCTTGCAGGATAGAAGCGGCGGCCGCAGGGAAAAGGAGATTTTGATGATTATCAATACTGGTGGCAGGACAGATATCGTGCAATATTATACGGATTGGCTTTTGCGGCGTTTTTCGGAAGGGTATGCCCTTTCACGCAATCCGCTTTTTCCTGGCAAAGTATCACGTTATGCGCTCACGCCTGAGCTGGTGGACTGCGTCGTGTTTTGCTCGAAAAACTACAAGCCGGTCCTGCCGCATTTGCATGAAATTACAGATAGGTTTCCGGCTTACTTTTACTATACGATTACTGCTTATGGAAAGGACGTTGAGCCAGGCGTGCCGGGGATTGCAGAAAGCATGGAGACGCTGGCCAAGCTATCAGGGGTGGTGGGAAAAGAGCGTGTTGCTTGGCGGTATGATCCTGTTTTGCTGACGAAGGATTACACCATTGAGCGGCACTTTGCCACCTTTGAGCGGATGGCAGAAAAGCTTGCGCCGCATATCGACAGGTGCATCTTTAGCTTTGTGGAGATGTATAAAAAGGTAGAATACAATATGCCGGAGCTTATCATCATGTCGGAACGGGATATGGATACGCTGGCGAAGGGGCTGGGTGCGATTGCCAGGCGGCATGGGATTTTTATCCAGACATGCGGGATTAATGGGGATTTTTCCCGTTATGGAATCCATCCTGCGGGCTGCATGACGCTTGATATTTTGGGCGGTGCGAACGGCATTGATTTTAAGTCCTTAAAACACAAGGGCGCGCGCCAGGGCTGCCACTGCATAGAAACCCGTGATATCGGCGCTTATGATAGCTGTCCGAACGGGTGCAAGTATTGTTATGCCAACAAAAATCCGCAGAAAGCAATCGAAAATTACAAGGCGCATGATCCTGCGTCCCCTTTACTGATTGGTAAGGTAAAGCCGGATGATATCATTACGCAAGGCGTCCAGAAGTCTTTCCGCAAAGCGGCAAAGCGATGAAGCGTCCGGGGTTTGGGGATGGAATCGGAGGCGGCAGCCTGGGATCGAGCTAGCTTCTCCAAGCCGCATTCTGCCTTGAAAAGCAACAGTGGATTATTTTTATGATTGTCATGCTGCATTTTGGGAAACAGCGGATTACTTTAAGTTGGCCGTTCGCAATGTAAACAGCGGGAGGACGGTCAGGGCTGCCGCCTATGCGGAGGCTGGCAAGGGAGAATGCGATATGACGCTGGTGCAACGCTGCAGCACCGCAGAAGGTGGACGGCCAGAGTTGCTGATTTATGTGAAAGGAGGAAAGGGGGCGCAATATGGCAATGCCGCAACGCCGAGCGTACAATTTGCTTTTTTCATGCGAAAGGAGGGACACGCAATGCCGGAGCTTCCAGAAGTTGAAACCGTTAAACGAGTGATAGAACCGCAAATCCGGGGGCGTTCGATCACAGGGCTGATGATAAGACGCCCGGAAATCATCGCTCACCCGGGCGAAGGCGGATTTCGCAAAAGCCTTATGGGCAGGACGATTTGCGGCATGGGGCGCAGGGGAAAATTCCTGATGGCCTTCTTGGATAACGGCAGCCGCATCATCCTGCACTTGCGCATGACGGGCGGACTGCTCCTTGCGCCGCTGGATTTTCCCGAAGAAAAGCACACGCATCTTGTCTTCCGCCTGGACAATGCAAAAGAGCTGCGCTTTTCCGATACGCGCCGCTTCGGGCGGTTCTGGCTTTTGCGAAAAGATGAAGCGGATACATACAGCGGAATTTCCAAATTGGGTATAGAGCCGTTTGATCCTGCGCTGACCGGGGCGTTTCTGCAAGAGCATATGGGGAAACGGAAGCGGGCAGTCAAGGACTGTTTGTTGGATCAAAGCATCGTGGCGGGGATCGGCAATATTTATTCGGATGAGATTTTGTTTACCGTTGGGATTTACCCTGCGTGTCCTGCGAATCGTTTAGCGGGCAAGGATTGGGAACGCCTTGCAGGGATTATCCCGCAGCGGCTGTCATTTTTTATTGAAAAGAATGAGATTGCACCGGAAGAATACCTGCAAACAAAAGGAAAGGATTACCGCAACACGCCGTTCCTGCAAGTTTATGGCCATGCGGGGGAATCCTGCCCGAAATGCGGGAGGACGCTTTGCCGCATTGTCGTTTCCGGCAGGAGCAGCGTGTATTGCCCTGGATGCCAGGGGGAGACGGCAGGATAAGAGGAAGGCTCGGTCTGGCACAACGGCACGTTAGCGCAATAGTGCGATAACAAGACAGTGCATCATTATGATAAATTGCAAAAACACAGGACCGCCGTTATAGGAAGCCCCAGGACGCCAGGATTTGACGGCAACGGCAGAGGAATGTTTGGCTTGACATGATAACGCATTAGCGTAATAAATTACAAAATCGCACGGCCGCCTTCCGATGAAGCCGCGGGACGGCTTGCGCTGCTGCTTGCCAAGCCCTGGGGGCAGGGACAAAATTTTGCGAATGCGCTCGAATTTTTGTTGACACTGCTAAATTCAGGGGTTAAACTCAATGTATGGTTCAATACCATCATGAGAAAAGCCAGTATAAGCACGGAGAGATGGATAGTGCGTGTCTACCGTAACGCCTTAGTTACGACTATTGGTTGATTTGGGCGGATTCACAGTTTATGTTGCGGCTTGGCGGTTTGTCCGCAGTTTGCATGCCAGAACAGATGGACTCCCCCGGGACAATGGTTCACACCGTGGAAATTGGCGGACAGGTTATCAGCCTGTCTTTGTTTCATTTATCTAAACATTTCAGCTTTAAGGAGGAAAGAAATGAAGAAAAAAGTATTATCGTTGGTACTTGCGTTCATGATGATCTTTGCATTTTCAGTAACGCTGACAGGATGCGGATCTGGCGGGGATGATTCGGGGGATGCGGCGTTCAAGGTTGGATTTATCTGCTTGCATGACGAAAACTCAACCTATGACAAGAACTTTATTGATGCTGCGAATGCTGCATGTGAAAACCTCAATGTGGAAGCAGTGATCAAGACGAATATCCCGGAAGGGCAAGAGTGCTATGATGCAGCGGCTGAACTGGTTGACGCTGGCTGCGGAATCATCTTTGCCGATTCGTTCGGCCATGAAGATTTCATGATCCAGGCGGCGAAGGATTTCCCTGACGTGCAGTTCTGCCACTCAACGGGAACGAAGGCACACACGGAAGGGCTTGACAATTACCACAATGCGTTTGCTTCCATTTATGAAGGAAGATACCTCGCAGGAATCGCTGCCGGAATGAAGATCAATGAAATGATCGAAGCTGGGGACATTACCGCAGATCAGGCAAAGCTCGGTTATGTCGGTGCATTCACATATGCGGAAGTCGTATCAGGATACACATCCTTCTTCCTGGGCGCGCGTTCGGTTTGCGAATCGGCTACGATGGAAGTAACCTTCACAGGCTCATGGTACGATGAAGCGCTCGAAAAGGAAGCTGCCAACAAGCTGATCAACGATGGTTGCGTCCTGATTTCACAGCACGCTGATTCGATGGGCGCACCGACAGCATGTGAAAGCAAAGGCGTTCCGAACGTATCCTACAATGGAAGCACGAAGGATGCTTGCCCGGAAACCTTTATCGTTTCATCCCGAATTGATTGGACGCCGTATTACGAATATGCGATCAAGGCTGCGATGGACGGTGAAGCGATCGATGCAGATTGGACAGGCACACTGGCAACAGGCTCGGTTGTACTGACGGACATTAATGAAGATGTCGCTGCGGAAGGAACAGCGAAGGCGATCGAAGAAGCCCAGGCTAAACTCGAAGCAGGCGAACTCAAGGTCTTCGATACGTCGATGTTTACGGTGGAAGGAAAGACGCTTGACTCGTATCAGGCGGACGTAGACACGGATGCGGACTACACGCCGGATACAGAGGTTATCAAGGACGGCGCATTCCTCGAATCAGAGTTCAGGTCAGCTCCGTATTTCGATCTCAAGATCGACGACATTGTATTGCTGGATACAAAATTCTAACGCATAGATACGCCAGAGAAAGCCCCGGCTTGCCCGGGGTTTTCGTGGTGTATGCCATTTTGTAGCAGGTATTGCAGAGAAAAGGACAGGCCTGGGCGTCTGGCGGGTTGGCGCAGGATGTGATTTTTTGTGCAATATGGGGAGCTTTGGCTGGCGGCATGGTATTTGGACTGTGATGGCTGGCGGCGTGCGTGAAGACCGTTTAGGCTGGCAACAGTGCGTAGCGTTTGCTTTGTTATGCTGGCGGCGGCGTGCGGGGCAGTGTCTGGATCGTGATGCGGATTAGCTGCCGAGGCGTGATGCCAAGGTTTTGGATGCTATTGTGATGCATTTCGACCACTTGCAGGAAACACCCCTCGCCCTGCGCTTTAGCTAAGCGCAGGGCGAGGGGTGCAAAGAATATGGAAAGAAAGGTGTTGATTTGTTTGTCCGATAGGCAGGTGGCCGTATCGATGCGGGACGTCACGAAGACGTTCGGCACGGTAAAGGCTAATGAAAAAGTTAATCTCGATATTTACCGTGGGGAAATCCTCTCGCTGCTCGGCGAAAACGGCAGTGGGAAAACCACGTTGATGAATATGCTTTCCGGGATTTATTATCCCGATGGAGGGGAAATCTACATCAATGGGGAGCTGGCCTCCATCCATTCGCCGAAGGAAGCCTTTGATTACGGCATCGGCATGATCCACCAGCACTTCAAACTGGTCGATGTGTTTACGGCGGCAGAAAATATCGTGCTCGGGCTCAAGGAAGAGGGAAAGCTGGATTTAAAAAAGGCGGCTGAAAAAATACGCAGCATTTGCGAGCTGTATGAGTTCGATATCGATCCACAGCAAAAGATATATAATATGTCGGTTTCCCAGAAGCAGACGGTGGAAATCGTCAAGGTTCTTTACCGTGGTGCGGATATCCTTATCCTCGACGAGCCGACGGCGGTGCTTACGCCGCAGGAGACGGAAAAGCTCTTCACCGTGCTGCGCAATATGAAGGCAGCGGGAAAAACCGTCGTCATTATTACGCATAAGCTTCATGAAGTGCTGGAAATCTCAGACCGCGTGGCAGTGCTGCGCAAGGGCGAATTTATCGGGGAAATGGTCACCGCTGAAACGAACGAGCAGGAAATGACCAACATGATGGTCGGCAGGATGGTCAAGCTCGATATCGAAAGGCCGGAACCCGTCGATCCGAAGCCGCGCATCAAAGTAGAAGGTCTTACGGTAAAAAGCGCCGATGGAATTTTGAAATTGGATGATGTTTCGTTCACCGCCAATTCGGGGGAAATCCTCGGAATCGCCGGGATTTCCGGCTGCGGGCAAAAAGAGCTTTTGGAGGCAATCGCAGGCTTGCAGCCCGTTCTCAGCGGGACGATAGACTATATCGACGACCAGGGGGAAGCTGATTCCCTGATCGGCAAAGACCCGCTCCGCATTGCGGCGATGGGCGTTGCCCTTTCCTTCGTCCCCGAAGACAGGCTGGGAATGGGGCTTGTCGGCAATATGGATCTTACGGATAATATGATGCTCCGTTCTTTCCGAAAGGGAAAATCCTTCTTTACGGATCGCAAGACGCCGAGGAAGCTGGCGGAAAAGGTGGTAGATGAGCTGGAAATCAGTACGTCGAGCCTTTCCACATCCGTGCGGAAGCTTTCAGGCGGCAATGTGCAGAAGGTGCTGGTGGGACGGGAAATCGCTTCTTCCCCGACCGTGCTGCTTTCGGCTTACATCGTCCGCGGGCTTGATATCAATTCGTCGTATACGATTTATGACCTGCTCAACCAGCAGAAGAAAAAGGGCGTGGCGGTGATTTACGTCGGGGAGGATCTCGATGTTCTCATGGAGCTGAGCGATAGGATTCTCGTCCTCTGCGGCGGGAAGGTGAGCGGGATCGTCGATGGCAGGAGGGCGGATAAAAACGAGATCGGCATGATGATGACAAAGCTTGGGGGAGGTGACGGCGATGCGCAAACAGAATAAAGAACCGCTTTTTCATATTACCAAGCGGAAAGAGCTTCCGCTGGCGAAGGTCTGGGCAATCAGAATCGGCGCAATCCTTGCCGCCCTCATCGTTTGTGCGATCGTTACCATGGCGATGACGGGACTCGATCCGTTCAGCGTTTTCGGTACGATGATCGACGGTGCGATCGGGACAGAACGAAAGACATGGATTCTCTTGAAGGAACTGGCGATTTTGCTCAGCGTGGCGCTTGCCCTGACGCCTGCCTTTAAGATGAAGTTCTGGAATCTGGGCGGCGAAGGCCAGATCCTGATCGGCGCATGGGCGACTGCGCTTTGCATGATATACATGGGCGATACGATACCGAGCGGACTGCTCATTCTCATCTGCTTTATCGCGGCGGTCGTTTGCGGTGCGGTATGGGCGATGATTCCAGCGTTTTTCAAAGCGAAGTGGAATACGAACGAAACGCTTTTCACGCTGATGATGAATTATGTGGCGATCCAGCTCGTGGCGTACTTCGTCATCATTTGGGAAGTGCCGAAGGGATCGGGCAAAGTCGGCATTATCAATCAGTCGTCAATGGCGGGCTGGCTTCCGTATATCGGCACGAACAGCTATCTTTTCGTCATTCTCTTTGTGGCGGTGATCACTGCGGCGATGTTCGTATACCTGAAATACAGCAAGCAGGGATACGAGATTTCTGTCGTGGGGGAAAGCCAAAGGACGGCAAGTTATGTCGGCATCAAGGTGGACAGGGTTATCATCAGGACGCTTTTGTTGTCGGGTGCGATTTGCGGGCTGACCGGTTGGCTGATCGTCTCAGGGATCGACCATACGATTACGACGACGCTGGCAGGCGGAAGGGGATTTCTGGGGATCATGGTTTCGTGGCTGGCGCAGTTTAACGTGATTGCAATGATTTTCGCCAGCCTTCTGATCGTTTTTCTGGAGCAGGGCGCGGGTGCGATTTCCACGAATTTTGGCCTGAATCAGTCGTTTGCCGATATCCTGACTGGAATCATCCTGTTCTTTATCATCGGCTGTGAATTTTTCATCAATTATAAGGTGCATATGAGAAAAAAATCAGGAAAGGAGGAAGCGTAGATGTTTGATTTGGTTGCGTTTATTCCTCGTGCGATCGTGCAGGGCATGCCGCTTCTCTTCGGCTGCACAGGGGAGACGATTTCCGAGAAGGTGGGAAGCCTTAACCTGGGGATTCCGGGCGTCATGTATGTCGGCGGCATCTGCGGCGTCATCGGTTCGTTCCTCTATGAGCAAAGCTGCACGGGGGATCTCAATCCTTTCCTTGCGATTTTCATCCCGATGGCATCGTGCCTTCTGGGTGCGCTTCTGATGGGGCTTTTGTTCAGTGTGCTGACCGTGACGCTGCGGGCAAACCAGAATGTGGTTGGTCTTGCGATGACGACGTTCGGCGTGGGATTCGGAAATTTCTTCGGCGGCTCGTTGATGAAGCTGACGGGCAGTTCCGTTCCCTCGATCGCCCTTTCGAGGACAAGCGCCTACTTCAGCAAAACCTTGCCCTTTGCAGATGACCTCGGATGGTTCGGAAAAATATTTCTATCCTATGGATTTCTCACCTACCTTGCCGTGGTTATCGCTTTCGTAACGGCTTACGTCCTGGGGCATACTAGGATCGGTTTGCAGCTTCGCGCAGTGGGGGAAAATCCTGCTACGGCGGATGCGGCGGGAATCAATATCAATCGCTATAAATATTTCGCAATCTGCATAGGCTGCATGATTGCCGGGCTGGGCGGCCTCTTTTATGTCATGGATTATGCCAGCGGCGTGTGGTCGAACGACGCCTTTGGGGACAGGGGATGGCTGGCGATCGCATTGGTTATTTTCACGCTGTGGAAACCGAACATTGCCGTTTTCGGTTCGATTTTGTTCGGCGGGCTTTATATCCTGCACCTGTTTCTTCCGGGAGCAGGCATGGCGACGAAGGAGTTATATAAAATGCTACCTTATGTCGTTACCATCGTAGTTCTCGTCTTTACGAGCATTCGCAAAAGACGGGAGGACCAGCCGCCTGAGAGCCTCGGCTTGCCGTATTTCAGGGAAGATCGGTAGGCATGCTTATAGGGAAAAAAATCCGGCTTACGCCGGATTTTTCTTTTGTATCAGGGAAGCCCCGCAACAGGTGCGGGCATGGTTTCTTGCACAGGAGGGAGGCTGTGATGGAGGACAGGAAGGGGCTAGCTTATAATGGTGCGGTGCATTGCGTATGCGCATATAGTGGCTGCGTTGTTGCACCGGCTGGCAAGAGGCGCAGGTACATCGGCTATCTTAGGAACGTTAACCGGACAAGCCAGTATCTATTTCCCGTCGTATGCGATGATCGTATCGACATCGTAATCCGCAAGCTTTGCCCTGCCGTTTAATCCTTTTAGTTCAAGAAGGCAAACTATTTTTACGACAGGCGCTTTCAATGTTTTAAAGAGCTGTGCCGCCGCATTCAGCGTGCCGCCGGTGGCGATCAGGTCATCGATGAGGACGATCCGCATTCCCGGCATCACATCTTCTTTGTGAACTTCTATTTCGGCAGTGCCGTATTCAAGTTCATAAGATGCGCTGACCGTTTCCCTCGGCAGTTTGCCTTTTTTCCTTACAGGGATAAATGGCTTGCCCAGGTTGTATGCAATCGGCATTCCGAAGAGGAAACCGCGGGATTCCAACCCGGCGATGGCATCAAATCCGATTCCTTCTAATTTGGCTTGCATTTGATTGATCGCAAGTTTTAGTCCTTCTGCGTCGCCGATTACCGAAGTGACGTCCCTGAATATGATACCCGGTTCAGGGAAATCAGGGATGCTTGTGATATAGTCTTTTAAAGTCTTCATGTTTTGTCCTCGCTATCGTTATATAATGTGTATTTTGAAACTTTGTTTCGTGCGCCTATGACATTATGCAAAGCGGTTGCTGGCGGGAAGCCGGGTGTTGCCGTGCGGAAATGGCAGCCAGCGGGAAGTTGGACAATGTCGCGTAGAAATGATAGCTAGTGAAAGCCCTGGGCAGAGTTACGCAGGCGTGCTTTCGCTAGCACATTACTTCCGTCCGTTTTCCACCTTTCTGCCCGTTCGTCTTTGGACTTTTCCGGCAGCATGGCATTTTTATTGTTTCTTTTCTTGCAATGTAGCATGGATCATTTGATATAACTTTTCCACCTCCACGGGTTTCGCCAGATGTCCGTTCATGCCGCATTCTACGGATTTTTTCAAATCATCGTCAAAAGCGTTTGCAGACATGGCGATGATTGGTATCGTGCGGCAGTCCGGGCGGTCCATGCCCCGAATCGTGCGCGTTGCTTCCAGGCCATCCATTACTGGCATCATGATATCCATCAGGATTACGTCGTAGGTATTCGGTTCGGTGGATTCGATTCGCGCTACCGCTTGCGCACCGTCGTGGACGCAGTTCACTTCAAATCCGCGTTCTTCTAACAGGCTCTGTGCAATTTCTGCATTTAATTCATTGTCTTCCACAATCAGGATGCGGTGTCCTGCAAAGGAAATTTCTTCTTTTTTCGTTTCCTTTTCTTCGCTTTCGCCGATTTCTAAGGAAACCGTGAAGCTGAATTTACTGCCTTTTCCCGGTTCGCTTTCGAGCTGGATGCTGCTTCCCATCATTTGAACCAAGCGGCTGCTGATCGAAAGCCCTAGGCCAGTTCCTTTCTGGCTGGCGTAATTACTGTTAGAGGATTGTTCAAAGGAGTTAAACACCCGTTCCTGGTCTTCCTTGCTAATCCCGATGCCTGTATCCGTTACGGAAAAACAGAGGCAAGTGCTTTCTTCCGTAGCGCCTGTTTCCTGTATGGAAAGGGTAATCGTTCCATTTTCCGGGGTGAATTTAACTGCATTCCCAAGCAGGTTGATCAAAACCTGGCTAATGCGCATTTGGTCGGCGAAAAACCAATGATGCGTTAACGAAATTTCCTGGGAGAAGTTGATGTTCTTAGCCGCAGCCTGTGTTGCGGCCAATTCGCAAACGGTATGCAGCATCTCTTCTATTTTGAAGTTAGCTAGCTCGAGCTTCATTTTCCCGCTTTCGATTTTAGACATATCGAGGATATCGTTAATCAGCCCTAGCAGGTAGTTGGAAGAGGATTGTATTTTTTGCAGACAGTCGATGATCCGTTCCGGGTTCTGGCCGTCTTGTAAGGCGATTGCCGTCATGCCGATAATCCCATTCATAGGCGTACGGATTTCATGGCTCATCCGGGAAAGAAATTCAGATTTTGCCTGGCTGACGATATCATGCTGGTGTTGGTTCAGCTGGCTTTGGATTGCCCTGCCGACTTCCGCAAAATCTTGTTCTTTTTCCGGATCGTTCAAAAGGCTGGCGTCAAGCCCCAGTATACAGAAATTCCCAACATAATTCTCATTATCGTACAGCGGCAGCAGGATTCCGCTCTGTCCCGCCTCGACGCTTAAAAAGCATTGGATTTCACTGCGCTGGCTGTCTTCCCTGGAAAAATACTTTACCTCGGATTGATCTAGCCAGTGATAAAAAGCGTGTTTTTCATCATCGGTATATTTTCTTACCGTCCTTGTGATTGATTTTTTGTTCTGATGCCACTGGTAATTCAGATAGTTAGAGTTAAAATCCGTGTGCAATAGCGAAACCAGCACAGCGTCCGCTTGGTAAAAGCGGCCGATTTTTTGAATCATCAGCATCATTTGCGCGGAAAAGTCGTCTCCCTTTCCAAACAGGTTGAGCGCAATGGAAACCAGGCCGGCATTCTTATCATAGCCCAGGCTGTCGATATCCTGTCCTTGTGTTGCGGGCAGCCCAGTGCGTTTTGTAGCTGGAATATCCTCATAAAAGAATATCTGCTGATTCGCAATGGAAGCCGCAGCCTTTTGCGCCAGTTTTGCTTTCCGGATCAGGTCTTCTTCGGAGTCTTCCGGTTCACCGGACGCCAGCCCAGCGCATATTTGGATATCCAAATCCTGGTCGAAGTTGGAGATAACCTGATCGAGGAGGTTTTCTGTAAATTCTGCTGCCCATGGCCTGGATTGTCCTTCCAGCCATATGATAAATTCATCTTGGTTAAAGCGCAGGGCAGTGCTTTGGCAACGGACTGTTTCAAAGGCCATTTGACATTGTTCTTGGATTAAATTACCAATTTCTTCCAAGATCATATCGCTAAACACTGTTCCATTTTTTTCCTTGGTTTCTTGTAAATTGCCAAGGCATAGAAGTGAAATGGTTCCTTCCCGCTGTTCCCTGCGGCTTTGTTCCATCTGCTGTATGCCGGCGCTGAATGAATAAAGCCCAGTGACGCTATCGGTCATCGTTTTTTCAAACTGTTTTGCCTCCCATTCTTTCTGGGCTTGAATGTTTTCAATCCTGCCTACGAGTTTCCAGCGCCGCCCGTCTGTATCATAGATCGCTTTTCCGGTAAGGGCAACCCAGGTAAATTCCATTTCTCCCGGCCAGCGCATACGAAATTCTGCATATGGATTGTCAGTGTTTTCTTGCAGGACTGCCGCCGCCGCTGCCCGGTCCGGTTCATAAATATAATCGGGATTGATAAGGCCTCCGTGATCGGCTTTCAGGTGCTGCCATTGCCCGTTCATGGCTTTATGGTTGACGAGGTCCGGAATTTGGGTATGCAGGTCATAGGAGAAGAAAATGTCTTCGGAGGATTCTAATGCGACCTTGTAACGTTCTGTTTCTTCCAGTAGTGCATTTTCCGTTTCCTTTTGGCGTCCCATCAGATGGCGCATCGCATCATACAAAGCATCGATTTCCAAGATATTGGACAATTCAAATGCTTGGATTGCCTCTTCGCCTTCCTCAATGCAATGCATCAACCGCTGGATTGGTTTAGTCAAATGCCGGATCAGGACATAAATCCCTAAAATCCCAAATGCCAAGCCGATTAAAATGGCGATGAGCATCCAGATATAGAGCTGGTGGCTCATGCCAAAGAGATCCTCTTCCGTATCAAGCCCAAGCAGTACCCATTCGGTGTTGTCGTAAGGGACGTTATTTCCATAAAGCTTTAAAGGGCATGCCACAGCGTAGAGCTTTTCCCCGCCTATCTTTATATCCTGTACTTGGTAGAGGTTTTCATATTCCGCTTTTTTCAGGGAGAAGTGTTCTTCTTGGGAACAGATCTGTGTATAGAGAATGCCTTTGCCAGTCAGGGGCGTATAGCTGCCGTTATTTTCTTTGATCGCCAGCATATAGCCGGATTGCTGGGAATCGTTTCGTTCAGCCTCTGGGAAATAGCCGCTCAGGTATTGGCAGGAAATTTCAATGCCCAGCACGCCATACACGTTTCCCTCGTGCCGGAGGGGGATCGAGTATGTAATCATTTCATAGGAGTCCGTCCCCTCATTGTTCAGCGTAAACGGCGGCGACCAATAGCCCAGGTCGGACGCATCGGCCTTTTGGTGCTTTATGCCAGCTCTCCATGGCTCATAAAAATAATCGTCAGCGGGGTTTTGATCCAGGCCGTCCATATGAAAATATGTCGTCCAGCCAGTATCCAGAGGGATGTTCCGCGCCCTGGAAAGCTCTTTGCTCCCCCGCTCCAATAGCAAGTCCGTATGGTTGGCCGGATTCGTATCAGGCTCGGAATCCCGCACGAAGAAGCCGTCAAAATCACTGGGATTTTGCATATCCTCCCCAGTCAGGACTAAGAAGATTCCGGTCGTGGAGCTGCCGGTCAAAATGTCCAGGCACACGGGAAAGAGCTGTTCCAGCAGCAGCAATTTCAATTCGCCGGATTGCAGCGTTTCTTCCAAAGGAAGGTTTTTCTCGTCCAGAAACTGCTGTAAGTATTCATTGAGGAGATTTTCCTGTTCGTAGATGGTCGACCATTTTTGGTTCATGTCGTTTTGCAGGATCATCTGCCTGTTTTCTACTAAACGGCTCATCATGCTGCTCGAATATTCTTCCAGTGTTTTCGTGACCCTTTGTGCTACCAGCGTGCCGATCGTGATCGTGCCTTGCACCAGCATAATAATGATTAACGGAACGAGGAGAATCTTGAATATTGTTGACTTTTTCTTTTTTTGACGTTTGCCATCCATGACATATCCTTATTCATTTACCACAGCGTTTCCCTTTACTGCGGCATCTAATGCATCACAAAACGATTGATACCATGCATTAAATGCTTCTTCCGTTATGTAAGGCGCTACAGCATCTTCCAAGCTGGCGCCTTGCTGCACGGCAGCGGCTACGGCAGTGCGGTCTTCCGCCGCTTTGTCAGACAGGTTATATTCCAGCACTTTCCTGGCCGCAGAGCCGTTGTCAAAGCTTTTGTTTGTATAAAGCGTTAAGCTGTCCATTTCATCGAAAACCGTCGTCAGGCAGTCATAAGTCTTAGGCGCTACGTCCAGCTCCTTGGAATCGATTACCTGATCTAATTTTTCTGCGTTATTGGCTTCTTTTAATACCGGAAGGTATCCGGATACGCTGCTAAATTCAAGGTTGTTTTCTGTCTGGGTGAACCATTTCAAAAATTCCACTGCGGCATATTCATGTTTTTCGTCAGATTTGCTGACTACCATTCCGGCTCCTTGCTGTACGGCGTATTTATCCCCGCCCTTGAAGATTGGGGCGGCCATTGCGGTATATTCGATCGGATGGCTGCCGCTTTCCTGTTCGACCTGGTCAGGGAAATACATGGCGGAGGAGGTCGATCCTGTGTATGCCAGGATGTCCCCGGTCTTCACATCATCGGAGCGGAATTTTCCATAAGCGCCGAAGTAACCCTTTACGATAGGGATGTAGTAATTTTCCCAGAGACGGTGCAGTTCCTGTTTTGGCAGGTTTAAGGCCAGCTCGCCGTTTTCGACTTGGAAGATCTCTACGCCGAGTTGCTGCATTCCGATGATGAAATAGTTGGCTACAGCGTCTCTCCCATAAAATGCTTTGCCGTCTCCTGGCACGTCCGGCGTGAGGCTGTCCGTCCATTCATAGTAAGCCTTTGCAGTCTCGGTGACGCCTTCCATGGTTTTAAGATCCTTTAATTTAGCGCCTGTCGCTTCCGAAAAAGCTTTCCAATCTGTTTTATTGAGCATCATGATTTCGGTAGACTTCGCAGTAGGGAATATTCGCAGCGTGCCATCGGTGGCGATGCACCCTTCATCAATATAAGAGTCTACGTATTTATCCAGCTCGTCTTTGCCCAGGTAATCCGACAGGTTGGCCAGCGCGCCTGCCTGCTCTGCTTCATATGCTGTGTCTGCATAAGAGGAAAAGATATCTGGGATGGGATCCGCCCCGACTTTTTCGGCGATGGCGTCCCGCACGGCCGTTTCCAGGTCAGAAACCGATCCATGCGAGTAGCTCTGCACATAAATTCCGTTTTCCTGCCCGAAGGTGCCGTTAAACTCTTCCACCAGGGAATCAAAAGCCTGCTGTTGTGCGCCGTTATAATAGTGCCAGATCGTCAGGGTTACGGGATCTTTTGGATCTAACGGGCTTTTGCTGCCACATCCGGCAAGACCAGACAGGAGCAGGACGGCAAGGCATACCGCGCATAGTTTCTTGATGAAGTTCCTTGGATGATTCATTGTTGTAATCCGCCTTTCTGCGAAAAAGCTGAGAGGGATAATGCGCATTGCCAGGCGTCCTCCGTGCTGGCGAACGCTTAATATGCTTGAAGCCGTAAATGCCGGCGAACATTTGAAGCTTTGAATCCTGATTCCCGCTAGCCTTCCGCTTAATGTTTTTGTAATACGCTTAAAAGAAGGAACGCAATGCTTTTGCCAAAAGCGATTGCTTCCCTTCCTCTTTATGGATATTATATGATGCTTTTATTATATGATTCTTTCCGTGTGTTGTCCAACCTTTTATGAATATTTAGGTAAAATCTGCTGGCAGGGGAGCAGGAGGGAAAAGCAAAGCGTGGATTGCCATTCCCAGCCGAACCCTTTATAATATGAAATAGAAGCTGCCGTCAGGGCGGCTTTCCCGTGGACAGTTTAAGGGGGATTCCCAAATACCGGTTGTTCTGTATCCGTACATGACGAGCCGGTTTCCCAGGCGGGGAATCCAGGGGTTGTTCTTGAAATATTTGGTGAAGGTGGATTTGATGAAAGATATTTTGATGAGAAAAGAAGGCAATATTGCGGTTATTACATTAAACAGGCCGGAGGCGCTGAATGCGTTTCGTTCGCAGACGCTTGCAGAGCTGACGGAGGCAGTTACGGAGGCTGGCAAAGCCCCGGATAATTATGTAATCATTTTAAACAGTTCCTCCGGCCGGGCGTTTACCGCAGGCGGCGATATCAAGGAGGAAAGCCAGCTTACGGGTGAAACCGCTTCTGGATTTTCGGAAAGGGGGCAGGCCTGTGCGATGGCGATCTATCACAGCCCGATTCCCGTCATTGCCGCTGTTGACGGTTATGCCCTTGGCGGGGGAATGGAATTGATTCTGGCGGCAGATATTACCGTTGCGGCGAAGAGCGCCAAGATTGGCATTCCGACGATCAATCTCGCAGGCATTCCGTGCTGGACCGCTACGCAGCTCCTGCCCAGGATCGCAGGATCGTCCCGTGCGTGCGATATCCTGCTCACGGGAAGGATGCTGAGCGCAGAAGAATGCTATCATTACAATCTTGTGGAATATTTGACGGAAAAAGAAGATTTGATGGATAAGGCGATGGAAATCGCAGGGACGATCGCAGATAAATCGCCGCACGCCATAGCGCTTATGCGCCAAGCGATCAAGCAGGGGCTTGAACTTCCGGTATCACAAGGCTTAGCGCTTGAGCGGGACTTGTTTGCAAAATGCTACGACAGCGAAGACCGGCAGGAGGCAACCGCAGCATTTTTGGAAAAGCGCCCGCATGGGAAGTACCAGAACAGGCCTGGCGTAAAGGGCAGGGAATAGCAGAACAGGGAGAGCCGGAACAGGCCTGGTGCAAAGGGCTGGCAGGTCTTGTTTTTGGAATGGAAAGGCTGGAGTGCGGAAAGTTCCCCGCTTGGTTATGCGGCCAGAGTGCATTTTGTTAATCATTTCAATAAATCAAATAAACCCCCGTAGGAAAATCGTAAGATAGTCTACAGAAAAACAATAGAATACCTTGTGAGGAAGTCAATAAATGACGCGCTTGTTTCTGATACGATTGCAGTATTGAAGCAAGCGCGTTTTGCATTGGGGAAACCATCGTGAAACAAGATGTTGCTGCTTCTAAGGCGGCGGGTTTACTCGTTTATAAACCGTTGATAAACGGCAGGACAATCCGCCCCCAAAACCGCTTCTTAACGGCGGCTGCTGCCATAGCGGGCGGCGTTAGGCTTGGACGAAAGGAGTAACCAGGATGCCAAGAAAAAGATTGACACAGATATTTCCATTTTTGCTGCCCTTGCGAAAATGGCAGCGGAAGAAATTTTTTTACTTAAAAATGCGCTTGGACAAGAATAAATATGCAAAGCAAATATCTGACCGCCTGCTTCCGCATACGGTATTTGAAGCATCATCGCTCATGCTCAATGAAAACAGCGGGTTCGATATGAAATACCAAGTGAACAAGGTGCATAACCTGAAGCTGGCTGCGAGGACCGTCAATCAAGTGGTGATTGCGCCGGGGGAGACCTTTTCCTTTTGGCAGCTCGTGCGGTGGGCGGACAAGCGTGAAAAATATAAGGATGGATTGAATTTTGTGGATGGAAGGATTGTCGGTTCTTACGGCGGCGGTTTGTGCCAGCTCAGCAATTTTTTGTTCTGGCTGTTCCTGCATACGCCCCTGCACATCGTGGAGCGGCATGGTCACAGCGTTTTATCAATTCCTGCGGCCGAAGATGATCTGCCTTGCGGAATCGATGCCACGGTCAATGAAGGATGGCTGGATTTGAAAATGCGCAATGACAGCGGCAATGCGTTTCAGGTTGAGCTCAGCTTTGATGAACGCTATATGTATGGACGCATTCGTTCACAAACCCCTGTGGAACGGGAATATTGCATATGCAATCCATCCGTCTCTTACATCAAGGAAAATGGACAAGCCTATCAGATCGCTTCCGTTTGCCGGCTGGAACGGGATGTTAAGGCGGACGGGAGCGAAGCTGTTGAAACGGAATTATATGTCAACCGGTGCGCGATCGGGTACAAGCTCCCTGACGGGATTTTGTTTGATGGGTAAGGCGTATCGCAGATTTGCATATCGGTGGCGCAGGGCGCTGTCTGCACATTTCCCGTGCGTTGTCTGTCTATCGCATGAAAACGAAGGCGCATCATTGCACTTTGCATTTGCACGAAACGAAAGGAATAGGTGATTAGCATGAAAAAGAAAAGAATTGCAGTAATTTTTGGCGGTAATTCAACGGAGTACGAAGTATCGCTCCAATCGGCTTTCTCTGTGCTGGAGCATATCAACAGAGAACGGTTTGACGTCGTTGCCATCGGCATCACCAGGGATGGACGGTGGTATCATTACACGGGCGAGGCGGGGAAGGTTGCAGGCAACACGTGGCATGAAGATCGCAACAGCTTGCATCCTGTGGCCGTTTCGCAAAACCCCGATGTGAAGGGATTTCTGGAATTGGAGGAAGAACGCTTTCATATCATCAAAATCGATTTGGCTTTCATCGTGCTGCATGGAAAGAACGGGGAAGACGGCACGGTGCAGGGATTGTTTGAATTAGCGGGCATTCCCGTGGTCGGCTGCAACAGCCTTTCGTCTGCGCTTTGCATGGATAAGAACCGGGCGCACAAGCTCGCCAGCCTTGCAGGGATATCCGTTCCTTTGTCGGTAACATTTAACCGCTTCCACAAGAAGGAAGCGTTGCAAAAAATCGCAGCGGCTTTCACTTATCCGATTTTCGTAAAGCCTGTCCGTGCGGGTTCGTCGCTGGGAATTACCAAGGTGTATGAAGAAAAAGCGCTTGACGCTGCCATTGAGCTAGCTTTTGCGCATGATGCGGAGGTAATTGCAGAGGAGACGATTCCTGGGTTTGAGGTTGGCTGTGCGGTGCTTGGCATAGACGAGCTGACCGTTGGCCGGGTAGATGAAATCGAGACGCCGGATGGTTTTTTCGATTTTACGGAGAAATATACACAGGAAGCGTCTACGATTTATATGCCTGCCAGGATCGATGCACAGGCGGAAAAACGGATACAGGAAGCTGCGATTACCATCTATAAGGCTTTGGGCTGTTCCGGGTTTGCGCGGGTGGATCTGTTTTACACGCCGTCTGGGGAAATCGTTTTTAATGAGGTCAATACGATTCCAGGATTTACTTCCCACAGCCGCTATCCCAATATGATGAAAGGAATCGGCCTGCCTTTTGCCCAGATGTTGGACAAGCTGATCGGGCTGTATGTAGCATGATGAAGACGATTATGTTAGAAAAGGAAAAATCCCGCACTGGCGTTTTGCAGCTTGTCAATGTGCATCATCCATTGGCGGATTGCAGTACCAAGAATTTAATGCCTGTCGATGTCCATTTTCCTAAGGTTTTGATGATGCGGGACGCTGCGAATATTTTGCGGCTGGCTTTTGAAAAAATTTCAGCGCAAGGCTCGATCATCCCTGTAAGCGGCTATCGTTCCGGAAAGGAGCAGGCGGCGTTATATGCGGAATCGGTTCAGCAGAACGGGGCGGCGTTTACCGAGAGGTATGTCGCTCTGCCTGGCCACAGCGAGCATCAGACGGGGCTTGCCATCGACCTGGGACTTGCAGGGGAAGGGATTGATTTTATCTGCCCGGCCTTTCCTTACGAGGGAATTTGCGATGAATTTCGGAAGGCCAGCGCAGATTTCGGTTTTGTCGAGCGGTATGCAAAGGGTAAAGAGAAGGTTACCGGGATTTCGCATGAGCCGTGGCATTTTCGGTATGTAGGGAATCCCCACGCAAAGATCATGGTGGAAAACGGGCTGGCGCTGGAGGAATATATCGCTTTTCTTGAAGATTTTCGGGAAGATTCCAGGCTGGTCTATGAACAGGCAGAAGGTTCTGTGATGGAAGTCTATTATGTTCCTGCCGATGGCGACAAAACGCTTGTGCCAGTGCCAGATACGAAATTCTATCAGGTATCGGGCAATAATGCGGGTGGCTTCATCGTGACTGTGCAGGCGTAGCGATGGGGGAGAATGCTTGGAGGAACAGTGTATGCGGGAATGGCGCGGTGAAGTGGATATCTGGGTCGCAGGGACGCAATATTTTGGGGAAGGGATCGTTCGCTGTCAATCGCTTGGAAAAACAGTAGCATAAAAGAGCGGTAATACCATGCAACAAGGACATATAACGAAAGGGAGGGAACGCATTCGGTTGATCCTAATGCGTTCCCTCCCTTTTTGCGTTACGTTTTTTATGATGCGGGAGTTATATTTTCATACCAATTACTGCAACTACGTTTTTTCCTGCTTGGTTTGCGTTCGTTACAGCCTGCGTTTTCGTACCAGTGCGGTGATGATGCCGATTGCGCTGGATAAGAGCAGTAACGGCGCCCAGAAATATGGGTTTGTCACATCCCCTGTACGGACTGCTTTGACCGCTTTATCCAATGCACTGTCACCGTCTCCGTTGGCATCGCCGCCGCTTCCATTCCCGTCACTGCCGTTCGCATCTCCGCCAGCAGCAGCGTTGGCAGTCCCAGCAGGATTTCCATTCACGTCAGTTCCGTTCGTATTGCCGTCAGTACCGCCATTTGGATTATTTGGGTCATCCGGATTGTTCGGGTCATTGCCGCCGCCGTTCGGATCGTCGCTGTTTGCGCCGGAAGCTACCCAGCCAATCGCCAGTGGGGAAGTCCCATGAATCGTAAATTCAAGTCCTTCGCCAGTCTTTGCCGGGGCAGGCATTTCGATATCTCCTGCCGTGACATTCAGCCGTTCGCTGGATTGCGAATACATATGGGCGATCCTGAAATTATAGTTATCCTTGTTCGTCCCTTCCGGATACGGCATGATGATCTTTACGCCTCCTTCTGGGAAGTTATCCGCTGTCGCATAATCATAATTTTGCCCGCCGTCATAGCTTACTTTTACCCTGATGTTATAGTATGAGATGTTCTGGTAATTGTAACCGCCGCCGTCCTTTGTGATCGCCGTGCTGAGCGCAGAGATGATTTCATCCTCGCTCTTGCCCGTCAAATCGTTGGATATGGTGATTCCGCTCGTATATTCAACTTGCGTCATCGCTTCGTGTTCTGTCTTGATATAGTCAATCTGGGCGCTTTCACTGTCATCCATGCCTTCTTTAATTGCAACGGCCATTACCGTCGTATCCTCTGAAACGGTGAACGGTCCCTTGTATTTATTGGACTCATCCTCTACCGGGTAGTTGCCATCGGTCGTATAGTAGATGGTTGCGCCTTCCGTCGCACAGGTAATGGATACGCTGATCGGTTCGTAGAAGGTATTGCCTGACGGTGAGATCTTAGGTGTCTTCACCTGTAGCATCGGCGTTACCTGCGTATCGGATACGATATCGCTGGCGGCGTATTCCTTGGTTTCAGGGAATCTGATGTAGCCCGTGTATTCCGTATTCGGCTCGCACTTTTTCTTGATGTTGTTCTTGTTAAAGTTGATACCGTCGAAGCTGTAGACCGCTCCTTCTACTTTCGGGATGGTTGCGGTAAAGGTTTCGCCGCTGGCATCTGGTTCAAAGGATAATGTAAATGAGCCAGGCGCTTCCTGCGGCAGCTTCGGTGTCGTATATACGAGAACGCCGACTTCGCCTTCATTTTCCGGTCTCATATTGTCGTTGGTCTTTGCCCTTGCATAATAAGTGTGTTTGCTCTGCGGGACGATCTGGTCAAATACATTGCTGTCCTGCCAGTCTCCATCGTCGAGCCTGTATTGGTATTCCGCTCCCTTCGGCTGATTGGTTATATCGACTGTGCAGGCAAATGTCGTCGCATCCGCCTGGCTCACTTTAGCGCTGACGGAGAGTTCAGGCTTTGGAATAGGAAGTTGCGTAATGCGGAACTTCCTGGAAAGATTCGCTTTCGGGTTATCCGTTACCGTATAGTTAAAGGCCAGTTCTCCCTTCAATTTCACGTTGCTGATCGATGCTGTCGTGTAGTCTCCGACATTTGCACTGGCAAGGCTTCCCATCAAATCATCCTCCGGATCGCTGGTCGGACCTTCATAATCCGCTTGGACCGAGAGCTTGTCGTTGCTTTTAAAGCCGCTGAACTGTATATCAGTGATCCTTACTTCTTTCGTGCCATCATATGGCCGTTCGTAAATAACAGCGCCTTCTGCGTCTGTATAAGATGCAGTCGCTTTTGTCATGATCAATGCAGCCGGTGCAATCTCAAAACTTCCAGCGGCAACGCCGATGTAGTTCCCGTTCTCAACTGCAGTAGCCGTTACCGTTACCGTTCCCGTATAGGTCAAGTGCTGGTTCTGGTCGGTGATATCTGCGCCAATGGAATTGTTCGCATATTCCAGTGTGTAAGCGTTCGCTGGAACGGTTTTGCCGTCTAATACGACCTTGAGGCCGCTGAGCTTTGCTTTCTGCGTAGAACCAGTATAGGTGGCGTTCGTAGGCAGTCCCGTGATTTCGGCATTGTCCAGGGATGCAGGCTCAATGTAAAATTCTATTACGATTCTGTTATTTTCATTTTCTGGCGATACCGTGGTATAGTCTCCCTTACCGGTGATGACCGCCCGCCATTCGCCGACGTTCAGTTCGTCGATCCGGTCGGTCGTGGCTGGTTTTCCGGAAGCATCGGTAAAAGACATCTCATAATCCTGTCCCTGTACGAGTTCTTCCCCTCTGTCGTAATCCATAACGGTGATTTCGTTTTCTTCCCCGTAGGTATACGTGGTCTGGTAATCTACCATGTTTTGTGTGAGTTCTTTCTGTGCAACAGTGGCGTCAATGGTGAATTCCGTATAAAGATTGTATTTATGGCGGAAGCGGATCTCATAAGCTCCTGCATGGATGATTTCGTCTTCCTGCACTGCGCCGCTGTGTATGTCGCTGCTGAGGGTAATCGTTGGATACCAGTTATCGCGGTCGGACCAGCGGGTGACGCCGCTGTCGAGTGTTCTGTTTTCCAAAATGTGCAGGATGTCCCCGTTGAGCCTTAACGCCCTGCCTGTGAAGACAGGGGGATCTTCATCCTTGCCAGTGCCGGCCACTGAAACATAGTCAGTTGCATTGCGATCTACGGAATAGTTGAGATTTAGCGGATCGGTATACCTGAGGTTATCCGGGGTCGTTTTGGAAGCGGAGATTTCCCCTATGATATAACCGTTTCCCGTAATCGTTCCGCTGCCGACAAACGCACTGCCGTTTGGCGTTGTCAGTGAGTTCGGCCAGCTTACCGTCAGCGTTTGGCCTGCATTCAAGGTAAATGCAGGATATTTTACGGTGCTATTGTCCTCTAGTGTTGTTGATCCTGCTGTATTGGACAGAATCACATCGCCGTAGGCTGTTGCCCTTTCTGGCGAGGAAGTATTATTCCATGTCCATATGATTCCATTAAATGTTTCGGGTAGATCGGTGCTCTCTGGTTTTAGCAGAATCGGATATCCTTTTTTGTTCGTGGTAGCGGTTACCTCCACGGTGTTTCCTTTTGAGGAAACTGTTCCTGCAACGAGCCCCGGAGATTGGTATTTTCCGCTCGTGCCGTATCCGCCGATGGCGTTAATCTTGCCGCCGGTAATGATTATCGTACCGCGCTCGCCTTTGCTGCCGCAGCCAATGCCGGGCGCGCCATCTTCAAGCGTAACATCTTCTCCGCCTGTTGCCGTGATGTTGCCGCCATTAATGGTAATCGTTCCACAAGACCCAGAGGCGCTTCCGCCGATGCCGGCGCCGGTCTGGCCGCCTTTTGCGTCGATGGTTCCGCCGTCAATGGTGATGGTTCCGCAGTTGCCTGCTAGTGCGCCGATTCCGGCGCTGGTGGAAATTCCTTCTGTCCTTGCCGTCAGTTTATCCGCATCGGTACCTTTGATCGTGAGCCTTGCGTTTTGCGGTACATAGAGGCCTGGATAGGAGTTGCTAATCAATTCATTCGTTCCGGACAATGCTACAGTAGCATCGCCGTTGAGCTGGAAGGCACAGTATGAATTATTATATGAACCTTGTGTAATATGCACGTCTTTCAGGGTGATGTTATGAGGACCGCCGCTTACGGTAATGGTGTTGGGCCTTATATCAGCCGTTCCGCTGCTTGATCCTGTAATGATGAAATTTGTATTGGCGTCGGCATCATAAATTTGTTTTTTTGCTCCGCTTGCGTCATACTGAAAAACACCTTGCCCTGTAAATTCGACCGAACCGGTGCTGATATCTATATTTTTTGTTTGCGTTGTCTCCGCCTCAGCTTCCTGTGCCATCGGGATGAAGACGACCGCCATCAAAATCATCAGGAAAATTACCAGTACTTTATGTGTTCTCTTTTGGGATTTTGCACAGCTTACCATATTAAAACCTTCCTCGTCACAAAATTTATTTATCGTGCAGGCGCTGCCGCCACGAGCGTTCATCGCCGTAACGCCATAGCGCCGTAAATCGTTATAGCCGCAATTATTATATTAATGTAATATTTCATATGCAACCAAAGCAGTCTATACTTCTAAATATCCTATCGGCAAAAAACGCCATGATATAAGGTTAGTATATCGAAAAACTGATAAAAAAGCAACGGTTTCCCGCAGGCGGTTTCAATCAATCGAATATGGAATTTTTTGAAAAATATGACGGATCATATGGGTTTGCTTAGACGGGAAATCTATTTTCTAAATTTATAGAAAGCGTACTGTGGGAAATGGCGCAGGATCAGGTGATTGCGCGTTCAATCACTTTGGGTTGGCGTCTGCATCGTTATAACATTGTTATAATTGTGGTTGTTCAAATCGTTTTGGAAATGAAAGCGTTAGATGTTAGCGGATCGCCGGGTTGCTGCTTTAAGCGATTGCTTCTGGCGGTGATGCGGTATCAAGTTTTAGGATTGCTGTTAAAGCGGCTGGCAGGAAAAGACCTTTCCAGGGAATGGGCATAGCCGCTAGTTTGCTAGTAGTTGTGATTTATATATAATTAATGATGCATAGATGTGAGAAATCCAATTTAGGACCTGTCCGCAAAAATCTTAAAAAATTTTAAAAAAACTATTAAGTCTTCCCGGATTATTCCGATATCCATTATGTAAGCCAAAACTTACGGTTAAAAATTTAATTATTTTTAAGTATTTATGTAGGAGGAAAAATGGAAGTTCCTCTGAAATGTACCAGGAGGTAAGGAAAATGAGAATTCAACACAACATTCCAGCTTTAAACTCACACAGAAATCTGACAAACAACAACAGCGCTCTGACGAAGAACCTGGAAAAGTTATCATCAGGTTACAGAATCAACAGAGCAGGCGATGACGCCGCAGGTCTGGCTATTTCCGAGAAGATGAGAGCACAGATGACTGGTCTCGAAACAGCTCAGAAAAATGCAGAAGACGGCGTATCCCTCGTACAGACTGCTGAAGGTGCTTTAACAGAAGTACACAGCATGCTGAACAGAATGGTAGCGCTGGCTGTACAGTCCGCAAACGGAACTTACAGCAGCTCCAACAGAATCGAAATGCAGAAGGAAATCACTGCACTGTGCAAGGAAATCGACAGAATCAGCGATGCATCCAACTTCAACGGCACGAAGCTGTTTGACGGATCAAAGACGCAGATCGACCTGCACGTTGGCGAAACTGGACAGAGCCACAACACGATCAGCATCGGACTGACGACGATGTCCGCAGCGGAAATAACTGGTAAAGATGAATCAGGTGCTGATGTAGATGTTGTCCTCAACGATATCGACATTTCAAAGGCAGCAGATGCTAAGGCAGCGATCACAGTTATCAACCAGGCAATCGACGGTATTTCCTCAATGCGTTCAGATTTCGGTGCATTACAGAACAGACTGGAACACACGATCAGCAACTTGAGCGTTCAGAACGAGAACATTACAGCAGCTGAATCCAGAATCCGTGACGTAGACATGGCTAAGGAAATGATGGCTTACACGAAGAACAACATCCTTATCCAGGCATCACAGGCTATGCTGGCTCAGGCCAACATGGTTCCACAGGGCGTACTGCAGTTATTACAGTAACTCTGTTTGTCAGAGAAAAGATAATTCTCATGAACGAAAAAGAGCCGCATCTTCGGATTCGGCTCTTTTTTCATGTTGAAGATATTCATGGCATCCTTTATAATGAAAATGAGTTTTATTGTTTATAAGCTTCATTCCTTTGTGTTTGCGGCGTAGTGTTTGCGTAGCATGGAATATGATCTGTGAGGCGGTTGTTTTATGGATCGTCCGGGGCCTGCTTGAGGACGCTTATTTCTTTTGCCGTTTCATCGGGCATTGCTCCAAAAAAATGATTTAATTGGAGGCGCATTTATGGCGAAATCAGCAAATAAAAAAAAGTCTAAGAAAAAAAATAATCAAAAGCATAGGGCAAACGGTCACGGCAGCATTGCGAACGGACATAAAAATCATGCGCGGCAGGGTGCGGTTTCACCTGCTTCATCCATCAGGCTCTCACAGTGCATGATCGTTAAAAATGAAGAACGGAATATCGAGAAGGCGCTTTCCTGGGGGAAGGGGTTTGTCTTTGAACAGATCGTGGTGGATACAGGTTCAGAAGATAAAACCGCAGAGCTGGCGGAAAAAATGGGGGCAAAGGTATTCCATTTTGAATGGAATGATGATTTTTCTGCCGCAAAGAATTACGCCATCGAGCAGGCGAGCGGAAACTGGATCGCATTCCTCGATGCGGATGAGTTTTTGCCGGAGGAAGATGCAAAAAAAGCGATAAAGCGGCTGGCGGAGATTCATCCGCATAAAGAGATCGACTTTTTAAGGACGAAAATTGTTAATTTGAATGAAAACGGCCAGATTATGGGCGCTTTCCCGCAGGACAGGTTTTTTCGCAATGTTCCGGGATTGCGTTATCAATACAGAATACATGAGATACTCACCTACGCTGGAAAGGAGAGAATGGCTGCTTATGATGCGCAGAACGAAATTACCATTTTTCATACGGGATACGGCGCGCATATCAGCAGGCCGGATAAAGGTGAGCGGAATGTCAGAATGCTCAAGGCTGACTTAGAAGAAAATCCGCACAATGCGATGCGGCTGATGTATCTTGGCGATGCGTATATCATGCAGGATAAGCAGGAGGCCGCTTTGGACTGCTACCGCAAGCTGCTCTGGGATGACGGCATGAAACCGGAGGGAGTTGCTAGTCCGGATGATGAGATCGCATATATCAGGGCGGGGATGCAAATCATGCGGATCAGGCACACAGAGCCGGCGTCTGCGACAAAAGAAGAATTTTTGAAAATAAATGAAACCTTGAAGCCTTATGGCGGGGATCGTTATCCCGACTTGGATTATTATACTGCGATCATGTACTTTCGGGACGGCGACATGAAACAGTCCGCAGAACTGTTTGAGCGCGCTTTGCAAAAACTAGAACAGTATACAGGCGCTGACGTTACGACGATGGCGGGGGATCTGGAAGTTCCGAATAAAGTGATTGCGATGCAGGCGCTTTCGGAAGGGAATCTGCCGAAAGCGGTGCAGTATGCGGTGAAGGCGTTGCAGGTCAACCAGTATTCTGGGGACGCCATTAAAATTTTGATCGTGGCATTTAAAATGGAACACAAGCCGGGAATGGGCGCGGAAGGCTATTGGCAGTTTCTCTGCAAGCTGTACGACGCCAATAATTTGAAGGATTTGCTGTTTTTGTATCGGTTTGCGGGTGAAGAAGGGTTTGCGGAGCTTGCGCAGCTGGCTTATGAGGCGATCCCGCCGGAGGTCAGGGGACAGATTGAGTAAGGGAACGATGGCATGGCGTTAAAGCATGGCAGGAATTAGCGTAAAAAACGGAATGCGGTAAAGAACGAAACTTATATCCTCAAGCGTTATCTCGGCATTGTCCGCCCGGATTGATTTGGCGCAGGCATAGAGCCGCAATCATTTTTATCGGGTAATATAGCGGGAATCCCCTAATTTTTGGATAGACTTTTTACGGAAAAATAACTAAGCTTTGATGTGGTTATGCCGATATATATTAAAGTATATATATCTTATTTTGTAAAAAATAAAATATATAAAATCGGTGCTTATTTCAGAAGCCAAGCAAATCGGGAATATTTTGGAAATATGACAAAGTTTATTTCTGAAAAAGAAGCGGTGAAGCGGCTGTGTTACATAAAAGCGATCGGCTTGCAGGCAAGCCGGCATTTAGACAGAGGAGATTGTGTGTGCGGAGATACCAGAAAAAACAGCTAATAGAATTACTGAATACGATGGAAGAGGCCTTTTCCCATATTGAACGCTGTCAGCGGGAAGCGGATAAAACGGGCGAAAGCGTTCTGGTTTCTTTGTGCGCCGACTGCCAGGACTGCGCCGTTGCAGTTGGCAATGCCATAGAAAATGTGGCGGGGGAAGGGACACAGACCGTGGCGCTGCTCGAGGAGCTGTGCGAGCAGCTTTACCTCATCACGCAGGAGGGCGGCTCATTGAAGCCATACATAAAACGGTGCAGGGAATTGCTGTCCAGGATAAGCCACGGCATTAAATACGGGTTGCCTGACGATAAACTGGAAATCCTGTTCCTCCCCTACAAGGCGTCCATGTGGACCGCGTTGGAAAGCATCTGGCAGGCGGCAATCGGCTATGAAAATTGCAACGTGACGGTGATGCCCGTGCCGTACTACAAGCTGTACCTGGCGGAGGAAAAGGGCGAGTTTGCCTATGAGGGGGAGGAATTCCCGGATTGCGTGCCAACCGTTTCATACAAGGAATACGACATCGAAAAGGCGCGCCCGGACATGATTTTCATCCACAACCCGTACGACGACACGAACACGCTGACGCGCATCCCGGACGAATACCACTCGCAGGCCCTGAAGCAGCACACGGACCTGCTCGTGTACAGCCCTTACGCAAATTTTGGCGCGTTTAACCCGGTGGCGACGCACCCGTTCATGTGCCAGACGAAGGCGCTGCAGTATGTGGATTATGTCGTCGTGCAGTCGAGGCGGGTGGCGAAGCTGTACAGCGACGCGGGCGTTGCGAAAGAAAAACTTCTCACATTCGGCTCGCCGAAGGCGGACGCCATCGTCAACAAATTGAAAGAAAAACAGCCTTTGCCCGAGGAGTGGGAGCGGAAACTTGGAGACAGGCATGTTTTGCTGCTTAATATTGGTTTAGCGTATTTCGCGGCATGGCGGGAATGGGAAACGGCGAAGGGTTCTACAGAAGACAGTTTCGGGATCAAAGCAATCGGAGGATTCCTCCGGGACATGAAGGAGCTTTCAGATTTTGGCGTCATCTGGAGGCCGCACCCGCTGATGAAGGATATGCTCAGGAGCAGGGGGCTTGTACGGGAAATGGAATTTATCGCAGAAATGGAACAGCTGATTGAGGAATCGGAGAACATGGTCATCGACCGGAATGCGGATTATATCCCTGCATTCCAACGTTCGGATGCTTTTTATACGACTTTTACTTCCCTGATTTCCGAGTACATGATAACGGGAAAACCAATCGCTCTTTTTGAGCCGCAATATCGTTTTTTGTACAATGAAAACCAGCCCGTCAGCTATTTGCACAATTATTTTAGCTTGTCGTTGGAGGAAAAAGTAAGAAATGAAAACCAGCTATACCGGCAAGATTTCCTCCAAATCGTGAAATCCGGCAAGGATCCGATGCGGGAAGGGCGCATGGAGGATGCGCAGAAAGGGTTCGGCAACCTAAATGGTGATGCGGGGGAAAAAATATTCTCGTTCCTCATGGGGAAATTGCAGTTTTAGGAAGAAGGAAAGCGAGTACGCGGGCGATTAACGATGCTTGGGAAAATCACACACTACGAACAGTTGCTTCCGTACCTTGAGGAAGATATCGAAAACTGTCTGTACATTTACATGGACCTCGTCAATGGGAAAAAAGAACATGCCGACATGGATGTCTGGGTACAGGGCGAAAAAAGCAGGCCGGAGCTGGTTTTGCTCCGGTACCATGAGAGCTTTCAGGTTTATGGCAGAAACGGCGCGGGAGACATGGCGGCGGCAGTCCGGGTTATGGGACAATTCCAGCCAAAGATGGTTTCCGGTCCGGAAACCATAGTCCGCAGGCTTGCAGAGGAGGCAAACGGCATTTACCAAGCCGAATATGGTTCAGTTTACGAGGTTTGCAGTGAAAACCGGTTGCCTGGTTACATGAATGTGGAAAGGGCGGCGGAGACGGATGCCGCAGAAATTGCGCGCCTGATCGGCATGGACCAGAAGCTGGGCGGGCATTACGATGAGGAAAATCTGGCATGCCAGTTGAAAAGCAGGATGCGGAGCGGGACGGGGCGCAGCTATGTCATCAGGGAGGGGGGCAGGATCATAGCGCACACGGCGGCTTATGCGGAGACGAAAAAGTATGCCGTCATCAGCGGGACGATCGTCCATCCCGATTACCGGGATAAAGGGTATTACCCCATCATCAGCAGTCATATTGCAAGGGCGTTAAAACAGGAAGGCAAGCGGAGCTATACGTTTTCCGTCACGCCGCAGATGATGCGCTACCACGATAAGGTTGACAGGAAGTGCGGCTGTTATGGGAAATTAACGAGGATGGCGCAGGAATAAAACTGACTGGATTCATTGCTTAAAAGACCGAAGGAGGAATGCTTTCATGGAGCGTTTACAAAATCCGGATGCGTATATGAACGAAGTAAACGTACTGCGGAAATCAAGGGAGCTATTTACAAATAATTACTTGATGCAGGACGATGTAAATCGATTGCTCCAGGGCGGACGGTTCTATCAAGTACGACATGAGGGCGGCGTCACTTTTCTGGCTGATGAGAAAAAGTATTACCGGGCGTTTTTGCATACGGATTACAAGAAAGCGTACCGTTTGCCGGGCGTGGGAAAACCTGTCCTTGTACAGATCGATTACCTAAAGGACCGCAAGAAAGATGCGCAGCTTGCGATGGAAAAGTGGCTAAAGGCCGATGGGTTTGTCTTGAAGGATACTGCGGTGCAGATCAAGTGGAATATAGATGAACGCAGGGAGGAATACCGAAAGCAGTTCCAACGGCTGGAAAAAATGCTTGAAGCGATGAATTTCAGGCTTGAAACGGTCGATTATTCTTACCACGAACAGGTTGAAGCATTGCTCAGGCAGCAGGACATGATGCGTTATTACCATTTTCCGTATCAGGCGGAAGCGGAAACAAAAGCGCTTTATGACAGCGGTAATGTGCTCTGTATCTTGGACGACACGGACCAGGTATTGGCTTATCATTGCATTACAATAAACGGCGGCTGCTATGGTGCGGAATTTGTCGTACGCGATGAGTATAAGGTTAAATACAGCCTTGCGCCGATTTTACAATATTACAGGGGCAGCTTTTTAGAGTATCCTGTCCTGAAAGGGTATATGCTGTTGGATAATGCGGAATCCATCAGGCTTCATGAAAGGCTGGGATGGGAGTTCACAAACAGGTATACGGATAATTGGTTGCGGGAAGACGGATAAAAAGGAGCAAGAAAATGAAGGAAAAGTATGTAGAAGTATTTGCCAAGGCTTTTGACCTGCCGCCGGAACAAATTGGCCCGGATATTGCGATGGGCGTCACGGAAGCCTGGGATTCAATCGGGCATATGTTTTTTATTACGGGCCTGGAGGATGCTTTTCAAATTTCGCTGGAAGGAGCGGATATTATCCAGATCAATTCCTACGACAAAGGAATTGAAATATTGAAAAAATATGGCGTGGAGATTTAAATGCCGAAAAATATCTGGCGGCCTTTGCCGTGTATCAGGGGATATAGGCCAGGCAGGCCAATGCTTGCAAAACCTTCCCGTGCATAAAAGGAGGCGTGTTCTTGCAGAACTTAGAGGTTCATTGCTTTACAGACCAGCTGAACGAGACGAATATGTATATTTTAGAAGCGAAGGGAACAGGCAGCGCCGTGCTGATTGATCCATCAGACGGGAAGGCTGCCCGCTGTTGTTTGGAAAAGAAAGCGTTGCGGTTGGATTATATTATTTTGACGCATGAGCATTATGACCACATTGTATCGTTAAAGGAAATGCAAGCGTATTCCGGCGCAAAAGTGGTTGCGTCAAAAAATTGCAGCGACAGGATACAAGACCCAGGCAAGAATATATCGAAATACTTTCATGTGATTTTAGCATTTAAGGCGAAAGATGCACCGCTTCCCGAAAATGGGGATAAAATCGAGCCGTATTATGCGAATCCGGCGGACATTGTTTTTGAGGATGCCATGACGCTCGACTGGCAGGGCCATCGCATCACATTGCGGGAAGCGCCGGGACATTCTCCGGGGAGCATTCTGGCCGATATAGATGGAACGCATTTATTCAGTGGCGATACGCTTTCCTATGAGCATGAGCTGGTTACAGCGCTTCCCGGGGGAAACCGGGCGGCTTACGAGGCGGTTACTGAGCCTGTTTTAAGGTGTTTTGCGAAAGAAACTTTGGTTTACCCGGGTCACGGGCGGGTATTTTCCATGGAAGAAATTTCGGCATTTTAACAGGGTAAAAGGAGTTTGAATATGTGGAAGCTTGATGATTATAGCGGTAATACAGCGATTATAACGGAAGCAGGGGATTGCATTTCGTATGGGACGCTGAAGCGGGATGCTGAGCAGGTTTATGAAGCAATCGGGCGGCGGTGTCTCGTGTTCAGCTTGTGCAAGCTGGAATACGAATCTGTGATGGGTTATGTTTCGTTTCTTGGGCACGGCATTGTTCCCGTTCTTTTAGACGCACGCATGGACAGGGAGCTTTTGTGGAACCTGGTTCATTTGTACCAGCCCGATTATCTTTGGATTCCACAGGACTGCCAAGAAGAATTCTGTCAGGAACCAGGCTATGGCTATGTGATTGGCATTGGCTCTTTTTGTTTGGTTCATACGCCTTTTCTGAATGAATATCCGATGCATGAAGAGCTTGCCTTGCTGCTGACTACATCGGGGTCAACGGGCAGCCCGAAATTTGTCAGGCAGTCTTATGAAAATCTCATCTCCAATACAGAGTCGATTGTGGAATATCTTGGGATTGATGATTGCGAACGGGCAATCACGACGCTGCCGATGAGCTATACGTATGGGCTTTCCATCATCAATACGCATCTGTATACAGGCGCTTCCATTGTCCTGACCGAGAAGAACGTCATGCAGGGTGAATTTTGGGAGCAATTAAAATCGCATCGGGCGACTTCTTTTGCCGGTGTTCCGTATACGTATGAAATGCTGGAAAAAATTCGGTTTTTCCAGATGGATCTTCCTTATTTAAAAACGATGACGCAGGCAGGCGGGAAATTGGCGCCTGAATTACATAAGAAATTTGCTGAATATGCGGTGAAGCACCAAAAACGCTTTGTTGTCATGTATGGCGCTACGGAGGCGACCGCGCGGATGGGATACTTGCCGCCCGGGCAATCGCTAGACAAATATGGAAGCATCGGCATTGCGATACCGGGTGGAGCCTTTCATTTAATTGGTGCTCATGGGGAGACCATCGATGAGCCAGGGAAAACAGGGGAGCTGGTTTACCAGGGGGCAAACGTTACGCTGGGATATGCAGAATGCGGAGCAGATTTGATTAAGGGGGATGAACGCCGGGGTGTTTACAAGACCGGGGATATGGCAAAACGGGATGAAGATGGATACTACTATATAACCGGGCGCAAAAAGCGGTTCTTAAAGATGTTTGGCAGCCGCGTGAGCTTGGATGAATGCGAACGGATGATCCAGAAGCAATACCCGGTAGAATGCGCCTGCACAGGGGCGGATAATCAAATGATGATTCATGTGGCAGGGCAGGCAGATCCCCAGGAGATTGTGCAGTTCCTATCGGAAAAAACGCAGATTCACCAGAAGGCCTTTCGTATTTTGCGGATTGAGAGCCTGCCGCGGAATGAATCGGGAAAAATTTTGTACAGCAAATTACAAGCATTGAAGTGAGCAGGGAACAGGTATCTGTCCGTTGCGAAGAAAGAATGATGGGAGGGCTTATGAAAAAATTGATGATATGGGGAACAGGGCAGATGGCTGAGGGCATTGACCAATGTTTTGATGCTGCTGTTTCTGAAATCGTATGCTATGTAGACAGCGATCTTGAAAAGCAGGGAAGGCTTTTTAAAGGAAAACCAATCATATCACCCAGTGAGATAAAAACGGCTGGTTTTGATTTTATCTTTATCAGTTCGGTTATTTACCAGAACGAAATATATGAAGAATTGACTGGCCTGGGCATTGATCCAGAAAAAATCGTGCCTGCGGTTATCAGGCGTTCGCATATGGCGAGAATCCTGGATTTCGTGACAGAAAAAGGCATCGCTTATTTTGCTTATGTTGCAGATACGGCGGCGCATAACAATCAGTATAGCATTGATAGAAAAGTGAATGCGATCGATGCGAAACTCAATACGGTCATCAACCGGCTGGGAAATCCGTTTGTGCGTTCGCGGCATCTTTACTTGAAGAAGTACTATGAGGCGGATGCGGCAAAATTCATGGTCGAGAATTTTATCGAGGGAGAAAACGTGCCGGGCAAAACAACGCTCTTTGACGATATTTGGACATATTTTGATTATGTGCTGGATCATTTACCGTATCGGGACGGCCTGTATTTGGAATTTGGCGTGCATAAGGGATTTTCGATCAACATTATTTCTGAACGAATCGGGGAACATCTGATTTATGGGTTCGACGGGTTTGAAGGGATGCCGGAAAAATGGCTTCCAGGATTAGAAAAAGGCGGATTGAGCGTAGATGGAAAGCTGCCGGAGGTCAATGATAACGTAAGGCTGGTGAAAGGCTGGTTTGATGAAACGCTGCCGGAATTTGCCTCTCAGCATAAAGGCGAACAATGTTCTTTCATCCATATCGATTCCGATCTGTACAGCTCTGCGAAATGCGTGCTTTCCTTGCTAAAAGATAACATCGGAAGCGGCACGGTGATTTGTTTTGATGAATTTATCGGGCATATCGGATGGCGGGAAGATGAATATAAGGCGTTTATGGAATTCATTGAAGAGACAGGGCACGAGTTCCGCTATATAGCGGCATGTTTTTTAGAAAATATAACGCGTTCGGGAGAACGGGTTGCGATTGAGATTCTTTAGTGGGCAAACCTGGCGTTGCCAGCAACATTTATTGATAGCCGGAAAGGAAAATAAAAAATGGAAAAGAGCATCAGAGAAAGAGTATTGGAAGCAATTTGTGAAGTGAATGACGAAATCATGGAGAATCAGGACCAGGATCTTCTTTTGAACGATATCATCGATTCATTTGATATCGTTGCCATGATGGTAGAACTGGAAGACGCATTTGAAATCGAGATTGAAGCGGAAGACGTGACGCCTGATAATTTCAGGACTGTGGACAGTATCGTTGAAGTGGTGGAGCGAGTAATTAAAGGATGAAAGAATTATTAAGGCAAAGAATGCTGGAGCAACTGCAAAATAAGGAAATCGTGCTTTTCGGCGCAGGAATGAGGGCGCATGAGTTTTATGAAATGTATAAGGATAAGCTGAACTTTGCATTTTGTGTGACCAATACGAGTACGGAATGGGGCGAAAAGCGGTTTTGCGGTGAGCTGGATATCCGCCAATACCAGGCGCAGGAGCTGAAAGGCAGGTATTATGTCGTGCTGGGCGTTTTTATCGCTTTTGATAACATCGCCAGCCAGTTGGAATGCGATGGATATGCTATGTTTGAGGATTTTATCGATTACAGGGTGGCGGAAGCTGTATTGGAGGACAAGAAGCTGGCTCTTTTTTACGGCACTTGCATTTTAAGGGACGTCTATTATTCGCTTGGCAGCGTCCCGGCATTTACGGATCAGTACGTCAGCATTTTTGTACAGGGAAATATCAAAGAAAAGGATACGATCGCAGAGATCCGCCGCTTATATTATGCGAAAGATATTTGTGATATATATGTCTATGCGAATAAGTTGCTCCATCCCAGTGAAGCGTATAATATGCAGAGAAAAAACCTTCCTGCGGACTGCAAGATGATCGGAGTTTCAAAGGCGACTTTTCCCGGTTATTGGCCGCAGCTTCACAATATGGGCTACAATGCTAACTGGCTGTTTGAAGTGGCGGCGCCGTTTGACAATAAATTCTGGCATTTGATGTACAGCAGGGAAGATGCGAACATTACAAGGCTGGTGGAAGAAGGAAAATCACCGGAGGAAATCTGCCGCATTTTATCAGCGGATGATTACTACAGTGAAAAAGAATTGAAAAAACACCTGAGGATATGTTTCAAAACGCTGAAAATGGCAGAAAAGGGACTCGAAGTGAAGGTAGGGGACTTTATCAAAAGCCAGTACCAGGCGAAAATGCTATGGCAAGACTTTACCCATCCGAAGAAGGCGTTGTTGTGGGAATATGTGAAGCAAGTTTTAGGCCATTTGGAGATATGCGAGGAAGCGCTTGACGAAATTATTAAGGAAGCGCCTGAGTACATACATAGGAGCAGCGATATGCCGATCTATCCATCGGTTGCAAAATACTTAGGGTTATCATGGATTGACGAAAACACCCGATATGAAGTAATGACTTGCAAAGGCATCCGCCTGATGACTTTTAAAGAATATGTGATACATTACGCATCATATATACAGGCTGTTTTAAAAATTAGGAAAGGCTGGTAAGGCTCATGAGAACACAGATTGACCGCAAGCTGCAATCCGGCAGGATTGCCGTTTATGGAAATGATGAAGGATCGGAACGCTTTATCAAGGAATTGCTGCCGTTTTTTTCCGATATCGTTCATCTGACGGACTTTGCGGAGGAACTGGAGTTGCAACCGTTTTCCGAATACGGGGTTGAAACTGTCTGGTTTGACGATTATGAAATCGGCCCTGATCGATATATTGTGATTACCGGGCAGTTTATCCGTTCACAGAATAAATTGAACCTGTTGCAGCTTGTGGAATATATTGACTATGCCAGCATCTATGTTGTCCGCGCAGTTGTGCAGCGAAAGAAGCTGGCCGTTGTTATGGGAGGCGGCGCAATGTCGCAGCTTACCGCAGCGCTAAAGGCCTGTCCCGGGTTTTCTGCACAGCATACGGTGAAGTATTATAATTATTATAATTTTTACAGGGGAGAAGTAAGGCAATATCAGGAATATCAGCACGTTGCCAAGGTAAGCGACGTGTATATTTACAGCATCAAGAGCGTGGCGGGATACGGAGGCAACCTGATTAAAGCAAATCAAATGAAAACGCCGTGTATCCGTATCGCAATTTCGGGAAATGATTTTGCAGGGCTCTATCCGCAGATGGACAAAGATGGATATTTAAGCAAATATTGTTTCCGGGAATATGAAATGAGCAAAATCCCGTATAAATACTATGCATTTTCGCCGCTGGATCTCATGATGGAACGCTTCATCAGGGAAAAATGGTTAAAAAAAGATATTATAAATGCGTTTTATGATCCGGAATTACTGGACAAAGCGCAGATTGAGAAAAACTTTGAAGAGGCGATCGCATATATCAGGGAGTCGGATGAATTGGCGGATATCCCATTGGCAGAGGAAATTATCAGGCAGAAGTCCAGCATTGTCGTAAGCAGGAGCCTTGAAGAATGGCATCCGCGAATTATTGCCTATATGCTGAAGTGTATTTTTGGGATAATCGGCCATGAAGAATCCAGGATTTGTTATGATGACATTGCAGAAGCGGCGTGCGAATGGTCGGGCAGTGAGGTTCCTCCCTATTCTTGCGTTTTAAAACATTTCGGTTTGGAAGCGGAAGCGGCGGAAAAAATATACCGGATTGTATCTTATGAAAATATCCGTTATATGAATACAGATGAATATGTAGCATATTTTGCCGATTATTGCGTGAATGCGCAAACCCTTTATGGTTTGCTTCATTTTGAGGAGGATGGAATGATCACAAACGTTTTGGATTATTTGGAACACAGTGCGTACCAGTATGGAAGCAAAACCGCTTTTTCCGATGAGCGGGAATTCATCCGTTACTATCAGCTGCGGGAATATGCGAGAAGCATCGGCAGCCATATTGCGAAGAAGTTTGGCATTGAAAAGCAGCCGGTTGCTGTTTTAATGCGCAAATCCGTGCATAGCGTGACGGCATTTTTTGGCGTTGTGTACAGCGGGAATTTCTATTGTCCAATCGATGAAGCGATGCCGATAGAGCGTATGCAGAAAATCATGGATATTTTAAAGCCGAAACTGGTTATCGCAGATGAGGAAAATATGGAAACGGCGGAGCATTTTGAGATTCCTGTCGTTTCTTATGAAGATGCGGTTGAGGAATTTGGCGATGTGCGGGCGCTTGAACGGATTAAAGCATCCATGCTGGAAACCGATCCGCTCTACGTACTTTTTACCAGTGGCTCGACAGGGTTTCCCAAGGGGGTATTGATCAGCCACAGGGCGATCATTGACAGTGCAGAATGGATTGGCAGCACGCTTGGAATCACGGATCGCGATGTGCTTGGAAACCAGTCGCCGTTTTATTTTGACAATTCCACGTTTGACATTTATACGGGCGTGCGAAACGGGTGCACTGTGCATATTATCCCGAAGGAACTTTTTGGTTTTCCGGTACAGCTTTTGGATTATCTCAATGCAAAAAAGATTACGACGATTTGCTGGGTGCCGTCGGCTCTCTGCCTGGTTGCCAATGTACGCGCTTTGTCTTCTTGGAAATCGGATACCCTGAATAAAGTCTTTTTTTGCGGTGAAGTGATGCCGAATAAGCAACTGAATATGTGGCGGGCGGCTTTGCCTGATGCGACGTTTGCGAACCTTTATGGAATGACAGAGATTACGATGAACTGTTCCTATTATATTGTAGACAGAGATTTTGAAAACGATGAACCCCTGCCGATCGGCAAGCCGTGCAGGAATATGGAGCTTTTGGTTTTAAACGAAAACAATGCGCTGGTGGAAGGGGATGAACTCGGGGAAATCTGCGTACGGGGATGCGGTCTGGCGTATGGGTATTACAACAACTCGGAACAGACGGAAAAGGCATTTATCCAGAATCCCGCAAATACGCAATATCCGGAAAAAATATACCGGACAGGCGACCTTGGAAGATACAATGAACAGGGTGAACTGATGTATGCCGGACGAAAAGATTATCAGATCAAGCACAAGGGGCACCGGGTAGAGCTGGGCGAGATCGAAACTGCCGCAGGCAAGATTGAGGGAATTTCCATGAGCGCTTGCATTTACGATGACAAAAGAAATAAGATCGTGATGTTTTACAGTGGAAAGCAGCTTGAGAAAAAAGAGGTGAAGGAGCAGTTGCAGACGCAGCTTACAGACTACATGATCCCGGAGAAAATCATATGGCAGGAGGAACTGCCGCACAATGCGAATGGGAAGATTAACCGGCGCAGCCTGAAAGAAACGTATCAAAGCGGAGCATATAAGCAGGCGTGATGAATCATTTCATTTGCAGTGAGCGTGTTGCAGGATCAGGGCAAAAGGAGAAATGTCATGCAATTACTGGAGAATATAAAACAATATGCGCAGGAATGCCCGAAGCGGATTGCGGTGCGCAATGACAGCTGCCGGGAAGCGGTTTTGACGTATGAAGCATTAGAACGTTTTTCTAATGTACTGGCGGCATATATCAATCAAAATGTACCGAAAGATAAATCGCCTATTATCGTATATGGTAATAAGAATCCTTATATGCTGGTAATCTTTTTAGCCTGCATGAAAGCGGCGCATCCGTATTGTCCGGTTGATACGTCCATGCCGAGGGAGCGCATGCGGGATATCATGGAAACGATACAGCCTCATATCGTGTTTGCGGCAGAGTCGTTGCAGGATGATTTTTTTTCGGTGATCCCACTGGAAGAGATCGTACGGATTTGCAATGGTGAACAGGATTGCGGCAATATTATCCCTGCGATCCAAGGAGACGATATTTTATATATTCTCTTTACTTCGGGAAGCACGGGAAAGCCAAAGGGCGTCGAAATTACGGCAGGCTGTATCGATCGTTTTTTGCAATGGTCTGAATCCATGGTGAAGCCATATCAGGGAGACGATTTTGTTTTCTTGAACCAGTCCCCGTTCTCTTTTGACCTGTCTGTCATGGATGTGTATACCAGTTTATTTACGGGCGGAACGCTGTATATTATAGACGATGCAATACAGGATAAATTTAAGCGCGTGTTGCAGGCCATGGAGCAGTCTGAAGCGGTTGTATGGGTCTCAACGCCTTCGTTAGCCGATATGTGTTTAATGAGTAAAAAATTTTCACAGGCTCTTTTGCCAAAGTTAAAAATGTTTTTTTTCTGCGGCGAGGTTTTGCCCAATATGACGGCGAAGCGGCTTATGGATCGGTTTCCTGCTGCGGATATTATCAATGCATACGGACCTACGGAGGCGACGGTGGCCGTTACATCCCAGATTATAACGAGAGAATTG
This sequence comes from uncultured Eubacterium sp., assembly GCA_946555345.1. GTDB lineage: Bacteria > Bacillota > Clostridia > Peptostreptococcales > Anaerovoracaceae > Lentihominibacter. The sequence goes on along the minus strand of CAMNSS010000017.1, from coordinate 2,483 downwards.
GCAGAGGATGAAAGCGCGCTTCCGGTAGGAAAGCCGAAGCCGGATTGCAGCATTGAAATCTGGCGGACGGATGGGACGCTGGCAGATCGGAATGAAGCAGGTGAAATTGTGATCAAAAGCGATACGGTTGGCCGAGGATATTTTAGGCAGCCGGAATTGACAAAAGCAGCATTTGTGCCATATTTGCAAGGCTTTGAGCAGCGGTATGCGTATAAAACAGGGGATCAGGGCTATTTGGACGAAGACGGCGTTCTGCATTTTAGCGGCAGGTCCGATATGCAGATCCAGCTTCACGGATATCGGATTGAGTTAAGCGACATCGAACAGAACCTGTTACGTTTAGGAATCGTTTCGAGCGCTGTCGTAATTCCAAAATTAGATGCTCATAACAAATTGCGGCGTTTAGCTGCATTTGTCGTCCTTGCGCCTGATGCGGCAGAACAAAATGATGAACAGAAAATTCGGAATCGGATAAAAGAGGCGTTAAGCCAGCGGCTTCCGGAATATATGGTTCCGTCAAAAATCATCTGCCTGAGCGAGCTACCTCGAAACCAGAATGGAAAAGTGGATCGAAAGAAATTACAGATGCTAATATAATCAAGCGGGCGGGGTTGTTTTAGGATAAACAGGCTGGCGGTTAAACCGAGCGGGCGTACCTTTGGATCGTTTTGCAAAAAGCGCATGGAAATTTTGCGCGGAAAACAAGCATAGATTTAGCAAGTTCAGCGTCTGTCAAGCTTTATGAAAAGCTGGGCTGGAAGTTTACAGATAAATATATGGAAAACTGGATGCTAGAATAATAGGTGTAGAATTTGAGCATAGACGGATGGTACGACGACGCAAGGATATCTTGATGTAATGATCAGCGACAAATTTTATAAAACCATTACAATGTGATAAGAGAGGAATCATAAAATGGACAACAAAGCGGATCTGAGGAAAAAAGTATTGAATGCATTGTGTACGGTAAATGAGGAAATTCAGGACAATCAGGACAAGGATTTGTTGGTTTATGGAATCATTTCTTCATTTGATATTGTTCCAATGATGATGGAATTGGAAGATACGTTTGGCATTGAAATTGAAGCACAATATGTCGTTCCGAATAATTTCAGGACCGTTGATTCCGTGGTTGAGATGATCGGGCGCATTCTTGGATCAGTTTAAAACAAAACGGATAAAAATTCCTAAAGGAGAATGGAATAAATGAAAGAATTGAAAGATATTGAGGCGTATGGAACGTTAATCAACGATATGCGGAAGAAAGGCGTTAAATTTACCAATAATAATATTTTTTCAGACGATATCAAACGCTTTATTGAATTAAATCGGATTCAATACCATGTTTCCGATCGTTGCCTTATCTTTTTTCTGGATGAAGAAAAGTATTACCGCCTGCTGTTCCATATAGATCCTGGCCAATCCTGGGATTTGCCGGAGCTTGACAAGCCGGCTCTGATCCGGACGCGTTTTGTGAAGGATAAAAAGAAGGCGGAACTGTTGAAAATGGAAGAACAAATGCAGGAAAAAGGGTTTATCCTGAAAGATACGAATGTTTTCCTTACATTGGATTCAGCGCCGTTCAAAGAGGCGCACCAGCGAAATTACCAGAGAAGCAAGAAAATCCTGGAGCATCAAAACTTTCGCATCATAAGGGCTGATTACAGTTACAATGACCAAATCAATGCGCTGATAGACGGTCAGGACATGATCAAGTACTATCATATTCCCTACCAGACGGAAGATGAAATAAAAGCTACATTTGAAGACAGGAATTATGTCGCGATTGTAAACGATAAGGATGAGATTCTGGCCTATACCAGCGGGCATCTCGAAAACGGAAAACGTTATGCGGATGCGATGATTATCAAGGAAGAATATAAATTATATGGGTTTGCTCCAATTTTATTTTACTATTGCACATGTAGCGGATTTTCTGACATACGCAAGACAAGCGTGAATTTGGAAAATATTGCATCGGTTAAACTCCATAAAAAACTTGGTTGGAAGTTCACGAATAAGTACATGGAAAACTGGTTGCTGGATTAGTAAAATATGCATTTATTGGAATTTCCAATAAATGCAGCGTAAAGCGTAAGAAGATATGCCCTAGCTTCTGTGCAAGCGGAGAAATCCACGGCGTACCAGTTGAAATTGTAACGGCGGCAATCGGTGCAGACACAGCATACTGATTGGACAAATCAGGGCAGACGAAGACGTAAATACGGTACGCTAATAGAGTAATAGCCATAGGCAAGGATGCGGACATAGCGCAGGTTGGCGCAATGGGGCTGGCAAGGGTAGCAGTGTAGTGGATCGGCCAGAACGCCGACTGGAATGCAGCACGCAGGCAGGGACGCAGACGTAGCAGGAACAAGCAAAGGCGCAAGCGCCAGGGGCGGCCAGCCCCTGGCAGAAGGAGAAAAAGATGCAGGCAATCATACTGGCCGCCGGGATGGGGCGGCGGCTGGGGGAACTAACCC
>CAMNSS010000016.1 GCA_946555345.1 uncultured Eubacterium sp. | reverse complement strand
GAGTTTTTAGAGTTTGATGTAGTATACAAAAAAAGAAAGACACATTTAAAAATTAATATAGTAGGAACAGTGAACGTATATAATGCCTTGATGGTATTTTTATTTGCTAAAATTTACGGACTGAGCGATAAAGAAATAAAAAATGGGTTTTTAAATTATCATAGCATAGGAATCAGGCAACGTCTTGATCATGTAGGCGGGAAGTTATTATATCTGGATTGTTTTAACCATGCGATTACCTCTATGATGGAATCGCTTAAAACGCTTGAAAACCTTAAATTGCCAAAAGAAGGCCGACGCATTGCTATAATAGGAGAACGGGAAAGCGGCACGAAAGAAATATATCAACTTAATTACGAAGCGGGTAAGAAATTGGGCGACTTTAAACGCATAGACCAATTCATTATTCTGGGGGAAAACAAGTTGACATCAGATAATGGAAACGAATCACGTGATCAGGCAATCTTTAAAGGAGCGGCATCCGTGATGGGAAAAACAAAGGTGTTATATTTTGACAATGTAAACGCTGTAGCGGATATTTTGAAAAATGAAACAAAAATAGGAGATGCAATTTTATTGAAAGGTGCTTTAAAGTACTATATGTTCCGAATCTTTGATATGGCTTATGGAACATCATATTCGATATCTTATTTCGGAGGCAGAGCAGCGAAGCATATCCCGAAAGAAACAGGAATGTTGAAATGGGAATACATTTCGATGTTGGGAGGCATTAATATAAAAAGTGCCAAACGAAGAGCGGCATCTATTATCAATATTCCGGCGATGATTGAAAATTATAACATCGTTAGAATTGCTGATTATTCGTTTGAGGGGAGGCATTTGCTCCGAAGGATTATCATAGGACATAAAACCCGCACGATAGGAAAGTACGCTTTCCGTGATTGCATATTTTTAGAGAAAATATATTTGCCAGTAAATACACGGTATTTGTCAAAAGGGGCTTTTGAAAATTGTGAAAGGCTTACGCTGGCTAGCCTCGCAGGCGTACAGCATGTTTCAGAAGATGCATTTAAGAATTGCATAAGATTGAGAAAGGTCGTTTTTACAAGCCAATGTGGATTTATTGCAAAAAATGCATTTTCGGGTTGTCAAAATGCAACTTTCTTCGCGCCAGAAGGTTCCTATGCGGCGGAGTATGCATTAAACAATAATTTTAAATGGGTAAATGTAAACGACAACTATATCCTGTCGAAGCTTTTTGTTGATGGTACGCCACGATATGATGGGAAATATATCGCAAAGAAATTTGACGCGTATCATCTGGACAAAAACAATATGAAATTAATTCATCAAGAAAATAATTTAAAAAATGATGAAGTTCAAATTTCTGTAACCGTATGTGGAGACATTATGACACATGGAAACCAGATATCGGCAGCATTTGATGAAGAAACAGGAGAATACCATTTTGAACATTATTTCACTGATATTATGGGCATTACAAAACAGGCAGATGTTGCTATTTGTAATGTAGAGACGACATTCGGCCCGGGAGAATATTCAGGATTTCCAAAGTTTAATACACCGGATTATTTAGCTGACGCGATTGCAAAAGCGGGGTTTGATGTTGCTGCGTGTGCGAATAATCATAGCTATGATACCAAATATGCAGGATTAATAAGGACAAAGAAAACACTTGAAAGAAATGGTGTGTCTGTTTCAGGAACGAAAGAAAATACTGCACAGAAGGGATATTGTGTGCTTGAAAGAAAAGGCGTTAAGATAGCTGTTTTGAATTATACTTATAGAACAGGTGCAATTAAAGGGCGTCCGACGTTGAATCTTAATGTAATAGATGAAAAATCGTATCAATTATTAAATACATTTTCCTTTGAGACGTTGGAAGAAGATTTGCACAAAATAAAGGATGACATACAGGCAGCAAGAACCGATGGAGCAGGAATTGTTTTCGTTTACTATCATTGGGGCAGCGAATATGAATCGAACGCAAGCATTATTCAAAAATATATAGCTTACAAAACAGCGGAAGCGGGCGCAGACGGGATTGTAGGTTCGCATCCTCATGTTATGCAAGAAATGGAATATATTACAACTAAAAATGGGAAAAAAGAAGTTCCTGTGTTCTATAGTCTCGGTAATTATATTTGGGGTGGATTGCCCATGATTAAGCGTGATACTGTTCTTGAAACTTGCCTGGCTAATTTTTATTTTAGGTACGATAAAAATAAAAAATGCGTTAGTGGCGTGGAGGCAGGGCATACCCCGCTCAAAATTTCAATAGAGTATGTAGGCGGAGCATGGGATTTTGGTGTACAGAATCTTAGCAAAATTGCAAATGAAGAGGAAAAAGAATTCGATTATGAAAATGTGAACACATTGGCTGAAACAAAGGAACTGATTGCGGATATTTTAAACAACAAGAGTGAATCAGGAACGATAGAAACGTATTTTGACAACCCAATAGAAATTATGAAGGGTAGAAAAGCAGCCGTTACAGATGCAAACATATTTCCAAATGAAGTCTTCAAGGATAGGTTTGTACGCTTCGTAAGTGAAAATGCATTTGTCGCTTCTGTGCTTCAAAATGGGGAAATCATAGGAAACAATCCCGGTTTTACTGGAATTTCAGCATTTAGGGAAAATGGAGATAGGCTTATATTCGTAGTCAAAGTAAATAAAGATGAAAATCCATCTCAAGTACCGATATTGGTAAATGAGAATAATATTATAGCAGATTTTTACAGGCCTGTTGATATGGTATCCGGAAAAAAGTATTTTTTGCAAAGTGCATGTAAAATCACGAAGAGAACCGCAGAAGCATGGGTTTCCATGAGAAATGCTGCCCGAAAAGACAATATCGATCTTGCCTGTACGATTAATGGATATCTTACCAATAAGGAACAATTGTTGCGAATCATATGGTATTCAGAAAAAAACGGCATGGAAAACGCGCAGCTTCGATATATGCCACAAGGCTGTAGTGAGCATCATCTTGGGGAAAGCATTGATATATATAGCAACAATTATACAAATCCTGATTCAAAAATAGAATGCTTTCAATGGCTCTTGAAACATGCCTATCAATATGGTTTTGTAATACGAAAAACGAAAGAGGATTTTAAAGATATCAATTATATGCATGCAAGATACTATGATAATAAAAATTTAGCGTATTCACTTTATAAAAATGACATGACATTAGAAGAATATTTTTCAAAATGTGATAACAACATGATGTGGCCTGCGGATGCGGAACTTAATTCATTTGAAAAAGAATTGCTTTAAAGTGAGCGCGGAAAAGCCGGGATGTAAAAACATTTTAAAAAATATTTTACTATCACCATTCGTCTTTTATGAGAAAAAATCATTTGTTTAGGAGGAAATTTTGTGAGTAACCAACGAAAAAATCACCAGCAAAAAAATAAAAAATCAGAGGGATGGATTCCAAAGTCGCCATTCCACATCATCCTAACACTGCTGTTTCTGCTGGCAGAGGTCAGCTTTGTAACGCTGTTAATCGTAGTAGATATCCTGCCAACTATTTTTAACATTATCATCCTCGTCATATTCATCGTATTTACCGTCCTGATTTTCAAGCTGCTTTCCTGCCGCAAGGAAAAAACCGTGCAGCGCAAAGTGGGAACGGTGATTTCGATCGTGATGATCCTGCTGCTCGCGCTGGGCAGTTTTTACCTGTTCCGCACATATGCGGCATTCAACAAGGTCAGTGACGAGGACAAGCAGTACGAAGAATTTTATGCCGTAGCGCTGAAAGGCGGCAGCTACAAAAATGCGGACGACCTAAACGGCGCAGTCGTTTTTACACATAAGGGAAATTCTGCGGCTTATGAGAAAGCGCAGGACAAACTAAAAGAGGAAACGGGCGCAATCTGCCGTGAAGCAGAAGGATACCTGGAGCTTAAAAACGTGCTGATTGATGCGGAAAATAACCGGCACGATGAAGTGATTTTTTTGAGCAGCAGCCATTACGAAATGGTATGCGAATATGCGGACGGCTTTGCAAAATCCACGAAAATCATATATAAGGTTTCCGTAAATGTGGGCAACAAGGATATCGCCAAACGGGTCGGCATTACCCAAGAACCGTTCAATGTATATATCAGCGGGATCGATACTTTTGGCGGCATCGGCAAGGTGTCGAGAAGCGACGTCAACATGATCATAACGGTGAATCCCGAGAAAAAGGAAATCCTGCTCACCTCGATTCCAAGGGATATGTATGTCAAGCTGCATACTTATGGGGCGCTGGATAAGCTGACCCATTCGGGGATATACGGCATTGACGAGACGGTATCGACGGTCGAAGACTGGCTGGACATCGATATCAACTATTATATCAGGGTTAATTTCACGACGCTGGTTGATGTGGTGGACGTGCTGGGCGGCGTTGATGTAAATTCAGACTATGCGTTCAAATCGGCGGTCTCGAAATACACCTACACGGAGGGCATAAACCACTTGGATGGAAAAGCGGCGCTGTTCTTTGCAAGAGAGCGAAAATCGTTTGAGGAAGGAGACCAGCAGAGAATCCAGAATCAGCAAAAGGTGCTGGAAGCAATTCTCCGGAAGGTGACGGGAAGCAGCGTGATTTTGATGAAATACACATCGCTCCTGGATGCCGTTGACGATGAAATCCAGACGAACCTGAGCGACAGCGACATATCGAGCCTTGTAAAAATGCAGCTTGAAGATTTGGGCGGCTGGACGATCACGAAACAGTATATCAAAGGCGCAGGGACGCATGCATCGACTTACAGCATGGGCAGCAGGCAGCTTTATGTGGCGATTCCTGATGAAGCGTCGCTGGCAGAAGCGCAAAGCGCGATTAGCGAGGTGCTGGGGGAATGAATCTGCTATCCCTGTAATGTCTTTCCCCGCCTTATTTGCATTAGGTCTTGGCAATCGGGCAAAAATCTGGTATAATCGTTGCAGTTAAACGAGTTAAGTAACGGTTAAACGATAGAGAAAGGTAGACATATTTATGATTTATGCAGGCGATTTTAGAAAAGGTATCACATTTGAAATTGATGGCGCTCCGCACGTTGTAATCGACTTCCAGCACGTGAAGCCGGGCAAAGGCGCAGCGTTTGTAAGGACGAAGCACAAGAACATCCTCACGGGAGCGATCAAGGAAGAGTCCTTCAACCCGGATGCCAAATTCCCGAAGGCACACATCGAAACCAAGGTAATGCAGTACCTGTATAACGATGGCGAACTCTACTATTTCATGGATCAGGAAACATACGACCAAGTTCCCCTGACGCTCGACCAGGTGGAAGATGCCATGAAATACCTGCGGGAAAACGACGAAGCGACCATTAAATTCTATAAAGGGAACGCCTTCCTCGTGGAAGCGCCGAACTTTGTGGACCTGAAAGTAATCGAAACCGAACCGGGCGTAAAGGGCGATACAGCGACTAACGTAACGAAGGCTGCCACTGTGGAAACGGGTGCAGTGATTCATGTTCCGATCTTCATCGAAGAAGGGGAAGTAATCCAGATCGATACGAGAACGGGTGAATATCTGGGAAGATCAAAATAAATGTTTTGCTTTCATAAGGGACGTGAATGCGTCCCTTTCTTTGTAGTTTTTGATGCAGAAAAGAGGGATTAAATGTCGAAGCAGGCGGATGGCAAGCTCAAACTGATTTTGATTATCGTAGCGGTGTTGGTGGTATTCGTTACGGGCGTGATGTTTTTTTACCAAAACGGAATCAGCGCAGTAGATCCGGATAACGAAGAACCGGTAACCGTCACCATTCCATCGGGCAGCGGCAGTTCTGCTATTGTGGAAATTCTCGATGACGCAGGACTTATAAAAAATAAAATCTGTGCAAAAATACACGTAAGGATCAGCAGCTACGATGCCTTGCAGGCAAATACCTACCGGTTTAACAAATCGATGTCCCTGAAAGAAATCATGCAGGCGGTCGATGGCGGCGATTTTGATTATATTGCACAGGAAAAGTTCACAATCATAGAAGGAGAAACGCTTCCGCAGGTAGCGGAGAAGCTCGCCGAAGCGCTTCCGTTTACCAAGGAGGAGATCATCGCCAAGTGGGCAGACCGGGATTACCTGAACACGCTGATTGAAAAATATTGGTTTCTTACCGATGCAATCTTAATGGATGGAATCATGTTCCCGCTGGAGGGCTATCTCTACCCAGACACGTATTTTATTGCGGAGGAAGGGCAATCTGCGGCGGATGCTGCGCAAGATGCGCAGAGCATCGAGGCCGCCACGGAACGCATTCTTGCGATGACGGACAAAGCGTTGTCGGAGCGGAAGGCTGAAATCGACCAGAGCGGCATGAGCATACATGAATTTCTCACGCTATCTTCCATCGTGGAAAGCGAATCCCTTTTCGATGAGGATAAACCGAAAATTGCGGGCGTGTTCATCAATCGCATGACGACAGATATGCCGCTTCAAAGCGACATTACCGTATTATATGCGTTGCAGGTAAAACGGGTAAAGGTGACGAATAAAGACACCGCTGTGGAGTCCCCGTATAACACTTACAAATACCCTGGGCTTCCGGCAGGCCCGGTCAGCGCAGTGCCAGCCAGCACGATGGATGCTGTACTGCATTATGAAAACAATGATTATCTGTTCTTTTTCGCCAAGGAGGACGGCACGGTAATCTATTCAAAAACGTTAGCGGAACACGAGAAAGCGGCAAAAAAATACAGGTGGTATTGACATGAATATAACCAACGACATCATCACGGCATATCTTAATAATCTGTACAGCAGCATCAACCCGCAGCTAAAGGAGCTTCGGAGCTTTGCAGAGGATAAGCGGGTTCCGATCATCCTCAAAAGCACGGAAGGACTGCTGTTAAACCTTCTGAAAATAAAGAAGCCGGCCCGTGTCTTGGAAGTAGGGGCGGCGATCGGCTATTCAGCGTGCTGTTTTGCGGATGTCTGCGGCTGCCGGGTCGTCACCATAGAATCCGATGCGGATTCCTATGAAGCGGCAACGGCAAACGTGAAAAACCTTGGCTATGAGGATTACGTCCGGGTGATCCATGGCGAGGCGGAGGCCATTCTGGAAGAAATGCCAGCCAGCCTGGGGGAGGACGATTTGTTTGATGCGGTATTTATCGACGCCGCCAAGAGCCATTATAAATCATTTTGGGATTTGGCCGTCCCGCTTTGCAAGCAAGATGCGCTCATCATCTGTGATAACGTGCTGATGAAGGGCATGACGGCATCGGATGAATACGACCCGAAAAAGCGGTATAAAACGAGCATCCGGAAAATGCGCGAGTTCATCAAATACATCACAGGGCTGGAGTATGCCAATACGTGCATTCTCCCGGTGGGAGATGGGATTTCCCTGAGCGTTATCGATAAAGAGAAGATCAATGTCATCTAGCAACATGAAAAAACTCGAATTACTTGCTCCTGCGGGAGATCTTGAAAAATTGAAAATTGCGGTGGATTACGGCGCTGATGCCGTCTATTTCGGCGGGGAGATGTTCAGCCTGCGCGCCGGAGCGGGCAACCTTTCCATTTCGGAAATCGAAGAGGGCGTCGCCTATGCGCATGAGAGAAACGTCAAATGCCATATGGCCTTCAATATATTTGCCCACAACGAGGATATCGAGCCGCTATCGGATTATTTAAAACGCATCAGCCATATCCCCATCGACGCATATATCGTTTCCGACCCCGGCGTGATCTGCATCATCAAGGAAATTTTGCCGGATGCGGAACTGCATCTTTCAACCCAAGCCAATATGACGAACTACATGACCGCCAAATTTTGGCATATGCAAGGGGTTAAACGGCTCGTTCTGGCAAGGGAGCTGACGCTTGGTGAAATCGCAGAAATTAAGGAAAATATTCCAAAGGGTATGGAGCTGGAAGCTTTCGCACATGGTGCGATGTGCATTTCCTATTCCGGCAGGTGCCTGCTCAGCAATTTTATGATAGAGCGGGATGCGAACCGCGGGCAATGCGCACATCCGTGCAGATGGAAATATAAGCTGGTGGAAGAAAAGCGGCCGGGAGAATACTATCCGGTGGAGGAAGACGGCCGGGGTACTTATATCCTCAATTCCAAGGATTTATGCATGCTGGCGCATATCCCGCAGATGGTAAATGCTGGGATAACCTCTGCAAAGATCGAAGGCCGCATGAAGAGCGTCTTTTATGTAGCGACGATCGTGAGCGCATACCGCCGCGCCATCGATGCATACTGTTCCGACCCTGCGCATTACGAATTTGACCCGCAGTGGATGCGCGAGCTGGAAAAGGCCAGCCACAGGGAATTTACCACAGGATTTTACTTCAATAAGCCTACGGCGGAAGACCAGAATTACCAGACCAGCGCTTATACGCGGGAATACAGCTTCATCGGCATGGTGAAAAGCTACGATGCGGAAACGAAAATGGCGGTAGTCGAACAGCGGAATAAAATGGTAGCAGGGGATGAAATCGAGGTTTTCGGTCCCGGGAGGGAATATTTTACCCAGAAGCTGACAATCCTGCAAGATGAGGAGGGACAGCCAATCACGTCCGCGCCGCACCCGCAGCAGATCCTGCGGATCAAAATGGAAGAACCGGTTGCGGAAAAATATATTTTGAGAAAGAAAAAGTGAAGGAAGCGTGCAAGACGGGAGCAAAGATTCCCCTGCATATATGCCGCCGCTTCGGGTGGGCAGCGCTTTGCGGGGCGCTTTCTTTGTATTTCCGCCAATATCGCTTATTGCGGTATAAAATCATCGCTTTAAATGAGAGAAAGGAGAAAAAAATGTCATCTGACCCTGGACCCATGTGGGGACAAATTGTTTTATTAATCGTGTTAATTGCGGTGAATGCGTATTTCGCCGCAGCGGAAATGGCGATCGTTTCCGTCAACAAAAATAGGATACGCACCTTGGCGCAGGAAGGAAATAAAAAAGCGCAGGCTTTAAACGAATTGATCGACGAGCCAAATAAATTCCTTTCAACGATACAAGTTATTATCACGCTAGCAGGATTTCTGACCAGTGCGGAGGCAGCGGTGAGCTTTTCCGATGATGTAGGGCGTTTTCTGGAAAACTTCGGCATTCCTTATGGGGAAGAAATCGCTGTATTTATCGTAACACTGATCCTATCATTCTTCACCCTCGTATTCGGCGAGCTTTTCCCGAAACGGATGGCCTTGCTTCATGCGGACAGCATTGCCATGGCCGTGGTAAAGCCGATTCTTGCTATTTCCGTGGCTTTCAAGCCTTTTGTGTGGCTTTTATCCATCACCGTAACATTGATCTTGAAAATATGCAGGCAGCGCATCGATGTAACGAACGCAGAGTATTCGGAAGATGACATCGTGTCCATGCTGGAAGCAGGGCAGGAAAGCGGCGAACTGAAAGAAGAAGGCAAAAAGATGATTACGGGCATATTCGCCTTTGACGATATGCTCGCTTACGAGGTGATGACGCCGAGGACGGATGTGTTTTCCATCGATATCAATGCGCCGACGGAGGATTATATAGATGAATTGATGGAACTCCGGTACTCGCGCATTCCCGTCTATGAAAACGATAGCGATAACATCATTGGAATCCTGTATATCAAGGATTACCTCATTAAAGCGCGGGAAGCGGGATTTGATAACGTCGATTTCCGCTCGATCCTGCGCAAGCCTTACTTTGTGCCGGAGACGAAGAATATCGATTCGCTGTTCTTTGAACTGCAAACGACGAAGCAACATATCGCAATCCTCATAGACGAATACGGCGGTTTTTCCGGGATCGTCACCATGGAAGACATTATCGAGGAGGTCATGGGCGATATCGACGACGAATACGACGACGAAGAGCCGGAAATCGAAAAAATATCCGATGATACCTATGTCATGGATGGCAGCATGGATTTAGATGATATCGATGAAGAGCTGGGCATTAACCTCGAATCCGATAACAGCGAAACCATCGGCGGTTTTCTCATCGATATGCTGGGGGAAATCCCAGATGAAAAAGATGTCGGAACGGAAATCGAAGCGGAAAACTATAAATTCCGCATCGATTCCATCAGGGACCGGAGAATCGAGCAGATTACCCTGACGATTTTGCCGAAAACCATCGAAACGAAGGATGCTGAGACCGATGCCGGTGAACTGGCTGACCAGGAAAAAACGCCTGAAAAGCCAAAAGCAAAACCGAAGCGGCAGGGACAGGAATAAACACAGCCACAGCGTTAACGCAATCAGGGCCGAAATAATTTCGGCTCTATTTTTTTGCTTCAAGTCATATTTCGTGGGACAAGGAATATCATGTATTAAAGCATGGACAACAAAAGAAAAGAGGCGGAAATGGATAAGAACACGGAAAAAATTTTAAAAAAGCTTCCCGAATCCGTACGGTACGGCATATACCAGCTTCCCGAAAGCATTACCGATGAGATGGAGGAAATCCGGCTAAAAACCAGGCAGGATACGCTGGTCATCAGCGGCGGCAGGGAAATCAGCCTCCACGATAAAGCATCCGTCACCCCGGAAATATTGGAAGAAACATTGAACAGGCTTTTGGATTATTCCTGTTATGCATACGAGGATGAGCTTTCCAAAGGATATATTACCATGGAAGGCGGACACAGGGTAGGCGTTTGCGGCAGGGTGACATTGAAAGACGGCCGGGTCCACCTGATCAAAGACATATCCTCCCTCAATATCCGCAGGAGCAGGCAGATTATCGGCGCATCGCAAAAAGTGATGGGATCGGTATGGGACGAGGGAAAGAATGCGATCAGCAACACACTGATCATCTCTCCGCCCAAATGCGGCAAAACGACGATTTTGCGGGATCTTGCGAGAAACCTCAGCAACCGGGGATACCGGGTCGGAATCTGTGATGAACGCTCCGAAATCGCCGGGTGCTATAACGGCGAACCAAGCTACGACCTCGGCGGCAGGACAGACGTTCTCGATGGATGCCCGAAAGCGGAAGGCATTCTCATGCTCATCAGGGCTATGTCGCCTGACGTCATCATCACCGATGAAATTGGGAAACCAGAAGACGTGAAGGCAATCGAAGCAGCTTTATGCGCAGGCGTGAAAACGATTACCACGATACATGGAAGCAGCTATGAGGATGTCGCAAATTCAGCCGTTGGGGAGCTGGTAAAAAAACATATTTTTGAAACCTTGATTTTTCTCTCCGCAAATCCGGTCACGGGAACGGTCAAACGGATCATGAAGCTGGCGGGCATGAAGAAAGGAGCATGATATGTTGAAACTGGCAGGGTGCGTGCTGATTTTGGCAAGCTGTTGTTCCCTCGGATTTCTGAAAGCATCCTCTTACCAGATGCGCAGCAAGGAGCTTGCGGACATCCTGGAGATTATCAAGCTTTTAGACATGGAAATCACCTATCGGAAAGACACGCTGGCCAAATCCTTTGAGAAAATTTCAAGCCTGAAAACGTGCTGGTTTTCTAAGGTATTGCAGCGTTGCAGCGTCATGCTGGCCGAACAATATTCATTGCAGGACGCCTGGCAAAATGCGATGCAGGAAAACGAAAAAGAAAGCCCGCTGGTAAAGCAGGACATCGAAATCCTGGGCGATCTGGCGCTAGGGCTTGGCCGAAGCGATTCACAGGGACAGAGCAGATTGTTTGAACCTGCACTGCTGCGGCTCGATTTGCAAATGCAGCAGGCACGGGATGAGCAGAAGCGGCAGGGACGGATGTATCAAGGTCTGGGGACTGCCGTCGGCGTCGTCATCGTCATCATGATCATATAAGTATAAGGAGTTTTGGAATATGGACATCGATATTATATTTAAAATCGCCGCCATAGGCATTGCCATCGCCGTATTGAACCAGGTGTTGATCAAGGCAGGCAGGGAAGAACAGGCGATGCTCACCACGCTGGCAGGCGTCGTGATCGTGCTGATGCTGGTAATCCAGATGATCAGTGAATTTTTCGATACGGTAAGGACCTTTCTTCAGTTTTAGGGGAAGCTATGGAAATCTTAAAAATCGTGGCGCTGGCCTTGACAGGCGTCATCCTTGCCGCCTTGATGAAACAAATCAACAAAGAAATATCAATTTACATAATATTAGCTACGGTAATTATCCTGTTTCTTTCCATCATCAACAGGATTACGGATATTTTTCTGTTTCTCGAGGGGATCTATGAGAACGTCACCTATGGAAAGATCTTCTTTCCGGTCATCCTAAAGGTGCTGGCCGTGGCGTACATCACTGATTTTACGGCGCAGATGTGCAAGGATGCGGGAGAAGGCGCGATCGGCGCTAAAGTTGAACTTGCCGGGAAAGTGGTCATATTTTATCTGGCTATGCCGATCCTAACGGCAATCCTGGAACTGATCGGGACGCTTTTGGGATGATAGCGAAAAAAGAATGGCCCGCACTGAAGCGAGTACAGGCTGCATCGGGAAAAACGCGAACCGCATCGAAAAGAACGCAGGCTGCATCGGGAAAGATGCAAACCATCCCGAAAGGAATGCACGTTACAAAGGAGAAGCCATATGGATTATGAAACGATCATAGACGGACAATTAGAATCGCTGGATTTATCGGAGCTTTCCAAAATCATGGCAGAAGCGACAGCCCAAGGAGGAATCTTCGAGGAGATGACGGTAGACGGAATCATTCACAACCTCCTGAACGGACAGCCTCTATTTGACTCGGGCAAAGTGATCGATAACCTGGTGAATCTTTTTTTCATGGAGGTAAAGGCCTCGATTTTTTTAGGATGTGAAATCCTGGCGATCTGCATTGTTACCGGGTTGTTGTCGAATCTGTCCAGCTCCTTTGGCAATAAGACGGTTTCCTCGCTTGGAACGATGGTATGCAGCTTTGTGATCATAGCGCTTTGCATCGGAAATTTCTACCAGACCTATGACTATTGCCGCCAAACCATGGACATCATGACAACTTCTATGGAAATCCTGCTGCCGATTATGATCCCGCTCCTGATTTCGATGGGCGGCGTCTCTTCCGGCGGCATCATGAACCCGGTGATTATCGGCGCCGTAACAGGCTTCAATTTCATCATGCAGCACCTGGTTTTGCCCCTGGTGTTCTTGTCTGCCATCTTTATTTTAATCAACAGCATCACGGAAAAGGATTACGTGAAAAAGCTTTCGGTGTTTTTGCGGAGGGCTGCGCTGTTTATCACAGGGCTTACGGTAACGATTTTTTCCGGCATTACAGCGATCCAGGGAATCGTGACGAAATCGGCGGACGGAATCCTGATGAATACCGCCAGGTTTTCGATCAATAATTTCGTGCCGATCGTGGGCGGATTTGCGGCGGATTCGCTGGATATGGTAATCAGTTGCATCGGGCTGATCAAGAATGCCATCGGCGTGATTGGCATCATCGTCATCCTGTCGCTGCTCGTCATTCCCGTCGTCAAAATACTTTCCATTGCCGTCATCTATAAGGTCATTGCCATCGCAACAGAGCCGGTAACGACGAAGAACATATCCGACAGCCTGAATGAAATCGGCACGGCGGCCATAACGATGACGGTGGTACTGTCCGTCGGGGCGCTGATGTTTCTCATTTTTATCACGGTTATTATGGGGATGGGGGGAGGAAGCCTTTGGAAATCATAAAAGAATGGGGGAGCAATTTATTCATCATCATTTTGGCGCTCTCTTTCATGGAGATCCTGCTGCCGGATACATCCATGGGAAAGTACATCAAGTTCATTTTTTCCCTGGTCATCATGATTACCATCTTGTATCCCGCAATTTCCCTGATCGGGGAATATTAACGGTCTTGCGCAATATATTGGAAAGGGGGAACCTGCTTTGCTGGAAAAATTAAAAAAGAATCCGAAGCTGAAAGAGAGCGCGCTGAAAATAATCGTCGTGCTGATTATGGCGGCAGTCATTTTACTGTCCTTTGATGTTTTTACCCAAAACAAGGACGGAAGGAGGCAGATCGTCGATGAGGATGGCGGCGTGGAGACAGAACTGTGTGCGATTCTTTCTGACATAAACGGCGTCGGCGAGGTAGACGTCATGCTGCAATATGATGCGGAGGAACAAGTCACCGGTGCGATCGTAACGGCGCAGGGGGCGGGCAATCCCGTCGTGAAAAACAATGTGATCCAGGCAGTCATGGCCTTGTTTGATATATCGGCCGGTAATGTCGAGGTGTTTGAAAAAAAATCCGTAGATGGGAATAAGGGGGAACGCTCAAATGAAAATTAAAAATAAGTTTTTTTCGTTCATAAAAGAGAACAAGAAAAAATGCACTGCTTTGGCAGCCTTGCTTCTGTGCATCGGCGCTTATACGGTTACGGGCAGCATGGTTTCACAACAGCAGACTGCGGGATCGGATATCCCGCTTCACGACGGCGATGTACTCGTAGATAGCTTGAATGTAAAGGATGCCAAGGGCGAAGCAGAAGGGACGCTGGACGAATCGTCCCTCGTCACCTCCGATGATGTTGCCGAGCTTGAAAACACAGATACCTATTTTCAAGAGCTGCGGGCGACGCTGGACATGGATCGGAATAAAATCATCTCCATGCTGACGGAAGCGGAAAATTCCGCATCCACGGCAGCGGAGAAAAAAGATGCGACGGAAGAAAAAATGCAGCTTCTCGGATACATGGAGCAGGAGAAAACCATAGAAACCCTGATTAAAAATAAGGGGCTGCCGGAGACCTTTGTCGTGATTACGGATAGCGGCGTGAATATAACCGTCAATACCGAAAACCTGGATCAGCCGACCGTAACGAAAATCTGTGAGATCGTGATGCGGCAAACCGACCGCAAGGCCAGCGAGATCGTTGTGCAGGATGCGTCCTAACGCAGGCTGCGGCCGGCGGGAGATGCGCCGGGGGGAGATCAGGAGATGCCTTCCGAAAGCGGTTTTTCTTCCGGACCTTTCTCCACATAGATTTCAGGAACGCCCTTCATTGGAATAAACGGCGCAAGCCAAAGCTGCGGCATCTGGATGGCGGCGAAATAAAAGGCGATATAATGTTCCAGGGCTTCCTTGATCGCAGAACTGCCGTAATAGGTATTTTCCGCCGAATGCCTTTGCGCCGCGCGCATGCTCTTGCGGTATTGGTTCGGCGTCATATTCGTCCAGAGTTTGAAGATCTTGTAATAATACATCGGCGCTGAAAACCCGACCTCGTATGAGATATCGGAAATGTTTTTATCGGTATCGAGCAGAAGGATCGTTGATTTCCACATCCTGATGTTGTTGACGAATTTCGCAAAGCCGACATGGGAGGTTTCCTTGAAAAAACGGGAAATGTATTTGTAATTGAAATACGTATCTTCGCACAGCTTTTCCAGCGTGATCTTGCGGCTGTAATTTTCTTCGATATACAGCAAGATCTGTTCAAAGCGGAGTTTCATTTCATCCGAGTATTTTGCCGAATAATTGATGTAGTTAAAATAATGAAAATGCTCCAGCATCGTGTCCATGACCTGTTTGGACAATCTGCTTATGGTTTCTGCCGGTGCGAGCTGCGGGTGCGGGAAACAATGAAAATACAGCAGCGTCAGAAGCAGCCGTTTGAGGTTTTGCAGCTGGGGCTGTTTTTCTTTTGGCGTCGTTTCTTTTTCACAGGTAAAATAGATCTTTTCCAGCCCCGGTTTGCCGAAAACCCCGCTTGTCAAGTCGAAGTAAAAGGATACGATCAGATTGTCCTTCGGCGCATCTGCATCGGCATACAGGTAATGGATGTCAAACGGATCGACCGATACGATATCGCCTTCCTGCAAAGCGATGCTTCTTCCATTGTACAAAAAATTCACAGGTCCTTTAAAACAATACATGATTTCCAAAAGACCCCGGTGATAATGCGGCGTTTCCTTTGTCACCGCATATATGGAAATCCCCGTTGGCGTACCGGCAATCGTCTGTGGCATAGTATTCGTATTTTTTATCATTATCGCAAAACCTCGCATTTATATACTCTTTTCTACAATATTATACAAAATTCAAGCGAAAAAATATATATAATTATCAGAAAAAAGAGAATAAAATTACCCCAAGATGAGAATTTCACGAAGATGGATTCCGGATGGATTTTAAACCAAGACATAAACGGAGGAAACTGGCATGGATATGGCGGACAAGGTTTTACGGAACGGCAGCATTTTTTCGATCGATTGCGAGAATAAGAGAATCGGCGGACAGGCGGTAGCGGTAAAAGACGGCTTGATTGCCAAAATCGGAACGGATGCAGAAATAAAACCATATATCGGAGAAGACACCGAAGTGATCGATTGCGGCGGCAACAGCATCCTGCCGGGGCTTTGCGATGCGCACTGCCATCCGTCGATCGCTTCCAGCGCATATTCGGGATGCGACCTCTTCGGCGTCTACATCCAGGACGGACAGACGCGCGAAGATGTGATGGAGCAATATTTGGAAAAGATCAAAAAATTCGTGGACGAACATCCTGACGATGAATTGATCCGGGGAACGGGCTGGGTCGAAAGCAATTTTCCGCCCGGCCAATATCCGACGAGGCAGGAAATCGATCGCGTGTGTGCAGACAGGCCGGTGATCCTGGAAGCGTTTTCACAGCATAATCTATGGGTCAACACCAAGGCGATCGAACTGGCGGGGCTTTCCGAAAAGACGCCTGAACCATCCATCGGCAAAATTTACCGGGAAGAAAACGGATATCCGCAGGGCGTTTTCAACGATCCTGAGGCGATGGAACCGATCAAGGCGATTCCCGGATACGATTTTTCCGTCGAAAAATACAAAGAAGCATTCTTATACTATCAAAAGAACTTTGCCAATCAATACGGCGTAACGCTCGTGCAGGACTGTATGCATAGCGATAATGCCAGGGAGGCTTTCAAAGAGCTGGCAGAAGAAGGCAAGTTAACGCTTCGCATCAGGGGCGTACACTTCATCGAGCCGGGCAAGGCCAAGACGCAGCTTCCGGAAGCGATCGCCGCAAAAGGCAAATACGATGCAGGCGATGATTTCCGCATCGACACGGTAAAACTCTTCGTTGAGGGTGCATTTTCCCTGATCGGCGGATACGATGCCGGATTTATTAAGGAAATGGGGCTTTCGGAAGGATACAATGAACCGCTTTATTGGGAAGACGATGTGCTGGTCGATACTTGCGCCAAGTCGATGGAAGCGGGCTACAGCGTGCATATCCATGCGATGGGCGATAATTCCGTCCGCCAGGCAGCGGATTGCCTCGCAAGGGCATACGATAAAACCGGCATAAAGTGCAGAAACGTGATCGCACACCTGATGCTGGTAAACGATAGCGATATCGAAAACATGGCGAGGGCGGGCGTGATGGGAAACTGCCAGCCGCGCTGGATGGTATACGACTCCGACATCGTCGGCATGACGCCGCTTATGGGAGCGGAACGGGCGCAAAAGGCATATCCGTTGAGAAAATTGCTCGATGCAGGGATCGATATTTCGTTCGGAACGGATTTCCCGGTCACGCCGCCGCCCGATACGATGCATGAAATCCAGTGCGCCATGACGCGTTCGGTTTTCCCCGATGCGCCGGATTATGAGCAATTTAAGGGAAAAGTGCTGGGAGACGAGAAACCGGCTGCGCTTAGTGAATGCATCAAGGCGCTGTCTTTAAACGGAGCGTATCAGATGTCCGCCGAACACATTACCGGCAGCATTGAGGAAGGAAAATCAGCCGATCTGGTGATCTTAGATTCCGATATTGAAAAAGTCCCTATAGATCAAATCTATCAAATAAAGGTGAAGCAGACGATATTCAAGGGAAATACCGTCTATGAGAGAGTTTAAGTTTTATCAAAAGCGTTCACGAAGGAGGTTTCAAAATGGAAGGAAACACTGCTCAAAACACGGAACTGAAGCGTGTCTTGAAATTGCCTACGCTGGTATGCCAGGGACTGGCGTATCTGTGTCCCGCATGTATCTTCATGTACTACGGAATCATCAATGTTTTAACGGGCGGTCATTTTGTCCTGGTGCTGATCGTCGCCGGGGTCGCCATGTCGCTTACCGCATTCAGCTATGCGAAAATGTGCCGGAAATACCCTGTGGCAGGTTCGGTTTATAGTTATGTGAGCAAGTCCATCGGGCCAAAATTCGGATTCATATCCGGCTGGTCGCTGATGCTCGATTATTTATTGCTTCCACTGACCTGTTATTTGGGATGCGGGCTTTACCTCAATATCATGATCCCGGCAATCCCGATCTGGGCATGGATCATCATTGCGGTCATCTTCGTTGCCGTATGTAATATCGTCGGCGTAACGGTTGCGTCAATCGTCAACAACATCAATGTCGTTGCGCCGATCATCGCCATCATCGTTACGCTGATTGCGATCATCAAGTTCGTTGCAGGCGGCGGCGGTGCAGGAACATTCATCTGCCCTGAAGCAATCTACAATCCTGAGCTTTTCCAGGCAAGCACGATCTTCACAGGCGCTGGCATCATGGCGATCGTGTTCGTCGGCTTCGACTCGGTTACGACCTACGCAGAAGAAACGATAAACCCGGAAAAGACCATGCCGAGAGCCGTAACCATCATCTGCATCGGGGCTGCACTCGAATTTATCATCGTCGCATATATGATGAACTGTGGATGGCCATATGAAGTAGGTGCGATCACAAACCCTGATACAGCGATTACAGAGTACAATATCCACATCGGAATCGGCTGGATGAATACGATCTTCGTAGCGATCAACACGCTTTCTTCGCTCGGCTGCTGCATCGCAGGACAGGGCGCGACGTCGAGAATCCTGCTCGGCATGGGCCGTGACGGATTCCTGCCGAAGAAATTCTTCGGTTACGTCCATCCGAAATTCAAGACGCCGGCGAAGAATATCCTGCTGACGGCGGTTGTCGGCCTCTGCGCCGTTTTCTTCCAAGACAGTTTGATGAACGCAATGTCGCTCGTAAGCTTCGGCGCACTGTTTGGTTTTATCTGCACGAATATCTGCGTGATCGTCAGGTTCTGGGGCAAGGATAAAGAACGTTCTGGTGCAGCGGTAGTTAAGTACTTGATTGTCCCCCTTATTGCGGCTGCATTCTGCGTATGGCTCTGGATCAGCCTGCCGATGACGGCGAAGATCGTCGGCTTCGGCTGGATTGCAATCGGGCTTATCGTCCTCGTGATCAAGACGAAGGGCTTCAAGGAACTGCCGCCGGAGCTCAATCTCTAGCCCTATAAAGCAAAATCAAATATTCAAATAGTATTATCATGCAAGCAGGTTTGTATAGAATGATCCGAACCTGTAAGGAAAGGAGCGGCCGCAGGAAGCGGCGGCTCCTTTTTCGATTGCGGGAAAGGCAAAAAAGGGAGTTTTCGTTTTTCAAAGCTCCTGCTTTTATTTTTGGTACATCTTTGCTATAATGAGGATGAGACTAAGAACGGCATCGCCGCAGCGCAGCAGAGGTGGTTTATGAATACAGCGAAAGGACACGGGGAAGACGCAGTAAAAATTTCAGATGAAGTCATAGCGGTATGTGCGGTGAACGCTGCCCTGAAAACGGAAGGCGTGGCTAATCTGGCAGGCGGCTTTTCCAATACCCTTTCCCGCAATATCCTGGGAAAAGAATTGATGTCAAAAGGCATCAAGGTATCCCAGGGGGAGGAAGGGGTTACGATCGACGTGCATATCATCGTGAAGTACCATGTTAAGATTCCGGCTGTCGCTTGGGACATACAGGAAAATGTCAAGAAGGAAGTCCAGTCCATGACAGAGCTTCCTGTAAAAGCTGTCAATATACATGTGCAAGGTGTTGAAATACCATCGGAGGAAGAGAATACAAATGACGAGAAATGAAGCGCGGGAAATTCTGATGCAGATCATGTACGAAATGGATGCCGCAAAATGCATGGACAAGGAGACGGCAGCCAGGCTTTCCGAAGAAAGGCTGGCTGGAAACCATAAACGGAGGGGACAAGCATTGCTTTGCCATATCATCGATCATTTACCGGAGCTTGACGGCCTCATCAATGCGAACAGCAAATCGTGGAAAACGGGCAGAATGCCCCGCGTGGATCTGGCGATTATGCGGCTTGCGCTCGGGGAGATACGGTATGGGGAGGACGTTCCCAAGGTCGTCGCCATCAACGAAGCAATCAACCTGGCGAAAAAATACAGCACGCAGCGTTCTTCCCGGTTTATTCATGGCGTTCTCGGTGCGATCGTAAATAAAAATGAAGATGAATGAGCGATATATATTAGGGATCGATACGAGCAATTACAAGACGTCGATCGCCGTAACGGACAGGCGTCGGTCGGTGGTTTACGACGACCGCCGCTTTTTAGCCGTAAAACCAGGGGAACGAGGCCTGCGGCAGTCGGACGCCTTGTTTCAGCATATGAAAAATCTGCCCGAAATGATGGAAACGTTCCGCAATGGCTTCCAAGGCACATTTGACGCCATCGCATATTCTGCGAAACCGCGCCCTTGCGAAAGTTCGTATATGCCGGTTTTCCTCGCAGGGGAAGGCTATGGCAGGACGCTGGCGGCGGCAATGCGCATCCCGATCGCCGGCTTTTCGCACCAAGAGGGACATATCGAAGCGATAAAAGCCTTTTCTTCCTTGCAGGAAGAGCGCACATTTCTCGCTTGCCATTTTTCCGGCGGAACGAGCGAACTCTTGCAAGTTACGGAAAAAGATCCGCAAGAAGCTGGATATGAGATCGTTATTGCAGGAGGCTCGAAGGACATCTCCTTCGGACAGGTGCTGGACCGGGCGGGCGTAGCCTTGGGGATGGGCTTTCCGGCAGGCGCTGAAATGGATGAAATCGCATTGCATACGGAATATGCCAGCGCCGCTTTAACGCAAGTCAAGGTAAAGGATGCATGGCTGAATCTTTCCGGCATTGATACGCAGGCCAAGAACCTTTTGCCTGCTATGAATGACCGCAATCCCCTGATCCGGGAAATCTTCGACAAAATCACGGACGCCATGGAAAAAATGATTTTGCAAGGCGCGGAAAAAACAGGGATCGGAAAAGTTCTTATGGCAGGCGGCGTAGCCTCCAGCCAGTATATCAGGAAACGATTGCCAGCAAGGCTCGGGAAAATGGGCATAACGGCTGTATTCGGCCAAAATGATTTATCGCAGGATAACGCTGTGGGGGTTGCATTGCTGGGAGGAAAGCGATTATGGCGGTGAAACCAGTAAAGGTATCGCAATTAAATAATTATATCAAGAGGATTCTCCAGACCGATCCAATGCTCGGCAATCTTTCGGTCATAGGGGAAATTTCCAATTTTAGAAAACCCGGCAGAAATGCGCATGCTTATTTTTCCTTGAAGGACCAGGCGAGCAGCATCCGCTGTTTTTTGAGCGGCGATAAATATGCCTGCCTCGATTTTGAATTGGAGGAAGGTATGGAAGTCATCGTGCATGGTTTCATCTACCTGCATATTCCAAACGGGCAGTATTCGATTAACATCAGCGTGATCGAAGCGGCCGGACAAGGTGATTTAGCGGCGGCTTTCGCACGGTTAAAAGCGAAGCTGGAAGCGGAAGGACTCTTTGCCCAGAAGCATAAAAAAGCCATTCCAGGCTTTCCGCATAAAGTGGCGGTGGTCACGTCCAGTTCCGGCGCTGCCGTGCGGGACATCCAGAAGATCATCCGGCAAAAGAACGATTATGTGGATATCCTCATTTATCCCGTTCTGGTCCAGGGCGTGAATGCCGCAGGGGAGATTTCCGCCGCAATCGACGACCTGAACGAGAACCATAGGGATGTAGACGTGATGATCGTCGGAAGAGGCGGCGGTTCTGCCGAAGACCTGTGGGCATTTAACGAAGAAATCGTAGCCAGGAGCATTTTCCGTTCCCAAATTCCCGTTATCTCTGCCGTCGGCCATGAAACGGATTTTACGATCGCTGATTTCGTCGCTGACCTGCGGGCGGAAACGCCGACAGCGGCCGCAAATCAAGCAGTTCCCGACACCTTCCTTCTGCGGGAACATTTGACGGAATTACAGATTGAGATGAAACGAAACCTGCGGATGGTGATGGAGGACCGGCGAAAAGCGCTTGCGCTTTGCAATCCCCATAGCTTTGGGCGGGATATTCAGGGCCGCATTGCCATGGAGCAGATGCGGACCGGGACGATCCGGGCAGAAATGGAAAAACAAGCGGCCGGCAAAATCAGCGAATGCCGCCACAGGCTTGCGCTTCTAAAAGAAACGCTGGACGGAGCAGACCCGAAACGGATTCTACGAAAAGGATATTCCGTGGTTACGGATGAAGCGGGGACTATCGTCAAAGACGCCTCGCTCCTCAAACAGGATCAGATGATAACGATAGAAGCGGCGAAAGGGTTCGCAAAGGCTTTGGTAACGAACGCCGGAAAGGAGCGGTAAGATGGGCGGACAGAAAGATTTTGAAACGATGTTAAAAAAGCTCGAAGAGGCTTCGCAAAAGCTGAAATCGGAAGAAATTTCCTTGGCGGATGCCATCAAAAGCTATGAAGAAGGCATAAAATATTACAACGAATGCAATGATATTTTAGAAAAAGCAAGCCAGAAAATTGAAACCCTTACGAAATAAGGAGGTGTGCCATGGAGGATTATACGTTTGAAGATTACAAGGATCTTGTCGAAAAACATCTAATGGATTTTATACCGGACGTGGATCACAAAAGCATAACGCTCTACGAAGCGATGAAGTACAGCTTGACCGCTGGCGGGAAACGGATTCGCCCGGTGCTTTTGCTGGCGGCCTGTGATTTTTGCGGCGGAAAAGTGGAGGATGCATTGCCTTATGCTTGCGCCATTGAATACATTCACACGTATTCGTTGATTCATGATGATTTGCCTTGCATGGACGATGACGACCTGCGGCGCGGCGTGCCGACCAATCACAAGGTCTATGGGGAAGCGATGGCAATTTTAGCGGGCGACGGATTGCAATCCGCCGCATATGAAGCGATGAACCGGGATATGATTCTCTATTTTGACAATGCTGCCGCCCTGAAAAAACGGGTAAACGCATCTTATGAAATCACCAAAGGCGCCGGCTGCCGCGGCATTGTTGCGGGGCAAGTGGCAGACATGGAGGCGATGGACAGATCTTCTTCCAAAGAAATGCTGGATTACATCCATATTACGAAAACCTCTGCGCTAATCGTGGCCGCCGTGCGGGCCGGTGCGCACCTGGGAAATCCCGATGATGAAATGCTTTCCAACCTGACCGTCTTTGCGGAGAACTTAGGGCTTGCGTTCCAGATCCGGGACGACATCCTCGATGTCGAAGGACTGGAAGAGGAAATGGGAAAGAAAGCAGGAATGGACTTGATCAATAAGAAAGCGACTTACCCTGCGATCTACGGACTGGAGGAATCCAGAAAATGGCTGGAAACGCTGACAAATACAGCGATCGGTGCATTGGAGCAATATTATGATAATGCAGAAGTATTTACAAAACTGGCAAAACAGCTGGCAATAAGGGGTAATTAACATGAACAACTATTTGGCGAAGCACCAGTTCCCGAAAGACCTAAAGCGCATGAGCTATGACGAACTGGAGCTTCTCACCTATGAAGTACGGGATTTTTTAGTGGAAGAGGTTTCTAAAACAGGAGGCCACCTGGCATCAAATCTCGGCATTGTAGAACTTACCGCAGCGTTGCATAGAAGCTTTGATTCCCCCACCGACAAGCTGATCTGGGACGTAGGGCACCAGACGTACGTCCATAAAATACTGACAGGACGCATGGAGCAGTTTGATACCCTGCGGCAAATGGAAGGCTTGAGCGGTTTTCCGAAGACAAGGGAAAGCGAACACGATATTTTCAATACAGGCCATAGCAGTACATCGATTTCACTCGGGCTGGGCATGGCCACCGCAAGAGACCTTGCCGGGGAGGATTACAAAGTAGTATCCATCATCGGAGACGGCGCAATGACAGGCGGCATGGCATTTGAGGCCATGAACAATGCGGCGGCGCTCAACAGCAATATGATCGTCGTGCTCAACGATAACGGAATGTCCATTTCCAAGAATACCGGCGGATTTTCCAAATACCTGGGAAAGCTGCGAAGCTCAGGGAAATACATCTCCATCAAGGAGCAAATCAAGAAGAATGTTTCCCGCGTGCCGCTGATCGGGGAAGGCGTTGTAGCCGGAATGCAGCACACGAGGGATTTTATCAAATACGCAGTGATCGACGGCGCATTGTTTGAAGAACTGGGATTTAAATATTTCGGTCCGGTGAACGGACACAATATCAAAGAATTGTGCGAGACGTTTGCGCTTGCCAAAAATATCAAAGGTCCGGTACTGATCCATGCAATTACGCAAAAAGGAAAAGGCTATAGCAAGGCGGAAGAAAAACCGGATCAGTTCCACGGGATCGGGCCGTTCCATATGGAGACGGGACTGCCGCGGAAAGCGCCCGGCGCAAAATCCTATTCGCAAGCATTTGGCGATAAGCTTTCGGACATGGCCAGCCATGATAAGCGGATCGTTGCGGTAGGCGCAGCCATGCTGGAGGGAACCGGGCTTTCCTCCTTCCATAAAAAATTTCCTGCAAGGACGTTTGACGTCGGAATCGCAGAGAGCCATGCGGTAACATTTGCGGCGGGGCTTGCCAAAGCGGGCATGAAGCCGTTTGTCGCCATATATTCCACTTTCCTGCAGAGAAGCTACGACCAGATCATGGAAGACGTGTGCCTTCAGGATTTGCCCGTCGTATTCTGCATCGACCGCGCCGGGATTGTCGGGGCGGACGGGGAAACCCACCACGGGATATACGATTTAAGCTACCTGCGGCACATCCCGAACCTGACGATCATGGCGCCCCGGGATGGCGGCCAGCTAACGGCGATGATGGACTTTGCGGCGGCGCTGGGACATCCGTGCGCAATCCGCTATCCGAGGGCAGCGGCCTTGCTGCTGGACGAGGCACAGGAGCTACATATAGGCAAGGCGCAAAAACTGCGGGAAGGCAGCGCCCTGGAAATCTGGGCGGTCGGCACAATGGCGGAAAAGGCCATGGAAGCCGCCGATCTCCTTGCGGAAAAAAATATCGATGTGAGCGTGGTCGATATGACGTTTGTAAAACCGCTCGATGCGGAGCATCTGCGCAGGTCTGCGGAAGAATTTCCGCTGATCGTTACGCTGGAGGACAATATATTGGAAGGCGGCGCAGGGGAAGCAATCAATGCTTTGCTGGCAAACGCTCCTGTTAAGATCGTTAACATCGGATGGCCGAATGATTTTATCGAACACGGAACGAGCGGGGAACTGTACCATAAATATGGCATGGACGCAGAATCCATCGCAGAAAGGATATTACAGGAACTTGAAAGATAGGCTGGATGTTATCTTGACGGAACGGAATTTGTTTTCCTCCAGGGAAAAAGCGAAAGCATCCGTCATGGCCGGATTGATCTACGTTGACGGCCAGCGGATCGACAAACCGGGAACGCCTGTTAAAAAGGATGCGGAAATCACCGTAAAAGAAGATTTGTGTCCCTATGTGAGCCGGGGCGGGCTGAAACTGGAAAAGGCGCTTAAAGCCTTTGATTTTTCCCTCAGCGGGGCGACAGCAGCCGACATCGGCGCATCGACGGGCGGTTTTACGGACTGTATGCTGCAAAAGGGCGCATCTAAAGTTTTCGCAATAGATGTAGGCTACGGACAGCTCGACTGGAAGCTACGGAATGACCCGCGGGTCGTGAATCTGGAAAAAACCAATGTGCGGTATCTGGAGCTGGACGCCGTCGATGCGGAGCTGGACTTCATCAGCATCGACGTGTCCTTTATTTCCCTGCGGCTAGTCCTGCCGGTAGCGGCGAAGCTCCTTTCCAAGGAAGGAAGCCTTGTCTGTCTCGTAAAACCACAATTTGAAGCAGGCAGAAGCCAGGTGGGGAAAAAGGGGATCGTCAGGGATGCGAACGTACAGCAAGAGGTGATCCAAAACGTCGTCAGCTATGGCCTTGATAACGGGCTTTACAGCCACGGACTGACATATTCCCCGATAACCGGAACGAAAGGAAACATCGAATACCTTTTATATATGAAAAAATCGCCTGCCGAGCAGATGCCGAACATCGATCAGGTTGTTGCAGACTCCCACCGGGAGCTTGTATAGAAAGGCTGACCTTGCCGCTCTTTTTTTGCGGCTGGCTTTGCTGAAACGCAGGGAATAACCGTAAGCGGATTTCCTGCATTATAAAAATGATTTTAGAGTAAAAGGAGAGGAAAGAAATGCAGTTATCAAAGAGAGTGGAGGCAATGGGGCATTCGCCGATCAGAAAATTCAATGTGTACGCGATTGAAGCGGAAGGAAAAGGCAAGAAGATTTATCACCTTAATATCGGGCAGCCGGATATCGAAACGCCCCCATGCTTCATGGAAGCCATCAAGAGCTTTGACAAAAAAGTAATCGCATATTCGGAGTCAGGCGGGGAAACCGTTTTGCAGGATGCGATTTCCAATTACTTCAAGGGATATGGCATGGATTTTGGGAGAAAAGACCTCATGATAACCAATGGAGGCTCGGAAGCGCTCAATATGGTTTTCACGTCGATCCTGAATCCTGGCGATGAAGTTCTCATCGCAGAACCGTTTTATACCAATTACCATACGTTCATCACCGCTGCCGGCGGGAAAGTCGTCCCATTGACGACCAAAGCGGAGGAAGGCTACGATTATGCGAAAAAGGAGCTGATCGAAGCCGCCATCACGCCTAAGACAAAAGCGATCTGCTGTATCAGCCCGGGCAACCCGACGGGAAGGGTTCTTACATTAGAGGATATGCAGCTCATCGGGGATATCGCAAAAGCGCATGACTTATGGATCATCGCAGATGAAGTATACCGGGAATTTGCATATGACGATAGATCTGTCACTTCATTTGGCATGATTTCCAGCCTGGCGGACAGGGTGATCATCATCGACTCCATTTCCAAGCGTTTTTCCGCTTGCGGGGCCAGGATCGGCTGCATTGCCAGCAAAAATGCCGGCCTGATGGACGCAATCATGAAGCTCGCACAGGGCAGGCTGTGCTGTCCGACCCTGGACCAAGTCGGCGCAGCCGCGCTTTACCAGCTCGACAAGACATACTATGATGCGGTAAAAGCGGAGTACGAAGCAAGGCGGGACGTGGTATACGAAGAACTGATGAAGATTCCTGGAGTCGTATGCCAGAAACCGGGCGGCGCATTTTACCTGACGGCTAAGCTTCCGATTGAAAACGTAGAGGATTTTTTGATGTATCTATTGACGGAATTTGAAGACAACGGCGAATCCGTTATGTTTACGCCAGCGGCCGGGTTTTATGGAACGCCTGGGCTGGGCAAGGATGAAATCCGCATCGCCTATGTGCTGAAACAAGAGGATATGAGGCGGGGCGTAGAGCTGATCAGGCTGGGCATGGAAGCATACAACAACAGATAGAAACGAGGTTATACGACAATGGCAGCGCCAAAGCTATCACCGATGATGCAGCAATATATGGATATCAAGAAAGGCTACCAGGATTGTATCCTGTTTTTCAGGCTCGGTGATTTTTATGAAATGTTTTTTGATGATGCGGATACTGCATCCCGTGAACTGGAACTGACACTGACAGGAAAAAATTGTGGTATGGAAGAAAGGGCTCCCATGTGCGGAGTTCCTTTCCATTCTGCCGAAACGTACATCGCCCGCCTTGTAGAGCGCGGCTATAAAGTGGCAATCTGCGAGCAGGTAGAAGATGCGGCGGCAGCAAAGGGCATCGTCAAACGCGAGGTCATACAGATCGTAACACCGGGTACAGTCGTCAGCAGTGCGATGCTGAAAGAAACGGAAAACAATTACATTGCATCCGTCTATGCAGACGATGCATCGATCGGCATTGCGTACTGCGATGTATCGACCGGAGAAATATGCCTCACGGCGCTTTCCGAAGCGGGGCGCCGCGAGAGCTTGCTAAACGAGCTGGTGAAAATCAATGCCCGGGAAGTGATCATGAACGCTGCGACCTGCGATGCGATCGATGCGGAAGAGATGAAGCCTGCCACAGAGGCTTATTTTAATATGATCGGGGAATCGTATTACCGGACGGAGGCGGTGAGGGACGCTATTAAGCGGCAGTTTAAAGTATCCGCTCTCCTCGGGCTGGGGATCGAAGAGGACTCCGTTTCCGAGGCGGCGCTGGGCGCTTTGCTCCTCTATCTTCTGGAAAACCAGAAAAACAGCTTAGATCACATCGCCGACCTCAATACCTATTCCATAAACCAGCATATGTCGCTGGATAAATCCACGATTAAAAACCTGGAGCTTACGGAGACTCTTTTTGAAAAGAAGCGGAACGGGTCTCTTTTAGGCGTACTCGATAAGACGAATACTGCGATGGGATCGCGAAAGTTAAAGCAGTGGATCCGGGAACCCCTGAACCATGTGGAAAAAATACGGGACAGGCTGGATGCGGTGGAGGCGCTTTTGGATGGTATCTTGACTAGGAACAACCTCAAAGAACATTTAAAGCGCATCTATGATTTTGAACGGCTGACCGGGCGGATCGCTTGCGGCACAGCCAATGGAAAAGACCTGGTTGCATTGCGGAACTCATGCGCCGTCATACCGGATATCAAAGAGGAATTAAAAGATGCTGATGCAAATTTGCTCCATGCATTAACCCAGGAAATGCATTCGCTGGAGCAAGTCTACAGCTTAATCGATGCGAGCATCGTGGAAGACCCGCCGTTTACGATCAAGGAGGGCGGTATCATAAAGCCTGGATTTTCTGCGGAGCTGGATGAGCTGAAAGCCTCGATCAAGGATGCACAGGACTGGATTGCCGGGCTGGAAGGAACAGAGCGGCAGCGCACGGGGATCAAGAACCTCAAGGTGGGCTATAACAAGGTGTTCGGCTACTATCTCGAGGTGACTAAATCCTACTACGATTTGATTCCGGACAATTATATCCGAAAGCAGACGCTGGTAAATTGCGAGCGGTTCATCACGCCTGAACTAAAGGATACGGAACGCCTGGTACTCAACGCCGAATCGAAAATCAACCAGATGGAATACGAGCTTTTCATCGAAGTGCGGCAGAAGCTGCATGCGCATATCAGGGAAATCCAGGCGACCTCCAGGGCAATTGCAGAGCTTGACGCGCTACTTTCCTTCGCAGAGGTCAGTGAAAAGAACGATTATGTCAAACCGGAGGTTGACGCAAGCGATACACTGGCTATTCACAAGGGACGCCATCCCGTCATTGAACAGACGATCCGCGATGGTATTTTTGTCAGCAACGATACTTATCTCAACCGGACAGACCAGAGCCTGCTCTTGATCACAGGTCCGAACATGGCCGGCAAATCCACTTATATGCGCCAAACTGCGCTGATGGTCTTAATGGCGCAAGCCGGATGCTTTATCCCATGTGAAAGCGCTCATATCGGCGTATGCGACCGGATATTCACCCGGATCGGCGCATCCGATAACCTGGCGCGGGGACAGAGTACATTCTTCGTGGAGATGAGCGAGCTGGCATATATTTTGAATACGGCGACCGAAAAAAGCCTGGTAATCCTGGATGAAATCGGCAGGGGAACGAGTACATACGACGGCCTTTCCATCGCCTTTGCCGCATCGGAATACCTGTGCAAGCCAAACCGCAAAATAAGAACGCTGTTTGCGACCCATTACCATGAAATGACGAGCCTGGAAGGGACGCTGGAAGGCGTTACGAATCTCAATGTGGATGTCGCCGAGGAAAACGGAAATATCGTGTTTCTCCATAAAATCGTGAAGGGCAGCGCCAGCAGAAGCTATGGAATCCACGTAGCGAAGCTGGCAGGAGCGCCGCGGGAACTTCTGGAACGGGCAAAAGAACGGCTTTTCGAGCTGGAAAGCGGAAGCGGCAAAGCCCGCCAATCCCTTGGCGGGACGCCACGCGGGGCATCATATGAAACCCCGCAGGGAGCATCGCAGGGAAACGAATCCGCCAAAGGCGGGACAGCAAATGGGGAAATGCAGCTTTCGCTCTTCGCATCGCTCCCAGATCCAATGGTAAGCAGGCTGAAATCCCTTGACCTGATGCATACAACGCCATCAGAAGCGTTAAAAATATTAGAGGAACTGAAAGAACAGCTATGATTAAAATACTGGATAAACACGTGGCTGATAAAATCGCCGCAGGAGAAGTCATCGACCGGCCTGTCTCAATCATCAAGGAACTGCTGGAAAATTCATTGGATGCAGGCGCTGACAACATTACCATCGAAATCCGCAAGGGCGGAAAGGATTATATCCGCATTACGGACAATGGCTGCGGCATTGCCGCCGAGGAAACAGAACTTGCCTTTGCACGCCATGCCACCAGCAAAATCACCTCCGCGGCGGATTTGGACGCCATCGAAACCTTGGGATTCCGGGGCGAGGCGCTCGCCAGCATCTGCGCCGTGGCAAGGATTGAGCTGATTACGAAAACCGTTTCTTCTAAGGTAGGACGCCGCCTGATTCTCGAAGGCAGCAAGCTCCTCGAAAATACGGCGACCGGATGTCCGGATGGCACGACGATAACGGTGCGGGACCTGTTTTACAATGTTCCGGCGAGAAAAAAATTCCTGGCCTCGGACAGTGCGGAAACACGGCGGATCGTCGACATGGTTTCCCGCATCGCGCTATCCTATGGCGACGTCAAGTTCAATTTAATCAACGGCTCATCCAAGGTGTTTTCCACGCGCGGGAACGGAAATATTTTAAACAACATCATAAGCATTTACGGAAGCGATACGGGCAGGGATCTTCTGCCCGTGGAAAGCGGCAGGGGCGGGTTTCTCCTCAAAGGCTTTATTTCTCCGCCAGCGGTATCCGCTCCCTCCAGAAGCAGGCAAATTTTCTGCGTCAACGGCAGGATCATATCCAGCGGCGTCTTAGAAAAAGCGCTCGATACGGCTTACCGGGAAAAGCTGTTTCACGGCAGGTTCCCGATGGCGTTTCTATTTCTCGCCATGCCGCCTGACAAGCTGGACGTCAACGTGCATCCGACGAAGAAAGAAATCCGCTTTGACGATCCCTTTGAAGTATCGGATTTTGTCGCCGATGCCGTAAGGGCGGCGCTGGCAATCAAAGAATCGCTTCCGCAGATCAGGCACGAGCATATCAAGCCGCTCCAACATATGGCGCAGGGACGGAGGGAACGCCAGGAGGCACTAGGCGTGCAGGGCGCACGGAAAGCGCAGGCGGAACAAGCATCGCTGTGCGCACAGGAGATGCAAACGGCACAAAAAACGCCGGGCGCACAGGAAATCCAAGACACAGACGCAAGCCAATACGTTTTTGCGCCTGCGCAGGCTTTGCAAAAAGACGCCGCTGTTGCAGAAGAGGTTGACGTAAAAAATATATTGTCAAGTATGCGTCAAAAGCAGAACGAACAGAACGCTGTCCAAACGGAAATTTCTTTTGCACCGGAAACACTGGCGGCCGCACCTTTTGATTTCGCCACGCTGGATTTCAAAGGAACGATCTTCAACACTTACATCATAGCCTCCGATGAAGACAGCTTCTATTTAATCGATCAGCACGCCGCCCACGAACGCATATTTTATGAACGCCTGCTCGCACAGTATAACAATGCCGAAAAAGTACGGCAGCCATTGCTCATGCCCTTGCAGTTTCATGTTGCCGCACAAATAACGGTCACGGAAGAGGCTTGGCTTTCACAGGTATGCAGCATGGGATATGAGATTGCGTTTTTTGGCAACAATACCTATCTTGTACGTGAGATCCCTGCTTTCATGGAGCTGGATGAAGCCGGAACCTTCCTCTCGGATCTCTTCCGCTCGCTGGAGGATAAGCCTGATCTCACCAATCGGAAAACGCTGGAAAAAATCATCATGCGATCCTGCAAGAGCGCAGTAAAAGGCGGGGATGCATTAAGCGATTCCGAGGTTGATGCGCTGATCAAGGATTTGGCAAGCTGCGCCAATCCTTTTTCCTGCCCCCACGGGCGGCCCACGTTTATACGGATGCGCAAATATGAAATAGAAAAATTGTTTAAGAGGGTATAAAATGTTGGCTGATTTGAACACAATCATTGCAGTGGCAGGGCCTACCGCCGTCGGAAAAACGAAGTTCGCAATGATGCTGGCCGAGGAATTTCATGGTGAAATCGTTTCCTGTGATTCCATGCAGCTATACAAATTCATGGATATCGGAAGCGCCAAACCATCCAAAGCTGAAATGGCAAGGGTAAAGCATCATCTAGTGGATCTCATCGACCCGCGCGAGGATTTTTCCGTCGCACAATACCAGAAGCTGGCAAAGGCGGCGATCAAAGATATTTTCAGCAGGGGAAAAACGCCAATTATCGCAGGCGGCACAGGGCTTTACTTAAATTCCCTGCTCTATGAAATGGATTTTTCCGCAGCGCCGCAGGATGATTCTTACCGGAACGATTTGATGAAGCTTGCCGAAAAGGAGGGCAGCGGCGTTTTGCATGAAATGCTGCAAAAGCTCGATGCCGAAGCGGCGGAGGCAATCCATCCGAACAATACGAAAAAGATCATCCGGGCGTTGGAACGCTTAAAAGAAGGGGAAGGAAAGGTGAGGCAGTTCCGCCAGGCGAACACGGAAACCGCGGATTACCATGCCATCCTCATCGGCCTTACCAGAAACAGGGATGAGCTTTATGCGCGGATCAACCAGCGTGTTGACGCCCTCATGGAAGCAGGGCTTCTCGACGAAGTGAAACGCCTGAAAGATATGGGGCTTACGCAGGAAAACATATCGATGAAGGGAATCGGCTATAAAGAGCTGATGGCGTATCTCGACGGCGAGTGCTGCCTGGAAGAATCGATCGACAAAATAAAAAAAAATACGAGACATTATGGCAAAAAACAGTTAACGTGGTTTAGAAGATATGATAAAATGAATTGGTATAATATTTCAGATTTTAATAGTGATGAAGAGGCTGCAGGGGTAATGAGGCAATGGCTTCGGAAAAGCAGGTAAAGTTCTATAACAAAAGCGATAAACCGGATAATATCGTGCAGAAGGAACACGAAATCGTTTCAAAATGCGAGGAAATCGAAGAACAGCTTCCCCGCTTCCTGCGCGGTTTTTTTGCTTACCTGCGCGGTAAT
This sequence comes from uncultured Eubacterium sp., assembly GCA_946555345.1. GTDB lineage: Bacteria > Bacillota > Clostridia > Peptostreptococcales > Anaerovoracaceae > Lentihominibacter. The sequence goes on along the minus strand of CAMNSS010000016.1, from coordinate 48,330 downwards.
GTCCTGCCGCTGAGCAGGCTGGCATACTTGGGCGATATTAAATTTTTTTGCAGTTACCTCATAGATGAGACCGATTTAACGGATGCGGAAAAGATATCTGACATAAAACTGTCAGATTTTAATAAAATAAAAGCGATCGATATTAATTTATTCATCGATTATTGCAGAAAGTATACGGTTGAAAGGGAAGATGAAACCGTTATCTATGAAAATGGCAGCAAAACGCTGGCAAGAAAAAAATCGTCGCTTTCCGTGATGTTTAAACAGCTTTACAGGGATGAGCTGCTGGAAAAGAACATCACCGATGGATTCGACCCGATCAGGGTGCCCAAGGCCAGTGAACGGGAAATCAAGGCATTGCAGGATGATGAAGTGATGATCATGCTGGATGCCGTATCTTCCGGGGCGCATCTGACGGAAAAAGAACGGCAATACTGGCAGAAGACGAAAAAACGGGATAAAGCGATATTGATCCTGTTTCTGACCTACGGCCTGCGGCTTTTTGAGTTGCAGCAGCTCAACGTTTCGTCATTCAATTTCTCAAGGGGTGAATTTAAAATATACAGAAAGCGCGACAAGGAGGCGGTCATGCCCCTTAATGGCTCGGTGACGGATGTGATCACCGATTATCTTGAAAATGAACGCCCCCGTGACGATACCCTTGCGGAAGCGCACCGGGATGCGTTGTTTCTTTCCCTGCAAGGAAAACGGATGACCGAACGGCAGATCCGCGAGCTGGTAAAAAAGTATACTGCGATCGGGCTTGCGACCTCAAGGAAGGCAGGCTACAGCCCGCATAAGCTGCGGGCAACTGCCGCAACCAGCCTCATCGGGCGCGGAAATTCCATCTTTGATGTCCAGGCATTGCTGGATCATGAGCAGGTAACGACCACGCAGCTATACGCCAGCCATAAAATAAACGTAAAAAGAGATTTGGTAAAGGATATGGAATGGGAATTGGAGAGAAAAGAAGGGAAGTGATAGCAATGAAACGAATTTGGACATTGATCGTTATCTTCGTTCTTTCATTTAGCACGGTAGTTTCCGCGCCTGTTTTTGCTGTCACGGATGAAGATTCAAAAAAAGAAGAACCCGTAGCGAAAGACACCTCGTGGTTCGATTATAAGAATCCAAAGACGGAATACCGCATTGCGACTGAATCACAGCTGATGGGGCTTGCTAGCCTTGTCAATGAAAACCAGGTCGATAAATGGAAGCCGACGAGAATTGAAACCTTTGAGGGCGTGACGTTCACGTTGGTAAAGGATATCAAGCTCACACAGCCGTGGACGCCGATCGGCACAGGCAATGCATCCCATTTCGCAGGGACATTCGATGGGAACGGCCATACCATAAGCAATATGAAGGTATCGACGTCGCTGGGAACATCAGGCTTTTTCGGCTATCTCGTTGGGGAAGCAAAGGATCTTACGATTGAAGGAAAATGCGATTCCGAGGACAGCGACTGTGGCGGCATTGCGGGGCATCTAGCCGCTTCGGGACGGGTGACGGGCTGCACTGCGCATATCAATGTATCCGGCAAGGACAAGACGGGAGGAATCGCCGGGTTTAATGAGGGCGGGCGGATCGAAGGATGCCTGAATACAGGCAAGGTTTCCGGGACATATAAAGTGGGCGGCATCGTCGGGGAAAACTGGGGCGGCGTCGTTACATCCTCCGGCAACACCGGGCGCGTCGTTTCTTCCAAACGCGGTGTCGCAACCTATGGAACAGGCGGCGTAGCGGGCCGCTCCGTTTCCCCTGCGGCGGAGATATCGGAATGCTACAATGCGGGGACGATCGTTTCCAATACGGAAGGAACAGGCGGCATCGTCGGCTATACCAATGCGATCGGCTGCACCATCAAAGATAGCTATAATGTAGCCAACATAAACATAGAAAGCAAAAATGCGAAAAATGCGATTGCCAAGGCTTACGCTGGCGGTATCGTTGGGATTGCGGGCGTCTCCGGGGTCGTGATCCGAAATTGTTACAATACGGGCATGATCCGGCACGCGGATGTTTCGGGCGGGATTATCGGACACTACATGAATGAAAGCAAAACGAGCGAACCAGGGCAAATCAAAAATAATTATTATATCAGCAGCGGATTCCGTTCGGGGATCGGCAAGATAGATGATCCCAGCGATATTTATTTAAAGGATACGGCAGTATCTGTAGCCGAAAGCAATATGAACAGCCTGTCATCCTCCTTGTCCGTGGCGTATATGAAGGATACCGGGATTTACGGCAACAACGGTTATCCGGTGCTTCGCTGGCAATCTCCTGCCGCAAACAATAAAAAGGTCTATATGGCCGGCGTGCCACAGGAAGTTCAAAACAACCTCGACCAGTACCTGATCAAAACCGCAGGGATAGCGCCTTACGGACAGAAAATTTTGGACTTTTTCTCGCCGGATAACGTTACGACCAATGCATTCATCTTTTATATGGAAGCACAAGATAAATTGAGCGAAAAAGAGAAGGAAAAAGAGAAGGATGCGGAAAATGACGAATGATTGTAGCGAGGCGCAAAAAACGGAAAATAGCAAAAAGACTGGATAATTAAATGAAATATTCCGCTTAAAATTCATAATCAATAAAAAAGAAAGACTTAGATCATGATGAACAACAACTTGCAAAATAATACGAGACAGCTTTTAAGGGAACAGTTTAACATCTCAGGAAAGGTTTTATCCCTGATTGAAGAAAGCGAACAAAAAATCTCCACACTGTTTACACAAATGGATGATATCATGGCATTTAATCAGTACAAAGTACTGGATGCTTTTCAAAAAAACACGATAAGGGATATGCACTTTTCCTGGAATACAGGCTACGGATACGATGATCCTGGAAGGGATGCGATCGAACGCGTGTATGCGGATATTTTCCATACGGAAGCGGCGCTTGTACGCCCGATCATCGTAAACGGCACGCACGCCCTGACCTTGACGCTGATGGGGATTTTGCGCCCGGGGGATGAATTGGTTTACTGTACCGGAGCTCCTTACGATACGCTGGAAGAAGTCATCGGCATCCGGGGAGAAGGAAAAGGCTCGCTGAAAGAATATGGTGTTTCTTATCGCCAGGTAGAACTTACAGCGAATGGAAAGATCGATTATGATGCGCTAAAAGCGGCAATCAGCCCGGCGACCAGGATGATTACCCTGCAACGGGCGACTGGCTACGGATGGCGAAAGGCTATTTCCATCGAGGAAATCGAGGAATGGATGAGCTTCGTGAAGGGGATCAATCCTAACATCATATGCATGGTGGATAATTGCTATGGCGAATTTCTTCATGTTAAAGAACCGACGGACGTTGGCGCTGATGTAATTGCGGGGTCCCTGATTAAAAACCCTGGCGGCGGGCTTGCCCTGACCGGCGGATACATCGCCGGAAAGGCGGACTTAATCGAGAAAATATCCTATCGCATGACATCGCCGGGAATTGGCGGGGAATGCGGTCTTACCTTCGGGCAGACCAGGACCATGCTGCAAGGATTGTTTATCGCGCCTAAGACCGTAAACGGGGCGGTAAAAGGGGCGGCATTATGCGCGAAGGCGTTTGAGCTTTTAGGATATGACGTATGCCCGAAAGCAGAAGATGTACGCAGCGATATTATCCAAGCGGTCAAGCTCGGTTCAGCGGAAAGCGTCATTGCCTTCTGCAAGGGGATTCAAGCCGCTGCGCCTGTGGATTCCCATGTAACGCCTGAACCGTGGGCTATGCCAGGCTACGACGATCCCGTGATCATGGCTGCCGGAGCATTCGTGCAAGGCTCATCCATCGAGCTTTCAGCGGACGCACCGGTCAGGAAGCCGTACATCGTTTATTTTCAGGGCGGATTGACGTATGAGCATTCCAAATTCGGCGTGATTAAAGCATTGCAGGAACTGTATGATCAAAAGCTCATTACATTATAGAAACTGGTAATTTGGAAAGATCAGGTGTATTGCATAGATGTCTTTTACAAAAAGCAAAAAGGACAAGTTAAAGAAGCGGTTTAAAATTTTCAGCAGCATATTCAAATTCGGTTTACTGTTGATGATTTTAATCGGGATACCGCTATATATCTATTTCTTTCAACACGATATCATCGAGCAGTTTTCAAGCCTTGAAGATGTCAATGCCTTTTTTGAGGAGTACCGTACGCAGAGCATCTTCATTTATATCGCTGTCCAAGTGCTTCAAATTGTCATATGCATTATTCCGGGGCAATGGCTTCAATTTGCTGCCGGATATATGTACGGGTTCTGGCTGGGCTACCTGTGGTCCCTGGCCGGCGCTTTCATCGGCACGGTAATTACCTATTATCTGGCAAAACTCCTCGGCCATGATGTGATGCATCTTATTTTCAGCGAAGATAAAATCCGCAGCATGCTGAAAAAATTGAACAGCAAGAAAGCGGTTATCCTCGTATTCCTCATTTATTTAATCCCGGGCGTCCCCAAAGATCTTTGCAGCTACGTCGCAGGCCTATCGGAAATGAAGCTAAAACCGTTTCTTATTATTTCCTTGATTGGCCGCTCTCCAGGCATGATGGGCAGCCTGCTCATCGGAAGGCAAGTAGAAGTAGGGGGCTATACCAGCGCCATCATCATCGCCGTTATCGCATTGGTTCTCTGCCTTTTAGGCGTCTTGTTTAGAAAACAAATTACCAGCGTGATGGATAAAGCTTATGATAAGCTGATGCGGCTGTAAAAAGGACGGGAGGCGGCAATCTGCTGCTGTGAACAAAACAAACGGGCATCGCAGCTTCATTGCAATTTTTTGATACAAAAACACCTTGCAAATACCCCTAATATCGCTACGAACTAGGAAATGCGTGTGCAAAGGAATCTTCGATTCCGTCTTGCACACTTTTTTTATAGCATGGGAAATGCTGGTTTCAATATTTCCCATGCTTCAAAGAAAGCACCTTGTGGAGCGTCGCCCCAAAATGGGCGGCATATGTGCAAAGGAATCTTCGATTCCGTCTTGCACACTTTTTTTATTATGCAAAAAGCAAGAACAAATGTTTAAAAAACATTGACAACAAATGTGTGTTCTTGTATAATGAAGATGAAAAGCGAACAAACGTTTAACACAGGGCAGGAAAGGGAGGAACACGATATGAAGGCGCAGAGAAGAAGAAAATACAGGATTGCTTCTAAATTTCGCTTTATTACAACGATGATGATTCTGTTCACTTTACTGATAACCGGGCTTAACGCCGTCACAGGGTCTGATACATCAACCGCATTAACAAAATCGCAATATACACAAGTTAAGGTCGTATCTGGTGATACGCTGTGGGATCTTGCTAATCAATATAAATCCGATGGCACCGATACGCGAAAAGCCGTTTATGAAATTTGCCGAATCAATGAAATCGATGCATCTGATATGAAACCGGACATGGTAATCTTGATTCCAGAAAATCTATAAAAGCGTATGTATTTTATTAAAAACGTACATTGCGAGAGCATACGATCTTTTTAAGATAAAACACTTGATGAATCGATCATATTATAAAGGGGATTAATCGATAGAACTGGAAAAAGTGCTTAAATCGAAAAATAGAGCCTCAGATTTTTGCACAGAAAATATCACGACAATACATAAGTTTATATATATCAAGAAAAGCGCTGCGCACCTAAAACATAGGATTGCGTGGCGCTTTTCATATGTATGCATCGCTTCCATATAAAAAACGAAAAGCCACAGAAACGAAGCTTCCCTGTAGGCGTATCTTAATGTAGCCGCAACGCATACCATTCCGGCGATTTTCATATAGGGATGATGGGCATAAAGCGCCGATACAAACCCATAAATGCAGATATCGGCTTTTCAGCGACACCAACTATTCCGATAATTGTGATTATAGGAATAGTTGAATCAATCTTAAATAATGCATCCGATAGCTCTTATGTATCTTCCCTATGTCCGCTATGCTTTTCTCGCATCAAGGTATCCTTGCAGGATGATGACAGCAGCTTGTTTATCGATTACCTTTTTTCGTTTTTGGCGGCGCATATCCGCTTCGATCAGGACTTTTTCCGCCATCACAGTCGTGAACCGTTCATCATAGAATTCCACTTTGATGTGTGCCATGCCGCTGCTTCGCATTTTATTTTCAAGCATGGTCTTAAATTCATAAACTTTTTCGGTTTGCGGGCTATCTGTCCCATCCAGCTTTTTCGGCAGTCCAATCACGACCGTATCGCAGTCATATTCTTTGATATAATCCATGACCTTCCCGGCATCCTTGCGAATGCCAATCCGTTCGATGGTCGTTATGCCCTGTGCGGTAATATCCAGCGCATCGCTGACAGCAACCCCGATCGTTTTATCGCCTACATCCAGCGCTATTTTTCTCATCTTCCTTTACTCCTTACTGCATTGCATTGAAATTCTCAGTTCAATTATCATTCTGTTACGATTTGAAATTTATGGCTTGTGCCTGATCGAGCCGCAGAACCGGTTCGATTGCAGTTAAAAAGACGGACATTACTGCCCGCCTATCATGAATCAATTCCTATTTATGGAGGTATGCCCGAATCAATTCTTCTACTAAATCATCACGTTCAATACGCCCCATAATGTTCCTGGCATTGTTATTGCTTGTGATATAAGACGGATCACCTGATAATATATAGCCTACCATCTGGTCAATCGCATTATATCCCCTCTCTTCCAAAGCATCGTACACTATATTTAAAATTTCTTCTATCGTCCGCTGTTCGATTCTATCGAAATTATCATACATTCTGGTTTGTCTATCCATAAAAACACCTCCACTGTTTTACACGGTCAAATTATTATACCATTGAATGGAATAGAATTACAAGGAAAACCAAATAATTACACAAAATTATCACACGCTATAAATTTACGTAATATAATTATGGTAAACATATCGGTTTCTTTTGAATCTTTCGCTTTCTGCTTGATGAAATAATTTGTCTGAACCGAGTGATTCTGCTTGCTCAAATAATTCTTTTAACCCAGTGATTTCTCTTAACAAAACGATTTTGCCTTAACCGAGCAATTCTTCTGCCCTTTGGAATGCATCCTTAATTTTCCCAGCATCCTTTGCCCCGGCTTGCGCCATGTCAGCCTTCCCGCCGCCGCCGCCGCCAGCCGCTGCTGCGATCTCCTTGATCAGCTTTCCAGCATGTAAGCCCTGTTCAACCAAATCGTCGGTGAGGGAAACAAGGAAAGTCACTTTCCCCTCCGTAACTGCGGCGAATACCATCGCAACATTCTTATGCTGTGCCTTGATCTTATCGGAAAGGCCCCGCAAGTCGTTGATGTTATAATCGTCAAACGTTTTCGCAATCAGCTTGATGCCGTTGATCTGCTTCGCATCATCGACCAGGGAATCAATTCCTTTGTCCATCTGCGCCTTTTTCAGCTCCTCGATTTCCTTTTTCAGCGTTTTCACTTCATTTACCAGTATTGAGCAACGATCAGCCATATTATCCCGCTTTGCCTTCAATGCGTCCGCTGTGCCGCTAATCAACTTTTCATCTTCATCATATTTCTGCAAAAGACCGAGGCCTGTGACCGCTTCGATACGCCTGATGCCCGAAGCAACCCCAGACTCGCTCAAAATTTTGAATGCGCCGATCTGCCCAGTATTCTTTACGTGCGTACCGCCGCACAATTCTTTGCTGTAATTTCCAATGGAAACAACCCGTACAATATCGCCGTATTTTTCCTCAAACAACGCTGTAACGCCCTCTTTGAATGCTTCCTTGATCGGCACTTCCTTCGTCTCTACATCGATGAAATGGCTGATTTTATCGTTTACGATATGTTCCACCTGCGCAATTTCTTCCTGGGTCATCGCCTGGAAATGATTGAAGTCAAAACGAAGCCCGTCCTTGGTTACAGAGGAACCCTCCTGCTTGACGTGTTCGCCGAGGATTTCTTTCAGGGCTTTATGCAAAAGATGCGTCGCCGTATGGTTGGCGGCCGTCATGTTCCTGTATGGCACGCGCGGCATACAAACCACTTTTTCCCCAACTTTCAGCGTCCCTTGTTTAACGATGATTTTGTGTCCGAAAACATTCTGGAATTTGATTACTTCAACGACCTCCGCCACAAAGTTATCGTTGTAGATCGCACCCGTATCGCATGCCTGCCCGCCGCTTTCCGCATAAAACGGCGTCTTGTCCAGCGCAATCCGGCAGGTATCCCCTTCGGAAACGGAATTGAGCGGCTTCTGGTTCCAGAAAATCGCCTTGACGGTGCTGTTTTCTATCATGGTATCGTATCCGGTGAACACGGTATCGCCCGTGAGGATGAAATCCGAGCTTGCTTCTTCCCAGCCTGCGCCTTCCATATCCTGTTCTACCTGGGAACGCTTTTTCTGCTCCTCCATGGCCGCTTCAAAGCCCTGGATATCGACCGAAAAACCCGATTCTTCCAGGATTTCCCGCGTTAAGTCGATCGGGAATCCATACGTGTCGTGCAGCTTAAACGCTTTTTCCCCTTCGAGGACGGTATGCCCTCCGGCCTTCAATTCGCCGATGTATTCATTGATGAATTTCATGCCCTGATCGATCGTGGATGCAAATTTTTCTTCTTCTACGCCGATAACTTTTTTAATCATCACGCGGCGTTCTTCCAGTTCCGGATAAGCTTTTCCCGAAACGTCGATTACCCGTTCGCATAGATCGGAAAGGAACGAGCCTTCAATGCCAAGTAGCCTGCCATGCCTTGCGGCGCGCCGGATAATCCGCCGCAATACATATCCCCTGCCTTCGTTTCCCGGCAGGATGGAATCCCCGATCATAAAGGTCATGGATCGGAGGTGATCCGTGATAATGCGGATGGAAATATCTTCTGGCGCGTCTCCGTTCCTGTACTTGACGCCGCTGGCCTTGACAACGCCTTGGCAAATGTACTGAATCGTATCGATATCGAAGATCGATTCCACGCCCTGCATGATGCAGGCAAGCCGTTCTAAGCCCATGCCGGTATCGATGTTCGGATGTGCTAAATCCGTGTAATTTCCGTCTTCATCCTTATTAAACTGTGTGAATACGTGATTCCAGAATTCCACGTATCGGTCGCAGTCACAGCCCGGTTTGCAATCCGGGTTGCCACAGCCGTATTTTTCACCCCGGTCAAAATAGATTTCAGAGCATGGCCCGCAAGGACCTGTCCCAATCTCCCAGAAATTATCGTCCTTTCCGAGCCGCACGATCCGCTCTTCCGGCATTCCGATGATCTCCTTCCAGATATGGTATGCCTGGTCGTCGTCTTCATACACGGTGGCCCACAGCTTGTCCGTCGGCATTTTCAGCGCTTCCGTAATAAACTCCCATCCCCATTGCAGGGATTCTTCCTTAAAATAATCGCCAAAGGAAAAGCTTCCCAGCATTTCAAAGAAAGTGCCGTGCCTTGACGTATATCCCACGTTTTCGATATCCCCGGTACGGATGCATTTCTGGCAGGTGGTCATCCGCTTGCCCGGAGGCGTTTCCAGCCCTGCAAAATAAGGCTTGAGCGGCGCCATTCCGGAATTTATGATAAGCAGGCTCTTATCCTTTTCAGGAATCAGCGAAAAGCTCTGGCTTCTGTAGTGGTCTTTTGATTGATAAAAGTTAAGGAACAGTTCCCTGATTTGGTTCAGGCCTAGTTTTTCCATCTTGTGCGTATCCTCCTAAAATATGATATCACGTCTCGTTTGAAAACAATGCTTAGCTTTAAATTATAGCAGAAAAACGTTGTATTTTCAAGAAACCGGCGCAATAAAAAGCAAATAAAAAGCGGGGTTTCCTTCCCCGCCCAGGCTCAGTTCATTTCCATAATTTTTTTCGTTGCCGTTTTTAAATCCTCTACCGCGCATTTTACATCATCCTTCAATTCACATTGATCTTTGCGATCCATGCACCGGTAGAGTTCCATGCCAATGACCGCTCCGGCAACGCCTAAGCCTAAAACCGTCGTACAGATTTTTCCCATAATGACCCTCCATTTGTTCGTATTTGTTAGCTTTGGATAAGCTGTCAAAATAACAGCTTGTTCTCTTTTTTATAGTATGCGCCGTTTTCATGTTTTTCATGTTTCAATCAACGGGAAAATCGTCCGGTTTGCCGTATTTCGCTTTCTTGTTTTGCGATTGCCATATCGCTTTCCATCGCTTTGCTGTTTTTTGCTGGCTTGGCTATTTCGCTTTGCTTTCGCAATAAATGCACCTGTACACCCGGTTTTCCCGGTCGGTCAGGCGGAACACGTGCGGCAGCTCCTGCTCCGTCGTGGTGATGCACCTAGGATTTTTGCATTTGATGATATCCACGATTTCATCAGGCGGACCGATATGCTCCACCTTCTTGCGCTTACCGTCCTTGATGATATTGACCGTGATATCTGGGTCGATATATCCGATGGCGTCCAGGTTTACATCGATCATCTGATCCACTTTGATGATATCCTTTTTGCCCATTTTCCCGCTTTCCGCATTTTTAATCAAGGCAACTTGGCAGTCCAGCGCATCCAGCCCCAGTATCCGGTAAAGCTCCATTCCCTGCCCTGCCTTGATATGATCTATCACAATGCCGTTTTCAATTTTGTCTATCTGCATTTACTTCACCTCCAAAAGCTTTAAAATCAACGCCATCCTGATGAACTTGCCGTTGCGCACCTGCTCGAAATACGTCGCCCTGGGATCGTCATCCACGGCGATGGAAATCTCGTTCACGCGGGGCAGTGGATGCAAAATACGCAAATCCTGCTTCGCATTGCGGAGCTTATCGGGCGTGAGGATATAGCTGTCTTTCAGCCGCATATAATCCTGTTCATTGAAGAACCGTTCCTTTTGCACCCTCGTCATATAGAGGATGTCAAGCTGTGGCATGGCTGCTTCCAGATCTGCCGTTTCCACGTATTTCAGGTGCTTCTTTTCCAGCACTTCATGCTTGAGATATTCGGGGATTTTCAGTTCATCCGGGGAAATCAGCACGAATTTGACTTTTTCGTAGCGGGACATGGCGCCGATCAGCGAGTGTACCGTCCTGCCAAACTTCAAATCGCCGCATAAACCTATCGTCAGATCGTCAAAACCGCCTTTTTCCCGGCTGATGGTCAGAAGATCCGTCAGCGTTTGCGTTGGATGGTTGTGGCCGCCGTCCCCGGCATTGATGATCGGGACGATGGATTTCTTCGACGCTACCATCGGTGCGCCTTCTTTCGGATGGCGCATGGCGATAATGTCGGCATATGCGCCCACGGTGCGGATGGTATCGGAAACGCTCTCCCCTTTGGCAGCCGAAGAACTCTGCGCTTCGGAAAAGCCCAGGACGTTTCCTCCCAGCTCGTACATTGCGGCTTCAAAGCTCAGCCGCGTTCTGGTGGACGGTTCAAAGAACAGCGTCGCCAATTTCTTTCCCCTGCATTTCTGTGCATATTTTTCCGGGTTTGCGATGATATCGTTAGCAGTTTCAATTAACTGGCTGATTTCCTCTACAGTCATCTCCATAATGTCAATTAAATGTTTCATTCCTTCCTCCTGATATGCTTATTCCTCGTTGCACGGCTCATTTGTGTTCATCCAGCCCTCGTCCTGCGGGTTATCCCGGAACGCCTTGAGCCTTGCGATATCGTCCTCTTTGATATAGCCCGTTTCAACGGCCGCTTCTGCTACTGCGTCGAAATCCGTCAGGCTGATGTTTTTCACGCTGGCGGCGGCCAGCCGTTTTCGCCCTTTTTCCATGCCATATGTAAAAATGCTCACGATGCCGAGAACATCCGCTCCTGCCTCCCGCAGCGTTTCCACGACATCGATCACGCTGCCGCCCGTCGAAATGAGGTCTTCGACCACGACGGCCCGCTGCCCTTTCTCCAGCCTTCCTTCGATGCGGTTGTTCCTGCCGTGGTCCTTCGCGCCGGAACGGACGTAGCCCATTGGAAGCCCGAGGATATGCCCGGCGATGGCTGCATGGGCAATTCCCGCCGTACTCGTCCCCATCAACACCTGCACCGCCGGATATTCCTTCTTGACAACGTCGGCAATCGCCTGTTCAACTTTGTCTCTCATCTCCGGGTCTGTTAAGATCAAGCGGTTATCACAGTAAACGGGGCTTTTGATGCCGCTCGCCCACGTAAACGGCTCATCCGGCCGCAAAAATACAGCTTCGATGCTCAGTAATCCCTTCGCAATTTCCTTTCTCATTTTACCTACCTCTCATTCACCTTATTTAAGCGTTTGCCAGCATGAACTGGCAGTATCAAAAGCAATATTTCAATCGTTTGCCAACGCTGGACAACAAGATTGTAAATATATTCCAGCATCAGGCGACAACATTCTAAATATCTCATCGTTAACTGGCAAAAAAACGAAATAGATCAAATTGAATCCACAAATTCTTTTAAGCATCGTTCATAGGCCGCCTCCGGGTCTTGCGCCCCGGTGATGCTCCGCCCGACCACGATATAGTCAGAACCGAGCGCTTTTGCCCTCGCCGGCGTCGTAACGCGCGCCTGGTCGCCTTTTTCATCGTCTGCAAAACGCACGCCCGGCGTGACCGTCAAAAATCCATTTCCGCAAGCATGATGCACCGCAGGGGATTCCAGCGGCGAGCAGACCACGCCGTCAAGCCCCGCTTCCTTTGCATTGGCGGCATACTGGGAAACGACTGCTTCCATCGGCTTTTCGATCAGGATATCCGTTTCCATCCGCTCTTGCGTGGTGGAAGTGAGCTGGGTCACCGCGATCAGAAGCGGCCTTGTGCCATCTGCCCTCGTAAGTCCCTTGCGCGCCGCTTCCATCATCTCCTTTGTCCCTGCGGCATGAAGGTTGCACATATCGATTTTTAACGTGGAAAGCACAGCCATCGCCTTCTTTACGGTGTTGGGGATATCGTGAAGCTTCAAATCCAGGAATACCCGGTGTCCCCGCTCCTTTAACTGCTTGACGATGGACGGACCCTCTGCGTAATAAAGCTCCATCCCGATTTTTACATACGGCTTTTTACCGTCAAATCGATCGAGAAACGCGAGCGTTTTTTCCGCACTTTCAAAATCACATGCGATGATAACGTCCTTTCCCATTAATGCGCACCTCCTATGATATCCGTTAAATGATGAATCCCGTATTTATCCATTGCCGCTGGCAGCGCTTCGATCACATCCCTGCATACATAAGGGTTTACCAAGTTGGCTGCCCCGATCTGCACTGCCGTAGCGCCTGCCAGCATCATTTCGATCACGTCTTCCGCCGTGGAAATGCCGCCGATGCCGATGAGCGGTATATCGACCGCTTCGTAAACCTGGTACACCATCCGCAAAGCGATGGGAAAAACGGCTGGTCCTGAAAAGCCTCCCATTTTGTTGGCGATGACAGGCTTTTTTGTCTTCAGGCCGATTCGCATCCCCAGAAGCGTATTGATTAAAGAAATCCCGTCTGCGCCTGCTGTCTCGCAAGCTTTGGCAATGGCGGTGATATCCGTCACGTTCGGCGAAAGCTTGACGATGACTGGTTTTTCGCAGGCTGCTTTCACGGCTTTTACGACAGCGGCAGCGGCATCCGGGTCAGTCCCAAAGGCGAGGCCTCCGCCATGTACATTGGGACACGATATGTTAAGCTCCAGCCAGCCGACTTGTTTTTCCCGATCCAGCCTTTTGCTGGCTTCCACGTATTCTTCGATCGAAAACCCGCCCACGTTTGCCATAACTTTTTTATGGAAACTTTCTGCCAGCTTCGGCAGCTCTTCTGTGACAACACGCTCGACGCCTGGATTTTCCAGGCCGATGGAATTGATCAGGCCTTCCGTGCATTCCGCGATCCGGGGCGTCCGGTTGCCAAACCTCGGCGCAAGGGTCGTCCCCTTGCAGGAAAAAGAACCTAAGATATCGATGTCGTACAGCTTCGCAAATTCATGGCCGTATCCAAATGTCCCGCTGGCAGCCATGACGGGGTTTTCAAGCGGGATGCCGCAAAGGCGTACCGCAGTGGTGAATGCTTTCGTATGGGCAGTGCTGGAAGCATTCGCACAATCGGAACGTTTCGCATCCTCGAAGCCTCTCTCTTTGCCAGAACTCTTCGCACGGCCGCATATTTCTGTTACCATGAAATCTCACTCCTTTCCAATACGGGACCTTCCTTGCAGATTCGCTTTGCGCCGTATTTCGTCTTGCAGGTACAACCCATGCAAGCGCCGAACCCACAGCCCATTCGCTGTTCAAAACTCATTTGGCCGCCCATCCTGGAATCGATCGCCTCATTCAGCGCCCTTAACATGGATATAGGCCCGCAAGCGTAAAAATAAGTAAACGGCAAAGCCGCATCGTTTCCATCCGTCTCGGATTCTGCACAAATCGGTTCGCCTGCCGCTCCCTTCCCATCTGCTTTCACCCCGGCGCAAAACGATCTGCTTACCGTTGGTTCTGGACATGGTGATTCTGCGGCGGTTGTATGTAAGATGCCTGCCCGCAAGGCATCCGTGACGAATCCCTTGATGCCCCGGCTTCCATCAGCCGTCGTAATGACCGGCCTTACGCCGAGGGCACGAAACGCATCTGCATAAAAAATTTCCTCTGCGCTGTTAAATCCCAACAAGGCGATCGGCTTCTTTCCTTCGGCGAGAAGCTCTTTGCAAAGCCCATACATCGGCGGAACGCCTGCGCCGCCGCCGGCGAGAAGCGGCCTTTCCCCGCTTTTTCCCGTATTAAAACCATTTCCGAGCGGCATTAGCACACTGATTGTTTTTCCCGTTTCATACTGGCTCATCGCTTCTGTCCCCCGGCCTGCTATTTTATAAACGATTGTAACCGTATGTTCTGTCCAGTCACAAATCGATATGGGACGCCGCAGATAATAGCCGTCCAGCTTGAGGTTGATAAACTGCCCCGGTCTGATCGTTTCCGGAAAGCGGTCCATATCGTGCAAAACCATTTCATACGTTTGATCCGCCAGCTTCCTATTGTTTCTGACTTCTAATGTAATATCCTGCATACATAACCTCCTTGCGCCTTATGCTAATTTTCCTGCCTCCATGCGATGCTGCCGTCGATCACGGTCAGCATACATCTGCCGTATGCTTGCCAGCCTTCAAAAGGCGTACTCTTGCCCTTTGATTGAAACTGCGCTGGATCGATCGTATAACGCTCTTCCAGCTCCCATAATGTAAAGGTCGGCGCTCTGCGGGAAAGCTCTTTTGCAAACGGCCGGCCTGGGAGGGAAAAGCGTTTTCTCGGATTGTCGTATAACAGCGCAACCAGTTTGTTCAAGGGAATAACGCCTTTTTTAACGAGACCCGTGTAAAGCATGGAAAATGCGGTTTCCAAGCCGACGATGCCGAAAGCGCTTTTCTCGAAGCCTTTGTTTTTTTCTTCTGTGCTATGCGGCGCATGGTCGGTGGCGATCATGTCGATCGTCCCGTCCGAAAGCGCCGCAAGAAGCGCCTTTTGGTCTTCCCTGCTTTTGATCGGCGGATTCATTTTAAAACGTCCGCTATCTTCGATATCGCTTTCGGATAAGAGCAGGTAATGCGGCGCTGTCTCGCAAGTGATATCAAGCCCTTCTGCTTTGGCGCTTCTGATCAGCTGCAAAGATTCCTCCGTCGAAACATGGCAGACGTGATAGCTGCATTTGGCCTGCCGCACGAGTTCAATATCCCGTTCGAGCTGTTTCCATTCGCTTTCGGAGCTTTCCCGCAGATAGGATTCATCCTCGCAATGCGCGACGATTATTTTGCCAAGGGCTTTCGCTTTCTTCATGGCATCCAGCATCAATTCCGCAGAGGCGACGCCCTTGCCGTCGTCGGTAAAGGCGATCACATCCTCCGCCAGTTCTTCCATCGCAGATAGCCGCCCACCCTGCTGCCCTGCGGTAATCGCCCCGTAAGGATATACATTGACCTTTGCATCCCGCGCAATGGCTGCAAGCTGCACCTCCAGGTTTTCCTTGCAGTCGGGGCATGGAACGAGGTTTGGCATGGAAAAAACATCCGTAAACCCGCCTGCCGCCGCCGCCTTTGTCCCGCTCGCTATTGTTTCCTTATATAAAAAACCCGGTTCTCTCAAATGTACGTGTACATCTGTAAAACCGGGTAAAATATAAAAATTGGAAACTTGCGAAACATCAATACCAAGGGATTCGATACGCTCCCTGTCTGTCATGCCAAGGTCTTTTATTCTTGAAAAACCGTTCACTTTTTTCTTCATGTTTCTCTCCGTTTTAACGTCATATCCTGATAAAAAATTTCCTGTCATTGGACATCCTTTTGTTTATACCATACGGCAAATACGTCTGTCAAGCATAAATTTTATCGTACTAAAAATAATTATGACGGAAGAATGCAGGCTCGAAAAAATACACCATGCGCCGTTTTTTCCGCATTTCCTGATTTTCCAATATGCGAAAATCCAGCCCGCCATTCCCTGAAAAAAGAAATGAATGAGCTGGATTTTAATATAAAATTACACGTTTACCGCTTACCACTTTTCGATATCATCGGAATCGTCATCTTTCATATTGAGATCCCATTGCCGCCAAAGTTCGGTTTCTTCGTTTGCTTGTTCTTGGGCTTCCCGTTTGCTGCGTTCCTTGCCCTGGATATTTTCCGCCTGTGCATCCCGCCGCTTGCGTGAGGATTCTCCCGACATGAGGTCTTCCAGCCAAGAATCATCCTCCGCTGGAGAAGCATCGAGTATCTTCCCGCTTCTGCCGATACGCGGCTGTCCTGCTGTGGATGCCGGGCCGGCATCATAGGATTGCTCCTGTTTGGCGCGAGGGGATTCCGCCAAGTTCATATCAAGTACCTGCGTTTCTTCCTTGCTCATGCGCTCTGCGCCGTCAACCCGTTCCTTGCCGCTGGCGCGGTCTCTGTGGCCGACACGTGCGTTCCCATCGCTATGCTCTGCGCCGCTGACCTGCCCCATGCCGCCAAATCCCTTTTGCTCCGAAGCGCTGGCTTTGCCGAAGTTATCAGGAGCAAGGCTGCCGGGTTGCTGATTCTTTGAACCCCCAGGCGCTGCATCCCCAGCCCTTTTTTTCTTTTTCTTTGCCAGGATCACGGAGATGATTACGATGAAAATAACCAGCACCGCTGCGGCAGCGATAAAAATGGCATTGAGGTTCACCGCAGAAGATTTTTCCGTTTTTTCATCAACGCCTGCCAGTTCAGTCGTATCGACTGGCTTTTCCGGGGAAGCCGTCTCTGTAATGAGCGCTTCTGGAGCGGCGTTCCCGCTGATCGTTATCGTTTTCGTGACCGATGGCCGGTCCAATGCAATATCATCAAAATCATACATTTCATCCGTTACAACTTCCAAATCTGCCGCACCTTCTGAAACAGCCTGGAATTTAAGGTTGAACACGATGCTGCCTTCCGTGCCTGCCGTCTTCAACTGGATATATCCCGTATTGCCGCTGCTCGTACCGCCCGAAATATAGGTAAGCTTATTGGTATCATACGTCATATAAGCATCCACGCGGCCTATATTTCCTCCCTCAAAGGCGACAACCAACGTGAACGTGTCCCCGCCTTTGACGTTGTCCCCGCCGTTTATGCTCACGGAAGAAGCTGCGAACACATTCGGCGTAATCAACGGCACGACAAACGCCATCACGACAATAAGGATGATGATCTTCCGCAAAGTCCGTTCTAGCAAACTGTCCTTTTCTTTTATCATATCAATGCTCCTTTATCAACCTTTCTGTTTATAGCCGCAAATTCCAAAAGCAGTGCAGCAGATCCCATTTGGCGCAGGCTTAGGACCAGCCATCCCGCCTCTACGCCTGCCTGCTGCTATGCGCTTATGCCTGCCATCGGGGAAACGGCTGCCCTTACCATAATAACAAACACCACCGGTTTTGCCGCTATGGCAATGGACAATTAGAGGCTGGCATGCCGCTGAAAACAGGAATTTCAAATACGACTGGATAGTTTGAATTGTCCGCATATGCTTTTTTCACAATACCGCCTTCGCTTGCCGCCCCTGCGACATTCGTCATGTACTGATGCACGCCTACATTGCCTGCGCCGTTATAGACGTTGAATTTTTTGGAATAATACGAATCCTGATTCTTTGACACATAATTGTTTGAGTAATATTGTGCGCCGCCCAGGATTGATTTATACGGCGTCGTCCAAGGTCTTGCATACGAGGTCTTTCCTTCATTCTCGCCTTTCGCATACCAAAGCCCGCGCTGGATGGAGTTCATCGTGCTGGTCGTCCATGCGCCGATATTGAAGAAATTGTAATACCCGGCGTAGCCCGAATATGTACCGGAAATCAATCCGCTCGTACCCTTCCAGCCTTGCTCTTGTATGATCATGGCCGCCAGGACATTCGGATTGACATTGGCCGCTTTTCCGGCATCATGGATCAGCGACGCATAGGAAGAATAACCGCCGCCCGGATTTCTTGTCTGCATGAACGAACCCTGGATCACAGCGGATACCGTATTCGCATTTTGCGAAGCAGCATCATATGTTTGTGCCATAAACTGGTAAATTCCGTCTTCATTCAGGAAATTTCTCGGATCCATGTAATGCGCGATGACCGTAGCGTTTGCTGCATACCAGGTGCCATCGTACTTCGTCCACGTTTTGGTCGAAGAATTATAGGAAGCCGGATTTCGATAGCTGACAGGCGATGAAGGGCTTACCAGGTTTCTTCCCAGCTTGCTTTCAGCCGAAAGTGCGCTTGACCAGCTATAGCCTACGTTAGAGGCTTTAAATATCCACTGCGGATGTGCGGCGTGCAAGGTCCTTAATCCCGCTTTATAGCTTTCCGGGAAACCTTGTGCGCTTAAGTATGTTTCAAAATCGCCGTCCGAGGTAATCGTCTTAACTGTCACATAATCGGAACAAATATACCCTGTCTTAGCAGAGGAATACTGATATGTATACCACAGCTTTCCGTTGCTTGCCTTGGCGGACCCCGTGATCGTTACCATCGACCCTTTGGCGAGAACCGTCAGCTTGCTGTAATTCGTTCCTGGGCCAGAACGGACGTTAAGCCCGGTCGACGATGTCTTTACCGTTCCCATTTGGAATGTTACAGGCTGCGCTGGAACAGATGGGTCCGTCGTTTCGCCAGGGTTTTCCGTGCCAGCCCCCGTTGCGTTTACATACGATGCGGAAACATATCCCGTCTTTCCATTATAGGTAAGCTTGTACCACACGCCCCCAGCGGAATCCTGTGCCGTTTCTAAAATATCGAAAGTCTTTCCTTTTGGAATGCTTCCCACTTTGGCGAAGCTCTTCGCAGGACCGCTTCTGATGATCAGCGGATCTTTTTGTGTGGCGACCGTGCCCTTCGTTGGCGTCGCCGTACCGCCTGGCGCTGGTTCAGGTGCAGGCGCATTCTCCTTAACCGTCACGTATTGGGATGATGCATAACCGGTCTTCCCATTAAAGGAAAATTGATACCACCACGTACCTGCGCTGTCCTGCGCTTTGCCAGTGACTGCAAAGGTCTTTCCCTTAGCAAGAGTCCCCAGCTTGCTGTATCCCGTTCCCGGGCCGCTCCTGATAATTAACGGAGAGCTTTTCGTTGCGACAGTCCCGGTCATGTTGGACACTGCCGTAACACCGGAAGAGGCCGTCGTCGTTTTTACATACGCAGATGATGCATAGCCAGTCTTCCCGTTAAAAGAAAACTGATACCACCACAGCCCGTTTCCATCCTGCACCTTGCCGGTAATGGAAAAAGTCTTGCCTTTGGCGAGCTTTCCCAGCTTGCTGTATCCCGTTCCCGGGCCGCTCCTGATAATCAGGGGGTCTTTTGCCGTGTTTACCGTACCCTGCATCCCGCTGACTGGAGTTACCGTATTTTGTTTTATGTTAACGTATTTCGAGGATGCATATCCGTTTTTTCCATTATAATTGAGCTTGTACCAAGTGACGCCGGAACTGTCCTTCGCAGCGCCTGTGACCGTAAATGTTTTTCCCTTTGCCAAAGACCCGATCTTGGAATAGCCAGTTCCCGCCCCAGACCTTATATTTAGCTGTGTTGCGGTTACTTGCGCTGTCTCGCCTGTACCATAAACCGGATCGCAATTCAGCGCCGAAAATGCGAAAAGAACGGTAAAAAGGATCATGATTGCTGCAATAAATCCAGATAATTTCCTGTGGCTTGCATCGACTATAGTTGACATAATTTCCTCCTTGTTAACTGCATTTTTTATCTAAATTGTGTTGTTTTTTGCGTTAATATTTGCTATAATTTTATAATAAAAACGTTGAAAAGTCAATGCTTTCACGCATTTTTGCCACTGAAATTCCATGACCAATTTTAGGAAATTTCGTGTATATTGCAAAAATTATTTTTTTGCGATTATATTGTGTCATGTTAACGAAAAAAGCCCAGAAAACTACTGGATACGGCATTTGCCTGAAACGGCAAGGCATACACCGTTTTGTTATCTGGGCGCTTCGCTATATTTTTTCTACTGTACCGCATATTCGATCCTTCTGATTGGAATATTTTCCCTTTCCAGCACGTAGACCGCCATATCTTTATCATATTCATCGGCCACGACCGCAAAGCTGCAACTGTTCCGCAGTCTTATCGGCGCTTTTACGATTCGGCTTGCGATATGATACCGGGCCAAAACATCCGCAGCCGTAGCAACCGTATGATACCCGGCAAAGAAAAAGTAGCACCTTCTATCGTTCAAAGGGACGCCTCCCTTCTGCAAGCTTATATGAGTTTCTTTATCATCCGTATGTATGTAGTCACAAAGCCCGCCCGCGCTACATCCCGGTCTGAGACGAGCGCATATTCCGCCGATTTTTCATTTCCTTCATAAACGGCAATCATGCCAATTCGGTCTCCTTTTTTAATCGGCAGTTTGATGTTTTTATCGATTTCGATTTTTTTCTTTACTTTGTTTTTGTTGCCTTTTTGGACGGTAAGGCCGATAGATTCCTCCGCTACGGCAAAGAGCTTCGTATTATCGCCTTTTTCTATTCTGACTTGCTTGATTTTGCTTCCCGCCTTCGCAACCTGCACGGTCTCATAATTGGCAAAACCGTAATCCAGAAGCCGCCCCATTTCCGCAAATCTGATATCGCTGGTTTTGCATCCTAAAACGACGCCGATCAGCCTGGTTGACTCCCGCTGCGCTGCTCCGGAAAGACAGTATCCCGCATTTTCCGTATATCCTGTTTTCGTTCCGATCGCGCCATTATATGAGCGAATCAATTTGTTTGTATTCGTCAACGTGAACTTGCTCTTCTTTCCCGGAAGGCCTACCTGGATATCCTCCTGCCATGCCGTAAACCATGGATGCGCCACTTCTTGCTTCATCAGCTCCTTTGATATCATACCGATATCATATGCACAGGAATAGTGATTTGCTACAGGCAGCCCATTGGTATTGACGAAATGGCTGTTTTTAAGGCCAAGCTCTTTGGCTCTGTTGTTCATGGAATCGACGAAGCTTTCCACGCTGCCTGATAAGTGTTCTGCCAGCGCCACGCATGTGGCGTTTAATTGGGAGAACTTTTAGGAGAAAAGTAACCGCTTTAACCTATTTTTTTCTCTGCAAATTCAAATCTATAGTTAATCTGTATCCGTTTATCCTCAAATATGTAAATGCTGTTAATTAAATTAAGAACCATTTCCCGCGTCAGCTCTTCTACATTGAAATTGTTGGTAAAGCTAGATAGCCATTTTTCAAATTGTGTTTTTTCAATGTTTTCGCACACAGCACCTCCATAATTCTGCAAGGCAACGTGCAATTTTTTTTCATCGCTTTCGTATTTTTCCTTCAATTTGATATACTCATTTTTATTAAGAAGCCCATCGACAAAGTTTTCAAATGCTTGTACTTTATAATTTTCAATCTTTTGCAGCTCTTCTTTTATCTTTTTTACATCAGATGGTTTATTGTTAAAGGAACTGATGCACTTAAATTCATTTAACATATTCTTGCTTTCCGCAGTTAAAATCATTGATGCGTGATTTCTGAGGTCTTGGAGAACGATTTCTTCCAATACATCTTCTCGTATAGAATGACTTGTACAATACTTATTTCCCCATTGCTTATATTCACTGCAAATATACTTTCGATATCGTTCTCCCCTTTTATTTCGTTTTGAATAACAAACCGTAAAAGGCTTGCCGCAATCTCCACAAAAAAGCCTTCTCGCAAACAAATTTTCATCCAATGCAACAATGTTTACTTTTCTAGCCCTTTCCTTTAATTGTTCCTGTACCCTGTCGAAGATTTCTTTACTGATTATAGGTTCATGTGTATTGTTGACCCTAATCCATTCTTCTTGTGGGACAGCTTTTTTCGACTTGTCCTTGTAAGATTTTTTTCGGCATTTGTTTTGTACCAGATTGCCAATATACACTTCGTTTTTCAAAATTCCATGTATTGTCTGAAACGACCATCTGCAATCATCCCCGTATTTTTGCATTGCATTATGGTAATTGATTTTTAAAACCTGTCTTTTATATTCTGTGGGAATTAAAATGCCTTCTTTCGTCAGTATTTGCCCGATTTGCGCTTTCCCTATGCCGCTCAAATACATGTGAAAGATTCTCTTAACAACATCTGCTGCATATGGATCAGGTATCAGATGATGATTGTCTTTTGGGTCTTTCAGATATCCATATGGTGTAGACGACCCAAG
Source organism: uncultured Eubacterium sp. (assembly GCA_946555345.1). Lineage (GTDB taxonomy): Bacteria > Bacillota > Clostridia > Peptostreptococcales > Anaerovoracaceae > Lentihominibacter. Next base: position 25,738 of record CAMNSS010000016.1, on the reverse strand, counting down.
AAATTGTCCTTTTTTCTGCTTAATACGGTAACTTGCCTTGATTGACTCGGATAAGTCTTCACAATACCACTCATTGACTAAACCATTGATTTGTCTTGCTTTCTTGTTGCCTTTCACTTCTGTGTCTGCATTATCGACCATCCCGATGAACCTGATTCCCCAAAGTGGAAAATCATGATGGATATATCGTTCCAGATGTTCCATATTCCTCGTAAAACGTGATTGGCTTTTTGCAATTACAATATTAAATTTCCCATCTTCAGCATCCTTGATAAGCCTTTCAAAACCTGGCCTGTCATCATACAACCCTGAATAATCATCATCTTTGTAAATATCATATAGCTCAAAGCCCTTTTGCTCTACAAAATCCAACAACATCAATGTCTGGTTTACAATAGATTCACTTTCCTGTCCCGATGATGCTTTATCAATATCTTCTTTCGATAACCTGCAATATATTGCCGCTTTTAATTTCATCATATTCTCCTTTCCCAGCAACATATATAATGATTACCGTTATCATATCGTTTTTCGTTTATCTTGTATATTCTGCGTTATTACCATCCGTATCACTTGCAACATACAATTTTTTATTGATTCTTTTCCATAATTCCTCTCTATTTTATATCCATTGACTGTCTGATCACTTCCATATGAACTATTTTGCACGTTTTTCATGTCTTGCCTCCAATCCTTAATCACTCAATAAACTCTATGATTATCGATATAAAATAATTCCTTCCCCGGTAAAATGCCTGTTGCAAAAGTGATGCTTATTTTTTTCATGCATATAAAAAGCAATGCATAATACAGATTCCGTTTCAATGCATTGCTTTAGCGTTTTATTAAGTTTTCTATACGCTTTATTTGGCTTCGATGTCAGAATATCATACAACTGATTTATATTGCCGAAACTGGACAATACCAAGCATTCCGATTATACGGTATCAATTCGTCGCTCATGCAAATAATAACCCCCGGCTGTACTTCAAAATTCAGCTTCTTTAACACATCGAAATTTTTATCAGGTTTTAGTGGCTGCTTGCTCTTTTTGATCTCAACAGGGTATATTTTATTGCCTTCAATAATAAGAAGGTCTATTTCCTTTTTATCGGTATCCCGGTAATAATATAAATCAGCCTGTTTGCCAGAATTGTAATAGTTCTTTACAATTTCAGAAACAACATATGTTTCAAAGAAAGCCCCGTCCATCGGTCCGTTAGCAATTGTTTCTGCATTCGGCCACCTGCATAAATATGCAACTAACCCCGTATCTAAAAAATAAACCTTCGGCGTTTTGACCAGCCTCTTCGTAATGTTAGAATAATAAGGTCTTAAAATATAGATAATCCCCGATCTTTCAAGGATCGATACCCATGCTTTCGCTGTCGGCGCAGATATATTGATTGCATTCGCTATGTCATCATATTTTAACTCCTGCCCGGTACGGGCTGCCATATAAACAAGGAAGTCATAAAACGCATTGAGCTTCCCGACCTGCGCCAAATCCTTGATGTCCCTTTCAATATAAGTGTTAACGTAATCCATGTAATACCGTTCCCGATCGACTTGCGTTGCATGCAATTTAGGCATCCCGCCCCTGAAAATGTCTTCATAAATTTTATGGATGTCTTTCCTTTTGGCATACACCATCCTGTCCTTAATGGAATCCACATCCGGCTTGAATAGCTGCGCGGGTCTTTCTTCGATTTCTGCCGCCGAAAGGCTTGCCATATCAAAGATTGCAATCCTTCCGGCCAACGATTCTGATACGTCCTTCATCATTTTAAACTTCTGCGACCCTGTTATCCAAAACATGCCGCTATTGTCTTCACCGCCCAGCGCTTTTTCATCGACGATTTTTTTCATTTCCAGCAAAATAGAGGGCGCCCTCTGGAATTCGTCAATCAATAACGGATAACCATACACTTCAAAGAAAAGAGCCGGGTCCTGCATCGCCAGCCTGCGCGCATTGCCATCATCCAGCGTAACATATTTTCGCCTGTTTTCCTTTATGTGGTTGAGCATTGTTGACTTGCCGGCCTGCCTTTGCCCGGTTACCATTACAACCGGATAAAACTTGGAAGCTTCAAGAATTTGATTTTCTAAATGTCGGTTAATATACATGGCATCCCCCGCCCTTTTCCGTGTTTTATAAATTGCTATTTTATTTTAATCGATATCCTGTTTGAAGTCAATCATATAAAGAGTATCTACACTTTATATAAAATATAACCTATGTCTTGGCACATTTGACAAATGCATCCCTTCGTGCGTCACATCTGTTAAATCTGTCAAAACATTTCATAATAAAGGCATTGGATGGCAGGCAGCTACCCTGCTCCACTGGAATTGCACCACTGCATGGTTCTCATGCGGCCGCCCCCATTGCGTGCTGCTGTGGCTGGACGGGCGTATCATTATGCTTTCTGGTTGTCATGGCGCTTAACAGCTGCCGACTGTTATTTACAGGCGGATATATCATCGCTATGGCGTATCCCCTAACGGCGCTCCGGCTCATCGCCTGACCAGAAAGAACGTATCCAATGCCTTGGTATTCTGTTTTCAATGTGCAAATTGATTTAAGCTGTTTTTTCAAAAGCCCTTTCACTTATTCCGATTTTCCGGGTCAAAAAGGGAGTATTTTTTCAAAAAAACTTTTGTATTTTTTTCAGTGCAAGGCGGATTGAATCCCTGATTGCATTCCTGCTTCTGTGCTCCTTTCTGGCAATCTGGTGGAAATCAAGATTATCATAATAATACATACGAAGCCTCCTGCGCTGTATTTCGGTCAATTTTTTCATGGCTTCATCCAACCGTTTTATTTCCTCCTGCCTCATTTTCTTTTCATATGCAAATACCTCTTCGATATAGTCCAGGCTATTTGCGCATTCTTTATGATGTAACTCAAAAACGCCATCTTCATATCCGTGGAACTCTCCATAAAGGCGGTTTCTTCGTTCATGTTTCTTTTCATTGCGAAAGGCTTCATTAAACACCTCTTTATAGCCAAGCGGCAGAAGAATGAACGGTTTCAATTCTTCTATGTCAATGCCCGCTTCTGCCAATTTCTTTATCGTCTCTTCAACAGTCAGGTCTGTAGCAATGATGTGTTTAATCTTATCCGGGCTGTTTCCGTATTCTTCACGGAAATCATATACCTGAAATAATTGATTCTTTGTATTTCTCATAAAAAAACCTCCAAATTTCAAACCATTAACGTTGCTGAAACCTGGAGGTCATGGATATTTTGCTATTTGCGGCTGCCACTTTCGATTAACAAAATGCAGCAGAGCCTTTCAGCCATATTCCTCATTCGACAAAATTCGACAATATGTAATGAAAAATGCCAACCCGTATATGGATTGGCATCTAATAACAATTTTCCATTTCTGACATTTTTCATCGAATACTGCTATGCCCCTCACATCCTTGTACCGTTGCCGTAGCTGTTTCTTGTAAAATGTAATTTCTTAAAATGTCAAAAAATAACTATTTATATTATATTTATACTCTATTTAACAATTTTTGTCCAGAATATTTGTAGTAGATATCCATTAACTGAACACACTTGCCGTCAAGGTATCTCGGTGCATACACGATAATCCTGTCTATAAATTCGTGTATCAGTTCGGGCGTGAGTTCCCTGAGTGTTGTTTTTATGTGTAATCGCTATTATGCAAATTGGCTGTTATACAGAGCGGCGTATTTTCCGTTCTTATCCATCAATTCATCGTGATTGCCGACTTCCTTTATATCTCCGTCCTCCATATACAAAATCATATCGGCGTCACGAATGGTAGAAAGACGGTGCGCAATCACAAAGCTGGTGCGGCCTTTCATAAGCTGCGCCATGGCACGCTGAATTAAAACCTCCGTATGGGTATCTACATTACTCGTCGCTTCATCCAGAATCATAATTTCAGGATCGGAAGCGATGGCGCGGGCAATGGTGAGAAGCTGACGCTCGCCCTGTGAAATATTTTCCGCTCCTTTTGAAAGCTCCATATCATACCCGCCGGGAAGCGTTTTGATAAAATTGTGGGCGCAGGCGGACTTTGCCGAAGCAATGATTTTGTTTCTGTCCATATTTTCTTCTGCATATCCCAAGTTATCGGCAATCGTTCCTTCAAAGAGCCAAGTGTCCTGTAAAACCATACCAAAGCGATCCCGCAGTTCTTCTCTTGGCATATCGCATATATTTACACCGTCTACCGTAATAGCGCCGCCGCCCGTCTCATAGAAACGCATTAGCAGATTGATAAGAGTCGTCTTGCCTGCGCCGGTGGGACCAACGATCGCAACTTTTTGACCGGGCTTTACTGTCAAATTCACACCGTTCATCAGCATACGGTCAGGCGTATATCCGAATTGAACATTTTGAAAAGTTACGCTGCCGGAGCGGTCTTTCGGCATGATACCGTGTTCTGCGTCCGGCAATTCTTCCCCTGCGTCCAGCAGGGCAAAAATCCGATCTCCTGCGGCCTTTGCTGCGCCAAAACTTCCTGCCATACCGGCCAAAGAAGAAAACGGTTCGGCAAACCGACGGGTATATTCCAGCATGGCCTGCACATTTCCCACGGTAATAAAGCCGCCTATGGCACGCAGGCAGCCGATTGCTGCACAAACCATATACCCCATATCATTTACGAAAGTAGTGATCGGGCTGACTGCCCCTGCGGTTGTTTCCGCCTTATAGGAACTATTCTTCAACGCCTCATTCAGTGCAGAAAAGCCCTGTTTTGCCCTGTCCTGATAACTAAAGGACTGCACGACCTGTTGACCGTTATACATTTCTTCAATATATCCGTTGAGCTGTCCCAACAGCTCCTGCTGTTTTCCGTAATGCCTGCTGCCGGATTTCATAACGCCTGCTGCGCTTAGCAGTGACAACGGCACCATAATAATCGGGATCAGCGTCAGTTTCGGACTGATTGCCAGCATCATAATAAGAATCCCGATTGCGGTAATGACCTGTGTAACGATTGAGGTCAGATTTTGGCTGACAGTATTATTGATGGTATCGACATCATTGGTAATCACGCTGAGAATATCGCCGTGGGTATGCGTATCATAGTAATTCAGCTTCAACCGGTGCATTTTCTCATCTATGTCGCTGCGGATTTCACGCATTGCATTTGCCGTGATCTTTGCCATATGAAATCCCTGCAAAAAGGAAAAGAACTGCGATACCAGATACAGACACACCAGCGCTGCAAGCAGCCAAAGAATGGTTTCCCAATAAAACACGCCGTCCCGGATACTGTCAAAGAGGGTCGTTGTGACTTTACCGATTACAAACGGAGCCATAACGGTAAAAATAGTGCTAACAGAAGCAAACAGTAAAACGAAGAACAGGCGCAGACGATGGGCTTTCAAATATCCGAAAAGTCGTTTGAAAGTATGATTTTTCATGTCAAACAGCCTCCTTTCCCAACTGTATTTCCGCAATCTCACGATAGAGAGGGCAGGTTTGGAGCAGTTCTTTATGCGTTCCCTGACCAACGATCATTCCGTCGTCAACTACTAAAATGCGGTCTGCATCTAAAATCGTGCTGACCCGCTGCGCCACCATAATGATGGTGGCTCTTCCCATTGCCGCCTTTAGATTTTTGCGGAGGGTTTGGTCGGTTTTCATATCCAGCGCCGAAAAGCTGTCGTCAAACACATAGATTTCAGGCTTTTTCATAATCGCTCTTGCAATCGCCATGCGCTGGCGCTGACCACCGGAAAGGTTTGTTCCGCCCTGTGCGATCCTGCCATGATACCCGTTTTCTTTTTTCGTGATAAATTCCTCAGCACACGCAATTTGGGCTGCCGCCTGCCAATCCTGTTCAGTTCCGTCATTTTTTCCAAAATTCAGATTAGATGCAATATCGCCTGAAAACAAAACATTTTTCTGCGGGACATAGCCAATCAGCGCTCGAAGATCGTCTACTGCATATTCCTTAGCGTTTACGCCGTCAATCAAAACTTCTCCGAACAAGGGATCGTACAGGCGTGGAATCAGTTTCAATATACTGGATTTACCTCGTCCCGTTCCGCCGATAATGGCAGTAATTTCTCCGGGGTGCGTTTCAAAACTAATATCTTTCAAAATCGGTTCAGGCGCTCCGGGGTACGCAAAAGTCACATGACGGAATTCTACCGTAGAACGCAACGGACGATCCTGCAAAGAAAATGCTCCATCCTGAATACTTGTTTCCGTGTTAAGCACCTCTGCAATGCGCCCTGCACAGGCATATGCCGTAGGGAACATCATAATCACAAGGGCCAACATCATGACCGACATCAGCACCATACTGATATACTGGCTGTTCGCCACCAGCGAGCCGACTTCCATAGCGCCGGTTTCCACATAATGTGCGCCAAGCCCTAAAACCGCCGTTGTAGTTACGCCGAAAATCACATTGATGACCGGCAGTAAAAGGCTTGTAATTCGCCCCGATGTCATCGCTGTGGCAGCATAATCCGTATTTGCTTCGTCAAAACGCAGGCTCTCGGTCTTTTGTTTATTGAAAGCACGGATGACACGAACGCCCTCCAAAGATTCCAAAAACAACTGATTGATCCTGTCAAGCTTCTGTCTGAGCTTAATCGAATAACGGGACGCAAGCAGGATAACAATACCGCACCCAACTAGCAGCACCGGGATTGCAACGGTGAGGACGGAACTGACCTGACCGCCGGTAGCAGCGGAAAAAATCAAGCCCGCCACCGCCATCATAGGCGCCAGAATGCCAATACGCAAAAGCATCGTAAGGAAGTTCTGAATGTTTGTAATATCAGAAGTGCTTCGAGTCACTAAGCTGGCTGTACCAAATTTATCAAGTTCGGCGGCAGAAAAACTCTGTACCTTTTCAAAAATCTGCCCACGAAGCACTGCCGAAAAATCTGTGGAAATACGGGAAGCGATTCGCACAGAAAGAAAATTGACAATACAGGCAAGGGCCGCAACACCCGCCATCACAGCGGCGAGCAGGAAAATAGTGCTTTGCGAGGAATCCGTTACCCCGCTGTTAATCATCTGAGCAAGCAGCGAAGGCAGCATCATTTCTGCAACCGCTGCAAACAAAACCAATACGGACAACAGCATAATCTGCCGCCCCTTCAATTTTACCTTTGAAAAAATAGTTTTCATATAATTACTCCTTTCCTTATTCTTGCGCAGCTTTTTGCGCATAAAGGGATACCCGCAGGGTGTTTCTCATACCGCCGGACGGATTCCGGACAGACGAAACATCAGCTTTCCTAAAGCGTACCGCTGTAAATCCATATATTCCTGCAAAGATACCGTGCCGCCGAAGTTCAGAATTTCCATATTGCCGCTATGTCCGGTGATATAAATATTCGAGGAAGTGAAACCGTTTTTGAAATAGAACTTTCGTCTGGCAATTCGCTGTTCTTTGTTTTCAGCGCTGTCGTCAAGCTTTTCAATTAAAAGAACGATTTTTTTGTCAGGAAAGTGCCTGCATACCTCTTGCAGTATTTTACTGCCTGTTCCACGGCTGCGAATTTTCCCGGATACCGCCAAATAATCCACCATAACCATATCTTTGTATGGGATCACCATAATGAAGCCTTGTAAAATCCTATTCTCCATAGCCGTCAGCAGCTGTGCTTTTCCTGTTTTTACAGAATACTGAATCGTGCAAAACGGTTTTCGTTCGGACTTGGGGAAAGCTTCAAGGTAAATCTCTTTGATTTCTTTCCACGATTTTTGCTTCTCATTCAAAATATCCATATGTTTGCTCCTGTCTGCTTGCAATTTTCTTTGTCATACGGTAGTATGAATTATACAGTAGCTGTAAGGTCAAGAGGTTTTATGATGAAAAATAAAAAATTTTTATACACCACGGGACAGTTTGCGAAACTCAACGGAATAAATAAGCGCACTTTGCATTATTATGATGAAATTGGACTGTTTTCTCCCGAATTTAAGGAAGAAAACGGATACCGTTATTATACCTGCTTTCAAACCGTACAGCTGGAATTGATTGTAACACTGCGAAAAATCGGATTGTCGATTGACGAAATTATCCGTTATCAGCAAAGTCCCTCCGGGGCTTCCTTTGCAGATCTGATCGCCGAGAAGAAGCAGTTCATTGATAAATCCATTCAGGAACTCTTAAATACGAAAACTTTTTTAGAACAAAAATCAAACAAACTCTCCTTGAGCCTTACGGCAAAGGACGGGGAGATAGAAGTCATCACGCTCCCTGCGCAGCGCATTTTGCTCAGCGGTCCAATTACGGGTGCCTATGATGACGACGATTTTGCAGTAGCCGGGGAATTTTCTCTGCGGCTGAAAACAATATTCGGTCTTTATGATAATTTCGGGAGCCGGATTACGGCAGATCAAATCATAAACGGAAACTACCATGACTATGACTGCTTTTTTGCTTATGGCAGAGAGGATATTGAAGTTTACGATACCATGCGCCCTGCCGGAACTTATCTGCGTGCCTTTTGCATAGGCGGCTGGGACAAGATTGAGACGGTTTACCAAAATATCGTAAAATTTGCAGAGAAAAATCAAATGGAACTGTTTGGATATGCCTATGAAGAAGGCTTGAACGAAATGACCTTACAAGACCGTGACGATTACATTACAATGATCACAATCGGCTGTAAAAAGAATAAATAGATATATGTAACAGTCGCCTTTTCGGGGGAGCTGATTTTAATACTATGACACACCGTAGCCGAGTATTTGATAATACCCAACAGAATGCTGATTGATTCGGCAGCTATCGCCGAAATTGTCCGCTACGGTGTAAACGATATTGTTCTCAATTTTACAAAAAAACAATCATATACAACAAATAGGCAGGGTGATAAAATATCATCCCTGCCTATTTTAACTTACCGATAAATCAAATCCTTATTTACAATTTCTGTTGCTCTGTTCCGAATATTATTCATAGTTTTGTCAATAAAATGCTGTTTCATTTTTGTAATCCTCCAATATGATTGATTTTACCTACAATCTAATCATTCTGACTGATTACAAAAGCCGAAGGGAGACAACTTCCTTACGAAGTGTCTCCCTTTCCGATGCCATTTCTTTACTGGCTCTTTATTCCTTAATAAAACTTTTTTTTAAGAAGAGATTTCTTGGCTTCTTCTATCTTCTTTTCTGCAAGTTCTGTAATTTGCTCCGGCAAAAAGCCTTTCTGTTGCAGCTCCAGAATCATCCTATCTTCGGCTTCCTGCCAGCCTTCTTGCCAGCCTTCTTGCCAGGCTTCTTTCTGCTTAACCTCAATGTCCTTTTCGTAGTTGTATTCTGCGATTAGCATGCTCCTCATCCTTATGCCAAATATTTGTTATTGCTCCCGCTGCTTCATTTGTTCTTGGAATGCATGTTCTTCCATTCCCGCCTGAATTGCTGCATCTTTTATGGACAGCAGACCCTGGCTGGCCAGCTCATAAAGCAGTTCCATCTGTCCTTCCTGCCAGGCTTCTCTCTGCTTAACCTCAATGTCCTTTTCGTAGCTGTATTCTGCGATTAGCATGTTCCTCACCTCGCTCCCTTTTCGCTTCAGGTACTCCGCCAAAATCCCCTTTTCTATGCACTCATTGATGGCTTTTTTTAAGGCGCCTTCATCCTCTCCATATTTTCTTACGGTATCGATAAATAGACTGTACTCCTTTAATACCGGACATTTCTCCAAAATCCGATGCGCCTTATCCGAATTGATATTGATAGCTGTCACTTTTAGTTCCACGGTGTTGTTTCCTGCCGACGTCAGAAATGCATCGGACAGCCGCAGTTCCTGCTCCAGCGGATAGTCCGCTTTTCCGTTATAGAAAGTGTAAAATTCCGGCGTGGGAATCTTTACCAGACTTGTACGGTATTTGGCCTCTTCTTCGACCAGTTGTTCATAGGCTCTTCCTACATATAAGAGGCATCGCAACGGGAGGTTGGGATTTTTGGTGGACTGATGCTCCCCAAAGACCAGCACCTGCCCGTTTACCTCAAACGAAATGTCATTTTTAAAATTCTTGTAGAACACATCCTCGATTTTCACCTTATGAATCAGGGCTTCATCCTGCAAATCCGTATCATGCAGTGCGTTATAGAGGCTCAGCAGGTTCTTTTGCGCCCCCTCATCCCCATAGAAGAGGTCCACAAACACACTGTCCTTATGCTCTCGGTTTTCTTTTTCCATCCCTTCACCGCCTTTCTCCTGTCCCCTGCTTTCTTCCATTGTACCATGCCCCGCAGGGAAAGTCTATTTGAAACGCGCCTTCTTTTTTCCCCAATATATCCAAGCAGCTTTTACAAATATTCACATATTTTCTATATACGCTGCTGGCCAGAATATTTCATGCAATGCATCTCCTTGTTATCAGCATCATATTTTCCAATGTTTTACCCGTTGCGCAACTTAAAGTCCGGCCAGCTTGTCGCAGCATGAAGCTCGACGCCGCTTGCAACAGCCTGAAAATGCGCTTTGCCGCATCGGATTTTCAGGTTTTCGCGCCCGCGCAAATCCAGTTCGTTTGTGCTGCCTTTCGTTTCCAAAATAAAGTACAGCTTTTTCTCGCCGTCAATTTCCACACAGACCGCCCAGTCCGGGTTATAAGTCCCGATGGGCGTATCCACCTGAAAGCGTCCGGGCAGCTTAAAAAACATCTTGACATCATCGTCACTGTCAAGTTCAAGGGCAAAACGGTTTTCAACTGCGCTGTCATACACAATATGGTCATATACGCTGCGTTCCACAGGCACGGCATTCCTGTCCAAGTTTGCGATCAGCTCCGCACTGTCAAAAATCTCCTGCACATAATACTCCGCCCCATGCAGCTTCCTGTAGCTGATCCCGTCAATAGCAAGGGAGGAACAGGCGTCCCGGATCACCTGCACGGCATTCTCAAGGAACATCTGCGGATCGTTCAAAAAATCCTGCCCCCTTCCGCTCTGTTTCAGGATTTCCGCAATCACGCTGCGCCGCGCCATGGTCTGTTTGTCAAGGATGGCAAGGATATCCGGCAGGGACGGGTAGCTGTCCGCAAGATCAGAAGCCTTAATTCCACGCTCGGCATAAGCCACGCCCGGCGAGTCTATCTGGATGTCCGCCGTCCGGGTTACGATGCGCGCTTTGGGGATCGGCTCCATCTCCTTTAACCCCCGGACAGCCCGCCGCACCAGCTCTTCCTCATCAATTCGGACGCGGTAAGTGGTCTTCTGCTTTATTTTGTCCCACAGTTCCAGAAATTCCGGCGACAGCATCACTTCCTTTTTCAGCTTTACTGCCACGTCACGGGTAGCATCCCGCACAGGGAGCTTCGTATCTGTGCGGCGGATGGCTTCTACAAGCTGCGTTCTTGCGTTTTCAAAACAGGCCGGCAGCGCAAGTGTCCCTTCCTGTACGGCATTTTTCATGCTGTCCTTTATCCGACCGGATTTTGTGATGTATCCCTTTTCCTCAAAGTGGGTCATGAGCTGCTGCGCATCGTCATAAGTCAGCCGTGTCTGGATCACGACTGTTTTCTCCGCCGTCAGCTGCGTCACATCCGCAGGGGTGATGCTTCCCTTGCGGGCAATCACTTCAACGGCTTTTTGTTTCGCTGTTTCCAGCTCTTGGGGAAGCTCAGCCAAGTCCGGCGGTTCGCTCCGCACAGATGTTTTATCTAGGTTTATAAAGCCCTCCCCCGCAAGGTGGGATAACAGCGTTTGCACCTGCTGCCCGCTTAATGGCGTTTCCTCGATTTTCGTTTCTTCAAACACCATGCCGCTGAATAAATCAAGCTGCAAAGCCCCAAACTTTACGCCTGTTTCTTCTTCCATCTCCTTCTGGAGCGTGCTGGCAAACTCCGCAAAGCTCTCATTTGCCATGACGTGCAGGAGGTTGATGTTCCGGTCCTCAACCCGTTCCCCATCCTGGTTGACGCAGAGGCGCAAGCCCCTCCCCACCTTCTGCCGGGCGGTCAGGGTACTTTTCTGTTCAATCAGCGTGCAGACCTGGAACACATTGGGATTATCCCATCCCTCTTTTAAGGCAGAATGTGAAAAGATGAAACGCAACGGGCAATCAAAGGACAAAAGCCACTCTTTGTCTTTCATGATCGTATTGTAGGTGCTGGCGTCCGCCAGCGTATCGCCCCTGGTATTTTTATAGCTGCCTTTTTTATCCTGTGAAAAATACCCGTCATGGACAGCGGAACAACCAAAGGGAAACTGCCTTTTCAAATCGGCGTACTTCGACTGTTCCATCAGTTCCCCGTAAACTTCCTCGAACATCTGCGCATAAACGCCTTTTCTTCCCTCCGGGGTGCGGTATTTTTTCACCTCGTCGATGAAAAACAGGGACAGTACCTTGATCCCTTTTTCCGTGTACGCAAGTTCCTTGTCCAGATGGGCTTCAATGGTCCGGCGGATCTGCATACGCTTGATGAGGTTCTCATCAATGTCGCCGATGGCTTTTCCCAGCCGTATCGTTTCAGACCCGGATAATTCAATTTGTTCCATTCCCGGCGTGCAGTCAATGCCGGAGACAGCATACCCCTCATAAAGCCCGCGGTTTCCGGACAGCCTGTAAAGGTCTGCGCCCGGTTTTACGGAAATGGTTTTGCGGCTTACTTTCCCGTCCTTTCCCAGCCTGTCGATTTCAATCCTTGCCGAAAATCCCTTTTCGCATGAAACGGAAAGCAGCCGGATATACGGCCGGTTAAAGCCGCCCGCCGCCTGGCTGGAGGATACGCAGATCTGCTTGACAAGCCCCATCCGGTAAGCATCCACGGGGGTCAGGCGGTAAAGCAGGTTGATCTTTTCCCTGTGGGTTGCGGAATAGCGCAGCACGCACAGAGGCGCAAGGGATGCGACTGCGTCCTTTGCTTTTTTCGTATTGTCCACGCTCTGCGGCTCGTCGATGATGACAATGGGACGGACAGCCTGAACCAGCCTGATGGCCGCATCCCCGTTCAGCCTGTCCTGTTGCTGGTTGATCACGTTTTCAGCCTTGCGGAATGCGTCGATGTTGATGATCATGATCTCGATGTTTGCATTGGTGGCAAATTGCCGCACGTCGGACAGTCTGGCGCTGTTGTAGATAAAATAGCGGCATGGCACATGATCATAAAGCGTTTCAAAATGCTCCTGTGTGGCCTGCAACGATTGGTACACGCCTTCACGGATCGCCACGCCCGGCACGACGATGATAAACTTGGTAAAACCGTACAGGCGGTTCAATTCATAAATGGTTTTCGTGTAAACGTAGGTTTTGCCCGTTCCCGTCTCCATCTCAATGGAAAACTGCCGCCCCTGTAAATCTTCCGTCCGGGGGAGCAGGTTCTTTTTCTGCACTGCCTGCATGTTTTCCATGATGCGCTGGTCGTTAATGCAGAGCGCATTGGAAATTCCCACGCTTGCAAACAGTTCTGTCTGCCCGCCGCCCTGCTCCATGCTGAAAGTTGCGGTCTGCCGCTGCTGCCCGTCGAACAGCGCGCATACCGCCTTCACTGCATCCGTCTGGAACTCCTGCTGTTTAAATTTCAGTTTCAAGCCGCCGTCCTCCTTTTACCGTTCTTCTAACAGCTTTTTCATGCCCGCATCCATGCAGGAGACCAGCCTGTCCAAACTGACTCCGATCATCCCGCAGCCGGGCGCGCCCAGGCTGATCCTTTCATGCGCATGATCTGCCTGGTATCGGACGCTCACGCCGCCGCTTGTCATGCCCACATTATTTTGCAGGTTGCTGTAATGCCCATTTACCATGGTTTCTTTTCCGCTCTCATCCGGTTGTTCCCTCATGTTTTTTATGTACGCCGCAATCGGCATGAACGGGACAACAAAGGATGCCCGTGCGCCTTCCTCCAGACGGATGCGCAGCGTCCGGTCGAAAAAACTGACCATCAGTGTTTCCGCATGGGCTTCACCGTGGGTATCATAAAAAGTACCTAGTATAATGTGTTTCATCTGCACCCCCCTTAGATCACTTCCAGCGCAATGCCACTGTTTTCAAGCAGGTAGCAGGCGTTTGCTTTCGTGCTGCTGTCCGCAAGGCTTCTCCCTGCAAGCACCACTTTTTGCGGGGACAACCCCGCCATTTGTTCTATGTGGTCGGCGGTGACGCCTTCCTGCAAGCAGACGAGCAGCCCGCCGCCCTCCACGCTGTAAACGGCAATCCCGCCCACGTTAAGCACAGAAATGCTGGAGGTTAGCGGGTATCCCAGTTTCAGGAGGATTTCATAAAGCAGGTCTTCATCGCTGCGGTCAGGCTTCAGCCCGTCAATGTGCCTGTCAATGCGGTCAAAAAGCGTCGCAACGTCCCCATCCTCAATCGGGGTGTCATCCCATAGCTTCATGTTGGAAGAATCCAGCCGGAACACCCTGAAACCCGTGTCAAGGGGCGGTCTGTCCTCGTCAGGGGTCTGCCCGCCCCCGCTTTCCAAAAGCTTCTGCCCGGCGCGGCGGATGCGTTCTTTTCCGATTTCGCAGATATTCCGGTATCCCGCCCTGTACGCTTCGCTTTTTTCGCCACAGGCTTCGGGCAGCTGCACCATGATAAACCTGCGGTTTCCCCCGTCCTCGGCGTTCAGCTGCATGACGGCATGGGCCGTCGTCGCACTGCCGCTGAAAAAGTCGAGGATGATTGAATCAGGGTCGCTTGCAATTCGTATAATTTTTTCAATAAGTTTTGATGGCTTGGGAGTAGAAAACCCTGCTATTCCCAGTCTTTTTAATTCTTCTGCCGCCCCTTGTGTATGATTCACATCATCATAATGCCATAATGTTCTATTTACAACCCCCTGATGGTTTGTTAAAAATTTTTTAAAACGTGGGAATTTTGCAGTTCCATCAGTACCCCAAAACAATAAATTGTTTTCAATATGCTCCTTACATTGCTGTTGTGAATATGCCCATACCGCACTTTCTTTCGGATAAACTTCTTCTCCTGTAAAAGGATTCGTTATAGGGTAATATAGATTTGGCCGCTCTTCCTTGCTTTTGTTACATGTATATGTTGCGGAATTCCACACTCCACGGGGATCGTTATCCGGATTCTGATAGTACTTCATCTGTTTTGCAGTTAAAGGCAATCTATTAGGTCGCCATTCAAGTTTCACTTTTGCGTAAACTACAAGATATTCAATATCATTACTAAAATACTGTGCATCATTTGAAGGGGATGCTTTTTTAAACCAGGAAATCATACCTATAAAATTTTCTTCCCCAAAAACTTCATCGCACAATTTACGCAGATTATGTACCTCATTATCATCAATAGAAATGAAAATAACCCCGTCGTCCCGCAAGAGGTTCGCAGCAAGCCGCAAACGTGGATACATCATGTTCAGCCAGTTCGTGTGGTAGCGCCCCATCGTTTCCGGGTTGCTCTTTGTCGTCTGTTGCGTCACCTCGATGTACCGCCGCATGGGGTCTGCAAAATCATCTTCATACACAAAATCATTGCCCGTATTGTACGGCGGGTCTATGTAGATCATCTTCACCTTTCGGAAATAGGATTTTTGCAGGAGCTTCAATACCTCCAGGTTGTCGCCCTCAATATACAAGTTTTTGGTCGCATCAAAGTTAACGCTTTCCTCCGGCACAGGGCGCAGGGTCGCCGTGCTGCGACGCTGGGCAATCCGCAGGCAATCGTTTTTTCCTTTCCACTTAAATTCGTACTTTTCATAATCATCGACAATGTATTCGCCGCACAGGGACAGCAGCTTGTCAATGTCGAGGCTTCCCTCGTTAAAGCACTCCGGGAACACGCTCCGCAACTTTTCTTTGTTGACAGCTTCCATGTCCATGCTCAACCCATCTAATTTATCGGTCATCTCCTCGCCCTCCGCTCACAGGATTTTATGTAAATTATAGCAGGTTTGCGATCTTGCTGCAATCTGCAAAGGGATTCTCAACTATGCTTTCCATAAAATGAAATCCCATGGGTAAAATTAAGCAACTACATATTCCAAACTATAAAAAAGCAGGTCTATACTCCCCTTGCAACGCTAGAAATGGTTATTGACCGCAACCAAAGGATTATATAAAATATAATAAAGAACGCATCCACTACGGGCGGACGTGATGCGAAAACCGAGAAAATGAACGAGGTGTATTATGAAGAAGAGCATTTTAACCATTGTTTTTAGCCTTCTGTTTTGCCTTCTGCTGGCTGGCTGTAGCCAGAGCGGCCAATCCGCATCCCAATCCCAGCAGGAAGAACCCAGGCAATCCGACGCCATCAGTGCTCTCACAGTAAAAGATGGGCAACTGACTACGGAAGACGGGCAAACCATCCAGCTGCAAGGCATCAGCACCCATGGCCTTTCTTGGTTTCCTCAATATGTCAACCATGACATGATGCAGCAAACTAGGGATGGATGGGGATGCAATGTATTTCGCCTGGCCATGTATACTGCCGATTACAACGGCTATCTGACTGGTGATGAGCAGAACAAGCAGACCCTCAAGAGCCTCATCGACCAGGCAGTCAACGATGCGGAAGCCCTTGGTATGTACATTATCATCGATTGGCATATTCTGAGCGACGGCAATCCTCTCGACAACGTGGACGAATCCATGGCATTTTTCACGGAAATGTCCCAGAAATACAAAGATAAAACCCATGTGATTTACGAGATTTGCAACGAGCCAAACGGCGCGGCAACCTGGGACAGCGTTAAGGAATACGCCAATCAGGTCATTCCTGTCATCCGCCAGAACACCGATGCCATCATTTTGGTGGGTACACCCAACTGGTGTCAGTATCTGGATCAGGCCATGACCGATCCTCTTGGCCAATCGAATCAGGAAAGCCCGTATTCACCAGAAACATTCCAAAACATCATGTACACCCTGCACTTTTACGCCGATACCCATCGGGATGACCTGCGGCAGGTTTTACAAAAAGCAGCAGACGCAAAATTCCCCGTATTCGTTTCGGAGTTTGGGATTTGCGATGCGTCAGGCAACGGCGCCATCAATGAAACCGAGGCAGATAAATGGCTTGCCCTAATGAATGACCACCAAATCAGCTACGTCATATGGAATCTCTCCAATAAAGCGGAAAGCTCCGCCGCCATCGACCCTGGCTGTACCAAAACCTCCGGGATCACCACCGAGGAGCTCAGCCCGGCAGGCTTGTGGTTCGTCAACAGAAATAAAGATTAAATAAAGAAAATCTAAATACAAAGGTTTTTCCTATGAATCCAACGATTGAACGGATCGGATTCATCGTAAACAACAGAGGAAGTATCAGCCTTGGGACAGTCCCAAAATAAGCAATATTATCCATACTGCTTATTTATTATGGCATATCCAAATACCCGCCCATCGGGTCTACCGAAACGCCGTTTACCCTGACTTCAAGGTGCAGGTGCGGGCCGGTTGAGTTCCCGATGCTGCCCACTGCCCCGATGCACTGTCCACGGATTACTCTCTGCCCTGCCGCTACGTTGACCTTGTTTTTGTATGCATAAAATGTCCCCGTTATATGCAGTTCCGTCATATCCGGCAACCCAGCGGATTACCTTCTCTTTTCTCACCTCAAACTTCATCGCCTTTTTAGCGACTTTCTCCTTCTTCTTTTTTGCTTTTGCCATTTGCTCCTCTGTTTGAAAAATCTTTAGCCTGCCAATTAGAGTTCCACATTAATGTCTTCTGTCACATCGTCTATGCTTCGCAGCAGACTGTGCTGTGTTCCGATATTTGTAACGTCTATTTCTGTCACGCACTGGAAAAACCACGGCAGAGCTGTATCTAGGTCCTGCATCAAAAGGACAACGTCAACATTTGTCATTCCTGCATTGGAAATATATACGGAGTATTGCCTGTGATGGAATCCGTTTTCCTGCATGAACCGCTTTATGTCTGCATACGCTTTTTTGTAATATCTTGCGTTTTCACTATTTTTAGGTTTTGGATAGGACTTCTGCAACGATTTCTGTTTTAAGTCAAATGTGATTTGTTTTTTACTGCCTGCCATCGCTATGATAACTTCCTTTTTTCAAACTTCCACGCCTGTGCCAATATGTCCTCCGCTTCCGCACTGTCATCATCATACCATGAACATGAGGAGGCCGACGGGATAAACCAGTTGCTGTCCATCAGCTTGGTTATGATTGCCCACATATTAATATAATCCTTTTTCCCTCCATTATCCGTAAATGCCAGCACTTCGGTGTCTTCCACGCAGGGCAGCCCTTTCGCCATAAAGTTTCTCTTAATTACGTTGTAAACTTCCTGTATTGTATGCCCCTGCTTTTCTATAACGTCAGAATCAAAGGTAAATTCAACCCTCATTTTGATGAAACCTCCCGTAAAACCTGTTCTTCCTATTATTGATTATTATAAGCTGGAATACCCCCCGCCATCAACAGGTTTTTTCAAACGCCTTCCATCCCTGTATGTATGCAGGGGCATCATACGATGCCCCTGCGCTTTTTACGGCATATCCAGATACCCGCCCATTGGGTCAACAGGAACGCCGTTTACCCTGACTTCAAGGTGCAGGTGCGGACCGGTTGAGTTCCCGGTGCTTCCCACTGCCCCGATGCACTGTCCACGGATCACCCGCTGCCCTGCCGCCACATTGAGCCTGCTCTGGTGGGCATACAAAGTCTGGAGTCCATTCCCATGGTCGATAATAACGCACTTCCCATACCCGCCTTTTAATCCTGCGTGGACCACCGTGCCGGATTCACAGGCATAAATAGGTGTCCCCGCCGAAAATCCAAAATCAGTGCCCTTATGGTTGGTCGAGCCAATCCCGCCCGGCGAAGCCCGGTTTCCAAACGGAGACGTTATGTTTGCCCTCGTCATGCCTTCTATCGGAAGCCCCAAAACGCCTTTGCTGTAAAACATCATGCCCGGGGAATACCCGATGTATGGATAATACCTCATTACATGGGCCACATAGTCTGTATCGCCGTAGCTGTTCCAGCCATTCCGTTTCGCCATCATGGCGGAAAACTCCTTTGCTGCCGCCCCGGAATATCCCCCGTGCTTTTCTTTTGCCCATGAAATGAATCCGTTTCCAAAATTGTACCCCTGCAAAGCGAGCTTGATATTGGCAATGTCAACAGGACTTTTTACCCCTGCCTGCCTGATACATGCTGCAAGGTATTCTGTTCCGACATTTATGGAATATTCCGGATCGGTAATGCCGTCTGGCGTGTTTGGATACTTCCTGTTATACCCGCACTCTGATGCCTGCATGGGGTCTGCGCCCCTGCCGCCCGATTCCTGCATCATCACTGCTTTTATTAAATCAACATATTCTGCGATGCCATGCATTTCAGCATATTCCCGTATTAACGGATCATACTGCTCCACTTCTTCACTTACTGGAATGTATGAACCCTCTTGATTGCCAAAGAAAGTGACGGCAGCCCCCAAAACAACGACAATCAGCACGATAACGATTGCCGCCCATCCGCCTGCAACTATAGCTGCGGCAAGGGATTTCGCCCCTGCCGCAAACGATTTCACAAAAATAGCAATGCTGGCTGATATCCGTTTTAGGGCAATACTGACAGTAACCGCTGTCTGTTTTGCTGCTTCTTCTGTCATTTTCACCCTATGGATGCTTTTCACAGAATTGCCAGCATGACAAGTTTGACGTGTTAAAGCCACTAACTTGCTGCTTTTGCTTGCTGTGTTCCGACTTGGTTTCTTTTCTGCTCCATGCCTTTTTATAAGCCTGCCTTTTCTCAAATGAAAAGCCATTTTTCCTGCCATACCAGCTTTTGCAGCTCCTCTTTTCACCAAAAGGTATCCTTTTTCACTGGCTTGCCCAGCCGCATAGTTTTCTGCACTTTCTTCACTTTTTTCCTGCTGTTTCGTCAGATATTCCTTTGTCTTGATGTAATCATTCCGCACACGCCTTGCCTGCCGGAATGCGCCCGTTCCTTTATGGGAGACGCTCTTTATGCCCCTTTTCCCGGGACTTCCCGCCTTAATATCAGCCATAAACCGCTTCCCCCGGTTTCGTGGTCATGAGGCTGTAAAGCTGTGTGTCTTTCGGAAAGTCATTCTTAAACGGCACAAGGGCGCTGCCCACCTTTATCAGGCCGCTTCCCACGTCAGCATTTGTAATAAACCCGATCTGGTCGTCGGAGATGCTTAAAAGCCTTGCGAGTTCTTCCCTGTCCGTCGCCGCTTGGTTCAAGATGATTAGAAATTCGGAGTTTGAAAGCATCGTCCTTGCCGTATGGCTTTGCAGCAAATCTTCCATGTTCTGCGTGATGCCTGTAATATAAGCCCCGTACTTTCTCACGCGTTTCCATAGCCTGAACAGGAACTGCGCCGAATACTCGTGCATGAAGAGCAGATACACCTCGTCAATAAACACAAAAGTCTGCCTGTTATTCCGGCGGTTCATCGTGATGCGGTTCAGGATATTATCAAGGATGATTAGCATGCCGATGCCCCGGAGCTGTTCACTGAGTTCATGGATGTCGTAACATACGATCCGGCTATGCACATCCACATTGGTCTGCTTTGCAAAGGTATTCAGTGATCCTTTTGTAAAAAGTTCAAGGTCAAGGGCAAGGGCTTTTGCCTCTGGCTCTGGTTGTTTCAGAAGTTCATAGTAGAAATCCTCCAATGTTGGCGGAACGCCTGCGAAATTCCCCTGCATATAAAAGCGGTATACCTGCTCTGTCACACGGTCAATGATAGACTGCTGCCCTTTCATGAATACATGCCCTGCTATTGCTTGTTCGCATAAGGATTGCATGAACTGTGACTTTTCTATGATGGGGTTCGCCTCCCCGTAAGATATGTTCATATCAAGGGGATTGATATGGTTTTCTGATGTTGCCGATATGTCAATGACTTCCCCGCCCAGAGCCTGTATCAATGCCGAATATTCGTGTTCCGGATCAATTACTATGATGTCCGCATCCGTGGAAAGGGCAGAAAATACGATCTCATTCTTTGCTGCAAAGGATTTGCCGCTTCCCGATACGCCAAGGATGAAGGAATTTCCGTTCTGTAGCTTTCTCCTGTCAGCCACAATGGTGTTCTTGCTGATGATGTTCTGCCCGTAATAAATCCCGTGTTCATGCCGTACATCCTGCACGTTGAATGGAATCTGCACCGCAAGGGATTCGGTAGTAAGAGTCCTAAGTGGTTCTACCTGCCGCACACCGATGGGCAGTACCGTATTAAGGCCGTCAAGCTGCTGGAAACGCAGCACGCCAAGCTGGCACGCCCTTTCTCCTGCGATGGCGTGGAGGGTATCGGTATCCACATCGAGCTGCTTCTTGCTGTCTGCCACATGCACCATGGTAAGGCATGTCTGCATCATTTTCTGATCCCTTGTGGTAAGGTCTTCCAAAAATTCCCTGCTCTCCTGCCGCTGCTGTTCCAGGTCATATGGCACGATGGCAGAGAAATTATTGTTGGCATTCTGCCGCCTCTGCCAGTTGGTCACGTTGGTTTCCACGCCAAGCAGCCTGTTTTCCGCTTCTTTCACCGCTTCATGTGTAGGGATGGGGATGATGTCAATGGAAAGCATTATGTTCCTGCTGTTCCCTGTAAGGGAAGACAACAGGTCGTCTGTTACGAAGTTCGCATAATCTTTCAAAAAAAATACCCTTGCAAATTTATCCCCGATGATGAGATGGTCACTTTCGATCTGCAAACCATCCGTACAGACATAGTCCTTAAAGCTGTGTCCTTTCCTCATGCTGTTTTTTAGGCTGAACCGGAATGGCGTCTTTTTCCCAAGGTGGTAGAAATCATAAAGGATGCGAAGCCTGCCAAGGGCATCCAGCTCCACGCATCTTGAACCGAGCCTGCTGAAATTTGCCGATAGTTCCGCTGCGGCCCGTGCAAAATATACTCTTGCATCCTCCACGTCGTTCTTATATGCGGATATGGTTATGTACCTGTCTTGGATAACGGCATTAGCGCCTATGGTCTGCTTTAAGAGGAATGTGTTGTACTCTTTCCTGAACACATCAAGCCCGTCCTCTTTTCCGCCAATCAGGGTATGCAGCACGAAATCATCCCTGTCAAATTTTCGGTTATTGATGGTGAGCTTCACCGTTACGCCGCTGTCATATGAATTAAGTATTCGGCTGTATTGGCGCAGCATGCTGTCTTTATCTTCCTCGGAAGCTACCGCATAATTAATGTCCTCAAAGCGGAATGTCTTGGAAAACTTATTTTTCCCCACCTGGAACACCCCGTCTTCATGGAGTGCTATTATTGGGATCGTGTCTTGTATGCTCCTTGGCACTTTAAACGTTTCCCTGTCCTGCTTTATGATCGTTTTAATGGTTTTCATTATCGTTTCATCATCTCCTTCCGTTTTTCTTCAATGGATGGTTTCATCATTTCATAATATAAACTTACTGGTTTGCAGGTGAGTTTCCTTGGCACGAGCCACCTGTATTTGACATATGCCATGAGAAGCCTTTCAGCAGCCATCCCGTTGTACCGCAGAAATCCAAGCGCTGCGAAAGGAATCACCACAATGACACACGCCCACGTAGTAAGTTCCAGCCCTATATGGTCCTTTAAAAGAAAATAGGCAGCAACTGCCGCCCCGCACCCAAGAACAGAACATATAAACTGCCGCATGGATAACCCGAAAAACATGGATTCCGTAAAATCCCTGATCTCTTTATTCACTTTAACTTCCAAATCTTATTTGCCTCTCTTTCTTCTCTCTTCGTTATAATCCCATCATTTCACGCACTACCCTGTCCGCCATCTTTACCGTCCCCACAAGAACAAGCATATTGAACACCAACTGCGCAATATAACTCCATACCGTGGATACCACCGATGCATCTGCATCCACCACAGGCGGGCTTGATGCGAAAACCGAGAATATGATGCAGGCTAAAATGATGATAAGCCCCTCAAGGCAGACTGCCGCATAGGATTTCAGAAAAGCAATCCCGATATGCTGCGTCGGCTCTCCCGCAAAAGTGGCAAGGGGGATAGGTGCTATAGCTGCATAAAGATACAGTTTGAAGAACCTTCCGTACACCGTCAGGATCATGATGAAGGCGAGCACGGTAATGAACAAGCTCCCGATCAGCGTTACCGCCCATAAAGGAATGGATTCCAAAAATCCGCATTCCTCTATGGCAGTCACGATCTCTTCCGGAAGTGTCGCATCTCCTCCTTTTCCTATGCCTGCTGCCCTCATGACCGTGCTGGTCATTCCCTGCACGATGGAGCAAAGGGCGAGCATCAATTCAAGCCCGTATGTGACCACGCCTTTTGCGATGGCAAACCGTACAAATACTTTTAATGCGTGTTCAGGCTTTTTCAATTCCGCAAAACTCCCGCATGTCTTGACAACACCCACTAAAAAGAAGAGCACCAAAAGCGCAATGCCGATAGCCTGCAATGCCCCATGGATTTTCAGTATCACGTCCCATATATCGCCGCCCTTGAATTCCTCCGGCGACTGCATAAGCAGCGTCCATATTTCCGTCAGTTTTTCATTCCATGTAGCAAGGGTATTCTGCAAATTCTGTACGACCCAATTATCTGACATATGATCTGCCCCCTTACCCTGTGATAAGTGTCAGGATCTCTTTTGTGAACGTGATGATAACGCCGCCTGCCAGCGTCAGAAACCCGTTGGCCCTTTGGGATGGGTCGTGGGATTTTAAGGACAAGCCTATCTGCACGATGCCAAACCCCAGGAGTATCAGCCCAATAGCCCTGATGATGCTGAATATGAATTCAGACAGGTTGTTTACAACGGCAAGGGGATCGCCCGCCGCATTTACGGATATGGCAGCAACCGTCGTCATGTAGACGGCACTTGTATACATAACCACAAGGATATGTATTATCTCATTTTCTTTTGGTTTGATTGATTTCTTTCTTTTAATCAATGTTTTCCTCCTTCGTTTCTTCAAATTCCAAAATCAGGTCTTCATCGCTCAAAAGCTCGTATATGCTTGCATCTTCCATTTCCGTTCCTTCTTCCGGGGCTTCTTCCAAAGGAACAATCTCGATAACAGCTTCAATGCCCTGCGCCTTTCCATGAACATAAGCCTCTTCATCACCGTCCGCCGTACCTTTTGCGAACGGATGAGACAGAAGATCGTATTTCAAATCAAGTACTGGGCGTTCTCCCCTGATAAAGAGGATTGCGTACCTGTTATCAAGCAGCCTCACTTCATCCGGCGTCATAAGTTCCCTTCCTGTCATCTGGTAATTGGTGGAATAGTTCCCGTTCCGTCCCCACGATCTGCCATAAGTGTTCGTGTCTATCGTCTCTTTGCCAAGGAGTTCTGAAACATATTTATGGGTTGATTGTTCATTTCCGCCAAGGTACAAGAATTCATCGCAGTTGCCCACGATGCTTTCCCACTGTTTTTCAAACAGGGCTTTAAGCTGTGCCAAGTTCTGGAGGATGATGGATACTGAAACTTCCCTTGACCGCATGACGGAAAGGATCTTGTCAAAATCATCGGGGAGAGATAATAGCGATAGGTAAGCCTCTGGTGCAAGCACCTCGGGCTTTTCCCCCGCTCCACACCGTACATGATAGTTTCCCATCATACGGCGTTCCACCGACTAAGATTACTTTTTAGTGCCTGTATAGTCCTCGAATTGTATTTCCTCCAGCTCCCTGTGTTTACGGAGCTTGTTGATTTTATTTTGCATTTCTTCGGTCATTGGCAGGTCTTTCAGCAACTTCCTTATTTTTGTTTCATTTGTTGCCTCTACCAGTTCCGACACATCTTTTGACAGGATAATCAGATTCCTGTATGTGTCGTTCCGCTCTCCCTTACAGGGTTTTATATGCTCGCATACCATGTCTGATATTGACAGGGCTTCATGCGTTACCGCACATTTCCCTTTCTGTGCTATATATCTCGAAAGAGCGTTGTCCGCCATCTCCAACGTAGGGTAGAGATGTGCGTTTTCCATCATGTGTTTCATAACGTCGTAGCTGATACAGTTTTCGACGTCTGAATACTTCCTCACGTATTTATTGACTTCACGCCGCTTATACTTTGGATATTCGTATGACACATAGCCGACAGGGATTATCATTCTTCCCCTTATCCATCGGAACTGCTTGGATTTCCCATACTTCTCCTGTATGAACTTGCTGTTTATCTCGCCTTGCCGTTCAATAGGAGTACAGCGGTTATTGTGGTTCATTCCGTTGCTTTTCCCTGTCACTTTAAAGGCGATTTCTGCAAAGTCCGCCGACACCATTGTTGCCATGCAGTAGTAGTTGTGCATTCCCATGACCATTGCGTTATAAAGGCTGATATTTTTGTCAAGCTCGCTTTGTCTGCTTGGATTCTTTATATCCCTCCAAACATTTCTCAGCTTTTGAATGACTTTAGCCTTGCTCTTGTCTGCCATATGGGAGCGTATTATCCACTTGCTGCCTTTGGGGACAACTTTAAATTTGATGCCAAGAAAAGTGGTGTAATTCTTTTGCAGGTTCGTAATTCCCGATTTTTCATCACTGGTCTGTAAATGCAGGTTATCTGCTAACCAGAGCTTCGTGGCACACATTACTTTCTTAGCTGTTGCATAGTCCCGACAGAAGATTTTAAAATCATCCGCATACCTTACGATATACATTTCTTTCAGCTCGGTTTTAGCCCTTAGCTTATTCCATTTCTGCGTTCTGTCTACCGTGAGTACGTTTCCCTCTTTATCAGTCTTGTTAAACTCTAAGCCTGTTTTTCCCTCTCTGATTTTGAACATTTCCCACTGGCTGGCTATCCACCAGTCCAGCTCATTCAATACTACATTTGCAAGAAGTGGGGACAGAATCCC
>CAMNSS010000015.1 GCA_946555345.1 uncultured Eubacterium sp. | reverse complement strand
TTTGGCCGGGGGGGGGGGGGCACGCCGGGGGGGGGGGGCGGGGGGGGCCGCGCCCCCCCGCCAGCTGGGGATCGATTTTATTTACCGCAATGTGGCAGATATTTTCGAGCAGACCGTAATCGAAAACTTCTGCCGGGAATATGCAGGCGGCAGGACTCCGAACCCGTGCATCGTATGCAATCCGGGCGTCAAGTTCCGGACGCTCCTCGCCGCCGCCGATGAGGCGGGGGCGTATCACATCGCGACCGGGCATTACGCTGGTACATACTATGATGAAAGCAATGAAACCTGGTATATCAGGCGGGCGGCAAATGAAAGGAAGGATCAATCCTATATGCTTTATCGCTTGGGGCAGGAAGCTATTTCCAGGCTATTGTTGCCACTGAACCAGATCGAGGATAAGGAAAAGGCCAGGGAACTTGCACGGGAAAATTCCCTGCAAAACGCCGAGGCGAAGGACAGCCAGGAGATCTGTTTTATCGATGCGGATGATCGTTACCAGGATTTTCTTGCCCGCCGTGGGGTTACAGCGGAAAAGGGAAATTTCGTGGATTCTGCGGGAACTGTGCTGGGCGAGCATCAGGGCATATTAAATTATACGATCGGGCAGCGGAAGGGCTTGGGCATCGCCCTTGGAAGACCGGTATTCGTAACGGGGATAGATAGCGTGAAGAATACTGTGGTCTTGGGAGATCACGAAGATCTTCTGCACCGTGAAGTCATATCGGTGGATAACATACTGCACGGGGTGGTTGTTGCTGAATTGTCACCGGAAGAGCGGATGGCGTTCTGGGAAAAACACGCAGAAGATGGAAATTCGGTCGTCTCGTGCGCAACAGATTTAGAAGCCGTTGCGCGTGGGGAGATTCCGAAAGCGTCCGCCCTGAAAGCGTCTGGTTCGGAATCCTTTGCCCCCAAAAAAACTGCCCTGAAAGCGGTCACTGCTAAGATACGCTATGCGGCAAAACCAGCGGATGCTGTGATTGCGCTTTTGCCTGACGGCAGGATTAAAACCGTATTTACCGCGCCGCAACGTGCGGTGACGCCGGGGCAGTCCATCGTATTTTACAGTGGGGATCTGGTGATCGGCGGCGGGTTTATCGAATAGAAGGCTCATAAGAGGAGATGGCTGTCTGGCGATAGCCGAGAGCATTGACGGCCACGGATTTTGCTTTCGGAAAATCTATTTGGGGAATCGATGATTCAGCCGCATATAAGATGAAAGAAATTCGTAAATCGTTCCGTTCGTATGATGGATAGTTAAAAATGGAATGAAAGTGTTTGTAATTCGTTCTTATGAATAAGCAATGAAGATTTCGGCGTTCTGCGATTCGTTCTTATGAATAAGCAATGGAGATTTCGGCGTTCTGCGATTCGTTTTTATGAATAAACAATGGAGATTTAAGCGTTCTGCGATTCGTTCTTATGAATAAGCAATAGAGATTTAAGCATTCTGCGATTCGTTCTTAGAACGAATCATCGAATAGATTAAAGATAGGAGGCATTTATATGCAAATGAAAAAAATTTACACAGACAAAGCGCCTGCGGCAGTAGGTCCGTACTCCCAGGCAATCGTTATCAATGGGATGGTCTACACTTCCGGGCAGATTCCGCTCGACCCGGCAAGCGGAGAGGTCGCAGGCAGCGATGTTAAGGCGCAGGCGGAGCAGGTGATGAAAAACCTTAACGCTGTGCTGGCGGAAGCGGGGACGAGCATGGACAAAACGGTCAAGACCATGTGTTTTTTGAAGGACATGGATGATTTTGCCGCTTTTAATGAAGTGTATGCCGCATATTTTACAGAAAAACCGGCAAGATCCTGTGTTGCTGTCAAGACCTTGCCGAAGGATGTATTGTGTGAAGTTGAGGTGATCGCCGCTCTGTAAGCGCTCGGTCGCCGCCACAGTTGGTTGCTTATTGTGGCTCGATTGCCCCCCGATCGTTAGTTGCTTATAGCAGCCTGACCGCCGCCATATAGCTGTTCTTTGGCCGTCCTATCGATTTATTATCAAAGGGCGGGCAGTTATTGGCGGGCTACCACATGATGATCGCCCGCACAGGGCAGACTGGCGCACAGTATCCGCAGGTGAGGCAAATATCGTGATTTACTTCTGCGATGCCGCGCTTTTCATTCATAAAAATCGCTTGGTTCGGGCATCTGTGGACGCAAGTACCGCAGCCTTCACAGTCGCCCGGATCAATGTGGATTTTTTTCTTGCTGATATCAGGCTGGTAATCCGCAGGAAGCGTCCCTTCTGCATATTCTGCGAGGCGGTCGATTTCCTCCCGTTTGCCGATGCCGACCATGATGGAATCGATGCCGGGCAGGGACGAAACGTAATCCAGCGCTTTTCGGTAATTTCCGGTCAGGTTGCCGCCGCCGAATGCTTTCATGGCGAAGATGCCTTTGCCGGCGCCGGCGCATTTTTTGATTGCTGCCGCCATTTCATCGGCAGTTCCCGCGCCGCTTCCCTTTCGGATGCCGAGGCCGGCATAATTGATCAGCGGGAATACGATATCGCATTCCGGGACCTGCGCCATTTTCTCTACTGCATCGACGTGGTGGGTGGAGATGCCAATGTAGCGGATGACCCCTTTTTGCTTATAATCCATCAGGCACTGCCAAGCGCCCTTGCGCATATTCCAGTCGGGAGCTTGCCGTATTTCATGGAGCAAAAAGATGTCGATGACTTCTAAATCCATATCCCGCAGGGCTTCTTCGACAGCATATTCCATTTCTTCGTAGGAAAGACCGAGCGATTTCGTGCAGATAATCGGTCTCCCTGGCGCATCCGCCGACATATCCACATCCTTTAACGCTTCTTTTAAATACGGGTAGGTTTCGTAGTATTGTGCCGTATCGAAGAAATTGATTCCTTTGGAAATCGCATATTTGATCAGCGCCGCGCCTTCTGCCACCGGCAAGTTAAGCTGCGTGTTTCCCACCGTTAAAACGCCGAATGCGACGGGGGAAACGGATAACTTGGTATTTCCAAGCCTGTTTTTTTTCATAAAAATACCCTCCTGTGATGATTTCTGAATCAATTCTATCACAGAAGGGGTATCGTTTACAAATAGAGCCTCAGGTTTTCTTCCAAATTTTCTTCCAGCGCAATCAGTTTTTTCGCAGTATCGGCGGCGGATGGATCGGATGCCGCATATTCATTGATGTATCTGTAAAGCTTTTTTGCGCCCATATTGCAGCCGTTGGTAATGATGTCGGCAACGACTCTGTCGCTGTCCTCCATGTTCATTTTCCAGTTGGTTTCCATCCATGCCATTCCCTTCGCCATAGCGCCTGGCTCTTCTTCGTAACTGCCCAGCGCTTCCAGCAGGTTTCCCGTTTCATTTTTAAGGCGTTTATGATCGTTTCTCGCTTCCGTAATCAGTTTTTTGAGCGCCGGGTTGCTGACCCGTTCCAAGAGCTGGTCGAACGAATAGATTGCCATTTGCACGCCTTTATCGGTTTCTTTCAAAAGCTTTATCGTATCCTGGTTTGCCATTTTTGTTTCCCCTCGCTTTCTGTTTTTGCTTTTTATGGGTTTATTGTTTGTAAAACGCTTGGGAAATATGCGCTGCGGCGGCTTTATGTGTTCCGTGCATTCTTTGCATTTTGCGGAAGCTCCAGGATCACTAAGGTATTCGATTCCACTGCAATGTTTAGCCTGAAATTTGTAAAACCGGATGCGGGGATAAATTCGGTCGTGCCTGCCGTAAAATGAACCAGGTGCTTCCTGACGTTATGGTCGAATTGCTGGGGCGAGCCTAAAAGCTTTGTCGCAGCGTTTATGTTTTGGTTTGCGCCAAAGGTTTTTTTTATGATGTATGCAGGGCAATTTGACGGATTGAACTGCAAGTGGAAATTCAGGTCGGCTTCACTGTCTGTCTGGTGCATGATTAGCGAAGTCCAGTCCTCGCTCGATACCAGCAGATACTGCCGTTGCTGTTCCCCGATCATGCCTTCCAGACCGTTAAAGGCCGTATAGAGAGAATAAAACGGCGCAGGCAGTCCGTTCTGGGTGAAGAGCGCACAGGTTTTTCCGAAAAGCTTGATATTCATGTCCGGTTTTGCCAGCACTTGGGCGAACGCATCGGCGACGGTTTCGGCTGATGCCTTCCGGACAGCGCCGATGTCATTTTTTTCTTTGACGATCGTGTCGATTCCAGAGCGTTTTAAATCGTAGAGGATTTGGTTTGTGCCATCTTCATCGGACAATGCTGGTTTCGCAATGGTAATGGTATCAGGGGATAAATGCCGCAGCTCGTTTCTGTAGTATACGGCTTTCATCAGCTCTTGCGGCGTCTCGACCAGGATGTGAAGCGGGAATGTTTTCTGAAACGCTTTTGTTCCTTGATAGCGGGCCTGCATAGGGATGAGGATGTGATTGGTGGCGTACCCCGGTTCTATTTTTGCCGCATCGGGCAGATCCGTATTCAGGTAGGATTGCAGCAGCATCAGAGCTTGGCTGTAATCGATCGGGGCGTGAAAGGCGCGTTGCTGCGGCCGTGATTGTTTTCGGTACTGTGCGGGCGTAACATGATGCCACGTCGCAAAGCATTTATTGAAATATGTAAGGGAAGAAAAACCGCAAAATTCGCTGATCTGCGTGAGCGTAAGCTTATTTTCGTTCAGCAGTTTCTCCGCCTGTTCTACCCTGATATAGTTCAGCAGGTTTTGGAAGCTGAGGCCCGACGTTTTTTTGATAAAGTGCGAAATGTAGTGCATGCTCAGGTGTTCCATCTCAACGATGTCGTACAGGGTGATTTTTTTTTCGTAATTCGTGTACATATAATGCATGATGCGGTAGAGACGTTCCAGATCGAGCGGATTGATGTCCTCCTTTCCATGGTGGACTTCGTTGTTTTCGATAAAGAACGCTTGAAATTTATCGACCATGATAAAGAGAAATTCCCGCAGCTTCTGCGCAAGCTGCTTATCATTGTTTCCTTTTTGGCATAGCATCATCATTTCTGCGATGTGATGTGCCAGAAAGGAAATTTTGTTGTGCAGCCGCTGATGCCGCTGCGGCGCTTCCTTCTCGATATCCTCGCACACGAAGAACATGACGTCGATATTGGGGTAGGTATCGGAGAAATAGGCAACGTCCACGTGAAATTGCAGCATGATCACGTCCTCAGAGGATTCGTAGATATAATGAAGATCCTTGGTATCGACTGTGAACATATCGCCTGCTTCGATATAAAAATCCTGGTGATGCACCTTGCATTTCGCATAGCCCCGGAGAACCAGGACGAGCTCCATTTCCTTATGGTAGTGCGGCGCTTCCTGCGCTACGTTTGTAAAGCCGATGGAAAAATGCAGGTTGTTATAATGATTGATATGTTCCAATAGCATAATGCGGGCCTCCGATCTTTGATGCGCCTTCTTTTCGCTTAGCATAACATATAATTGTTGAAAAAGTAAAGTTATTCTTCTAAAATCATTGTTTCCCATATTTCTTGCGGAAAAACACTATAGAACTTGCGGTATGGAAAGGGAGTTTAAATTTTTCGGTGATTCTGGCGTGTTTCTTGGCAATAAAAATCTGGATGAGAAAATTAAATCCGATAGAATAGAGTCAGAAAGAATTGAGGTGAAATGATGAAAAAGATTTTAGTTTTAGGCGTTGGCGCACAGGGAAGCGCAGCAGCGAAGCGGCTGGATAAAGAACCGAACGTGGGCGAAATTATCTGTGCGGATTATGATATGAAGGCGGTTGATAATATTGTAAATTCCATCACAAAGGGAAGAGGCGTGCAGGTAGATGCACATGATAAAGCGAGCATCGTAGCGGCGGCGCAGGGCGTTGACCTGATCTTGAACGGGCTTCCGCTGGAATGCACCCAGAACGTGCTGGAAGCTGCGCTTGAGGTAAAGGCGAACTACCAGGATTATGCGGCATCGACTGAGCTTTACAACGTATGGTATGAAAGCGAAAAGGCGAAAACGGACAACAATCCGCCTGCATTTGAGGATAAGTACACGACGGAATGGTATTACAGCGTAAAGGCGCAGTATGAAATTTATGGTCCGCAGTTTGAAGCGATCGACAGGCTGGCGCTGGTCGGGACGGGTTCGGCGCCGGGGCTGATCTGTGCGGCGACGAGAAAAACGATGCAGTATCTGGACAGCTGTGAGACGATCTACAATTTCGTGTGGGAAGGCGTTATCGCCAAGAGATTCCTGCCGTTCTGGTGGTCTCCGATCACGGCGCTGACGGATATGAGCCAGATGGCGCTGGCTTACGAGAATGGCAAGATGGTCAATACGCCTGCGTTCGGCCGTCCGGTGAAGAGGCAGTATGAATATATGGATGAGCCGGTCACATTCTGTGAACATTGCCACGATGAACCGCTGCATTATGGATTCAATGCCGAGAAGTACTTCAAAGGCTGCAAAAATGCATATTTTAAATACGCTGGGGCGGGCATGGATTTCGCAGGACCGTTGTACCAGGCAGGTATGCTCAGCCATGAGGAACGCGATTTCAATGGAACGAAGATCGTACCGTTTGATTATGCGCTCAGCTTCCTTCCGCCTGCACCGAAATACAAGGATGAAATCAAGGAAATCATCGATGAAGGCCTCGTTTGCGATTCCGGCTGCATGGTAATCGAAGCGTACGGCAAGAAGGATGGCAAAGATGTGCTGGCAGAGACGCACGTATCTGCGCCAGGACTGGTTGAATCCTTCGAAAAAGCAGGAATCACGGCGGAAATGTACCTGACGGGACAAGGCGGGTACTTGTTCTCCAAGCTGTTTGTCAACGATAAGCTGGATCAGAAGGGCTTGATTTCCTCCGATATGTTAAGCTACGAGCAGGTTGATACATATTTCCAATATGCATCCGAGCTTGGCATCACGTTAGAAACGACGGTAAAAGAGCAGAAATAGAGCAAGATTGCGGAATAAACCAAAGAGCAGAGATAAAATAACGACAAAGAAGACCCTGGCTATGATGCCGGGGTCTTTTCGCGCGGGTGCGGGAGCTTTTGCTGGCCTGAGGCGTGATGATCCTTGGGGCTTCAAATCGCATCGATGATTGATAAACCTTTTGTTAAATTTGAATGTGAGAAATAGCTCCCTAAAATTACTATAGAGTAAACGATAGGTTAAGCGTTGTCCTTTCCAAAGTCCTGTTCCTGGTGATTGACATAGTAGCGGGCAGGGCGGGGGACATCGAAAAACGAATATATCAAATTCGTATCATCGTGAAGATGGAAGAGGAGGGGTAGCATGAATGACACACAATTAATACTGAATGCCATTGAGGCGATGGGGAATCGGTTTGATGCTTTTGAAGGCCGATTTGATACTCTTGAAAATGAAGTGAAGGCGCTTAAGTCAGAAGCCGAAATAGTTAAGAATGAAACCAAGGAGGAAGTAAAGACGCTTAAGCATGATGTTCGGTCAATCAATCTCACATTAGAAACTAAAATTGCCAGAAATATCAGCGTCGTAGCCGAAGGTCATGCAATCTTGGATTGCAAGCTTGACGAATCCTTAGCGGTCAACTAAGAAAAAGAAATGCTGCTTATCCGGGTAAACCACTTTGAAAACGAGGTAAGGAAGTTAAAGGAACAAATTAACGGTATCGCTTGATGTTGGAAAAGCTGCTTGCTTTTTTCTTACAAAGTTAGCGGACTTCAAGTCTGTCATATTTGAAAAGATAAAAGGGAATCGGAGCAAATCTGATTCCCTTTTCGTTATTCAGAAATTTTTTATAAATGTTTTGGTTTGCTGCCATTGATATTGTTGGAAACATTGCTTTAAGCATACTTTGTCATTCATGGCGTTTCTGCTGCTCTTGTTTCAAGCAAATTCGTTATTCATGGTGATCTAAGATACGGGGTTATGGTCGGTCTGCTATCCGCCGTATGTCTGTGGCTGATTCTGGATGGTATCCCGGGGGATATTATGACCAAGCCGTTGGATTGCCCTTGGGTTTTTCTTTTGGCTTCATTTCGTAAATTCTTCATAATAGTTTTCCGAGCGGGTCACCGTCGTCTTCGGCGCTGGGTCGAGCTTCCTGTCCTGAATGCTAAGGATTACTTCCGGCTGCACCCATGGGCGGTTTTGAATGCCGCTGGTTTCCTCATGGGTGAGGTAGCCTTTGTATGCCGTTAGGCTTCTGCGGAGGAATCCGTTTTCTGCGCAGGCTGTTTCCAGTCCCTTGTTCATGATGGCCTTGAAGTGCGGCAGGACTGCGGCGGCATAAGCGACTGACGTCGAACCGGCGATTGCGCTGGGGATATTGTTGACGCAGTAGTGAATGACGCCTTCTTCCGTGTAAATCGGATGTTCATGGGTCGTTTCATGGAAGGTTTCGATGCAGCCGTAATCGTTGCTGATATCGACGATCACAGAGCCGCGCCTCATGGAAGCGACCATTTCACGGCTTACCATCGGCTCGGATGCGTCCTTTGGCCATCGCACGCAGTTCACCAGCATATCGGTATCGGGCAGCATTTTGGTTACGTTAAAGCGATTGGAAATCATGGTGTTTACTTTTCCATGGTAGTGTTCGCTGATGGCACGCAAAGCGCCGATATCGATATCAGCGACGGTCACGTCCGCACCCATGTTGCAAAGCACCTCGATCGCGGCTTTTCCCACGATACCGCAGCCGCAGACAATCGCTCTGACGCCCGGCGCACCGGCAAGGCCGCTGGCAAATTTGCCGCACCCTTGGTTCATCGTCATCATCGACCACAGCCCCATAAACGCGCCGGCCTTTCCCGCCGCTTCACAGTTCGGAGAGCCGAAGCGGTGGGAATCCTCAGCCGTGATAGCGATCACCTTTTTTTCTAACAGCGCGTCTACTTCTTCCCGGTGGGCGGCAGGGTGGATACAGCAATAGATGATCTGTCCTTCTCGCATCAAGTCGTATTCGCAAGGTTCAATTTCCTTTACCTTGGCGACAAAATCACACGTTTTCCAAATCTCTTCATTCGTTTTTGTGATGGCCGCACCGGCCTTTGCATAATCCGCATCATCAAAGCCCGCATCGTATCCGGCATGGGATGCTACATATATCTCGTGGCCGTCCTTTTTTAATTCACTGACTTCGGCAGGGGTGGCGACAACCCTGGATTCCCCGTCCTTTATATCCTTTAAAACTCCGAATTTCATGGTAAAACTCCTTTTTTATGATATTGCTATGCATAGGATAACTTGTTTTTATTATATATCACGGCGATGAAAAGCACAATTACTATGTCGGGCAGGATGTGCGATTTATAGAGCAGAGACAGCTTCCCTAGGGCATTTAGCCGCTTTACGCAAAGCAGCATGATTTCTCCGATTGTCGCTGGAACGATTATCGCCTTTGGGTATTTCTCTTGCATTTTCCCGGCCGGAAATCAGAGCCTGCCATTCAATGATGGCGCCGCTTCGGCCTATGTCGGTCAATAACTGCTTGCTATTTCAATTTTTTAGCCCGCTTTCTTGACAAACCATTTTTACAGGGATAAGATGTAAAAAAACTCTTCCATAGCGGCATAGGGACGGCGAAAATGAGCAGGTTGATATTATATCACGGTTCGGCCAGCATTATTGAACACCCCGTTTTCGGTAAGGGGAAAGCATATAATGATTATGAAAAGGGTTTTTATTGCACAGGGCATTATCCCTCGCCAATGTGCTGGCCCGCCGTGTGGAAGATCTGCTGGAAGCTGTTGACAAGGGAAGATAAAGGAAATGAGCATCAGAAGAAATCGGAACATATTACGCATTGCCACTGTTATTTGCATGATCGTATGCACGGCAGTATCGATAATGCTGCTGGGGTGTAGCAACGCAAGCGATCAAGCACCTTCACCAGCAGGGCGCGAGCCTGTCAAGCTCCAGGTGGAGGCGGTAAACACGGCTCAAGGAGAAATTGCTTTCAGCATATCGCTGGAGGATTTCATAAAAAGCTTCAATAGTTTCTATGCGGCAGAGAACGGAGACGGATATCTTAGCGAGGCGGACCAGTGGATGATGCAAGCATCGTGTTATGCTTATTCGGAAGAACCTGATTCGCGGGTATTTCCACAAATCATGGTCTATGCAGACAGCGCTGTTTCGGAAATCTGCCAGATAAGCCTCTGTTATGATGATCATAGCTATAGCCCTGCGACATATGATATCTACAAGGACTTGATCTTTTATACGCTTCGGACGATGTTCCCCGGAAAACCTGCGGAAGAGGTAAAAACGGTAAGCGAAAAAATGCTTACGGCGGTTGAGGATAGTTTTACGACTGATAAAGAAACCGCAGGCCGTATCCCTGGGATGGCGTATCGTGAAGACGGGATCGGCATTTATCCATACTATGTTGTGGGGGAGCTTATGGAAATCAGGATCGTGCCGGTACTGGAATGACGCAGGTATTGGCAAAAAGATCAATATATTACATATTTGGCGAGAAGCATGAGGCGCAGCATGGCGATTGAAAATAAATTAGGGTTGGCAAGTTCTGCTGGCCTTGCCCGGGAAGAAGAACGAATCAGCACGAAAAAAGCTGTGGAACTTTTTGAAAACGGGATTCTTGATAAGCTGCTACTGCGAAGGATATACAACGTTTAAAACGGGAGCCTTGCAGGACTGTGCCTATTGCTGCCTGTGGTAAATGCGGAACAGCCCTTTAACGGAAGCATCACGATAGGCTAAATTACTCCTGGATTGTCTTTGCAATATTCTTTTCTTGGGCGTTGGCGCAGGATTGTGTAATATAAAATGATTCTGAATTTTTGGGTTCCGATGTGCCAGACTCCCGAATAAAGTAATTTTGCTTTGTGCTTCAATAATGATATAATGAATAAACCAAAGCCTTTTTACATAAAAAAGGCGCTATATTGAATTTTATTTTGAAAAGAGGTGCGGGACATGAAACATTCAGAAGAATTGAGAAAAATGCTTAGCAGGATCGACCGCAGGGGATACCCTGCTTATAAGGATATAAGAGGGGCATACGGCTTTCGAAAATACCTGCTGTCTATCGATCATGTACAGGGAGATCCGTTCGCTGCTCCATCTAAACTGAGCGTTCACGTTGAAGGAAAAGCCGCAGGCTTTCCAGAGGCGCTTTATCACAGCGATCACCGAAGGATCACGCTCCAGGACGTACTGACGAGGAGATTTGGAAAGTGCGCAGAAAAGCATGCCTTCCAGGCGAAAGGATCGGGAAAGAGCGGATTGATATCGGTCAGCCATTGCGGACAGGAGGTACTGGAACGCACGGCGTGCACGATCGACCCGGAAAACGGCAGCATCATCATGCGGTTTGAAGTGGGGCTGCCAGCGAACGGGAGGACGATAAATGGCAGGGAAGCGGAGAAGATCCTGTTTGATTTTATCCCGGAATGCGTCGAGGACGCCTTGTTATATCAAAATGCAGATGCGGAAAAGCTCCAAAAAGCGGCGGAGCTTGCAGATGACAGGAAGCATATCAGGGAAATGCTGCCGCAG
Source organism: uncultured Eubacterium sp. (assembly GCA_946555345.1). Classification (GTDB taxonomy): domain Bacteria; phylum Bacillota; class Clostridia; order Peptostreptococcales; family Anaerovoracaceae; genus Lentihominibacter. Next base: position 76,255 of record CAMNSS010000015.1, on the reverse strand, counting down.
CTTGGCTTGTGCGCTTTTGTGGCAGACGGCAGCATACTGCCGCGGGCAACCGGTATATCGGACAAGCCGATGAAAAACGGCATTCCGTTCAGGTCGCCTGCGGAAATGAGCGTGACGATCGAGCTTCCAAATCGCGGGGAGATATCAGGCATGGGCATACCGAAGGGAATCACCCTTATCGTGGGCGGCGGATATCATGGAAAATCCACGCTGCTCAAGGCATTGGAACTGGGCGTCTATGATCATATAGAAGGTGATGGCAGGGAATTTGTTATTACGGATGATACTGCGCTCAAAATAAGGGCAGAGGATGGCAGGAGCATAAAAAGCACGGACATTTCCATGTTCATAAACGATCTGCCGAACGGAAAGGATACGGTGCGTTTTGCAACTGCCGATGCCAGTGGAAGCACTTCCCAGGCTGCAAATGTCATCGAGGGCATGGAAGCAGGGGCTAAGCTTTTGCTGATTGACGAGGACACGAGTGCCACGAATTTCATGATCCGGGATGAGCTGATGCAGAGGGTCATCCACCGGGATATGGAGCCGATTACGCCGTTTATCGACCGGATACGCGAGCTGTATGAAAATTACGGGATATCGACGGTCATCGTGGCGGGAAGTTCCGGTTCCTATTTTCATATGGCGGACAAGATCATCCAGATGGACCGGTACATTCCGAAGGATATAACTGCTTATGCGAAAAAAGAGGCGGAGGATTTTCCAGCTGTAAAAGGTGCGGAGGAACTTGCCGAAAAGCCAGGTTTTGCGAGATACCCTGTGCCGCCAAAAAATTTCACAAACCGGGACAGGGTGAAAATAAAATCGGCGGGGCGTGATGCGGTGGTCATCGACAGAGAACAGATCGAGCTGCGGTATGTGGAACAGCTTGCTGATGCAGAACAGGTGACGGCGCTGGGACAATGCGTCAAATATGCGTGCAGGAACATTATGAATGGCAGGAAAACGCTGCGGCAGGCAGTGGATGAGCTGGAAAAAACGATCGAAACGGACGGGCTTGCGGCAATCTGTGAGAGCAAATCGTCCATCCCGGCGATGGCAAGGCCGAGAAGGCAGGAGATTTTCGCTTGCTTCAACCGGTATAGGAGCCTTCAACTGTAGGAAGCGGGGAGGAGAGAATTTGCTTTCCTGATTGCCCGGTAATAGTAGATGATCTGTCTGAAACATTAAAAACCTAAAATGCGGTTGTTTGTCAAGGTATGTAAAGCTGAATCTCACCGATTTCGTTAGAAAAGCATGTAATTGTAAGGATTACAGGCTTTTTTGCATTTTGAGAAGTTCAATCTCCCGGTTAATTCACAAAGATATATCCGTTAACTTTGTACAGATAAAGCAGCAGAAAGATTTTTTGTGGCAGATATGAAAAAGAGAATATGTGGATTTTAATGATATATACATCGTAAGTAAAAATCTATTATTGACAAAATTATCATAATGCATTATAATTTTGTCAATAATGTGTTATAATAAAGGAGAGGTAAAATGGACAGCATTGGGAAGCGAATCACTGATTTATTATCGCAGATGGGGTATACGCAAAAAGAACTTGCGAAAATGGCAGGCGTTACGGAAGCTACAATGTCGCGGATTATATGTGAGAATCGCACACCGAAGATGGAAGTTATCGCAAATTTGGCAACGGCTTTAAACACGACTACAGATTATTTGATTTTAGGTACAGAACCTAAAGAAGATTTCTCTGAAATCCACAGGCTTGTTGCAAGAAGCGCCAAAACGATGACTGATAAAGAAAAAATGGAATTGATAAGGGTGTTAACAAAATAATGACAGAAATAATTAAGCCACCGGGGAAAGTTTACACCATGATCGAACGAAAAGTTGTTACACTGTATAAGGTAATGAATATTTTAAACATACCTATTGATCCATTTGACATTGCGAAACGACAAGGATATGTTTTAAAGCCTTATTCTGCGGCTACGCCAGAGCAATTTGTTAAGCTCAAAAATAATGCTGAGGATGGTGTAAGTTATTATGACACTGAGTTATGCACATTTGTGATTTGGTATCGTGATGATTGTTGCGTTGAACGTCAAAGATTTACAGTAATGCATGAAATTGGGCATATAGATCTCGGGCATAGATGCGAAAGTGAACTTGCACGTATTATGGCGAATTATTATGCCGCATATGCGCTTGCGCCATCTCCATTAATTCAACATTACAAATGCCATGATTATATTGATACAGCATATGCCTTTGGAATATCAGAACGGTGTGCGTACCTTTGTTTTCAACGATACATAAACTGGTTAAATTACTCTGGCGATTTAAAGGATTATGAGAAATCCCTTATAGAGCTTCAGGTAATCAAATGTTAAAGTTTAAAGGAGTGCTACCAACATTCTTTTTTATAGTAAGTTATTTTTTAGAAACATTCAGGAGGATATAGTAATTTTTCAAATAAGTAACAAGAATATCGTATCCTCTGGAAAGGAGCGTTACGATGGAAAACAAAGAATCGGTGAGAAAAGTACCAGATGCATTTGGTGCCTATTTGGTAGAAGGTGCACAGTTTACTGAAAATGAGGAATATCCAATTATACGACACGATATGGTTGCGAAGAACATTCCCGAATTCATTATGCCTTTCGAGAAAGCAATCAATTACAGAGGAGATTTGTCGAAAACTTATATTTGTTTTTTTTCTCCGGATTCTACATTTGAACGGATTCGGAAAAACCCGGGTAAATATCTCAATTTCTTTAAAAGGTCAGCAGGGATTATAGGCTTTGATTTCAGTATACATAGCGATATGCCAATAATAAAACAAAAGCAACAGATGAATGATAATTTATCATTTTCGTACTATTATGCTAATAATGGCATTCCTTTAATTCCTAATATTAGAGATGGTATTGATGATTTGATGCCAGAGTTTTATTCAGCGTTTCCCCAAAAAGAAATAATCGCCGTTGGGACTCATGGGTTTATCAAAAGGAAATGGCAAAAATATGAGTGGTATTGCTTTTTGGAGCAAATGATTGATAGGCTGAATCCTAAAACAATTATCATATATGGAAGCTTGTCAGGACGTTATTTTGATGTTTTTAAGAAACGAGTTCCCATTATTGAATACGAGCCTTGGATTCGTTCTAGATGGAAGGCGGTGAAATAATGGCAACAAAAGGGGCAAGCAACCGCTATGGTGCGGGAAGAGGTTCGAGACAACATAAACCTACAGAACATACAGGGTTTGGTTGGGCAAAGGAATTTAATAAAAACACTTTACAGGATCATTTCAATAGGCATGGCTCGCAAATGGGATGTCATAATAAGGATGCGTATGAAGCACATGCTGTTAAATTTGCTAATACAGTTGATCGAAAAAACTGCGTGAGCTTTATAGATAAAAACAATTCTACATATAAATACAATAAAAAGACAAATGAATTTGCAATTATTACGAAGGATGGATTTGTAGTGACTTATTATAGCCCGAAAGGGGGATATGATTATTATAAAGCGCAAGAAAGGAAATGGAAGAATGTTAAATAAAGATATGAAATATATTCCAATGTCATGTCCAGTTTGTGATAAATTTTATTTTTCCAAGCTACAGAATGCGGATTATCAATACGACGATTATGTGCAGTGCAGTAGTTGTGGCTGGAAATATGATTATGGTCAGTACGAAAATCCTGATTTGAGGACAGGTGAAAATGAAAAATCTTTAAATGAATATAAAAAGTGGTATGAAGAACAGGTTGCGATAAACCCTGATTACAATTATTTGGACGTAAATTATTCTCCGATTCCACATCCATGCCCTGTCTGTGGTAAGCATATATTTGCTGATGAAAGCGATTTTGGGATATGTCCCGTATGCGGATGGTGCAATGATGGCCTCATGGAAGATGAACCAGACAAATGGGCGGGATGTGCAAATGATCTTTGCCTGAATGATTATATAAAACGGTATAAAGCGATGGGAAAAAGTCTTTTTTAGAATGAAAAACCCGCAGGCACTACCAATACACTGCGGGCAAAAGGATATAGCAATCCTTCAAATAAGTATATTTATTATATATCAAAACATTAAAATAATCAATAAATTTTTTTGATTAGATGGGGTATAGGAAATTGTATCCTATTTTTTAAGACAGATGCCCAGCATATCGTTTCCTGAATCATGAATTTTTATGAAAAAGCAGGGAGTCTTTTGATATAATAGATAGAAAAAGACGGCATTGATATTTTGATGAATGACAACATATGATGCGGTTCATTTCTATTGCAGAGATAATCAAATTAATGTTGCTCTGTTTATCATCGAAGATGATTTGGAAATAACGGAAATAGGCGTAGCATCCGCATTTGGCTTAACCTTATGTTCAAAGCGGGACTGCAAAAAATCATTGACTGAGCAAGGTTGATAAAGATGGTTATTTGCTTGCGGTGGAGCATAGTCCAGTGAAAGGCATTGACTATAGCTAGCTACTGTTATGAGGGGTATACGGCAGCGGTAAATTCACTTTGCTGGAAGCGATTGCGATCGCTTACGGATTTAACACAGGAGGAAACTGGTATAAATGAGCAACAATAGAATCAGTGATGTTGGAACCAATATAGCGGAAAAAGCGACTGTAATTTGGAATGTGGCGGATATGCTTCGCGGGCCGTTTAAACCGCATGAATACGGTCTTGTTATTCTGCCGATGACAGTGGTTAAGAGATTTCATGATTGCTTATTGCCTACTCATGGTAACGTGCTTGCGCAATATGAGAAAGTGAAGCATTTGGCAGTCATTGATGGCTTTCTGACAAGAGCGTCCGGTTATCAGTTTTACAATACAAGCAAATTTACATTTGAAACGCTTTTAGCTGATCCCGATAACATAGAAGTAAATTTTAAGGATTATTTGGTCGGTTTTTCTGCAAATGCGCAGGATGTTCTTTCCAAGTTTGACTTTGATAATATCATCAAAAGAATGGTGGAGAGCAATACGCTGTATCTGGTTATTAAAGAGTTTCATTCTGAAAAAGGATATTTGGGCGCTGATAAAATCAGCGCTGTGGATTGCGGTTATATTTTTGAAGATTTAGTGCGCCGCTTTTCGGAGTCCTTTGGAGAAGAAGCAGGAGCGCATTTTACCAGCAGGGATATTATTTACCTGATGACGGATTTGCTGCTTGCGGATGCCGATTTGGATACAGGCGGAATGACAGTTTACGATATGGCGATGGGAACATCCCAGATGCTTTCCTGCATGGAGGAGAGAATCCATGATTTGAACAGCGATATAGAAGTTACTTGCTTTGGCCAGGAGTTTAATCCTTCTACATATGCGATAGCCAAGGCAGATATGATGATTCGCGGAGGAGATCCCGATAATATGCGGTTTGGAGATACCTTGTCAGATGATCAGTTTGAAGGTTTTTCTTTTGACTATTGTATTTCTAACCCGCCTTTTGGGATTGACTGGAAACGCGAACAGAAAAAGGTGAAGGAAGAAGCGGCAAGGGGGGAGCAGGGCAGGTTTGCCCCGGGGCTTCCCAAAATCAGCGACGGGCAGCAGTTGTTTGTATTAAATGGGCTTTCCAAGCTTGCGCCGAATGGGAAAATGGCAATTATACAAAACGGTTCTCCGCTGTTTTCAGGGGATGCCGGGAGCGGTTCTTCAGAGATTAGAAGATATATTTTGGAAAATGACTGGCTGGATGCAATCGTGCAGCTTTCTACGGATATGTTCATGAATACAGGGATCAGTACCTATATTTGGATATGTTCTAAAAATAAACCGGCATATCGGGAAGGAAAAGTGCAGCTTATAGATGCCTCACATTGTTATGAGGCAAGGCGAAAGGGCATTGGAACGAAACGAAACGATATTACGGATCAGTGCCGGGAGTTGATTGTAAAGGCTTACGGTTCTTTTGAAAACTGCGCTGTGTATGGGGATAAGAGCGGAATTTATTGCGAGAGTAAAATATTTGAAACGGTAGCGTTTGGATACAACAAAATTGTGGTGGAAAGGCCACAGCGGGATGAGAACGGGGAAATTGTCCTGAAAAAGGGAAAGCCTGTCGCAGATGCCAGCCTGCGTGATACGGAGAATGTACCACTTACGCAGGATATTGACAGGTACTTTGAGAGAGAAGTGCTGCCCTATGCGGAAGATGCGTGGATTGACAAGAAGAAGACGAAGGCAGGGTATGAGATCCCTATGACACGGTATTTTTATGAGTACCAGGCGCCGGAAAAGGTGGAGGATATCGTGGCGCGGATTCATGTGCTGGAGGCTGATATTTCTGCTTCTTTGGAAAAGCTGTTTGCGGAGGAGAAATAAGCATGGCTAGGGAGATGAAGGATAGCGGGATTGCGTGGATTGGGGAGATACCGAAAGAGTGGAAGTTGGTGCCGATTAAATATATTGCGTCATATAATGATGAAACACTCAGTGAAAATACTAATTCAGAATATGGGTTTGATTATATTGAGATTGGTTCTGTTGAATATGGAAAAGGTGTAACTCAAGTTGAACATATGAAATATAAAAATGCACCGTCTAGGGCAAGAAGAATAGTGAAAAAGAATGATATAATTGTATCAACGGTAAGGACATACCTTAGAGCGGTAGCAACTATACAAGATAGTGCAAATATGCAAATTGCATCAACTGGATTTGTAGTAATACGTGCAAAAAAAATAAATTACGAGTATTTGAGATACGCAATATTATCAGAATCATTTATTTGTATGGTTGAAGCATACTCAACAGGAATAAGCTATCCAGCAATAAACGCCAGCGTTGTGGTTGGATTTAAAATTCCTTTTCCTAATAACCAGAAGCAGAAAGAAATTGCTCATTTTTTAAATATTCAGTGCGCAGAACTTGATAATATATTGAACAAAACCCGTGCAAGCATAGACGAATACAAAAAGCTAAAGCAAGCTGTCATTACGCAGGCTGTTACCAAAGGCGTAAGAGGGAACAGGGAAATGAAAGACAGCCAAAGCACATGGTTCGGACAGATTCCTAGCGATTGGAGAATGAGAAAGGTTAAATATATTTTTAAAATTCAGAAAGATATTGCTGGAGAAGAAGGGCATACGGTGTTATCGATAACACAAAAAGGAATTAAGCCAAAGGATTTATCGAGGAATGAAGGCCAGTTAGCTGAAAACTATAGTAATTACCAACTGGTGCATATAGGCGATTTTGCAATGAACCATATGGATTTACTGACTGGATGGGTGGATGTTTCCAAATATGAAGGCGTAACAAGCCCCGATTATAGGGTGTTTGGATTAATTGACAAGGATAACTATTGCAGCCAATATTATCTATATTTAATGCAGATGTGTTATACGAACCGTATTTTTCATGGATTAGGGCAAGGCGTAAGCGGATTAGGCAGATGGAGACTGCAGGCAGATAAGTTCCTGAATTTTTCTATCGCTGTGCCGGGTTATGAAGAACAGAAGGAGATCGCAAGTTGCCTTGACCAAAAATGCTTAGCAATAGATGAACTGATTGCCAAGAAAGAGCAATATCTTTCCGAGATAGAGAATTACAAAAAATCTCTTATTTACGAATATGTCACAGGAAAAAAGGAAGCGCCTTGTGAGTCAACTGATTAAAATAGATTTAAGAGGAAAAGTCGCTATATGTAGCAATTCTTTTTCAAAGCGATTTGCGGAGGAAAATCATGGGCATAACAGTTACCACAGAACAGCAGTTTGAATCGGACATTGAGACCTTTCTCATATCCTCCGAAGGCGGATATGCAAAGGGAAACGGAACGTATAGTCCGAAATTGGGCTTATATCCGGATAAACTGGTTTCCTTTATCCAGCGTACCCAGTCGAGGGAGTGGGCGGCGTTTGAACGGCAGAATGCCATAGATCCTGTGCGAAAATTTTGTGTTGCTTTTCACAATGCCTGCGATATGGATGGCGTGCTGTATGTCTTGCGAAACGGATTTAAGCATAGAGGCATCACTTTTAAAGTCTGCTATTTTAAACCGGAATCTGCGTTGAACGATACGGCAGGGATTCAGCATGCGGAAAATGAAGTCGAGTGCTATCGGCAATGGTATTATTCTGCGGATACGAAAAAGTCCGTGGATATGGTACTTGTAGTGAATGGTATTCCAGTGTTTGCTTTTGAACTAAAAAACCAGTACACAGGGCAGAATGTGGATCATGCCAAGGCTCAATGGATGTATGACAGAGACCCAAGAGAGATATGCTTTCAATTTAATAAGCGGATTTTGGCGTATTTCTGCGTAGATCATACAGAAGTCTGGATGACAACGAAACTGGCAGGGAGAGATACCGGTTTTTTGCCTTTTAATCAAGGCTCTAATGGGGCGGGGGTTGATGGTGGCGCCGGGAATCCACCCAATCCGAACGGATATCCTACGGCATATCTTTGGGAAAATGTATTCCAGAAAGACAGTATGCTGGATATTGTCCAGAAGTTTATCAATTTGCAGAAAAAGAAAACATTGATATTTCCCCGCTATCATCAGTTAGATGTTGTTCGGAAGCTTGTGGCGGATGTACGGGAAAATGGTGCAGGCAAGCATTATCTGATTCAGCATAGCGCAGGTTCCGGTAAATCCAATTCGATTGCGTGGACGGCATACCGCCTTGCCTCACTTTTTGACGGAAGCAACAAGCCGGTATTTTCCAGTGTGATCGTCGTGACAGACCGCACGGTATTAGACGCACAGCTTCAGGAAACAATTTCGGGATTTGACCATAAGTTAGGGGCGATAGAAACCATAGGAGAAGATAAAAATTCCCAGGATTTGAAAAATGCGCTCAATGACGGCGTGCGCATTATTGTTACGACGCTACAGAAATTTCCAGTGATTTATACGGAAGTGGATCAGGCAAATGGCAGATGCTTTGCTGTAATTGTGGATGAGGCGCATTCTTCCCAGACAGGCAGTTCGGCGCTTAAATTGAAGACTGCGCTGGCAGATACGGAAGAAGCTTTGCGGGAGTATGCAGAGCGTGAAGGATTGGCAGAGGAAGAAGTTGACCTGGAGGACAGACTTGTAAAAGAAATGATTGCGCAGGGCAAGCATAAGAATTTGTCCTTTTTTGCGTTTACTGCTACGCCAAAGGCGACCACGCTGGAAATGTTTGGGAAGGAACAAGAGGACGGCTCTTTCCATCCGTTTCATGTATATAGCATGAGGCAGGCGATTGAGGAGAAGTTTATTCTTGACGTCCTTCAGAATTACATGACCTACAATACCTGTTTCCGAATTGCAAAGACCATGACCGATAACCCGGATGTTCCTTCCAGCAGGGCGGCAAAGGCCATCCGCAAATATCAGGAATTGCACCCGTATAACATCAGCCAGAAATCGCAGATTATTGTGGAGACATTCCGGGATACCACGAGGCATAAGATTGATGGCAAAGGAAAGATGATGGTGATTACATCATCCAGGCTGGCGGCTGTCCGCTATTATCACGAAATCAAACGGTACATCGAAGAAAAGAAATATGATGATATCGATATTCTGGTAGCTTTTTCCGGTGCGATTGATGACAAGGGCGAAGAATACACGGAATCAAAGCTGAATGTACGTAAAGACGGTTCTCATATTTCGGAGAACCAGACGAAAGCGGAGTTCCATGACAATTTTAATGTGCTGATTGTAGCGGAAAAATATCAGACAGGGTTTGATGAGCCACTTTTACATACGATGATTGTGGACAAGAAGTTAAAGAATGTGAAAGCAGTACAGACTTTATCCCGTCTGAATCGCACTTGCGAGGGCAAGACAGATACTTTTGTATTAGATTTTGTAAATAAGGCGGAGGATATAAAGGAAGCATTTCAGCCATTTTATCAGGAAACATTCCTACAGGAAGAAGTAAACACAGACTTATTGTATCAGACACAGAGAGAATTGCGGGCGTATGGTATTTACTCGGATGAGGATATTAAAGCTTTTACAGACGAGTATTACAAAAAAGGCAGGCAGGATGACAAGGCAATGGGGCGAATGAGCAGTATTTTACTTCCTATTTCTAACCGTTATAATAAAAAGACGCAGAATGAAAGATACCAATTCCGCAGACAGGTACGGAATTTGATTAAATGGTATAGTTATATATCGCAGATATTGAGAATGTTTGATAAAGAGCTGCAGAAGGAGTATGTATTCTGTTCTTATTTGATTGGGATATTGCCGAAAAACCCTGTGGAGTTGATTGACTTGGAGGGTAAGCTGAAACTGGAATATTATAAACTGCAAAAGACATTTCAGGGTGAAATTGCTTTGGATGAAGCAAAAACCGTATATGTTCCGGCAAAGCACAAAGGCATCAAGGGGATGGATGAAAAAACGCCGTTGGATGAGGTGATCGCGAAAATTAATGAGAAATTTAAGGGGCATTTTACAGAGGGGGATAAAGTTATTTTGTTAGCGCTCCGGGATAAGTTGTTTTCCGATAAGAAGTTGAAAAAAATGGCGCAATCTTCTGATCCGAAGATTTTTGTTGAAAGCATTTTTCCCAAAGCGTTTGATGTGGCGGCGCAGGATGGCTATATGGAGGCGCAGGAATCGTATCAAAGTTTATTTGAAGATACGGCTAAATATAATGCGGTTATGCGTGCGCTGGCAGAAGTTGCGTATCGGGAAATGCGGAAGAAAGCGGCTAAGGTTTCGGAAACGCCTGGGGTGTATGCATATGATATGCCGCAGGATTTGCCTATGGTGGCGGAAACACCGATATCCTATGGAGAAGATAGCAAAAAACATGAATAGTGTAATTTAATACGAGGCCTATATGATTATGCAATCCCCGCAGATACAATCAGCGCTTATATTTGCGAGGCGAAGAAATAATCATAATTTGGCAGATTTTTTAATTTACAAGCGCAAAGTTTAATTTATTCTAAGGAAATCCCCGAGGTTTCCTTTTATTTATATCGATCATGAGCCGATAAGGCTCATTTTTTTTTGAAAAAAAATTTCACTGGGGAGATTTTTGGACAGTGGTATGTGGATAATAGGGAATATCAAATGGAAATACGATAAAAGTGCAGGGAGAAGACGCCAAAACAAATCGTATTGCGTTTGAAAGGAGGCAAAAATGAGCGGATATTTTACTTATGAAGGGTATATGGGATATGTAAACGGGGCGTATATGCTGTTTGCCAGCGAAACGGATTACTTGGATTATATGGAAGCGTAAATTTGGAAAGGAGAACGCAAATGAAAACATTTTATATCACGATTACAGGAACGAACCATTATTACGGCATGGATTTTATCGAAAAGGGTATGTCGGTGAAACTCGTAAAAGAGCCGGATAATGAATACGATAGCGAGGCGATCGAGGTGAAACTGGAAGGGCTTGGCCGGATTGGATACGTTGCAAACAGCCCGTATACGGTTTTGGGAGAAAGCATGAGCGCAGGGCGGCTTTACGACAAAATCGGTGAGGAAGCGGATGCCGAGGTTTTGCATATGCTTCCGACGGGCGTAATCTGCAAGGTGAAGATGGCGCAGGAGGATGAACGTTGCGGGGATGCGGGCTGAGCGGCCTCGCATGATGGGACAGGGTAGTGCGGAGGAGGGCTTAGGGGATTGCATGATGGGACAGGGCGATGCAGGGATGCGGATTGGGCGATTGCATGCGGCGCGCATTTATAGTAAACTGATCGCAAGACGAAACGATTGCGAAATCAAACGAAAGGACCGCTCCCGGGAAATATGCATCGGGCGATGAAACCCCAGGGCAGCGAAAGAATGCGCATGGCAATTTCAAACACAAAATTAAAAACATTATATATCATGAAGATTTTGTTGGAGCGGACAGATGAAAATCATGTCATGTCTGCGGCGGACTTGGTTAAAGCATTGAGCAGTTATGGCCTTGCGGCGGATCGGAAGACCGTGTATAGCGATATCGAAACGCTTGCTGCGTTCGGGCTGGATATCGTCCAGGTAAAGGGCGGGACCAAGCCTGGGTACTATATCGGCGCGCGGGATTTTGAGCTTCCTGAACTGAAACTGCTGGTGGATGCAGTGCAGGCGTCGAAATTTATTACGGCTAAGAAATCGGGTGAACTGATCGAAAAAATCGAGCGGCTGGCAAGTGAAAACGACGCTAAGCAGCTAAAGCGGAATGTCGTAATCTTTAATAGGATCAAAACGGGCAATGAAACGATTTATTTTAATGTAGACCAGATTCATACGGCGATTTTGACGAACCAGCAGATTAAATTTCAATATACTGAATGGAGCATGGACAAGGAACTCGTTGCCAAGCGGGCGGGGGCGCATTATGTTGTTAGTCCATGGGCGCTTACATGGGATGATGAAAATTATTATCTGATCGCTTACGAGGAGGCAACGGATAAGATCAAGCATTACCGTGTGGATAAAATGAAAAATGCAGCGGTCATAGCGGAAGGCCGGCTTGGACAAGAGCGTTTCGCAGATTTCGACCTTGCGGCGTTTTCCAAGAAAACCTTCGGGATGTATGGCGGGGACGATGTGAGTGTCAGTTTAGTATGTGCGAAGCATTTGGTCGGGGTGGTCATCGACCGCTTTTCCAAGGATGTCATGATTATTCCGGAGGATGCTGGCCATTTCAGGGTGAATGTGACCGTATCCGTCAGCCCGCAGTTTTTCGGATGGGTCACAGGTCTTTCAGGCGGGATCTATATTGATGGTCCGGCGATGGTGAAAAACGAGTACCGGGCGTTTTTAAAAGGGATTCTGGAAGGGTATGGAAAGTAATGCGTAAGGCTTTGCCGTTATTTTTGCCGGCAATGCCTATGGCCTGCGGGCAAGTATGGCTTCCGTGACTGTATCCATCACCATTTTTTCATCCTGGTTAAAGATGATGAGATTGATATCGACAATGCCGTTATACGGATTGCGGGGCGTCAGTTTTTTGATGATGGCCTGCCCGGTTAAGACATCATCGGCGAATACCGGGGAAAGCCAGTTGATTTTGAAGCTCTGCGCCGCAATGAAATGATCGGTAATGACATTGCTTTTGACAAATTCAGCCCAGACGGACATGAAGCTCATGATTCCGGGTGCGATAATCTGGCCGAATTTAGATTCTTTTCCGAATGCTTCATCGGTATGGATCTGCTGGGGGTCGTATTCTTTTGCAAACGCTGTCATTTTCTCTTTTTTTATCTGGATGCGTTTGATAGGGAAGATATCTCCAACATTAAAATCGTCAAAATACATAGAAGCCTCCTCATTTGATTGGAAATATAAAGTTCATTTATGATGTTGGCGTATTGCTTGATAGAAGGAACGAAGCCAGCTTCTTCGATCCTTTTTCATCGGCAGGCTTTGTATATGGTTTACAGCGATGTTTTCTATATGGTAAAAAACATGACGCCAGCTCGATTGCCGGGTACGTAGAAGCAAGTACGTGCCTTGTAGGTCTTTCCGCCAATTAGCGTTTGTGCAATCGATTTGCTTGATGCGATGTAGCAAGCTAGTGATTCATGCGCACTTTCAATAGGGCGCAAGCGAGCGCCTTATGCGCTTTCCAAATAGAGCGCCAGCATCTTCTGCATTTTTTCCTTTAAATCATAACTGCCTTCATACAGCGCCCAGTCAAATATCACGCCGCGGGCGATGAGGAATAATTCCTTTTCGATTTCCTGCGGCGTGTCTTTTAACTTGCAAAGCCCGCAGACTTGCGCATCGCAGATGAGCGCTTCCAGCACGGCGTGCATTCCCTGTGTCCTGGCAGTGAACAGCGTGTTTTCGGGAACGTACATTTTTTGCGTGAGCGGTACGCCGTTTTCTACCGCAAGTTCAGCATATTCATCGAAAAAGCGGTAGACATTTTTCGGATAGGAGCAGCCTTTCAGTGAATGCACTAGTTCTGTTTCGTAGTACTGGTCGGCTTTGCGGTAAAGATCCATGAATAAATCGAGCTTCGAGTTGTAGTAATGATAGAATGTGCCGACGGAAACGCCCGCTGATTTGGCGATCTGCGTCACGTTCACGCCATCGAGTCCGTGTTTTTGGATCAGCTTTATCCCGACCTGGTAGATTTTCTTTTTCGTGGCTTGCGCCTGTTTATCGCGGTTTGTCAGTTTCTTCTTCATGGGATTTATTTTAACCGACCGTATTTGGGATTGCAATAGATAATTATCTGTGGTAGAATCATTTCATAGAATATATTCAATGAAATGATTCTAATGAATCTCAGATTTGGTAATGCGCGGCTCTAGTGAATTGCGGTTCTGCTGGATCACGATTTCAGTAGATTATCGCTTCGGCAAAGTACGATTTTGGTGGCGTGTGGTTTTAATAGGACGAGACCCGGGTGAACCGTAATTTCTGCTAAATCATGGCTCTCGTGAGTCATCGTTTTAGTGAGGGTGATTTTGAAGACGTATGGTTTTAATGGTGTGGGCTTCTTCTAAAATGATTCTAGTAAATTATGGTTTTGCTGAATCGTAAATCGAATGGAATATTTCATTGAACGCGCGGTTCGAATGTAACAAAGCAATGTAACAAAACAAGGAAGCGAAATGAAAACGGGAGGTGTCAGATGCATTTTAAGTATGAGAAATTGTTTACGCCCGTGAGCATTGGCAAATGCAGGATCAAAAACAGGTTTGCCATGGCTCCGATGGGACCGCTCGGGCTTGCCGATGCGGAGGGCGGCTTTAACCAGAGGGGAATCGACTATTATACCGAACGTGCCAAAGGCGGCACGGGCCTGATCATAACGGGCGTTACCTTTGTCGATAACGAGGTGGAGGAACACGGTATGCCGAATTGCCCGTGCCCGACGCATAACTCCGTCCAGTTTGTAAGAACGGGACGAGAGATGACCGAGCGCATCCATGCGTACGGCGCAAAGGTGTTTTTACAGATGTCAGGAGGCTTTGGGCGCGTTACCATACCGACGAACCTCGGTGAATACCCGCCTGTAGCGCCGTCGCCGATCCCGCACAGGTGGCTTGATAAGACCTGCCGGGAACTGGCGAAGGAAGAAATCAGGCTGATCGTGGAGCAGTTTGGCAAAGGTGCGTTCAATGCGAAACGGGCAGGCTTTGACGGCGTGCAGATCCATGCGGTTCACGAAGGCTACCTGATCGACCAGTTTGCGATTGCGCTTTTCAACCAGCGTACGGACGAATACGGCGGAAGCCTGGAAAACAGGCTGCGCTTTGCACGGGAAATCGTAGAGGAAATCAAGAAAACCTGCGGAGAGGATTTCCCTGTAACGCTGCGCTATAGCCCGAAGAGCTTTATTAAGGATTTCAGGGACGGTGCGCTGCCGGGCGAAGAATTTGTGGAAAAGGGCAGGGATCTGGACGAAGGGGCAGAAGCGGCCAAATTGCTCGTATCGTACGGTTATGATGCGCTTGACACGGATGTCGGTTCATACGATTCCTGGTGGTGGAGCCATCCGCCTATGTACCAGAAGAAGGGGCTTTACCGCCCGTATGCGAAGCTGATGAAGGAAACGGTCGATGTGCCGGTCATCTGTGCGGGCAGGATGGACGATCCGGATATGGCGCTGGAAGCGATCGAGAACGGGGAGACGGATATGATCAGCCTGGGCAGACCGCTTTTGGCAGATCCTGACTATGTGAATAAGCTGCGAAGCGGAAGGCAGGCGGAAATCAGGCCATGCATTTCGTGCCACGAAGGCTGCATGGGAAGGATTCAGGAATATTCGATGCTGAACTGTGCGGTTAATCCGCAGGCTTGCCGGGAACGGGCGACGGCATTACAGCCTGTATGCACGCCGAAAGATGTCATGATCGTCGGCGGCGGCGTGGCAGGCTGTGAAGCGGCAATGGTTCTGGCGTTGCGGGGGCATAAACCCGTGCTTTATGAAAAGGGCAGCCGTCTCGGCGGCAACCTGCTGCCCGGCGGAGCGCCAGATTTTAAAGAGGACGATATCGCGCTGGCTGATTGGTTTGGCGTGATGCTGGATAAGCTTCATGTGCCGGTGCATCTGAATACAAAGCTCAGCGCAGAGCAGATTAAGAGCGCTGATGTTGATGGTGTTATCCTGGCAACCGGCTCAACGCCGAAGATGTTTTCGCTTGGCGCTGACGACAAGGTGTACTCTGCGGCGCAGGTGCTGATGAAGGAAAAAGAGGCAGGCGGAAAAGCTGTCGTAATCGGCGGCGGGCTTGTCGGCTGTGAAACTGCTTTGTGGCTGGCACAGCAGGGAAAGGATGTGAAGATCGTCGAAGCGCTCGACCAGATCCTGGCGGTAAACGGACCGCTCTGCCATGCAAACAGCGAAATGCTCGAACGGCTGATTCCGTATAACGGGATCGAGGTGATCGCAGGCGCGAAGGCAAAGGGTTATGATGGAAAACAGCTTACCGTGGAAACTGCGGACGGGGAAAGAAAGTTTGATTGCGATTCCGTGATCCTCGCTGTGGGCTATCAGGAAAACGATGCGCTTTATAAAGAGCTGCAATTTGAAATTCCGGAGCTTTATGTGCTGGGCGATGCGAAGAAGGTATCGAATATCATGTACGGCATCTGGGATGCGTTTGAGGTGGCAAACCACATATAGCGGCCGGGGCGTACCGTGAAATGTGCGCAAGCGTGCGGCAGATGACCTCCAAAGCCGCTGGCCCTGCCATTGTCCCATCCGGTAAAATGCGCGCAAGCCATGGCAAATAAGGGCGCATGGGCAGAAGAACCATGAAATGGAAGAACAAGATGAATGCGCATCAATAGATGATGTTCGGTACATACACGCCAAATAAATCATGCGCATGGGGCGTTCCGGTTTTGGAGCATCCCATGCGCTTTGTTTGATTTCGCCTGATAATTCTGGACGAAACGCCTGAAATTGTGTATAATATATGCCGTATGATTTTGATTCATATCGTTAGAAATATATACCGTTAGAAATTATTAGCCAGAAAACGTATCATATATGCGAGAGAAAGGATTTAAAATATGCCTGTAACCGATTTGCTGGAAAGAAATCATAAACTTTATGGCGAGGAAATAGCGCTTGTGGAACTGAATCCGACGATTAAAGATGCCAGAAAGAAGACCTGGAAGGAATACGACCTGGTGCAGCAGACCTCATCGACGCCATACCGGAGGGAAATAACCTGGAATGTTTTCGATGAAAAGGCGAACCGGGTCGCAAATATGCTTTTGAGCAGGGGCATTAAAAAAGGAGACCGCGTGGCGATCCTGATGTTCAACTGCCTGGAATGGCTGCCGATCTATTTCGGCATTTTGAAGACAGGCGCGATCGCAGTGCCGTTTAATTTTCGTTTTACGGCGGAGGAAATCCAATACTGTGCGGATCTGGCAGAAGTCCATGTGCTGTTCTTCGGTCCGGAGTTCATCGGCAGGATTGAGTCGATCGAAGAAGAGATCGGAAAGGGCAGGCTGCTGATTTACGTAGGCGATGGCTGTCCGACCTTTGCGGAAGGGTATCGAGAGCTGGTTGCGGATTGCTCCAGCACAGCGCCGCTCATCCGTTTAGAAGAGGATGACGATGCTGCGATCTATTTTTCTTCGGGAACGACGGGTTTTCCCAAAGCGATTTTACATAACCACGAAAGCTTGATGCAGGCGGCGCAGATGGAGCAAAAGCATCATTTGACCGGCAGGGACGACGTGTTTTTATGCATCCCGCCGCTTTACCATACGGGCGCGAAATTTCACTGGATGGGCAGCCTTTGCGCAGGAAGCAAGGCAGTGCTCTTGACGGGAACTACGCCGGAAATCATCTTGGAAGCGGTTTCCAAGGAACAATGTACCCTGGTATGGCTGCTCGTCCCTTGGGCGCAGGAAATCCTGGACAGCCTCGACCGGGGCGATGTGAAGCTTTCCGATTATAAGCTGGATCAATGGCGGCTGATGCATATCGGTGCGCAGCCCGTGCCGCCGTCTTTGATTACGCATTGGAAAGAGTATTTCCCGCACCATTTGTATGATACAAATTACGGTTTATCGGAATCGACAGGCCCGGGGTGCGTCCATCTGGGGATCGAAAACATCCATAAGGTGGGTGCGATCGGCATTCCGGGATACCGCTGGAAATGCAAAATCGTCGATGAAAGCGGCGATGAAGTGGAACAGGGCGCAGTGGGCGAGCTTTGCGTGAAAGGCCCGGGCGTCATGACCTGCTATTACAATGATCCGGAAGCTACCGCCAGTGCATTGAAGGATGGCTGGCTCTATACCGGGGATATGGCGATGCAGGATGAGGATGGATTTATTTTCCTGGTTGACCGGAAAAAGGACGTTATCATCAGCGGCGGCGAAAATATTTATCCCGTCCAGATCGAAAATTTCCTCAGCGCATACGAAAAGGTGAAGGATGTGGCGGTGATCGGGCTTGCCGACAGGAGGCTGGGTGAAATCACGGGTGCGATCATATCCATTAAGGAGGGCATGACGTGTACCGAAGATGAAATCAATCAGTATTGCAAGGAGCTGCCCCGGTATAAACGGCCAAAGAAGATTATCTTTGCCGAAGTGCCGCGAAATGCGACCGGCAAGATCGAAAAGCCTGCGCTCCGCAAGAAATATGGCGCAGAACGTTTGGTTGAACAACAGAATATGAGCTGATTTGCATATCGGGCAAGCCCCTGCGCATATATTTGCGTGGGGGTGATTGTTTGTGGGCGGAAAAGCATGGAAAGCATATGTGTTTTTTATCGTATTTGCAGAGGCGGCAGGCCTTCTTTCGGGCCTATTGAGCAGGACAGGGATACAAGGGTATGAAGATATCATGGGGAATTTCCTGTGCTTGCCGGCATTTGTGTTTCCCATTGCCTGGACGGCATTGTATGTGCTTATGGGAATCGGGGCGGCGCGCATCTGGCTAGCTTCTTCCCAAAACCGGATTACTGCCCTTTTGTTTTTCCTTTTGCAGATGGTGGTTCATTTTTTCTGGAGCCCTATCTTTTTCTGCTTGCAGGCATTCGGCTGGGCGCTGCTCTGGCTGTCTTTGCTTTGGCTTCTGATTGCACTGATGATTTTATCATACCGGAAAGTTGACAGGCTGGCAGCATGGCTTCAATTCCCGTACTTGATGTGGGTCACTTTTTGCGGGCATCTCAATTATATCGCCTGGGTATTGAATTGAGGATGCAAAGGGCAGAACATCGTTTTTTCCTGTTTTTTTGCCGATGCAACCATCGGTTGACAAATTTACAAGCGCTATTGGTAGCATTTTTCCGGGAATGTTTGATACAATGACAGCAATCAAAACGCCATGCGTTTGCGGCGGGTTTATGTGGCATAATATGGATAAGGAGAATTAAGGAAATGAATATCGGCGAACGAATCATAAAGCATAGAAAGCAAAACGGCTGGTCCCAGGAAGAATTAGCGGAGCGGCTGGGCGTATCCAGGCAATCCGTTTCCAAGTGGGAGAGCGGGACAAGCATGCCTGATATCAACCGGATACTGGAAATGTCGGAGCTTTTCGCTGTGACGACTGACTATTTGTTAAAAGGCTCTTTCGGGAAAAGGATAGAAGCGCCAGAAATAGAGGCGCAGGGGCAGGCCGTTTCCGAGGAAGCGGAGGAACAAGGGCAGGTTATTTCCGGGAAAACAGGGGCGTTTGGGCGAGCTGGGCAAGCAAGGGAGAATGCAAAAATCGAGCAAGCAGGGGAAACTGCGCCTGCTGCTTTTCGGGAAATGGCAGATGGCGAGGCAATGCGTGGCAGGGCAGGCAACCAGCAGGAGGGTTTTGAAGCATCCGGAGCGGGCAAGCAGATGGCAGCGGAAGAAATCAACCGTTTTATGGAGAACACTGCTGAATTTGGCAAGAAGGTTGCATTGGGCGTGATGCTCTGCATCCTTTCCCCGGCAGTTCTCATCGGGGCAGCCGGATTTACCGGAAAGGAAGGCGGCGAAATCCTGTCGGAACGGGCGGCGGCGCTGATTGGATTGTTGTGCTTGTTTATCATGGTGGCAAGTGCGGTGATGCTGTTTATCAGAGGGAGCATCATGATGAAGCGGTATGAATATGTTAAGAGCGGGATGTTTTTTCTGGATGCGGAAAGCGTGCAGGTAATCGAAGGCGTTTTCGCTGATTTCGCGCCGCAATTCAGCAACGGCATTGCCAAAGGCGTGGCGCTTTGCATTTTAAGCCCGGTTCCGCTGATTGTAGTCAGTTTGATCGGTTTTTCCCAGCCGCTGGTGGTGCTGATGGTGTCGGTACTGCTTTTGATGGTGGCTTCCGGCGTCAGTCTTTTTATCCGGCTGGGGATCATGAAGGGAGGCTTCTTGCAGCTTTTAAAGCAAAACCAATATGATGCAGCCTTCCAGGAAAATGTGAAAAGGGAAGAAAAGCTCGGCAGCATCTATTGGCCGGCCGTGACAGCGATTTACCTCCTCTGGAGCTTCCTGAGCAATGACTGGCATATCACATGGGTGATCTGGCCCGTTGCGGGATGCATTTTTGCGGCGGTATCCAATGCGATGAAGAATAATGAAAAAAAGGGGTTTTAGATAAGGCCGGCACGGTGCGTTTTTTTCTTGATGCGGCGCTTTTGCCCAGTTGCTTTTTCGGCTTGATGCGGCCGCTTTGGTGCGGCAGTTTTGCCCGTGGCAGGCGATTGCGCGCGCATTGTATCCGTGTTTTATGCGCATTTTAAAAGGACAGATAAATTTTGGAAGGCTTATGGCTCTTTGCCGTTCAAACAGCTCCTGGATTTATCTGCCCTTTTTCTTTTCATCTGTATTTTTGCCTGCTGTTTATTGCATTTCCCTGATGAGGTTGACCATTTCGATCGCTCCGGCGGCGCAATCAGAGCCTTTGTTTCCGGCTTTTGTCCCGGCACGCTCGATAGCCTGTTCGATATTTTCCGTCGTCAGGATGCCGAACATGACAGGAATGCCGCTTGCCATGGAGGTTTGGGCAATGCCCTTTGAAACCTCGCTGCACACATAATCGTAATGGGTTGTGCTTCCCCTGATCACAGCGCCCAGGCAGATCACAGCGTCGTAGTTGCCGCTGTTTGCCATTTTGGACGCAATCAGCGGAATTTCAAACGCGCCGGGTACCCATGCGATATGGATGTCATCTTCTTCCACATCGTGGCGTTTTAAGGTGTCGAGCGCGCCTGATAACAGTTTCGATGTAATAAATTCATTGAAACGGGCGGCGACGATGCCGATTCTGATTTTTTTCGATACTAACTTTCCTTCAAATACTTTCATTTTTTCTCCCTTTCATTTTTTCTTTTCTTCGCTTTTTTTCTTCTTGTTTGCTTTTTGGCGGATTTTTCATTTTGCCCGCTTTTTGTTTTGCTCATTGTTCTAATCGTTTTTCAGCTTTCAGCGCATCAAGCGTATCAAGTGAAACGGTATCACAGTGGCGCAGGCATATGGGACGGTTCTTGGAAAAATACGGTGTGTTTAATAATCGAGGATATGCCCCATGCGCTCTTGTTTGGTTTTCAGATAGAAGAGGTCGTTTTCGGTTGCTTCCATCTGGATTGGTACGCGTTCGACGATTTCCATGCCGTAGTCGGCGAGCTGGTAAACCTTATCCGGGTTATTGGTCAAAAGACGCAGCTCATGCGCTCCCAAGTCCCTTAAAATTTGCGCCCCGATAAAGTATTCCCGCAGATCTCCCGGAAAACCGAGCGCCAGGTTGGCGTCCAGCGTATCCATGCCCTTGTCTTGAAGCGCATAAGCTTTGAGCTTATTGATAAGCCCGATGCCACGCCCTTCCTGGCGCATATAGAGTACAATTCCACGGCCTTCTTTTTCCACTTGCATCATGGCGGAAGCAAGCTGTTGTCCGCAGTCGCAGCGCAAGGAGCCGAAAGCATCTCCAGTGAGGCATTCGGAATGGACGCGGCATAACAAGTTTTTTCCATCGCCAATTTCTCCTTTGACGAGCGCAACATGATGTTCGCCATTGAGTTTGTTGACATATCCGTAGGCCTTGAAATGGCCGTACCTGGTTGGCATATCGACGATGGCTTCGCATTCTACCAGATTGTCTTTCTTTTTGCGGTAGTCCTGCAACGCTTTGATCGTGATGAGCTTGAAGCCGTATTTGTCCGCCAATTCAATCAGCTCCGGCGTGCGCATCATCGTGCCGTCATCCCGCATGATTTCACAGCAAAGGCCGCATTCCTTCAAGCCTGCAAGCCGCATCAGGTCCACGGTAGCTTCCGTATGCCCGTTTCGTTCCAGAACCCCGTTTTCTTTGGCCATGAGCGGGAACATATGGCCGGGACGCCTGAAATCCTCAGGCTTTACATCGTCGCTGACGCAGGCTCTTGCCGTCATGCCGCGTTCAGCGGCCGAAATGCCGGTCGTGGTATCCACGTGGTCGATGGATACGGTAAATGCTGTTTCATGATTATCTGTATTGTCCGTTACCATTTGCGGAACGCGCAGCTTCCGGCAAAGCGCGATGCTCATCGGCATGCAGATCAAGCCTTTGGCGACGCTCGCCATCAGGTTGACGTTTTCCGTAGTGGCAAATTCTGCGGCGCAGATCATGTCGCCTTCATTTTCCCGATCTTCATCATCTGTTACCAGGATGATTTTTCCTTGCTTTAAATCAGCAAGCGCTTCTTCGATTGTGTTAAAATGGCTCATTGTAAACCTCCTCTTTTTCTATGCGAAACTGTCTGTGTTTGATTGCTTGTGTGAAATGTTTTTTATGAACGTGCCTCTATAAACTCCTCTGTGCGAAATGAGTTTACATAAAATAGTTTGCGTAAAGCTTCCGGCATCAAAAACCGTGCTGCAACAAAAATTCTTTCGTAATGCCGCTGTCCGGTTTATATGGCTGTAGCAGCTTTTCCACGTATTTTCCGATGCAGTCGTTCTCAAGATTGACGATATCTCCCGTTTTTCTGGCGGAAAGAGTTGTTTCGGCGGCTGTATGGGGAATGATGGATACCCGGAAGCTGTCCTTTGCGGTGTCTGCAACGGTCAGGCTGATGCCGTCGATGGCGATCGAACCTTTTTCGATGATATACCGCATGATGGAAGCGGGCGCATTGATGGCATACCAGATGGCATTATCATCTTTTTTGATATCGGTAATCGTGCCGGTGCCGTCAATATGGCCGGCGACGATGTGGCCGCCAAACCTGCCGTCTGCTTTCATGGCCCGTTCCAGGTTGACGGGACTTTTAGGGCGCAGTGCGCCGAGTGAGGACCGGTTCAGGGTTTCATGCATCACGTCGGCGGTGAACGTATTTTTTGTGAAATCCGTTACGGTCAAACATACGCCGTTTACGGCGATGCTGTCCCCCAGGTGAACGTCTTCCAGCACGACCGATGCCTGGATGGTAAGCAGGGCAGAGGCGGCGCCTTTGCGGATGCTTTTTACTGTGCCTGTTTCTTCAATGATTCCTGTGAACAAGGGATCACCTCGCTTTCTATGAAAAGATCATCGCCAAGGCGTTCAATCATTTCCGGCTTCAGGCGGAATGCCTTATCCGGAATGGATACGCCTTCGCCCTTGACGGGCGAGGGCGCTGCCAGGCCGCCGAAAATTTTCGGTGCGATATAAGCCTGGACCCTGTTGACGATACCCGTATGCAGAGCCGACCAGTTGAGCTGGCCGCCACCTTCCAGGAGTACACTATCTATTTTTTGTTCACCTAGAGCTTTCATCAGCGCATCTAGGTCGATGTGCGCATCTGTTTTTGGCAAGCATATGATCTGGCAGCCTGCGTCGCGGAGCGGTTTTTGTTTTTCCGGGTCGCTGCATCCGGTGGCGATGATGGTTTGGTATTTTGCTGCCGTGCGGATGATTTGGGAATCCACAGGCATTCGTAAATTCGTGTCGCAGATAATGCGGACGGGATCGTTTCCCTGCGGCAGCCTGCAGGTGAGCAGGGGATCGTCCTGCAATACCGTGCCGATGCCAACCATGATGCCCATATAGCGGTTTCTATCCTGGTGGACTTTCTGGCGCGCAGCTTCGCCCGTGATCCATTTGGATGCGCCTGTTACGGTAGCGATCTTGCCGTCCATGGTCATGGCGTATTTCATCACCACATAGGGGCGTTTCGTCTTGATATAATGGAAGAAGACGTAGTTGATCTGGTCGCATTCTTTCCGCAATACATTCTCGTGTACCTGGATTCCATGCTGTTTTAATGTTTCGATGCCCTTGCCGGCGACGAGGGCATTGGGATCGGGAGAGCCGACGATCACGCGGCTGATGCCCGATGCGATGATAGCGTCGGTACATGGCGGCTGCTTTCCGTGATGGCAGCAAGGTTCAAGGGTGACGTACAGATCTGCGCCGCAGGGGTCTTGCTTGCAGTTTTTCAAGGCAGCCCGCTCCGCATGCAGGTCTCCATAGCGGGCATGGTATCCCTCGCCAATGACTTTTCCATCCTTGACGATGACAGCGCCAACCATGGGATTGGGGTTTGTGTAGCCGTAGCCTTGTTTCGCCAGTTCGACTGCCCGTTTCATATGTTGTGTGTCGATCATTTCATTGCCTCCAAAGAAAAACCCTGAACCTAAGTTCAGGGCAGATTGTTCAAACATGAAATATTACGATGTTTGTGCGTCCTGCGAAAGCGTTCCTCATCGCATGGCTAGCGATTGAGGCGCAAAAAAGCCCTGAAACAAAAATTCGTTTCAGGGCTGATGATACACAAATAAAATTAATTCGTATTTTCTCTTCTTTCATCCAGACTGTACTGTCGGTTTTGGAGTTTCGCCAAATCATGCGCTTTCACGCTCGCGGACTTTACCGCCGGTCGGGAATTTCACCCTGCCCTGAAGATCATAATATTCAATTCAATACTATACTAGATGTTTCCGATGCATTTGTCAAGACGGAAATTTATGGAACAAAAACCATTTTTTCGTTTTTCATTTTTATCTGAAAACCCGTACATCTTTTCTATAAAACCGATAAAAAATAAATTTGCAAAAAAATAATTGACATCCCGGAAAAATATGTTAAGATTAAAGTGTACAAAAAAGGTACACAATAATAATATGTTATCAAATTTAAGGAGGGTAAAAAATGAAATTTTATGTATGTGAGCACTGTGGAAATAAGATTACATTTGTAGAGGATAAGGGTGTTCCGGTAATGTGCTGCGGGCAGAAGATGACGGAGCTCGTTCCGAATACGGCAGATGCGGCGCAGGAAAAGCATGTTCCAGTCGTAGAGCAGGACGGGGATAAGGTTGTCGTTAAAGTAAGCTCCGTTGCACATCCGATGCAGGAAGAGCATTCGATTCAGTGGGTCGCTGTAGAGACAGATAAAGGCAGCCAGATTAAGTACCTGAAGGCAGGAGACAAGCCGGAAGCAGAGTTCAATATTGCAGGCGAAAAGCTGGCAGCGGTGTATGAATACTGCAATCTCCACGGTCTCTGGAAGGCATAAGCCAGGGGAATATTGAGATGGCAGTGAGATTGAACGATGATGCAGAACTCGTGAATACCATAAAGGAAGGGCTGCGGCAAAAGAATGGCTACTGTCCGTGCCGCCTGGAAATGACGGAAGCGAACAAGTGCGTTTGCGAGGAATTTAAAGCGCAGATCGCAGATCCTGATTTCGAGGGATATTGCCATTGCATGCTGTACTATAAATCAAAGGATTGATGGAAGGCGCTGGCTGGGAAAGCTCTTTTCTGGCAGGAGCTTTTTCGGCTGGGATTGCGGTATATGCCTTGCCCAATATATCGTAATCCTGCATTGTCTGCGTTGATCATCCCGATTGTTTCGATAATCGGGAGAACCTTTTTCCAGCCCCTTGATTTTTTCTGGCGGCGGTGTTAATATGGTAGTAACGATATATTGATTTTAAAACTCTGCCTAATTTGTTTAGGCAGAGTTTTAATTGGCAAAATATGAAATTGACATGAATAAGCAGAGAATGAAAAGGATGGGAGAATGATGGAAAATGTGGAAAAAAGCAAACAGCCGCAGCATATGAACAAGATGGGGGAGATGCCCATTGGCAAGTTGATTTTTAATATGTCCTGGCCAGCGATTTTGTCGATGCTGATACAGGCCTTTTATAATGTGGTGGACAGTTTTTTTGTTTCGCAGATCGGGGAAGAAGCCTTGGCGGCCGTTACGTACATATTCCCGATCCAGATGCTGATGATTTCGGTGGGCGTAGGAACTGGCGTCGGCGTCAACTCATTGATTTCAAGGCGGCTCGGCGCGCGCAAGATGGAAGAAGCAAACATGGCGGCAAGCCATGGATACCGCTTGTCTTTCTTTAACTGGCTGTTCTTTTTGCTGATCGGGATCTTTCTTTCGAGGCCGGTCATGGAACTCATGTCGGATACCCCGTATATCGTGGAGAATGGGATCGTGTATATGCGGATTATTACCATCGCATCTTTATTCCTCATGGTTCAGATGTCGGCGGAAAAAATCCTGCAAGCTACGGGCAATATGATGCTGCCGATGGTATGCAGCCTCCTAGGGGCAGTGGTCAATATCGTATTGGACCCCATGCTCATCTTTGGCATCGGCCCATTCCCGGAAATGGGCGTGACGGGGGCGGCGATCGCTACCGTAATCGGACAGATGCTCTCCATGGCAGTGGGCCAGATCCTATTGTTTAAAGGAACGCATTCCGTACAAGTGAAGCTGTGGGGCTGGAAAGCCGATAAAAGCGTTATCAAGGATATTTATGCCGTCGGCGCGCCAGCGATCCTGATGCAGTCCATCGCTTCCGTGATGCAGTTTGGCATGAATTTTATTCTGGGCAGCATCAATGAAACGGCGGTTGCGGTACTGGGCGTGTACGGGCGTCTCCAGTCCTTTATCTTCATGCCGGTATTCGGGATCAACCAGGGCGTGCTTCCGATCATGGGATACAATTACGGGGCAAAGAATAGAAAGCGGCTGATGGAAACTTTCAAGAAAGGCTTTATTATCGCATTTGTCATCATGGCGGCGGGCTTGTGTATTTTCCAATTATTCCCGCACCAGTTGCTGGCGATTTTCAATTCGCAAAACAGCCAGAGCATTTATGATATCGGGGTTCCTGCGCTTAGGACAATTAGCATTTGCTTTTTGCCGGCAGCGTTTGGCATCATGTCATCTTCCATCTTTCAGGCGATCGGGCATGGTTTCATGAGCCTGTGGGGTTCTCTCCTGCGGCAGCTTGTGGGGATTCTTCCGCTGGCATGGATACTGGCCCGCATATCCGGCTTGGATCTCGTATGGTATTCCTTCCCGCTGGCGGAAATCATCGGGACGGTATACTTTGCGGCTGCATTAAGATACGTCTACAGAAAAGAAATCAGGCGGCTGGACGAGGCGGCATAGCCTGGATAGCTGTCTGCTTCGTTGCTTGTTTGCCGGCCGCCTGGAGAATGCCTGGCGAACGCTTGGCTATTTTGGGTAGAGGATGCGGATTGGCTCGCCGTCTTCTTCCCTGTATCGGGAATCCATTTCAACGAGGTCGTAGATGAGCGGTTCTCGCAGGAGGTGCAGCCATGCGGTATAGGTCGCCTTGAGGAAGGATTCGTTCAGCGCGATTGCTTCATCGATCAGCGGACACCGGTATGGGAGGGGGCTGCTGTGATAGATCATGAAAAGCCTGCCGCTTTCGGAAAGGTGCGGCGCTAAGGGGAACGTCCGGCACTGCAATGGGCGGTTTTTTCTATCGCAAAACGGGGCGGCGGTACATTGCAGGAAATAGACTTTGCCGCGCCAGCTTTCCGGAAATTCATAATCCTCAGCCCTGCTCCAGTTCCACGACAGCCAGCTTTCTTTTCTGGAAAACATCTTTTCTTCGCCGGGCAGCAGGTAGATCCCCATGTCTGGTTCTTGGCAGGTACAGCAGGCGGCATTGCATAATCTGCCGCAGTCCCCGCTTATTGGAGAAACTTTATCCAATAAGCGGTAAATGGCTTTAAATGTGCGTTTTTTGATTGCAGTTTTCATAAAGTTATTATACAATATACACCGAATAATAGAAATAAAAAAATTCTTACATATTTATGTGCTGAAGTGCGTCAAGGCATTTTTCCTTTGCTGCGCTTTTCGGCCATGTGTGAGCATTCATAAACAAACCAGGAAGGATATGGATCATATGAAATTAGGAATCGATGTAGGCTCTACGACGGTCAAGCTCGTTTTGCTGGATGACAACGATCAGATTACATACAGCAGGTACGAGCGGCATATGTCGAATGTGTTTGAAACCGTCGTGGCGTTGCTATGCGATATGTACGAGGAAATCGGCGATATCAGGCTCAGGACTGTTATCACAGGCTCAGGCGGCCTTTCGCTTTCCAATGTGCTGAAAATTCCTTTTGAACAAGAGGTCGTTACTTGCAGTGCAGCTGTGGAAGCGATGATCCCGGAAACGGACGTTGCGATCGAGCTGGGCGGGGAGGATGCCAAGATAACCTTTTATGGCCAGACCATCGAACAGAGAATGAACGGTACGTGCGCAGGCGGGACCGGCGCTTTTATTGACCAGATGGCCGTTCTTTTGAATACCGATGCCGCTGGGTTGAACGAAGCGGCGAAGAAGCATAACATGATTTACCCGATCGCCGCCAGGTGCGGCGTTTTTGCCAAGACGGATATTCAGCCATTGATTAACGAGGGCGCTCCGGCCGAAGATCTGGCGGCGTCCATCTTCCAGGCCGTTGTCAACCAGACGATCAGCGGTCTTGCTTGCGGGCGCACGATCAAGGGAAAGGCGGCTTTTCTGGGCGGTCCGCTGTCGTTTTTGTCCGAACTGCGGAAGCGGTTTATCGATACGCTGGAGCTAAAGGAAGCGGATATCATTTTTCCAGAGGACTCCAAGTATTTCGTTGCCATCGGCGCAGCCTTAAATGCTGCGAAGTACGATGAGATCAGCTTTCAGGAAATTATCAAGCGGATCGAACAGGCAGATCCATCCGCTTTGTCGGATACGAAGCACGTAGATCCGTTGTTTGCCGATGCCGATGATTATACGGCATTCCGCAACAGGCATCTTGTGCATAAGATCAAGCGCAAGGATATCAAGAAGGCGAGGGGAAAGGTTTTCCTCGGAATCGATGCAGGCTCTACGACGACGAAAGCCGCCTTGATTGACGAGGAGAAGAATCTGCTGTACTCTTATTACACGGGAAATGAAGGAAAACCCCTGGAAGCGACCATGAATATGCTCAAGGAGTTGTATTCCCTGCTGCCATCCAAGGCGTACATCGCAAATGTCACTGCGACGGGATACGGGGAAGGGCTGATCAAAGCCGCTTTCAAAGCCGACCTGGGAGAGATCGAAACCATGGCGCATTACAAGGCCGCCGAGGAATTTCTGCCGGGGGTTGACTTTATTCTGGACATCGGCGGGCAGGACATGAAATGCATGCGCATTCGGGACGGTGCGATCTACAATATCATGCTCAACGAGGCCTGCTCTTCGGGGTGCGGTTCTTTTATCGAGACCTATGCGAAGTCGGTCAACATGGACGTGGAATCCTTTGCCCGGGAAGCGCTGTTTGCGAAGTCGCCTGTCGATCTGGGGACGCGGTGTACCGTCTTTATGAACTCCAAAGTGAAACAGGCGCAAAAAGAAGGCGCAACCATCGGCGATATTTCCGCAGGGCTTTCTTATTCCGTGATTAAAAACGCCTTATACAAGGTGATCAAGCTGCGAAACCCGGAGGAAGCGGGGGAGAAGATCGTGGTGCAGGGCGGGACGTTCTTAAACGACGCTGTGTTGCGGGCGATTGAAAACATCATGGGCAAGGAAATCGTCAGGCCGGATATCGCAGGACTGATGGGCGCTTACGGTGCGGCGCTCATCGCCAGGGAACATTATGTGGAGGATACGGTTTCTTCCATCATCGGCCCGGATGAGATCCTCTCCTTCCATGTGAAGACCAGCCATGTGCGGTGCAAGGGCTGTGAGAACAACTGCCTGATGACGATCAACCAGTTTAATAACGGCATTAAATTTTTTACGGGCAACCGGTGCGAGAAGGGAGAGGGCAAGGCTTCCGATGCACGGCAGAAGCTGCCGAACCTCTATGAATACAAATTCGAGCGGCTGTTTAAATACTACAAGCCGCTTACGGTCGAACAGTCCAAGCGGGGGATTGTCGGCATTCCAAGGGTTCTCAATATGTACGAGAATTATCCGTTCTGGTTCGTGCTTTTCACAAGGCTCGGGTTCAGCGTCATGCTGTCGCCGCCTTCCAACAAGGAAATTTATGAAAAGGGCATGGAGACGATATCTTCCGATACCGCTTGTTATCCGGCAAAATTGGTGCACGGGCATATCAAGTGGTTGGCAGAACACGGTGCGAGCTGGATTTTTTACCCTAGCATCAACTATGAACGGGAAGAGGATGAACGGGCGCCAAATCACTATAATTGCCCGATCGTGGCGACATATCCTGAGGTGATCGCAGGAAACATGGACGACGTATTTGCGGAATACAACGTGACCTTTTCCCATCCGTTCCTGCCATATGACAACGATACGTTCCTTCTAAGGGAGCTTTATAAAGTATTCCGGCGGACGGGCGTGGGGCGCTTGGAGCTGGAAGAAGCGATTAAAATGGCGAGAGCCGAGGACAGGCGGTTCAAAGGCGATATCAAGAAGCAGGGCGAGGCGGCATTGCGGTATGCGAGGGAGCATAAGAAAAAAGCCGTGATCCTGGCGGGAAGGCCATACCACCTTGACCCGGAAATCAACCATGGCATTGATAAGATTATCAGTTCCTTTGATATGGTCGTGCTTACGGAGGACTCCGTGGCGCACTTGGGGAAGCCGGCAAGGTCATTGCGCGTGCTGGATCAATGGATGTATCACTCCAGGCTGTACAAGGCGGCTACCTTTGCTGGGACGACGGACGATGTAGAAATCGTCCAGCTCAATTCCTTCGGTTGTGGGCTCGACGCCGTGACGACGGACCAGGTTGAGGAAATTACCAAGAAAAATAATAAGCTCTATACCGTCCTCAAAATTGATGAGGGTGCGAACATGGGCGCAGCAAGGATCAGGATTCGTTCCCTGAAAGCGGCCATGGATGAACGCGAAAAGAGTCAAGTGAAGCACATCGACGATCATTCGCCGTATGAGCGGGTGTACTTTACGGAAGAGATGAAAAAGGATTATACCCTGCTGATTCCTGAAATGGCGCCGATCCATTTCCAATTCATGGAAACTGCGCTGGAACGGGCTGGATACCACGCCAAGCGGCTTCCGACGGTTGATAAAAATGCGGTGGAAGAAGGGCTGAAATACATCAATAACGATGCGTGCTATCCGACGATCGTGTCGCTAGGGCAGATTATTTCCTACCTGAAATCGGGCGAGGTGGATCTGGATAAAGTAGCGATTTTCATGAGCCAGACGGGGGGGCAGTGCAGGGCGAGCAACTATGTCGCCTTGCTGCGAAAAGCGTTGAAGGACATGGGGCTGGAACAGATCCCTGTAGTTTCCGTCAATATGTCGGGGCTGGAATCCAACCCGGGTTTTCAGCTTACCTCCTATAAGCTTTTGAAAAGGGCGCTCATGGGGATGGTCTACGGCGATTTGTTCATGCGTGTCCTCTATGCGACAAGGCCGTATGAACAGCAGCCCGGCGCTGCCAATACTCTTTATGAAAAGTGGGCGAGGGTGGCGCGGAGAAATGTATATACGGGCAGTATGCGAAAATTCAAGTCCACCATTGAAGGAATCGTCAAAGACTTCGATGCCTTGCCGCTTTTGGACATTAAGAAGCCAAAGGTCGGCGTCGTCGGGGAGATCCTGGTGAAATACCATCCGAATGCCAATAACGATATCGTAAGTACTATCGAGCAGGAGGGCGGCGAGGCTGTCGTTTTGGATTTGATCGATTTCTTCATGTATGGAATGTACAGCAAGGAATACAATTACATCAATTTATCGGGTACATATAAGGCGATGGCTGGCAACAAGGCGGCGATCAAGGTCGTGGAGCATTTCCGAAAGCCGTTGCGCAAGGCGCTTTCGGAGAGCAAGCGCTTTCACCCGCCGATGCATATCGCGGATATCGCTAAAAAGGCGATGGAAGTCACCTCGCTGGGCAACCAGTGCGGGGAAGGCTGGCTTCTGACCGGAGAGATGGTTGACCTTTTGGACGATGGCGTGGAAAACATCGTTTGCATGCAGCCGTTTGCCTGCCTGCCGAACCACGTGACGGGAAAGGGCATGATGAAACCGCTCCGAAAGAGAAACCCTAAGGCAAATATTGCCGCCATCGATTACGATCCGGGAGCATCGAACGTCAACCAGCTAAACCGTATCAAGCTGATGATGGCCACCGCGCATAAGAACATGGAGGAAGCGGCGAAGAAAAAATAGGTGAAGATAGCAGAAGTGAAAGGACAAAAGGAGGTTCATTATGAGCAGACGAAAAGCGTACACAAATGGAAAAATTTATACGGTCAACGAAAACCGCGACTGGGCGGAGGCTGTGGTAATCGAGGACAATAAAATCATCTATGCCGGGGATAACGACGGTGCGAAAAAGCTCTGCGATGCGGATACGGAAGTATGCGACCTGGCGGGCAAGATGATGTTGCCGGGCTTTATCGACGGGCATTGCCACCCTGTACTGGCGGCGCATTACTTGTGCGGCGTGTATCTCCAGATCGAGTACAGCCCCGAGGAGTGCCTCGCTGAAATCAAAAAGTTTGTGGAGCAGCATCCCGAAAACGATACGTATTTCGGCATTGGCTATGCGGAATGGATCTTCGATGAAACAGGACCGAAGAAAGAAATGCTCGATGAAATATGCGCCGATAAGCCGATGATGATCCTCGGCAGCAGCGCGCACGAAGCCTGGGTCAATACGAAAGCCTTGGAGCTGGCGGGGATTACGAAGGACACGCCTGATCCGATCCCGGGATTCCACTATTTTCACAGGGATGCGGACGGCAATCCGACGGGGCATTTGCTGGAAATGGGACCGGAGAACATGATCATGGAAAAGGTCAACTTCTTCGATGCCGATACTATCGAGGATGTACTGGCGGCGGCATCGGACGAATATGCGGCCATGGGCGTTACCGCGACCTGCGATATGGGTACTCCTGAATTTGGGCTTGGCGTATACTTTGAAACAGTGCCGGAAATGATCGAAAAAGGCCTTTACAAGCAGCGGTTTAACGGCTGCGGCAGGATGGTGGCAGACAAGGGCGATGTGCCGATCGTCATGCCGCGTTTAAAGCGTTATAAAGAGCAGTACGACACGGATAAATTCAGGATTAACTTCCTCAAAATCATCAACGACGGGACGCTTGAGACGAGGTCTGCGGCTCTGAGCGAGCCGTATGATGAAGACGGCTCGATGGTATATCCGCTCTTTACAAGGGAGGAAATGGCAGAGCTGGGGCTTGAAGCGGCAAAAGAAGGCTTGAATATCAACGTCCACGGCATCGGCGATGAAGCCATCAGCGGGACGCTTGCCATGGCAAAGGCGATCCGCGAGGCGGGGTACGACGACTGCCGCATCACAAATTCCCACTGTGATTATGTCAAGGATGAAGAACTGGCATTGTTTGGCAAATACGATGTGATCGCCAATACGACGTGTGTATGGCACTACGGCAACCCTGATATGGAGAAGGTGATCGGCGATCGCCAGAACCACACGTTCCGTATCAAAACGATGATAAAGGGTGGATGCCGCATGGGACAGGGCTCGGATTTCCCCGTCGATGAATTTGGGCGCGAGCCGCTCAAAGGCATTGAAATGGGATGCAGCAGGCAGCTTTTCGATCATCCGGAGCTCCCAGTGCTAAAGCCGTACGAAGAAAAACTTTCGGTGGACGACGGTATTGCAAGCTATACGATCAACAATGCGTACCAGATGGGGATGGAGGATAAACTCGGTTCGATCGAGGCAGGGAAATATGCTGACCTGGTGATTCTTGAAAAGAATCTGTTCGATGTGCCGGTATCGGAGATTCATAAGGTGAAGGTGTGCGAGACGATCGTGGATGGGGAGACGGTTTATAAAGGGTAAGTGAATGCGTTTTACAGGCAAAAGCATTCGCAAAGCTCGAAACCGGGATGGTTTGCGGCTGCATTTTGGCGGAACGGAAGCGTTATATGAACAAAAGCCTTCGTGAAGATGTTCGCAAAACTGGAGATGCACCCCGCTTGATTGGAAAAAATCTACAAACTCTGTATAAATGAGAGATTTAACTTCATTTATACAGAGTTTTTTGTTGCCGCTTGCTGGTTTCCGGGCATCAGCCTTTCCACCGCATTTGTCTTGACAATGAAGTGAACTTGCCGCCGCTGCACAGATATATGACCTTGAATTAAAATCCATATAGGTGTATAATTTTGTGAGTAAAAAATTATAAAAGTTAGGAGGTGTCTCCATGGGAAGACACGGAACAATAGCAGGCAGAAAAGCAGCACAGGATTCCAAACGTGCAGCGATGTTTACAAAATACGGAAGAGCCATTATCGTAGCAGCGAAAGCAGGCGGAGACCCTGATTACAATGCTACGCTCAGGGTAGCCATAGAAAAGGCAAAGGGCATTGGGATGCCGAACGACAATATCAAAAGAGCGATCAAGAAGGGGACTGGCGAGCTGGCAGGCGAAACCTACGAAGAACTCAGCTTTGAAGGATACGGTATTGGCGGCGTAGCGGTGATCGTCGAGACGCTTACCGATAACAGGAACAGGACGACGTCGGCGGTGCGCTCGACCTTTGATAAACACGGCGGCAACTTGGGCACGCCGGGTTGTGTATCGTATATGTTTGCCAGGAAAGGCGTTATCCTCATCGAGAAAACCGATGCGATCGATGAAGATGCATTGATGGAAGCAGCGCTGGAAGCAGGTGCGGATGATATGATCACGCATGAAGACAGCTTCGAAATCCAGACAACGCCTGAAAGCTATACGGATGTTCACGGCGCATTAACGGACGCAGGCTATGAAATCGTCGATTCAGATGTGGAATTTGTGCCGTCGATGGAAGCTGCGCCAAAGGATGAGAAGGATCTGAAAGCGCTGAAAAAGATGATCGACATCCTGGAAGACAATGACGATGTGCAGAAGGTTCACCATAACTGCAGCGTGGACCTGGAAGAAATAGAAGCTTAAAGCGATGAAAACAGCCAAAAACTTTAACAGCAAGCCGATGCGGATATTTTTCAGTTATTTCAGGCCGCATTACAAGTTATTTTTATTGGATCTGATCTGTGCGTTGCTGGCCTCCCTCATCGATTTAGCGTTTCCGATGGTTGCGAGAAAAGCGATGTACGATATGCTGCCCGGCAAGGAGTATGAAACGTTTTTTACGGTGATGGTCTTGGTGGCCGTGGCATTTTTGCTGCGGATCGCCATGAATTACATCATCACCTATTGGGGGCATATGTTCGGCGTCAGGGTGGAAGCAGATCTGCGGGACGACCTCTTTTCCCATATCCAGACATTGGATTTCCGTTTTTTTGACAACAACAAAACGGGGCAGCTCATGAACCGCATGACCGGGGATCTCTTTGAAATCACGGAGCTGGCGCACCACGGTCCGGAGGATTTGTTTATCGCTTTCGTCACCATTTTAGGATCGGTCATCATCATGGCTACGATACAGTGGCAGCTCGCTTTGCTGATTGTTGTCATCATTCCGATTTTCCTCTTTATCGTGATCCTTTGCAGAAAACGCATGGTGCTGGCATCGAAGAAGGTCAAGGTAAAGATGGCGGAGATCAACGGGGAAATCGAATCGGCTTTATCGGGAATCAGGACATCCAAGGCATTTGCCAATGAAGCGGCAGATTATGGAAAGTTTGCCAAGGCCAACGAGCAGTTTAAAACCGCAAAATGCGATAATTACAAAGCGTTCGGCCAGTTTAACTCATCGCTGGAATATTTCCTGTGCATCATGCCCGTGGCGATTTTGGCATGCGGCGGTTGGCTGATCATGAAGGACCAGATGAATTATGTGGATCTGATCACTTTTTATCTCTTTGTCAGCACGTTCATCAACCCGATCCGTAAGCTGTCCAACTTTACGGAAATGTTTATGAACGGATGGGCGGGGCTTACCAGGTTTATCGAAATCATGCGTCTTGCGCCGGAAATTAAAGATCCGCAGAAGCCAGCCGTATTTCGTTGTGGAAAAGGCGATATCCGCCTGGATCATGTCGATTTTACATATGATGGCGTGGCGGAAGTTTTGCATGGCATCGATTTAACGATACAAGGCGGCAAAACGGTTGCCGTCGTAGGTCCTTCGGGTGGCGGCAAGAGTACGCTTTGCCAGTTAATTCCGCGCTTCTACGATGTCAGCAGCGGCTTTGTTGCGATCGATGGAACCGATGTCCGCCAGATTCGCAAAGAAGATTTGCGAAGAGCCGTCGGCATTATCCAGCAG
This sequence comes from uncultured Eubacterium sp., assembly GCA_946555345.1. GTDB lineage: Bacteria > Bacillota > Clostridia > Peptostreptococcales > Anaerovoracaceae > Lentihominibacter. The sequence goes on along the minus strand of CAMNSS010000015.1, from coordinate 39,945 downwards.
GATGTATTTCTCTTTGCCGATACGATCATGGAAAATATCCGTTACGGGTTGCCGGAGGCTTCCGATGAAGCGGTGATGGATGCTGCCCGCAAGGCGGAAATCTACGACGATATCATGCAGATGCCTGAGAAATTCCAGACGTATACGGGAGAGCGGGGCGTGCTTTTGTCGGGCGGGCAAAAACAGCGGATCGCCATCGCGCGGATATTCCTCAAAAACCCGCCGATTTTGATTTTGGATGAAGCAACTTCTGCGTTGGATACCGTTACGGAGGCGAAGATCCAGCAGGCATTCGATAAGCTGGCGGAGGGGCGGACTTCGATTATTATCGCCCACAGGCTGTCCACCATCAAGAATGTCGACCGGATTATTCTAGTGGATGAAGGGCAGATCAAAGAAGCGGGAACGCACGAGGAGCTGATGGCCCGGAACGGGCAATATGCAGCGCTGTACCGCGCCAGTATGCTGTAAGCCTAGTGCAATCTTGCAATCCCGGCAGCTTGGAAATATTGGGAATCCTTACGAAAATGCTTGCAAAATCAGTATGCTGAATTTATAATAAACCTAGCGAAAAACTGAAACAAAAATATAGAAACGATTCGACTGGTTATTTCGCTGAAAAAAGCATAAACTAACAATAGATCCTGAAATGTGCGTTGAGGTGCTATAATTCAACCTACGTAACGACATTGGGAGTCCGCGTTTCCCATCGTGGATGTCAAGCCTCCATCGAGTGGAAGGCAGAAGCGGGGAACAGGGCACCCCCCTATTGCAAGATAGGGTGTGAATTATATCCTCGACGGCATGTCGGGATTTTTTGTGTGGAAAAAGTTGACAAATATGAAATAAAAGGATATTTTGGAAATATCAGGATAATGAGCAAAGCGGTTTGCCACACTTTTTAGGGCTCTGTTGGGGTTAGGGAAAGGAGTGGTGCATATGGCAGAATACATATTTGATGTAATTTGTCTTTTGATCCTGTACAGAATTGTACGGGAAATAAAATGACCGCCCTTGCTTGAACCCAGGTGGCGGTCATCATGACTAAAATCGGTTAGCCGTTTCTCCGACTTTCTCCTGATATGATCCAATTATATCAGATCAGGTTGATATATTCAATACAAATTATCATAGGAGAAGAGAGAGAAAAAGCATTTTCGTAAATTTTTCCAAAACCCCCTTGATTTCTGGTTCTCTTTGTCGTAATATATTGTTAGCACTCAATATCGGTGAGTGCCAAATCAACGAATGCGCCCATAGTTTTATGATTGGCATGGTGTTGCTTGACATAGTCCGAGGGCAGCTTGTACAAGGCGGTTACAGCCGCACGCAAGCGGGAATCTTCTTGCAAGGCAGCCCGCAACATTGAGTTTTGCAAGGCGGTTCCAGCCGCGCGCAAGCGAATGCGGCGGGCGTTGGTGAAGCGCTATACAACCTCCATGCAGGTTGTGCGAGCCAGGACAATAGGCGCAGGCAAGAGAGAATAGAAACGATTCAAATACGGAGGAGAGACTTTTATGGCAAAGAAACAATTCAAGGCTGAATCCAAACGACTTTTGGATTTAATGATCAATTCCATCTATACGCATAAAGAAATTTTTTTGCGTGAGCTGATTTCCAATGCCAGCGATGCGATAGACAAGCTGTACTACCGCAGCCTGACAGACGGCAACACAGGTTTTTCGCGGGATGATTTCACGATCACGATTGAAGCGGACAAGGATGCGCGGACGCTTCGAATCATCGATAACGGGATGGGCATGACGAAGGAGGAACTGGAAAAGAACCTCGGCACGATTGCCAAGAGCGGCTCGCTTGACTTTAAGGCAGAAATGGAAAACAAGGATGAAATCGATATTATCGGCCAGTTTGGCGTGGGCTTTTATTCCGCCTTCATGGTCAGCGACAAGGTCAACGTAGTCAGCAAGGCATTTGGCGAAGACCAGGCTTATGAATGGGAATCCACGGGTGCAGATGGCTATACCATCAAGGATGTCGGTAAGGAAGTTAACGGTACTGAAATTACGTTAACCATCAAAGAGGATACAGAGGACGAACGCTATAGCGAATTTTTGGACGAATATAAGATCAAAGGGCTGATCAAAAAATATTCGGACTACATCAGGTATCCGATCCAAATGATGGTAGAGAAATCCAGGCCGAAGGAAACAGACGGAGGCGAGGATGAAAAACCTGAATATGAAACATATATGGAGCTTGAAACGCTCAACAGCATGATCCCGCTTTGGAAAAAGACGAAAAGCGAGCTAAAGGATGAAGATTACAATAATTTTTATCAGGAAAAATATTACGATTACGCCGACCCAGTAAAGGTGATCCATACCGACGTGGAGGGTGTCGTAAGCTATACCGCTTTATTGTTCATTCCGGGGAAAGCGCCGTTTAATTACTATACGAAGGACTTTGAAAAGGGCTTGCAGCTCTACTCGTCCGGGGTCATGATCATGGACAAGTGTGCAGACCTTTTGCCTGATTATTTCAGCTTCGTCCGCGGTCTTGTTGACTCACAGGATCTTTCCCTGAACATTTCCAGGGAAATGCTGCAGCATGACAGGCAGCTCAAGGCAATCGCGCAGAGACTGGAAAAGAAGATCAAGAGCGAGCTTTTGGCGATGTGCAATACCGACCGGGAAAAGTACGTGGAATTTTTCAAGAACTTCGGTTTGCAGCTCAAATACGGCCTTTATGAAGGCTTCGGCGCACATAAAGAAATCTTGCAGGATCTGGTGATGTTCTATTCCTCACAGGAAAAGGCGCTGGTGACGCTTTCGGAATACGTCAGCAGGATGAAGCCGGACCAGAAATACATCTATTACGCCAGCGGCGAGACGACCGATAAAATCGACAAGCTGCCGCAGACGGAGCTTTTGAAGGATAAGGGCTATGAAATCCTTTACCTTACGGACGATATTGATGAATTTGCCATCCAGATGCTGCGGGAATTTGATGAAAAACAATTCAAATCCGTTTCAGCCGAGGATTTGGACATCGAAGAGAGCAAGGAAGAAAAGGAAGAAGCGGAAAAGCAGGCAGAGGAAAGCAAGGATATGTTAGAATACATGAAGGAGGCTCTCGATGGAAAGGTTGCCGAGGTGCGTCTTTCCCAGCGGCTCAAAAGCCACCCTGTATGCCTCACCGCAAAAGGCGGGCTTTCCATAGAGATGGAAAAGGTACTCAACTCCATGCCGACGGACGAAAAGGTGCAGGCCGAGCGGGTGCTGGAAATCAACGCCAAGCATCCGATCTTGGAAACGCTCCGCAAGTCGTATGAAAGCGACAAAGATATTGTAAAGGATTATGCGGCGCTGCTTTACGACCAGGCGCTTTTGATCGAAGGACTGCCGATCGAAGATCCAGTCGCATTTTCAAATTCCGTATGCCGGTTAATGACAAAATAAATTTGATGTGATAAAATATTGCCTGCGTGACATAAATTGTCATGCAGGCAATTTTAAGATTCATATGGTTAAGAGGAGACTAAAGGATTGAAAGCGCTTACATCAACTGAGATTTTAAGGCAAGTAGAGGATTCCGCCGTTACGAAGGCGGAGGGGGGATTTGTGAAGCTGTTGCTTTTGGCTGTCATGGCGGGCGCATACATATCGTTTGGCGCTTATGCGTCTACGATGGCGTCTTTCAATTTGACGGCCGATGCAGCGACCTTTGGGTTGGGCAGGCTGGTGTCGGCCATGGTGTTTCCGGTCGGGCTGATGATGGTCGTTTTGTGCGGGGCGGAATTGTTTACCGGTAACTGCCTGATGATAACGGGGCTGCTCGGTAAGCGGATCAAGGCGGCGGCAATGCTGCGGAACTGGATTATCGTATACATAGGAAATTTCATCGGGGCGATGCTTGTCGTCTTCATGGTCAGTTATTCCGGGCTTTTGGAAAGTGCGGGCGGGCTTTTGGGCGCAGTCACGGTTAAGACGGCTGTCGGTAAAGTTGGGCTTGATTTCAGCAGGGCTTTTGTCCTGGGGATCATGTGCAACTGGCTGGTGTGCTTGGCCGTATGGATGGCAACCGGCGCACAGACAGCCATCGGTAAGATCTTTGCGATTTATTTTTGCATCATGCTGTTCGTGCTGGCAGGCTTTGAACACAGCATTGCCAATATGTATTTCGTCCCGGCAGGCATCCTGGCATCTGGCAATGAGGCGTTCGTGCAGCTTCTCGGCCTGGATGTTTCGGGTTTGACTTTTGGAAATTTTCTGATCAATAACTTGATTCCCGTTACCTTGGGAAACATCGTGGGCGGATGTGTTTTCGTAGGGATGGGTTATTGGTTTGTTTATAAGAGATAACATGGGAAAAGGAGATAGTGAAGGAGAATGAAAAACATCGCCATAATCGATGGGAACAGTTTAATCAATCGGGCGTATTATGCCATGCGCAATCCGATGATCACGCGGGATGGTATTTTTACCCATGGGATATTCGGTTTTCTGAATATGCTCGATAAGATCAGGCGGGACTATGAACCGGAATACATGGGAATCGCTTTTGATATGAAAGCGCCGACCTTCCGGCATAAGGAATTTGAAGATTACAAGGCAGGGCGCAAGAAAATGCCGCCGGAATTGGCGATGCAGATTCCGCTTTTAAAAGATATCCTGAAAGCGATGCACATTAAACAGATCGAGCAGGAAGGCTTTGAGGCTGACGACATTATCGGCACGATTGCGCGGGAGGCGGAAGCTGCGGGGCTGAAACCGTATATCATCACGGGCGATAAGGACGAGCTGCAGCTGGCGACCGATGTTACCAGCATCATCTTTACGAAAAAAGGCGTGTCCGAATTTGAGCTGTATGACAGGCAGGCGATGATCGATAAATACGGGTTTACGCCGCAGCAGTTTATCGATTTTAAGGGCCTTATGGGCGATAAGTCCGACAATATCCCGGGCATTCCGGGCGTAGGGGAAAAGACTGCAACCAAGCTGATCAAGGAATACGGCAGCGTGGAAAACCTCATCGAAAACGTAGACAGCGTCACGCCCGCTGGGCTAAAGACAAAGGTGGAGGAAAATGTGCAGCTGGCGGTAATGAGCAAGCGGCTTGCGACGATTAACGTGTATGTCCCCATCGAGATCGATTTTGAGGAATTTCGGCTGGTTGAGCCGGACTATCATGCCTTGGCGGACATCTATACAAAGCTGGAATTTAACAAGTTTTTGAAAAAGCTCAATATTGGAAAGACTGATTTTTCACCAGAAGAGACGGCGCAGCCAGAGAGTTTTATCGATACGTCTTCTTTTGCGCAGATTCTGGTGGACCGTGACGATATGCTGGAAGGGCTTGCCTTTACGGGGGAAACGATCCTCAAAGTGCTGGGCGACAACAATCATTTGGCAAAGCCTGCAATAGAAGGAATCGCCGCTTTTAATGGAGGGAAATACTATTACTTTGATTACCAGAAGCTGCACGGCTTCATCCCTTGGCTGGCGTCGCAAGAGACATCCTTTGCAGGGCATGAGCTGAAACGCGACTACCATATGTTGCTGTGCAGCGGTGCGGACAGCTTCGATACCGCCTTTGATACCGCTGTGGCACAGTACGTGCTGGACTCGGGAAGGAGCAATTACAGCTTGGCGGCGCTTTCCAACGAATACCTTCACGCCACGGTGGAAGAGGAAGCGGATTTTCTGGCAAATAACGGTCAGGTGGAAATGTTTACGGATACCGTAAAATCGTTCATGGATTATGGATTCCGCGTCTGTTCGGCGATTCTCAACTTGAAAGAGATCCAGGCGAAAAACCTGGCACGGGAAAACCTGGAACAGGTGTTTTATACGATTGAGCTGCCGCTGATCCTCGTCATGGCGGCGATGGAACGCGAGGGGTTCAACGTCAACAGGGACGAGCTGGTGCGGTTTGGAGAAGCGCTGACGGCGGAAATCGATGCGCTTTCCGCCTCCATCTACGATATGGCGGGGGAAACCTTTAACTTAAATTCGCCGTTTCAACTAGGGGACATCCTGTTTGAAAAGCTCGGCCTGGAAGCGGGGAAAAAGACCAAGCGGGGGTATTCGACGAGTGCGGATATCCTGGAACGGATCAAGGACAAGCATCCGATCGTCCCTGCGGTGCTGGAGTACCGGACGCTGGCGAAGCTGAAAAGCACGTATATCGACGGTCTGCTTCCGCTCATCAATGCGGAGGATGGAAAGGTGCATGCACATTTCAACCAGACGGTGACGACGACGGGGCGGATCAGCTGCACCGAGCCGAATCTGCAAAACATCCCCATCAGGCAGGAGCTGGGGCGGCAGCTGCGGAAGGCGTTTATCCCCGATAACGAAAATTGCGTATTGGTTGGTGCGGATTATTCGCAGATCGAGCTGCGGGTTTTGGCGCATATGTCGAAGGACGATGCGTTAATTGCTGCGTTTAACAATGGCGAGGATATCCACCGCGCGACAGCGGCCAATGTATTAGGTGTTTCCGAGGATGAAATTACCGTGGAGGAAAGAAGCCGCGCGAAGGCGGTCAACTTCGGCGTAATCTATGGCATGAGCGCATTTGGGCTTTCTACGGAACTGCACATCACTAGGAAGGATGCCGATGAATACATCAAGGCGTATTTCAATAAGCACGCTGCCGTAAAAGCGTTTATGGACGAACAGGTGGAATTTTGCAAGGAGCATGGTTATGTGACGACCGTGATGGGCAGAAAACGTTATATCAAGGAAATCAAAGCATCGGCATACATGGTGCGGCAGATCGGCGAGCGGCTGGCGATGAATACGCCGATCCAGGGAAGCGCCGCTGATATCATTAAAATCGCCATGATTAAGGTGCATCATGCGCTCAAGGAGCGAGGCTTAAAGTCAAGGCTTATTTTGCAGGTACACGATGAATTGATCATCAATACGTATGCGGACGAAAAGGAAACGGTCGAAATGCTGCTGGTGGAAAATATGGAAGCTGCCTACGAGCTGGCGGTAAAGCTAAAGGCCGATTTGAACGAGGGTGCGAACTGGTATGAGTTAAAGTAGGCGCGCTTTTAAAAGAAATTGCATTTCCGTCAGGATGCATGATTTGCGGGAAAGCGGTTGAGGCAGGAGAGGAATACAGCAGATGGAACGGATGGAACAGAAATTTCGGGTCGTGGGCTTGACAGGCGGGATCGGTACGGGAAAATCCACCGCCGCAGAATATTTAAAGGGAAGAGGGTTTGCGCATATAGACGCTGATGCGATCAGCCGGTGCATCACTTCCGATGGCAGTCCAATGCTGTCTGTGCTGGACGGTTTGTTCGGGCCTTCCGGCCAGTTTGGCAAAGAAGGTGTCGAAATTTTGCATCCCGACGGCAGCTTGGACCGGGCGGCGCTGGCCTCCCTCGTGTTTACCGATAAAGAGCGGAAGCGGGAACTGGACCGGGTGATGTTTCAGGCGATTATTGCGGAGATTGATGCACAGATCGATGCGCTTCGGAAAGCGGCCGCTGCGGCGGGGATGGATGAAACGGCGCATACAGATAAAATGATGCGTATGCGCAGGAGAGCGGATTGTGAGGCCGCTGCGGATGCGGGTGAAGCTGTGGGTGTGCAGGGGAGTGCAGTTTACAAGGCTGGCGCACCCGGCGCAGAAACGAAACGCAAGACCGATGCGGATGAGATACTTAGCGGAGAACGGGCGGTAACGGGCGTGGAAAACCCCATTGGCATCCTCCTGGATGCGCCGCTTCTCTTTGAAGCAGGACTTGATGAACGATGCGATTTGGTTTTATTGTTCGTTGCAGATGAGGCGGCGCGCATCCGCCGGGTATGCAGCCGTGATGGCGTGACTGAGCGGGAAGTCCGGGACAGGATCAACAGCCAGTTAAGCGATGATGAAAAAAAGGCAAAATCCGATATCATTATCGATAATTCGGGCAGCCAGGAGGAACTTGCACGAAAGCTTGAAAATTTTTTGCAACAATTTTCAAAAAATTCTTGCAAACGCTTTTCTATGGTGCTATAATAGAGCCAAGAAAGGAGATATGTACACCAACCTAAAAATGCAGAAATAAGTTATTGGATAATAGAATCGAATGGGAAAGAGGGTGATTCCACCAGAAGTGCATCAAGAAGAACAACGTTAATACCGATTGCGAAACGTGAAAACCGCCGGATCGAAAAAGAGGAGAGATTCGGTTAAGTGCGAAGCAGAAACTTCAAGAAACCAAAGAGCAAGAGACAATGTAGCAGCTGACAAGCTGTAAGAAAGAATAGATGGAAAGAGTAAGTCTAAGACGTCAGAGGTTAGAAGATGGAAGCTTTGCAGAGGAAGGAAATAGGTTTTAAGCGCAAGCAATCGGTATTATTATTTTTTTGCTTATTTCAAAAACTTTTATTGACAAAATAGGACGGAATATTTACAATAGAGAAGTACTGATTGGAAACGATGTGCGGTATTAAAAGCGCACATTCAGATGTACACATATGCGGCCGTGGCGGAATAGGCAGACGCGCACGTTTGAGGGGCGTGTGGGAGACCGTACCGGTTCAAGTCCGGTCGGCCGCACCAAATAGGCTTTATCCTAAGTTAAAAGTTCAATCATTGATTCCCCGCTGTAAGGAAAATATGGCGGGGTTTTATAATGCGATGAAGAAATGAATCTAATGCTTTTCAAAAGGGGAGAATGAGGCTGTCGTTAAAGTATAAAAGGAGCGGAAATATGCCTAAAATTATTCCAATTAGCGAACTGGAAACCGTTTGTTTTTTTGTGCCGCAAAGATTCTTGATAGAAGACAAGGTAAATTGTTGCTTCTCTTAAAAACAATAGGTAACTTGCACAAAAACATCTTTCATTTTGCTTTTTGTTTTCCAAAAAGTGGTGAATAGCCGCTTTTTTAAGCAAAGTCACCTTTTATCGCTGAAAAGACAGCAATAAGTATATTTCATAAAGCGTATCATAAAGAATACAATATATACTTAGATATTTATTTCATTTATCATTTTAAAAAGGAGGTAAACATGACACAAAGTCAAAAAAACAATGTCGCCGAGGTAGGCGAACACGGGTTGAAAAAGCATGACTTGAAGGTATCTACCGTCGTATTCATGATCTTCTGCCTCGTAGCCGCAGGATGCTACGGAATCGAAGAGATGATTCCTGAATGCGGGCCGGGTCTTTCCATCGTCATGCTCTGCGTGATGCCGTTTATATGGGCGCTGCCGTTCGGGCTTGTTGCGTCGGAGCTCGGTTCGGTGAGGCCGCAGGAAGGCGGTTACTACAAGTGGGTGCAGGAGGCCTTGGGAGAATTTTGGGGTTTCCAGGCAGGCTGGTGGAGAACCATTTCCATCTATATTGATAATGCGGTATATGTTATTTTAGCGGGCGGGTATGCTGCTGCATACTGGGATCTGGGCTGGACAGGTGAATTTGCCATCAAAGCAGCAATGATCATCATCTTTACTTATATCAATATCCGCGGCGTCAAGGATGTCGGGATTGCCAGCACCATTCTCTCTATCCTGGTCATGGTAGCGTTTGCCCTTGTTGCCATATGCGGCTTTATGAATTGGGGCGGCAACGCTGAAACGGCGGATACCGTTTCTTTCCAGCTCACGGCGTATGAGGCGGAAGGCGCTTCCGACTGGCTGTTCTTCATCGCAGGCGGAATCTCCGTATGCATGTGGATGTATTCAGGTTATGAATCCATGTCCACGATCGCAGGTGAAGTAAAGAATCCGCAGGTGATCCCGAAAGGAACGCTGATCACCATTCCGCTGATCATGGCTGTTTATATCCTGCCTACGGTTGCAGGCCTCGGTTCGCTGGGCCAGTGGGACAACTGGGGTACGGAAGCAGGCACAGTTGGATATTCGGATGTAGTAGAGACCTTCTGGGGTCCTGCGATGGGCGTATTCTTCGTACTGGTCGCTATATTCGCACAGTGTTCGATTTTCAATACTTATATTGCATCGGGGTCGAGAGGCTTCTTTTCCCTGGCAGACGATAATCTGGCGCCGCCGGTACTCGTCAAGTGCGATAAAAAGCATGGCGTTCCGTACATTGCGGTACTGTCGGTAGCGATATCCACGATGATTTTATGTATGCTGCCGTTTGGATTTGTCATCATCATAGACGTGCATATGTTGATCGCATCGTATATCCTCGTATATATTTCGGCTATGATCCTGCGGAAGAAGATCCCAGCGGAAGAATACAAATTCAAGATCCCGGGCGGGTTTGGTGTTCTCGTGATCCTTTGCGTCGTGCCGATCTGCATTGCGCTTTTTGCGATGGTAATCAATGGTTCGGATTATTATCTCGGCGGCATGACGGCGATGGTTTCAGGTCCGGTACTTTACTTCATCTGGCGAAGAAGGTACGGCGGCCTTACGAAAAAGGATGCCGCATCATTTCCGGGAAATCCGAAGACGGGGCTTGCCGTTGGCGATACGAAACGGATCTCGCTCCTGTTCTTATTGATTACGATATTGAACGTGATCACATGTGCATTTGTTCCTTGGTATGAAGGCTGGGGGACGGACGATGCCTGGGAATCCGGGGATTATTTCGACGGAATCATAGAAAATGTCAACGTGGATTCCATCGTAAACGTGATCGGGACGTACCTCAATGTGTTTACGATCGTATGCGCAGTGCTTTGCATCATTTTCTTCTTTGTTTCCAGAAAAACAGAAAAAAGCTGATGGCGGGATGGTATTATAAACGCTGGACATTCTAACGGCGCCAGTGCAAGGAGGCGTTTATTGAAATATGCGTTGGCAAGTTTGCGTATTATAACAAATGCAATCTCTATTTTACAAGAGGAAGGAGTGTATGCGAATGAGGAAAGGTTTCATCAAAATAGCTGGCGCGGCCGTATCCCTGGCAATGGTTTTTTCATTGGCGGCTTGCGGAAGCACAGATAACCAAATCAATTCGGAACTGTCCATGGCGGAAGAGGTACAGGGCTATATTGACAGCATCGACCTTGAATATGCTTATGGGCTTGCAGAAACCTTGGCGTATGATGAACAGTATTGGGACAATGAGCTGGGCTGGAGGACCTCCGGCTCTGATGCAGAGCATAAGACGGCCGATTTTCTGGAACAGGAAATGAAAAAAATTGGGCTTACCGACGTGGAAAAGGTCGCAACGGCCGTAGACAAGTTCCAGTTCAATGACGCTAGCCTTACATTAGAAGGAACCGACATCGACCTGATGCCTGCATCGTACCAGTGCAACGGTACGGATGCGGATGGCATTAGCGCAGAAATCGTAGACGTCGCCACAGGATTTGCCGCTGATTACGACGGCAAGGATGTGGAAGGAAAGATTGTTTTGGCTGGGGTAGACCAGTGGAATGAAGCGTGGATCGATAACTACATCAGGCAAGCGAACGCAAGGGGCGCAGCGGCGATCGTGACTTATTCCGCCGGCGGCTATGGCGAACTCAACGACGACACCGTAAATGTTCAGGACGTATGCTGTGATAGCTTGATCCCTGTCGTGGCAATCAGCGCAAACCAGGCGAAGGATATTAAAAAGGCCATCAAGGCAGGAAATAACCAAGCCACGCTGATGGTGGATGCTGTCGTGGAAGAGGGCAGCGGGACGACCTATAATGTCGTCGGCAAAATCAAAGGAAAATCATCGGATCAGCAGATCATGATCGCAGGCCATTATGACAAATACTGGTACGGATTCCAGGACGATTCAGCGGCGATAGCCCTTGATTTCGCAGTAGCAAAAGCCCTTATTGATTCAGGCTATGCGCCTGAAAACGATATCGTAGTCGTAGCGCACGGCGCAGAAGAATGGGGCGCAACCAATTCCCAGTTCGACTATACGACGGGCGCATGGGGCATGATCCACGATGCGCACCCGGAATGGGCGGGAAAAACGCTGGCGATGCTTAACTGTGAACTCCCGGCCTTCCAGGTGAAGGACGATAACCTGGTAATCGCAGGCGTTCCCGAATTTCATTCGCTGATCAGCAAGATGGCGGCAGAGTCAGGCCTTGTGGTTACGGCGGGCGATGTGTCAATATCGGAGGAAGCAGGGTCTGTCAACGTGATGGAAGATGGCGTATCTTACAGGTATCACGGCGTTCCATATATCATCAATGGCTTTGAAGACGATGCGTTTATGCAGCAGCGCTACCATACGGCTGCGGATGATAAGGACACGTGGCATGAGGACACGATGAAAAGCAACCTCAACTGGTACGGCGCTTTCGCGATATATATCGACAAGATGCCTGCGCTTGAACTCGACCTTACGGCGGCATGCGATATGCTGAAAGAAAACCTCGGCCAGGATATCGCCAAGGAAGCGGAGGCTGACCCTGGCGCATACCTGGATACGGTGAAAGCTCTGCGAAAAACCGTGAAGGCGCATAATGAAGCGATTGCGGATGTAAATGCCAGGTACGAAGAAGCAGTAGCAGGCGAGGGTTCGGACGAGGAACTGGCGGGGCTTAGGGAAGAAGGCGCCCAGCTGAACCAGAAGACGCTGGAAGCGTTCCGCATTCTCCAGGCAGAATGCACGAAGACCGATGATATCGATGTGTATGTAGGCCATCCGAACTTGGACGACGACATCAATGCGCTAGGCGGCATGGTAAAGGCGCTTGAAAAAGAAGAACTTTATGCAGAGGACGAGGAGTCCGGCGCACTCGATATCGCCTGGACGCTCAATGGCGAGAAAGAGTATATCTACTATCTGTTCGATAAACAAGTTGCAGAAGAAGTGCTTGCGCAGTACGATCCTGAAAAATCCGCTGACAGCAAGGAATATTGGGCGCTCAACCGCATGATTCCGGTATGCTATGTGGGTGATACCACTTATGAGCTGGTAATGCAGGCGGAAGAAGAAAATCCGCAGATCGATTATGCGGCAGCGATCAAGGCTTATGAAGATGCCCGTGCGGAACTTCTGCCTTATGTAGCGGAATACTGCAATGCAGAGATAGCAGCCATGGAGAAGATGGCGGAAGCATTGCGCAAGTAACCACATGAAATGATAGAAAAACACGTAATGCATCAACGAAAAGAACGCTAAATCATCCCATGAGCAGGAGGAGTGGCGTACCAGCATCGTCTGGCGTCCCGTCCTCCTGTTTTTTGTGCTTTCTTTGCGTACGGACTTAAAAATGCGGATACTGTTTCCCTTTGCATCAAATACTAATCCCATAGGAGGTGGCATTATGAGACTATGGGAAGAAAAGATGGAATTGCCGCATTTTCCCCGTCTGCAAGGGGATGCAGAAACGGATGTATTGGTTATCGGAGGCGGGATTACAGGCGTTTTATGCGCACATATGCTGCATGAACAGGGCGTTGAATATCTGTTGGCAGAGGGCAGGCAGATCGGAAGCGGGACGACCGCAGGCACGACGGCGGTTATCACAGCGCAGCATAGCGATGTATATACGAAAATGGTGAAACGGTTTGGCAAAGAAGTTGCGCGCGGGTATCTTGCTGCAAACATGAATGCGTTTCATGCATACCAGGCGCTTTCCGGACGGCATGATTTTGAATATGAGGAAAAACCATCGTACCTCTATTCGCTGACGGAAAAACAGGATTTGCAGGTGGAGGCGGCGATTCTCAAGGAATTGGGTGCGGAAGCGGAATATACGGAAGAATGCGGGCTGCCTTTTGAGATCGCTGGGGCGGTGCGTTTTCCTAAGGCGGCGCAGATGCATCCATTGAAGCTGTTGGGTGCGCTTTCCAAAAGGCTGCATATAAAGGAGAATACTCATATCGTCGATGTCAAAGGGACGACTGCATATACGGCTCATGGAAAGATCACTGCGAAAAAAATCATCATTGCGGCGCATTATCCTTTCCTGAAACTGAAAGGGCTTTATCCGCTCAAGCTGTATCAAAAGCGTTCCTTTGTCGTTGCGCTTGCGCATGCGCCCGCGCTTCCCGGAACGTATGCCGATCCAGGGCAAAGGGGAATTTATCTCAGGAACTACAAGGATTTGCTTATCGTAGGCGGGGGCGACGCCCGCACGGGGACAGCGCAGGACGGTTTTTCTTTCGTACGGGAGTTCGTAAAGGGCGTGTTCCCGGATGCCCGTGAGAAGTACGCTTGGGCTGCGCAGGATTGCATCAGCCTGGATGAAATCCCTTATATTGGAACGTACAGCCGCGCTTTGCCGCACGTTTACGTAGCGACGGGTTTTAACGAATGGGGCATGACCTCCGCAATGGCGGCGGCGTCGATTTTGACGGATCTTGCCATGGGGCGGGAAAACGAGTATGCGGAAATCTTTTCGCCGGGCAGGCCGATGCTCCGTCCACAGCTTGCGTTGAATGCCGCGGAAACAATCAAGAATTTTTTCACGCCAAAGGGGAAGCGGTGTTCCCATTTGGGCTGTGCCTTGAAACACAACGAGGATGAAAATACATGGGATTGTCCATGCCACGGCTCGAGGTTTGATGAACATGGCCGCATCCTTGACAATCCCGCTGTAAAAAACGCCAGGGTTTAAAGGAATTTAAAACACGTCTTCACCTGTGAGCCTGCATATGCCGCCCCGGCAGTCCGTTTCCTTTAGCGGGAACCGGGCGAACAGGTAAAAGCCGTGGCCAGCAGGTTGTATCGACGATTGTTTGTCCATGAAGTCATTATGCTTGCACAGGATATCCTTTAATTGCGCCAGTACGCCTGTGGGCGTCTGGTGCGTTTTGCCGTTTTCGATGTTCTTGGCGAGCTGCATCAGGTTGTAACTCATGACTGCATTTGCTGATGGGATCGCGCCATCATAAGTTTCTTTGACCGCTGTTATGAGCGTTTCGTTTTCTTTGCCCGAAAAGAAAAAGCCGTGGTCTTTCTCATCCCAAAATTGTTCGATCGTCCGGGTTGCCATGCCGATGGCCTGGGAGAGATACCCGCTATTTTGCGTGGCGTGGTATGTCTGGATCAGCGCCAGCGTATAAAATGCGTAATCGTCTAAAAATGCAGGAATGCTTTTTTTTGCTGGCGAAAAGCTGGCGAAGAGCATACCGTTCGCAGTGAGATAGTCCTGTATAAAATCCATCGTTTTCTCTGCAACAAAGATCAGTTCTTCGTTTTTAAAGATTCTGCCCGCAAAAGCAAATGCCGCCGCAGCCAGGGAATTCCATCCCGTGAGGATTTTTTCGTCCCGGTGGAGGGAGGCCCTGTCTTTGCGGTACTCGTAGAGCTTTTGCAGGTCTTCTGCGAAAGCATGATTTTCCGCAGATGCAGCGAGGAATCCGCCGTCGCTTGTGGCAGCGCCGTATTTGGCAATATCTGCTAGCGAGCCTGCCTCTGCAATTTCAATTCCTGCCGCCGATTTTAATAAGTTGGGAATGCTTTTCCCTTCAAAATTTCCCGCATTCGTGATATCATAGCGGGCGCAGAACGCTTTCGCATCATTTCCTAAAACCGCATCGGTTTCCTTCGGCGTAAACAGATAATATTTTCCTTCTTCCCCATCCGTGTCGGCATCCTGCGCCGTATAGAAGCCGCCTTCTGGAGAACGCATTTCCCGCATCAGGTAATGCAAGGTCCGTTCCGCCACATATCGGAAAAAAACGCTTTGCGTCTTTGCATAGGCCAGCGTGTAGGCAATCGCCAGCAAGGCATTGTCATAGAGCATCTTTTCAAAATGGGGCGCAAGCCACTTGTCATCGGTGGAATACCTGGAAAACCCGCCGCCGATGTGGTCGAATATCCCGCCTTTGTACATCTGCAAAAGCGTTTTTTCCGCCATCTGCGGCGCAGTGGCAAGCAGCAGCATCAAGTTGTGGGGCGAAGGAAATTTCGGCGCTGTGCCAAAACCGCCGTTTACTGGGTCAAAAGACGCGCGAAAATATTCCAGTGCATCTTTTAAGAGCAGGTCCGGGGCAGGGGCAGAAGCAATCGAACCGTCTTGCGCATGGCTAGCCGTATGCATGGCCGCTTCGATTTGCGCCGCGCTTTTCAAAAGCTCATCCCTGTTTGCTTTCCATTGGGCGGACAGTATCTTGATGAGCTTCAAAAATGCGCTGGGCGGGAAATACGTTCCAGCGAAGAACGGTTTTTTGCCGGGCGTAAGGAATACGCTCATCGGCCACCCGCCGCTTCCCGTCATCAGCTGGCAAGCTTGCATATATACGTGATCGAGATCAGGCCGTTCTTCCCGGTCCACTTTAATGCAGATAAACGCATCGTTCAGGCTCTGTGCGATTTTTTCATTTTCAAAGCTTTCATGCGCCATCACATGGCACCAGTGGCAGGTGGAATATCCGATGCTTAAAAAGATCGGTTTATTTTCCGTTTTTGCGCGCATAAAGGCTTCCCCGCACCATGGATACCAGTCGACGGGATTTGCGGCATGCTGTAGCAAGTATGGGCTGGTTTCGTTTTTTAAATGATTCATATGTTCCAACGTGACACCTCCGTATTTTTATATGATACCGCTATTTTTCACAGAAGTGCGGAAAATATTTCACGATTCTGGAAAACAAGCCGGTTTGCCCGAACTTTTGTGAACAATATGTGATGATTCATTTTGCCTGCTTGTGCGCCAGGCGCTTTCCGTATATAATCGTTGTATATGTTGCATTCGCATTGGAGTCTGTATAAGGTAAAGCATGGAGCAGCGGAAAGAGAAACAAAACACAGCCAATCAAAGACAATCACGCAGGGGCGGGAGAACCGGCAGGCGCACAGGGAAAAGGGAAGTGGACAAGAAAAAGGCGCTGTTTGTTTTTGCGGTATGTTTCTTTTTTTTCGTTGTTTTTTTTCTGATCAGAAATACATATTTCTATTTCACGGAGTCTGGAATCGACCCGCAGACGCCTTATCCGGTGAAGGGCGTTGACATTTCAGCGCATCAGGCAGATGTCGATTGGCAAGGTCTTGAGAAGGAGGGCATCCGGTTTGCCTTTGTGAAAGCGACGGAAGGAACGACTTTCGTGGACAGCTTATTTGCGCATAACTGGGAAGAAGCGCATAAAACGGACATGAAGGTCGGCGCATACCATTTCCTGACCTATACGACGCCGGGCAAGACCCAGGCGCAAAACTACATCGATACGGTGAACAAGAAATGGGGTATGCTGCCTCCCGTCGTAGATGTGGAATTATACGGGGAATATGAGGATAACCATCCGAGCCGGAAGGAAATGTATGAGATTCTCGACGTCGTGCTGGAAATGCTCGAAAAGGAATATCACCGGACGCCGATCATCTATACCAATCTTTCCGTATACGAGCAGTACATATCCGGAAGATATGACGAATATCCTATATGGATCAGCAGCCCTGACGCCATACCGGAGACACTTCCCGACGATAGGGAATGGCTTTTCTGCCAGTATACATTTACAGGAACGAGCGCATCCGTCGGCAATCATGCGAAGCACGTTGATTATAACGTATTTAATGGGTCAGAATGGGATTTTAGAAAATATGATGGAAAATAGGAGGAGCCTCAATGCTAGCTAAATTCAGCGTAAGAAAGCCTTTAACTGTTTTTGTTGCAGTCGTCATCATACTCGTGTTTGGCGCAATTTCGTTTATGCGGATGACGCCCGACCTGTTTCCGAGCATCAATACGCCGTACGTCATCGTGATGACGACGTATCCTGGCGCAAGCCCGGAGGAGATCGAAACGCAAATCACAGAACCGATGGAGCAGCAGATGGCTTCGCTATCCAATATCCTGAATGTCACTTCGATTTCATCTGCCAGCTATTCGGTTATCCAGCTTGAATTTTCCGACAAGGTGAATATGGATGCGATTTCCGTGGATATCAGGGATAAAATAGATCAGATCGAGTCGCTCATGCCGGAAAATGCGGGAACGCCAGTAGTCATGAAAATCAACCTGGACATGGTTCCGATCGTCAATGCCGCAGTCGGCATGAAGGACAAATCCCCGGGAGAGGTTTCGCAGTTTACGAAGGAAAACTTGGAAAGCCCGCTGGAAGGCGTGGAAGGCGTCGCATCCTTGTCGGTTTCCGGACTGGTGACGGACAATATTCAAATTGTCCTCTCCCAGGATAAAATCGATGCGGCCAACGAAAAAGCCGCCTCCGCAATAACGGCGCAGGTGGGAAAGGCGGAAGGCCAGATCAACAGCGGGCTGAAAGCGGCAAACAACGGGAAAGAACAGGTGAAAGCAGGGAAGGAAGCCATTAAGTCGGGCTATGAGGCAGGTTATGAAGAACTGCTGGCTTCCAAGGCGCAGATGGAGGCCAGCAAGGCGGAGGCGGAAGCTGCGTTAAAACAGCTAGAGGCAGACCCGGCCGCCAACATGGAGCAAATCACCGAGCTTCAGGTCACCATTGCAGGACTGGAAACGGCATTGAAGCAACTGGATGCCCAGGGCGAGGCCATGTCTTTCAGCCTGGGGACGCAGTATTCCGATCTTGCGGCCACGGAGGGTACGCTGGAATCCACCGTCAACCAGTTGCAAAGCGCGCTGGAAGAGGTCAAAAGCTCGAAGGATGCGGCGCTGGCCAGCGCCGATCTGACTGGGATACTGACGATGGAAAACGTTTCCGCAATTTTGAATGCGCAGAACTTTTCCATGCCGGCAGGATATATTACCGATGGAAAAGCGGAAGTGCTGGTCAGCGTAGGCGACAAGATCAAAGACAAGGACGAACTCGAAAACCTGATCATCGTCGATATGGGAATCGACGGGCTTGACCCGGTCAAGCTGTCCGATATCGGCACCGTGGCCTATGCGAATATGGCGGAGGATACCTATGCGAAAATAAATGGGGAAAACGGCGTCCTCTTGAGCTTTACGAAGCAGTCCAGCTATGCGACAGCCGTGGTTTCGGAAAATATAGCGGATAAGTTTGCCTCTTTGGAAAAAGAATACGATGGCGTAACCTTTACCACGCTTTCCGACCAGGGGGAATACATTCATATCGTTATCAATTCCGTGTTGCAAAATCTGTTGATCGGCGCAATTTTAGCGATCATCATCCTCTTTTTGTTCCTACGGGATATCAGGCCGACGGCGATTACGGCCGTAAGCATTCCGATCAGCGTCATCTTTGCCGTCGCATTGATGTACTTTTCCGGCGTTACCCTCAACATGATTTCCCTCTCGGGGCTAGCTATCGGCGTCGGTATGCTGGTGGATAACTCGATCGTGGTCATCGAGAATATTTACAGGCTGCGTTCGATGGGATACAGCAAGGTGCAGGCGGCTGTGTCAGGCGCAGTACAGGTAGCAGGCGCGATTACAGCATCGACGCTTACGACGATCTGCGTATTTGTTCCGATCGTCTTCGTCGATGGCATGACGAAGGATTTGTTTGTCGATCTGGCGTTGACTGTCGCATATTCGCTTCTCGCCAGCCTTGTGATTGCGTTGACGCTCGTGCCGGCCATGGCGAAAGGCCTTTTGAAAAAAGAAGCGAAGAGTAGCTTCCTGAGCCAGGATGGGAAAGCGATCACAAAATACAAACGGCTTGCGGCATGGAGCTTGCATCACAAGAAAATTTTCCTCATCGGCGCAGTTGTCATTTTATTCGCTTCCAGTGCACTTGCACTGATGCGCGGTTTTTCCTTCATGCCATCCATGAGCACGCCGGAAATCTCAGCGACGATCCAGATGCCGGACGACAGCACCCTGGCAGAAACATCAGCGGTTACCGATGCGGTTGCCGGCGAGGTATCCAAGGTTGACGGGGTTAAGACCGTCGGCGCAATGCTTGCAGGCGATACCATGAGCATGATGGGAGTGCAGGCGGGAATCGAGGATGTGACATCGACCATGCTGTATATCGTCTTGGATGAGGATAAGGCGGAAAACGGCAAAATCATTGCGAAGAAGATGGAAAAGCTTGCGAAAAAGTATAATTGTGAGATTGTGACCTCCGCCGACATGGATATGTCCGCCATGACAGGCGCCGCAGGCATTAGCCTGGAGCTGTACAGCGATGACCTCGACCTTTTGCGAAACACAGGGGCGGGAATCGAACGCGCGCTCCGCGGGATGAAAGCGCTGGAAGAGGTCTCCGATGTGAATGCGGAAAGCACGGGCGAGCTTAAAGTCGTCGTCAATAAAAACCTGGCGATGGAACGGGGATTGACGACCGCACAGGTATTCCAGCAGCTTTCCGAGAAGCTTTCGCAGGAAAAGACGGCGACGACATTGCAAAATTCCGGCAGCACAGTCGATGTGATGGTGGAGAACACTGCGGCGGAAAGTTTCACCAGGACGGATCTGGAAAACTTTAAGCTCACGGCCGATAGGCCGGATGGGACGAAAGAAAACGTTACCCTCTCTTCCATTGCGGAAATCCGCACGGACGCTTCCCTCAATGCCATCAACCGCAACAATCAAAAGCGGAACTTGACGATAACGGCTACGTTGAAGGACGGGTACAATATCACGCATATCACCGACGACGTAAAGGATATGATATCCGATCAAAATCTGATCCCGGATGGCGTCAGGGTGGATTACGGCGGAGAGAACGAAGAAATCATGGAAGCGATGGGGCAGATGATGCTGATGATGCTTGTAGGTTTCCTCCTTGTGTACCTGGTTATGGTTGCCCAATTCCAATCGCTGCGTTCGCCGTTCATCATCATTTTCACGATACCGCTGGCATTTACGGGCGGGATGCTTGCGCTTCTCCTCACTGGGCAGGAGGTGAGCGTAGTCGCCATGATGGGGTTTGTTATGCTGATGGGGATTGTTGTAAACAACGGGATCGTGCTGGTAGACTGCATCAACAGGTTCAGGCTGGAAGGAATGGAAATGGATGAAGCCATCGTTTCTGCGGGCGCGGTGAGGATGCGTCCCGTGCTGATGACAGCGATTACTACGGTTTTGGGCTTAGTGCCTCTGGCGATCGGGATCGGCACGGGTGCGGAAATGATGCAGCCAGTCGCTTTGGTCTGCATCGGCGGCGTACTTTATGGCACATTGACCACGCTGGTTATCATTCCGGTTATGTACAAAATCTTTGGCAAAAAGCATATGGAGAAAATTAAGGAAGAAGAGCTTGAAATTCTATCAGTATAGTGGTATAATTGGTTTTGTTACGCCGGCGTGATGGAATTGGCAGACGTGCGGGACTCAAAATCCCGTGGTGGCAACACCGTATGGGTTCGACCCCCATCGCCGGCACCATTATATCCATGTTTTGATAGAATGCCCGGAAAATTGTAAACCCAAATAGGAGGAGTACTAAATGAGTGGAACGTTAACAATGCTATTGCCTTTAATTATTCTGTTTGTAGTAATGTACTTTTTATTGATCAGGCCACAGAAAAAACGCGAGCGGGAAATTAATGCGATGAGAAGCGGCGTGCAGGTGGGCGATGAGATCATTACGATCGGCGGCATCTGCGGCAAGATCGTGAAGACGAAGGAAGAGTCCCTGATTATTCAGGTCGGCGCAGACAAGCTGAAATTTGAAATCATGAGATGGGCCGTTTCCAAGGTTGTAGAAGAAGGCAAGAGGCGTTCTGCGAAGGCTAAGCCGGAAGACTATGATGTGGATGACGACGATGAAGCTGAAGTAAAGAAGGCAAAGCCTAAGAGGATGAAGAAGGCTGCTCCTGTTGCAGACGAACCGGACGCACAGGAAGATGAACCGGAAGAAACAGAAGAAGCGGCAGGGCAGGAAGAAACTGTTGAGGCGGAAGTTTCTGATGAAACGGAAGAAAAATAAAGCATTGAAGATATACACATAAAAAAGATGGGCAGCCATCTTTTTTTATGTGTATAATTTTATTGATGGTGCGAAGCATAGCCCGGTGCGCAGATCGCCTAAGCCGCAGCGGCCGCTTCTTTTTAATTTTTGTATACCGCCGCCTTTGCTGCAATATACTGTAGGGGAGGTGCATTATGGAAATCGTAAGAAAATCGTTAAAGGCGTACATTATCGCATTGGGGCTTTTTCTGCTTTCGACGCTCGTTTTAGCGGCTTTGCTCAATTTCACCGCTTTTCGGGAAAGCTGGACTTTTGCCGGCCTCGTGTCCTGCCTGGCGGCTTCCGCCTTGTTGCTGGGAATATTGGAAGGAAAAATCGTTGGCAAAAAGGGTTTGTTCGTAGGGCTTGGCGCCGCTGCGCTTTTCCTTTTGCTCATTTTGTTTGCCGCAGGCAGCGTTTTCGCAGGTTCGTTTGGCATACGGAGTTTTCATGCTTCCTATGTGATCCCGCTTCTTTTAGGCGGAGCTGGCGGCATCTTGGGATCAAATAGCGGGAAATCATGACGAATATAGAAAAATCAACGGATTTGCCCTTGTGAAGAAAGCCAAAAAGTAGTAATATATTAAGGATATGATGAAATGGATTCTTTGTTGTCTTTTGAAATAGAAATGCATATTTGGAGGATTGGATGAATCATAAGTTAAAAAAGGTTTTAGCAATACTATTTGTGCTTATTATTGCCGCAGGATGGTATCTTACTATTTTCGGGGCAGGTCCGGTGCAGCCGTTAAAAGAGAGGATCAAGCTGGGGCTCGATATTAAAGGCGGCGTTTATGTTGTCATGGAAGCGAAGACCGATCTGGACGGCGAAGAACTTCGCAAGGCGATGGAACAAACGCAGGCAGTGATCGAAGAGCGGGTAAACCAACTGGGATTGGCAGAACCCGTCGTTACAATAGAAGGTGAAAAACGTATCAGGGTAGAGCTTCCGGGCGCAGAGGATGCACAGGAGGCGATAAACCAGATCGGGCAGACAGCCCAGTTGCAGTTTGCCTTGGCAGACGGGCGAATCGTACTGGATGGCGGTAATGTCAAGGATGCATATGCCACGACTGATGACAAGTCGGCCGGATATGCGGTGGCCCTGGAATTTGACCGCAAAGGTTCAGATTTATTTTATGAAGCAACTAGCACGGCTTACAGCGGGAATGTGACCTCGGCGGTAGACGGGGTTTTTAATGATGCGATTATGATTCTGCTGGATGGCCAGATCATATCGGCTCCGAGAGTACAAAACGGGCCGATCAGTGGTGGAAACTGTACGATAACAGGCGGTGCGGGCGGATTCACGCAGGAAGAAGCGTCCGGCCTGTCTGCATTGATCAGGGGCGGCGCGCTTCCGCTGGAGCTGGAAGAGGTAAATTCTTCCGTGCAATCGGCAAAAATCGGCTATAATGCGCTGGAAATGAGCGTCTACGCTGGGCTTGCAGGGTTAGCGCTGATCCTTTTGATCATGCTGGCTGCATATAGGGGCATGGGCATTGCGGCTGACTTAGCGCTGATGTTCTATGTTGTCATCGTACTCAATATCATGGTGCTGATGGGAAGCGTGCTTACTTTGCCGGGCATTGCAGGAATCATCCTTTCGGTCGGCATGGCAGTAGATGCCAATGTCGTAATCTTTTCCCGCATCCGTGAAGAGATCATGGCAGGGAAAACGGTCCGGGTCGCTGTCAATACCGGCTTCAAGCGGGCAATGACTACAGTAACCGATTCGCAGGTAACGACGCTGATCGCAGCTGTTATTCTCTATGAGGTCGGCACGAGCGCAGTGAAGGGATTCGCTTGGACCTTCATGATCGGTATTATCGTCAGCTTGTTTACCGCTGTTGTGATTACGCAGCTTTATGTCAGCCTCATGGCAGATAGCAAAAGGATGGGGAAGAAATCTTTCTTTGGCATTAACGCAGATAACCAGGCGTCCTTTTGCATTAAAAAGGAACTGCATTTCATCAAGCATCGCAAGAAATTCTACCTTTTGTCAATTATCATCTTGGTAGCCGGACTGGCGTTTGGCATCGCCAGGGGGCTGAACTACGGCATCGACTTTACCGGCGGAACGATGATCCAGATGGATATGGGCAAGAAGGTTGCCATTTCAGAGGTGGAGGATGCGATTGCGCCGTATAAGCTGAAGCCTGAAATCATTTATTCCGGCGATAAAAACGAAGAAGTCGTGATCAGAACCATTGAATCCCTTGATAGCGATGAGAGAACCGAGGTGGTGGGTGCGATCAACAAGGCCTTCGGCACGACGGAGGAAGATGTAATCGCGGAAGAATTGTTCGGTCCTTCTGTTGGAAAAGAATTGAGAAACAATGCGATCCTTGCGATCGTGATTGCCGCTGCCTGTATGCTGGTTTATATCAGGTTCCGGTTTTCCCAGTGGAAATTTGGCGGCGCTGCGCTTCTGGGCGTGCTTCATGATGTGCTGATCGTGATCGCCTTTTATGCGATTTTCAACATTACGGTCAATAATCCGTTTATCGCAGGGATTTTGACGGTAGTAGGTTATTCGATAAACGATACCATCGTTATATTTGACAGGATACGTGAGAATCTCAAGTATATGAAGAAGGGCAACACGGAGGAGATGATTGATTCCAGCATCACCCAGACTTTGGGCAGGTCGCTCATGACTTCTATTACAACGCTCATCGTAATGGTGCCGCTTCTTATCATGGCGGGGGATGTGATCCGGGAGTTCGTACTGCCGCTTATGGTCGGCATCATCGCAGGCGCATATTCATCTATCGGCATATGTAGTCCGCTCTATTATGGATTTTCCAAGGCGGGAAGCCTGTCCAAATATGAAAAACAGATCAAGAAGAGCAAAAAGAACAAGAAAAAGCACGAAGGTAAATAGAGGGTAAGACTGTATTATGAAGAGAAGAAGCGAGTTTTTAACCACGATATCGGAATTCAATCCGAATTATGACATGGAACTGATCGGCAAGGCTTATGATGTCGCTGAGGAAATGCATAGGGGACAACTGCGGAAGTCGGGAGAACCTTATTTGATCCATCCGCTGGCTGTGGCGGAAATACTGGCAGGCCTTGGCATGGATGAGGAGACGATTGTTGCCGGGCTTCTTCATGATGTGGTTGAGGACACGCCGTATACGAAGGAAGAGCTGATCGCTGATTTCGGTACGGAAGTCGAGCTTTTGGTTGACGGTGTGACCAAGCTCGGTTCTTTGAAATTTGAAAGCAAGGAGGAACGCCAGGTTGAAAACCTGCGCAAGATGTTCCTCGCAATGTCGAAAGATATCCGGGTACTGATTTTGAAACTCTCCGACAGGCTTCACAACCTGCGCACGATCAACTATATGACGCACGATAAAATCATTGAAAAATGCCGGGAAACGCTGGATATCTATGCGCCTCTGGCGGCAAGGCTCGGCATCTACGCCATGAAAATGGAGCTTGAGGACATTGCGCTTAAATTCCTCGAGCCGGAAGCTTACTACGATTTGGCTGAGCAGGTGAGCGAGCGCAAGGAAAAGCGGGAGGATGCGATCAACCAGGTCGTAACGCAGATTAAGAAATCCCTCGATGAAATCGATATCAAATACGATATATACGGCCGTTCCAAGCACTTTTACAGCATCTATAAAAAGATGAAATACCAGCATAAAAACCTGGATGAAATCTTTGACCTGATGGCAGTGCGGATCATCGTGGAAACCGTGCGGGACTGCTATGCCGTACTGGGGCTGGTCCATACGATGTGGACGCCAATTCAGGGCAGGTTCAAGGATTACGTCGCCATGCCGAAACCAAATATGTACCAGTCGCTTCATACGACAGTGCTTGGGGAAAGCGGAAAGCCGTTTGAAATACAGATCAGGACGTATGAAATGCATAAGATCGCCGAATACGGCATTGCGGCGCACTGGAAATATAAAGAGGGCATTAAAAGTGATAAAGAAGAAGTCAAGCTGTCCTGGCTGCGGCAGGCCTTGGAATGGCAGAAGGATGTAAAAGATCCGAAGGAATTTATGGAATCCCTCAAGATGGATCTGTTTTCCAGCCAGGTGTTCGTCTTCACGCCGCAGGGCGATGTGATCGAACTGCCAGCGGGCGCAACCCCGCTCGACTTCGCATTTAAAATCCATTCCGACGTGGGATGCAAGTGCGTGGGCGCAAAAGTAAATGGAAAAATGGTGACGATCGACCATAAGCTGGAGAACGGCAACATCATTGAAATCGTCACCTCGCCGAACGCCGCTGGGCCTTCCATCGACTGGCTCAAGATCGCCAAGAGCAGTTCCGCCCGCAATAAGATCAGGCAGTGGCTGAAAAAGGAAAACAAATCGGATGCAATCGACAAAGGGAAGGACCAGATCGACCGGTACATCAGAAAGAAGGGCTATGATCCGCGCATTTTGATGAAGAACGCCTATGTCAACAAGGCGATCAAGGAGCTGGGCTATAAAAACAGCGACGAACTGTATCAGCAGCTATCAGGCGGCGGTCCGTTGCAGACAAAGCTCACCAACCTGCTCCTGCATTATGAGGCGGCAGAGCAGCAAGCGGAGGAAGAAGAGAAGGAAAAAACGCTCCTGGAAAACCTCAATGAGATCAATGAAAAGACACAGAAGCGGATCAGCCATCAAAAACGGAGGCCAGATGATGATTCAGGCGTTATCGTGGAAGGCGTGGATAACCTGATGATCAGGATGGCGAAATGCTGTAATCCTGTACCGGGGGATGAAATTACCGGGTTCATCACGAAGGGACGGGGCATATCGGTACACCGGGCTGATTGCGATAATCTTAAAGCATTTACGGACGGCGATAAGGAACGCTGCATCAAGGTTTCATGGAGTCCGGATATACTGGACAAGTCTTTCCATGCGCAGATCAACTTGATGGCAAAGGATCAAAAAGGCCTGCTGTCTAATATATCCAAGATCTGCGAGGATATGGATGTCGGAATATCTGGGATCAACGCACGGGCGGATAAGAACGAAACGGTCAATATCATGTTAACTTTGAGCATTAAAGATAAGAACCAAATTGAAAAAATATGCCGTTCTTTAAAGAACGTTCCCGGCATATCGGAGGCGTACCGGGCGAAAGCGTGAGCGGGAAAAGGGAACGTGTAAAGGGAACAAGCGAAAAGGAAAAAAGCATGAGGGCAGTCGTACAGAGAGTCAAGAGGAGCAGCGTAACAGTGAATGGCGTGCTGGCGGGAAAATCCGGGCATGGCCTGATGGTCCTGATCGGCGTTGAAGCAGGCGATACTGAGAAGGATGCAGTTTATATTGCGGATAAGGTAACAGGGCTTCGGATTTTTGAGGATGATGCGGGAAAGATGAACCGCAGCGTAACCGATATTGGCGGCGGGATTCTTGCCGTTTCCCAGTTTACCTTGCTGGGCGATGTGCGGAAGGGCAAGCGCCCGAGTTTTACGAAGGCCGCTCCGCCGGAAGAAGCCAATGCGCTTTACAAAACAGTGATTGGGAAGATGAAGGACGCTGGGCTTTCTGTGGAAGAAGGCGTTTTCCAGGCGGATATGCTGGTCGAAATCCACAACGATGGACCTGTTACGATCCTGCTGGACAGCCGAAAAAACTTTTAAGCTCCTAGTAAAAAGAGGCAAATAGATTATATAAAGACCCGGCGAAAAGTCGAAAAGAAATCATGAGGAGATTGCATATGAAAGTAAGAAATTTACCGAGCGGTGCACTGCAAGTCAATACGTACCTAGCAGTAGATGAGGAAACCAAGAAAGGATTTATCGTAGACCCTGGCGGATATAATCCCGTGCTGACAAACCTGGTTGAGGAGGAAGGGATCGATATCGTGTATATCATTCTCACGCATGGTCATTCAGATCATATCTGCGGGGTTAACCAGCATTTAAAGGATTTTCCTGCTGCCAAGGTCGTGGCGCATGAGGCGGAAGAAGAGATGCTGGGCGATGTTGATTTTAATTTTAGCGCATCTTTTGGAACGCCGGATACGGTGAAAGCGGATATTTTCGTGAAAGACGGCGATATCTTGCAGGTGGGGAACATCGAATTGAAGTTTTTCCATACGCCGGGCCATTCCCCGGGCGGGATGTGCGTTTACGCAGAGGAGGATAAGGTTTTATTCAGCGGGGACACGCTGTTCCAGCAGTCCATCGGGCGGACCGATTTTCCGGGATGCTCTTTTCAACAGCTAAAGGATTCGATCCATGCGAAGCTGTTCGTGCTGCCGGATGATACGCTGGTTCTTCCGGGACACATGGGACCGACTGAAATCGGCGTGGAAAAAAGGAGCAATCCTTTTGTATAGGTGCAGGATCGAAGGCGCCGGCCAGCAGCTTCATCAGTATGAAGAGCTGATCAAGGTATTTCTGCCGAAAGAGCAGTACCAGCTAACAGGGGAAAGTGCAGCTAGCAGGGAAACGGCGGAAAGCGGCGGGCCTAGTGCGGCTGGCGGCGGGATTTGCCGGGATAACATGGCAGCGGGCGGCAGCGGGCTGGACGGAATCTCCTGCAAGGTATTTCGCTTTCAGGGCGATAAGGATGAACTGAAACGCGCACTTTACCGGGACTTGCAGCGCGAGACGGGAAAATCCCCGAAGTGGGGTATTTTGACGGGCATCCGGCCGGTAAAGCTGGCGGGGGAGCTGTATGACGGCCTTATTGCGGGGCAGGCTGCAAAGATGCAGGGTGCGGGCGCGTGCGATCCGAAAACGTATGATGAAAAAAGAATGCATGGGGCGAATGCGTGCGATGCGGAAATGCTGAAAAAAGTGCAGAAAACCTTAGAGCGGGACTATCTGCTGCACCCGGCAAAGAGTGCGCTGGTGACGGAAATCTTGGACTACCAGCGCCATCTTTTGGGACGGCCGAAACCGGAAAGCATATCCATATACCTCGGCATTCCGTTCTGTCCCACCAGATGCCTTTACTGCGCTTTTACATCAAATCAGGTGGCAAGGCCGGAAATCGACAGGTATTTGGAGGCGCTTTATAAAGAGCTTTCGTATTGCGCAGGACTGGTGAAGGCGGGAGGGCGAATCCCGGAATCCCTTTATATCGGCGGCGGAACGCCTACTACGCTGGATGAAAACCAGCTTGCGGCGCTTTTGCAAAAAATCGCGGACAGCTTCGAGCTGGCATCGCTTGCGGAATATACAGTGGAAGCGGGACGGCCGGATACCATTACGGCGGAAAAGATCGCTGTTTTGAAACGCTGCGGTGTGGGCAGAATCAGTATAAATCCCCAGTCGATGAAGGATGAGACGCTAAAAATCATCGGCAGGGCGCACACGGCGGATGATACGCTTCGCGCCTTTTCGCTGGCAAGAGATGCCGGGTTTTCCTGGATCAACGCAGATCTGATTGCGGGGCTTCCGGGGGAGACCTTGGATGATTTTAATCATAGCCTGGCGCAGATGATCGCACTCGGCGCAGAGAATATCACGCTCCATACGCTGGCAGTCAAGCGGGCGTCGAGGCTCAAGGAACTCGATTCGGCATTTCATTATAAGGATGAAGCTATGCGGGATGATATGCTGGCGGATGCCCACAGGACGCTTCGAAAACACGGCTACAGGCCGTACTATCTTTACCGGCAGAAGCATACGTCGGGCAACACGGAAAATATCGGGTTTTGCAAGGACGATGCCTTATCTGTGTACAACATCAGGATCATGGAGGAGGCGCAGTCCATCTT
Organism: uncultured Eubacterium sp.; assembly: GCA_946555345.1. Lineage (GTDB taxonomy): Bacteria > Bacillota > Clostridia > Peptostreptococcales > Anaerovoracaceae > Lentihominibacter. Next base: position 10,599 of record CAMNSS010000015.1, on the reverse strand, counting down.
AGCGCTTGGCGCGGGCGGAATCAGCAAGGTTTATTTTCCGGCGGAAAACAGGCTGGAACGGGTCGCCAACGTGTCAAACTACGAAATATATATCGAGCGGATCGAGGAAATGATTCAGAGAAAAGCAGACAACTTGTGGAGGGAAAGAATATGCTGACGAATGCACCGAAAGGAACGAAGGACGTATTGCCTGGCCAGGCGTACAAATGGCACTATATCGAGCAGGCTTTTGCAGAGCTTTGCAAAAAGTACGGATACGAGGAAATCAGGACGCCGGTTTTCGAACATACGGAGCTTTTCCAGAGGGGCGTGGGCGATACGACCGATATCGTGCAGAAGGAGATGTATACTTTTACCGATTACGGAAACAGGAGCATCACCCTAAAGCCGGAGGGGACTTCCCCGGCCGTGCGCGCGTTCGCTGAGCATAAGCTCTATGCAGGGGTGCAGCCAAACAAGTTTTATTACAGTATCCCGTGCTTCCGCTACGAGAAGCCGCAGGCGGGCAGGCTGCGGGAATTTCACCAGTTCGGCGTTGAAACCTTCGGCACGGCGGACATGATGGCGGATGCCGAATGCATCAGCCACGCTTATGACTTTTTGCAGGCGATGGGGATCACCGATATCGAGCTTCGGATCAACAGCGTGGGATGCCCGAACTGCCGGAAAAAACACCGGGAGGCGCTTAGGGAATTTCTCAAACCGAAGTACGATGCGCTCTGCGATACCTGCAAGGACAGGTACGAACGAAACCCGATGCGGATTTTGGACTGCAAGTCCCCGATTTGCCAGGAGCTTTCCGCGGGTGCGCCGATGATGCTGGATTATCTGTGCGATGACTGCCGGGATGCATTTGAACAGCTAAAATCCAACCTGGATGCGATGGGGATCGAATACGTGGTCGATCCGGGAATCGTAAGGGGGCTGGACTATTATACGAAAACCGCTTTTGAGTTTGTCACCACCAAAATAGGCGCACAGGGGACAGTATGCGGCGGCGGCCGCTACGACGGCCTTGTAGAAGAAATCGGCGGTCCGTCAACACCGGGCGTGGGATACGGCCTGGGGAAGGAGCGGCTGCTTTTGACGATGGAAAAGTGCGGCGTCGAGATTCCCGAGACGGAAGGCGTCGATGCATTTATCGCAGTGATGGGAGATGAAGCGAAGGCGGCCGGATTGAAATTGATGCGGCAGCTGCGGCAAGAAGGCCTTGCCGTGCAGATGGATATCATGGGCAGGAATATCAAAAACCAGTTCAAGTATGCGAACCGGATTCATGCGAAAAAGACCATCGTGATCGGAGAAGATGAGCTTGCCAAGAACAGCGTTGCGATTAAAGATATGGCAACATCAGAGCAGGAAAGTGTGCCGATGGAAGAGATCGCCAAGGCGCTTATAAAATAGCGGCTTCAATGAAGCAGGAATGTTAACAGGATAAAAGCAATGATAAATCAGGAGAATCAAATGAGCGTATACAAACGAACCCACATGTGCGGCGAATTACGGAAGGAAGATATCGGAAAGCACGTCGTCCTCAACGGCTGGATTCAAAAGAGAAGAAACCTGGGCGGCCTGATCTTCTGCGATGTGCGGGACAAGACAGGCATCACGCAGGTGGTATTTGACGATCAAATCCCCCAGGAATTATTCGAAAAGGCGGACACCCTGCGAAGCGAATACGTGGTAGGAGTCAAGGGACTGGTCAAGGAACGGGAATCCAAGAACGGCAGCATCCCCACGGGGGACATCGAAGTGTTTGCCGACGATCTGATTATCTATTCGAAGGCCGATACGCCGCCGATTTACATCAAGGACGACGATAACGTTGACGATAATTTACGGCTGCAATACAGGTATCTCGATTTGCGGAAGAAAAAGATGCAGGACAACCTGACCTTCCGCCACAACCTGTCGAAGCTGACGCGGGATTACTTCGCCGAAAACGGATTCACGGAGGTGGAAACGCCCGTGCTGATCAAATCGACGCCGGAGGGCGCCAGGGACTACCTCGTGCCGAGCAGGGTAAACCAAGGGCGCTTCTATGCGCTCCCGCAGTCGCCGCAGATGTTCAAGCAGCTTTTGATGGTGGGCGGGACGGACCGCTATATGCAGATCGTCAAATGCTTCCGGGACGAGGATTTGCGGGCCGACAGGCAGCCTGAATTTACCCAGATCGACCTGGAAATGTCCTTTGTGGACGTTGACGATGTGATTGAAATACAAGAAGGATACCTGAAACGGGTGTTCAAGGAGCTGAAGGGCGTCGAGATCCAGACGCCGTTTCCGCGCATTTCCTACGATGAAGCAATGAAACGCTTCGGAAGCGACAAGCCCGATACACGGTTTGGCTTTGAGCTTTGCGATATTACGCAGCTTGTGGCAGATTGTGAATTTAAGGTGTTCACCGACGCCATCGCGGCAGGCGGCAGCGTCAGGGGCATCTGCATCACGGGCGGCGCAGACGCTTACACGAGAAAGAAGATCGACAAGCTGACCGAAGCGGTAAAAAGCTACGGGGCAAAGGGAATGGTATGGATGAAGGTCGCAGAAAACGAAGTTTCTTCTTCTGTCAACAAGTTCTTTTCGCCGCAGCAGCGGAAGGAAATCGCCGATGCGATGGATGCGAAAACGGGAGACCTGATCCTCATCGTCTCGGATCGGAACAAGGTCGTATTTGACAGCCTCGGCTTCCTCCGCAGGCATATCGCCGATGAAATGGGGCTTTTGGACGACAATCAGTACAACCTGCTGTGGGTCGTTGACTTCCCGCTCTTTGAATATGACGAAGAGGCAGGCGCTTACCATGCGATGCACCATCCTTTCACCTCTCCAAAGGCAGGGGATGCGGCGCTTCTCAAAACAGATCCGACGAAGGCTAAGGCCAACGCTTACGATATCGTGCTCAACGGCGTGGAGCTTGGCGGCGGCAGCATCAGAATCCACGACCAGAAGATGCAGGAGGATATGTTTCGGGCGCTCGATATGTCCGAGGAAGAAATCGACGAAAAATTCGGTTTCCTGGTGGAAGCCTTCCGATACGGCACACCGCCCCACGGCGGGCTGGCATACGGACTTGACCGTCTGGTGATGCTGCTCCTCGGGGAAAAATCCATCCGGGAGACAATCGCATTTCCGAAAAACCAGAATGCGCAGTGCATGGTCAGCGAAGCGCCGGGTGCAGTGGAGGAAGCGCAGCTTGAAGAGCTGGGAATTGCAATTAAAAAATCGGAATAAATGCATCGGCCTGGCGTTGATAAAATTACGTAAAATATTGTGAGATGAAGCGAAATGATGATGGAACATTCATGAAATTTTGAGATTTGCATGAAATGATGAAAGGAAGGCCGCTCCATCAAACGGCTGGAGAAATAGAGATGAAAAAAATTGGCATTTTCGGCGGAACGTTCGACCCGGTACACTGGGGGCATATCATCCTGGCAAAGGATGCGGCAGAGCAGGTGAAATTGGATTGCGTAATTTTTGTTCCTGCCAGGCTGCAGCCGTTTAAGCTGGATAAAAAGATAACCTCCAAGATAGATCGGTTTCAGATGTTAAAAATCGCGACGGGGGATGCGGAAAACCTAGAAGTTTCTGCCTATGAGCTGGAGGCGGACGGAATTTCCTATACATACCTGACTATGCGGGCGATGCGAAAGCGATATGGCACAGATACGAAGTTGTATTTCATTACGGGGACGGATTCTTTTCTCAAAATAGAGACATGGAAAAACGCAGAAGAACTGTTATCGGATTACGCTTATATTGTCGGGGTCAGGCCCGGATACAGGCAGGAAGAACTCGATGCTTGCATGGACAGGATTAGGCAACGTTACGGCACGGAGGTGAGGAACATCGCCAACGTGCAGGTGGACGTATCGTCCACCGAGATCAGGGAATTGCTCGAAGCGGGAGGGCAGGCGCAGGCACTGGTTCCCGCTGGTGTGGAAAGGTATATCAAAACCCATGGACTTTACAGATAACCGGTCCGCTGCGGGAAGATACGATGCGGAAAAGGCACGGATCAAAGCCTATATTGAGAGCCATTTGAAGGAACGCAGGCTGCGGCATACGTATTCCGTCGTAGAGGAAGCAAAGAAACTAGCCGAGCGGTACGGCGGCGATATGGAAAAGGCGGAGCTGGCGGCGCTTTTTCACGATATGTTCCGGGGAAGGCCGGAGACGGAGCTGGACCGGCAGGTAAAATGGTTTGGCCTGCCGGAGCATTTGATCGGAAGACCCAACCTATCGCATAGCAAGATTGCCGCGATCGCGATGGAACGCGAGTACAACATCGATGATGCGGATATCGTAAACGCGGTATCCTTTCATACGACGGGCAGGGCAGGGATGTCCAAACTGGAAAAAATCATTTTCCTCGCGGATGCCATCGAACCGCTCAGGCAGTATCCGGCTGTCCAAGAAATCAGGACGCTGGCATATGTTGATTTAGACCAAGCGTGCATCCGTTCTTTGGAACGGACGATCACCTATATCCGGGAACAGGGAGAATACCTCGATCCCGATACGCAAAACGCACTGAATGATTTAAAGGAGAAATTGGATTTATGATGGAATCAAAAGAATTAGCGCTCAAAATCGCAAGGCTGCTGGATGATAAAAAGGGGTTGGATATCACGGTAATCGACGTCGCGCAGCGGGCGTCTTTCACGGATTATTTCGTCCTCGTTTCCGCCGGAACGGACAGGCAGGCGCAAGCGCTGATGGACAATGTTGAAGATATGCTTGAGCCTGCGGGCGTTTTGCCAAAGAACATAGAGGGAAAACGCAGCGGCGGGTGGATTCTGATGGATTACGGCGATGTGGTCGTAAACATCATGACTACGAAAATGCGGGAAAAATACAACCTGGAAAAAATATGGGGCGATTGTGAAAGCCTTCAAATCAATCAATAATGGGAGGAAGAAAATGATAGACAAGTATAATTTCAGGGAAATCGAAGCGAAATGGCAGAAAAAATGGGAAGAGGAGAACGCTTTCTGCGTTACGGAAGATCCCGATAAGGAAAAATACTACGTCCTTGAAATGTTCCCTTATCCATCCGGAAAGCTTCACATGGGCCATGTGAGAAACTATTCCATCGGTGATGTCATCGCAAGGTTTAAGAAGATGAACGGCTACAACGTCCTTCACCCGATGGGCTACGACGCCTTCGGCCTTCCGGCGGAAAATGCCGCCATCAAAAACAACGCCGAGCCTGCGGCATGGACCTGGGGCAACATCAAGGAAATGAACCGGCAGCTCCGGGAGATGGGGCTTTCTTATGACTGGGACAGGGAGCTTGCGACCGCACATCCGAGCTACTATAAGTGGATGCAGTGGATTTTCATACAGTTTTACAAGAAAGGGCTGGCGTACAAGAAGGAAAACCCGGTAAACTGGTGTCCGAGCTGCCAGACGGTCCTCGCTAACGAGCAGGTAGTGGATGGGTGCTGCGAACGCTGCGGGACTTCGGTCGGCAAGAAAAACCTTTCGCAGTGGTATTTTAAAATCACCGATTATGCGGAGCGGCTTTTGGACAACCTCGACAAGCTGGAAGGATGGCCGAACAAGGTTAAGATCATGCAGAAAAACTGGATCGGGAAATCCCAGGGTACGGAGGTCGATTTCAAGATCAAGGACAGGGACGAAACGCTGACCGTTTTCACGACGCGCGTGGATACGATCTTCGGTACGACCTTCATGGTGCTTGCGCCGGAATACCCGACGGTCCTGGATATGGTGGAAGGCACGGAATATGAAGCTGCTACGAAAGAATACATCGAAAGATGTGCGCATATGAATGAAATCGAAAGAACGTCCACCGCAAATGAGAAGACGGGCGTTTTCATCGGGCAGTATGCGGTCAATCCATTCACGGGCAAATCGATGCCGATCTACATTTCCGATTATGTATTGATGGGCTACGGAACCGGTGCGGTCATGGGCGTTCCGGCGCACGACCAGCGCGACTTTGAATTTGCGAAGAAATTTGATTTGGAAATCATTCCTGTCATCGATCCGCAAGATCCGCAGGTGGATCTCAACGATTTGAAGGAAGCCTGCGCCGCAGAAGGTATTGTAATCAATTCCGGTGAATTTAACGGCATGAACAACAAGGATGCGATCCAGAAAATTGCAGTGGTTGCCGAAGAAAAGGGCATCGGCAAGAGGACGATCAACTACCGCCTCCGGGACTGGCTCATTTCCAGGCAACGGTACTGGGGAACGCCGATCCCGATGATTTATTGCGATACGTGCGGCTGGGTGCCGGAAAAGGAAGAAAACCTGCCTGTGATGCTGCCGGCCGATGTGGAATTTACGGGCAAGGGCGAGTCGCCGCTGGCTACCAGCAAGACATTTATCGATACGGTATGCCCAGTGTGCGGAAAGCCGGCGAAACGGGAGCTGGACACGATGGATACCTTCCTCGATTCCTCGTGGTATTTCCTGCGCTACTGTGATGCGAGAAATGAGAACGAAGCTTTCGCCAAGGACAAGGTGGACTATTGGATGAACGTCGATCAGTATATCGGCGGCGTTGAGCATGCGATCCTGCACCTGATGTATGCGCGGTTTTTCCAGATGGCGCTTTATGACCTGGGCTATGTGAGCGATGACGAACCGTTTAAAAACCTGCTCACACAGGGCATGGTCATTAAAGATGGTGCGAAGATGAGCAAATCTCTGGGTAATGTGGTAAGCCCCGCAGAGATCATCGAAAAGTACGGCGCAGATACGGCAAGGCTCTTCATCCTCTTCGCAGCGCCGCCGGAACGGGAGCTTGACTGGTCCGATAAGGGCGTGGAAGGCAGCTTCCGTTTCCTGGGCAGGGTATACAGGGCTGTCTATGAGTATTCCCAGAAATATGCGGATGCCCCAGAAGGCTATGAGGTTGTTTCCGATGCGGACAAGAACATGAACTACTGGATGAACTACGCGATCAAGAAGGTTTCCGATGATATCGGGGAGCGGTTTAATTTCAATACTGCCATCAGCACCATCATGGAGCTGGTGAACGAGATGTACAAGTACAAGGAAGGCGACGTGAACGCAGGCCTTTACCGCGCGGTAGTGAAAAACCTGATCATCATGCTGGCGCCGTTCGTGCCGCATATCACCGAGGAAATGTGGGAACATCTGGGATATGAAGGCTCTGTCCACGAGCAGGAGTGGCCGTCATACGATGAAAGCGCCCTCGTGAAGGACACCGTGGAAATCGTCGTTCAAATTAACGGCAAAATAAAGGAAAAAATAAACCTCCCGGGCGATTTATCCAAAGAGGAAATGGGAAAAATTGCTATGGAAAACGAAAAAGTAAAGGGGCTTACAGAAGGGAAAAATGTTGTGAAGGTGATCGCAGTACCAAACAAGCTGATTAATATCGTAGTAAAATAAAATGCTGCAGCCTTCTAACGGGAAAGGAACTATATGAACGAAAAAAAATTAAATACGTCCGCCAAGCCGCGCAAGGCGTCTGCTTCCGGAAATAAATACGGAAGCGGGAAAAACAGCGGCCGCGGCAGGGCAGCGAAACAGAACAATCCCGCCGGCCATACGGGGCATATCGCCGGCCATGCAAGCGGGAAGCGGACACAGCCTGTAAAGAACAGGGGAAAGAAAAAAGAGCCTGCGGCAAAGGTCAAGATCATCCCGCTGGGCGGACTTCTTGAAATCGGCAAGAACATGACGGCCATCGAATACGAGAACGAAATTATCGTCATAGACTGCGGGCTGTCATTTCCGGATGACGATATGTTCGGCATCGACAAGGTAATTCCCGATTTCACTTACTTGACGGAAAACAGCAAGAAGATAAAAGGCTTGATTATAACCCATGGGCATGAGGATCACATCGGCGCAGTGCCATACCTTTTGAAAGAATTGAATGTGCCGATTTATGGCACGAGGCTTCCGTTAGGGCTGATCGAAAATAAGCTCAAGGAACACGGGCTCAAGGCAGCACTGCATACGGTCAATGCGGGGGAAACGTTTAAGCTGGGCAGGCATTTTACCATCGAAGCGCTGCGAATCACGCATTCCATCGCCGATTCGATTTGCCTGTCGATCACGACTCCAGCTGGGCGCATCTTCCATACGGGGGATTTTAAAATCGACTATACGCCGGTAGACGGCGACCCGATCGATTTCGCCAGATTGGCGCAGATCGGTGCAGAAGGCGTGCTTTTGATGATGGCGGACAGCACCAATGTACTCCGGCACGGTTATACTGCATCGGAGCGCGTGGTGGGAAGAACATTGGAAGGGATTTTTCGCAGTTCGGAAAAAAGAATTATCATCGCTACGTTTTCCTCGAATGTCCACAGGATACAGAAGATCATCGATATCGCTGTGCTTTGCAACCGAAAAGTGGCGATATCGGGCAGAAGCATGGTGAACGTGGTGGATCTGGCGCAAGAACTCGGCTATATCCAGATTCCGGCAAATGTGCTGGTTGACCTCAATAAAACGAAGAATATCCCGGACAGGGAATTGGTCGTCATCACTACGGGAAGCCAGGGCGAGCCGATGTCTGCGCTTGCCAGGATGGCGTCCTCGGAGCATAAGGCGATTAACATCCGGCCAGGCGATATGGTTATCTTATCCTCTACGCCTGTCCCGGGCAATGAGCTTACGGTAGCCAACGTGGTCAACCAACTGGCGGAAAAGGGAGCGGAAGTCATTTATTCCGATATTGCGGATATCCACGTATCGGGACACGCATGCCAGGAAGAACTGAAGCTGATGCATTCCCTGATTAAACCGAAGTATTTCATGCCGGTACACGGGGAGTACAGGCATCTGAAAACGCACGGCGAGCTGGCGCATACGCTGGGTATGCCGCAGGAGAATATTTTTCTCTTGGAAAACGGCGACAGCCTGACCGTTTCCCAGGATAGGGCGTTTAAGACGAAGGGCGTCGCTGATGCGGAAGGCATCATGGTAGACGGGCTTGGCGTGGGAGACGTCGGCAATATCGTGCTGCGGGACAGGAGGCTCTTGTCTGAATCGGGGCTGATTATTCTGGTAGCCGCAATCGACAGGGATTCGCATATGATCGCTTCCGGCCCGGATATCATATCGAGGGGCTTCGTGTATGTGCGGGAAAACGAGGACTTGATCGACGCAGCCTGCGATCTGGCGGAAAGCATCCTGATCGATTGCATGACCAAGAAGATGAAGGACTGGAACGGCATGAAGACAGCCGTCCGGGAAGGCTTGCGAAAGTATATTTACAGCAAAACGAAGAGAAGCCCTGTGATCCTTCCGATTTTCCTGGAAGTATAGTGCAGGGGAAGCGGTGGAAGGAAAAGATTGGAAACTGTCATGATTGGGAACGGCCATGATTCGAAACAGTTATGATTTGAAAATTATGGCGGAAAACAGATACGAGGAAAGGAACAAACGAGATATGAACGTATATGATCAGGCGCATTCGCTGGCGGCTGCAATCAGGGAATCAGAGGAATTCAAGCAGTTTGACCAGCACAAAAAAACCGTTGAAGCGAATCCAGAGCTTCACAACGCCATCAAGGATTTCATGGGCAAGCAGGTGGAAATCCAAGCGGCGCAGATGATGGGACAGCAGATGGACGCAGAATCCATGCAAAAGCTGCAACAGTTATCTGCTGTGCTGATGCAAGATCCGGCCGCAGCGCAGTATCTGCAATGCCAGATGCGCCTTTCGATGATGATGGCGGATGTTTATAAAATCATCGGCGAAGCGTCCGGCATGGACATGGGAATGTTTGGGGGACAGCAGGGATGAATGAAATAGCGAATATGGTGAAAACGCCGGAAGAACTGATGAAAATCCTTAAAGCTGCCGCCATGGGGGATCTGTGTTTTTCGCATATCCTGGAGTTTATCAAACCGGGCATGACGGAGCTTGCGGTAGCGGATGAAATCGAGCGGACATTGCGAAAGCTTGGCGCACAGGCGCTCTCCTTTCCAACGATCTGTGTTTCGGGCGTGAATACGACGAAGCCGCACGGAGAACCGTCGGAAAAGCGAATTGAAGAAGGCGATCTGGTGACGATGGACTTTGGCGCGGTGGCAGACGGCTACTGCGGCGATATGACCAGGACGATCGGGATCGGCCATTTGGACGAGGAACAGAAAAAAGTGTACGATGTTGTCCTGCGTGCGCAGACGGCTGGTCTTGCCGCCTGCAAGGCGGGTGTTTCCTGCAAAGCGGTCGATGACGTCTGCCGGGGCATCATCGCAGATGCTGGCTATGGGGAATACTTCGTGCACGGCACGGGCCACGGCGTGGGAAAGGAAGTCCATGAAACGCCGGTGCTGAACGCCAAAAGCGACGATGTGCTGGCGGAATATATGCCGGTGACGGTAGAGCCGGGCATTTATATCCCGGAAAAATTTGGCGTCCGCATCGAGGATTTGGTTGTGGTTACGGATTTTGGCATCATCAACGCCGTGCATTCACCAAAGGAATTGATTGTCGTTTAACAGATTTGAATTGAAAATTGCTGTTTTTTGGGAAAACGCTGCATAATCAGTAGTGGTGCTGATTATGCAGCGTTTTTATTGTGCTGGGACTATCGTTTTCGATAGTCCCAGCTTGTCCCAGATATCTGGTGA
>CAMNSS010000014.1 GCA_946555345.1 uncultured Eubacterium sp. | reverse complement strand
AGGCAATGGATTCTGATTCCATCATGCGCAGGTTCGAATCCTGCTACCCTAGCCACGAATTTGATCCGAGCCAAAAAGGCTCGGATCGTTCATTTTTCTAGGAATCCAGTATTTTCAACGGTTGCAGCAATTTTTTTAAACCCAGGCAGACCCATACAAATGGCATAAAAACCCAAAAAATAGGGGAAAAATGAGGGGATAAAGCCTAAAAGGGGACAAAAAGGGGATGGATTTTTGAGCATATGCACGATTTTCAGTTTGGATGAAAAAAATTTTTATATATTTGTAAAATAACCGCAAATATCGTACGATGAAGCCGGGGGCATCATTATGACGAAGATAAAATATCATGTGTGCTTGGACGAAACGGAAAGAAGCGCATGATTACATGGCCTTGTTGAATTTAAAAACGGGTTAATGCGGCAAGGCAGGTATGCAGACTGCATTGATGAAATCATTATCAAGGTTTTATCAGCACGAAAACAGAGGCTGTGTACCGCTTAATTGATTGGCTTAGGATAACCGTGTATCCTTGATGAAAGGATATGCGGTTTTTTATTGCCTGTTTTTACATGGATGCTGATTTCGGCAGCTTAATTTACGGAGAAAGGGGGAAACCATCATGCCAAAATGCAAAATTATTTCCATATGCAACCAGAAAGGGGGCGTCGGGAAAACTACAACCACAATCAATTTAGGCGTTGGGCTTGTGAACCAGGGGAAAAAAGTTCTTCTTGTCGATGCTGACCCACAGGGCGATTTAACAACAGCGCTTGGGTGGGCAGATGCGGACAATCTCGATGTTACTTTGTCCACGCACATGAATGGGATCATCCGGAATGAGCCGTTATCATGCACAGAGGGGCTTTTGCGCCATGATGAGGGCGTAGACCTGGTTTCATCAAATATCGACCTGTCCGGCATGGAAATAGCACTCGTGAACGCCATGTGCAGGGAACAGACGATGAAGGCTTACCTTGATGGGTTTAGAAAAAGCTATGACTATATCTTGATTGATTGCATGCCGAGTCTGGGGATGCTTACAGTCAATGCGCTTGTTGCAACAAATAGCGTCATTATTCCTGTGCAGGCACAATACCTGCCGTTAAAGGGCATGACGCACCTGACAAAAACAATCCGGCAGGTGCAAAACCGCATCAATCCGGCATTAAAAGTAGATGGTGCGCTTTTAACGCTTGCGGACATGCGTACCAACCTTGCCCGCAGCACGGAAACGAACCTCAAAGAGAATTATGGGAGATTCCTTAAAGCATACCAGTCTGTTATCCCGGTAGCGGTGAAAGCGGCAGAGGCAAGCGCAGCAGGAAAAAGCATCTATCATTATGATAAAAGCAGTACTGTTGCCAAGGCGTATGCCGAGTTTACAAAGGAGGTGATCAGGGATGGCGAAAAGCAGAGAAATAAAAATGCCGCTTCCCTCAGCAGATGATTTATTCACGACGTAGGAGGAACGGGACTTAGCGAAAGCTGAAAAGATTTTGGATATCCCCATTTCAGAGATTGACGGTTTTCCCGACCACCCGTTCAAGGTGCGGGACGATGAGGATATGCTGCAACTGGTTGAGAGCATCCGGGAGCGTGGCGTTATCACGCTTGCAACTGTCAGGCAAAAGGAAGACGGCAGGTATGAACTCATTTCGGGGCACAGGCGAAAACGGGCGAGCGAGCTTGCAGGAATGGATATCCTGCGTTGCGAAGTGGTCAGCCTGTCAAGGGATGAATCCATCGTGCTGATGGTGGAGAGCAATTTCCAGCGCTCGGAAATCCTGCCAAGTGAAAAGGCATTCGCATATAAGATGCGGCTCGATGCGATGAAAAGGCAGGGGCAACGGACGGATTTAACTTCTGCAACACTGTTGCAGAAGTCGGGGAGAATAAGTTCCAGAGAAATTCTTGCTGGAGAAGTCGGTGAAAGTCATGAACAAATCAGAAAATATATCCGCCTGACGAACCTTGTCCCCGAACTTCTGGAATTTGTTGACGAGGGGCGGATAAAAATGCGCCCTGCCGTTGAGTTGTCATACCTTGATGAAGACTGCCAGCGCGATCTTGTTGACATAATCGACGAGAATGAAACCACGCCATCCCATGCACAGGCGATCAAGATGAAGAAATACTTTAACGACGGGAAACTGACACCCGGGGTTATCCAGTCGATCATGGAGGAGGAAAAGCCGAACCAAAAGGAAAAACCTGCGTTCCGTGATGAACGGATCACGAAACTGATCCCGAAATATGTATCAAGGGGAAAGGAGGCAGACTATGTAATTAAAGCGCTTCAATACTATAACCGGCATTTGCAGAAAAACCGTCACCCTAACCGCAACCGTAACCGGGATGACGCACGGTAGCCACACGCCAGGGGGCAAGACTGCCCGAAAAAGAAAAGCCGTGGATAGCCATGTTGCGCCGTCCCCCCTCTCCACACCTCACCCCCATCTACTGCCAGATACCAGCCGAAAAAAGAATGCTGTTTTTGCACATTCGCTTTTTTCCTTTTGCCATGGTATAACATCCATGCAAAGTATTTCAGGATATGAAAGGCAGGCAGCTATGAAGAAGAAACAGGTTTTGGAAAGGATGGTAGCATTCCTGCTCGCAGCAGCGTTTATCATTTTCGGAGGGCTTGCAGCATATAAAGCAATGCCGGAAACAGCGGCGGGCGGGACAGGAAAGGACGTGCAGGTGCAGGATGAACAAAATCAGGGGAAAGATGCGGAAGGCGCAGACGTGCCGCCGCAGAAAAATGACGGCGGGGAATCGTCCCCGCAGAAAGGGGGATTAAAAAAGCAGAATGTGGCAACTGAAAAAGCGGCGGAAAGCACAAGCTCGGCAAAGCCGCAGAAGCCGCAGGAACGCAGGGAGGATAAGGTGCAGCCCCCTGAAAAAGCAGAACAGCCGCAAAACAGCGATACCGGGACAAAGCCGGAAGACAAACCCATCCATGCCCATTCATGGGAAGCAGTTTACGTGCAGGTGCAGGTTCCGGTTTACGGGGACAAATGCAATTGCTGTGGGTACGGGACGAATGCAGCAGGCGGGATGTATGCGCATATCGATGCCGACCCGTTTGATGGGTGCGGCAGCTATTCCACAGGCGTAGTTATCGGGCATGACACAAGGGACAGAGAACCTTGCCGCATGCCTGTCACAGGCTGGGGTGGAAAGCCCCGTTTATATTGGTAACATCAAGCTGGCCTTGCAGGGCTACAATTTTGGCAATGGCTTCATTCCATGGGCAAAAGGCAGTTACGGGGGATATTCCGGGGAGGCGGCAAGGGAGTTTTCTGCTATGATGGCCAAACGGAACGGCTGGAGCAGTTACGGCGATATAGACTATGTGCCGCATGTAATGCGGTACTACCCTTACAGCGGGTATTCCCCGGGCATGGTGTTTTACAGCAAAGGCGTTTTAGGGCTTCCGATAGAAGGCATGACGAGGGCAAACATAACGTCCCCGTTTGGGAACCGGTCTTCCCCGGGAGGGATTGGCTCGACGAACCATAAGGGCACTGATTTTGGATTTCCGGCAGGAACGCCTATTTATGCTTGCGAATCCGGTACGGTGGTTCACGCAGGATTGAGGGGCGGGTATGGGAAGTGCGTTATTATCGATCACGGGAACGGACTCCAGACTTTGTATGCCCACCAGAGCAGGCTCAATGTGGCGGCGGGGCAGAAGGTAATGCGGGGGCAGTGCATCGGGGCGGTGGGCAGTACCGGGAACTCAACCGGCCCGCACCTGCACCTTGAAGTCAGGGTAAATGGTGTACAGGTAGATCCGATGGGCGGGTACCTGGATATGCCGTAAAGGAATGAGCGGTATGATTTATTATTATACCGCTTATATTACATATTGTTCATGTACTTCCTTTTAAGCGATGCCCATATTTTGTCGAAATATGTCGAACGAAAATACTTTTTGAAATATTATGGAAAATGTATAATTTACATGGGAAATATGGTTAATGGGAAAAATAAAGAAGCTGCGGTTTGATATGATTCTCCATGAGAAACAATATAGAATCATGGAATGACAATGATTCCAGAGGTACATGAAATTCTAAATTGCTGGATTAAAGATATTATTAAAATTGAATTACGGGTTAAAGATTAAGACAGCTTCTGTAAAATGATGGCTTGTGGAGATAATGCATGAAGCCGGTACGGAAGCTATTCTATTATTTTACTTAAAATGATTTATTAAGTAGTAATAAAGAAACCCATTTAATTTACACATATATTTTGTTAAGGGAATATATGGGACAACATTATTTTCCAAGCTATAAAAGTTGTTATGCTTTGTCCGTTTTATTGGTTTGTTTGGCATTGCTTTTTATTAAATTTATAAAGCTAAATGTAAGGGTTCTAGTATTACTGGTTCCAATTTTTTAAAAATAATTATATTAATAAAAGCACCTGTGGAAAACAGAAAAAGAAAACAATGGAGAAAAACAATGCATTTCGTCAACAACAAATTAGATTCGATTCAGGGATTGGGAAAAGGGTTCTTGATATGCGTAATAGCAGGCAATCTGATACTATGTGTAACCGGTCTTGTCGCTGTGCCTTCGATGATCGAATATTCGAAGTTGCATATAAACATTCAGAAACCGGTGATGATTGGATTAAGTGTTGCATTAATCATCATTGCGGGCGTATTCATAACGTTGCTGGGGTATTTCAGCCAGCGGCATGGAAAACATTTGAAAAATAAAGATATTAAGGAGCATATAAAACGTATGGGCATATTCGTATTGGTATTTATATGCTTTTATTTTGCCTGGTTTCTCCTCTGCGGCCTGCTTGGCTCGGCCGTATACCTGTTTTTTCGCCAATCCCTTTCTTATACGCAGATAAAAATGGCAATCGATATCATAACGACCGTGCTGGCGGTGCTGGCCATGCCGGTTGTCCTCATGCAGCTCTTATCGTTTTCGCTCAGCGCCCTGCCCGCCAGGCAGGCGGTCAGGGCAGGGCTTGAAAGGCTGCCCGCCGGTTATTTCCGTCTGCTTTTCTTGGCTTGTGCAGGGCTTCTTGCAGGGGCGTTGCTTTCCTGGCTGTTTTCACTGCCAGGTGGCGGCGGTTTTCTGACAGCATTAGAAGTGATCGCATTTACGGCGCTCGGCAGCATCAGCACGTGCATCATATACGAAACGGGAAATGCGATTTATGCAGGAGGAAGGAAATGATCAGGAAAAACATGAAGGAAATGAAAAAGAAACGGGCGGTTATGGCGTTCTTAATGATTTTCATCATGACGGCAACGCTCATCCCGCAGAATATTTTCGCCGTGGAAAACGATAAAATAAAGACGGAAAAGCTGCTTTTAGAGCAGGAACGGGAGTTTGAAGCGGAAAAAGAAAGGCAGGAAAACCAGCAAAACGAAAAGCAGGAAAAAGACGCGGAAGCAGGCAGCCGGGAAAGGCCGGCGGATGGCGTAAACAAGGAAACGCAAAACGTGCCGGAAGAAGCGCGAAGAAGCCCTGAACTTCAAGAAGCCGCTGAGGAAATAGACGGCAAAATCGTGTCGCATGATGAAAACAGCATCACCTACCAGACGGGCGAGCGCACGTACATCACGCGGATCAGCAGCCAGCCGCTGTTTTATACCGACGAGCACGGCAAGCAGAAAGAAATTGACAACACGCTCAAGGAGCAGTGGACAAAGTATGTCAACCGGGAAAATTCGTACGAGGTGGTTCTGCCGAAAAAAGGCGGTGCGGTAAGCATCGACGAAAAAGGATACCGCATCAGCTTAAAACCCGCCTTCGGCAAGCTGGAAAACGCGCAGGCGGCGGAAAATGCCATACGGTATAACGACGTGGCAGACGGTGTCGATTTGCAGTATACCGCGTGCGGCGATTCTGTCAAGGAAGACATCATCCTCATGAAACCGGCCGCGCTTGATGCCTTTGAATATGAGATCAGCACGGAAAGCCCTGCCGGAAAGGAGCTTTCATGCAGGCTGGAAAACAACGTTTTAAACATCTATGAAAAAGTGGGCGGCAAGGCCGGAAAAGCTGGCAAAGGGCAGGAATCCCTGATCTATGCCGTATCCGCCCCGGAGATGTATGATGCAAAGGGGCAGGAAAGCCTTGATATCACGCTGGGCCTGCGGGAAGAAAACGGCAAAACGATCCTTTCCATCATACCTGACAAAGAATGGCTTTCTGCGCCGGAGCGGGCGTATCCCGTGAAAATCGACCCGACGACTACGATCACCTTGCAGGAATACATGATGGAATGGCACATGGTGGAAAACGGAAAGTCCGGCGGCGGATACAAGGCCGGGCCGAACGTAAACCACAGGAAGGTGACGTACCTTTACGCCGGATATGAGGACGGAAGCCTCTTGGGGAGCGCAGCGGTCAGCGCAGGCGCAAGGTACGGCTACACGCGTTCGTTTTTGAAAATCAACTACGATTTCCGAAACCTGAAAGCAAACCTCGGCATGCCGGAGGACGCAATCATAACGGCTAACCTGCAAATCTATAAATTCAGGGGTACGCCGCCATCGGGGACGAGGGTGCATTGCAAGCTCGTAAACGACGACTGGCGGGGCGGCGACAACTATACCTGGAACAATATGCCGGGAAGCTATAACCAGATCGCATCCCCCGTCGATGTATCTGCGCACGGCTGGAAGAGCTTTGACATAACGACTGCCGTAAAGGAATGGGAAAACGGCAGGGCGAACAAAGGCCTCGTCCTTGTCCCGGAATCCGAAGGGCAGGCGGCGGTATGCTTTTCAGGGCCGGGATGCCCGGCGACAAACCTGCCGCTCTACCTTGAAATCAAATGGACCGTGCCCAATCCCGTGGATGAAAATTTCCCCCTGAATGAACCCCAAATCAACTTAAGGCCGCTCACGAACCAGAAGGGAGGGCGGCAGGTCTTCACGGGGCTTCTTGCCGACGGGATCGTAAGGCCGCAGCTTACCGTGGATTATTCCCTGCGGGAAAGCGATAGGAACGAACGCCTCGCATCGGGAAAATTCCCCGTGTCCGACTGGAGCAAGCGTTACCCGGACACGAACAAGATGAAAGAATCCATCCCGTATAAGCTCGGGTATTTTGGCATCCATGAAGGAAACTGGCAGACGAAGGGGATTTCATCGGATCTGATGGAAAAGGTAACGCCGTACCGCATCTATGCGAAGGCCAGCGGGGCAGCGGGCGAAACCCCGGAGGGAAAAAGCGATGAATTCATCGTCTATGAATTTTCCAGCAAGGATACCTACCCGTATGTCGCCAAGTATTACGGGGTAAGCCTCGACCAGATCACGGCGGACAACAGGCCCGCCGATTACCTGGGGACGGGCGGCAGCACCATCTTCATCAGAAACCCGCAGCGAAACAAGACGAGCGCGTACACGAGGCCTGCATCGCTAGATGATGCGCATGACCTGGATCTCATTTATGCGAACCTTGGCAGGGGGCTTTGCGCGGACTATGACCTGGAGCCTGTCAATACATCCACCGGGAACTACATGTTTGAGCAGACGGACGCGGAAAGCACCGATTATACGACTGATTTTTCGCTAACCCGCACGTACAATTCGATGGGCAGCAAATCCTGCGGCCTTTTCGGGTACGGCTGGACTTTCGCATATGAGCAGAGCATCACGAGGGACGGGGAGGATTACCTTTACCATGCGGGCGATGGGCGGCAGCTGCGGTTTGCGAAAGGTGAGGGCGGCACGTACGGCTGCGACCTTTTCCCGTACCTGCATTTTACGGAAACAAAGGACAGCAAAAATCCACAGAACAACCGGTATGTGATCGAGGACCGGCAGGAACATACCACGTATGTGTTTAACTGCTATGGCCTCCTCATATCGGTTTCTGACCAGCGGGGCAACGTGACGCAGGTGAAATATGATGCACAGAATGTACTGTCGGAAATCATCACGCCTTCCGGGCGGGTGTACGCATTTACGGCAAATGAAGAAGGGCTGGTCAGCGAGGTCACCATCCCGTCAGGCCATGTCCTGAAATATGGCTACCGGGACGGATGCCTTGTCTCCTATACCAACGCCGACGGAGACCAGGTGGCATATGAATATGATGATGACGCCTTGATGACCGCATGGTACGATGGGAACGGAAACAGGCAGATCCTGAATACCTATGATGAATTTGGCAGGATCATAAAGCAGGTGGATGCCGCAGGCGGCGTATCCAGGCTTTCCTATCATGAGGACAGCACGGAAATAAGCGATGCAGAAGGAAATGAAAGGGAATATGCCTTCGATGAGAGGATGCGGACGGAGCGCAAGGAAACAAGCGAGGGCGGGGATCAGAGGATATATGATGACAACAATAACCTCACAGAAAGCAGGGACGGCGAAAATAACCGGACGGAATACGAATATGACGGGCGCGGAAACCTCATCAGCGAAAAGCGTTACGATGGGAAGACCTGGCATGGCACATATGATGCGGCGGGCAACCTCATATCGGAAACGGATTTTAACGGCAATGTTACCGAACGGACGTATGATAAGAATGGAAACCTCCTGACGGAAGCCTATGCCGACGGGAGCAGCGTAAGCTATACTTATGATGCCTGCGGCATATGACGGGACTGCTTCCAAAACCGTTACCGATGGGAATGGAAATCCGACAACCACGTATTACGACCAGATGGGCAGGGCTGTGAGCATAGTGGATGCGGAAGGCATAGAAGAGAAAACCATGTATTCGCCTGACGGAAAGAAAACGGGCATATGGACTACCGGGGGATTTTCGGAAAGCTACGGGTATGACGGGGCGGGAAACTGCATACGCATTACCGATGGAGAGGGAAACGCCAGCACATTGCAATATGATGCGCAGGGCAACCTTACGGCCGTAACCGATGGCAATGGCGATACGACGAAATACGCTTACGATAAGACAGGCAATGAAATCCGGCAGGTCACGGCCGAAGGCGCGAAGACGGAAAAGCAGTATGACGGGCAGGGCAATATCATAAAAAGGACCGACGGCAACGGCGACATGACACGGTATGCATATGACAGCCTCGGACGCCTAGTCAAGGAAACGAATCCGCTGGGCGGGGAAACGACGTACCGCTATGACGGCGGAAGCGACCGCATCACGGAAAAAACCGCAGAAGACGGGACGACTGCTTATATCTATGACGGCGAGGGAAATGTCCTGCGTGAGGAAACCGGGGCAGGGGCAGTGACGGAATACACGTATGACAGCAGAAACCGGCTCATCGGGACGAAAGCGCCAAACGGCCTTTTGACGGCATTCAAGTATGATAAGACGGGAAACTTGGTGGAAAGCCTCGATGGAAACGGCAGGCGCACCGCCTATACATACGATCATGAAGGAAATGTCCTGACGGAGACAGACGCGGCAGGAAATGTGCAGCAGCACGAATACGATAGGATCGGCAGGCTCGTGAAAGATACCGATGCTGCGGGCAATGCCACAAGCTACACGTATGATGCTGCAGGCAATGTCCTCACGCAGACAAACCCGGACGGAAGTAGCCTGTCATACGAATATGACAAAAATTCCAACCTCACCCGGCAAACCGACGAAAACGGCGGCGTGACTTCCTATGCATACGATGGTATCGGGCAGGTGGTAAGCATGACCGATGCGCTTGGAAATACCTCTGCATTTGAATATGATGGCGCGGAAAGGCTCATAAAGGAGACAGATCGGCGCGGCTACAGCGTTTCCTACGCATACGACAAAGCCGATAACCTTACCCGCTATGTCGATGAAATAAAGGGCGTATACGAGGAAAGCTTTGACGGCATGGGCAATGCGGTGACGACGGTTTCTCCCGGCGGTGGAAGGATAGAAAGCGCATACGACAAGCACGGGCGGCTGATCCGGGAAACCGACGCGGCCGGTTACGTGAAGACGTATCGGTACGACAAGGCCGGGCGGCTGGTAAAGACCGGCGACAATGCGGGCAATGAAAATACATACCAATACGATGCAGAAGGCAACCTCATCAAGGAAACGGATGCGGCAGGGAGGACCGCCCGTTATGAATACGACCTTTATGGCAATCTGGTAAAGGAAGTGGGCTTTGACCGCGATGAAACGGCATATGAATACGATGCGAAAGACCAGCCCATAAGCCTTACTGAAAATGACGGAAGCAGGACCGTTTACCAGTATGATGAAGCGGGAAACCTGGTATCGGAGACGCTCCCGCAGGACAGGACCTACAGCTACACGTATGACTGGCACGGCAATACCACCGGGGAAACAGACCCGCTGGGACAATCCGCATCATACCGCTATGATGCGGCAGGAAACCTCTTGGAAGAGATAAACACGGACGGGAGCAAGTACAGCTATGCATACGATGCGGCAGGCCAGACCGTAAAGGAAACGGACGAAGAGGGCGGCGTTACATCGTATACCTATGATGCGGAAGGCAACCTGGCCAGCGAGACAGACCCGGAAGGGAATGTCATAGAATATTTATATGACGGCGCAGGAAATGAAATAAAGCGAAAAGACGCCAGGGGCGCAGTGACGGAATCCGTTTATGACGAGGCGGGGAATCTCGCGATCGTGATTCATCCGAAGGGCGGAAAGGAGCAGTACTATTACGATGCGCAGGGCAATTTATCGAAGGAAAAAAGCGCATCGGGCGCAGTCACCTCCTATCGTTACACCCTTGACGGGAAGCTGGAGCAGGAGCGGCTTCACAGCGGTTTTGCGACATCCTATTCTTATGATGCGGCAGGCAGGATCGCGGGGATAAAGACAAGCGAAGGCTTTGCGATTTCCTATTCCTATGACAGCAGGGGCAACGTATCGAAGGAAAGGGAATCCACGGGAAGCACCACCGTTTACACGTATGACATGGCGCACAGGCTTCTTTCGGAGAAAAACAGCAAGGGCGCAATCACGCGGTATGCCTATGACGCGGCGGGCAACAATACGGAAATCACATACCCGACAGGCGGCAAAATTACCTACCGGTACGATGCGCTGGGCAGGGTGGTAAGCGAGAAGGAAAGCAGCCTGGCGGAGATCCGCTATTCGTATGATGCGGCTGGCAACCTCGCCATGGAAAAGCAGAAGGACAAGGAGGAAACGTATTCCTATGACCGGGCGGGAAACCTCCTGGCAGAGATCAACGCGGCAGGCAGGCAAACAAGCTATGCATATGATAAAAACGGCAACATTATTTCCGTGACAGACCCCCTCGGCAGGAAAAACGCATATGAATACGACCAGAATGAAAACCTTGTTTCCCATACGGACGCTAAGGGCGGCATTGTTTCATACACGTATGATGAAGAAAACAACCTGACGGGCCAAACAAACCAAGCGGGTGAACGGATGCGCTATTCCTATGATGCGGCGGGCAGGCTCATCAAGGCGACGGACGCGGAAAACCGCACGACATCGTACCGTTATGATGCGATGGGAAACCTGACCGATATCATGGGTGCGGACGGCAGCCAGACGAAGTACAGCTACGATGCGCGGGGCAACCTGACGAAGGAAGAAGCGCCGACAGGAAGGACCACGCGGTTTGCTTATGATGAAGCGGGCAGGATGACCGCGAAAATCAATCCCGACGGCAGCCAGATCGACTATGACTATGACGCACTCGGCAGCCTGGTCCAGAAAAAATATTCCGATGGCAGCAAATCCGTCGTCTACGGGTATGACGCAGCGGGCAACAGGATTTCGATGTCCGATGAATCGGGAGAAAGCCGCACGGAATACGACGAGCTGGGGCGGGTGAAATCCTATACCGACGCAGGCGGGCAGACGCTTTCCTACACATATGACGAGTATGGCCGCATCAGCAGTATTTCCTACCCGAAAGGGCGGGTTGTCGCATATCGCTATGACAGCGAGGATAATATTATAGAGGTATCGGACAGCAAAGGGATTACGGCAAGCTATACGCACGATGCGGCGGGCAATATCCTGGCATGCAGCAGGAGCGACGGCACGGAAAGCCGCTACGCATACGATGAAAATGACAACCTGATCCGGTTGGACAACACGAAGGCAGACCACATTATTTCAAGCTATGAGTACGCCTATGACAGCACGGGCCGCATCAGCCGGGAGGTCGAGAGGAAGGACGGCAAAACCGCCGCCACCAGCTTTACATACGATAAAGCAGGAAACCTCTCCGGCTATACGCAGAACACGGATGGAAAGCTGAAGCGGGCGACCTATTCCTACAACGCCGTCGGAAACAGGGTGGCAGTCACAAAGGGAGACGGGGAGACGATTACCGTCACCTATAATGCGGATAACCAGATCATAAGCGAGAAAAACAGCAAGACGAAAGACAAGGTTAAATACATTTACGATGAAAACGGCAACCTGATCCAAAAAAAGAGCAATGGAAAAAAGACCGTTTACCAGTATGACATCGAAAACCGCCTGCGCAGCGTCTCGCAGGGCGGGCAGGTCCTGATGGCGGCAACCTATGACGGGGACGGCAACAAAGTCTTCCAGATGAGCCGCAAATACGCCGGAAAAGACCGGGATCGCGGCGGCGATGAAGAAGGCGACGAAGACCCTGCGCAAGGAAGTGAAACGACCGGGGCATACTTTGACCCCGACATCTTCCTCTACGGCGGCATGCAGGGAAGCCTGAAACTGTCAGGAAGCCAGAACCCGGCAATCTTGCCGGCCATCGGGAAGAAAATATGCGACATATGGGAAGGCATCCGCACCTTCATCACCGGGGATAACGGGGAAAAAATAGACGCGGAAAACCTCGAAGGCATCGTCATCCCCGGAACGGAACGAGGCACGCTCGTCACCTACGACATCACCCGCTACCTTAACGACACGAACTTC
The DNA here is from genome assembly GCA_946555345.1 of uncultured Eubacterium sp. Taxonomy (GTDB): domain Bacteria; phylum Bacillota; class Clostridia; order Peptostreptococcales; family Anaerovoracaceae; genus Lentihominibacter. The sequence continues at coordinate 79,131 of CAMNSS010000014.1, read as the reverse complement.
AATGAAAACGCACAGGTGATGTACCAGTACGACAGCAAAGGCAGGGAAAAAGCAAGCTACACCTACGCCGACTACGACGCCAGAATCGCAGGAAACCTGACCAGCCGGGCCGTAAAATACACGAAAGACAAACCGGGAGACTACACCTACCTCTACGACGGGATGGGAAACACCACCCAAGAGCTGCTGGACGGCAAAGAAGCAAAGAGCTACGACTACGACCCATTCGGCAAAATAGAAAATGAAGGCGAAATAGAAGACAACGACATCATATTCGGGTATAATGGAGAAGAATATACCGAAATCGCGGGGCTGCAATACCTGCGGCAACGACACTATAACCCAGACAGCGGGAACTTCACCAGCCAGGACAGCTATAGCGGAAACCTCTACAGCCCCGCCAGCCAGAACCGCTATGCCTACGCCGAAAACGACCCAGTAAACAGCAACGACCCCGGCGGAGACAAGAAGAAAGCCAAGAAGACCAGCGTAAAGAAAGCCGCCAAAGCCGTCAAAAAGGCAGCCAAGAAAGCAGCAAAACCAGCACCGAAGAAGACAGCTAAGAAAACGCCAGCCAAGCCTTCCCCGAGTAAGAAAAAAGTGGCATCAAAAAAGACAACTGCAAGCAGTAAAAAACCAACACCAGCCAAACAGCCGACAAACACCTCGATTTTAAGCAAAGCTAAGAGCCTTTATAATAAAGGGAAAAAGGCGATAGCCAAAAAGGTCGAGACGGCAAAAGAGAAGGCGAACAAGCTGAAGAAGAGCATAAGCTGCAAGGCGGGGAAGGCAGCCAACAAAGCCAAAAGCATTGACAGAAAAATCACAAAAACATTAAGCAATACAAAAGGCAAAAATGCGGCCATAAGGTTCATGCAAGGCGCGGCAAGCAACCTGTATAAGCAGGGCAAGGGACTCGGCAAAACGGTATTCTCGTCGCTGACGAAGGGGCAAAGCCCGCTCCAGGGAATCCTGTGGGACTCTGCAAAGGGCATGGCCGACATGGCGCGCCACCCAGTAAGCACCGTTAAAGGGATAAAGGATTATTATTCCAACATGGCCAAGGAAAAAGGCTGGGCATACACCGCAGGGGATTTGAGCGTGTATGCGGCGGAAGCGGCAGTTTCGAAGAAATTCGTGAAAAACTTGAGACGGGAATATAATCAAAATAGGGATGTTTTTAATTTTTCTAAGGTTGCTGATAGACATATGAATGAACCAAATAGAAAAGTGCCTGTTCAAATATTAAAAGATGTTATACAGAGTAAAAATTCAGCTCCAGATCCTAGAGGATCAAATGCAACTATGTATTATGCAACTATGTATAAAAATCAAAAGATATATAACATAGAGGTATTATATGAAAAATCAAATAATACTATCTACCATTTTAAATATACAACAAAAGCAATAGGCAATTTGCCAGCAGTGCCTAAGAAATGAGGGAAAATGAATGATGACGGAAAAGCAGCAATTATTTTATTTAATTAATAACTTGTTATCTAATGAATATGATACAGCTACATTCTGTAAAGAATTTACAAGAATTTATGATCTTGAACTGGATAATGATTTACTAAATTCAGAGGAAATGGAGTTTATAGGTGATTTATCTGATATAGCTGCAAGGTTTTCAGATAATGAAGAAGAGTTAATGATTCCTAATATGTATTTTAGTTCAATGGACATTAGAAATAAAGCAAAGGAGGTTAAACAAAAAATCGATAGCTGGGAGACAAGGAAAGAATATCATTATTAAAGTTTAAAAATAAAAAATCAGTTTGCATGGTTATGCTCTGTTTAAAGGTATGGAAAATGGAATAGAAAAATTAAATCGAATCATAAAATAAATGGTTAATGTTTATGGAATGATTAATGCTGTTTTACTGTTAAGTTTTGTCTACGGTGGTAGACAACGCATATCTTATTATATGTATATATAGCACTTTGAGAAAAGTGTAATTGTGTATATTTTATAAAACTATGAATGAATAACAGAATGAAATGTGCTTTTTATGTTATTTCAGTATCCTGCATGGCAAAAGGGCAGACCACGCAGAGGCAGGTCGGAATGCCAGATAAACAATAGTATACAGCCCATGCAGATCGCCGAACAAGGACATATGCATTCGCTTTAATGAGGAAAACAGCTTATGCTGCGGGCATCCTTAATGGCAAATGCAGGTTGCCTAATGCAATGAAAACAGGCGGAACAAAAACACAGAAGCTGGCGTAGCAAGCGTTCCCAGCAAAACAACAATGGCATTGCCCATGGGAAAAACATCAAGCGAAATGGGGGCAATGGCAAAGCAGGATGTATAACATCCAAAGCAATAAAAGCAACGGGCGCAAATCACGGAGTCAGACGGCAAAGCATAACAAAGCAGGCGGCGCAACGGAACAGCAGCAGACGGCATAACGAAACGGAACCAGACAGCAGGACGCAGCAGTTTTTTGCCAATGGAGTTCCAAGTAGGGGTGTAATTATCTGACTAATTAGGTAACAGGCTTTTTTAGCCTTCAAACGTATAAACTAAAGCAGGGCAGCCCCTTGGTTTCCCGTGCCATGCGAAACCATTTGACAGGAAGGCGGACAGGCAAACTATGGCTGAAAAAGGCAGGCATCCGCACAATATTAAATGGCGCATCCCATGGGCAGAAACATAGCCCAGACAGAATAGGGATTTGACTGACAGGCAGGTGCTGAACCGGGATCTGCACAAGTGAAAAACAGGGCAAGCCGCCGCCAACGGAAGCAGGGCAAGCAGGTCCCGCTGTTTTTTGGTATAATGGATGCGGAAAATCCAGGCGGGATTTATGCAGCAAGGCCGCCAGGGGGCTTATTGGAAAGGCATTCCATGAAAAGCTAGGGAAGAGCTGGACGGGGATGCAGGACTTACATATTTTGCAAGGCTGAACGCCAGCCCGGCATCCGTTGGACAGGCTGGGCATGCAGGACAAGCCAGCAAACGGTGCATCCCACGGGCAGCCAGCCGAAAACAAAGCTGCGCGGAATTGAGGGGCATATCCACAGCCAGATGCCCTGTGTTACCAAACCACGCAGGGGGGCTGTACACAAAGCCAGAACCGCTACGCCTACGCCGAAAATGACCCGGTAAACAGCAACGACCCCGGCGGCGACAAGAAGAAAGCAAAGAAAACCAGCGTAAAGAAAGCAGCAAAAGCCGTCAAAAAGGCAGCGAAGAAAGCAGCAAAACCAGCCCCGAAGAAGGCAGCCAAGAAAACGCCAGCCAAGCCTTCCCCGAGCAAGAAAAAAACGACCTCGAAGAAGACAGCCCCAAGCAAGAAACCAACGCCTGCCAAGAAGCAGACAAACACCTCGATCCTGAGCAAAGCCAAGAGCCTCTACAACAAGGGGAAAAAGGCGATAGACAAAAAGGTCGAGACGGCAAAAGAGAAGGCGAACAAGCTGCGAAACAGCATAAGCTGCAAGGTAGGGAAGGCAAAGGACTTCATCAAGGAAAAGTACAAAATGCCAAGGCAAAGGCAGCCAAGGCATACAATGCCGTTAAAACGAAGGCGAAGAACCTGGCCGTTACGGTGAAAGTCAAGATGAAGGCCGGGCTGAAAACCGCCAAGGGCTCGGTGGCATCCTTCTTCAAGCCGTACGTGGCATATGCGGGGGAGAAAAACAGCGGGAAAGCGACGGGCAGCAAGGACCCTGAAAAACAGAATAAAAGCCTGTACCAGCAGATGCTCCTTGCGATGGAGCAGACCCAGCGCATCAGGGAATATAACAACAAGGTCATGGAAGAATACAGGAACAGCCCGCAGGTAACGGAAAAGCTGCACCTGGCACTCGACATGGCGGGGTTCGTGTTCGATGCCGCTGACCCGGCAAATGGGCTGCTGTACCTTTCGGAATGGGATTTCAAAAATGCGGGCATTTCCTTTGCTGCCACGATCCCGATTGTTGGAAGCCTGGGGACTGTCAAAAGGGTTTCGAAAGCTGCGGGTAAACTGTCGGATGCGGAAAAACTGAAAAATGCAACAAAGACACCAGAAGGGTTCGGAGGCGCAAAGGGGAACATTGCAAATAAATTCAATGTTAATGACATCCCAAACATGACAAAGAAAGAGATACTTGAAAGTATTCCTCAAAATTGGACATATACAGAACATAACGGGTTTATTCATATAAGAGATGCCAATGAGAAGATGAGAATGAGGATTGATCCGCCAGATTCAACAACAAAGTACCCACATGTCCATGTATATGACAGTAAAGGAAATTTGCTGGATAGGAATGGCAACGTAGTGCCTAAAAAGAGCCCAGAGGGGCATATACCATACAAGGAGGAATGACATGAGTACACTAACAGATTTAGTAAAGAAAATAGAGGACAGTGATTACTGGGATGCTAGGGTCATGAAGCTGGAATGCAATTATTTTTGTGATGAAGTGGAGCTGGTGTTTGAAGACATTGAAAAAGATATTTCCTACTGCTTTACGGGATGCTACCAGGTGAAGGCAGAACATGTTACCGTATATGAAAAAAAATTTCCTTACAAAGAATTGTCTTATGCGCAAATTCCGTATTTCATGCAGGCAGTAGACGTTAATGAGGTGTCCAGGGATGGACAGGTTTTTAAAGAATTTGTGATTAATATGTTTCCTATGAATCTGTATATTTTGTGCTTAGACCTTGAAATTAAAGAAATAGACAAATTAGGAATGTATTAGTGCGTGTTTTGTCCCTCGCATGGCAAAAGGGCAGATTCCGCAGGGGCAGACCAGAATGCCAAAGCCTTTGAGCAGGGGAAACGGCTAGCTGGGCGTGCTGCCCGAGCCGCAAGGCGAGTTCACGCACCGCCCCGTTTCCCGCGAGGGGGCTTTGCCCGCATTCCCTGCACCGAGGACGCTGCCCGGCTGCCATGCAGGGAGGCAAGGCAACAACTATATATTGCGAAGCTGCCAGGGACAGCCAGCGTTATACGGGGACAACCCCGGACATTTGCCAGGATGGCATCTAAAATAACAACGCGCATCCCTGGAATAAACGTCCGTGCAAGCCGTTTGTTTTCCTGATACAAAACGTACACACTCCGGGACAGGAAAACGGGGAAGCAGTTACCCGATGCCATGAATGTTCCTGGTAAAATGGCAGGAATATTGCCTATGAGAATCCTTGTCCATGGAAAGGCCTGCTGGATGAAATGAGGGGCAGACTGTCACGGCAGGATGGATGCTCGAAACGTGGTGCATCCTTTTTATGCTGGAAAATCCCTTGGTTTACGGACATTCCCGATGGCAAAGTAGGCTGATTAACGCCATAAGCCTAACAGCAGCCATAGCATCAACAGGGAATCAGGCGGGAAAACGCAGGATTGACAACCGCCAGCCCATGGCGGCAGATTGCAGGGCGTACGGGCGGCAGCCCCGCAAACGGGGATACAGGCACGGGACGCAATTATTTTTTTATTTCATAATAACTGATTTGATTGTTTAAGCACACGAGCAAAAACAGGGCAGCGTTTTTGGATTCCCAGCACCATGCCGAGCTACTTGCAAGGAAAGCAGACAGGAAAACCGGGGGCGGAAATAACAGGACAACCATATAATGCCTGACAGCGAACCCCGCACCCAAGGACACGGGCAAGGGAACGCCGAAAACTACCCGGTGGATACTGTGGCAGAACCTGCATAAACGAGACAGGGCAACTACTAGTTCAATAGGAAAGGAAGCTTGGCAAACAGAACATATTGCTTTTTGGCATAGCCAGAACACACCATATGCCAACGCCAATGCAGAAAAACACTTGGCGGGATTAATGCAAATCCGCCAACAGAATTTAAGCCTGCCGCCAGCGGCACTAGCACCGACGGCAGCGCCCATGCGGGGGAAACCAACGGCAACAGCACCATAGCGGCAGCATTATGAAACCCAATTGCAATAGGCAAGAGGACCGGAAAATTGCCTGCCCACGCAGGGATACGCAAACCATGCCAGGCAGTTTTTTGGAATACCAGTTTCATCCGTGCAGCAAAGCCGTCAGGCAGGCCATTGAAACGATGTCCCATGAAGAGCGGGGGAAATTCGGGCGGGGATGCAGCAATGGTGTTTTGAAGGGCAAAGCAGCCGTAAAGGATTTACCTGTTACATTGGGTATACAAGAGGAATCCTTAATGGTGAATGCTAGGGTTGGGTGGACAGAGATAAGCCGCACGGAATTGCAGGGCATTGTCGCCGGATGCTCCCCTGTGCCATTAAATTACATCGGAGGGGGCTGCCAACAAAACCAGCCCGGACAGCTACCAAGGAAACCTCTACAGCCCGCAAAGCCAGAACCGCTATGCCTACGCCGAAAACGACCCGGTAAACAACAACGACCCAGGCGGCGACAAGAAGAAAGCAAAGAAGGCCAGTGTAAAGAAAGCTGCCAAAGCCGTCAAAAAGGCAGCCAAGAAAGCCGCCAAGCCTGCGCCGAAGACAACCAAGAAAAGCACGCCGGCAAAAACAACTGCCAGCAAAAAGAAAACGACCTCAAAGAAGACAACCCCAAGCAAGAAACCGACACCGACCAAGAAGCAGACAAGCACCTCGATCCTGAGCAAAGCCAAGAGCCTCTACAACAAGGGGAAAAGGCGATAGCCAAAAAGGTCGAGACGGCAAAAGAGAAGGCGAAGCGGCTGAAGAAGAGCATAAGCTGCAAGGCGGGGAAGGCAGCAAATAAAATTAAGGGCATTGACAAGAAAATCACTAAAACGCTAAGCAACACAAAAGGCAAGAATGCAGCCATAAGGTTCGTACAGGGTGCAGCGGGCAACCTGTACAAGCAGGGGAAGGGGCTCGGCAAAACGGTATTCTCGTCGCTGGCGAGAGGGCAAAGCCCGCTCCAGGGAATCCTGTGGGATTCTGCGAAAGGCATGGCCGACATGGCACGCCACCCAGCAAGCGCCGCCAAAGGGATAAAGGACTATTATTCCACTATGGTGAAGGAGAAAGGCTGGGCATACACCGCCGGGGACGTGTCCACGTACATAGCGGAAGCGATAGCGATGCGAAAAGCGACGAAAGCACCAACAAAAAATCAGCAGAAAATTACTAGAACAAATTTAGGGAATTTTATTGATACTACAAAGGCTAAAAATCATGTAACTAGTAATGGAAACCCAGGGACTAGAGGAATGCCGAATTCAAGCGTAGATATACTGGATAAATACGGGAATGTTAAAACTAGACGTTGGTATGATTCTACTGGCAAAGTATATCGAGACGTAGATATGACGAACCATGGAAACCCTAAAACACATCCAGAATATCCACATGAACATTTGTGGGATTGGACAAATGGAAAAGCTAAGAGGCTATGAGGGAGGAGATTGTTTGAAAGGTATAGTTATACAAAATGAGAACAAGTATTTTACATTTCTAAAGGAAGTTTTTTTGTCAATTGATAATATTCAAAAAAAATATAATTGGCTAATAACAAACTATGAATGTTATCCTCAACTGAAAAAGAATTTGAAAGTATTATCTAATGATTATTGCTGGATAACAGGAGAGGACTTAACCGCAATGATTGAAAGTGAAAATTTCCAATGGATTTGGGGAGTTTTTTCGGCATTTCCTCAAAACATATCGAAAGATATTATTATGCAGTATGAGTTTCCCGAAGCAGATGGTAATGAGCGGTTATGGAAAAATCCGATTATTTTGCAACATCCATTAGCCGAAATTGAAATTATTGCGTGGGATAGCACAATGACTATATTTATTAGTAGGGAAGATAGTATTACAAATATGTTGCAAAAAAAATTCAATTATTCGGTGGACTTAGTGGAATACAATTCGTCATTTTAAGACTATAAATTTTATCCGCATATTATACTTTTTGCCGTGCGGGGAGCGCAGGACAATAAATTTATGCCGTTAAACTGCCAAGAATAATTTGCGTCATACGGGACAGGCACAGACATTTGCCAGGATGCCAGCCAGGACAACAGCACGCATCTTTGGAATAAACGCCCATGCAAGCCGTCTGTTTTTGTGCTACAAGAAACAAGGCGTATCCTGCGGGACGGGAAGACGGGAAAAGCCGCTGACTGGCGAAACGAGGGAGGGAAAAACCAATGCAGGCTGCCACAGCAAACTGCAAAGCGTCCCTTCATGTAAGCCGTAGGAAGACGGACCGACACGGCAGGATGGACGCCCGAAACGTGGTGCATCCTTTTCATGTTGGCAGAAGCCTTGGTTTGCAGGTATATCCGATGGCAGAGCGGGCTGCAAATGCCATAAGCTTAACAAACAGCCACAGCAAAACTATGGAACCGGGCAGGAAAACGCAGAATGGAAAACTGCCAGCCCATGGCGGCAGGTTGCAGCAGCCCGTCACAGCGATTTAAGGTTAGAATGTAATTAATTTTAATCCAAAACAAAAAATAATAAGCGAAAAGTAAGCGGGTGGTTAAGGGCATTATAGGCATAAATAGGTGGTGTATAGAAAAAGTTTAGATAATTTGTCATACATATAAGTTATTTAAGATGAGGTTAAAGATGGCAAAAGGAGGTTTAGCTATGAGTATTCAAATAGATAGAGAGGATTTATTAAAGGAAAAAATAAAAACGGGCATAAACTTGTTTACTGGTGCAGGGTTTTCGTGTTTAGAAGACGAAGAAGGAAATTCTTTGCCAATTGTTTCAGAGCTTTGTAAAGAATTGTGCGAGGTGTTCAACCTTCCATATGATACGTATGGGGATGATTTGGAAGTATTGTGCGCATTAGCAGACGGAGATGATTTACAGGCTTTCTTAAGGAAAAAGTTTCACGTTAATAGCATAAATCCCAAATATCGCCTTTTAAATAAAATGAATATATTGTCTTATATAACAACAAATATTGATAATATTATTCATTTAGCTATAGAATCAGATACGAGATACTATTTAAAGAGTATGACATATTATGGGGCGGCAAGGAAAGATCAATCTGAAATTTGTTATATACCTTTGCACGGAGAGGTTAGCAATAATGAAAGCAAATTATATTTTGGAAAATTTGATTTGGCAATAGTAGATAAAGCGAATAATGATTTATTTCAAGATGCTATTATAAAGATGAAAAATTCGCCTGTGTTATTCTGGGGCTATGGTTTCCATGATAGTGGAGTATTGAAAATAGTACAAAAGTTAATGTCTTATGGAACACAAGATATTTGGATACAATGCATGCCAAATGATGAGAAACAAATCAAATTATTTAGAAACTTAGGATGCAATATAATTCCCAAAGATACAAATGAACTGTTCGAGTGGATTGCTGCTAATACAGATGGACAAGAACGAATAGAGCCAGCTAGCATAAAGAATAACAAAAATTTAAAAAAATACTTTATCCCATCTATAAACCAAGTTCCGGCAGTGCCAGCCAGTGATTTTTATATTAAAGGGTTTACACAATGGTACTCTGTTTTATCAAGGCAAGCTATAGAATGCGATATTGTGAATGACATATATAATGAGCATTTAAAACATAAAAATGTCATTATTGTAGGGACAGATTTTTCAGGTAAAACTACATCATTAATGCAGCTTGCATTAAAAGTTGACCACAAAAACAAATTGTTTGTTAAAGACCTTACAATAGAAAAGAGCAAACATATTTTAAGCAATTTGTCAGAAACTGAAACGGTTGTTTTTGTGGATAATTGCGAAGAAGATATGGCGGCATATAGAATTTTAGCAGAAGCGGACAATGTATCTACTATTGCTACAGCAACGGATTATACATATGAGGCATCAAAACATCTGATTGAAAATATACAAATACAACATTATTTTATTGAGGACTTCACACAAGAACAAGCTCGTAGATTTTATAATGCCCTTGATTCAAAAATCAGAAAGGATGTATTTCATTACAAAGATAACGATGGTGAAAAATTTTCAATATTAGAAATGATGTTAAAAAACATTGCAAATCCTATGAGCGCTGAAAGAATAAAAACGCTTCTTTTGAAGGTTCTGAAGCGTAACACGCAAGCGTTTGAAACTGTTGCACTTTCGTGTTATTTGTCTGGAAATAATTCTGCATTGTCGACAGATATTTTGTTTTCATATTTTGATTGTCAATCTTATGAAGATACACAAAGATATGTAAATGAGGCAAATGGCTTATTGAGGGAATTGGATGTTTCCGTTGATTCATGTGATGATGATCAGGATTACTATGATATAAGATCAAAGTTGTTCTTATATTATTGTAAAAAAGCGCTTATCGATGATAAATCTTTAAAACAGGCGTATTCTCAAGTAGTGAACAATTTTCTTGAGAGAGTATCAATTTATAAAATTTACAAATATAATTTGTTTAGACGAAGTGCATACGATGCAAGATTCTTTTACACTCTTTTTAAAGAAAAATCGAATGAAATATATGCTGAGTTATATGATTATGACCCTAATCCTTATACATTACAACAATGGGCGCTTTGCAGAGCGTATTTAAAGCAATTTAAAGAAGCGTTTTCGGATATCGATAAAGCATTGCGCCAAAGGCCTGACAATTTTAGTATCAGAAATACAAGTGCGATTATTTTGTTCGAGGCAAATAGAAATGAACGCAATGAAACTGGGAAACAAAAGAGAACCGAAGCAATGGATATTTTAACGGAATGTTACAGGAATGATAAACGAAAGGCATACCATGCTAACCGGTTTGCGGAATTTGCCATTGATATTTTTGAGATAGATAAAGATTTACAGTATCTTGATCAGGCAAAAAAGTGGATTGATGAAGTGATTAGTAAAAATGACGGGGGAACAAGATATACCAGAAGATGTCAGAAACGCCTGCAAAAAATTATGGACTCCATTTCGAGCAGCCTGTAAAAATACGATTCTTTATAAAGTAAAATTGAGTGCAAAATAGTACGATGAGACGCATTGACTCTTCGGCATGAATTTTCACATTAAAGATTGTGAAGAAAAGAGCGTGTTGATAAAGTAAAGAGAACCTCTTTGTGTTATGATATAATAGAAAGTAACCTTTTGAAATGAGAAATCAAATAGCATCATTATGCGGGTTGATGCGTAATATGCGTAAAAAGTGTTCCTGCCCCAAGAGGATAAATGAAGAAAACCAAAATCTTTTACGGTGGTTTTGTCCCTCTTTTGAAAGAGCTGAGCCAGAACCGCTCAAATAAGGAGTAATACCAATGGCTGAAATAAAGAAAGACCAGGAGCGGGACGAGCTGTTCCGCACCATATATAAAATTGCTACCGACCTTGTCCATGCAGGGCATGTATCCGAATGGGATTTCAAGTCTTATGTTCTCGGGACGATGTTTTACCGTTATATTTCCGAGAATTTTGCTGCCTATATCAATGCAGGTGAACACGCAGCTGGTAACACTGGTTTTGATTATGCAAAGATGCCTGATGCAGACGCAGAGCCTGCCCGTGAGGGGCTGGTGCAGGAGAAAGGCTTTTTCATATTGCCGAGCGAGCTGTTCTGTAATGTCCGCACCCGTGCGGATAAGGATGAAAACCTTAATGAAACACTGGAACGTGTCTTCAACCATATCGAGGGCAGCGCCGCTAGTGGTGACGCAGAAAATGATTTTGCGGGGCTGTTTGATGATTTTGACGTAAACAGCAAGTCTATCGGGGAGACGGTTGCCAAGAGAAATAAGGTGCTTGCAGAGCTTTTGGACGGCGTGGATAAAATGCCGTTGTTCCAGGCGGACGGGATCAATCCTGACCTGTTTGGTGATGCTTATGAATACCTGATGGGCATGTATGCCGCCAACGCAGGAAAGAAGGGCGGCCAGTATTTTACTCCCGCAGATGTTTCCGAGCTGCTTGCCCGGCTCGGCACGATCGGGAAGACGAGGATCAACAAGGTGTATGACCCTGCCTGCGGTTCCGGCTCGCTTCTTCTGAAAGTTGAAAAGGTTTTGGGAAAAGAGAATATCGAGCGTGGATTTTTCGGGCAGGAGATCGACCTGACTACATATAACCTTTGTCGTATCAATATGTTCCTGCACAATATTGAATTTGATAAATTCAGCATCGTGCGTGAGGACACACTGCTTAACCCGATGCACTGGGATGACCAGCCCTTTGAACTGATCGTTTCCAATCCGCCTTTTTCTGTCCCGTGGGAAGGAAATAAAAACCCGCTCCTGATCAACGATGCCCGCTTTTCCCCTGCTGGTGTGCTTGCGCCTTCATCCAAAGGCGACATGGCGTTCATCATGCATAGCCTTTCCTGGCTTGCGGGCAACGGGGCCGCTGCAATCGTCTGTTTCCCCGGCATCATGTACCGCGGCGGCGCAGAGAAGAAAATCCGCAAATACCTTGTGGATAATAACTATGTGGAAGCCATCATCCAGCTCCCAGCAAATCTTTTTCTCAATGTCACCATATCCGTTGATATTATGCTTTTGAAAAAGAACAAAACGGACAATGCCATCCTGTTTGTGGACGCATCCGGCGAATTTGTCAAGGTGACGAAAAACAACCGGCTTTCTGAAGCGAACATTCAGCGTATCGTTTCTGCCGTTGCGGAAAGAAAGGACGAGAAGTATTTTGCCCGTCTTGTACCGAATGGAGAAATCGGCAATGAGCAGAATGACTATAATCTTTCGGTTTCTTCCTATGTGGAAGCGGAGGATACCCGTGAAAAGATTGATATTGTGAAGCTGAATGCAGAAATTGCAGGGATCGTGGCACGGGAAAATGTGCTGAGGGATGAGATCGATAAGATTATCGGGGAGATAGAGGTATAGGCTATGCGCAAGTGGGAACTTGCAAGGCATTTGATTGATGCTAAAAAGAAAATTGATACTTTGTGCTTTATAAAAGATTTTCAAAACCGTCTTTGTAATTTCAATTTGCGTGAAAGAACAGCATGGACTTGCCAGCAGTTCTACATTGAGTGCTGCGTTATATTGGATAAATGTTTTCCCAAAGGTAAAAAGAAAATAATATCCGATCCGGTCATAGAACGAATCTATTATGAGAGGGATAAAAACGCTGCGCACAAGGATGAATCTTATAGGCAACAAAAGTTCAATACGCCAGATGAGCTAATTAGCATAATGAAAATACAAATTGAAAAGGTCAAGGATTTGTGTTCGGATTTTCTTCCTTCGGTATTAACTTTAGATTATGTTTCGCATGATAAAGAATTGTTTCGATATGCTTACAGGATAACGCCTGATATAGAAAGGGATATTTTCAAAGTTAAGTATCCGCAAGGGACATTTCACTCGTATCAACTATCTCAAGAAGGTCAGCATTATTTGCGGAGGTTTAGCACAGAGGATCAAGATAGAAGGACAGCAAAAATGTTTGGTTATGATTATGATAAGGTAATAACGAAATCCATTCTTGATCATGTTGATGATGTTCGTGAATTGTCCGAAGAAGAAAAAGCTCGTCAAGCTGTCATGATTGAAAACGGTTTAAATTCCAAAGAAGGTCTGCAAAACAGGCAAGACGCCTGCATTAAGATAAATGTTTTATTCAATCAAAATATGTGGGCAACACTGAATAAGAAAAGTCTAGAATTTGTTGAGAGATTACAAGCACTTGGATTTTTGGATGAATTTGAATTGCCGAATTGGGATTCCATGAAAAATGAAGAAACAAGATTAAAAATCCTTGCCGTAATGGAGGAAGAGAATGACCAAACTTGAAGAATTGTTACGGGAACTTTGCCCAAAAGGCGTGCAATATAAAAAGCTCGGTGAAGTTGCTACTGATATTTTTCGTGGTGCAGGTATTACTCGTAATCAAGTTTGCGAAAAAGGGACGCCTTGTGTTCGTTATGGAGAAATCTATACCACTTACGGAATATGGTTTGATAAATGCGTTTCATATACGGATGAATCCATACTCACAAGCAAGAAATACTTTGAGCATGGCGACATTTTATTTGCGATTACAGGTGAAAGCGTTGAAGATATTGCAAAATCTTGCGCTTATATTGGTTATGAAAAGTGTTTAGCAGGTGGCGATATTGTTGTGCTAAAACACAACGAGAATCCTAGATATCTTGCCTATGCTTTGTCAACCACAGAAGCGCAGATGCAAAAAAGCAAAGGGAAAGTTAAAAGAAAAGTAGTGCATTCAAGTATACCCTCTATTCAAGCTATCAGGATACCGATTCCCCCGCTCCCAGTCCAGCGTGAAATTGTCCACATCCTGGACAAATTCACGGAACTCACGGCAGAACTCACGGCAGAACTCACGAAAGAACTTGCGGCAAGAAAAAAGCAGTATGGGTATTACCGCAAACATCTATTAAATAACGTTGGTGAAAAGATGTCGTTAAAATCTATTTCTAAGAAAAGCTGTTCTGGTGGTACTCCATTGAAAAGCAATAATAATTATTATACAAATGGCACGATACCTTGGTTAAGGACACAGGAAGTTGTATTCAATGATATTTACAAAACGGATTGCTTTATTACAGAATTAGCGGTTAAAGAAACTTCTGCAAAATGGATTCCTGCTAATTGTGTGATAGTTGCCATTTCAGGTGCTTCCGCAGGGCGTTGTGCAATTAATAAAATACCTTTAACAACAAATCAGCACTGCTTGAACATCGAAATTAATTCTGAAATTGCACTGTATAAATATGTGTTTCATTGTATCTGCTCTCAATATGAGGAATTAATAGCTAAAAAAGAGGGCGCAAGAGGGGATCTAAATGCAGCCCGGATTCTTAGCTTAGAAATCCCCGTGCCTCCTATAGAAGAACAAAAACGCATTGTTGCTGTCCTCGACCGTTTTGGCGCAATCTGTAACGACATCACCAGCAAGTTATCTGCCGAAATTGAGGCACGGCAAAAACAATACGAATATTACAGGGATAAATTGCTGGCATTTCAGGAGGTGAAAGCGTGAGTTATTTCAACATCGTCGCCCAATCCAGCGAAAGCACTGTCATAACTGAATACAAGCCGCAGACAAAGCGTTCGGACGCTTACCAAAGTGAAGCGGAACTTGAGAAAGAATTCATACGCCTGCTGGAAGATTTAGGCTACGGATACCTGGCCATCCATCAAGAAAAAGACCTTATTGACAACCTGCGCATACAGCTCGAAAATTTGAACGGCTACCAGTTTTCTGATGATGAATGGAAACGTTTTTTCCATGAGGTCCTTGCAAATTCCAAGAACGGCATTGTGGAAAAGACACGCATGATCCAGGACGACCATGTGCAGGTATTAAAACGTGATAATGGAGAAAGCAAGAACATCACGCTCATCGACAAGAAGCGCGTCCACAATAATACGCTCCAGGTTATCAATCAATACGCGGTTTCTGCCGGTGAGGGCGCTGCGCACGATAACCGTTACGATGTGACGATCCTTGTGAACGGGCTGCCCCTTATACATATTGAATTAAAGCGCAGGGGCGTGCCGATCCGTGAGGCATTTAACCAGATCGACCGTTACCAGCGGGACAGCTTTTGGGCAGCAAGCGGGCTCTATGAATTTGTCCAGGTATTTGTAATATCAAACGGCACGAACACCAAGTATTATTCAAATACCACCCGCTTTAACCACACGAAAGACGCAAACCCCCATAAGGCGAAAAAGGAGAAAACCAGCAACAGCTTTGAGTTTACATCCTTCTGGGCAGATGCCGGCAACCGCATCATACCCGACCTTGTGGATTTTACAAAGACATTTTTCTGCAAGCATGCCATCCTGAACATACTGGCCCGTTACTGCGTTTTTACGGCGGAAAATATGCTGCTTGTTATGCGCCCTTACCAGATCGTTGCCACCGAGCGCATCATTAACCGTATTGAGATTGCGAACAATTATAAAAGGTACGGCAGCGTTGCCGGCGGCGGTTATATCTGGCATACGACGGGCAGCGGCAAGACGCTGACATCATTTAAGACGGCGCAGCTTGCATCAAAGTTAAATTACATTGACAAGGTCCTGTTTGTTGTTGACCGGAAAGACCTTGACTACCAGACGATGAAGGAGTATGACCGTTTTGAAGAGGGCGCTGCCAACAGCAATTCCTCTACGGCAATACTGAAAAAACAACTTGAAGACAGCAATGCAAAGATCATTATTACTACCATCCAGAAGCTTGCTACTTTTATTAAAAAAAATATAGGGCACGGCGTTTTTGATAAGCGCGTGGTCATTATCTTTGACGAATGCCACCGCAGCCAGTTCGGTGATATGCACCTTGCCATTACGAAGTATTTCAAAAAATACCATTTGTTCGGGTTCACAGGAACGCCGATATTTGCGGCCAATGCCGGGGCAAGCAGAAATCCTGCGCTCCGCACGACAAAGCAGGCTTTCGGCGACCAGCTGCATACTTATACCATCGTGGATGCCATCAATGATAAGAATGTGCTCCCGTTTCGTGTGGACTATATTAAAACGATGGATCAGGAACCGGACATTGATGATAAGGAGGTCTGGGACATCAACCGTGAAAAAGCATTCCAGGCTCCCGGACGCATCCGCCTGGTGACGGATTATATCCTGGCCCATTTTGACCAGAAAACCTACCGTGGGAATAAAACTTATACATTTAGCGCTTTGCAGAATATAACTGATGTTGCATCTGCAAACGGCAGGACGGCCATTGAGGAAATCAAACGGAAACAGCGCATCAGCGGGTTTAACTCCATTTTTGCTGTTTCATCGGTAGAATCGGCAATGCTGTACTATGCAGAATTCAAGCGGCAGATGGCAGAAGCCCCCCAGAGACAGCTTAAAATCGCCCTTATTTACAGTTACGGGGCAAATGAAGCAGAAACAGACGGCATTCTTGATGAGGAAAACCCGGAAGATGCCTCTGCCCTTGATATGGCTTCCCGTGATTTCCTTGATGCTGCCATTGACGATTATAACAAAATGTTCCACACTGGGTATTCTACAGATGGCGAAAAATTTCAAAATTACTATAAAGATGTGTCGCTGCGGATGAAAAACAAGGAGCTTGACCTGCTCATTGTGGTGAATATGTTCCTGACAGGCTTTGATGCAACCACGCTTAACACGTTATGGGTGGACAAAAACCTGAAAATGCATGGGCTGATTCAGGCGTATTCCCGCACAAACCGCATCCTCAATTCCATCAAGACATTCGGCAATATCGTTTGTTTCCGCAATCTGCAAAAGCGCACAGATGACGCCATCTCGCTTTTTGGCGACAAGGAAGCAGGGGGCGTTGTGCTGATGTGCGGGTACAAGGATTATTATTTCGGGTATGAGGATAGTGACGGAAAAGAACATCCCGGATATGCCGGCATGATAGAAGAACTGACGACAAAGTTCCCGCTCCCTGACGGGCGCATTGTTGGGGAACAAAAACAGAAGGAATTTATCATCCTGTTTGGCGCTATCCTCCGTATGCGCAATCTGCTGGCATCCTTTGATGACTTTGCAGGGGAAGAAATACTTTCCGAGCGTGATTTGCAGGATTATCTCGGCAGGTACCAGGACATCCGTGATGAATGGAAGAACCGTAAGCCTGGCGGGGAAAAAGAGGACATCACGGATGATGTTATCTTTGAAATAGAGCTTATTAAGCAGGTTGAAATCAATATTGATTATATCCTGGTGCTGGTTAAAAAGTACCATGATTCCCACTGCGATGATAAAGAGGCCCTTATCACAATCCGCAGGGCGGTGGATGCCAGCCCGGAACTGAGAAGCAAAAAGGCTTTGATTGAAACTTTTATTGCAGGGATCAATGATGTTTCCGATGTCATGACCGAATGGCGCAGCTATGTAGCCGGGGAAAGGGAAAAGCAAATTGCTTCTATTATCAAAGAAGAAAATCTCAAAGAAGGGGAAACACGGAAATTTATTGACATGGCATTCCGTGACGGCTCGGTAAAGACAAGCGGCACGGCTATTGATAAACTCATGCCGCCGATGTCCCGCTTTGGCGGGGGAAACCGCGCTGAAAAGAAGCAGAACGTGATCCAACGACTGCAAGCCTTTTTTGAACGATTTTTTGGGATAGGGTAAGGGCATGGTTTTAATGATAACAGTGTTGGTTTTTACTTTATTGCTGTTATTTCTGATGGAAGAAGTAAAAAATATAATATATGTTGTTTCCTTTGATTGATAATAAATTTTAAATAAAAACCTGTTGGAGTTGACAGGTTTTTTTGTTTGGAAAAGGGGAGGCTGGGGAAACATGGAGTATCGAGATAAGGAAAGGGTGGTGCTGCTTTTGGCAAACATGATGGAAGATAGGTGAAATTCATTGAATTGCTGTGCTTTTCTTTGTAAAATGTAAATATATGGTGAAATTAGTGCAAAGGAGAAATACAGCTTTATTGCAAGCAACCATAAGGAATAATTAAATATTGTGATATAAGCTGCTTGTTTTGAGGGATCAAATTAGGCAGCTTTTGTTATGCCGGGAAAAACTTTTCATTCTGCCCGGCAATATGTTGCAGGGATAGTGAAGTGTATGTAATTGGAGCGCAAATGGGACTGGCAAAGTAATTTCCGCTACAATTAAAGAAGCAGCCTATTGTCTTGCCCGTTTTATCCTGGTTAAACACAGTGATGAAGAGGGCTGTTTTTATTATGGGAGGGATGCCGTTTCCCGCCATCCAGTCTGGATTTTCAATAAAAAAATTCAGATTGGAGGAAAAAAGCATGGCATATAACAAAGCCAGGGAGGAAAGGAAATGGAAGTTCCGCAAGGAAGCGGAGGAAAAGAAGATGCGGGGACTGGGACTCTCGGAAGATACCATAACGCAGCTGCGGCAATATGACAGGAAGGAATTTAATTCAGAACAGCGTTTTTACCGCAGGCTTGCCACAACGGATACATATATTGAGAACATGGCAGGCCAGGAAAGAGGGGATGAGACCTGTACCGTCGGGGAACTTTTGGACAGCATAGAGAATGAAAAACTGTACAGGGAGCTTTGCAAGGTGGACAAGCGTACATTGCAGATCGTGCTGTTTAAGGTCCAGGGCTATTCCACCCATGACATTGCACGGCTGCTGGGGGTTTCCGAAAAGTCGGTTTACCGGAGGATGGACAGGCTTAAAGAAAAAATGAAAAAAATATAAAAAATTTTAAAACCAGAGGGAAAAAACGGGCTTTCCCGTGAGCTACAGGGTGAGGGGCAGAAACCCCTTGCCCTGTTTCCATGTTGTGTGGCGGAAACAGGAGCGGACGTTGAAAACTGAATACCCATTCGCCAAATACTTCCTCTCTGTCATTGTGATGAGCATGAGCGTGTGCAGCGGTACGCCGGGACTTGCCAAAAGGCAATAGCGATAATACCGACTGGAAATGCCGGGCAGCCACCGGTTTCGCAAGGACAGGCAGAGAGAACAATGGTACTCCCGCCCAGTCACAGGCATCCCAATGAGGGCGGCTGCAAGAGATCCTTGCAGGGGTGAGAATCCCGTGGAGCAAGCCCGCTGCTTGCCGTTTGGCGACTTTCCATGGCATTCCGGGGCGTCGGGGACAAATAGGAATGATTATATCATATTTTTTGCCAAATGCAGGGCAGCTTCTGGAACAGGACTTATCGATGTTTTCCCAAACCAGTATATTGCCGTGTGTTTGGCAGGCTACATAGGCAGAACCGTATGCCCGAAAGAAAGAGGCCATTGCAGTAGCGGAGTTCTGCCATAAATATCTATGAGCCGAAAAGGGATGAAGGCAAAGGGATATAAGGATTTAAAACAGAAGCAGAAAGCCCGCATATCGGAGAAGATGTTTATGTCGGTGTGTGATTATTACCGTGAAAATGGCAGGATGCCTGAAAACGGGGAGCTTGAAAAACTAGCAGAGGCAGTTTGCGGTAAAATAATGGGAATGGGGTATGGCATCCCCATGGAAGAATTTGCAGGTATTTTGTTTTGAAATAATGGGAAGGTTCATAAAAAAATTCCTCAAAAGCAGGGGGACAAGGTTTACAGGGTGAAGAGAAAAATTCTTGCCCTGTTTTTATTTTGTGTAGAAGGAACAGGGATGGGCATTGAAGCTGAATACCTGCTTACAGAGGGCAGGAGGGTTATAGATTGAAAAAGGAAATAAACAGAGGGGATGTATTTTATGCTGATTTAGACCCGGTCGTTGGTTCTGAACAGGGCGGGCATCGCCTGGTACTGATTATCTCCAATGCCATGGGCAACAAATACAGCGATACGGTCATTGCAGCGCCTATTACAAGCCAGGTACACATGAAGGCGAAGCTGCCAACCCATATTGTGATAGAGCGTTTCGACGGGCTTGCGAAACGGTCCATCATATTGCTTGAACAGATACGGACGTTGGACAAGCAGCGGCTGGGAGAATATGTCGGGACGCTCGACAAAAGTTTATTGCTGGCAGTGAACTTTGCGGCGATGATTAGTTTGGAATTATGATATTGCCGGGCATACGAAAAAGTTTGGCTTTGCATAATGCGCAGGAAAAAATTTGTCAAGGATGCGATGTAAAAATTCGCATGATTTGAAGATAGGGGGGCTTGCAGTAAAATGGTAGCAAGCCCCGGGGATTGAGGAGGCTATCCATGGATATGAATAAATTGTATGTGTCGAGTGAAGTGCGGTTTTATACGATAAGCGACCTGATGAAAATGCTGGGGTGGAGCGAAACCACCGTGCAGCGTTTGTTCAATGACCCGAAGTTTCCGGCGTCGAACTACGGCAGGGGGAAAGTTGTTGAGGCACACGCCCTGATTGATTTTTTCTCACGCAGGCACGACAGGGAACGGAAACCGCATTGGAAATAGGGAGGGTACGATGGCAAAGAAGAAAAAGGCAAATGCGCATGGGGGCAGCTTCCGGGTAAAAGCCAATGGGAAACTGGAATACCGGATTACTTATAAAGATGAATGCGGGTTGCCAAAGAGAAAATCATTCGTAGGCGCAACTACGGCAGAGTGCTGGGAGCAGGAAGATGAATTCAGGGATATGTTAAGAAAAATAACGGCCGGAGTTGATGTGTATTCCACGATCCCGGAACTTGTCAGGGAGAAGTATGATTCGGATTTTGCCAAAAATTATGTCGGGGAACAGGGGTATTCAAGGGCATTGGAAACATTAAAAATAATTGAAAAAAGCAGGATCGGAAAGATGCCTGTCGTGGAGATAACAGAAGCACACATGGATTTGTTTCTCAGGTCCATAACAGGCTATTCCAACAGTGTCATAGAGAAAGTGTACCAGAAGGTGCGGATGGGTTTTTCAATCGCCCATGACAAAGGGATAATCAGCACAAACATCATGCTTTCAAGGGATATGCGATGCCCAAAATCATGCAAGAAGGACAAGGAAGTAAAAGGCATGACCGAGCAGGAACAGATTGCTTTTGTGGAGGCTTTGAACAACCATAAAGCGCCGGAGGGAAGAAACGATTACAAGCTGCAACTTTTTATTGAGTTGTACAGCGGCATGAGGATGGGGGAAATAAATGCCCTGACGCCGGAGGACATAGACTTGGAAAAGGACATCATCCATGTTAAAAGGACCATATCAAGGGGGAAAGATTTCAGGCTGTTTATTAAAGACGGCACCAAGACTTATGCCGGAAAACGGGATATTTCGGTCAGTGGGATCTTAAAGCCGTATTTAACCGAGGCTCTGGGCAGAATGCAGAAGAACCCGTTTGGCTTAATCTTTTATGACAATATCAAGGATAAAATGATTTCCACGTCGCAGGTCAATAGCTTCTTTGGAAGAATGTGCGAAAAAGCGGGTGTTGGGTATTATGGCCAGCATGGGCTCAGGCATACATTTGCGACAAGATGCATCGAGGCAGGAATCTCGGCGGTAGTTTTGAAAAACTGGCTGGGGCATAAGGACATCCAGACAACGCTTAACATATATGCAGATGTGTTTGACCGGATGCACTTTAACGCAGTCGATAAACTGGACGAGTATATCAGCGGATGCATGGGTAAAATCGTGCCGGAAGTAAGTTAAAACCGGCAGTTTATAAAAGCCTGGATCAGAAAATGATCCAGGCTTTTGCCTTATGATGAATTTGCTTTGCATGAACCAATCTGCCAGCATATAATATAATTAATAAAAGAGAAACCGATGAACGGTTGCTCCAGAATGGTGAAATGAATATCACGTCGCTTCCAAAGATAAAAGGCTCCTACAATTCAAAACAGAGGAAATTCAGCCAATGAACCCGGTGGATTTTATTGAAAGATTGGAGGGAACATCAAATGATGAATAATACAGAAATTATGAATAAGGGCATCAACTGTTTGTTGGAAAAATTGGGCGTCGTTGAAACAGAACAATTTATATCAGTAATCATACGGGAGAAATTTGACTATACAAAATGGCAGCGGGAGCAATTTGATAATATTGGTGCTGAAGAGTTTAATGCTGCCGCCATAGCATATGCAAAAGAAAACCCAATAGATTTTACCAAGTAAATGAAGGGAATATTATAAGAACAGATAATGTTGTGCGCATTGATGCAATGGTTGCATTGGCAGCAAATCTTGGTGTTGCCTGCGGATGCCGGATGCTTTGTCACGTTGATAAAAAGGGATGCATTATAAACGCCATATCAACCGACCAATTAGGGGACAAACGAGGGGACAGAATAACAGGCAATCGCCAAATACATTGAAATTTCAAGGCAGAATGCAGGTCTGAATCTTGTTGCCCTAGCACCCCTTTTACGGGTGGGGGCGACTGTGCCTGAAATAAAACGCAAATGTGCTTTTTTAGATGCCGTAGCCCGCCTTTCAATCTGGCTTTTCAATAAAAGAATTCAGATTGGAGGAGAAGGAAATGGCATACAACAAAGCCAAAGAAGAAAAGAAATGGAAAGCACGAAAGGAGGCAGAAGAGAAACAGATGCGAAAGCTGGGTGTCAAGGATGATATTATGGAGCAGTTACGGATTTATGATTGGAAAGATTTTAACGAAGATCAGCGGTATTACCGGAGGCTTGTCAGAACGGGTACATATATTGAAAATCCCATAGATAACGAAGGGCAGCATGATATTTTCACTGTTGATGGCCTTCTGGATAGCATAGTAAATGAAAAACTGTGCAGGGAGCAGTACTGGGAACTCAACAGACCCGCACCTGCACTTGCACTTTGAAGCCAGGGCAAGCGGGGTACAGGCAGCCCCGATGGGCGGGTATCTGGATATGCCGTAAAAAGCGCAGGGGCGTCGCATGGTGCTCAGGCATATATACAGGGGCGGAAGGCCCTCAAAAAAATCTGTTGATGGCGGGGGTATTCCAGCTTATAATAATCGATAATAGGAAGAACAGATTTTACGGGAGGTTTCATCAAAATGAGGGTTGAATTTACCTTTGATTCCGGCGCGATAGAAAAGTGGGGGCATATAATGCAGGAAGTCCATGACGTGATCAAAAAAACTTTTTGGCGAAAGGACTGCCTTGCGTGGAAGATTCCGAAGTGCTGGCATTTACGGACAACGGGGAGAAAAAAGATTATACCAATATGTGGGCAATCATAACCAAGCTGATGGACAGCAATTGGTTTATCCCGTCAGCATCCTCATGTTCATGGTATGATGATGACAATGCGGAAGCGGAGGATGTATTGACACAGGCGTGGAAGTTTGAGAAAAGGAAATTGTCATAGCCATGGCAGGCAGTAAAAAACAAATCACATTTGACTTGAAGCAGAAGGCGTTGCAAAAATTCTATTCAAAACCTGAAAACACTGGGAATGCAAGGTTCTACAAAAAAGCATATGCAGATATAAAGCGGTTCATGCAGAAAAGTGGGTTCCAGCACAGGCAGTACTCCGTATACATTTCAAATGCAAGGATGACAAATGTTGATGTTGTTTTGTTGATGCAGGACTTAAATACAGCCTTGCTGTGGTTTTTTCAGTGTGTGACAGAAATAGACGTTACAAATATTGGAACCCAGCACAGCCTGCTGCGAAGCATAGACGATGTGGCAGAGGACATTAATGTGGAACTCTGATTTGCAGGCTAAGGATTTTCCAAACAGGGAAATCAAAAAAAGAAAAAAACTGAAAAAAGAAGATGAAAAACGCCTGAAAGAGCAGATGCACTCCCCTTTCCATGAAGATCAAAACGATATATTTTTCTACATTGCGTGGTGGCTAATGCAATATGACATGAAGGGCATAAAGCGGTGAATTGCTGGATGGGTGAAATGAGAACGAATGTAAATATGAAGTCTTTATATCTGCATTCGCTCTTCTATATAGTGGCAAAAATGAAATTGATTTAGTCGATAGAATTATAGAAATTTTGTATCTGAAGTATATACGGGCTAAAATCAGCTACGTTGGGATGCAAAGAGAGTAAAGGCACTCAAAGAAAACGATATTATTGAACGTGTGGGATCAACTGCGAAAGATTATTGGAGGATATTTGAGTAAAGGCAACTGCGGATTTCGGACGCTTTATCACATTGATAAAAAGAGATGCATTATAAACGCCATATCAACTGCTCAATCAGGGGACAGGCGAGGGGACAGAATAACGGGTAATCGCCAAACACATTGAAATTTCAAGGCAGATTCGAATCTGAGAAGGCCGGAGCGACAGGTTCAAGGCATTCCGAGTCTTTACCCTGTTTTTGATGCCCGCAATTTGCTAACCAAATATAACGATGAAAAGGATTGATTTTAAATGTAAGCAACCGTATAATGAAGACATAGGGGAGGGCGTGCTTTGAAGATATACTTGGACAATTGCAGTTACAATCGGCCTTTTGATGACCAAGCACAAATGAAGATATATTTAGAAACGGAAGCAAAGCTGTATATCCAGGCAAGTGTGCGTGAGGGGAAATATGATTTAGTGTGGTCGTATATGCTGGATTATGAGAACGATGGCAACCCTTATGAAGATAAGAAAAACGCAATTGCGCCGTGGAAATATATCGCCAATGAATTTTGTGCATCCTCTGAAGAAATCCTGATTATGGGCAAAACGATAATGCGCAAAGGGATCAAAGCAAAAGATGCGTTGCATATTGCCTGTGCCATAAAATCAGGGTGCGATTATTTTATTACTACTGACATGAAATTGCTTAATAAGAATGTGGAGGATATCAACATTATAAATCCGATAGACTTTGTCAGGGAAATGGAGGTTTTGTGATGAGAACGGATAATGTTGTGCGCATGGAAGCTATGGAAGCATTGATTACAACATTAGGAACCGTGGATGCAGAACGGTTCATAAAGTTAATCAAAAGGGATTGTTTTGATTATACCGAATGGCAGCGTAAATTGTGGGAGGAAGAGAGCATAGAGGAAATTCATGCAAAGGCAGTTTTATTTGAAGCAAATAATAGATAAAGAGAAATAGTTCCCTATATAAACACCAGATCAACCGATCAATCAGGGGACAAACGAGGGGACAGAATAACGGGCAATCGCCAAATACATTGAAATTTCAAGGCAAAATGGAGCTTCGAATCCTGCTGACCCTAGCCAAAAAAACGGCTGAATTTCAACGGTTCAGCCGTTTTTCTTTTTCGCTTTCCGTAAATTTTCCGTAAAAACGTCCCGAGGTTTTGCTTTTCTTTGGAAATGGTTGTTTTTCAATAGATACAGCGATAGGGTAAACTCGTACCACTGGCTATGCCAGTGGATTTTTTATCATATAGGAAATATCGCTGTAAGCGATATGACGAAATGTAACAAAATCTTCCGCTGAAAAGAATCGGCGAAGCCGGCTTTGTTTTGCAAAAAATACCGCTAGCGGTCATGGAATATCACATCGAGGTATTTTCTGGCCATGTGCAATCTCGAAAACGTGTACAGGGTATGAAAAAAGCTGAT
The DNA here is from genome assembly GCA_946555345.1 of uncultured Eubacterium sp. Taxonomy (GTDB): domain Bacteria; phylum Bacillota; class Clostridia; order Peptostreptococcales; family Anaerovoracaceae; genus Lentihominibacter. Next base: position 53,358 of record CAMNSS010000014.1, on the reverse strand, counting down.
TTCGTCCTTGCTGTTTAATAATTTGCTGATCTTGTTGATGCGGTAACGAATGGTATTTTTGTGTTGAAACAGCGCATTCGCCGTCTGTTCCATGCTGCCGCCGCTGGCGACGAAGGCAAGGGCAGTTTCAAGCAGCGGTGCATCGGTATGCTCCTGCCCCTGTGCATCGAGGCGGTTTAATGTATTTTCGTAAAATTCCTGGTAGTGCGGTGCGTAGCATTGTGGCAGGATGAGCTGATCCGTTCCGCAATCGTTGAAGCCTAGGATGTGTTTTTGCGTTAGCGCACAACTTGTGTTCGCATAGATTGCCTCCCAAAGCAGATCGGAAACCTGGGTGAATCCGTGGATCGGCGTTCCCATGCCGATTCGGCAATAATCGAATGGCCGCTCCTGAAAGACTGTGCTTTCCAGCGTTTCCAGAAAACCTGCGGCTGTTTCGGGCGCAGCGTTGTTAGCCGTGCTGATGAGGAAAATCCCGCGCTTGTACGTTGCGAGCGCATGCGTGAAGGACACGCCGCCTGCTTGCGGGGGAATGATGCTGTTCAGCTTCTGTGAAAGAGCTGCATATTTTGCCATGGATTGTTTCGATATGCTGTGGGTATCCGTATCCTGGGAAACAAAAGCGGCAAAAATGGTATCGGAATAGAAAAACGGGTTCAGCTTCCGCATTCGTTTCTCAGTTTCCGCCTCTTCTTGGGCTTCTTCGAAGAGAAGGGGCGTCAGGATGCTGTCTTCCGCCTGGTTTGGAACGGCCGCAGATAGTTGATTGTGGATTGACACGATGATATCGTCAATATAAGTATTGGAAAAGAATAAGAGCGGCACATTGTATTTGTTTGCGTACTGTTTTATTTCGCTGGAGATATCATCGTAATAAACGTCTTTAATGGCGATTGCAGCCACGTGGTTGCTGATTAAAAGCTTGAGGCATTTTTCCGCTACCTGCATATCGTCTTTCGCTGCATACAAGGTGGTAATCACAAATTCCCCTTGCCCAAAGCTCTTTACGATATCGCTGTCCTGTTCCCATTCAAAATAACCGGTGCTGCGGATCGGGTTGTTGATTCCGCCGCTTCCGGCAGCGACGCGGCAGTTTTCCAATAGTGCGTTTGATAATAGGCTGGATACGGTAAGCATAGGAGACCTCTCGTAATGGATCATTTATTATGTAAGCAATATCATTGCAGGCGATATGGCGGCTTGTCCCGGATGTTCCGTGAACGTCTCGAATCCGTCCTGAATATCCAGTGGATGTTCCGTTTAGCATCAAAAAAGCCCGTAGCTGGCAGAAAACTAGCGAAGCGTTGCCTGGTGCGGACGGCATATGTGCAGGGGAATTTTCGCTTTTGCCCCGTACGTTTTTTTATTATGCTGGAAACACCGGTGTAAGCGATATGGCGGCTTGTCCTAAATGTCCTGTGAACATCTTGGATTCTGTCCTGAACATGAAAGAATCCCGCTTGTGATAGAGTGCTGGCCATGCCGTCTTTGCTACCATTATAAACAATAAAAAGAAAAAAAGCATTAAGAAATAATGGAATGCGGCGAAATAAATGGCTTGCAAAGGCCGTGTTGTATAAAATACAAACTTTTGGTTTTTTATTTAATTTCTGGACAATGGCGTTACATTGCGAATCGTGCTATACTACGCTTGCAAAAGTTTTCTGAAAATTTTAAAAGAAATGGAGGCATAAAATGGGAGACATTAGGAAACAGGAAACGGTGAAGGAAATAGCGCCCCGCAAGAATTTAGGATTTTGGGCGTTATGGGCATTGGGCGTAGGCTCGGTGGTCGGGGACGGGATCTTTCTGTTATTGGGGCAGGGCGTTCAAGTGGCAGGTCCCAGCTCGGTCCTGGTCTTTGCCGTAGCGGGAATCATACAGGGAATCGTCATGATCAGCTTGGCTGAATTGGCCGTGGGAATGCCGAGCGCTGGGGCAATGTCCGTCTGGATCGACAGGTTCCTCGGCGGATGGTGGGGATACCTGGCGGGGTTCGGATTTACGGCGGGCTGGATTATCGCTGGGGGAAGCACCGGCATTGCAATCGGAACGCTTACCTGCTGGTATTTTCCGGGGCTTGACCAGGAATTATGGACGGTATTGTTTGGAATCATCTTTTTAACGCTTTTCGCATTTTTAAATGTGATGGGTGCGGCGATTGCGGCGCGCACACAGCTTTTGATGGTGCTTGCGCTTTTGGCTGTCATGGTGATCTTTGGCGCAATTACCATGCCGAATGTAGACGCAGGCAATTTCAGCCCGTTTGCGCCGTTTGGCATGGCTGGATGCATGGCCGCCCTGCCGCTGGGTACTTACGCATACCAAGGGGCGGTTACTTTGACGACAGCAGGGGATGAATGCAAGAACGTAAAGAGCCTGCCAAAAGCGTTGGTATGGTCGAGCATCACGTTTATTGCCGTTTACACGCTGTGCATGATAGGCGTTCTGGGCATTATCCCATGGAATGAGATTTCGATGACCGAATCCCCGTTCACGCTGGCTGCGGAGCAGGTGTTTGGGCGTGCGGCAGGATTTATCATGAACAGTGCGGCATGGCTTGCGGCGGCAACCTGCATTATCATGGGAACGCTCTATTCTTCGTCTAGGGTATTTTATCATATGGCGCGGGTAGGGCAGATGCCAAAGGTATTCGGGGAAATCAACGAAAAGACGAGAACGCCGGTAAAGGGCATTATCATCATTTGGGCATTATCCGTAGGGATGATTTTGCTGGGCACGATTAACGCTGACCTGGTTTATGTGACATTATCGAACCAGATCACGATCACGTATGCAGTCATCTGGATTATGGCGCTGGTTGCCGCAATCCAGTACAGGAGGAAATGCCCGGATGAAGTAAAGGCTGGCGGGTTTAAGATGCCGCTGTTCCCTGTGCTGCCTGTGATCGGAATCATTGGCGTCGCATTCGTTTTATACGCTTGCATTGCCAGCTATCTGACCTCCGTGATTTTAACGATCGTGTGGATGGCGCTTTTGTACCTGTACTACAGGTTCGCCGTGGTGAAACGGCAGCACCCGGAAAATGTGTAAGGAGGACTTAAAATGTTGATTACAAAAGATCAAGTTATCTATACGTTTGATAAGAATCACAAACCTGCTGTGCGGGTGGACTTGCCAGCATCGTTGGAATTTGAGACCAGGGATTGTTTCCACGGTTTCATTTCGGATGAAACGAAGTTTTTAAAGGATGTAGATTATGCTTACTGCAACCCATCGACAGGACCGGTGTACTTTAACGGCGTGAAACCTGGCGATGTTTTGGAGGTTAAGGTTAAGAAAATCAGGTGCGTTTCGCCCGGCTACACCATGAGCGTTGAAAACGATGGGCTTTTGGCGGAATATAATCATAAGGATATTACCAGGATGATCGAATTTGACGATGAATATTGGTATTACGATGGCATGAAGTTTAAACTGCGTCCGATGATGGGCGTGATCGGCGTCGCCCCAGCGGGAGAGCCGCAGACGACAGCGATGCCGGGAGACCACGGCGGCAATTTGGATACGACGATGATTAAGGAAGGTGCAACCGTGTTTTTGCCTGTGTTTGCCGATGGCGGCCTGATGGCGGTAGGCGATTTCCATGCGGCAATGGGGGACGGCGAATCGTTTTACATGGGGTTGGAAACGGAAGGCTATGCCGAGCTGGATGTAAAGGTGCGCCACGACATGAAGATCGACATTCCGTTCGTGATAGCGGACGGGCGTTTTGCATCGATTGCGACAGATGCCGATGCTGATGAAGCGCTGAAAAAAGCGATGAAAAAGCTGGTGGATTTTGTGGTCGATCACAGCAGCCTTGACTTTTATAACGCAGGCATTATCTGTGGGCTGACAGCCGATTTGCAGATCAGCCAGATGGTGGATGCATTGAAAACGGCGAGGATGGCGATCGACTTGTCCGTATTGAAGGAAGTCGGGATTGATCTGTTTTAAGGACAGGCGTTTCAGGAAAAGAAAAAACGGAGAACCGGGCCGGGGCGCAACGAAAAACGAAAGCACAACGGGAAATGAACGAGGGCAGAATAGGGCAGGACCGCCGAATTTGGCGGTCCTGTTTTTGCGGCATGAAAATATTCCGTTTGCGGCCTTGTCTTTTGCGGCGTGAAAATATTTCGTTTGCGGCTCTGATTTGTGGTGAAATCTTTGCATTTGCGGTTTTGCTGTTTGCGCAGGGAAACCCTCGTGTTCTGTACGGGGAAGATTTTTTGTAAAGGTGCGTTATTATGTAACGATGGTTGCGTGTAAAGGAGCCGTGGGAAAAACAATTTGTGTGAAGGCATATTGGTTACCAGGCGCTTCAAGGGATTTTTATCGCAAAAACAGCGGTTCAACGAAAGCGCAGCGCCCAGACCGTTGCGCACATTTTATGATAGGGCAAATTGACAACCCGCATAGCGGATTCTATAATATATGCAGGAAACGGATACCGGCTGATTGATGATTGCCATGCGTCACGTAAAAAGCCCCCAAGGTCTTAAAGCGATGCGGCGTTCCAGGCAGATGTTTTTAAAAGCGATATGGCGAAAGAAAGGCGTAATGCCTTATCTTATCGCAAGCGAGGGCGCGTTTGCGATAAACCAGGTGATGCAGATTGTGTAGAGAAGCGGCGGCTTTCTGCTCGTCTTATTTGGCAAGTGATGGCGTTCGTTAAGAAACGGATGGTAAAGGAAACGAAATGGATTGCCTAAAACCAGAACAGCGAAAAAAGAATATGCAGCGCATAAAATCAAAGGATACGAGCATCGAAGTAATCCTGCGAAAAGCGTTATGGAAAAAGGGTTATCGTTATCGAAAGAACTATGATAAGCTGCCGGGCAAGCCGGATATCGCTTTGACAAAATATAAGATTGCTGTGTTTTGCGACAGCGAATTTTTTCATGGAAAGGATTGGCATCTGTTGAAAACACGCTTGAAAAAGGGCAGCAACAGCCAATATTGGATTAAGAAAATACGCAGGAACAAAGAACGCGATGCGGAGGTCAATGAGGATTTAGCTTTCGATGGATGGACGGTGATTCGGTTCTGGGGCGGCGATATCAAGAAGCATACGGATGAATGCGTGCGAATTATCGAGGCGGCGATTGCCGATCAAAAATGATGAGCCATAAGCAGCGGGAAAGACGAAAAATGCAAGGATCATTAGGATTGTTGCATTTTTGCATAAATAGAAGAGACGCAGCATGGGCAACAGGAGCGGGATGGACAACATGAGCAGGACAAATGACATGAATAGCATGAGCAGAATTATGCTTTTGGAGGACGACCTTAGTTTGGTAAACGGCCTGTCGTTTGCTTTTAGGAAACAGGGCTATGCGCTTGAAATTGCCAGGACGGTTGCAGATGCGGAGAAGCTTTGGCGCAAGGGATCGTTTGACCTTCTGGTTTTGGACGTTTCCCTGCCGGACGGCTCTGGCTTCGAGTTTTGCCAAGAGGTGCGAAAGACCTCAAGCGTGCCGATTATTTTCCTGACTGCCTCGGATGAGGAGACGAGCATCATCATGGGGCTGGATATCGGCGGCGACGATTACATCACGAAGCCGTTTAAGCTGGGGGGTTGGTCTCGCGCATCAACGCCCTGCTGCGGCGGGCGAAGGACTTCGGCATCCCGCAGACGTTGCAAACCGAGCTTTGCAGCAATGGCATCCAAGTGCAGCTTTTAACTGGGCAAGCCTATAAAAACGGGGCGCTGTTTCCCCGCACCACAGGCTATCTGCGCCGAAAGAACCTGCAGCACGTTACTGCGAGCGAATACGTTTTATCCATGAGAAGGGAATAGGTTTTCTGGGCGGGCTTTGTGGAAAGAAGGATCGTCGTTGCCAGGCTGACGAGAAAAAGCGTGAGGAGGTACAAGGCTTCCTGCCCCTTAAAATCGTAATATCCGAAAGAAAATCCTTTTACTTTGAATAGCCCTGCCAGAAACAGGTGGAAAATATATATCGGCATCGTGTTCATGCCGATCTGCGCCCAGAACCCTTTCTTGGCGGAAAACAGGTTTAGCAGAAACAGAATCCACCCCGTGCTGACAATCAGGAGCAGCGCCCTGACGAGGAGCCCTTCCCAAAGGAGAAGGCCGGTAGCGCGAAAGGAGGCATTGAGCTTAATCGCCTCTGCAATGTTTGGCGGCAGGAGGTATACCGTGGCGACGGTTATGGAAATCAGCACGAGGCCGAGCGGGATCATTTGCCACAGCTTGAGGCGGCACGCCCTTTCCACCTGATTCATTGTCACAAGATATCCCATGACGAAAGAGATGAAAAAGGTGCAGGCTCTCGATATTGCGAAGCCTTTCATGCTCAGCGGCTCGAAAATCCCTGAAATCAGGTAGAGAAACAGCGCAAACGCCAGCAGATGGGGAATTTTTGCATAATATTTTTGGAAATACCGATAGAAAAACAGGACGACGAGAAACCACATCGCATAGGGAAGCGCCCCGTCTTGAAAACGATTTGCCGCTGTTTCCGCTCCGCATTGCAATATGTAGAGAGGCCAATATATCATGCCGACGATGATCACGGGCCATAGCAGGGACGGAAATAGCTTGTCCCTGTTTTTTTCCGGGGTTTTGCTGAATAAGCCGGAGAGAAAGAAAAATGCTTGCATGACGAATATGTCGATGCCGACGTAAATCAGGCTGCCTGCATGGTCGGTGAAGTGGAAGCCGCCCTTGAAGGTGAAATGCTGCAAGACGATCAGGAACATACATAGCCCCCGCACCGAATCGTATCGGTAGTTTCTTTTCTTCACGGTTTCCTCGTGCTTGATTGGGTCATTTTCCGTGATGTTGTTTTCTAATTTGTTGCCTGCTGTATTGTTTTTTGCTGTGTTGTTTACTGCCATGTTGCTTCCTCCGTGCTGTTTTTTGCTGTGCCGTTACTGCCATGCTGTTTTCGATTATCTTATTTCTTCCATGCCGCAAACCCGACGATTTGTCCCATCTTCACATCCGTTTCCAGTTTTGATTCCGACATTTTCATTATTTCGGGCAAAACCTCAACCGTATGTTTTTCCAGGCAGACGATCACGGTCGATCCGCCGTATTCGAACCAGCCGGCTTCATCGCCGCGCTGGACGATAGCCTCCTGGTGCTTGTTGCAGATCCGCCCGACGAGAAGCGCGCCTACTTGCATCATGAGGATTTCTCCGAAATGATCCGAGGACAAGGTAAAGTATTCCCTTGTGTTTTCGCAGTAAATCCGCCGCGCGCCGGCGGCAATCGGGATGACCGTGTGAAGAATCCCTTTGATACGGGTGTTCTGGGATTTGCGGCCGCTGTCAGGATAGTGGTATCTGTGGTAGTCCGATACGGTGAGCCTGAATACCAGCATAACGCCGCTTTCATACCTTCCCGCAATGCGGTCATCGTTTACCAGCTCGCGCATGGTGTAGGAATGCCCTTTGATCTGGAAGGCGCTATTCTCCTTGACTGGATGTACGCTAAGCTTGCCGTCGCATGGGGAAACCAAAGCGTCGCTTTGCATGGCGACAGGCCTGAAAGAAGGTCTTATTTTCCGTGTGAAAAAATCGTTAAACGACCTGTAATCGGTTTTTTCGTATGCATCGAGAGGCTGATGTTGTTCTTTCGGACGAACCTTTTGATGAAAATTTTAGAAAACGGCGAATCCATGCATTTTCCCGCTAATTTTGAAACCCATGGCCTTGTGATGAGGCAGAGAATCCATCTGCCGCAGAATGTGGCATACAGTTTTTTGACGAGTTTTGCCTGGCGCTCTTCAACCATAAGACTGCCTCCATGCGATTAAGCGGTAATTGCGAAAAACGGCATTGTCAGGAATAAGGAAACCACGGCAATCGTGAGAATCAAAATCTGCCGTAATCCCGGTTTTGCGATCTTGATGTTGGAGAGAAACAGCCCGCCCGTGACAAGGAGCATCAATTCCCATAATAGCGGTTCAAAACGGGGTGGAATCCAATAAGCGGCAAAGTAGAGCAGTGGGAAAATCACGACAATGCTCGTCACAGGCAGGCCGTGGTAGCAATGCGGCGCAGTGTCCTGGCGGTCCTGGTCCATCTCCAATACGTTATAGTATGCCAGCCTCGCAACTGCCGCAATGCAGTAGAAAATGATGAGGGCGACGCCGACAGGGCTGTTAAGCCCGAGCTGGTAGCAGATGATGCCCGGCAAGAAGCCAAAGCATATCACATCGCAAAGGGAGTCCAACTGAATGCCGAATAGGATTTCAGCGTTTGTCCGGTTCTTCTTTGACCTGGCAATCCTGCCGTCAAAGGCGTCGCAAAGCCCGGAAAATGCCAGGCAGAGAAGCGCAGGAATGATTTTATCGTTGAGGGCTAATACCATGCCGTATGCGGAGCTTGCAAGGCTCATATAGGTAAGTATTACGGTGTAATTCCATATTCCAATCATTTTTTCTTTCCTCCTTTTATCATTACATAAATGTATATGGCCGCCGACGTGATGCCGCAAATAAAGATTTGGCAATAATATCCGATGCCTCTCGAAACGATGAGGGTGGACAAGGCGGTTTCCCCGAATGCGGGTGTAAATACCTTCATGTACGCAAGTTCATTCATGCCAATTCCGCCGGGAAGCGGCAGCATTTCCGTTGCGAGGCTGATCATTGCCTGGGCGAGCGTTATGTCAAAGGCGCCAGGCTGCAAGATGCCAAGCGCCCGGCATGATGCGGCAGTGATTGCCAGGAAGCATATTCGCTGTATGATGGTAATCAGAAGAACTGCTGGAAGCATGAGCGGGTGGGCTCTGCACATATTGAGTGAATCTGCATACCTGGCGAGAAATTCATCTAATTTTGAAGCCCACTTTTCCCGGTCGTGGATCATCCGGCATTTTATGAGTGCATTGATTGCAAACGATGCCGCCTTGTCCACATATTTAGGGATGCAGAGGATGCAAACGAGCGCGGCGATAGCGATGGCCGTCAGGACAAATCCGAGGCTGCACAGGGGTGATATAGGGGCGATCATTTTGGCTGCTTTCGGTTTCATTATGTAAACAAAGCTGCCCAGAACCAGGAGCGTTAATTTAAACGCCAGGGTTATGATTGCCAGCGACAAAAATGATTTGGACGTGTTAACACCGTCGCGGTGCATGAAACCAAACTGCGCTGGCTGTTCCGCAGAGCCTGCTGGTGAAATGCAGTAGAAGAAAAAACCGATGAAGGAGTATTTGCAGCAGCGCATTATCGTTATATGCTCTTCGAGCGTATGCATGATCGTTTTGATGATTACCGCCTCCAAAAGAATGTACGCAACCAGGAGCAGCAGTGAAACCAGAATCCACCGGAGATCCGATTCCCGGAGCTTTTGCATAAAATCGGCCAGATTCTGCTCCCGCAGCATGCACGATAAGGTTATGCACATGATGAGGAGGAAGGCGGCGGCTTGTATGATTGCTGTTTTCTTGTTCATGGTAAAGACATTATAAGGGGTGATGTTTGGATAATTATTGGAACGATTTCTCAATAATTCAATACTTTTTCAATGCTTTTCATTATAATTGAAAGAAGAAGAGGTAATTGTTGGAGAATTATAATGAAAATACTGGTTATTGAAGATGAGGCCGGATTGAGGGATGCCGTCATGGAAAGCCTGCGGCAGGCAGGATACTTGGCGGATGGCACAGGGGATGGCAAAACCGGGTTGGATATGATAAGGAGCGGGCTTTACGATCTCGTCATTTTGGATGTAATTCTGCCGGAAATTGGCGGGTTCGATGTGCTGGCAATCGCAAGAAAGCTTCATGTAACGATCCCCATCATGCTCGTTACTGCGCTTTCACAACTGGAGGATAAAATCGAGGGCATGGACAGCGGGGCGGACGATTATATCACCAAGCCGTTTGAAATGCAGGAACTTTTGGCCAGGATCAGGATGGTTACGAGAAGGCAGAGGGCTAAGGATGAACGCAATGAGAATCTCCTCAAGGCCGGCGATCTGGTGCTCAACATCCTGACGTTTCAGATGGGATGCCGCAGCAATCGCAGGACCGTCCAGCTTGCGAAAAAAGAGTACCATATGCTGGAGTACCTGATGACAAACCGGGGGCAGGTGCTTACGAGGGAGCAGATCACCCTGCGGGTGTGGGGCTATGAGTCGGAAACGGAATACAATAATGTCGATGTCTATATTTCGTACCTGCGCAAGAAAATGAAATATGTCAAAACGCATGCGAATATATCGACCGTGCGGGGGGTAGGTTATCGGCTGGAAGAGGGAAGCCCTGATGATTAGCAAAATAAAGCGGAAAATTTTCTGGATTGCGGGGCTTTTTCCGATTCTCGTGCTGCTTTTTGTGCTGGCTGCATACAATTTCTTTTACATATCATTCAATCTTTCCGATGAAAAAGAGGCCTTGGCTTATTGCGCCAGTTGTGTTGAAAAGCATACCGATCTCATTGACAGCTATCTGCATTTGCAAGCGGAGGGTTTGGATGCGGCGGGCGCAGGGCGCGCCGAAGGCAATCGCAAGGCGGTGAATTTGCTTTATGCGATCATGTCTTCCGATGTGGGAATCATAAAACTGGACGGTGATGTGAATGTGATGGGGAGGATGGGCAGCATGGGAGGCGCCGACCCTTCTTTATGCAAGGGGGACCAGGGAAGGTTAGGCAATATGCTCTACGCAGTCGTCCGGAAAGAAGGCGCGCGTTATATCGTTTTCCTGGATACCAGAGTGTGGCATACTGCGATTGGAACATCTGTTGCAGCGGCTTTTCTGGGATTGATTGCGGCGGCGGTTTTGCTCGGGGCTGTTGCTTCTTATCTCTCCAAACGGGTCATGCGGCCGATAGAAAAGGCCTTGGTCCAGCAGAACCGGTTTCTCGCTGATGTATGCCATGAACTGAAAACGCCGATTTCCGTAATCAATGCGAATATGTCGGTTCTCGAACGTGAATGCGGGAAAAGCAGGTGGATGGATTACATAAAAGAGGAAGGGCATAGCATGAACCGGCTGCTCAATCAGCTTTTGAGCCTGTGCAGGCTGGAGCATGACGCAAACGAGGCGGAGCGGTTGGCGGCGGAAGAAACGTTTAATGTCTATGAATCGATCATGGAATGCGCCTTGCCGTTCGATAGCCTTGCATTTGAGAAGAAAGCTTGCATTTCGGCGGATTGCCCCGCTGAATTGGCGAGCAGGGGCAATCCTGATGATTTTAAAAGAATCCTCCAGGTGCTATTGGATAATGCCATTAGGCACGTTGATGAAGGCGGCTCGATTACGATAAGCGTAAAAAAAGCGGGGAAATTTGCATTTGCGGGCGAGCGGGTTTTGCCAGGCAGGCAGAACAGCTTGCTAGTGACGATTTCCAATACGGGACCGATGATAGACGAAGCTGACCTTCCGTTTATTTTTGAGCGGTTTTATAAGGCGCATTCCAGCCGGGCGGCGGCAAGCGGATCTGGAAACAGCGGCGGCTGCAAGGCTGGGAATTTCGGACTGGGCCTGTCCATCGCCAAGGCGCTGGCAGACAGAAATTCTTTCGGGATCAGCGTATCTTCGGGAAATAACAGGACTTCGTTTACCGTCAGCATTCCGTATGTGCAAGCGAGGAAAAAGAAACGGGGATAAGATGGAGATTAAGCGGGGATGTAACGGAAAAGGCGGAAGCGGGACAAAACGAAATGCAGCGGAAAAAAATGCGTTGCATTTTTGGTTTGTGCATGATATGGCAACCATTGGGGGCGGATGCGGCAAATGAAATAAGTGAAGAAGTGGTGAAGAAGTGAAGACAGGAACGGCAAAATTTATGGGAGGATGCGAAAGCCCGCATTTTTGCATCAAAAGGCGGGAAACATGAAAAAGCGGGGAACAGTTCCCCGCTTTTTGCATCTATAAAATTGAGTTTTTTGGCGAATTGTGCTATTATTCAATTCAGGTGTTTTTTATCGTCCTGTTTCGGAAATCCGGCGGAAGGCGCAGGATTGGAAGCATGGCGGGGAAAACAGGCGCATTGCGGTTACGGGCGGGGCGGAGGAAGATCCTAGCTCCATGGAAGGCGGCAAAAGCGTTCAAGCCGGGTTCAAGGTGATACGAGAAAACAATTACAGGCAAAAGGCGGAGGAAAGCCATGAATAAACAACAGTTAGCTGCGAGAATTTGGGAATCTGCCAACAAAATGCGTTCCAAAATCGAAGCGAACGAATATAAGGATTATATATTGGGGTTTATCTTCTATAAATTCCTTTCAGAAAAAGAAGTCAAATACCTGAAAGAAAACGATTGGACGGATGAGTATCTCTGTGAGCTAAAGGAGGAAGATGCCGAGACAGTAGAAAGCATACAGAAAAATTTAGGATATTATATTTCCTATGAAAACCTCTTCCAGACATGGTTGGAAAAGGGGAGTGATTTCAGCGTGCAGGATGTCCGCGATGCATTGTCGGCATTCAGCAGGTTGATTAACAATACCCACAAGAAGGTTTTTGAAGGCGTTTTTGATACCTTGCAGACGGGGCTTTCTAAACTCGGCGACAGTTCTGCGTCCCAGTCAAAAGCGATAAGCGACCTCATCCATTTAATCAAGGATATTCCCATGGACGGGAAGCAGGATTACGATGTTTTAGGATTCATTTATGAATACTTGATCAGTATGTTTGCCGCAAATGCAGGGAAAAAGGCGGGGGAGTTCTATACGCCCCATGAAGTTTCACTGCTTATGTCGGAAATCGTCGCAGGTCATTTGAAGGACAGGGATGCGATAAAAATATATGACCCGACAAGCGGATCGGGTTCACTTCTGATCAATATAGGGAAAAGCGTTGCAAAATATATTGAGAATGAAGATAACATCAAATACTATGCGCAAGAGCTAAAGCAAAATACATATAACTTGACTAGGATGAACCTGGTTATGCGAAATATCCTGCCGGATAACATCGTCACCCGCAATGGGGATACGTTAGAGGATGATTGGCCGTATTTTGAGGAAAACGACCCTGTGGGGACTTACGATCCGTTATATGTGGATGCTGTCGTATCCAATCCGCCTTATTCGCAGGCATGGAATCCAGTTGATAAGGAAACCGATCCCCGTTATGCCCGCTTTGGCCTTGCGCCGAAAGGAAAAGCGGACTATGCTTTTCTTCTTCATGACCTGTTCCATCTCAAAAGCGATGGCATTATGGCGATCGTCCTTCCCCACGGCGTTTTATTCAGGGGCGGCGAAGAGGGGGAAATCCGCAGAAACTTAATTGAACAAAACCACATTGATGCGGTTATCGGACTGCCTGCAAATATTTTCTTTGGCACAGGTATCCCGACGATTATCATGGTGCTGAAACAAAGGAGGGCGAACACGGATGTCCTTATCGTCGATGCCTCAAAAGGGTTTGTGAAAGCGGGGAAGAACAACAAGCTTCGTGCTTCGGACATTAAGAGAATTGTCGATGTGGTTGCCAAGCGTGAGACGGCCAGCAAATTCTCCCATGTTGCCAGCAGGGATGAAATCAGGGGAAACGACTATAATTTGAATATACCGAGATATGTTGACTCGTCTGAAAAAGCAGAAGCACAGGATCTTTTCGCTTCCATGTTCGGCGGCTTGCCTGCTTCCGAAATTGAGGAGCTTGCGGAATACTGGGCGGCATTTCCGGCGTTAAGGAAGGATTTATTTGAAAATACTTCCGCTGGGTATTGCAAATTAGCAGCTACGGATGTTAAAAAATATATTATGGAGCATAGCGATATCAAGTCGTTTGAACAGGGCTTTGCGGATGCATTTAACGGCTTTGGCGCTTATCTTTATGATGAACTGATTGACAAGATGGAAACCCTGCACATTTCTAAAATGGAAGCGGTTCTTTCGGAAAACATCTTTGGGCGTTTGGAACAAATCCCTCTCATTGACCGGTATGAAGCATACCAGTTGCTCGACGATGAATGGCAGAAGATCGCGGTTGATTTGGAAATCATCCAGACGGAAGGGTTTGAAGCGACGAAAAAGGTTGATCCGAATATGGTCGTGAAAAAGAAAAATGGCAGGGAACAAGAAGTGCAGGAGGGCTGGGCTGGCCGTATCATCCCATTTGATTTGGTTCAGGCGACATTGCTTCTCGATGAGAAAAATGTGTTAAAAGAAAAGGAAAACCGCATTGCGGAAATCATTTCCGAATGTGATGAATTTCTGGATTCCTTGACGGAGGAAGAGAAAGAAGCCGATTTTGTCAATGAGGCAAAGGACAGCTTTGTGATGGCAGAAGTGAAAAAAGCGCTCAAATCCGACAGCGTGGAAGAAGGAACGAAAAACAAGCTGAAAGCGGTAAACGTACTTATGACAGCGGAAAAAACGCTCAAAGCGGCAGTGAAGAAAGAAGCCGGGCTTCTCGAAGGAAAAACAAAAGAGACGATTGAAAGCCTTTCAAATGGACAGGTTCTTGAACTGCTTCGAGAAAAGTGGATTAAGCCTTTCATGGACAAGCTCATGGGGCTTTCCGACAATATTGTAAATGATTTGGTTTCTAAAATTAATAGCATTTCCGATAAATATGAGACGACGTTTGCGGAAGTGGAAACCCGGATTTCTGAAACAGAGACGGCGCTTTGCAGCATGATTGACGACCTTACAGGCGGCGAATCTGATATGCTCGGGCTTGCGGAATTGAAGAAGCTGCTGGGAGGTGCGGGCAATGGCTGAAAGAAAGGAAAAACCGCAGATCAGGTTCAAGGGCTTTTCTGGTGCTTGGGAACGGCGGAGGTTGGGGGAGATAGTACAAATTGAACGTGGGGGATCTCCGAGACCAATAGATGATTATATTACGGATGCATCCGATGGATTGAATTGGATTAAGATTGGAGATGCTCCGTCGCAAGGACATTATATAACGAAAACCGCAGAAAGAATTAAGCCTCAAGGTTTGTCAAAAACAAGACAAGTGTACCCTGGAGATTTAATTCTATCTAACTCAATGAGTTTCGGAAAGCCTTATATTATGGGGATAGATGGCTGTATTCACGATGGTTGGTTGCTTATCCGCGATGATAATAAGATGTTTGACTTGACTTTTCTTTGTCATCTATTAGGAATACCTCAAATGCTTGACCAATATAAATCCTTTGCTGCGGGGAGTGCCGTAAATAATCTTAATAAAGAACTCGTAGGGAACACTGTTGTCACTATCCCGAAAAAGAATGAGCAAGCGGCTATTGGCGAATATTTTTCCAATCTCGACCGCCTCATCACCCTTCATCAGCGCAAGCATGATAAACTGGTGAAAGTCAAGAAATCCATGCTCGATAAGATGTTTCCGAAAAATGGCGCAAATATGCCTGAAATACGATTCAAGGGCTTTGATGGCGCTTGGGAACGGCGGAAGCTGGGGGAGATTGTTGAGAGGGTATCAATAACAAACACTTCAAGTAAGGAACTTCCGAGTGTAGAATATGAAGATGTTGTTTCAGAGCAAGGATTGCTAAATAAAAATATATACCAAAAAGAAACAATAAAAACAGGCATCAAATTTTCTAGCGAAGATGTTCTTTACGGGAAATTGAGACCGTACTTGCATAATTGGTTAAACCCTGATTTTCAAGGGGTTGCTGTAGGTGATTGGTGGGTTTTAAAGCCGATAAATTTAGACAAAAATTTTCTTTATAGACTTATTCAATCACCCTATTTTGACGATATGGCGAATCAATCATCAGGAACAAAAATGCCAAGAGCTGATTGGAAATTGATGTCCGATACAGAGTTTTGTGTTCCCTTCAATATAGAGGAACAGGCAAAAATTGGAGCATATTTCCTCAACCTAGACTGTCTTATCACCCTCCACCAGCGGAAGCTGGAAAAGCTGAAAAACCTCAAAAAAGCGTGCCTTGACAAGATGTTTGCATAGGAGGAAAATCGGATATGGGAAAAATCATTTTATATCACGGGACTTCAGCCAAAACAGTAGCACCGACCTTTGGCTACGGTGAAGAAAAACATGATTATGGCAAAGGCTTTTACTTGACGGAAAACATTGAACTTGCCAAAGCATGGGCTGTATGCAGGCCAAATGACGCCAATGGCTGGGTGCATAAGTACGAACTGGATACGGAAAATTTAAACATATTGGATTTTCAGGAAATGAATGTCCTTTCATGGCTGGCGGAATTGATGAAGCACAGGGATGCGGCTGATTCCAAGAGATACAGGATGCTGGCAAAGCAATTTATAGAAAAATACGGCGTGGATACGTCCGGATATGAATAAAGTAACCAATGTTTTCAGTACACTTTTTAAGGAGTGATGGCGATGAGAGCGTATGAGGAAGTTTATTTGAATGATGTGGTGGAAAACCAAGGGAAGCTCTTTGGCCTTGTGGCGCAGTCTTTCCCGGATAAAAACACGGACAGCGGTATTCTGACATCAAAATTTTGATATATTCGTACCCATTTCTTCTCCTCCGTATTTTCACACTCTTGAAGTATAATATTAGCCATTGCATTTAACAAGGGATTATATGCTTGCTGTGATGTTGCCTGTTCCTGCCATTGCTTTTTCATTCCATCTGGAGCATAAGGATTTTGAATCGTTTCCCATGTAATCTTTTTGTATCCAAGTGAGTTAGCCATTACTTCTAACAATTTATATTGTGCATTTTGTCTTTTCTTTCTCCTTTCTCCCTTATGTCCACTTCCCATTGGCGGCAGACCATTTTTCAGCAAATTTTTCGTTTCCTGCCGCTGCTGTAAACGGTTTTGCCAGGAAATCTTTTATTGTTTTCAAAACGGTACAGTAATCATCCGTTTTCGAGTCGATTTTACGAACAAAAGCTCTCCATTTCTTCCGCATTGCTTCGTCATTACCAAAAGCTGTCATTTGCCAAAACGGTTCAAGCGTCAAACTATGTCCGCGATTTTCAAAAGTTTTTCTTAATGCTTCTGTTAGCGTTGCTCCATCGAAATCAAACTTATTTGCAAGATAATATATATCATAATAGTCTTTCATTCTGCTGGAGAACTCCATAAGGCTAAGGATAGCGTCAATCTTTTCGGCTATCGTTGTTTCAAGAGAATAGGTGTTTACTGTCGGTGCGATAAAATCATCAAGCTGTGTCGGAATTTTTCGTTTTTCCTGTTTGGGTACAATGACATCGCCAACGCCGAAATCAATACTGAATGGAGTTCTTGTATTTTTAATGTGGGCAACGATCGATGCGCCAATACCCGCATATTTTTTTGCAACAGCGATAGGAGCAATATTCTTAATTTCAAAAGTAATAAAATCATTTCCTGTAAGGGTAGCTATAATTTCTTCTAATACAGATTTTAACTGTTCGGGAGCGCCTGGTACTTTACGAAGAAGAAAATCAACATCTACCGTTACACGGCTGTCAAAATCGGTAATAGAATATATGAATAATCCACCTTTAAGCACGAGGTTTTCGGAGTATTTAGATTTTTCCAAACGGCGCAGAAACTCCTCTTGACAGAAAAGCTGCAGGCAAAGCTGATAGCTTCTTCCACTTTCTTTTGCCTTGTTTTTCAATCTTGCAAGCACAGATGCAGCGATATCAGCCATTGAGTAACACCTCCATTATATTCATAACTTTTGTATAAAGTTTCATTTCTTTTGCGTACTTCGAAAGGTTCGCAAGATTTTTATTTTTATCGGTTGCGTATGCGTTGACAGCTTTGTTAAAAGTTTCGCTATCAAGTTTTGTCCGGTACTTAAAACAATCACATATTGTGCGTTCTCGATCATATACGGCAAGCGCTACGCCGTTAAAATCATCTGTGGTTTTTCCCATCTGGAAAATTTGTTTTTGAATATAGTAAGCTTTTATCGGAAATTCTTCTATTTTTTTTATTGCGCGGGACGCTGTTCTTGGCACGGCAACAGACCATTCACGGGGAGAAAAATCACTATACCCATAATGAAACAAGGCAGATTCCACACAAACAATCCCTTGCGGAAGAAGCTCTCGTATCAATTGTTCTTCTGTAACTTGATTGCTTTGTGGAAACTGATAAACGCCTCGCCTTATTCTTTCGATAAAACCTTCTTTACAAAGTGCAGCCACATCATAATTCTTTATGCCTTCTGCTGTAAAGTCAGCAGTTTTTGCTATGCCGCCTTTATTTTCGAGTACCGTTTTTGCAATTTCTTTTTTATTCAAGTAAACACCAACTTCCTGCACGCAATTATAAAATGTCGTATGCATTTATTGTAGCATGAATCAAAAGCAATTTCAATAACTATAGACGGACAAATTTCAAATATTGCGTGCAATTCATTGATTTATGTGTGAAACAAAATAGGGAGAAGCAGGATTGTAGCTAACGCAATTCGATGTTCGTTATCCCTAAAGATGTTGATATTTTTGATAGAATTTGCGATATATTTTCTACTGTTTGCTTACCGAAAAAATTAAACTAGAAAAACAGATTGACATTTTACTATTATTACATACAATAAAAAACAAGGAAAGTAAGGAATGCAGAAAGGGGATTACAAATATGGAATTGGCAAAAGTAACGTCGAAAGGTCAAATTACAATACCTATCGCAATCAGAAAAGCGCTTGGAATACGAGAAGGAGATAAAATCCTTTTTATGGAAGAAGGAGACAGGGTTATCATAACAAATGCTTCCACGAATGCTTTGCTAAAAGCACAGGAGGCTTTTCAGGGCATGGCAGAGGAATTGGGCATTAAAAATGAGGAGGATGTTATAAAATTTGTAAAGGAAATTCGTGCAGAACGAGGAGAACAATATAAATGCGAATCATGTTAGACACAAATATCCTGATTTCAATGTTGCTCTTTCCATAGCTGAATTTTATGCTTATTACCAGTGGTTTTATGATATGCCAAGCGCAGAAGTGATCGAAAAAATCCCCGTTGATTTTCTGATGAAAGCATAATCCGATAACAACAGGGGAAAACGCAAATGACAAATGCCAGGAGGAAGTCGCAATGATTTTTCGTAAAGAAGCTGATTTTGAAGAAGCCTTCATTAAAATCCTCTCTGAAAAAGGATGGGAGAAAGAAGTCTTAAAAAATTGCACGGAGCAAGACTTGCTTCGGAATTGGGCAGGCATCCTTTTTGACAACAACAGGGATATCGACAGGCTAAATGACTATCCCCTCACGGACGGGGAAATGCAGCAGATCATAGAGCAGATAGAAAACCTTCGTACGCCGTTGAAGCTAAACGGGTTTATCAATGGGAAGAGCGTGTCTATTGTGCGGGATAACCCTGATGATAAGCTGCATTTTGGAAAAGAAGTCGGCTTAAAAATATATGACCGCCGTGAAATTGCAGCGGGGCAAAGCCGTTATCAAATTGTCCGACAACCTAAATTCCATACAAAATCTAAGTTGTTAAACGACCGGCGGGGCGATTTAATGCTGCTGATTAACGGAATGCCTGTGATCCACATCGAACTAAAGAAAAGCGGCATTCCCGTAAGCCAAGCCTGTCACCAGATAGAAAAGTATTCCCATGAAGGCATTTTTAGCGGCTTGTTTTCTTTGATCCAGATTTTTGTGGCGATGGAGCCGGAGGAAGCTGTTTACTTTGCGAACCCGGGACCTGATGGGAAATTTAATCCGGATTATTACTTTCATTGGGCGGATTATAACAATGAACCGATCAACGATTGGGACAAGGTGGCCTCTACGCTCCTTTCCATCCCGATGGCGCACCAGCTCATTGGATTTTACACGGTAGCCGACGGTTCTGACGGTATTCTTAAAGTCATGAGGAGCTATCAGTATTTTGCCGCAAGCGCTATTTCCGATAAGGTTGCGAAAACAAAATGGGAAGGAAACAACCAGCTTGGCGGCTATGTATGGCATACTACCGGTTCGGGCAAGACGATGACGAGCTTTAAATCGGCTCAGTTGATCGCAAGCTCCAAGGATGCTGATAAGGTTGTTTTCCTCATGGATCGGATCGAGCTTGGCACACAGTCGTTAAAAGAGTACCGTGGCTTTGCTGATGAGAATGAATCCGTCCAGGCAACTGAAAACACAGGCGTTTTGATTACAAAGCTGAAAAGCACGAACGACTCAGATACTTTGATCGTTACTTCGATCCAGAAAATGAGCAATATTAAAGATGAAGCAGGCGGGTTAAAAGCAAGCGATATCGAATCCATAAACCAAAAAAGAATCGTATTTATCGTTGATGAAGCGCACCGCTCTACCTTTGGCGATATGCTGGTTACGATTAAGACGACTTTTCCACGGGCAATCTTTTTTGGTTTTACGGGAACGCCGATCCAAGACGAAAACCAAAAGAAGAAAAATACGACTGCCACGGTTTTTGGCGATGAACTCCACCGTTATAGCATTGCTGATGGCATACGTGATAAGAATGTGCTTGGCTTCGACCCATATAAAGTGCTGACGTTCAAGGATAAGGATGTGAGAAAGGTTGTCGCATTGGAAAAAGCAAAAGCAGAAGCGGAAGAGGACGCCATTGCTGATCCGGCAAAGAGCAAGATTTATTATAAATACATGGATAAAGGTCAAGTGGGCATGGTTGGCCGCCTCGACAATGCTGGGAATTATATGAAAGGCATCGAGGATTACATTCCTAACGCCCAATACCAAACGGAAGCGCACACGACTGCCGTCGCAGGGGACATTTTAGAAAACTGGGTTACGCTCAGTCGCAATAGTAAGTTCCACGCAATTTTTGCGACCAGCAGCATCCCGGAAGCCATCAACTATTATCGAATATTCAAAGCCATGAAGCCGGAATTAAAAGTTGCCGCATTGTTTGACCCGAATATTGATAACAACGGAAATGCTGTTTACAAAGAAGACGGGCTTGCTGAAATCATTGAAGATTATAATGCAAAATACGGGCAGGACTTTACGATTCCTTCCTTTGCAAAAATGAAAAAGGACATTGCCGCCCGTTTAGCCCATAAAAAGCCTTATGAGAGAATTGCGAATACGCCGGAAAAGCAAATCGACTTGCTGATTGTTGTTGACCAAATGCTCACAGGCTTTGATTCCAAATGGATCAATACGCTTTATCTGGATAAGGTTCTTTTCTATGAAAACATTATCCAGGCTTTTTCAAGGACGAACCGTTTATTTGGCGCAGATAAACCGTTTGGCACGATCAGGTATTACCGCAGGCCTCATACGATGGAGCGAAATATCAATGCCGCAGTGAAGCTCTATTCAGGGGATAAACCGTTAGGCTTGTTTGTCCAGCGCCTTGACGGGAATTTGCAGGCGATGAACAAAATCTTTGGCGACATTGATGAGATGTTTCGCAACGCAGGCGTAGAGAATTTTGAGAAGCTGCCATCTGACGTCGCCGTATGCAGAAAATTTGCAAAGCGATTTAATGAATTAAACGAATATCTTGAGGCGGCGAAGATACAAGGGTTTCAGTGGAGCATTTCAGAGTATGCCAGTGAAAACACTGGAGAGACCATCAAAATATTGTTCGATGAAAAGACGTATTTGATATTGGTATTGCGTTACAAGGAACTCTCCGGCGAAGACGGCGGGGAGAGCGGCAGCGATGATATACCATATGATCTCGCCGGATACATTACTGAAATTGATACGGGGCGCATAGATGCAGATTACATGAATTCCCGTTTTGAGAAATACATGAAGCTGCTTAGGGCTGAAGGGGCGAAAGAGGCGGCAGAACAGGCAGAAGCAGAGCTGCATAAAACTTTTGCTGCGCTTTCCCAGGAGGAACAGAAATATGCCGATATTTTCCTGCATGACATCCAGCGAGGGGATGTAGTCGTAACAGAAGGGAAAACGGTTCGTGATTATATTACCGAATACTTATCGAAAGCGAAGGATGATCAAATCCATAGCGTGGCAGTTGCTTTCGGCGTTGATGAGCTGAAATTAAGGAACATCATGAGCTTAAAGTTAAATGCGTCGAATATCAACGAGTTTGGGCGGTATGACGATTTGAAAAAGACAGTTGATAAAGCAAAGGCAAAGGCGTATTTTGAAAAACGCGAAGGGGTCAAAATGATTCCCCCGAAAGTGAACGTAAAAGTGGATAACCTTTTGCGTGAATTTATTATCAGTGGAGGGTTTGAGATATGATAAAGATACTATTCGTTTGCCACGGCAATATCTGCCGCTCTCCGATGGCGGAGTTTGTCTTGAAACACATGGCGGCGCAGGCGGGCGTAGCGGACAGTTTTTATATTGAATCAGCCGCAACCAGCAGGGAAGAAATCGGAAACGATACGCACCTTGGAACGAAGAAAATGCTGACAGAAAACGGTATTCCATATAGCAAGCGATGTGCAAGGCAACTTACAAAGGCGGATTATGGGAAATTTGATTATTTAATTGGAATGGATGATGCAAATGTGAGGAACATC
This sequence comes from uncultured Eubacterium sp., assembly GCA_946555345.1. Classification (GTDB taxonomy): domain Bacteria; phylum Bacillota; class Clostridia; order Peptostreptococcales; family Anaerovoracaceae; genus Lentihominibacter. The sequence goes on along the minus strand of CAMNSS010000014.1, from coordinate 31,027 downwards.
ACTGTGATATGCGGCGGCGATCCGCAAGGCAAAGTATCCAAGCTCTTGGACTTTGCGGGAAAGGACAGGAGCATCGCCGATCCGTGGTATACGGGAGATTTTGAAGAAACGTATGCAGATGTGATCGAAGGCTGCCAAGCGTTGCTGGCATCGCTCGTTTAAGGGTGCGGTATGAGGCGGGCAAGTTTTGCCGCCTCCCCTCGTTTCAATATAATTTGGAGGAATCTATGAAGCTTTTGTTTTGTTCTATCGCCTTCATCGGGCTGGGACTTTGCAGTATGGTGGCAGGCATTTTGAACCGGGGCATTAAAAACAGAAAAAACGCCCTATTGATCGGAGCGGGGTTTACCGCAATCGGGGCTGTGACCTTGGCGGTGCTGTACTTTTTCGGCGAGGAGCGGGTCGTGTTCGTGTGGGCGCTTTGTATGGCGGCAATCATGCTCATCACGGCATTTCATTTGACATCCATCACCTTCCGCTGCCATATGCCAATCATGGGAAGATATGAAGGCGCAAACCGCTATTTCGGCTCTTACGGCATGACAAGCTACAGCCCGGTCTTTGCATATGAATACGGAGGCGTATTTTACCGGGAACAGACGGCGCAAAGCTTCCCGAAACGGAAGCTCGAGAGGAATTTTTCCGAAGGCGAATACCGCCGCATTTATATTGACCCGAAGAAGCCGGATTGTTTCATATGTGAAAAGAAACCGAATATATTGTTATGGGTTTTGGGCGTTGCATTATTAGTCTGTGCATGGTTGCTTGTATGAACGCCGCATCTTTGCAATCGGCAAGCGCACATAAAATGAACCGTGAAAAAATCATGCGACCGAGGAGTGATGGCATATGAATGAGAAATATATCAGCGTGTTCTCACAGTTTGAACAGGTTAAGGGATTCTTTTCGCTGAAAAGCGGTGCAGCCGATGGTTTTCCTTATGACCGGGCGGATGTTTTTGAAGAGGCTGGCCTTGCGGATGCTCTGCCTGTATGGCCGAAGCAGGTGCATCAGGATCATATCGAGGCAGTTATGGAAAAGCCGCAGTATCCGCTAGAGCTGGCGGATACGGACGGGCTGATTGCAAATGTGAAAGGCGTGCTTTTGACGACGGTGCATGCAGATTGCCTGCCCGTATACTTTTTTGACCCAACCAAAGAGGCGATCGGACTTGTCCATGCAGGCTGGCGCGGTACGGTCAAAGGAATCGCGCCAAAGGCTGTGAAAAAAATGTGTACGGAATTTGGTTGCCACGGTGAAGATATCTTTGCTTATATCGGACCGGGAATCAGCAAGTGCTGCTTTGAAACTGGCGCTGAGGTTTGCCGGGCATTTCAAGAATCGTGGCCTTTCATTGATGAGATGGCGGAGCAAGCGCCGAGCAGGCCGCCGAATCAAGTTCCTGGCAATCCGCCCGGCGAAAAGTATTATATCGATTTAAAGGCTGTCAACGAACGGCAGCTTATCGATGCAGGCATAAAGCCGGAACACATCGAAATAAGCCCGCATTGCACCTGTTGCGAGCCGGAGCTGTTTTGCTCTTACCGACGGGAAGGCGGAACGTATCGGCGGATGGGCGCGGGGCTTTGTTTGATTTAGGATCTTGACAGTTTTTTTGAAGCCGGGATTTTTGCTGGTGTATTGTGGTGGTTTGGTTTTCGTCGCCCGAATCGGTTTCAGGCTTCATCTTTGCTGTTTCGTTCCTAGGTGTCCTTCTATCTTCTGAATAAATTGAATGAGCGTTGTTGCCCAGCATTTTCTTTTTTTATCTTTCTGATGGGCATTGCCGCTTGGTCTTTCGGTTTTTGTCGCCCGAATCGGTTTCAGGCTTCGTCTTTGCTGTTTCGTTCCTAGGTGTCTTTCTATCTTCTGCATAAGTTGAATGAGCGTTGTTGCCCAGCATTTTCTTTTTTATCTTTCTAATGGGCGTTGTTGCTCGGTCTTTTGGTTTTCTCCATCCGAATTGGTTTCAGGTTTTCGTTTCTCTGTTTTGTGCATGGTCTTCGCCGTTTCGTGCTTTGGTTCGCTGTTTCAGCATTCGTTTCTTTCTTCTTTTGATGCTATCATTTGATTGATTTTCACATACGGAGTCGGTGTTGTGCTTTTTGCCTTGGCTCGCTGTTTCAGCGTTCACCAGTTTCGTTTTCGTATTTTGGATGGAATCCGTAAGTTGGTCGTTTTTCCTCATTTGCAATCGTGGTTACAACCGTCGCCCTCTTTGCATCTTTTCACTTTTGCATATCCATAAGCTGAACGGCCGCTCTCCGTATTCCATCCCAAAATCCTCCCACTCAAAACTTTACCAAAAGAGTTTAATATGATTGCTATTTCCCCTGCAAAGGCTTATAATAAATGCATATGCAGTTTTAACGAGAAAGGAATGGCAGATGCTTGAAGTAGAAAATCTGGCTTTTTCCGTCTATGAGAACGGAACGGAGCGAACGATATTATCGGATGTAAGCTTTGATGTGCAAAAGGGCGAAATGCTGGTAATCACAGGGCCGAATGGAGGCGGCAAATCGACGCTTGCCAAGGTGCTGATGGGAATCGAGCAGGCGAAAACAGGAACGGTGATGCTGGATGGCGAGGATATCACGGGCTATGACATTGACGAAAGAGCCAAGGCGGGAATCGGCTTTGCGTTCCAGCAGCCGCCGCGGTTCAAAGGCATGACGGTGGACAAGCTGATCTCCCTGGCCGCAGGCGAGCCGAAGGATGAAGCGGAATGCTGTGCGCTTTTGAGCAGGGTAGGCCTGTGTGCGCAGGAATATGTGAAGCGCCAAGTGGACAATACGCTTTCCGGCGGTGAGATGAAGCGGCTGGAAATCGCTACGGTGCTGGCAAAGCCCCATAAAATTTGCATCTTCGACGAACCGGAAGCAGGGATCGACCTCTGGAGCTTTTCCATGCTGATCGAGCAGTTTGAAGAAATCAAAAAAGATGAAAACCAGAGCCTCATCCTGATTTCCCATCAGGAGCGGATCATGCAAATGGCTGACCGCGTGATGGTCATTGAGGACGGGAAGGTTGCGAGCCTGGGCAGAAGAGAGGACATTTTGCCCAAGCTGATGACACAGGGAACTTCCTGTGTACGTGTATGCAGGGCAGATGGAAGAATATAGGAGGTTAGTAGCGTGGCAGAACTTGACAAGGTAACGCAGGCAATATTGAAATATATCGACGAAGCCGGGTTTAAGCAGGAAGGCGCGTTTAATCTCAGGCACAACGGGATGTCCCTGTGCCATGGCAACAGCGAGCATGTGAAGATCGTGAAAAAAGAGGACAAACAGGGAATCGATGTTTATATAGACGGCAGCACGGATGGCGAGGAGGTTCATATCCCCGTCGTGCTGGATGCGTCGGGCTTTACCGATAAGGTCTACAATGATTTTCATATCGCGGATGGTGCAAATGTGGTGATTATCGCAGGCTGCGGGATTCACAACGACGGCCATGCGGACAGCAGGCACGACGGGGTTCATTCCTTTTTTGTAGGAAAGGGCGCGAACGTCACGTACCGGGAAAACCATTACGGAGCGGGAGAAAGCGATGGCGCACGAATCTTAAACCCGGTCACGAAAATATACGTGGATGAGGACAGCGTGTTTACCCTCGATACCGCACAGATTAAAGGTGTGGATTCGACGAAGCGGGAAACGGAAGTGGAGCTTTCGGCTGGCAGCAAGCTCTTCGTGATGGAAAAGCTGATGACGCACGGGGAGCAGACGGCGGAATCCAATATGGAAATCAAGCTCAACGGAGCGGAAAGCTCGGCGCAGATTACATCGCGGTCTGTAGCGAAGGAGCATTCGGCGCAGGTGTTTCATCCGGCGGCGGTGGGAAATGCGAAGTGCAATGCGCATATCCAGTGCGATTCGATCATCATGGATGAAGCGCAGGTTCGTTCGATCCCGGAAATCAATGCAAAGCATCTCGATGCGGCCATCGTACACGAAGCGGCGATCGGCAGGATTAACGATGAACAGCTCATCAAGCTGCGAACGATGGGCATGAAAGCGGAAGAAGCGGAGAGCGTTATCATCGAAGCGTTTTTAAATTGATGAAGGGGACGAATCTTTCGGTTGGCCTTGGAAAGCCTGCGCCTCTGTTTGTATGTGTAGGCGAGCGGATGGAGGAATGTGCAAGGTGACAGCGTCTGCAAGGAATACAAGACGAGCGGATTTTAGGGGATGTCACAACAGCTCCTATTTATGCCTCTGTTTGTATATGCAGGCGAGCAGGCCGGCTGGAAGGCGTTTCGTTACAGAAACAGTCTTTTGGCAACGTTTTACGTTTTGCACTAGGAATACAAGACAGCGTCTGCAAGGCATATAAGGCGAGCGGACGGCAGGCACTTTGTTGCAGAAACTGCCTCCCAGCAATGCTTTGCAATAGGAACACAAGGCGGCGGGCAGAAGGATGCGCAAAGCCTGCTGGCAGGTTGCTGGCCTTGTCTTGATGCAGGCAAGACAAGGGTGGATGCGAAGGGTTGGAATTTGTGTGGGCATATGGATGCAGCGGAAAGGAGAAAATATGAAACTGATTTCCTGGAATGTAAACGGGATCAGGGCGGCCATGGGCAAGGGCTTTCTTGATTTTGCAAAGGCGCAGGATGCGGATGTGCTTTGCGTACAGGAGACGAAAATGCAGGAAGGGCAAGCGGAAGTTCCCTTGGATGGATACCATCAGTATTGGTGTTCAGCGGAGAAAAAGGGCTATTCCGGCACAGCCGTATTCTCTAAGGAAGAACCATTATCCGTATCATACGGTCTCGGCATTGAGGAGCATGATCGCGAAGGGCGGGCGATTACTGCTGAATACGAGGATTTTTACCTGGTAAACGTATACGTGCCAAATTCGCAGGATGGATTAAAGCGGCTGGATTACCGCATGAAATGGGAGGATGATTTTCTGGCATACCTCAAACGGCTGGAGGAACGAAAGCCAGTGATTACCTGCGGGGATTTTAACGTTGCCCATAAAGAAATCGACCTCAAAAATCCGAAGACCAACCGCAAGAATGCGGGGTTTACCGACGAGGAGCGGGCGAAGATGACGGCAATGCAGGAATCGGGCTTTACCGATACCTTCCGCTATTTTTATCCCGATGTGGAAGGCGTTTATTCCTGGTGGAGCTATCGGTTTAATGCGAGAAAGAACAACGCCGGGTGGCGCATCGACTATTTTCTCACCTCTAAAGCATTGGATGATAAGCTGAAAAAGGCGGAAATTCTGACCGATGTTTATGGCAGCGACCACTGCCCGGTTCTTTTGGAAATCGAGCTTTAGGAAGCGCAAAGAATAAAAGCGCAGGAAGAATAAAGCAGACAGAACCAAAATGTCGTTCATTTTGAATGGCATTTTTTGATAATGCAGGAAATATCATTGAGGGATATGACGGAATTTCACCTGCGCTGTCCGTTTTGCCTAGCCAGCTAAAGCTGGGGCAAAAGACAAAGCCAGCGTTTTGCGAAGCGTCGCCCCAAAATGGGCGGCATATGTGCAAATGAATCTTTGGTTTCGTCTTGCATACTTATTCTATATGTGGGGCGGCAGGCCGCTCATTTTCATCTATTTTCCGCAGATAGAATCATGATTGCGGATGGTTATGCGGGCTTTGCAAAGGGCATTTTTGAAGAAGCTGCGAAACTAGAGTAACAATTGCCATTTTTCAAGCAGTTGTTACTCTAGTTTCAAGCGTTGTGCCTGCTCTGGCGTCTGCAATCGCATCTTTTTCACGAAATAACAAGTTCCAAGGCTGAACTTCGTTGAAAACAGAGTAATATCCCAGCAAATAACGGCAGACGTTACACAAATAATCACATTTTGTTTGCTGATTTCCATTATATGGGAGTTATCAAACTGGCAGGAGCAAAGACTTGGACAAACAAGACATGGTATAGTCAAGCAAGCTCTTTCATTTGTGCTGCATTTGCTATGCCATGCAGACTCGTCAACGCATGATTCAATGAACGCACCCTTGCGGCAACGCCGTTAAGATATTTAGCGTTCATTATACCATGAATTTCTTCTGCCTTTCCATGGGAATCCATGGTATAATGAACGCAATGATTGATACAGCGTTGACACAGAAGCGCGCCCATTGAATCATAGAAAGAACTTTATAAAAAAACCGATAGAAAAGAGTGTGATGAAAAATGAAAATACCGCAGCTATTTGACCAGAAGAAACCAGTTTTTTCCCTCGAAATCTTTCCGCCAAAGAAAAAGGCAAACCTGGAAACGATTTATTCCACCGTGGAAAAGCTGGCGGTATGCAAGCCTGATTTTATCAGCGTGACTTACGGCGCAGGCGGGAATTTGGCGGATAATGCTACCTGCGAGATTGCTTCCAATATCAAAAAAAATTATGGAATAGAAGCCGTTGCACATCTGACTTGCGTCAATTCCTCGCAGGAGGATGTCAAGGAGATGATCGACAGGCTTTACACGGCGGACATTGAAAATATCCTGGCTCTTCGGGGCGATATTGTGCCGGACCAGCCGATGAAACACGATTTCGCCCATGCCAACGAGCTGGCGATCGAAATCCAGAGAAAATGCAGGGACGACCTGGAAATCCTGGGGGCTTGTTATCCGGAAGGCCATTATGAAAGCAAGTCTTTAGATGAGGATATCCATAACTTGAAATATAAAATTGGCGCAGGCGTTAAAGTCTTGATTACACAGCTTTTCTTCGACAACCAGCTCTTTTATGAATTTTTGGGAAAGGCTAGGCAGATGGGTATCAGCGTTCCGATTTCTGCCGGGATCATGCCGATCGTTAATTCAAAACAGATCGAACGGACCGTGGCGTTGAGCGGTGCCAGCCTGCCGCCGGAATTTACGAAGATGATAAGCGCCTGTGAGCATGACCCGGATGGCCTATTTGAAGCGGGAATCCGTTATGCGGCAGGGCAGATCAGGGATCTGATCAAAAACGGTGTTGACGGGATTCACTTGTATACGATGAACAATCCGCAGGTGGCTCTCCGCGTGCATGAAGCGATTCGGGATCTATTGCCATGAAGATAAATAGCAGGCCGGTTTGCCGGGATCGCTGGATGGCTGCCCTTCGCATGAAAAGGGAGCAAGTAGATGCACAGGTTGCCTTACAGCTTGCAAAGCAGATGGACGAAGCGGAAAAATTGCTTTTGTCCGTTGCAAGGCCAAAGACTACGTACAGGATTATGGAGAGGGAGTCTATTCAGACGAAAGGATTTTCCATCGAAAAGCATCTGGAGGGCTGTCATAAGGTGATCGTGATGGCGGCGACTCTCGGAATCGGCGTCGATACGCTGCTGCGGAAAACGCAGATCACGGATATGGCGTTGGCAGTTGTGATAGATAGCGGCGCATCCGTGTTGATCGAGCAGGTTTGTGATGATTTTGAACAACAGATCAGGCGGCATTTGCAGGGCAGTGCATTGAATGGAGATCCGAAGGCCGCCGGGACGGATACTTGCGGAACGGGTTCTTGTGAACGGAATGGCGGCATTGGCGAGCTGGGTGTTTGTAGTCCGGGTGAGGGCATACAAGGCAATGGCAGCAAATCGGATATTCGTGGGTTCGGCGTTTGCGGAATTGAGCCTGACAGTGGTTCGAGCGCCGCTGGGACGGATGCTTGCAAAACGGATGGCAATAGCGCCGCTGCTTCTGGGATTAACGCTTGCGGAACGGGCGGGAATGAGCTGGATGTTTGTGGAACGGGCGCAGGTGGAGGCGCAGGCATTCATCTGCGGGGCGATGGCCGTGAACCGGATGCCGATGTTTCGGCCAAGCCCGATGCTGGCGCACTGAATACCGCCGAACAGCCCCAAATATACGTAACGTCCCGGTTTAGCCCCGGTTACGGGGATTTCCCGCTGACGGAGCAGTCCCGGATTATCGGTTATTTGGATGCACAGCGGCAGATCGGGCTTCATGTGACGGCGGACAGCCTGATGATTCCCGGAAAATCGGTTACTGCACTGATGGGCATTGCAGACCATCCTGTCACGGGCAGGCTGGCTACCTGCAATGAATGCGTCTTAAAGGAAAAATGCACGTTGAGGAAAGAAGGTAAATTCTGTGGCGATTGATTTTAACAACAAAAGATATATTTTGGACGGGGCGATGGGAACGATGCTGCAAAGGGCAGGGATGCGTTCCGATGAGACGACGACGCATTTCGGGCAAAAGCATCCCGATATTTTGACGGATATCCATCGGCAGTATATCGATGCCGGGGCGGACATCATTTATGCGGCGACTTTTGACATTAACCGCTTTAAGATGGATGAACTGGGTGTGAGCTTGGCGGAAGCCGTCAGGGTGGCGATGGGCGCTGCCAACCAAGCGAAACGGGAAGCGGCGCAGCAAGGCCGTGATGTAAAGGTTGCGATGGAGCTTGGTCCTTTGGGCGAACTGCTTGAACCAATGGGGACGCTGCGCTTTGAAGATGCGTATGATGCGTTCCGGGAAGTCGTCATAGCGGCAAAAGGGCAAGGAGCGGATTTGGCGGTGATCGAGACGATGACCGACCTTTATGAAGTGAAGGCGGCTGTGCTGGCCGTAAAGGAAAACTCTGAATTACCTGTGGTAGTGTCCATGACCTTTGAGGAAAACGAACGGACTTTTACTGGGGTTAGCTTGGAAGCGATGGCTGTTACGCTGGAAGCATTAGGCGTTGATGCGATGGGAATCAACTGTTCCCTGGGACCTGTTGAAATATTGCCGATGGTGCAGAAGTTGCGGACGCTTACGAGCCTTCCTGTTTTTGCGAAGCCAAATGCGGGGCTTCCCGATCCTGCCACGGGGGAATATGATATTGATTGCGAGCAGTTCGTGTCGAAAATGGATGCGTATTTTGATGCGGGCGTATGCATGGTTGGGGGCTGCTGCGGCACGTCCCCGGAATATATCGCCGGGCTTGCCGTTTGCCGGGATGCACGGGAAGGGACGGCGCAGGGCGGCGCAGCAGCGTGTGCAAGCAGCATTAAAACGGCTGCGCCTTCTGCTTCCGCAGCGAAGACCGTTGAAGCTACGGAAGCTGCGGATGCGTGTGGCAGGAGTGAAGCAGAGGCGATGCTCGAAACGGGGTTTTCGCATCCTGTGCCTGCGGTGAAGGCTGTTAACGCTGCGGAATCTGCGGTTGTATGTGGCGGCGAGGCGAATGCCGTAAGCTCTGCGTTCGAAACGGAGCTTTCCTATCCTGCATCTGCGGCGTGTGCAGGCCAAACGAGCGGAATTGGCAAAACGGGCGAAACCAGCTTTGCTTCTGATGGTCCTGCCCGTTCCGCTCGTCCGCTCAAGGTTTGCAGCGGCACTACGGTGGTATGCGTGGATCACGTTACGGTAATCGGCGAGCGGATCAACCCGACGGGGAAGAAGCGGCTCAAACAAGCTCTTCTAGACGAAGATTACGACTACATTTTAGCGCAGGCGATCGAACAGGCCGATGCAGGTGCGGAAATCCTGGACGTGAACGTCGGCGTGCCTTCGCTGGACGACGTGAAAATACTGCCGCAGGTAATCAAAAAGCTCCAGTCCGTGACAGACCTGCCGTTGCAGATCGATTCTTCTAACCCAAAAGCGATAGAAGCGGCTTTGCGTATCTATAACGGCAAGGCGATCGTCAATTCCGTCAACGGGGAAGACAAAGTATTGGAAGCGGTTTTGCCGCTGGTAAAAAAATACGGCGCAGCGGTGGTCGGTCTTACGCTGGATGAAACAGGCATCCCAGCTACAGCGGAGGGACGTTTTGCAATCGCTGAAAAAATCCTTGCCAGGGCAATGGCTTACGGCATTCCGAAGGAAGATGTGATTATCGACTGCCTGACGCTGACCGCATCCGCACAGCAAGAGGGAGCGGATGAGACGCTGCGCGCGGTGCGGATGGTCAAAGAAAGGCTGGGGCTTGCGACGGCGCTGGGCGTTTCCAATATCAGCTTCGGGCTTCCGGCAAGACCGGTGGTCAACAGGGCGTTTTTAACCCTTGCGATGGAAAACGGGCTTGACTTGCCGATCATGAATCCAAATGATGAGGATATGATGGCTTCGATCTTCGCATATCATGTATTGAAGAACAAGGATAAAAATGCAGTACAATATATCGAGCGGTATGCGGATGCACAAATTGCTGGGGCAGGAATTTCACGCAAAGGCAGGCAGAACGACGGGCAATCACGCGACGGGCAATCACCTGCCGAAAGCGGCATGGCGCACGATATCTTCTATTGCATCGAAAAAGGCATGAAGGGCGATACGGTTATCGCCGTGGAAAAGCTGTTGCAAGAAAACAGTGAAATGGCTGTGGTTAATCAATATCTCATCCCAGCGCTTGACCGGGTGGGGCGGGGATTTGAAAAGGGCAGTATCTTCCTGCCGCAGATGTTACAGGCGGCAACGGCGGCGCAGGCGGGGTTTGACGTAGTTAAGGCACGTCTGGCGGCGGGAGATGAGAAGAGCGTTTCCCTGGGGCAAGTAGTGATTGCGACGGTTAAAGGAGATATTCATGACATCGGCAAGAATATCGTCAAGGTGATTATGGAAAACTACGGCTATCAGATGATCGACCTTGGGCGCGATGTGCCGAAGGAAACGATCCTTGCGGCGGTGAAGGAAAAGGATATCAAGCTGGTGGGATTGAGCGCATTGATGACGACTACGCTGGGGAGCATGGAGGAAACCATTGCGGCCATCCGGGAAGAAGCGCCGGATTGCAAGGTCATGGTCGGGGGCGCGGTGCTTACCGCTGAATACGCTGCGCAGATCGGGGCAGATTTTTATTGCAAGGATGCGATGAAATCCGTAGAGGCGGCACAGGAGGTTTTTGATGAACAGATTTAGGTGGTGGCTTACCCAGTTTATGCAGGGCAGGTATGGCACGGATGCGCTGAACCGGTTTTTACTGATTGTAGCGCTGGCGCTGATCGTCGTTGGTTTTTTCGTGCGCTGGCGGCTCTTGAATTTGGCTGTCGTCGCAATCCTGATTTACGTTTATTGCCGGATGTTTTCGAGAAATGTCAATGCCCGGTATCGGGAAAACCAGAAGTTCCTGGCGCTGGCGGCTCGCTTCCGAAACGGGAATTATGCAGGCGGACGGCAAAACGGCGGCTTTACAGTAGCAAACGATCCGAGCCGCAAAATCCTTAGATGCCCGTACTGCGGGGAAAGGCTGCGCGTTCCCAAGGGTGCGGGAAATATTGTGATAAGCTGTCCGCACTGCCATACGAAATTCAATAAAAAAGTATAAAATGCATAAGAGGGATTTTTGCCGTTTCCCGGCAGGAAGCCTTGAAAGGGAAAACCTTGTTTTTTCATGGCAAGAAGCCCTTGAAAAATAGATGCGCGAAAGCGGAAAAATAGGAAAAAAGGAGAATGCTATGTTTAATTCGTTTGAAGATGTAAAGGACTTTATCAAGGATCATAAAATCAAGATGGTTGACTTTATGATGATCGACCTGAACGGAAGATGGCGTCATCTGACGATTCCGGCGGATCGGTTCACGGAGGACACGCTAAAGAGCGGCATCGGCTTTGATGGAAGCAATTACGGCTTTGCCCCTGTCGAAAAGAGCGATATGGTGTTTATCCCGGACATTGCCACCGCTTATATCGATCCTTTTGTGGAAATCCCTACCTTGGCGATGATCGGCGACGTGTATGTCATCAGCCTCCCGGAAAATTACCGCTTTGACCAAGACCCGAGAAATGTTGCCAAGCACGCCGAAGCCTATTTAAAGGAGAGCGGGATTGCGGATGAAATGCGGATTGGGCCGGAATACGAATTTCATGTGTTCGACCACGTCAGCTTCAGCACCGCTCCCAATCAGTCGGGCTTTTGCATCGATACGCAGCAGGCGGAATGGAATACGGGCGACGACAGCTACAACCTGGGCTACAAGATGCCGCATAAGGGCGGTTATCACATGGCGCCGCCGCAGGACATTCTCTACGATTACAGGAGCAGAGTTACGATGCTGATGGAGGCGCTGGGCATTAAGGTGAAATACCACCATCATGAAGTAGGCGGACCGGGACAGGTCGAAATCGAAGTGGAATTTGGCGGCGTTACGGAGATGGCGGATAAAACCATGATGACGAAATACCTGATTAAGAATGAAGCCATTGCGGAAGGCAAGACGGCGACCTTCATGCCGAAGCCTGTATACGATGAAGCGGGCAATGGTATGCATGTCCATATGCATCTGTTTAAGGATGGAAAACCTCTGTTTTACGATGAAAAGGGCTATTCGCAGCTTTCGGAAACGGCGATGCATTTCATGGGCGGAATCTTAAAGCACATCAAAGCGCTGTGCGCCTTTACAAATCCGAGCACGAATTCCTTCAAGCGGCTCGTTCCGGGATACGAAGCGCCTGTTACCATCGGGTTTGCTACGGCCAACAGAAGCTCCGTGATCCGCATCCCGGCTTATGCGAAAGATCCTGACAAGAAGCGGTTTGAAATCAGGAATCCGGACGGGACGTGCAATCCTTACTATGCGTTTGCTTCGATTTTGATGGCGGGCATCGACGGGGTGAAGAACAAGATCGATCCCGTGGCGGAAGGGTATGGTCCGTATGATTTCAATCTCTATACGTTGAGCGATGAAGATAAAAAGAAGATCAAGAGCCTGCCGAAGACCTTGGATGAAGCGCTCGATGAGCTGGAAAAGGATCACGCGTTCCTGATGGAAGGGAATGTGTTCCCGAAGCGGCTGATCGAGATTTGGATTGAAAACAAGCGTGCGGACACGAAGAAGCATACCCAGATGCCGACGCCGATGGAATACGATATGTATTATGATCTGTAAAGCTGCAAAGGCCGATGAATCAGCAAGTATATGATTAGATGCGTGAAAGCCTGTAGCCGTGTAGACGTATAATTTTTATCAGCGTACAGGCGAGCGGCGTGCGATCGGTTTGCGGCGTGCCTGGATACGTGATGTTCGACCGTTTTCGGATGCATGATGATAGATGCGTTAAGGCCGATCAATTTGCAAATGCACGATTGCAGGTGCATTCAGGCCGCTCGTTTTGCAAATGCGTGGTGCAGATGGACGATGGCCTGTAGCTTTGTAAATTATGGTATAAAAGCGGCAAGGCCGATAGCCGTGCAGGTGGAATATAAGTAATAAATGAAATTCTGAAACAAAACGGATGAAGAAAATTTTAAATGTTGAATACGTATGCATCCAGGGGACGTACTGGATGTATTTCGGCGCAATCTGTAATTTCGCATCGGTGTTTTTGCTCGCCAAGGGTTATTCCAATTCGGAAATCGGGATTACGCTGGCCGTGTCGAATGTGCTGGCCGTCGTGTTACAGCCGGTCATCGCCGATTTGGCGGATCGGGCGAGGCGGTTTTCCCTGATCGCAATTACCGAGATCATTACCGTGATGATGATGGCGGCCACGGCATGGCTGCTCGTTATCAATGGAAAAACCATGGCTCTGACCGTGATTTTCGTCTTGCTCATCGCATGGCACATGGTTTTGCAGCCGCTGTTTAATTCCCTGGCGTTCCGGCTGTCGGAGGCAGGGACGCCGGTCAATTTCGGTTTTGCCAGGAGCATGGGTTCTTTGCTTTACGCTATCTTTACGGCGATTTTTGGCGTGGTCGTGGAGCGGTGCGGTATATTGTCGATTCCGGTGACGGGGGAGGCGGTTCTTGTGATGCTGCTGGTCAGCCTGGCGCTGGCGAAGCGTTCGTTTGACCGGGCAAAGCGTGCAGAGGATAGGGTAAGCGGCCATGGTGAGGAGGGGTGCGTGCAGGCGGGCGATCGTAATGCGGAGGCGTACGGCCGCTGGGCGGAAACCGATGATTGTTATGACCAGGCGGATGGTCGTAGCGGCGCAGTGGTTGCCCGCACGACTGCGGGCGGCGGGGTGTTGCCTGAAGCTGCTGCTTTGCGGGATGCTGGGGAACAAAATGCCTCCATTGTGCCGAAGTCCGTTGCGGCGGATGATGTAATGCTTGAAACTTCCAACATTGCGGCGGATACTGCTGCGCCGGATTGTGGCAAATCGGATTCTGATAAACTGGATTGCGGCGAACCGCCGATCAGCCTTTTGCAATTCACAAAACGGCATCGTTATTTTTTCCTGGTGAACTTAGGCGTGCTGGGACTGTATTTCGGCAATGCCGTATTCAACAATTATATGGCGCAGATCGTTGATTCGGTCGGCGGCGGCAGCGGCGATATGGGGATCATTTTTTGCATCTCTGCCCTTTGTGAAATTCCATTTATGGCAAGCATCAGTTTACTGCGGAAGAAATTTTCCTGCCAGCTTTTGCTCAAAGCCGCTTCGATCGGTTTTTTGCTAAAAACAGGGGCTTGCGCCCTTGCGTCGTCGGTTCAAATGGTCATTGCGGCGCATTTGTTCCAGCTCATCGGTTTTGGGCTGTTCCTGCCGGCAATGGTTTTGTTTATCGATGAAACCATGCGCAGGGCGGAGGCGGTCAAAGGACAGGCGTTGTTTACGACGATGGTGGCTGTCGCGACGGTGTTTTCGAGCCTGGCGGGCGGCATGATCCTGGATCTCAGCGGGGCAAAGGCGCTGCTGGCCATCGCTACGGTGGTGACGGCCGCAGGGGCGGCGATCATCATCGCAACGATCGATAAGGTAAAGAAAAAAGGAGCGGAGAATGATATGAAATAAGGGGATGCGGCGAAAGACGGCGCAGGCAATATGATGAAGTGTAGTGGAAGAAAAGATGCATAATATAAGAGGACGCAGCGAAAGCAAGGGGACGCAAAACGCAGTATAAAAAAGCGCAGGGGGAGGAAAAGCAATGCCAGAAAGGCTAGCGCAAGCAAAAGTATATAAAAGAACAACATAAGAAAAATCATCGGAATACGAGATAATAAAAAAAGCAAGCAAACGGAAAAGGCAAGACGGCACCGGAGAAAATGAAACCGTGAAAAACGGGTTCAAGCAAAGCTGGAAGCGAGGACGGCAAAAACGAATCCGCAAAAAAGGGCGGTCCGCATAAAAAGCGCAATGAAAGAATAGGCGACCAATAAAGAAGCTGAAACAAAGGAAAAGGCAGTCCGCATAAAGAGAATGCGGCGAAAGAAAATACCGTAAAAAACAAGCAGAAACAGCGAAAGGAGAAAACATGAAAATAGGATTTATCGGATGCGGCAATATGGCGTCGGCAATCATCGGCGGCATTTTGAAAAACGGCATATACGCCGATACG
This sequence comes from uncultured Eubacterium sp., assembly GCA_946555345.1. Taxonomy (GTDB): domain Bacteria; phylum Bacillota; class Clostridia; order Peptostreptococcales; family Anaerovoracaceae; genus Lentihominibacter. The sequence goes on along the minus strand of CAMNSS010000014.1, from coordinate 15,838 downwards.
GATATATACGGCATGGATTTGTCAAAGGAGGCGGCGCAGCGGGCGCACCAGAAATACAATATCAATATCGTGGATTCCGATGCGGAGCTGGCAAAACAAGTGGACTTGCTCGTTCTGTCCGTAAAGCCGCAATACTACGAGGATGTGATCGGCAACATCCGCGACTTCGTTACCGAAGAACAGATCATCATCACCATAGCGCCGGGCAAGACGCTGAAATGGCTGCGGGAAGAATTTGCAAAGCACGTGAAGATCGTCAGGGCAATGCCGAACACCCCGGCACAGGTGGGCGAAGGCATGACTGCCCTTTGCACGAACGCCTATGTGACGGATGCGGAACTGGAATCCGTGAAGAAAATTTTCAGCGGAATCGGCAAGTATGAAATCGTGCAGGAAGATTTGATGGACACGGTGACGGCGGTGTCGGGAAGCTCTCCGGCGTATGTCTTCATGATGATCGAGGCGATGGCGGATGCTGCCGTGATGGGCGGTATGCAAAGGGCGCAAGCGTACGAATTTGCTGCGCAGGCGGTCGCTGGAAGCGCGAAGATGGTCTTGGAGACCGGGCGGCATCCTGCTGATTTAAAGGACATGGTATGTTCCCCGCGCGGGACGACGATAGAGGCCGTGAAGGTTTTGGAGGAGAGAGGCTTTCGCAGCGCTTTGATCGAGGGGATGTGCGCCTGCATGGATAAGGCTGCGAAGATGTAGCGATTCGGAATGCACGATGGAAAGCGTTTGTACCCTGTATGAAAATTCAGCGCTTTGCATCCTATGGTGATGCAGCGGCGATGCGGAAGTGCAACGTTTTTTGTATCATGACAGCATCGCGCGGCACTGCGTTTTGCATGGTATGGCGCTGCGGCAATCCGATGCTGCAATAGATCGTGCAAGAAACACAGCAACAGTTAAAGGCAATTGATTGCAATAAGGAGATGTGCGTGAACATGGAACTGAAACAGGCCGGCGGGAAAACTTATTATATCCCCGGCAGAACGAATATCGGCGTATTTAAGACAGGGGAAGACAGCGTTTGCCTGATCGATACGGGATCAGCGGGAGACGGGGAAAAAATCGACGAAATCATCAGCGGGCGGGGCTGGAAAATCGACTATATTATCAACACCCACACCCATATCGACCACCTGGGGGGAAACGCGTACCTGATGCAAAAATACGGGATTCCTGCTTATTGCACGGAGTTTGACATGGCATTCGCGCATTATGCAGATTTGGAGGCCTCGTACATGAACGGCGGAAAACCGGCGGGCAAGCTGCGGCGCATCTTTGCACACCCTGGAAAAATCGGCTTTCGGTCGATCGAAGAAAACAGTTTGGCGGGCATTGCCTGGACGCCCCTTCCTGGGCATACGTTTGGGATGATCGGCGTGAAGACCAGCGATGGGATCTGGTTCTTGGCGGATTCGTATTTGAGCTGCGATTACATACAGAACCACAGGTTCGGGTATTTGTGCGACGTAGGGAAGTACGTTGAAACGCTCACGTATATTAAGACCTTGGAAGGCGGCTTGTTTATCCCCGCCCATGGGATTGCCGAGGAGGATATCGCCGAGACGGCGGACCGCAATATCGAAAATGTAGCAGGCTTGCTGGCGGATCTCAAGGATATCTGCCAGGATTTTGTTTCGCTCGACCGGATTTTGCAGGGAATGTATGGGAAGCTGGGGATGCGGGTAAACGTCGCAAACCATGCGTTGCTGTCTTCTACCATTAAGAGCTATCTGGCGTATCTGGAGGACGAAAAAGAACTGGAATGTAAGTTCATCGACCGGATCATGATGTGGAAGGCGGTGTAGGGGCTTATAGAATCAGGGTCGGGCTAGTATAGGGGAGCTGGCTGGCGGTGCGGGGCGGCGGAAAGTGACCAGGGCGGGACGTTGCGGGTGATTAGGATGTGCGGCTTGGGCGGGCTTGGCAGTGCGGACTGGATGGTTTGCAAATTATGCGGGTCAAGCTGGCAGGTGCATCGGCGGAAGCGCCGCATTGCGGGCGAAGGCTATATGATGGTAGAAGCGGAACGTACAAACGCTGTATATTTGGCTATTTTTGCTGCAAAAATACAGCGTTTTTGAATGGGCAAGGTTGTTCGGTTGATGCTTGAACAATAGCCAGTGAAAAATTTCGCATTTGTTTGCTGTATAGCGAGAAATAATTGTATTTAGTTGCTGATGATTTTTAAAAACTTGCCCAGGAGGGACAGTTTTTTCGTTTGTGGAAGGGAAAATCGTCGAGCGGCAGGAAAAAACTCTGTATAAATGAGGTGGAAATTCCCATTCATACAGAGTTTAGAAGAATTTTCCAATTGCCGGGAGGTTTCATTCAACCAACTTTATGCTGTCTGCCTATTCTGCAAAAGCGTAGCCGCTTGCCGCCTATTTCGTTTCATTCGGCAGATCATTCATCGCCTAGCGCATTTCTGTTCGGCTTGCCGCCCAGTGCAGCCCTGCCTGCGCTGGTAAAGGCGGTTTTGGTTGGGAAACAGCTTTTTCTGGCTCGTATGGCTCGCCCAGCGCACTTCTTCCGGCAGGCTGCGCCGCAAGTGGCTCGCACCGTTCACCTCCCTATCTGCCTTCAAGCCCAGCTACAATGCCAGCTTATAAATCTGGATAAAGTCATCTTTGTTCAATTTCTTGATCACGCCAGCGGAATTGTTGGATACGATCCTGCATTTTTCCGCCATGGTTTCGATATCTTCATCAGAAGGCGCATGACCGACAAGCTCCGTAATCGATACAGGCATATTGAGGGATTTGAAATAGTCTTCCAGGGCTGCGATTCCCTTTAACGCCGTATCCTTTGGCGAATCCCCGGCCACGCCCATGACATTGACGGCAAACTGTTCGAACCGTTCGACCCTGTTTTCATAGACATATCTCGCCCAGGTCGCCCAGATTGCGGCAAGCCCTGCGCCGTGCGCTACATCATACAAGCCGCCCAGCTCATGCTCCAGCTTATGGCAAGCCCAGTCGCCGCCGTCCGTTCCGCATCCCATGAGATCGTTGTGCGATAAGCTCCCGGCCCACATAACCTCCGCGCGGGATTCATAACGATGCGGTTCATCCATCAGGATTTTTGCGTGCTTCATGACGGTGCGGACCAGCGCTTCTGCGAAAGAGTCGGTAAGCTCCATGTTATCGCTTTGATTGAAATATCGTTCCATCGTGTGCATCATGATATCGACGCATCCGCTGGCGGTCTGGTATGGCGGCAGCGTGTATGTCAGTTCGGGATTCATGATGGCGAATTTCGGGCGGCTGAGGTTGTTGTTATAGCCGATTTTTATCATCCCTTCATCCTTGGTGATGACGGATGATTTGCCCGTTTCGCTTCCTGTAGCGGCAATGGTCAGGATGACGCCCAGCGGCAGGCAAGCGTCTGGCGTTCGTTTTCCCGTGTAAAAGTCCCAGACATCGCCTTCATTTGCAGCGCCGTAGGCAATGGCTTTCGCCGAGTCGATGGCGCTTCCGCCTCCGACGGCGAGGATAAAATCGACACCTTCTTTTTTGCAAAGCTCGATTCCTTCGTATACCAGCGACAGGCGCGGGTTGGGAACGGCGCCGCCGAGCTTGACGTAATCAAAGCCCTCTTTTTCTAAAATTCCTTCTACCTTGGCAAGAAGTCCCGAGCGGATGATGCTGCCGGAGCCGTAGTGAATCAGGACTTTGCCGCACTTTTCTTCGCGCAGCAAAGAGCCGAGCTCTGCTTCCCTGTCTTTTCCAAAAACGACCTTCGTCGGTGTGTAAAGCGTGAAATTTTCCATGTGTGTACCTCCAGGTAAAAAATTGGTGAAACGGTTTTGCCCGGCAAATAGCATGAGGCAGATGGTGGATACGAAGCCACGATGCATATGTTGTGTGAATGTTGTAGCGTGCGCCGAATGCGGTCATGGCGTGAATGGTACGTCGTGTGATATCTGCCAAATACAGCTATGATATATGTGCGGGGCGGTTTGCCGCAAATGTCTGTATGCGTTACGATGTGTATGTCATGCTGGTTTCAAAGATTTTCCGGATTTCATCGGCGGTGAGGATGCGGTAGCTGCCGCGCACGCGCGTGCCCTTTACCATATCGTCGATCATGTCCGGGGTTGCACCAAGCTCCGATAAGTTCATCACCAGCCCCAGCTCGTTCATCCAGCGTTCCATGGCGGCCAGTCCTTCTGCTGCGATTTCTTTTTCCGTTTTTCCTTCTCCGTTTACGTCCCATACGGCTTTTGCAAAGCGGACGAATTTATGCAGCCCGTCTTCCATGATGTATCTGTAATACGGCATGGATACTGCCGATAACGTCATTCCATGTGCGGCGTTTGTGATAGCGCCTGCCGACTGTCCCAGCGAGTGGACCATCCAGTCCGTGTCCTTGCCCTTCTTTAACAGCGTGTTCAACGCCCAGGTGGCCGTCCACATGATGTTGCTCCTGGCTTCGTAATCCTGGCTGTCCTTGTTGGCGATGCGGCTGGCGTGTATGAGGGAGCGCATAAGCCCTTCACAGATGTAGTCGGTCGTATTGTCGTCTTCCCCGGAGAAATACTGCTCGCAGATATGGCTGAATATATCGTAGATGCCCGATACCATTTGGTAATGCGGCAGGGTGAGGGTGTATTCGGGATTCAAAATGGAAAATTTCGGCATGATGTTTTCATCGACGAAGACATGGCCCATCTTTAATTTTTCCTTCGTGTTCGTGATGACTGCGCTGGAATTCATTTCAGAGCCTGTCCCGACCATGGTGAGGACGCATCCGACCGGGACAAGATCGCAGTCCGGCTCTTCAAAGCGGACGAAGTATTTATCCCACGGATCTTCACTGCAATGTATGGATACGGAAATCACTTTCGCATAGTCGCATACAGAGCCGCCGCCTGCGGCAAGGATGAAATCCGTTTCATGCGCGCGGCAGGCTTCGATTCCTTCATACAGCTTATCGAGCGTCGGGTTTGGCATGATGCCGGATATTTCAATTACGTTTTTATTCTGCTCGCGCAATGCTTTGGTGATGGCGTCGTAAACGCCATTTTTCTTGATCGAGCCGCCTCCGTAGCAGAATGCGACGTTGTCGCCGTATTTCGCCAGCTCCGCAGGCAGCGCATCTATCGCGTCCTTTCCGAAATACAGCTTTGTCGGGTTACAATAAGAGAAATTACCTAACATGATGAATTTACCTCCTTCATTACAGTTGTTTTATTTTCTATTTTCTGTTAACATGGCTAGTATAATACTTAAACCTAACTTTAGGTCAAGCATTATTTGATAAAAAATTTATTTTGTGCAAAAGGAGAAACATGATGTATACCATTGGCCAGGTTTCCAAGCTGTCGGATTTGCCGGTATCCACGCTCCGTTATTACGATAAGGAAGGTCTCTTCCCGGGGATCGAACGAGTCTCCGGCATTCGCAAATTCGGCGAGGAAGAGATTGAAAACATCCGCGTGATCGAGTGCCTGAAAAAATCCGGCTGGTCCATCCAGGAAATCAAGCAATTTATGGCGTTGCGGGCGCAGGGGAAGGAAACTTATGTAGAGCGAAAGCATCTCTTGGAAGAACAAAAGCGCGCGCTGGAAGAGGAAATGCGCAGCCTGGAGAAAACACACGCAATGCTGGAGTACAAGTGCTGGTATTACGAACAGGCGATCCGCAACGGCGATGAAGAACCCGTCAAGAGGCTTCTGCCGGACAAGCTGCCGGACGATATCCAGAAATTGTACGATCTTGCGCACGAGGGCTAGCGGGGCGCAGGATGTGCAGCTGCATTGGCTGGTGTGCAGAGGCGGCGTTTTTACCGCTTCACTGATTATGGGGCGCAGCATAGCGCAGTTGTGTTTTGACGGCCGCTTAGCCAGCGGCCTTGGTAAGCGCAGTCCTGCCTGTGCCGCTTGTGCTTTCGTTGCGATGGTGGCGGGGGTTGTGCTGCAAGCGGCTGGTTCTTGCGTCCATATTGGTTGCTATGCGGAAACCGCCTTTTCGCCATAATGGCTTTTTTCCTGTGCCGGCCTGCCATCCTGGCGCCGCCATTCCTCTTGCGCTCCTGTTCCAACTCCCGCTCGCTTTTATTTCGTGAGAAAAGCCTTGTATTTTTCCAGCATACGGTAAAATGTCTTTCTCGATACGCCAAGAAGTTCGGCCGCCTTCACCTTATTGCCGCCGGAAATGGAAAGGGATTCGGAAATCAGTTCCGCATGGGAACGATCCACCGCATCCCTTTTTTCACGTATCCTGGCTTCGGGTGGTTTTTCTGATGTCAGAGCATGAAGGGCATAGGATTCCGGGTACAACGACGCTTGCAGGTTTTCCCGCGTGATCAGCGGCGCGGCAGTGCATATGTTGGCCCGGTTCATTACGTTGCGCAGCTCCCGGATATTTCCCGGCCAGTCGTATTGCGACAGCAGCGCTTTCGCAGGTTCATCCAGCTCTTTTTGTGCAAGACCGCTTTTTTCGGCCGCCTGCCGCAGGAAAAATTCCCCGTAAGAAATGATATCTTCCGGATGGTTCCGGAGCGGCGGGATTTCGATGTTGAGGATCATGAGCCTGTAGTAGAGGTCGTTTCGGAAAAGGCCGTCCTTGATCATCTTCTCAAGGGACTGGTTGGTTGCGGCCAGTATCCTGACATCTACCGAAATGGTTTTCGAGCTGCCAATCCTGGTGATCTGGTTTGTTTCCAGGGTACGGAGAAGTTTCGTCTGGAAATGCAGCGGCAGCTCGGCCACCTCATCCAAAAACAGCGTTCCGCCGTTTGCCAGCTCGAATTTTCCCACTTGCCCTTTTTTTGATGCGCCGGTAAAAGCGCCGCTTTCATAACCAAATAATTCGCTGTCGATCAGTTCCGCCGGAATGCTGGCGCAGTTGATGGCGACGAATGGGGCGTTTTTCCTGTCGCTGTAGTTATGGATGGACTGGGCGAACATTTCCTTGCCCACGCCGCTTTCCCCGTAGATCAGGATGTTGTACGGCGTGGCGGCAAATGTCATTGCGAGTTTCTTCGTTTCAAGCATGATCCTGCTTTCCCCGAGGATATCGTCGAAGGTATACTCTGCGGTAAGCCCTAGCGCATTTTGCAGCTGGGCGATTTGCTTATGGCGCGAGCGGGAAATTTCTATTGCGCCGTTGACATTGCCGTCTCCATCAAAGAACGGGTACATATCGTTCGAGGCCAGTTGGTAGTCGTTGGGGTTTTCCGCAGAGACGACTTCGACTTCCCAATCCAAGACAGCGTTTCCATATTTCAGCACATCCATGATTTTCATCTGTTTGCGTTTCTTTTTGGTGGAAATAAATTTAATGCCAATCTCAGATAACACTTCATCGATGTGCCTTCCGTAAACGGCATCCCTGTCTTTAATGTGCGCATAATTGCAAAAATCTAAATTGGCGTAAATAAGATTGGCGTTTTCGTCGTATATGCAGATGGAGGTTTGTAGTGCATCCAGCCCGTCAAAGATTCGTTCACGGACCGTTTCGTTATGAACGAAGATGGACAAAAGCTCCGTGAACGCTTTGCGAAGGCGGTGGATCTCATCGATCCGGCGGCTTTGTGAGGAAGCTGCGATGATAAAATCCGGGGATTCCGGGGAAGGCGCTGCGTCCTTTTGCCCGTGAATAGGCATGGAAGAAAGTCCGCTTGGCACAGGCGGGTTTACAGTATTTGCGGGAAATGCAGACAGTACATTGCCGCTGCCCGTGCGAAGCGATATTTCTTCCGTGGTTAAATCCCATTCCTTGCATAAAAATTCAAACAATTTTTTTGCAACGGTATTGCGTTTGTATAACGTATTGTCTTTGCCGTGTTCCGGCGTAACGCTAAAATACGTCGTCGGATTGATTTTATCAGACATTTTTCTATCCCAAAATAATTATAGCGTACGGTTCATGATAGCGTACGGTCATTATGCCAGCAGGAAGCCTTCCGGGAACGGATCTTTCGGATCGAGAATCCAAGTGGCGTATCCCATGATGCAGGCGTTGCCTGTCACTTTAGGGCGGACGGCAGGCAAGCCGCCTACGGTCAGCTCTTCCACGATCTCGCATTTAAACAGCGAGCCGATGATGCTTTCGTGAACAAAGCTTTCGCCGGCCTTTAATTTCCCCTTGTTGTATAATACGGCTGCTTTCGCAGAAGTTCCCGTGCCGCATGGCGACCGGTCGATGGTCTTTGGCAGCGCTACGACACAGTTTTGGACATCAGCATCAGGGCTTTTAGGCGGTCCATAGAATTCTACATGAGTGACTTCCGATACAAAGGATAATTCAGGATGACGAAAATCAACCTGTTCGTTAATGTCCTTTGCGATGGATTGCGCCGCCGCCATGATTTTGCTGTAGTTTTCTTCTTTGATTGAAATTCCTACCGATTCGGCAGGGATCAGGGCATAGAGATTGCCGCCCCAAGAAACATCCATCGTCAGCGGTCCAAATTCCTTCGTCTGTACCGTGAGGTTCTCTTTCAGCACGAGCGCAGGTGCGTTGATGAACGATACTTCTTTCACAGAGCCGTTTTCCACCAGCGCTTCCACGCAAACCACACCGGCAGGCGTATCAAGTTTGATTTCGGTAATGGGTTCCGTAACCTTTACCAGTCCCGCTTCGATCAGGGCAACCGTAACACCCATGGTATCATGCCCGCACATCGGAAGCCAGCCGCTTGTTTCAAAGTAAAGTACGCCAACATCCGTCCCCGGGCTGCAAGGTTCTGTAATGATGGTTGCCGACATGATGTCGTTCCCTCTTGGTTCGAAGCACAATAGCTTGCGAAACCAATCTTCATGTTTTTGCATATAAAGGAATTTTTCCTCCATGGTAGCGCCGGGAATATGCGCGAAACCGCTGACCACATTGCGCGTAGGCTGTCCAAGGGTGTGGGTTTCGATTGTCCTGAAAGTTTTTTTAGCGTTCATTTATTAACCTCCTCGTTCCTGAAAATTGATTGGGAAAAATACAGATGTATCCAGGAAAAGTGTTTTATCCACCAAACGGAAAGCAATGATAAAGAACGCTGTAGTTTGAACCATTATATACGAATGCGGCTGAAATTGTCAAGAAAAACGATCCCGCGGGGAGGCGTGAAGCCGGTATGTAATTATTTCCAAATTATTTTTTCTTGGATGCCTTATTTATTTTCGGCCGGATAAAAGGATTTTATGCAAATGTAACAAAAAAGAAACACAATGACAAATTAAATGTATCAATAAGGAAACACAATATATGGAAAACCTGCATTATGCGGTTAAATTGCTGATTTTTCATTTTTTCAGAAAAAAGTGACAGAATTACATTGTGTCCTATATGACACAGAATAGGCGGGAAAAAAACCGCAGGAAGCAGCAAAGCAGCCATAATATGGAATTTAACCGTTGAAATTGGTCGAAAAAATCCACAAAATGTAAAATATAGAGTAAAATGGGTTGGCATGAATCTTGTTAATACTATTAGCAGGGAAAAGTACGATGTGCCGGGTGTTTCGGCAAGCAAGTTGAAAGAAGCGCAAAAAAACGGGAAAGGAGGATAACGATATGGCAACATGGGTATTTATGCTGGGCGTAGAAGCTGTTCTTGTCATCGGTTCTATCATTGCGATCGCTGTCTGGATGAAGAGCGGCGGAGAAGAAGATGAACTCGACAGAAGGCTCGCTGAACTGGCTGAATTAAACAGAAGCAAAGAAGTAGCGGAAAGGAATTAGCATAAGCGATGATCTTTACAATTAATGGAGGTGAAACATTACAATGAACAGTTTGCATACGATGGCAATCGTTTTTATTGTAGCATTTTTAGCATTTTTAGTTTTTATAGGAATATGGGCCGCAAGGAAAAATACGCAAGGCGCAGGCAGCGCAACTACGGAATATTTTCTGGGCGGCAAGACGACTCCTACGTTTGTTCTGGCCATGTCCTATGCGGCGTCCGCAGTAAGTGCAGGATCTTTTATCGGGGACCCGGGGCTTTTGTCAACGATTGGATGGCCGTATTACTGGATCGCCATCGCTACCGTTGCCGGTACGGCGATTCCGGGCTTGCTTATCATCAGAAAGATGAGGCTGCAGTCGGAAAAATTCGGTTCGATTACGATTGCCGATTATTGCTCGCAGCGTTATAAATCCCCAGGATTGAAGCTCTATCTGTCAATCCTGATGGTCATTTGTTTTACATTTACGCTGGTAGCGCAGTTCAAAGGCGCAGCGATCCTCTTGGAAATGTATACGGGGATTCCGTTTAAGGCGGCTTTGGTTGTTATGCTGGTCGTGGTTATTTTCTTCGTAAGCTCCGGCGGCCTGCGATCCGTTGCGTGGACCGACTGCTTCATGGGATGCTTCATGACGGTTATGTCGGCGATGCTGGTAATCGTAGCGATTTCTTATGTCGGTGGTTTTGGCAGAATCGAAGAAATTTTGGCGGGAGACTATCCGTCGTTCAATCAGATTTATGAATCTGGCAGTGAGGCGGAAGTAACCGTTACTGCGTTCGGCATCCCAATGCTCTTCCTCTATGGTGTTTTCATCATGTTCTGCCAGCCATACATCACCGCAAGGTATATCGCTTTGCCGAATGTGAAGAAGAGTTCAATCGGTAAATTCCTAATTATTGCGATTCTGACGGCGGCTCTGTTCAACCTGATGTTCCTCGTGGGTCTTGCCGGAAGGGTAGGTTTCCCGGATGCGGAAGCGGACTACATGACGGTAACGGTATCCACGGAATTATTCCCGCCGATTCTGGCATGCGTGATCATGATCGGATTCTTCTCAGCGATCGTATCCACGGCGACGTCGATTCTGCTGGTTGTTGCACAGGGTGTTGGCGGAGATATTTACGGCAAGCTTTTCAAGAGTGCGACGCCGAAAAAGGAAGTGCTTGTAACGAGAGTGGCAGCAATCGTAATCGGACTGATCGTGCTCGCATTCAACATGGTTGAGCCGCCTGCTTTCTTGCAGATCTTCATTTACCTGGGACTGACCGGCGTTGGTTCTTCGATGTGTATGTCGCTGTTCTGCGGCGTTCTGTGGAAAAAGTCCAGAAAAGAAGGCGCATGGGCGTCCGCTATCATGGGTCCTGCTACATACTTGGTATGGACGCAGGGTCTGGGATTATCATGGGCTTCCGGCATGGGTGTAGCCCCGATCGGCGCAGCAGTCGGCATGTTCGTTGTTTCCTGGGTACTCAATGCAGTGAAAGGCCCGGATAAAGAATTGATGGAATGGGCCGATCCGTATATCGACCCGAAATAAAGATTGCGGGAGGAGCCGCCAGGCGTTTGGGCGTTTAGGCGGTAAGACAGACATGGCGTTCCGGGCGATTCAAGGATGAAACAACGGAAATAGGCATGAAAGAAAAGATCGTTTTTACGGTCGAAAGCAGGGAGAATATTTCCGTCGGGAATATTCTCCCTGAATCATAGATGATCTGAAAGGATATAAAAACGCGATACATATGAAGGATGATCATATACTAACCAAAACGTCTGTCAGGTGCGGGCTTTCGGTTCTGTGCTGTATGCTGTGGGGGAGTGCGTTTCCCTGCATCAAGCTCGGCTATGAGTGGATGCAGATCGAAACAGCAGGTGAAAAAATTGTGTTTGCAGGATACCGCTTCCTGTTGGCGGGAGCGATAACCTTTGTTGTGGCATGCCTGCTGGAAAAACGCATCATCAGGATTCAAAAACCATTTGTTCCCCATATCCTGGGGCTTGGGCTTCTGAATACGACGACGCAATACACCTGTTTTTATATCGGCATGAGCTACATAACGGGAACGAAGGGATCGATTATCGATGCGGCCAGCACGTTTATTTCAATCCTGTTGGCGCATTTTCTCATCCGGGGGGAAAAACTGACTTGGCGGTCAGGCCTTGGGTGCATTATCGGTTTTGCCGGCATTGTAATCATCAACATAGAAGGAATTGCAGGGGAAATTACTTTTATGGGGGAAGGCTTGATGCTCATCAGCATGGTTGCCCATGGCGCTTGCACGGTATTTACAAAACCGCTTGCGAAAAAGAATGCGCCGATGACGGTTACGGCATACCAAATGGCGTTTGGCTCTGTTTTTCTGATTCTGATCGGATTTGCCGCAGGAGGCCACGTGATCAGCTTTGACATAAAATCCATGCTTCTGTTGTTTTACATGGCGGTTTTATCGGCTACTGCATTCAGCGTGTGGACATTGCTCTTGAAATATAATGAAGTGGGAAAGGTGGCGATCTTCGGATTTAGCATTCCGGTTTTCGGAATGCTGCTGTCATCGGTTCTATTGGGAGAAGCGATTTTTACCATTAAAAATTTAACGGCTCTTGCCTGCGTCAGCGCAGGGATTATCATTGTCAATCTTCCGCAGAGGCGTAATGCGGGGCGAAAGAAACCAGTAGAAGGAGGCGCACATGATATTTAATATACAGAAATGTTCGATTCACGATGGGGATGGCTTGCGTACGCTGGTTTTCTTCAAAGGCTGCCCGCTTAGGTGTCCTTGGTGTTCCAATCCGGAATCGCAGAGTTACGGTCCGGAAATTATAGAATCTCCGTCAAAATGCATCGGCTGCGGTTTATGCCGGGATAGATGCCCGCAGAGGGCAATCGCAGGTACGGGCAAGATCGACAGGACGAAGTGTCCTGAAAATTGTACGGTGTGTACCGATATCTGTTATGCCGAAGCAAAACGGATCGCAGGGAAGGAATACACGATAGACGAATTGTTCGATGAAATTAAGAAAGATTTTATTTTTTATGAAATGAAAGGCGGCGGCGTGACCTTTTCCGGTGGCGAACCGCTGACACACGGAAAATACTTGAAAGAAATCGCGCAAAAGTGCAAGAAAAACAGAATTAACGTCGTGGTTGAAAGCTGTGGATATAGCCCGTTTGCAGAGTTTGAGGGCGCGCTTTCCTATATCGATGCGATGTTTATGGACATTAAGATCATCGACTCGGCGCTGCACAAGAAAATAACGGGCGCTGGAAACGAGTTGATTCTGGATAATATTAAGAAAATTTCCGAATTTGGGATTCCGATCACCATCAGGACGCCGGTGATTCCGGGATATACCGATTCGGTTGAAAATATAACGGGAATTGCGGAGTTTATTACGACGCTTCCTGCCGTAAGGGAATATGAGCTTTTGGTATACCATAATTTAGGGGAATCCAAATACGCTTCCCTCGGGAAAAAATATGAGCTTGCGGGTGTAGAGCCGCCGTCGGATGAACAAATGCGGCAGCTCGTAAAAAAGGCAAACAGCATCCTGCAGCCTCATGGCAAACAATGCTTTTATATGAAGGACAATAATAAGGAGGTAATCACATGCTAACCCAGAGAATTGAACGATTAAACGACAAGGTGAGAAATACCCCGGCGACCATTGATTTGGATCGTGCCAAGCTGATTACGGAATATTACAGCAGGCCGTCCATGGATAACTATACCCTCCGCCGGGCGAAGGCATTCAAATATTTTCTGGAAAACAAGAAGATTTTCATCGATGAGGATTCCCAGATTGCAGGTCATCCGGGCGACCGAATACAGGCTGTGCCGCTTCACCCGGATGTAACGAAGTGGCTGTATGACGATTTTGATACGCTCGATTGCAGGATATCGGATGACCTTTCTTTCCGCAGTGAAGAAGAAAAGGCGGAGCTTCGCGAGCTGGTGGGCAGATGGCAGGGCAACACCTTTGGCGATTTTGCCGCTGATTTGGAAGATCCTGACGTGAAGGATATGCTGGATGCGCTCGTATTTACGCATGGCGTTTCCAACCAGTCCACGATGAACCATTCTCCTGATTACGATAACATTATCAAGTATGGATACCGGCACTATATCGACGAATGCAAGCAAAGGCTTTCGCAGCACGTATGCAAGGATGTATACGATATGGAGCAACGGATTTCATGGCAGGCGATGATCATCGTGATGGAAGCGATTATCGCTTTTGCGCACCGTTATGCGGATCTGGCGCAGGAGCAGGCCGAGGCGTGCGGCGATGAAACGAGGAAGGCTGAGCTTCTGACGATGGCCGAGGCGTGCAGGACCGTTCCGGAATATGCGCCGAAGACATTCTTGCAGGGCGTGCAGATCGTGTGGTTTACGCATTTAGCCATCGTGCTGGAAGCCGTTGGCGGCGACCATTGCCTCGGCCGGTTTGACCAGTATATGTACCCGTTCTTTGAAAAGGAAACGGCAGAAGGCAGGGATGAAGTGTACTTCCAGGAGCTGATTCACGAATTTAAGCTGAAAATTGCGGAACTGTGGAATATCCGCCAGTACAAGGAATCGATCGCCGTTCCGGGCTGTCCGTTGTGGATGCACGTGATGCTGGGCGGCGTGAAGGAAAACGGAAAAGACGCCTGCAACGAGTTGACAAACGTATTCCTGCGATGCCTGCTTGATTTGCAGACCGACGAGCCTTGCATTTCCTTCCGTTTTCACCGCAATGTCAATGAAGAAACGTTCCGCCTGGCGATCAAGGCGGCGCGTGACACGGGCGGCCATCCGGCGTTTTACAATGACGATGCGGCGATTACATACCTGCTCAGCCTGGGCTTCACTTTAAAAGAAGCACGGAACTGGGGGATTTGCGGCTGTATTGAGCCGATCGTCGTAGGCAAGACGGATTTCCAGACAAATGCGGGCAACTTTAATGCAAACAAGGTTCTGGAGATCATGCTGCACAACGGCTATGACCCTGTGACGAAGAAACAGCTCGGGATCAAGACGGGCGATCCGAAGGATTTCACCTGCATCGAAGATGTGATGAAGGCTTACGAAGCGCAGCTCGATTTCTTCGTGGAAAAGTTCATCAAGATGGCAAACACGACGCTTGCAGGCCATGCGTTTACCTTCCCGACGATAACGGCTTCCTGCTTTTCGCAAGGGTGCATCGAAAAGGGCAAAATGCTACAACAAAAGGGTTCGGACCACCACTATACGACGACGTCGATCGCCAGCATGGCCAATGTAATCGACTCCTTTGCGGCGATGGAAGAATGCATCTTCAACCAGAAGTACCTGACGATGGAAGAGATGGTTGACTTGCTGGATACGAATTTTGAAGGCAAGGAAGAGATGCGCCAGCTTTTAATCAACAAAGCGCCGAAATTTGGCAACGACATCGAGCAGGCGGATAAATACGGCGAATGGTTCGTCGATCTGTTTGACCGTTCGATGAAGCGGTTCAAGGATGCCCATGGCGGACAGTGGACCAGCCTTCATGCGACCGTTGTATATAATGTCGCAATGGGCAAGACGGTAGGCGCTACGCCGGATGGCAGGCTGGCGTTTTCACCGCTGGCGGACAATGCGTCGCCGATGATCGGCATGGATGTCAACGGACCGACTGCCGTCGTCAATTCCCTGGCGGCTTGTGATGAAGGCGTGCCGCAGAGCGGGCTTCTTTTAAACCAGCGGTTCGATCCAACCATCGCAGCGGGTGAAAAAGGGCTGGATATCATCGAAACCGTGTTCCGGGCGCACTTCGCACAGGGCGGATACCACATCCAGATCAACGTGCTGGATGACGAAACGCTCCGCGCAGCGCAGAGAGAGCCGGAAAAATATAAAAACATCATCGTCAGGGTCGCAGGGTATTCGGCATACTTTGTGGAGCTGAGCGAGGAAGTGCAGAACAATATTATCGACAGGACGATCCAGAAGGGTCTTTAAAATAAGTCTATCAATTTAATCAGAGGAGGGAAAGATATGTTAACCCAAAGAATCATAAAGCTAAACGATAAAGTCAGGATGACACAGCCGGTCATCGACCTTGATCGCGCACGCCTGATGACGGAATTTTACAGCCGCCCGTCCATGGATAACTACATCCTCCGCCGAGCGAAGGCGTTTA
>CAMNSS010000013.1 GCA_946555345.1 uncultured Eubacterium sp. | reverse complement strand
GAGGGGATTCATGGTATAAGGAACGCAATGATTGAAACGGCGTTGCCGCAGGGAAGCGTTCCTTGAATCATGAATGCCAATCGGAAGGACAGAGGGGATTCATGGTATAAGGAACGCAATGATTGAAACGGCGTTGCCGCAGGGAAGCGTTCCTTGAATCATGAATGCCAATCGGAAGGACAGAGGGGATTCATGGTATAAGGAACGCAATGATTGAAACGGCGTTGCCGCAGGGAAACGTTCCTTGAATCATGAATCGGCAAGTTTGCATATTAGAACGAACGGAGAAAATACAGGCAATTAAAAAATAAGCGAGGGATAACCAATGCGAAAGATAACGGTAGCGGCCACGCAGATGGCTTGCGGCACGGACATAGAACAAAATATCGCCCATGCAGAAAAACTGATCAGGGAAGCGGCGGCGAAAGGTGCAGACATCATCCAGATCCAGGAGCTGTTTGCCACGCAGTATTTTGCACAGGAGGTCAATTACGGCTATCTTGCCATCGCACAGCCAGCGGAAGGACACCCGATGCTGGAGCGCATGAGCCGCCTGGCAAAAGAATTATCGGTCGTGCTTCCGGTAAGCTTTTACGAAAGGGCGGGGAATTGCAGGTTTAACAGCGTCATGATCATCGACGCCGATGGGCGGCAGCTCGGGCTTTACCGCAAGACGCATATTCCGGATGACCCGGGATATTATGAAAAGTTTTATTTTTCGCCGGGGGATTTGGGCTTTCGGGTATGGGATACTGCCTATGCGAAAATTGGCGTCGGGATCTGTTGGGACCAGTGGTTTCCAGAAGCGGCTAGGTGCATGGCGTTGAAAGGGGCGGAGCTTTTGTTCTACCCGACTGCAATCGGAACGTTTGCCGTTCCGCCTGCGCAGGTTGAGCGTGAAGTTTTGGATTACGACCACTGGCAAAATGTGATGCTGGGCCATGCCGCGGCGAACATGACGCCGGTCATCGCGTCTAACAGAATCGGCGTCGAGGAGATCGGCGGCACGGCGATCAAGTTCTGGGGCGCATCCTTCATATCGGATAATCGCGGCAACAAGATTGCGGAAGCGCCGGTAGAAGGAGAATCGGTATTGACTGCTTCCTTTGACCGGGATGAGCTGGCAGCTTACCGGCAGGAGGTCTGCGTGTTCCGGGACAGGAGGCCAGCGGCTTATGAAACATTATTTACGCTGGATGGCGTCCATAAGTCCGTTTAACGGCGGAAAATGGCGGGTCTGCGGAGTTGGTTGTTTTAAATCAGCCGTTACTGCATTTATGGGGACGCATATGGCGCATATGGCGCTTGTGGGAAAGCACAGATGAAAACGCAAACAATGGCTCGGGAAAAATGAAAGGGCAGGATATTATAAATCCTGAAACTGTCAATATTAGTCTTGAAGAAGTATGCCATCGGTGATATAATAATTGTTCAGACAAGGAAACGGCTCGAATATTCACAGGAGTAAATATATGGCAAAGGGTAAATTATTTGTTATTTCAGGGCCTTCAGGAGCTGGCAAGGGAACGATTTGCAGGGAAATTCTCGATGAAGAAAAGAATCTGCGGCTATCGGTTTCCATGACGACCCGCAGTCCACGGCAGGGCGAGGAACATACGGTGCATTATCATTTCGTGAGCCGTGAAGATTTCGAAGCCCTCATCGCAGAAGATGGATTCATGGAATACGCCAATGTCTATGGCAATTTCTACGGAACGCCGAAAAAGCAGGTCGTGGACTGGATGGAGCAGGGCATCAACGTAATTTTGGAAATCGACGTACAAGGCGCTTTGCAAATCAAAAAGAATTATCCAGAGGGTGTATTTATCTTCATTTTGCCGCCATCGATCGAAGAGCTGAAAAACCGCATCACGGCAAGAGGCTCGGAGACGGCGGAAACCATGGCAAGGCGCCTCGGGACGGCTTTGCAGGAAATATCGTGTATCGACCAGTATGATTACAGGGTGATCAACGGGGACTTGCAGGCTGCCATCGACCGTGTCAGGGCCATCATAAAAGCGGAACAATGCAAGCTCAACGGCGACGAGGTTGACAGCATCATTCATCGATATAAGGAGGATTTATAATGTTATATCCATCGATTAATAAGATCAGAACGAAGGCGGACAGCAGGTATACGCTCGTGATCCTGGCGGCCAAACGCTCGCGGGACATCACGGAGGGTATGCCGAAGCTGACGGAAGCGGACGTGGAAAAGCCTGTTTCCATCGCCGCGAATGAAATTGCGGAGGATTTGATCACTTACCGGGAAGCGCACGAGTAGGCGGCGTTGCAGCCAAAAGGCGGCTTTGTGGTGAAATCGAAAAAAATGTAAAAAATTTTAAACAGAAATAATCCCCTCTTTATGGAACAATGATATTGATGATTCATGGAGAGGGGGTTTTTATGTTGAAGAAGCTGATGGTCAAATGCAGGCGGGGCGTTTTTGTGTTCCCGCTGGCGGATATCGTTTACATGGAAAAAATACAGCGCAAGATCTGTATTCATACGGCGGGCGGAAAGCTGGCGTTTTACGGGAAGTTTCCGGAGATCCTGCCGTTTCTGGACAAGCGGTTTATGCACTGCCATAGGAGCTTTATTATCAATATGGATCATATCATATGGATGGCGAAAAACCAGATTTGCGTCACGACGAACGAAAGGATACCTTTTGGGCGCGACACATACGGAAGGGCGCGGAAGATTTTTACGCGTTATATGGCGGAAAAATATCCCGGACGGAATTGGAAGGCGAGGATGTGGCTATGAAGGCAGGGCGCGTGAAGGAGGAAACGAGGCCGTAGCTGTGTTTCCAGGGTTGTGATTCTGCGCATGAAGCTGTGTCCTCGGAATTGAAAGCGGAAAAGGGCAGGGCGGCAGAAATAAAAGGCGGATAAGCGGCTGGAAGCGGTGGGGCGCGGAAAGGGGCGGGCGGAGAGCAGAAGGCGGCAGCAAGGCTAGAACAATGGGATTAAAAGGACGGGTAAAGGCCCAGCGCAGAATGCCGAAGCGGAAGGCGGCAGCAAGGCCAGCCCCAAATGCTGAAAAGGCTTGAAAAATACGAATTTCTGCTTGTAATTACCGCTATTTTATAGTATAGTGTCTGTTGGTGTCATATGTTTTGATGCCAGAAAGCAAATAGTTTACACACGGCAGCTTTAGGAAGGCCGGTGCCTTTGGAACAGGATACGGGGCTGTATCCCGGAAGGGTTGCTTTCCGCAGGCGCTGCGGTGGAAGGAAAAAACCGAAAGGAGAAAACAAAATGTCAGTAATTTCAATGAAACAGTTACTCGAAGCAGGTGTGCATTTCGGACATCAGACCAGAAGATGGAATCCTAAGATGGCTCCGTATATTTTCACGGAAAGAAATGGGATCTACATCATCGATTTGCAGAAAACTGTCAAGAAAATCGATGCGGCTTATGAGTTCATGAAGGAGGTTGCGGCAAGCGGCAAGCCAATTTTGTTCGTCGGCACGAAGAAACAGGCGCAGGCTGCGATCGTGGACGAGGCGAACCGTTGCGGGATGTACTATGTGAACCAGAGATGGCTGGGCGGCATGCTTACAAACTACAAGACTATTTCCGGCAGGATCAAGAGACTCTATGATATCAAGGCCATGGAGGAAGACGGCACGTTTGAAAAGCTGTCCAAGAAGGAAGTTATCAAGCTGCGCTTAGAGCTTGACAGGCTGGAAAAATTCTTAGGCGGTATCAAGGAAATGAAGGGAATGCCGGGCGCGCTGTTTGTCGTAGACCCGAAGAAAGAAAAGATCGCAGTAAAAGAAGCGAGGATTCTGGGCATTCCGATCATCGGTATTGTCGATACGAACTGCGATCCTGATGACGTGGATTATATCATCCCGGCAAATGACGATGCCATCAGGGCGGTCAAGCTGATTGCAGGCTGCATGGCGGATGCGGTTATCGAAGCAAAGCAGGGCGAAAGCTTTGACGAAGGCGAAGAAGCCGGTTCTGCCGAAGCGGCGGAAGCCGAAGATGTTGCCGAAGCCGCTGAAGAAAAGGCAGAAGAGGAAAAGGCAGCAGAATAGCCGGAGTGAAACGGTAAGGCTAATGCGGAAGGCGCTGAATCATCGCTTTTGGAGCATGAAGCAGAGGAAAATGAATAAATAGAAAGTCAATATTTGTCGGGGTGTTTTTGCAAAAGGCGGAGTGCGGCGCATTATGCGGCTAACTGTAGTGTTTCGTGTTGCGGTATATTGTGCTATGGTGCGTTGCGCAGTAAAGTGCGAAGGAATATGGATAACGGAGCGCATAGGAAGTGGCGCATATTGTATGGGACAGCAGGCGCAGGCAATTGTGCGAGGCGCATGGTAAAACGTTAAGGCACATTGTATGTTGTGTGAGGAGCAGTTATACGGTGCATGGTTAAATGGAAAAATCGTGTTATCGCATAAAATGCAGGGCGCAGGCATTGTGCGGCATACGAAGTGCAGCAAGACGCTATGCGTAGTATGTATTGCATGGGATATGGGATAAAATGCGTGTCCAGCGGTGCAAGGCGTGCTTCGTTATCGGCTTTTGCGAACCTGACAGGCAAAAAAGGAGGAAATAGAATGGCTGTAACTGCACAAATGGTAAAAGAACTGCGCGAAATGACTGGCGCAGGGATGATGGATTGTAAGAAGGTTTTGGTAGAAACCGATGGAGATATGGACAAGGCCGTTGAGCTTTTGAGGGAGAAGGGCCTTGCGAAGGCTGCAAAGAAGGCCGGCAGGGTCGCTGCGATGGGCCTTGTTAAGACGGCTTTTGCTGCTGACGGAAAAGCTGCGGCGATCGTAGAGGTAAACTCGGAGACCGACTTTGTGGCAAAGAATGAGGATTTCGTGACGTTTGTGGAAACGCTGGCGCAGATGGCGCTGGAAAACGACGCTGCCGACATGGATGCTTTCCTGGCTCTGCCTTATGGCGGCGAGGGAACGGTTCAGGATGCGCTGACCAATAAGATTGCGACGATCGGTGAAAACATGAGCATCAGGAGATTTGCAAAGCTGGCGGAAGACGGCGTTGTTTACACCGGATATATTCATGGAAACGGACAGATCGGCGTTATCGTGGGCATCAGGACGGATGCTGCGGCTGACGAAATCGCAGTAACAGGAAAAGATGTTGCGATGCAGGTGGCTTCGATGAACCCTAAGTTCCTCGATGAAACGCAGGTTGACCCGGCTTGGCTGGAGGGCGAAAAGGAAATCGCAAAGCAGCAGCTTCTCAATGAAGGAAAGAAGCCGGAGCTTCTCGACCGTATCATTCCGGGCAAGGTGAAGGCAATCCTCAAGGAAGTCTGCCTGGTAGACCAGAAGTTCGTTAAGAACGGAGACCTGACGGTGAAGCAGTATGTCGATGAAGCCGCTAAGGAAATCGGCAAGGATATGGCTGTGGCTTCCATGCTTCGATACGAGGTCGGCGAAGGAATCGAAAAGAAGGAAGAGGATTTCGCGGCGGAGGTAGCGGCACAGCAGGCAGCGGCGGCGAAAAAATAGAAATCGCTAGTTCGGTTTGCGAGGCAAATCGCCGGCAGGCGTCCCGTCAGAACCGCAGCACCTTAGTGCGTGGCGGTTTACGACGCAGCCCTGCCCGTATCTTCGATACGGCGCGCAGGACTTACGCAAAGCTTTCCCAAATCTTTGATTTGGCTGAAAGCGGCATGCATGAGAAGATGTCAACAGATGGGAAAGTAATTCCTAATCGAATATGACTTGAAAACCCTTGAAAAATGCCCGTTTATCGGGTGATTCAAGGGTTTTTATGTATAATTCGATATTTCCGGAATATCAAAGAATGTACCTTGCGAAGCGTCGCTTTTTTCCCTAAAGAACTGCAAAGCAACGATTTGTTGAGAAAACGGACAGCAATGAGCGTAAGCGAGTTGGAACGTAGTGTTGGCAACTTACGACGTAATTCTTGGTTTGGTTGAAAGCGGCTTGCGAAAAACCATTTACAAGAATGGATAAACCCCTGAATGACTGAAATAGCGGCGGTTCAGGGTTTTTTTTGGCGCCAAAACCAAGGGCGCTGTAGATTATCGTAAAATATATTGTCGCAAATTTAGGCAAAATGTTGCATTTTCTCTCTAGTAATCACAGGGAAGATTTAAAAGGAAAACCCGCGGCATCCGTGGTAAGCTGTAGAAGATCGGGCGCTACCGCCGCCTTTGACAGGCTGAATAAGTTCTTTGCTTATAACGATATGCCTGTCGTTTCCTCCCAGAACTGCTGGAACGGTGTCCATGGAAACACGCCACAGGAAGTGGCGGAAGATAAAGAAGGGCTTCAGACGATGAGGATATTGGGAAGAAATATGGCGTGGCTGATCAAATGCATGCATTCTTCCCATATAGAACGCCCGGAAGAAGAGGAATACATCGAAACGAGCTTTATCAGAACGCTGTAGTTTCGTGCAAGATATGATGCGTGGAGTATAGTTGTTTTGCATCATAGATATGCAATTTTCAATAAAGCCTGAAGAAGAATTTGCCTAAATCTACTGGGTCGTGAACTGCCATTAGGGCATTGCGGGGATTTTTCCGTAAAACATATATATAAGCAGGATGTTATACGGCTGGCTGGGGTTTCAAACGCAACCCCAGCCAGCTTATTGTATATACAAAATACCATCAGGATTTTATCCTCCAGGCGGATTTTGAAAAATAATTTTACTTAGGCAAAAATGGATTGACGGAACATTTAAAAGTGCCATATAATGGTTGTGGCTTATGTTTTTGCATGAAGCAGTTTGAAATATACCAAAATGAAGGAGCGAACTACATAATGAAACAGTTTTTTGGAATGAGCCAGCAGGGAAATTTGGCAGAAGCGGTTCGCGGATTGAACAATCCGCAGTTGATCATGCTGTTTTCAAATAGCGATCAGTTTGAAACGCACGTAAATGAGCTGGAACGGCTTTATCCGGACGTACCCAGCATTGGCTGTATCGGCATGAGTTATGATACGAGGGTTGTTGAAAAAGGCGTTGGCGTTATCGCTTTTTCTGACGGCGTCAGCGTAGCGGCGGGCGTCTTGGAGCAGGTATCCGTTATGCCGGTAAAGTACATTAAGCGCCTGGAGGATGATGTCAATTACATAAATGGCACGCACGAGAATACGATCTGTATCGACTTATGCTCCGGCAATGATGCCTGTGTGCTTACCACGTTACATTCCGTCTTGAAGCGGAGGAACATTTCGCTGGTGGGAGGAACTGGCGATGCGGGCAAGGTGTCCGCAAATGGAAGGGTTTATGAAGATGCGGTCGCTTATGCGCTGGTCAAGAACCAAACGGGCAGGGTGAAGGCGTACAAAGAAAATATCTACCATCAGATGGGGGATTATCGTTTCATCGCATCCAAGACGGACAAAGCCAATTATGTCATCGGCGCATTGAATGAACGCCCTGCGAAGCAAGTTTACCAGGATATTTTGCACGTAACGGAAGAGGACATTACGACGCAGACGTTTCAAAATCCATTTGGCAAGCTGAACGGGGACGATGTTTGCATTGTTTCAATCAAGGAGGTAAAAGGCAATGCCCTGACTTGTTTCCGGCAGATAAACGACTCGGACGTTTTGGCGCTTTTAGAGCTGGGCGATTATAAGGAAACCGTCAAGAATACGGTCCGTACGATCAAGCAAGAGTTCCCGCAGATTTCGGCGGTCTTCTCCGTCAACTGTTTGTTCCGCTATTTGTTATTTACCCAGAACCATTATATGCAGGAATACTTGAATGAAATGCATTTGCTAGGGGCGCACGCAGGCTTTGTCGGGTATGGGGAGCATTATAATAACCGGTTTGTCAACCAGTCGATGACGTGTGTCGTGTTTGAGTAAAGGAAGGGATGTACATAATGTTTTGGAATAAAGGCAGAAATGATGCGCAAGAAATTCGCGAACAGGAAAGCAGCCTGGACCCAGTGCTGCACGTGATGGATAGTTTGAAGGATTATCATTCAGAGCTTGTCCAGAAGGAAGTGGACTCATTGAATGAGCTGGGCAATATAGACAGTTCTTTTGGCGCAATTCTTACAGAGGCGGAAAGCTTTCAGGAAAAGCTTCAGGATTTTGACCAGAATTTTGCCAGCATCGAACAAGTGTCGGAAGAATTTACCACCGTTAAGGACGTGATCGCCCAGTCGGTGGATCGTGCGCAGAACGGCGTCGAAGAGCTGAAAAACAGCTCGATGCAGGTGGAATCTTTTTTCAGCGAGATGGGGAGTACATTTGAAAATTTACAGCAGGCTGTAGAAAAGATTAAATTGTGTACAAGAAGCATTGTGTCGATTGCGGAGCAGACGAATATCCTTGCGCTCAATGCTTCGATTGAGGCAGCGCGGGCTGGAGAGCAGGGCAAGGGCTTTGCGGTGGTGGCTGTAGAGGTGAAGAACCTGGCGGAGAAGATCAAGGGCTTGACCGGCGAAGTTGATGCGGGCATTCAAGACGTAGAGCAGGGAACGGAGCAGCTAAACGGCAGCATCAACTCTTCCCGGCAGGCGCTGGAAGAAAGCCTCGTGAAAGTCAATGAGACCTATGAAATGTTTGATGAGATCACCAAGTCAGCGGAGGGAGCGTCAACCGTGCATACGGAAATATCCAAAGTGATCGATGATTCTCAGGCCGCCTTGGAATTATTATGCGGCTTTTTTGAACAATTAAGGAATGGTTACCAGGACGTGATCAACCACATTAACCGGGCAGATGCGCTGGGAACGACAAAGAGCACGATGTTTGAAGATATTGATAATATGATGTCCCAAATTCCGCCGATTATCAAAGAGTATGTTTCAAAAAAGGGCTGATGGCGGAGGCGTTCCAGGCGAAGCGGCATACCAGCTTATACAAAGGGGACGCCAGCTTGGGTGAAGACCCTTGCCGGTTTGCGAAAAGCGGCTTGCTAGTTGCTCGAAGGAATCTGTCCGCCTGCACGGAGAGTCCTGCCAGCCTGATGGCAAGGGTATATCATGTGAAACAATTTTATCCTTTTTCGGAAAGAAAGATCCGGAAAAGGATTTTTTTTTGCGAAAAATACCGCAGCATACGACAAGGCGATTTGCCCTAAATCTTTAGCGGGCATCCTGGATGATATTCGGTTTATGTGTCATAATGTGCCTCTTGCGATATGGGTTTAGCATTAAGGTTCCCACAATATGAGTGTCGCAATTCCGTATATAGTTTTTTCCCTTCACTGCCTGATTCCGACAAATTCTGCTTTGTGAAAAAGATATAATCTTTTTTGCAAACTGCGCTAGGGGCGAAGAGGCCGGCTCGGTTTTGCAAGTTACGCCGGGGTGCAAAGGCCGGTCCAAAACGCCCATGCGGCTTTTCCTCTTTGGAAACCCTGGCCAGCCCATACGGAAAGAAAAAGGAGAAAGATGCATTGATCGTATACGGCGAGATTCTCTTTGCGGAAAATATGATAATCGGAGGCGTGCTTCTTTACATAACCTGCGAAATACACGGGCTGGGCATACCAGACCGTGTGCAAAAGCTCAGGCTGCTGGCGGGAAGCGTGCTGTGCGGCTTTTTTTCCCTCACTGTTTTCCTGCCGGTAAGGACGCTTTTAACGCTGCTGATGGAGGCGGCTTTTGCACTCTGCGTCTGCCTCCTCAGCTTCGGCCGGGAGAAGCTCTGGCAGAGAGCCCTTACCTTCCTGCTGGTTACATACTTTATGGGCGGCATGACCATGGGGCTGTTGCTTTTGACGCATCATTCCGGTATGTATACGGCCGTGGGCATCTACACAGGAGATATGAAAGCTTCGCTGTTGGCGCTTTTTACCGGCATTGCGCTGTTTACCGCCAAGCAGGTGATTAAGACGATTGCAAACAAGAAATTTTACCGCCAGCACATTTACCGGGTAAAGCTTTTGTCAGGGAAAAACGAAGTTGAAGCGGAAGCCTTTCTGGACACGGGCAATGGACTGCATGATCCAGTCAGCGGAAAATCGGTGGCGGTAGCGGGAAAAAGCTTGTGGCAGCGCATGGAGGAACAGGGATTTTTGCGGCAGGAACGGTATTGTGCGATTCCTTACGAGGCGGTCGGCGGCGGCGGTGTTTTAGAGGGAGTCCGGATCGATGCGCTGTATATTGGGAAAAGGCGGATCAGGGGGTGCATCATCGCAAAAAGCGATGGAGCGGCCAATCTGGGCGAAAAGGATGCGGCGGGCTGTGAAATGCTGCTTTGCAGGGATATGATGGAGCGAGAATTTTGAAGGGAGAAACGGGATGTTAAAGGGACTAGTACGGAAGTTAAGATTGCAGTTTCTAAAAAGAAAGAATAAACTGTTTTACATAGGCGGAAGCGATACGCTCCCGCCGCCTCTTCCGCCCGAGGAGGAATACCGGGCGATCGTGAGTTTCATGAACGGAAGCAAAGCTGCCCGCGATTTGCTTATTGAGCATAACTTGCGCTTGGTGGTATACATCGCAAAAAAATTCGAGAGTGCGGGGATCAATGTGGAGGATCTGATTTCCATTGGCACGATCGGGTTGATCAAGGCGGTCAATACGTTTAAAGTTGAAAAAAACATCAAGCTGGCGACATATGCATCCAGGTGCATTGAAAACGAAATCTTGATGTTTTTGCGGCGGAACAACAAAATCAAAGGCGAAGTATCGCTGGATGAACCGTTGAACGTGGACTGGGACGGCAATGAATTGTTGCTTTCAGACATTCTGGGAACGGAAAACGATGAGGTTTATGGGCATATCGAAGAGGAGGTGAACCGCAAGCTCTTGGGATACGCCATGGGACAGCTTTCCGGCAGGGAGCGGGAAATCGTTGAAATGCGTTTTGGCCTTTTGGGCGGCAGGGAACTGACCCAGAAGGAGGTTGCCGACCGCATGGGCATATCACAATCGTATATTTCGAGACTGGAAAAAAAGATCATCGGCCGTCTGCGGAAGGAAATCAAAAAATTGGGCTAAATTGACAAAAAAATGTTGCAAGAAAAAGCTGGTTGGTGTATGATAAGACCCATGGTGCATAAAAATGCTTCTAAATGAATAAAAATACAATCATCCAATTAGAAGCGTCATCGATTCACAGGACTGCAAAGGGGAGGCTAATATGAAGTACAAGGTATTTATTGATGGGGCAGAAGGCACGACGGGGCTTAAAATTCACCAGTATTTTGAGAAGCGGGAGGATATAGAGCTTTTACATATCGATGCACAGAAACGAAAGGATTTAGGGGAAAGATTGGCTTTTGTCCGGAAAGCCGATGTTTCCTTTTTGTGTTTGCCTGACGAGGCGGCGAGGGAGATTGCGGCGGCAGCGCCTGCCGACTGCCGGATCTTGGATACATCTACGGCGCACAGGACTGCTGACGGCTGGGTTTACGGGATGCCGGAGCTTTGCGAGGAGCAGCGGGAGAAAATCAAAAACAGCAACCGGGTGGCGGTGCCGGGCTGCCATGCCACGGGCGTTATTTTGCTCATAACGCCGCTGGTCAAAGCGGGGATTGTGCCGCCGGATTATCCGTTTTCGGCGTATTCGCTGACAGGCTACAGCGGCGGGGGCAAGAAGATGATCGCAGAATATGAAGGGGCGCATTGCGAGCATGAAAAAGATGGAGGCATGAGCTGCGAAGAATCGTGCCGCAAAGAAGCTCGTTGCAGGGACGTGCGGCACGAAGATGCATATAATGGAAGCGTATGCCGCAAAGGCGCGCGCCGCAATCCCAAACAATATGGGATCGCACAGGCGCATAAGCACCTGTCGGAAATCGTGAAAGCGGCAGGGCTTGCAAGTGTTCCGGCATTCATGCCTGTCGTTGCGGATTATTACAGCGGGATGGAAGTGACCGTGCCGGTGAAGGGATCTGGCGCAGGAAGCCGCAAGCAGGCAGAGGAAGTTTTGCGGGCGTATTATGCAGGGCAGCCGCTCGTAAAATTCGTCGATGCGATGGATGAAAACGGCTTTATCGATGCGGGGCGTTTGGCAGGAAAAAACACGCTCGAAATCACGGTGGCGGGAAACGATGAAAATATGTTACTGATTGCCACTTATGACAACCTCGGCAAAGGCGCATCGGGGGCGGCGGTCCAAAACATGAATATTATGCTGGGACTTGACGAGACGAAAGGATTGATATAGATGACAGGCAAAGAGATGGCAGATAAAGAATTGATGCAGAAGGATGCGAAGAGGGCAGGCAAAGAAACGGAACTGGCGGGAATTAACGATGCAAATTCCACAACAGAGTCCGCCGCGTTATACGGGCTGGAATGTATGGAAGACGGCGGTTTACAGACCGCAAAAGCTAACGCACCGCAAGCCGCAAAGGGCGGCGATCCGCAGGCTATGGGAGGTGACGGCTTGAAAGGCGCGAAGGGCAATGCGCCGGAAGATACAGAAGGAAGTGAGCAACAAGGCGCGGAAAGCAGCAGCTCGGAATGTACAGCGGGCGGCGGGCCGGAAAACAGAAAGCTTAGCGGCCTGAAATACATAAAAGGCGGCGTTTGTGCGGCAAAGGGGTTTCGTGCGGCCGGCATGGCGTCTGGAATTAAGAAGTCCGGTAAGGAAGATTTGGCGTTGATCGTAAGCGACACCATGTGCAGTGCGGCGGCGGTATATACAACCAACAAGGTGAAAGGCGCGCCGCTGAAAGTGACGAAAGAGAACCTTTCCGATGGACAAGCCCAGGCGATTCTCTGCAACAGCGGCAATGCGAATACTTGTGCGGCTGGCGGCGTGGAACTGGCGGAGAAGGCTTGCAGGCTGGCAGCAGGACACCTGGGGCTTTCCGCACAAGATATCGCCGTATGTTCGACAGGCGTGATCGGTGAAGAGCTTTCCTTTGCGCCTTTTGAACGAGGCGTCCCCGTGCTGGCGGAGCAGCTCAGCGAGGGTGGTTCTGGCAGTGCGGCGAAGGCGATCATGACGACCGATACCGTGCCGAAGGAAATTGCAGTAGCATTTCAGCTCGGCGGCAAGGCCTGCCATATCGGCGGCATTGCGAAGGGAAGCGGGATGATCAACCCGAATATGGCGACCATGCTGGCATTTCTCACTACGGACGTGGCTATTTCCCCGGAAATGTTGCAAAAGGCTTTGCTCATGGACGTGCAGGCAAGCTTTAACCAGATCTGTGTGGACGGGGATACCTCGACGAACGATATGGCGGTGGTTCTGGCAAACGGCCTGGCAGGAAATGACAGGATTGTGGCAGATGGCGCAGCATTTGACGAATTTGCGGCCGCTTTGCATCAGGTGACGGTGTTTCTCGCCAAAAGGCTCGCCCGTGATGGCGAAGGTGCGACAAAGCTTATCGAATGCAGCGTGAAAGGCGCTCCTGACCGGAAAACAGCGCAGAATATCAGTAAATCCGTCATCGCTTCCGACCTTTTGAAAACAGCCATGTTCGGGGAGGATGCGAACTGGGGCAGGGTGCTTTGCGCCATCGGCTATGCAGAGGGCGATTTTACAACCGATGCGATCGACGTTTGCATCCGCTCTGCAAAGGGCAGCGTATGCGTATGCGAAGGCTCGCGCCATAAACCGTACAGCGAGGAATACGCTTCCAAGATTCTAGCGGAAGAAGAAATTGCGATCGAGGTGGAGCTGCGCCAGGGAAACGGCAGTGCGACGGCCTGGGGGTGCGATTTGACTTATGATTACGTGAAGATCAACGGAGATTACAGGAGTTAAAGAACGGGTAAGCGCAGATCCGGGAACGAAAACGAAGGCAAACAGGAATGACAGGAGTAAAAATGGTAGCACAGAAGTATTTGGATAAAGCAGAGGTTTTAATTGAGGCGCTGCCGTATATCCAGCGTTTTAACAGAAAAATAATTGTTGTAAAATACGGCGGCAGTGTTATGATAGATGAAGAACTGAAACAGGATATGATGCAGGACGTGGTACTGCTCAAGCTGGTGGGGTTCAAGCCGATCATCGTCCATGGCGGCGGCAAGGAAATCAACCGCTGGCTGGATAAAGTGGGCATGGAAGCAAAATTTGTGAATGGCCTGCGGGTAACGGATGCGGATACCATGGAGCTTGTGGAAATGGTTCTCGCCAAGGTCAACCAGGAGCTTGTCGCCAGGGTGCAGTCCCTCGGCGTCAAGGCGGCCGGCGTCAGCGGCAAGGACGGCGGGCTTCTGACGGTGCAGAAAAAATATGCAAATGGCGCTGATATCGGTTTTGTGGGGGATGTCACGAAAGTGGATACGAAAATCCTGCTCGATCTGCTCGAAAAGGATTTTCTGCCGATCGTGTTTCCCGTCGGCATGGATGCGGACGGCCATTCGTACAACATTAATGCCGATGAGGCGGCGAGCGCAATCGCAACAGCCCTGAAAGCGGAAAAATTAGCATACCTTTCCGATGTGGAGGGCGTGAGAAGCGACCCGCAGGATGCGGACTCCGTGATCTCGGAGCTTTACATAAAAGAAGCGGAAACGCTGATCTCGGAAGGCATCATTTCCGGCGGGATGCTTCCGAAGATCAAAAATTGCATCGAGGCGGTCAACCAAGGCGTTTCACGGGTGCATATCATGGACGGCAGGATTCCGCACAGCCTGCTTTTGGAAATCTTCACCGACAAGGGGAGCGGGACGGCGATATTAAAGGAAAGCGAGGAAAAATACTGGAATGAACAGCAGTGAAATCAAAACACTTGACAAGGAAAAAATCGTTTCAACATATGCGAGATACGACATGGCGGCGGATCACGGAAAGGGTTCTTACTGCTTTGATATGGACGGGAAGAAGTACGTGGATTTTACGGCGGGGATCGGCGTAAATTGCTTGGGCTTTTGCGATGATGGCTGGATTCGTGCAGTGAGCGCGCAGCTTTCCAAATTGCAGCACGTATCGAATTTGTTTTATAGCGAGCCGCAGGTTATGGCGGCGAGGCTCTTGACGGAGCGGACCGGCATGAAGAAGGTATTCTTTGGAAATTCCGGGGCGGAGGCAAACGAAGCGGCGATCAAGACAGCGCGAAAATACGGCACGGCCAATAAAGGCGGGAAAGCAAATAAAATCATCACCTTGAAAAACTCCTTCCACGGCAGGACCATGGCGGCCATTACGGCGACCGGGCAGGAGAATTATCATAAATTCTTCACCCCGTTTTTAGACGGCTTCGCATATTGTGAGGTCAACAACGTGGCGCAGCTTAAAGAAATGGCGGACGATACGACGTGTGCGGTCATGATGGAGATGATCCAGGGGGAAGGCGGCGTCCTCAACCTGGATGCAGAATTTGTAAAGGCTGCTGCGGCGCTTTGCGCAGAAAGGGATATTCTTTTGATCGTGGACGAAGTGCAGACCGGGATCGGGAGAACGGGGAAGCTGTTCGCCTATGAATATTTCGGCGTGAAGCCGGATCTCGTGACCTTTGCAAAGGGAATCGGCGGCGGGCTTCCAATCGGCGGCGTGCTGTTTTCGGAAAAGACCTGTGATGTCTTAGAGCCGGGAAACCATGGCACGACCTATGGCGGAAACCCGGTGGCGTGCGCTGGGGCGGTCGAAGTTTTGAAGCGGATCGACGAGGATTTTCTGGCGCAGGTAAGGCAGAAGGGCGAATACCTGAAAGCGAAGCTCCTTGCAATCCCGCAGGTAAAAGATGTATCGGGGATCGGCCTGATGCTGGGCATTGCGGTTGAAGGCAAGGAAGCGGCCGAGGTCGTGAAGGACGCACTGGCGGGCGGGCTAATGATTTTGACGGCGAAGGACAAGGTGCGGATGCTGCCGCCGCTTACGATTTCTTACGAGGAGCTTGACGAGGGCCTTGCGGTGTTTAAAAAAGCATTGGGGTGATTGGCGGGTGCATCAAGCTGATTGAAAATGCGCTGGCCTGATTAGAACGGTGCGTAGCTTGGCTGGGCTAAAACGCAAGCGGGCCGGGATGCGCCCGCCTGGCTGAAACCGCTGGTTTGCCTGGAACGCACTGGCTGGATTTGAAAAATGCCGATGAGATGTGCTGGCTAGCATGGAATTTTTTGAACCGAAGCATTGCGGATTGGCCGGACCGGTGCATGGCTTGGCTGAAAATGCTGGCTTGCTTTTTCGGGGAACTTTGCACCATGTTTGCACCATGAAAAGAGCGTTGGTTTGATTCAAAAAGCCTTTGCCTGATTTGCCGAAAGCGGAATAAAAGAACCTTGATTTGCACATAAATATATTACGACATCGAGCGTTGCTTTAAGGGGAGCAAAAGGGATGTGGGGTAATGGTTTATGGCCAATAAGGTTGAAATTTGTGGCGTTAACACTTCTAGCCTGCCGCGTTACAAGGACAAGGAGATGCAGGAGATGTTGAAAGCCATAAAGGCTGGGAACAGTGAGGTCAGAGACGAGTTCATAAGGGGGAATTTGAGGCTTGTATTGAGCGTGATCCAGAAGTTTTCGGGACGGGGGGAAAACCCGGACGATCTTTTTCAGGTCGGATGCGTGGGGCTGATTAAAGCATTGGACAATTTCGATATGTCCCATGGCGTAAAGTTCAGCACCTATGCGGTGCCGATGATCATCGGCGAGGTCAGGCGGTACCTGCGGGACAATAACAGCATCAGGGTGTCCCGGTCGATGCGGGATATGGCTTACAAAGCGCTGACGGCGAAGGAAAAACTCAGCAGGCAGTTACAGCGGGAAGCTACCGTGGAAGAAGTGGCGAAGGAGCTGGACGTTAAGAAAGAGGACGTGGTGCTGGCGCTGGATTCGATTCAAGACCCGATTTCGCTGTTTGAGCCAGTTTTCAACGATGATGGCGATCCGCTGTATGTGATGGATCAGATCCGGGATATGAAAAATACCGACGCCAGGTGGATTGAAAATCTTTCTTTGTCAGAGGCGATGAAAAAGCTTTCACCGCGGGAGCAGCATATTCTGACGATGCGTTTCTTTGAAGGGAAGACGCAGATGGAGGTAGCGGATGAAATCTCCATCAGCCAGGCGCAGGTCTCCAGGCTGGAAAAGAATGCGCTGAATTATATGAAAAAGTATGTGTGAACGCACATTAAGGCGCATGGCAGGGCGCACCCCAAAGCGTATGGTGATTTTAATATTATGAGGGCGTCATTGCCCGCAGCCTTCCGGCGGAAAGGTTCATTAAAATGGACGGCATTTCGTGGAGATTTGCGCGGCGGATCTTGATAAAGGGCGGCAGCATTCAGTGAAAGCGATACGTTTTCTGATTGCGCGGCTCTTTTTTGATGGTTGGAAATTATTAATTGCCTAAAAACAATTAATAATAGCTTGTCAAAATAAGGTGATCCCTATCCGCCCAGTTACACTTTTCCGCCGATTATCGGCGGGACTTCACAGGCTTTGCTGATGGCTCTTTCTACCATCATATTTTTTATGATTTCCTGCGCTTTGTAAGGCGGAAGGGGATAGCATTCTTCTTTTCGCTTAGCGTAATGTTGAAATTGTTTCCGATATTGAAGGGGCGTGTTGCTCCACCACCTTTTAAATGCCTTGTAGAAGTATTTATCCGATGAAAAACCGCAACGCGAGGCAATCTCGCCGATCGTCAGCTCCGTTTCAAGGAGGAGGTGCTGCGCTTGCAGTCCCCGGTAATAGGAGAGCATCTCTGTAAAAGAGCTGAACGATGTCCGCTGCATGAAGCTGGAAATGTAGGAGGCATTTAGGTAAATGGTATTGGACAGCTGCGCTATCGTAATCTTTTTTCCGCAGTTTTCCGATACATAAGCGACGATTTTTTGAAGTCGGTCTTTGTATTTCCAGTCGTCTTCGCTTAAGTTTTCCAGGGAAAACCAAGAAAATTTTTCTGCCATTAGATCGAGCAGGTTTAAGCGGATGAATTCGCAGGCGGCGGTGACTCGTTCCGATGAATCAGCGTCCAATAGGTCAGCGCCCGATGCAACCCCTCCTTCATCGAGAAAAATCCCATGCGGGCTGCGGCCTTGAAGATCCATACGATCGATCAAGCGGCGGTCCTTTTCGGCAGCCTCAAAAGAAACGACGGTATAGGCCAGCGCAAACAGCAGGTCACATACCGCTTTGACAGCCTCTGGATGTCTTAGATAGGTGGGATTTGTCGAGCAGGAAAACAGCGTATTTAAAAGCTCCTCGATCGGAATCCGCGCATTGTGCAGGCTGATATGAACGATTAGCGTCAGGTTGTCATCGTCTGCGAAGATATTCCGCACATCGCCGCAATCGATGGTGACCAGTTCTCCGGCCGCTAGGTCGAATTGCTCATGCGCGACATGTCCCCAGACTTTTCCAGACAGACAGTAGATGAATTCCAGTGCATCCTTGTGCGTATGTGTGGCGATGGTGCGGATATTTAGTAGTTGAACTTGTACGCCGGTATGCGGCAAATACGAAGGCTCGATTTTGTGGGATAGCTTCGGTGCAGTCATCTTTAGTCCTTTCTGTTTCGTTCATCAGGTTCTGTCATTAAGTGAAAACAGGTCGAATTTCATGCAAAATAAGAGAATTTACAAATAATTTGGCTATTTTTCTCGTAGCAATTTTATATTATCATAAATGCGATGAAACGTAAAAGAAAATTTCGACAATTTTGGGAGGTGAATTTGATGGCGGGTTTGATGCAGGCTCCGGATCTGATTTTGACCAACGGAAAGGTGTATTCGATTTCTTTGGATGACAGGGTGATACGAGGCGAGGCGGTAGCTGTCAGGGACGGAAAGATCGTGAAAGTTAGCAGCGCGTCCGATATCATGGCATTAGCGGATGTGCATACGGAAATCGTGGACTGCGGCGGCAATACAATCCTGCCGGGCCTTTGCGACGCCCACTGCCATCCATCCCTTGCAGCGGCAACGACAGCGGGCGCAGATATGTTTGGCGTATATAAGCAGGAGGATCAGACAGAAGACGAGGTCATCGATATTCTCATGGCAAAGCTCAAGGCGTACGTGGATGCACACCCGGAGCAGGAGGTGATCCGTGGAGCGGGCTGGGTTTACCAAAATTTCAGCCCGAATGGGCGGTTTCCAACTAGGCACGATATTGACCGGGTTTGTGCAGATCGGCCGGTTATTTTGGAATCCTTTTGCCAGCACAATCTCTGGGTGAATACGAAGGCGATTGAAATTGCCGGTGTGGATGAAAACACGCCGGATACGTCTACCGGCTGCATTTACCGGGAAAAAGACGGATTTCCGCAGGGCGTGTTCAACGATCCGGAAGCGATGGCGTATATCAAGACGGGCGTTCCCGGGTATGATCTTTCCGTTGCGGAATACAAGGAAGGCATCCTTTGGTATCAGAAGGAATGTGCGAACCGTTATGGCGTGACCTTTGTACAGGATTGTATGCACAGTGATAATGCGAGGGAAGCGTACAGGCAGCTGGCGGCGGAAAATGCGCTGAGCTTGCGGATGCGCGGCGTTTATCATTTACAGCCGGGAAAGCAGGAAGAACAGATGCCGCAGTTCCTCGCCTGGAAAGGCAAGGATAATGTAGGAAACGATTTTCGGATCGACACCATCAAAATGTTTGCAGAAGGGGCGTTTCACCTCATCGATGGATATTTGCCGCACTTTTGCGAATCGATCGGCGTTCCTGCAAATTACAACGGCGAATTGTACTGGACGGACGATGTTTTCGTGGAATGCGCCGCCAGGGCGATGGAGGCCGGATTCAATGTCCATGTACATGCGATGGGGGACGGTTCGGTAAAGCAGAGCGCTGAATGCTTGGCAAAGGCGCAGCATATGGCGGGAAAACAGCCGCGAAACATCATCGCCCATGTGATGCTGACGCCGGATGAAACGGCGGAGCTGATGGGCAAGGAGAACATCATCGCCAACTGCCAGCCTGCTTGGATGATGCTGGAGGCAGATGTAAGCGGCGAAATTGCGATGATGGGAAAGGAAAAAGCAATGCAATCTTATCCGCTGCGAAAGTTTCTCGATCGGGACGTTACGGTTGCTTTCGGCACGGATTTTCCTGTGACGCCACCGCCTGATACGATGCAGGAAATCTGCGTCTGCATGACCAGGACAATAACGCCGGGAACAATCGGGTATGAGCAGTTTAAAGGGCAGGTGCTGGGCGATGAAGCACCGGCGAGCCTTGCGGAAGCGGTGAAGGCATTGAGCATCAACGGAGCATATCAGATGTTTGGCGAAGAATACACGGGTTCTATCGAACCGGGGAAATCCGCCGAACTGGTGGTTTTGGACAGCGATCTTGAAGCAATGCCGAAAGAGGAAATCTATCAGGTTAAAGTGGCGAAGACGTTTTTCAAGGGCAGGAAGGTATTTGATCTCGAAGAGGAGTAGGGCATTGCTCTCCGGACGCGGCATCTGAAAAGGCGGCAGAGCCAATGACGTAGAGGCTGGATCTGAGCGGGTGCGGCAACTTTGCAGGCAGAACGTAATCTGGCGGATCGTATTTATTTTTTAAGAATGAAGGGAGGAATCATGCAATGGAAGCAAACACAAACAAGGAACAAATGCAAGAACCTTTGTCCGAAGGAAAACAGCCGGAGGAAATGGAACGGGTTTTGGGGACAGGCTCTATGGTCGTGCAGGGGCTGGCGTGGCTTTGCCCGGCTTGTATCATCATGTATTACGGCGTGATAAACCAGTTATCGGGCGGTGCATTTCCGCTGGTCGTATTGATTGCTGGCTGCGTCATGGTCGTGGCAGCTCTGGCATATGCGAACATGGGAAAGAAGTATACGCGCGGCGGCTCTGTCTATACATATGTCGGCGGAACGTTCGGGCCGCGGCTGGGATTCATGTCGGGCTGGCTGATGATGCTCGACTATATTCTGATGCCGATGATCTGCTATTTGAGCAGTGGCCTGTATCTGAATATCTTATTTCCGCAGCTTTCCGCCAATATGTGGACGGCTTTGACGATTGCCGTTGTATTTATCTGTAATTTTATCGGCATTAAGTTTGCGACGTTTATCAACATGATCAATATTTTAGTTCCGATTTTTATGCTGATTTTGACAATTATCTTTATTTTTAAATATGTTCTCGGCGGCGCGCCGCAGTCGAGCGGGACGCTTTTCAGCCTGGAGGCTTTCATGTCACCGGAAACGATGCGTTGGGGCGGCGTGTTGCAGGGCGCTGCGGTTATGTGTGAGATGTTTATCGGCTTTGACATTGCGACGACCCTGGCCGGGGAAGCGAAGAACCCGACAAAGACAGTCCCGAGAGCTGTCATGATTATTGTCATTTACACGGCGATCAGCTTCTTTGTGGTCGCATACCTGTTCAACTGCGGGTGGATGTATCGTGAGGGGATGCTGAGCGATCCGAATACGGCCGTGACGGAATATTACGTTTATTTGGGATTGGGCTGGATGAACACCGTTTTCGTTCCTGTCAATACATTGGCATGCGTTGGATGTTGTATCGCAGGAAACGTGTCTTCCTCCAGAATCCTGTACAATATGGCGCAGGATGGATTTTTGCCGAAGAAGGTATTCGGGTATATTCATCCAAAATTCAAGACGCCGGCCTTTAATATCCTGCATCGTTGCAGTGATCGGATTTACGGCGCTGCTGTTCCAAGGACAGATCATGAATGCGGCAAACCTTGTCAGCTTTGGTGGGCTTTTGGGCATGGTTTTAGTCAATGCCTGCGTAATCGGCGCATATTGGCATAAGGATCGATTGAGGGGCGCAAGCAATTTCGTGAAATATGTGATACTTCCTTTTATTGGCGGAGGCGCGACGCTGTTCCTGTGGTGTCAGTTATCGGCAATGGCGAAGATCGTCGGATTTTCATGGCTTGCACTGGGCTTAATCCTTTTAGGCGTCAAGACGAAGGGCTTTAAGGAAATGCCGCCGGAGATGGATTTCAGCGAAGAGGCGTAGAGGTGAAGTTTGCATTAAAAGTGTAAAATTCGAGATGCTGGGATGCGTTATGGCGCAGCGGGATATGTTGGAGTGTGTTGCGGCGTGGTGAGCTGTGGGGAAGGAGTAACATTTGCCGTTTTTTATGCAAATGTTACTCTGTTTTCAATGGTTGCAGCGGTTAAAGATGTTGCTGCACACAAAAATAACGCAATTGGCGCTGTCTGAATCGATATAACCGTTGCAATAAAGTAACAAAGGTTTTAACAAGGTTATTTGTTGCTCAATTTTAGCCATTTCGGTGAATCCAGTGATTTGAGCATTCTGGTAAATTGTGAATCAATTGTATGGCAGCGGCGGCATATTTGCCGGATGGCACGGATTTTACCGCTGCATCGCATGGGAAGTATATGGTCTGATGCCGTTTTCCTTATGGCTCTTTTGCAAAACATACTGGCAGGGAACACAGAATTGATGCATCATTAAAAGAAACGCGAAATAATTGGCTTGAGACAACTGGCTCAAAATAACGAGCCCAAAATAGTAGCTTAAAGATAACAGGGAGGAACGAAAATGGCAGTCGATAAGGTTTTTATCAATGGAAAAATTTACACGGAAAATCCACAGCTGCCGTGGGCGCAGGCGGTGGCGACCTGTGGGAAAAAGTTCGTTTATGTCGGCGATGATGCCGGGGCGAAATCGCTGGCAGCCGAGGCGGGAATCGACCCCGTTGATCTGCAAGGAAAGATGGTTATTCCAGGGTTATTGGATGGGCATACGCACCCAGCGAGCGTTTCCAAGACATACTGGTATGTCAGAGGTCCGCATGCCCATGATAAGGATGAACTGCTGGCGAATATTAAAGTTTATGCTGAGAAATATCCGAAGGAAGTGCGGCCGTATTTTTATTATGAAAGCTATTTTACCGAAACCTTTGGCACGGAGGGTCCGCGCAAAGAATGGCTGGACGAGATCATCAGCGATCGTCCGGCGAGAATCCAGGACTTTGGCGATCATGCGTGCTGGTACAATTCCATTGCGCTGGATATGCTAAAGGGCGAGGATGGAAAACCGCATAGTGAAAGCCCGATCGGGATGCCGGAGTTCAAGCAAGATGAAAATGGAGAATACACTGGATGGGCATTGGAGTCGGTCTGTGAAGGCGATGTAGGGATTTTCGAGAAACTCGGCTGGAAACCAGAGACCGTGATGAACGATAAGATGTCAAAGCCGTTATTTGATTATTTCAGGCAGTATGGCGTTATGGGCATGATGGACGGCATTACGGAGGGAGAAGACAATTTCCGCTATATTTACGAGCTGGACAAAGCAGGAAAGCTGGATATGTATTATGAAGCGACTTCGATCATGAGCGAGGCGAGCGACTTGGAGCAAGCGATTGACACGCTGCGGGACTGGCAGGAAAAATTTACGACCGATCACATTCGCTGCAATACGATCAAGTTTTTCATCGATGGCACGAATGAAATGGGCGATTGCCTCAGCACGCAGCCATTTGTCAACGACCTGAGTGGAACGAATTATGGCCATGCGTACGCCACGATGGCGGAAATGCGGGATGTGATGGTGCGCCTGAACGAAGAACGCATTGACTTTCATGTCCATACGATCTGTGACGGCGCATTCCGCTTGATGTGCGATGCGGCAGAAGCTGCACAGAAGATCTGCGGCGATGACTGGTGCATCAAGGTAACGTTGGCGCACTGCGAAATCATCCACCCAGACGATATTCACCGTGTAAAAGAGCTGGGGCTTTATATCGATTACAGCGCCCACTGGGCGGGCGGATATTTCGGAGAAGGTGCGAAGGCTTACCTTGGCGAAAAACGCTGGAATACGATGCACGATTTCACGAAGGTGATCGCAACAGGAGGCAAGGTGGGATTTTCCAGCGATGTTTTTAGCTATCAGGAAGCGGTCAGGGCAAATCCGATGATCGGGATGCAGGTCGCTATGACGAGAGTCGATCCGAGCGTACCGCTAGACCCTGACAGGTATCCGGGCAGTGTCAGGCCACCGCTGGACGGCAAGCTGACGATTGAGCAGCTCATTCACGGATACACGATGGTCAATGCAGAACGAATGCGCCTGGATGACAAGATGGGTTCGATCGAAGCTGGCAAGATGGCAAACTTCATCATATTTGAAGAAGATATTTTTGACAAGGCACATCACGATCCATTCCATTTTAGCGAGATCGAACCAGCCTGCATTTTCTTTGAAGGCGAAGAAAAGCATTATGTTTCTGCCTTGCACAAGGAAGACATATAAAAAGTTAAAGCAAATTTCCCAAAAGGCGCATGAGGGAAAGGGCGGTGCGCGGTGTGGAACACAAAGTTCTTGATTGGAATGGAAGAACGTATGCGCTGTAGGCTTTGCGGGGCGTAATGGATTGCTCGACCGAAAAGATTGTAAGCTAGGCGGCGCGATAGCTTTGGGGCGGATCGCAAGTAAATCTGCGTGAAGCGCAATCATTTCGAGTCGAGTACAGATCCTGCGGCTGGAGCGGATGAAGTATTGATCAGCCAGGCGCAGGTGTTGTATCTGGAAAAGAATGCGCCCATGATATGAAAAGCGTGTGTAAAACTGTACGGTGGCGATATGTTGCCCTATTGCATTGTGAAACGGTGCAATAGGGTAGTTTTGTGATGTTTCGCGTTCCACGGGCGGGAGTTATTCTGCAAAATATGCAAATTCTGTATATTTTGTTGCTTTTGCTGCAAAAATACAGAGTTTGTAAGTTTTTTCCTAATCAACTGCCATACGACCGCAATAAAACAAGGGCAAAAAGCAGTCGATTTTTTGTTTATATTTGATATAATGAAAAAAGTGCGCCATTTTGCGTAGCTTATACGAGTCTTGTGCTGTTTATGCGTTAAGGTTGTAGCGATCACAAAAAGTCATGATGATTGGAGTTTTGGATTTGCGGAGCCGCCGGAGCATAAACGTTTTGTGTCGTTTCGCAGAGCTTTTGCAGAGCCGCCGATATTAATCAAACCTTTCGCAAAGATGCTCTGGCTTTGCGCAGCTCTTGCAGAACCTGTATCGTTTGCGAGCAGGTGCCTTTTTGCATGATAAACACCAAACCCACAAAAAAATATGGTAAAATTCTATGAAAGGAGCAGGAAATGATATTTGAGAAACCTGAAAAATTTGAAATCAGCGAGCATATGATCCCGGCACAGATGAGCATTACCATTGATGACGCTAAGGCAATGGCGAAAATTTTCAGCGATCTGCGTATGCGTTACCATGCGGCGATCCGGGAGGTAAGCACGAAGCTGGAAGTGCTGGATAATGAATACAGCTTAAAGCACGATTATAATCCCATTCACCATATCCAGTGCCGGATCAAGACGATTGACAGCATTGCAGAAAAGATACAGCGGAAGGGATGGCCGATGGAAATCGAGTCGGTTTACAAAATTATGGATTTTGCGGGCGTGCGGGTTGTATGCAATTATATCGACGATATCTATGCGGTCGAGAGCAGCTTGCTTAGGCAGGATGATATGAAGCTGATCAGGCGCAAGGATTATATCAAGAACCCGAAAGAAAGCGGATACAGAAGCCTTCATCTAATCGTAGAGGTGCCTATCTTCCTTTCGGACAGGACTTACCATATGCCCGTTGAGATACAGATCCGGACCATTGCCATGGATACTTGGGCCAGCCTGGAGCATGAGCTGAAATATAAGCGGGCGGAGGAAATGCCGGAGGAAGTATTGCAGGAATTGAAGGATTGCGCGAAGTCGATGACGGAGATCGATGCGACCATGCAGCGGATACATAGGATGTTTTAAGCACGGGATTTTCGGGAATAAACATAGATGAAGGATGATAAAGGAGATTGTTTCATGAAGAAAAGGTTATTGATTGCGGCGTTTTATGTATTTGCGATGGTGGGGCTTGCGGCATGCAGTTCTGCGGACCTGTCATACGATTCATATGATTTGGATGAATATTTAAAAGTTGGCGATTATAAGGGCTTGGAAACTGCGGGATATACCATATCGGTAACAGAAGAGGAAATCGATGCACAGATCCAGAGCGAGTTGCAGGCGGCCGCCACGACGGAGAAGCTTG
This sequence comes from uncultured Eubacterium sp., assembly GCA_946555345.1. GTDB lineage: Bacteria > Bacillota > Clostridia > Peptostreptococcales > Anaerovoracaceae > Lentihominibacter. The sequence continues at coordinate 79,723 of CAMNSS010000013.1, read as the reverse complement.
CGGCGGATGCTGAAATAGCGGAAGGCGATACGGTCAACATCGATTATGTTGGGAAAATAGACGGGAAAAAGTTTGACGGCGGTTCTGCGGAAGGTTATGACCTGACGATTGGGAGCGGCGCATTTATCGATGGGTTTGAAACGGGGCTGATCGGAAAAAAGGTTGGCGGGAAGACGACGCTTGCGCTGACCTTCCCGGCAGATTACCAGCAGGCCGATTTGCAAGGAAAAGCGGTGGAATTTACCGTAACGATCAATTCTGCGACGAGGGAAACGGTACCGGCGTATGATTTGGACTATGTGCAGAATACCACTGATTACGATACGATAGAGGCGTACGAAGCGGCGGTGAAAGAGAAGCTTTCTGCCAATAAAGAATCGGAAGCGATTACCACGCAGCAGACGGATCTGTGGTCCAAGGCGCTGGATAATACAGAGGTAAAGAAATATCCTGAAAAAGAATTGGACTACTACATTCAGTTTAACAGCGACCAAATGGATGAAATGGCGAAATCGTACGGCATGAGCCGCGAAGACCTTCTGGCAAGCTATAATTTTGGTGATGAAAAAGAGTTTGCGGCGGTCAATGAGGACAGTAGCAAGCTGCGGGTGAAGCAGGAAATGCTGATCGAGTATATTGCCGCCAAGGAAGGGCTGGACTATACGAAAAAGGAAACGAAGGAACTGATCGAGCAATTTGAAGCGACCGGCTATGACGACAAGTCGATCAAACAGCAGACGGGCAGGGACATGGATGACTATGTCCGCATCGAGCTGCTTTACCAGAAGGTCTTGGATTTTCTTTTGGAAAATGCGGAGATCACGGAAGCTCCGGCGGCCGAAGCGGAAGCGGAGTAAAGCAGAGCCAAAGAAACTTCTGGCAAATTGTGCCAGGGCAGATTTGAAATTGCGCCAAGCATAGCATAAATTGTGCCAGGGCAGAATATTCTATTGAAAAAGCCCGTATGATGTGATAATATTTAATACATTGGTTTTATATTCCTGCCGCTGCGTTTTCCCATAGCGGCAGGAAAGAAACCGTGATTCTCTGGAGAGTCTCAAAAAAGAGCGCCGAAGGTGTACGCACGGGATTGGCTTGCGGATATAACATCCTGTGTAATCTCTCAGGCAAAAGGACAGAGCAGATCATTTATCACGCAGAAAGTATTTTAAAACGATATGATGGCCTGTCCCGGATGTCCTGTAAACATTCGGGAATGATAACGGAGTGCGTTTCCCGTTGTGAAGCGGCAGAGTGTGCTTTGTTTTGATTATTTGCGTTCTCTCCGGAAAGTCGAGTTTATCGGCTTTTTTTTGTGGCCTGCCAAATTCCTGGCCTGGCACACCATGCGTATGCGAAAACCGCACGGCAGCGCAGCATTGCAAACTTTGCAGTATCATCGCAATGAAGGCTTTCCAGCGATGCGATGATTGTCGAAATTCCGCAGTGTGCGCTTTGCGGGGATGTTGCTCTTGCGGCAATCCGGTTTTTTGCATGATTTATATTTTCAGGAGAAGGAGAAAGTTAAAAATGGAAAAATTCACAGCATTCCTCGAATGGATCGACGGGCTGGTATGGGGCGTTCCGCTCATCGTGCTGATCATGGGTACTGGCATTTATCTGACGATCAGGCTGGGCGTGCTTCAATTCAGAAAGCTCGGAAAAGCGTTGAAGTACATGGTCCGCAATGAGGAGGACGGCGCAGGCGAAGTAACGAGTTTTGGCGCATTATGTACTGCGATGGCGGCAACGATCGGTACGGGGAATATCGTCGGCGTTGCAACCGCTGTTATCGCAGGCGGTCCGGGCGCTTTGTTGTGGATGGTTCTGGCGGCTTGCTTCGGCATGGCTACCAAGTATTCGGAAGGGCTGCTCTCGGTTAAGTACAGGGTCGTGAAGGAAGATGGCAGATTTATCGGAGGCCCGTTCTATTATATTGAAAACGGCATGGGAAAGGGATGGAAATGGCTGGGCAAGCTGTTTGCATTCTTTGCGTGCGGGGCAGGGCTTTTGGGAATCGGCACGATTACGCAGGTAAATGGAATTGCTTCGGCAACGAAAAACTTTTTCGATCCAAATGATATACATACCGTGCGCATTTTCGGCACGGATTATTCGTGGGCGATCGTGATTACGGCGATCGTAGTCGCTGTGCTGGCTGCCCTGGTCATCATCGGCGGGATTCAGCGAATCGCAAGCGTTTCTTCGATTGTCGTTCCGTTTATGGCGGTGGCTTATGTAGGGATATCCGTTGTAATCTTGATTTATAATGCTGAAAAAATCCCGTATGCGGTTTCAGAAATTTTCGCAAGTGCATTCGGTCTTCGCGCGGTAGGCGGCGGTGCGCTCGGCGCATTGATGCTGGCGATGCAGAAGGGTGTTGCCAGGGGCATTTTCTCAAATGAATCCGGTCTTGGAAGCGCGCCGATTGCGGCTGCGGCTGCCCGGACGAAAGAGCCGGTAAGGCAGGGGCTTGTTTCCATGACGGGTACATTCTTTGATACGGTTATCATCTGTACGATGACGGGCCTTACGATTATGGTATCGGGCGCATATGATTACTCTGTCGCTAACGGCTTGGATGGGGTCAATGTTACGGCCGTCGCATTCGGCGATGGGCTTCCGTGGGCGCCTCAGATCGGAAGCGCAGTCCTCATGGTAGCGTTGGCGTTTTTCGCTTTCACGACAATCCTTGGCTGGGATTATTATAGCGAAAGGAGTCTCGAGTATCTGTCGGGCGGCAATATGAAGGCTGTTAAAATATTTAGATGGTTCTATATCCTGGCTGTGCTGATCGGTCCGTTCCTGACGCTTTCCGCCGTATGGACGCTTGCCGATATCTTCAATGCGTGCATGGCAGCGCCAAACCTGATCGCATTGCTTGCGCTGAGCGGCGTGATCGCAACGGAAACCAAGAGCTATTTCAAGCGGCTGGATTCCGGCCAGATCAAAGGATAAGGCGTTAAAGCGGAACTGTATGCCATACTCTTGTGGTTTCGCATGAAAATTATCGGACCTTCGTTTCATTTGATTCATTGCAATGAAGCGGGGTCTTTTTTGTGTATGTGGGTTCGTTGGAGCAGCGGTTCTGTTTCATTGGATTAAGCTGGATGAAGCGTTTTTTTTATGCATATGGATGCAAAGGCGTAGTGCGTTCTTTTTATATTGAAATATTTTCCCTTTTCTATGCTGTGGGCGTTGCGTTTTTTGCGTACATGGATTCCCCGTTGGACGCATCGCATATGGAGTTGCTTTGCATTGTGCATTGTGAGATACGGCTTGTTTGGAAGCGCTGCATATGGATGTGCCGCTTCGTTGGAGCGGATGGGTTTTTAAAATGATGAACGCATATGACCTCTTTTGCGCAGGCGGCTTCTCCTGTTTTCCTGTCATAAAAAAGACAAGCAGGCATATATATTAGAAACGAGAGAAAAGGAGGATCGCATATGCTGAATACGGAGGATATCAGGAACAAGGAGGTCATCAATATTTATGACGGGAAGAGCATGGGATTCGTATGCGACATCGAAATAAACTTGAAGGAAGGCAGGATCGATGGAATCGTGCTGCCGGGGGACAAAGGATTCATGAAGCTGTTTGGCAGGGAGACGAGTGATTTCGTGATTAAATGGAAACACGTGAAGACGATCGGGGAGGACGTGATCTTGGTAGACGTGCCGCCGATCATTGATTGAGGGATTCGCATGAAGATGGATCTTTATCACAGCTTGCGCCGAAATGAAACGAAGGCTGTACAATTTTCCGCCACGGCTTGCGCCGAATGAAGCAAAGGATGCGTGGTTTCCCCATAAATTGCGTCGGAGCGAAGACGGAGGGGCGTGCGGTTCCCGCCACGGCTTGCGTCGGAACAAAGCGGGAAAAATGCGTAATTTTTAACATTTACTGTTGAAGCGTAAATTCCCGCCATGCGAAACACAAATTTTTGCTAGGACTTGGCAAAAAGCACAAGATGTAGTACAATTAATAATTATTATCATTTCTTCATAAAATATATTGATATCCGGTAAGGAGGTTGCCCGATGAAATGCCCATATTGTGAAAACGAGGATAGTAAAGTTATTGATTCAAGACACACCGAGGATGGACATGCTATCAGGAGAAGGCGGGAATGTGAAGCTTGCGGAAGGCGGTTCACTACCTATGAAAAGGTGGAGGAAATGATCCTGATGGTAATCAAGAAGGATGGCAGCCGCCAGGCGTTTGACCGCAGCAAGCTGCTCAACGGCATCATCAGGGCTTGCGAGAAGCGTCCCGTTTCCCTGACGGAAATGGAAAAAATCGTGGAAGAAATCGAGCGTGGCTTAAACAATATGATGGAGAAGGAAGTCGAAAGCACGTTTATCGGGGAGCTTGTCATGGAACGCCTGAAAGACCTGGATGAAGTGGCTTACGTGCGCTTTGCATCTGTATACAGGCAGTTTACCGACGTCAATACATTTGTGGCGGAAATCGAAAAATTACTTGTGAATAAAAAATAAAAGAAGCGAGGAAACCTGGGATGAAGGCTATGTTAAGGATTGCGATCGATGGACCGAGCGGCGCAGGAAAAAGCACCATTGCCAAGGAAGTGGCAAAAAAGCTTGGCATCGATTATATTGATACAGGCGCGATGTACCGCGCCGTGGGCTATAAGATGAAGCGGGAAGGCATTGCGGCGGATGATGAAGCGGCGCTTGGCGCCATGCTGGAAAACACGGATATCGATTTTGCCGAGGGAGATATCATCTTGGACGGGGCTATCGTCAATGACGTGATCAGGACGTCGGAAATCTCGAAGATGGCGTCGGTCTGCTCGGCTCTTTTGCCGGTGCGGGAGAAGCTGGTAGAGATCCAGCGCAGCATGGGCAACAGGAAGAGCGTGATCATGGACGGCAGGGATATTGCGACAAACGTGTTGCCGAATGCGGAATACAAGTTTTTCCTCACCGCCTCGGCCAAGGAACGGGCGCAGCGCCGCCACAAGGAACTTCTCCAGAAAGGGGAAGAGATTACCTTTGAAGCGGTTTTAAGCGATATTGAAAAAAGGGATCACAATGACATGACCAGGAAGCTGAACCCGCTTCGCAAAGCGGCGGATGCGCTAGAAGTGGACACGACAGGGCTTTCGATTGAAGAAGTAGCAGCATTTATATTAAAGGAGATCAAATAGATGGCGACAGTCAGACCATTCAGGGCGATCAGGCCGAAGAAGGAATTGGCACAGAAGGTGCTTTCGCTGCCATATGATGTGATGAACAGGGAAGAAGCGGCGGAAATGGCAGCAGGAAACCCGTATAGCTTTTTGCATATATGCAGGGCTGAAATCGACCTGCCGCAGCAGGAAGACCCGTATCACGATTCCGTCTATGGGAAAGCGAGGGAAAATATCGGGCGCTGTTTGCAGGAAGGAATTTTTATCCAGGAGGAACGGCCTGCGTTTTATCTATACAGGGAGGTCATGGACGGGCGTGTACAGACCGGGATCGTGGCCTGTGTGTCTATCGACGAATACCAGGATAATATCATCAAAAAGCACGAGTTTACACGGGTGGAAAAGGAGCTGGACCGGATTAACCATTTTGATGTGTGCGATACGAATACAGAGCCTGTATTTTTGACGTACCGGGACGACAAACGGATCAGGAGCATCCTGGAAGGATTTGCGGCGGCAAACGAGCCTGTCTACGATGTGACGGCGGCGGATGGAATCCGGCACATCCTCTGGGTGATGGAGGATGAAGCGCTTATGGCGGGGCTTGTCTCGCTGTTTGGCGAGCTTCCTGCGCTTTACATAGCGGATGGGCATCATCGGAGCGCATCGGCGTGCAAGGTGGGGATGAAGCGGCGCGGGGAAAACCCCGGTTATACGGGCGAGGAAGAATTTAATTTCTTCATGGCGGCGATTTTCCCCGATCAGGATTTGAAGATTTTCGATTACAACAGGGTTGTGAAGGATTTGAACGGCAATAGCGCAGAAGCGTTTCTGGAAAAGATCCGCGCGGCGGGTTTTGCGCTTGCGGATATGGGGGAGGAAATCTATTATCCCGAGCGGAAGCACGTTTTTTCCATGTATCTCGACGGAAAATGGTACAAGCTTTCGGCTGGGGATGAGATGATTCCCGATCATGTGATCGATTCCCTCGATGTCTCCGTGCTGCAAAATAACCTGCTTGCGCCGATTTTGGGGATTGCAGACCCGAGAAACGATCAGCGGATCGATTTTGTGGGCGGCATCCGAGGCCTGGCGGAGCTGAAAAAGAGAGCCGACAGCGATATGCGGGTGGCATTTGCGGTATATCCTGTGGAGATTACGGATCTTCTGGAGGTGGCGGATAACGGTATGGTGATGCCGCCGAAGTCCACGTGGTTTGAGCCGAAGCTTGCGAGCGGGCTTTTCCTGCACAGTTTGAAATGAGCCGAGTTTGGCATAAGCACAATTTTGGGATGAGCGTAGTGTGAAATGGGCGGATTTAACATGAACACAATTTTGAAATAAACGCAATCTGGAATGGCGCAATGCGAAATGGATGTAATTTGAAATCAGCGCACTGCGGAGTCAATCCAGATTGAAATAGGCGCAGCCTGAATGCGGATGACCTGAAATAAACGTAATTTGAAACGGGTGCAATGCGATAAAGGCAGTATAAGACTTCCCTGCATGGAGAAAATATCATGCAGGGGAGTTGTTTTATTTTGGAGGAAATATAGCCAAAACGATATTGGCGGAATATCAAAGAAAGCGCCTTGCAAAGCGCTGGACCGAAGCGGCAGCGGGTGGCCCGGCCGAAGGCAGATTAGCGTATGGCGTGCCCGCAAGCGGCAGCAGATGTTTGCTGCGGGCGGCTGCCAGGCTTTCGGTAGCCTGGCTTTAAGGGAGGAAATGATGGAGCTGGAAAAGAAAAATATGAAACGAATCATGATTTTCCTGGGCGCATTGATTTTTGCGCTCGTGCTTCGCCTCGCTTATATCCAGCTTATCGGCGGCGGGGAGCTTGCCGCTGCGACCAGGGCGCAGTCCTTGATTTCCTTGGAGGGAAGCAATACCCGGGGCATTATCTATGACCGGAACGGCGCGGCGCTCGTGGCAGATCAAAAACATTTTGTGTACATCATAAAAGAAGCGGATTTTGACGAAAAGGCGGCGAAGCTCCTGGAGCAGGCTAGCGCACGGGAGGTTAGCAGTGACAATAAAGGATATTATGTATATTCTTCGCAGGATTATGACAAAAAAATTGGCCGGACGCTCATTCAGCAGTATAACGCTTACATTTTGCAGGCGTCGTCCAGGTACGGCGAGAACCAGCTTGCGCCTCATTTGATCGGATATGTCAACAGGCAGGATGCTTCCGGGGCGGCAGGCCTTGAGCTGATGTATGATAAACAGCTTTCCGGGCTCAACAGGCGGATTTATGCGGTAGCGGATGTAAAGGGCAATATCCTGCCGGGCAGGGGGCTGATCATAGCCTCGGACGATGAAAAGGATTCCTATGTGAAAGAAGGAATCAGGACTACGGTCGATAAAGATCTGCAAAATGCAGTAGAAGGGATTATTGGCGAAAGCGGGGAAGATTGCGCTGTCGTCGTGCTGGACAGCCGCAGCGGGGGCGTGGCGGCAATGGCTTGCACGCCTGATTTCGACCCCAACAACATCAATGCATACATGGAAAGCGAAGGAAATGAATTGATGAACAAGGCGACGCAGGGCGAATATGCACCCGGTTCGGTCTTCAAAATCGTTGTCACAGCAGCAGCGCTGGAAGAGGGCGTTGATTTGAACCAGTCATTTTTTTGCAACGGCAGGGTACTGGCGGGGAATTTGTCCATCGGATGTGAAACAGGCGGCGAGGAAGGCCATGGGGAGATCACGCTTACGGATGCCTTCGCCCAGTCGTGCAACAGCTATTTTGTACAGTTGGGGCAGGAAATCGGCGCGGATGCTATTATCCAAACGGCGGAGGCTATGGGGCTTGCAAAGAATGCGCTTGACGGATACCCGCAGGCGGGCAAGGGGCATCTGATGACAGAGCAGGAACGATATGGGGATGCGATTGGAAATCTTTCGATCGGGCAAGGGCAAACGCTGGTGACGCCATTGCAGATTGCGGCCATGACCAACGTGATCGCAAACGGCGGGAATGATCCGGGGGTCCACCTCCTGATGGAAGAGGAAGACGGACAGCGGCAAGTGTTATCGCAGCAAACAGCATCGCAGATTGGCGATATGATGGCGCTGGTATGTGAAGAAGGCACGGCGAAAAGCCTTGGCCTTATGGGAGCGGATGGAAAGCCCAGGGCTGCGGTTAAGACAGGGACCGCAGAGTATGGCGCAAAGGAAGACGGCAGGACGCATGGCTGGATCACGGGCTACACGCCTTGCGAAGAGCCAGAATATACGATTACTGTATTGGTGGAGGGCGGCGCATCTGGCGCAGGCTCAGCCGGGCCTATTTTCCAGAAGATCCTCGAATACCTGGAGGATTCGGGCAGTTACAGCATGCCGACACTGGCATAAGGAGGAAAATGCGCAGCGGCATACTTGTGCGCAGGATGTGGCGGCATGATGCCGATGCATCCGCACCGATTGCATTGTTACGGTAATTTGATGCTCGGTATTGCAGTGATGTGATGCGAAATATTGTGTCGTTGTATGGCATTTTGCCATTTTCGCTTTGCCATGGTGTTACGCTATTGTGATGCCAAAATACTGCGCTTTGCATAACCTGCCCGCCGCCTGCAGATAGACCGCCCTGCCGCCCTGCGGTTATATTGTGTTTTGCATCCACAGCCGGTCGCGTAGCTTTTCCAGCGCCCTTTTTTCAATCCGCGAAACATAGGAACGGCTGATTCCCAGATAAGCGGCGACCTCCCGCTGTGTCCTCGGCACAGTCCCTAAGATGCCATAGCGGTGAATCAGAACCTTCTTTTCCCTGTCGGTCAATACCTGGTCCAGCGCTTTGATCATATGCTGCACCTGCATTTTCATATTGATATCATCGATGATGGCGTCCGGTTCTGTCCCTAAAATATCGTTGAGGCTGATTTCGTTCCCATCCTTATCCATGCCGATGGGTAGGTTGATGGACACCTCGGATGTTGTTTTTTTGGATGAGCGTATGCTCATCAGGATTTCGTTCTCGATGCACCTGGCGGCATAGGTCGCAAGCCGCGTGGCTTTATCGCTGCTATAGGTGTTCACTGCCTTGATGAGGCCGATCGTTCCGATGGATATGAAGTCGTCCATCGTGTGGCTCTGTGACGTATATTTTTTCGCTACGTGGGCCACCAGCCTTAGGTTTCGTTCAATGAGGATCTTTTTCGCTTCCTCGTCTCCACTTTCGTATTTGTCGATGTAATATTTCTCTTCCTTTTCGGTCAGTGGTTTCGGAAATGAAACGCTCATGTATGTATCCCCTCTTATTTTTTATACGCCGGAAATATGCCTTGTGGCGATATGCCGGAGTATCGCCAAAGCCTGCCGGTAAAATGCGGCTCTGACTTTGGTACTATATGCAAAAATAAGAGGGGAAGTGCCTGACCTTGCGAAAAGAGTGCAAGCATAAGTTTGGCTATATTGCCTGCTTATCTCTTTTCAAATGACAGACAATCCGTGCACTGGTCCACGGTAGGGTTGCATTCATGCGTTCCTACAGTAATACAGTCCAGAGAACAGTAATTTGCAGAATTTGCATGATGCTGACAGCTTTCTACCGTACATTTGATGCTTTTGTTAATGTCCATGACAACACCTCCTAAAAAATCTTACATGAATTATTATGGCACATGAGGCGAAAAAATATTGCAGGGTAGTTAAAAATATATTGGAAAATATGGAAAAATATAGTATATTAAAAGAAAAAGGCGCAGCGACCGGCCGGGAAAGCATCGGAGGGCGTGCCGGCAAGCGGCATAAGGGCGATGAAGCATGAGCGGAAAAAATGGCGCTAGGCTGTTTTTCGCATCATAAAAAAGGAGTTGGTGGGAAACATGAATATTAAGAAATTGCCGGAATGCGAAAAGCCGCGGGAAAAGCTTCTGCGGGAAGGAAAGGAAAAGCTGTCCAACGTGGAAATCCTCGCAATCCTGATCGGAAGCGGCAGCGGCGGGAGATCCGCCATGGAGCTTGCCGTCGATATCCTGTCGATCGATCAGTCCGGGATTAAATACCTGGCGGAATGCAGGCCGGAGGAATTGTATAAGCTCTGGGGGATCGGGCCGGCGAAGGCTTGCGAAATCTTGGCAGCGGCGGAGCTTGGCAGGCGCATTGCCTCCCTTGCTGGAAATCACGGAGACGTCGTGAAGAACTCTTCGGACATTGCAAATCAGTTTATCGAAAAAATGCGCTACTATAAAAAAGAGCATTTCATCAATGTGATGATCAATGCAAAGGGGCAGATCATCGAGGCGGTGGAGGTATCCGTTGGCGATTTGTGTTCTAGCGTTACGCATCCAAGGGAGGTGTTTGTGGACGCCGTGCGCAGGAGTGCAGGTTCTGTGATCTTCATACATAACCATCCCAGCGGCGACCCGGCGCCGAGCCGGGCAGATATCGATACGACGAAGCGGTTGATGAAAGCTGGTGAAATCCTGGGAATCCCGGTCCTTGACCATATCGTCATCGGCGACGGGCGTTATGTGAGTATGCGGGCGAGGGGGATGATTGACTGAGAAGGGAACGCCGGCCAGGCAAGGAGCGCTGTGACACAGCATTCCGCTTTCATGAACCCAAAATGGCGAATGGCGCTGGCTGGAACATTTGCGCAGGATACATGATTTTCCTTCTTTCGCACATAATAATCCAAAGGCGTTTTTGCTGGAGAAGGGGAAACGTGCAAGGCAGGCGGAGCGGGCGCAGGAGGGATGGCCGCAGATGAAAGCCCGCAGGTGTTTCGCGCCGGGGAAAAGATTGCGGATATGAGGGCTGCACGCATTTAGCGGACGAAGGCTGGAGAAGAAAGGCATCAAAAGAAGCCAGGGGTAAAGATTGGTGAAGGCAGGGAAAAAATCGAAGCATTCTCTTTTAATATGGTTTATGGGAATCCTGGGCGCAGTACTTGTGGCCAGGCTGGTTTCACTTACCATATTTCAGGAGGAAAAGTGGAGCGCCTATGCCGATGATATGTCCATGCGGGTGGTGTATGAGAACGGCCCGAGGGGCGATATTACAGATCGGAACGGCGATATCCTCGCTACGAGCCGCAGGGTTTATTCCGTCAACATCAGCCGGGTGAACATCGACAAGGAAGACGCCCTGACATCGGCTTCGGAAGTGATGCTGCTTCTAAAAGAGCAGGATGAGGATGTGAGCGTGACCCCGGAGGAAGTGCAGGAAATTTTGGAGGATACGGGATATAACGCATATATGCCGATTGTATTGGCGGAGGACATTTCACAGGAAACGGCACAAGCGATAGAAGCGGCGGGTTATCCTGGGGTAAAGATAGCGGAAAATTATATCAGGGAATATCCCAATGGCGCGCTGGCCTCCCATGTGATCGGATACCTGGGCAGGATTTCAGAAAGCGATGCCGAAACATATGTTGAAAAGAAGGGTTACAGGAAAGACGCCCTGATCGGCAAGAGCGGAATCGAAAAGATCTATGAAGGCCGCCTGAAAGGAACGGATGCACTTAGCACGTTCCAGGTGGATTCCAGGGGAAACGTAACGAGGCTGCTTTCCGAAAGCCGGCCGGAAAAGGGGAAGACTGTCAAACTGACGCTTGACCTTAGCCTGCAACAAACAACGGAAGATGCGCTTGCGCAAGCGATCGAGCAGTCAGCCTGCGGCGGCAGTTTCCAAAGCGAATACGGGAATTACCAGATGACCTATGCAAAGAACGCAGCCGTCGGTGCGGCTGTGGCGCTTGACGTGAAGACGGGGCAGGTGCTGGCGATGGCGAGTTATCCTGATTTCGACCCGAATGATTTTGCGGTATCCATATCAGCGGATAAATGGCGTTCTCTCCAGCAGAACAATGAAAACGACCCGTTAAGCCCGTCCCCTCTTTATAATGTGGCGTCGATGAGCGCTGTCCAGCCGGGGTCTACCTTCAAGCCCGTAACTGCGCTGGCGGCGCTTTCCTGCGGGCTGGACAGAAATAAGTATCTGTACGATGCAGGTTTTGTATCGATGGGCGGGCGCACGTTCGGCTGTTCCCTGTGGAATGACAGGAAAGCGACTCATGGTTACGTGGATTTAAAGGAAGCGATGCAGGTCTCCTGCAATTATTATTTCTATGATATTGCAACCGGGATGGATTTGGCTTCTGGAGGCTCCCTCCGGTATACCGATCCCATAAGCAACGAAACGATCCTGCGCTTCGCACGGATGATGGGCCTGGGGGGGAAAACAGGCATTGAGATTGAGGAGAGCGCAGGGATGGCGCCATCCGAAGCGGTAAAGAAACAGTCGGTCAAAAGCAGCTTGCAGAATTATCTTCTGGCGGAAAGCGAGACTTATTTTAAAAAGCGTTTTTTAAAGGAACGGCAGCTTTTGCGGAAAAATATAAAAAAAATAGTAAATTGGTCGGATAAGGACTTGACTTTGGAAGAAATTATAGGCAAACTAAAAAAGATGGATTTTGTCAAGGCCGATAAAGTCCGTGAATTAGCAGAAATATGCAAGTATTCTTATTTCAACCAGGCGAGGTGGACGAAAGGGGATACGTTTAACATTTCCATCGGACAAGGGGATAATGCTTATACGCCTTTGCAAATGGCGAATTATATGGCGACGCTGGGGAACGGCGGGATTAAAAACCGGGTCAGCCTGGTGGCAGACGCTTCGGGACAGGCGGGAAAAGCCTCTGAAAGCACGGAGAAAACCGCCAGGAATGCTGGGCAGGATAGCGGGGATGCGGAACGCAACGGGGAAAATGCCGAAAGCGCCGGCAAGAACGCCGGGGACGCTGGGCAGGATGTGAAAATCAGCCGGGCGGATATCGAATATGTGATCGATGCCATGACCGGGGTGACACAGGCAGACGGATCGCTTTTCCGGGCGTTTGGCTCATTTCCATATTCCGTTGCCGCTAAGACAGGAACAGCGCAGCGGGCAGGAAAAATCAATGTTTCCGATGAACGGGATTATTTGAAAAGGCATCTTCACCTGATTGCGCCGGACGTGACCTTTCGTGAAGTGGAAGCCGAAGCAGCGCGCCTTTTGGAAGATTATCCAGATGTGTATGATTCGGAAACGGGCGCTTTGCGGCGGGCGGTGATCAATTTAAGCAAGCATGATATCACAGCGAGTGATATCGACAGGTACAAAGAAGGTTATGATAATTTCGCATGGACGGTAGCTCTAGCGCCGGCGGACGACCCCCAGATTGCAGTGGCAGTATTGCTGGTGCAGGGAAAAACGTCGGCAAACGCAGCGCCTGTAGCGAGGGAAATAATAGGGAAGTACGGAGAAATTTCGCAATGGGAAAAGTAATTTTAGTTTCATCGGGAAAAGGCGGCACAGGCAAAACTATGTTTTCCGTCAACATGGGCGCCGTCCTTGCCAGGCAGGGCCATCGGGTAATGCTTCTCGATATGGACATGGGACTAAGAAATATGGACATTTACCTGGGCATGGAAAACAAGGTGATTTATAATATCATGGATGTGATTTCCGGTATTTGCCGGATCAAGAAAGCGATGCTGCGGGTCGATGGTTTTCAAACCCTGTATTTCATGGCTGCTTCCCCAAGGCGGGATGACCGGGACATGACGCCGCTTCACATGGAGGTGCTGTGCGATAAGCTGCGAAAATATTTCGATTATATCATCGTGGACTGTCCCGCCGGAATCAGCGATCTTTTCGATGTGGCCATGGCTGCGGCAGACCGGGTGGCGATCGTGACGGAGCCGGAGGTGGCTTCGCTTCGGGATGCTGATGCGACGGAGCGGTATTTGCAAGAAAAGGGCATCCGGAATACTTGCATCATTGTAAACAAGGTCAAAATGGATCTGATGAAAGAAGGACTCGTGCCGCATCTGTCGGAAATCATGCGGATGTTCAAAGGGCCGGTCGCCGGAATCATTCAGTATGATGAAAATATACATATTTCAACAAACAAGGGAATCCCGATCGTTTGTAAGAGCGGTACATATATCGAGCAGAATTTCCTGGAGATTACGGCCAGGGTGGTGGAATCGTAAGCGGGCAAAGCTGGGGAGATGGAAAGTCCGGGGATGCGGACGGACTGAAAGATTTGGGAGAGCTGGACGGTGCGGAGGAAATAGAAGAACGGGGACGCCGGGCGAGCAGGGAGATGAAATGCAGGAAGCGTGCGGAGCGATGCGGGATGAGGCGCAGAGAGAAAAATAGGGGACGGAAAACCGCCAAAATAGATAAATTGGGAAAATGAAAGAAGCAGGGGATCTGGGAAAAGCCGGGTAAATTGCATGGTTCAAACCGAACATTCCCTGAAAAATTTAAAAATGGTATTTTTGAGAGAAACGAGTAAATGATTTGGGCGAAAATCGAGTAGAAACCGCTTGAATCCATGCTTGTTTTCTCTTAAATTTTTGAAAAACGGCATTTATAGAGAAAAAAGAGGCTAAAATTCTCTCAAATTTAGGAAAAATGCCTAAACCAAGAGAATCAGCGAACTATTTGCATAAAAATATGGCGAAAAGCCTTGGTTTTCATTCAAATTTCTGTCGAACTGGCGTTATATCGAAAATTTAAGGGAAAACGAGGGAATGAAGCGGTATCATCAGTCTTTTTTATATCTTCTGGCGGCAGCTTACGCTGAGCAGAAACCCCACGCCCATGATGGCAGAGATCATGGAAGAGCCGCCGTAGCTTAAAAAGGGCAGGGTGATGCCGGTAACGGGCATCAGGCCCATGGTCATGGCGATATTTTCAAAGGCCTGGAAAAAGTACATTCCCACAAGGCCTGCGCCGACCAGTGTGCCTTGCAGGTCCTTTGCATACTTTGTGACCTTGAGCGAATGAAAAAGAAATAACCCAAATAAAAAAAGAATGGCGAGCCCGCCGAGAAACCCCAATTCTTCGACCGCCGCGGCAAAGATAAAATCAGATTCGGGGACAGGCAGAAAGCCGAGCGCGCTCTGCGTTCCCTGCATATAGCCCTTTCCATAAAAGCCGCCTGAACCGATGGCTACTTTAGAGTTCCATACTTGGTAGTTGCCGGGAAGGTCTAGGTTATCGGGATGCAGGAAAGCGTCGATTCGTTCCTTTTGGTAGCCTGCCAGAAAAAAATAAAACATCGGGAGCAGCAGGATGAAGACGAGCGCGACCCGCCCGATGATCCTTAGATCCAGGCCGGAGCAGAATACCATGAAAATCCAGATGGCGCAGAAGACACAGCCGCTGCCGAAATCCTCTTTTGACACGATTAAAATAAAAGGCAGGCCGTAGAGGGCTGCCAGGATGATTCCTTTCACGGTGGAAAGGGATGCGCCCGACCGTGACAAATAGGAAGCCATCAGGATCACAAACGTGATTTTGACGATTTCCGAGGGCTGGAAGGTAACGAATCCAAGGTCGATCCAGGAACGCGAACCATAAAAAGCAGCCCCCAGGCCGGGAATGTAAACGGTGAGCAAAAGCAGTATGCTCGCAATATATAGTATTTTTTCCAGGTTCATAAAATATCTGTAGCCCAAAGCCAGTATGGCATAAGCTGCCAAAAGACCGATCATCAGGGCTACAGACTGTATTAAAACTTCCCTGGAAAGGAAGGTCTCGTGATTGCGGGCGACGCTTCCCAGGCAGAAAATGCCCAGAAGCGACAGCCCGATTGCGGACGCAAGGATATAGTGATTGCAGTTTTTGAGCAGGTGCGAAAATTTGTTCACGATTGCGTCCTCCATTTCCTTGACTAGCTAGCCAAAAAAGTCTATAATGATATTGTGTGCTTTTAATTAAATATTATTACCTTATGTGTAATGTTTTGTATACGTAAGAAACATCACTTTGTGAAATTTATGAAGAATCAACAAAGTCTGCCGCCCGGTTAAACGGGAACGCCGGCTTTGTTCTATTTACAGGGAACTTGACGTTAATCATAAAATTGCAAATTGAAAACTGAAGAAAAGGAGGAGGCTATATGGCAGGAATTATTGTCCCGATAGTAGTTGGACTGGTTGCGCTTGTGATTGGGCTGCTGGTTGGATATATACTTAGGAAGTCTATTGGCGAAAAGACCATAGGAAATGCGGAACAGAAAGCCAAAAATTTGATACTCGATGCGGAAAACCGCGCTGAGACCTTGAAAAAGGAAAAGATCTTAGAAGCGAAGGAGGAGGCGCACAAACACCGGAGCGACGCAGAGAAGGAAATCAGGGAACGAAGAAATGAGATTCAGAAATCCGAGAGGAGACTGATACAGAAGGAAGAGTCCATAGACAGGAAGCTCGACAATATCGAGCGAAAAGAAGAAAGCATTACAAATAAAGAAAAAAGCATTACAAATAAGCAGCAGGAAATGGAGCGGCTGGTGAAGAGGCAGCTCGAAGAACTGGAAAAAATTTCGGGCTATTCCATCGAGCAGGCGCGCGAGATTATCCTGCAAAAGGTTGAGAAAGAAGCCAGAAACGATGCGGCGGCTTTGTACAAGGATATTGAAAACAAAGCGAAGGAGGACGCAGACAAAAAAGCGAAGGAAATCATTACGGGGGCGATCCAGCGTTGCGCGGCGGATCATGTGGCGGAATCCACCGTTTCCGTGGTGCCGCTTCCAAACGACGAAATGAAGGGCCGTATCATCGGCAGGGAGGGCCGCAACATCAGGGCGATCGAAACGCTGACAGGCATTGACCTGATCATTGATGATACGCCGGAGGCTGTTATTTTATCCGGGTTTGACCCAGTGAGAAGGGAAATCGCCCGGCTGTCCTTGGAAAAACTGATCGTGGACGGGCGAATCCATCCGGCGCGGATCGAAGAAACCGTGGAAAAGGCGGAGCGCGAGGTCAATGCGATCATCAAGGAGGAAGGCGAACAAGCAACCTTTGAGGTGGGTATCCATAATCTCCATCCGGAGCTGATCAAGCTTCTCGGAAGGCTGAAATACAGGACTTCTTACGGGCAGAATGTATTAAAGCATTCCGTGGAGGTGGCGCACCTGGCGGGCTTGATGGCAGGCGAGCTGGGGCTTGACGTGACGCTTGCAAAGCGGGCGGGGTTGCTTCACGATATCGGTAAGGCGCTCGACCATGAACGGGAAGGGACGCACGTGGATATCGGCATGGAAGTGCTGAAAAAATACAAGGAATCTGCAGCGGTAATCAATGGCATGGCGGCGCATCACGGGGATTACGAGCCGAAGTCCGTTGAAGCGGTATTGATCGCCGCAGCCGACGCCCTTTCGGCGGCAAGGCCGGGCGCTAGGCGGGAAACCTTGGAATCTTACATCAAGCGGCTTCAAAAGCTCGAGGAAATCGCCAACACGACGGAAGGCGTTGAACGATCCTTTGCGATTCAGGCGGGGCGTGAAATCAGAATTGTGGCCAAGCCTGACGAAGTGAGTGATGACGCTATCGCACTGTTGGCGCGGGATATTTCCAAGAAGATTGAATCCGAGCTGGAATATCCGGGCCAGATCAAGGTCAACGTCGTGCGAGAGACGAGGGCCGTCGATTATGCCAAATAGGGCGAAGGCTTGAAAACACAGGCAGCTAGTTATGCAAAAAAGAAGCGAATGCGTGAAGTCGGGGATGTGCGGCTGTGTTGAGCAAGGCGAACTTGCGAAAGTGCAAGCGGACGGCTATGCCGTTCTGTCGGGCGGAGCGTAAAGATGGCGGCCAGCGTTGCGGCGTAAGGTGTGATGCGGATGCGGGCGGCCAGCTATGCCAGGCGGGTCGCAAAGTATGGCTGGACGGTTCTGCCAGGCGGGGCGCGATGCCGAAAATGGCCAGCCCCGTTAAGCGAGGCGCGGAAGCAATGAGCGAGAAAGAAATGTGATGAGGCGGATCTGTATCCGCCTTTTTTATCTAATTGGAAACAGGTTTATTGGCGATAGCGGCTGGAATTGGTTATCCATTGGATTTCAGAATGTGTAACAAAGCCTGCCGCTGGAAGAATCGGCGAAACTGGCTTTGCCTTTGGCTGGAAACAGGCTCATGATGGCGATAGCCAGCCTGATGCAGCGATATAGCGGCCAGCCCGATGCGGCGGCCGGCCATGGATGTTTCGCAAGCGATGGGATTTTCCTTGGTGGTTTTGCGGAGATCTGGAATCTGCCCTGAATGCCTTTTGGCGTTTGAATCTTTGGATCTTGGGCGATAGCCACTGCGCATCGGTATATTTTGGAGTGAAAAATGATTTATTTGGATAACAGTGCGACGACAAAGCAGTATCCGCAGGTGACGGAAATCATGGTAAAGCATATGGAAGAAACTTTCGGTAACCCGTCCTCCCTGTACCAGCTTGGCGTGGACAGCGAGAAATCTGTGAAGAAAGCCCGCAAGCAGTTACAGCAGGCGATGGGCGTTGCAAATGGGCGGGTGTGTTTTACGTCGGGCGGAACGGAAGCGGACAATATGGCGATCTTCGGCGCAGCCAGGGCATTGAAACGGCGGGGAAACCGTATCGTGACCTCAAAAGCTGAGCATCCCGCTGTTTTGGAATGCTGCAAAAGGCTGGAAGAACAAGGCTTTGAGGTCGTCTATGTGGATGTGGATCAAAAATGCAGGCTGGATATCGAGCAGATGGAAGACGCCATCGATGAACGGACCATTCTCGTCACCCTGATGCACGTCAACAATGAGACGGGTACGATCATGCCAGTCAACAGGGTTAAATCGATTATGAAGGCGAAAAACGCCCCTGGCATCTTTCATTGCGATGCAGTGCAGAGCTTCGGAAAACTGCCCCTTTGCATGGAAGCGGACATGATCTCCGTAAGCGGCCATAAAATTCATGGACCGAAAGGCAGCGGCGGCCTTTACATCAGGGATAAGCTTAGCATCCCCGCATTATTAGCGGGCGGCGGGCAGGAAGACGGGAAGCGTTCCGGTACGGAAAATGTCCCAGCGATTGCAGGATTTGGCTTGGCGGCGGAGCAATCGGCGGCGGAACGGGCATCGGATATGAAGCGGATCTCGGAAATGCGGAACTATTTGCTGGCGGGGATTTGTGCCAATCTCGATGATATCATCGTAAACAGCCCGCAGGAAACAGGGGAGGCGGCAGGAAGCAGCTGTGGCTCGGTACTGAATATTTCCTTTCTTGGAACGAGGGGCGAGGTGCTTCTGCATACGCTTGAGCAGGATGGTATATTCGTATCGACGGGTTCTGCTTGCTCTTCCCATAAAAAGGGCGGCAGCCATGTATTGAAGGCGATGGGGCTTTCCGAGCAGGCGGTTGAAGGCGCTTTGCGGTTTAGCTTTGGCCGTTTCAACTCCCTGGAGGAAATGGATGTGGTGATAGATAAAGTGACTGCGGCTGTGAAACGGTTTCGCAGGCTTGGCAGTTTCCGGTAGAAGAGAGGCCATTGGCCGGCTTAAATGGGAGGCGCTCGGGCGGCTTGG
Organism: uncultured Eubacterium sp.; assembly: GCA_946555345.1. Classification (GTDB taxonomy): domain Bacteria; phylum Bacillota; class Clostridia; order Peptostreptococcales; family Anaerovoracaceae; genus Lentihominibacter. The sequence goes on along the minus strand of CAMNSS010000013.1, from coordinate 60,238 downwards.
AGGTTTTGCGTTATTTGGCTGAATGGGCGGACCAAGGCGGCGGGGCAATCAATTTTCAGGAGAAGGATATGCGTGAAGGGACAGGCGGAGAAATGTGTAAGGAAATGAATGAAGATATGCGTGACAAAATGCATGAAGAAGCGTGTGAGGAAATGCGCGAAAGTGTGCGTGAAGGAATGAACGGAGAGATGAATCGGGAATTTATTTTTATCGTCAGGTGCGGCGAAGTGGCGCTCAAGGGAATGAACAAGCCGTATTTTGAGCGGATGCTGGTGGAACGGATTCGCAAACTGCTCAGGAAATTTGACGGGATCAGCGTGAAACGGCAGGAGGGCCTTATCTTCGTCAGGGCGGATAAGAGCCTGGACAAGCAGGCGGTGGTCAAAGAAATTTCCAAGGTCTTCGGCGTTGCATCGATCAGTCCCGCCGTGGAATGCGAAAGCACCATGGAAGCAATCGGCGAGGCGGCGGTGGCATATATGCTGGAAACGATCGAGGAGCGGGGCGTCCATACCTTTAAGGTGGAAGCGAAGCGGGCTGATAAGAATTTTCCTGTAAAATCGCCGGATATCGGCAGGCAGGTTGGCGCGGCGGTATTAAAGGGCTGTAAAGTGTTAAAGGTAGACGTGCATCATCCTGATTGCCTTTTGTTCGTGGATGTACGGCACGACAGGTCGTACATTTATCAGGATAAAATCGCAGGCTTTGGCGGTCTTCCGCTGGGAACGAACGGCAAAGGCTTATCCCTTCTTTCGGGCGGCATCGATTCGCCTGTGGCAACCTGGATGATGGCGAAACGGGGGATGATGATCGAGGCTGTGCATTTTCATTCCTATCCATATACCAGCCAGCGGGCGCAGGAAAAGGTAGAAGAATTGGCGGGGATCGTCGCCACCTATTGCGGCAGGTTTAAGATGTACGTGGTGAACCTGCTGCCAATTCAGGAACTGATCGTTGCAAATTGCCCGGAGGAGGAAACCACGATACTGGTGCGGCGGTTCATGATGCGGATCGCCCAGAAAATCGCCCAGGATACGGGCTGCGGGATGCTCATCACGGGGGAAAACCTGGGGCAGGTAGCGAGCCAGACGGCGGAATCCCTGATGGTAACGGATGCGTCTGTCACCATGCCGGTCATGCGGCCGCTGATTGCGATGGACAAGGTGGATATCATGGACAAGGCGCAGGAAATCGGCACGTATGAAACATCGATCCAGCCGTACGAGGATTGCTGTACCGTATTTTTGCCGAAGCATCCTGTAACGAAGCCAAGGCTTGAACGGATTTTAGCATCGGAAGCAAAGCTCGATTGCGATGCATTGATCCAGGCTGCCGTGGAGGCGGCGGAGACGATCGATATTTTTCCGGCATAAGTGCATGAATCGCATGAGGAAACTCCAGGGCTTTTGCGGGGAAATGGCATTGGCGGTGCGGTTTGCCTGCACGGCATAGCACGCAGAAGTTTTAAAGGCTATCCGCACGGCATAGCGAGCCGAAAAGGTAGTGCGGCGGGCTGCCTGGCATCTAGCCTGGCGCACGGAAATGGCGGCGGAGTACCTGCCTGTTTACGGGAAAACCGGCGAAGGCTTTACAAAACATTTACCTGCGGCGAACAGGCAAAGGCGGAATGATTCTTTTCCATCCGTCTGCTGGGATCGCTTGTCCGCTTGCCCGCTTGCTTATGGCGCAGACTACAGGACAGCCGCCCGCCTGCGACAAAAATAGTGGCGTTTCGGCTTTTTCTCTTAAAGACAAGCCCCGCTTGCCAGGACTATAATAATTACGATATAGTCTTGAAAAGGGGGTTTTTTTGTGGAAGTAATTTTCAGCGTTTCAGAAGATATCCTGGTTGCGGGCATCAAAGGGGAAGTGGACCACCACAGCGCTGCGCCGCTGCGAAATACCATAGACCGATCGATGAAAGCGTTTGGATGCAAGCATCTCGTTTTGGATTTTTCAGGCGTGCAGTTCATGGATAGCTCGGGAATCGGCGTCGTCCTAGGCAGGTATAAAAAACTGGTGAAAAGCGGCGGCTGTGTTTGCATTTCCGGTTGTCCTTCCTATATAAAGAAAGTGCTTGAAATGGCCGATGTGTTTTCCATCGTCCCGGATGCGGCAGATACAGATAGTGCGATAGAGCGGATAAAGGGCAGGGAGCAACTGCAAATGGAGGTGTTGTAAATGGAAAATGTGATGAGGATGGAATTCAGCGCGCTTGCAGAAAATGAGGCCTTTGCCAGGGCGGCCGCTGCCGCTTTTGTCATGCCGCTGGATCCGACGGTCGAGGAATTGACGGAAATTAAAACGGCGGTTTCCGAAGCGGTAAGCAACAGCATCATCCACGGATACGGATCGCTGGAAGAACCAGCGGAAGCGGTTGTTTTTATGGAATGCGCAATGAAAAAAGGCGGAAAGCTGATCATCAAAATAACGGATCAGGGCGTCGGGATCGAGGATGTGGAGAAAGCCAGGGAACCACTTTATACCACGGGAGACGGAGAAGAACGTTCAGGGATGGGATTTACGGTGATGGAAAGCTTCATGGATAAATTGAATGTCATGTCGGAAAAGGGTAAGGGGACTACCGTGATGATGACAAAATATCTGGATATCGTCAGTGGCATCTAAATATACGCCGATTGCTAAGGAGGATACATACAGACTAATTGAGGCAGCACAAAAGGGCGACCGCAAGGCGCGGGAGCTTATCGTCAATCAAAACATCGGACTCGTAAAGAACTTAGCCATGAAATACACGTCAAATTATTATGAGCCTGAGGATTTGATGCAGGTGGGGTTCGTAGGGCTTGTAAAAGCGATCGACAGGTTCGACACCAAGTTTGGCGTGATGTTTTCCACCTATGCAGTCCCCATGATATTAGGTGAGATTAAACGGTTTTTGCGGGATGATGGCAAAATTAAAATCAGCCGCCAGCTCAAAACCGACATGAAAAATTTAAAAGCGATCCAGCAGGAATATTACAATAAACACGGAAAGACCCCTAAAATCAGCTACATTGCTGAGGAAATGCACGTTTCCCGCGAGCGCATCATGGAAGTGCTGGAGGCCATTGATTCCCTGTCCAATGTGGAAAGCCTGGACAATGCGCTGATTCCAGAGGGAATGCATGGCGGGCAGTATGTGGATGAGGAAGAGAAGAATGTAAATTTAATCGATTTGAAGGCGGCGATCAAAGATCTGGCGGATCGGGAGCGGCAGATCATCGTGCTTCGTTATTTTAAAGACATGACCCAGCAGCAGATTGCTGGGATACTGGGAATCTCGCAGGTGCAGGTGTCCAGGATCGAGAAGAAGGTTTTGGGCAGGATGCGGGAGCGGATGGGAAAGGCGGAATAAGAAGGAAAGAAAGCGTTTGCAAAAGGCAAGGATGCGGCGCATGATGGGGCGGCGCCTCCTGTTTTTATCATCTTTCGTTTTGCAAAGCGCAATCGGGTGAAGGGCAGGCATTAATCCTTTTGAAAAGCGGAATGCCCGTTCTTCCCTCCAAGGTTTCCGTAAAGGGGAATGAATGCTTTGCTAAATGGCGTTTTGGGATGAATGGGCGTTTGCGGGGCGGCTGCAACATGGCAAAGTTTTGTCCGGTTTTCAAAAGCCCTAAGAAAATTGTTGCAGGGCATTTTCCGAAACGGTAATATATGCCTTGGCAACTAAGAATTTTTTACATGATATAATCGTTTTCCTTTGACATGATACTACAGCCTGTTGTATAATAAATATCAGTGGTTATATGCGCTATTAGCTCAATTGGATAGAGTAACGCACTACGAATGCGGAGGTTGGGGGTTCGAGTCCCTCATGGCGCGCCATAAAGCCCAGAATTTCAACGATTCTGGGCTTTTACGTTTTTGAGATTTATTGATTTTGTGGAGTCTTACACTTTTTTTACACTTTTGTTTCAGATTAGCTGATGATTTCCGATAGGCGTTGGACGGGTTCCGGGTATTTGATGCAGATAGGCCGTGCAGTCCGTATTTTTGAAAATATCACTTGGCAAGAAAAGAGCGCAGGTTTTACTTTTCTGCGCTCTTTCTTTCTGGCTCTTTTGGCTTGTTTTTTCACTCGGCTCTTTTGAGTGGCTGCTTCTGTTTTTTGGTTTGTTTTTTGATTTGCAGGCTTTTTCTGTTCTTTTGCCCGGCTGGATTCGCCTTTTTCGTCTTGCTCTTTTTGACTGGTTTAGCTCTTTTCGTTGTTTGGATTTGAGTCCCCTTGCTTAGTTGTTTGCGTAGGTAGCCTTGCTTTTTTGATTGTTTAGCTCTGCCCGCCTCATTCCGCTTTTCCTGCTAAAACGTGATTAACGCTTATTGCTCCCGCAACTGGAATTTGGCTACTAGTTCTTCCAGCATAGCAGCTTGGCTGGCAAGTTCTTCGCTGGCGGCGGCGCTGGCCTCGGATGTGGCGACGTTGTTCTGTACTACGGTGGAAATCTGCTCGATTCCATGCGTGATCTGGACTGTGTTTTCATCCTGCTGTTTGGTGTAGCCTGCGATGCCGTCGATCAGTTTGTCCATCTCTTCTGCATGGGCGACTACCTTGAGCACGGAATCCGTCGTATCTTGAGCCGCCTGCACCTCTTCATCCATAGATTCTACGGTTTGATTTAAGAGGATAGTTGTTTTCTGGGCGGCTTCAGATGACCTGCTGGCCAAGGATCGAACCTCATCTGCTACCACGGCAAATCCCTTTCCGGCGGCGCCGGCCCTGGCCGCTTCCACGGCTGCGTTTAACGCTAAGATATTGGTCTGGAAGGCGATATCCTCAATGGTTTTCACAATCTGGTGGATTTCTGCGGAATTGTCGCTGACCTTCTGGATCACCTGGGTCATGTTTTGCATCTTTTCACTGCTTTCCATGAGTCCGTTCTTCACTTCCTGGGAAATGCCGCTGACCTGCTGTGCATCTTGTGCAACGTTATGGACGCTGTCAGACACAGCATTGATATGGCCTACGAGCGCTTCTACCTCTGCGGCCTGCTCTGTAGATCCTTGCGAGAGGGTTACTGCCCCGCTGGATACCTGTTCTGCCCCAGCGGCTACATCCCTGGAAGCAGAACGCAGTTGCCCCATAGCGTTATTCAGTGAATTTGAAATCGTATCCAAGGCGGTTTTGATTTTCTCAAACTCGCCGGTATATTCATTTTCTAACGTAAAGTTCAGGTTTCCTGCCGCAATCTCCCGCAGCTTTTCAGAAATCTCGTTGATGTAGATTACATATTGGCGGAGCCGGAGGGTGACTTGGTTGAAATCATCCGCCAGAACACCGAGTTCATCCTTGGAACGATATTGGATCGTTTGTTCCAGCTCGCCTTGGGCGATGCGGGTAGCTGCCAGGCTCAGTTCGCGTACCGGCCGGCCGATGATGCGCCGAACCTGGATGACTACCAGGAGAATCAGCACCAGCACTGCGATTACTGCCACGATCAGCATGCTGGTTGTCAGGCGGTTTAACTCCTGGAGCACTTCTCCTTGGGCGACATAGGCTACCGCCGTCCAATCGCTGCCTGGGACATTTGCCACTTGGATATATGTATCTTCATGGACGGTGAGGCCGGTTTTTCCTTTCCGGATCTGTTCGGCGGCATAAGAATACATCCCATCTTTAAGGTCGCTCAGCTTTTGCCCGGTGATATCGCTGTCCTGGTGTCCGATAATCGTGTCCGTCCTGGTGTCCACCAGAAAGATGCCGCCGGTATCTTCAATTTGGACGCCGCTGACGATTTTGGAAATGGAGTCCAGGTACACGTCCGCAGCGGCGACGCCTCGCACATCACCATTGCGGTTTTTCAGCATTCCCGAGGCTCCGACCACGTAAGATTGGCTGTCCTCGTCGAAATAGACATCACCGAGGATAAAGTCCTCCGACTGCAATCCGTCCTGATACCAGCTTTTTGCCGTTGCATCAAAATCCGGTCCTGGCACAAAGGAAGCGTGATGCAGCGAACCGTCCGTCAGGGCGACGTACAGCCCTGCGGGATAGGCCTCGTTTTGATCCACTGTGTGTTTGATATAATCTTGCATCGCCGGGATATCCATGTCCTCATATTGGATGGTGTCCCGTTGTGTTTCCAGCATAGCCAGCGTGCGGTTCATCCACGCTTTCGTTTCCTGGAGCGTTTTGCCGGTAGTGGACTGGAGCAGTTCTTCGCTTCTGTCCAGCAGCGTGTTAGACATCTGGAAATAGACGACTCCGAGCAGAATCGCGATCCCGATGATGACACTGACGACGATAGCTGATACTAGTTTTCCGGTGATGCCAAAGCCCCGCCGGAACGATCCAGCATATGAGGCTGTGTTCTTTGTTCGTTTCATGTTTTATCTCCTCCTACGATTCCTACGATGATTACCCTGGCAGGCGTACCAGCAAAGAAGCCTGACGAAAGACGCCTGCCGGCGCCTCTTTTCCAGGGTGTATTCAATATATAAAAGTGAAATTTGTAGTATAAACATATTAATTGTAGCAGATGCGGCGGAAAATACAATGGATGGGAGCGATTCTCTTGTTTCCTGGTTAAATGCGGGTTTTAAGAGAATTTTTGCTTATTTTTTGCTATGTTTATGTGAATTTTATGCAAAACCAGCCCGCTTTCTCTTGCAAGGCAGTTTTTTGCAATTTGAGAGAAAACCAGTATGTGTTTTCTCTATTAAAAGCCATTTTTCTCGAAACAAGGGAGTCCCTGTCTTAGCAGGCATAGAAATATGGAATGCATGGGAAATTTTTTTTGAGGGGATTTTCTCTAAAAGTATGTTTTTAAATTAAAAATAAGGGAAAATTTTCTGGCTTGCGCAGTCGTAGCAGAGTTAAGGGAAAGCCATTTATCTTGTGCAGCCATAGCAAGAAATCCGAGGCGTCCTTCCGCCCCATATACCCATGGCAGAACAGAAAGAAAGCCTTTTCTCCATGAAGTTGTAACGAAAGCGATGAATCAGATATAATCAATCATGCGGGAAATGGCGTGATTTTATGCCGCAAAGCGGATGCACGGCGAAAACCGGGCATAGCGCCATGGCATGGCAGGACAACAAAGCAAGCGATCGATCAGGCATAGGCGGTATTGGGGAGGTGTGATCAATTTATGGAACGTAATACATATGGATATGCAAGGGTATCGAGCATCGATCAAAATGAGGACAGGCAGCTTATTGCACTGCGGGACAGGGCTGTTGCGGACGACCATATTTTTGTGGACAAGCAGTCGGGAAAGAGCTTTGAACGGCCGCAATACAAACGGATGGTCACAAAACTCAAGCAAGGTGATTTGCTCTATATATTGAGCATCGACCGCCTGGGAAGAAATTACGAAGAAGTTCAAAACCAATGGAGGATTTTGACGAAAGAAAAAGGCATCGATATTTGTGTCATCGATATGCCGCTTCTGGATACCAGGCAGGGAAAGGACTTGATGGGGACATTTATCGCTGACCTTGTTTTGCAGGTACTGTCCTTTGTAGCGCAGAGCGAACGTGAAAATATCAGGAAGCGGCAGGAAGAAGGAATCGCAGCGGCGAAGGCAAAAGGCGTCAGGTTCGGCAGGCCTGAAAAGCCCATTCCCGATAATTTTGCATTTATTGTAAGTGAGTGGGAAAAAAAGAGAATTTCCTTTCAGGAAGCTCTCAGGCAGTGTGATATGAGCGAAGCGACGTTTTATCGAAAGCTCAGGGATTACAGGATGCTGCATTGCAGTTAAACCCATCGCGATCGTTTGATGGCCGATGCCGGCCGGTTTGTATGATCTGCCTGTGCGGCGGGGGCAAAACTGCGATTAAAATGAATAGTGGAACTCGTGTCCAGTCTGTAGGCGAAGATTCGGACGCAAGCAAGAGGATAGGTTCTTTTGTGGTTTTAACAAAGGCGGCTATCAAAAAGTGTACTTTTTGATAGCCGTCTTTCCTGTTCTGATTATACAATAAAATATTCCAGTAAGCAATGATTATTCGGGTAGCGGATGCAGAAAAACAAGGGATAAAGGTATTGGAAAAAAGACAGGAAACCTCGTCGCTGGAAGCCCGCTGGTTTTGAATAGGGAAAACCCCGCATTCGATGCGGGGATGGTTTTGAAAGCGCGCTTTCGTTTTAAATAGCGCAGCTATTGTTTCCTTTCAGGTTTTGCGATTATCAAAAAGTACACTTTTTGATAATCACTCAATATACCTGTTTTGGAAATTAAAGTGCGTTTTGCATCATCTTGCAAAGAACCATAAATGAATGGATGCCGATCAGGCGAAGCGAAAGTGATCGCCAAAGAAAAACGGGAAAGCGTCGCCGAGCGGGCTTGAAGGAACCTCATCGCATTAGACTGAAAGCTGCCAAAAACGATGGGGCAATGGCCAATAGGGGCAACCGCAGGGGACGATGGGGCAGACAAGCCAGAGCCGGCAAACGCAGGAAACCATCAGCAGTCAAGCCAGAGCCGCCAAGCACAGGGAAAGATATGTAAAAAAGGGGTTTCAATAGATAGCGGCAGCGGCAGAAATAGGCGGATGGCTTGGATGACGGGAGACCGAAGACCCAATGACACTGTCGATTGATGCGGCTTGAAGCGGTTTTTCTGATATATGAAGTTTCCAATGGGTCGTTGCCCGATATGATTCAAAAAAGCAGGATTGCCAAAGCAGGAAGAAAATTATAGGAATGGCCCTGATTCCAGAACGTGTTCCTGTGAGTTTATATCAGGGAGAACAGCCATGCTTTTTGATAGCGTTTTGCTTTCCTGGTTTTCTAGCGGAAATGAATATATCTTTTTTAAAAGTTTAGGGGCTTTAGGCGGCGGGGTTTTCTTTTTCAGAAGGGCATGTCCGGGATTTTCTTTTGCAAGGCTGCGGCGGGCGCGGCCAGCGCGTGTGCCTATGATTATTTCGTTTTCGCTGAAACTGGAGATGCCCGGTTTATTTTTTAGTTGCTTTAATGGGATGTTTTCCCGTTTCTGCCCCGATTCCTGCGGCGGCCGGGTCTTTCGCTTTTCCGAAGCTTAATGAGATTGGGTTTCCCGCCTCCAGCATCGATTCCGCCGTTCTTCTATTGGGTTTCCCGCCGTTAACACTGATTCCGCCGTCCCGTCCCTGTCTGGCTTCCCATTCTGCTCCCGCCTTCCGCCCTTATTGGGCTTTCCAGCTCGTTTCACGTTAAGAAAAAAGTAAGAAATTTTTAAAAAATTAGCAGGGTCTTTCATAGAAAGCGGTGATACATGGCATGACGGCATAAGCTATCATAAAAATAGGCGGAGCGTTTCGGATGCTCCTGGGCATTGGTTCGTGTAAGACGGGTGAACAACAGCCGCTCTCGAAAATCGGCTAGGTATGTCTGCCAGGCACGTTAACAAGGCATATCTGGACGCTTTCAAAATCTTTTTATACGGGGCGGGCGTTTATTGAACCCGCCCTGGAAATTAGCTTATCATGACGGCAGGAACAGGAGGTATCACAGATGTTAAACTTGCGAAGGCGAATGGCGATTTTATGCGCAAAAGGTATGAGTGTGATGATTCAAAGATTGAGACGAGGCGGCGGCAGCGTTTTGCCAGGAGCTATCGCCCGGCGGATCGATCCCAGCATCCTGGCTGATATGGCGGGGCTGGTAAAAGATAAAATCATTGTAGTCATGGGGACAAATGGCAAGACGACGACAAACAGCATGATTTGCCATGCATTGCGGGCGGAGGGAAAGAAAGTTCTCATCAACCGCACCGGGGCAAATATGCGCAATGGAATCATTGCATCCTTCGTTTTAGCGGCTGATTGCAAAGGACGGCTGGATGCGGATTATGCTTGCATCGAAGTGGATGAGTTCGCTGCGGCGCAGGTTCTTCCCGCATTGCGCCCTGACTGTATTCTTTTAACCAATCTTTTCCGGGATCAGATCGACCGTTATGGCGAGATCGATATCGTGCGCGAACGGATACGGGAAGCGGTTACGGCAGCGCCGGAAGCAAGGCTGGTGGTGAATTGCGATGATCCAATTTCGTATGCGATCGCCGCTGGGTGCGGGAATCCCCTTGCGGGCTATGGGATCGGCCAGCGGATCTTTGATGATATTTCCAGTCCGGAGGTGCGGGAAAGCACGTTTTGCCCTTCTTGCGGGAGGAAAATGGAATATGCATTTTTCCATTATGGGCAATTAGGCATTTACCAGTGTCCGCACTGTGGCTGGAAGCGTCCTTTGCCGGATTACAAAGCGGAACAGATCGAAACCCGGGATGGCCGGTATCGGTTCGTGCTAGATGGCATGACGATCCATTCCCAGACAAAGGCTCCCTATAATGTTTATAACACGCTTTCCGCTTATGCGGCAATCAAAGCGGCAGGCGCGCCGTCTGCTGGTTTTCAGGCGGCGGCGGAATCCTTCGATTATGGCAATCGGCGGGAGGAAACGTTTTTTATACATGGGGCGAGGGTGTGCCTCTGCCTGGCGAAAAACCCGGTAGGTTTTCAGCAGAAAATTTCGCTGGTATGCAAGGATGCTGGCTCGAAAGATATCCTTGTGCAGATAAACGATGCGGCGCAGGATGGGAAGGATATCTCATGGCTCTGGGATGTGGATTTTCAACATTTTAAAGCGGCCCATGCGGCGACGGTTGGCGTTGCGGGGACACGCCGCCTGGATTTAGCGCTCAGGCTGCTCTATGATGATATTGCTTGTGATTTGGTGGAAAATATGGAAAGTGCAATCAGGCGGCTGGCGCAGGATGGAACGGGCAATCTGTATTTGATCGTTAATTATTCCGGACTTTTGGCTGCAAACCGTATGCTGCACAGGTTACAGCGCGGCACGGCGATGACTGCGTAATTTTGCCAGGATAGCGCAGCCTGGCTGCGTGGCGCCTGAATAATGTTAAGACATTCTTGCCATATGCGCAATGCGGGTGAAACGCTCGGTTTCCCCCGTGCAAGAGGAGATGGTTTTCCCATATGGGAACAGGAAAGGGGTGCGGATCATCAAACTGACTATTGGGCATTTATATCCAGACTTATTGAACCTATACGGAGACCGGGGAAATATCCAGTGCTTCCAGAAGCGGCTTTCCTGGCGGGGGATTGAACCGGAAGTAACGGCTGTTTATGCTGGGGATCAGATCGACTTCACGAAGCTTGATATTGTGCTGCTAGGGGGAGGCTCCGACCGGGAGCAGGAAATCGCCTGCCGCTTTTTATGCGAAGTGAAACACGGCTTTCAGGAATATGTGGAGGATGGCGGCGTGACGCTTGCAGTTTGCGGCGGGTATCAGCTCTTAGGAAATTACTATAAAACGAGCAGGACGACGATAGAAGGAACCGGTATCCTGGATATTTACACGCAGTGGGAGGCAAAACGCTTGACGGGAAACGTAGTCCTAAAAAGCGATCGCTTCACAAATCCGATCGTCGGGTTTGAAAACCACAGCGGGCGGACATATATCGGAAATTACAATGCATTTGGCAGCGTGGCGCGGGGCTTCGGCAACACGGAAAAATCGGGCAAGGAAGGCGTGATCTATAAAAACTGCATCGGGACGTATCTTCATGGACCACTCTTGCCGAAAAACCCGGAGATCTGCGATTTTCTTCTGGAACAGGCATTGCGGCGCAAATACCGGGGCGACATCACGCTGGAGCCGCTCGGCGATGAACTGGAGCATCAAGCGAACCGGTACATCTGTGAAAAATTGAAATAAAAGGGTATGCGCCTGCTCGTTAGTTAAATAGGATGGAGTTTCAGCCAGTGCTGTATGCCACAAGGCGGATCGCCCAGGTAAGAGCGTTCATGACTGTGCGCCCTGCTATTTGGGACAGGTTTTTCGCATGCCGATTTTTCACATACTGCCAGCGTGTTAGACAGATAGCCGTGATGGGTGTTTTTCCTGCTGCGATCAGCGGTCTTCTGCTGCTTGCGCAAGGATTCTTCCGCTCTCCGCACTGCTTTTTCCAAATCAGCCAGCCATTGCCGTTTATCAGCCAGCTCCTGTCATCTGTTATCTGCCTTCCGCCGTTCCCCGGATGGCCTAGCCAGTCCATTATTTGGTTTTTTGCCGTTCATCAGACGGTTTGCGCCGCCCATTATCCGCCCCCTGATGTCCGCCAGGCGGCAACCAGGCTCTCCCGTCTCATCAACGATATTGCCCCTATGCGGTAAAAAAATTTGGCGGGGGGCTATCTTTTTGCAAGCCTGGTTCGTTATACACAATAGAAGGGGAAAGGAGGCGTCCGTGGATTCTGATTTTCTGCTGATCAGAAAAATGAAGCGGGGGGAAAACGAGGCATTCGATATATTCGTCCGCAAATACTACGGGGAAATCCTATCTTACCTGGGATACCGTTGCCCAGACAGGGCGTGTGCCGAGGACTTGACGCAGGAAACCTTTGTGCGCTTTTTCAGCCATCTCCCGAAATACCGCCACCAGGGAAAAGCGAAGCATTACTTGTATACGATCGCCGGCAATCTGTGCAGGGATTATTTCAAAAAGAAAAGGGAAATCCTCATGGATGACGTGAAGCTGGGCGAACAGGCGGGAAGCGCAGAATGCCCGATGGATGCTGTTTCCAATCAGCTTGCGCTCGAATGGGCGCTGGGGGAGCTTGCGGATGCGTTGCGGGAGGTCGTGACGCTGTACTATTTTCAGGATTTGAAGCTTGCGGAAATCGCACAGCTCTTAGACATAAGCCTTCCGCTGGTAAAATACAGGCTGCGGCAGGCGAGGCAGGAGCTGGAACAATCGCTGCGAGAGGAGAGGGACGATGAATCTGGAAGAACAGTTTCCAAAGGAGGAAGGCGATGAACCTGGACGAACATCTCATGGCATATAAGCAGGCGGGCAAGCTAAGGCCGCAGGAGGAAAAGCTCCGGCAAACGATCTGTGCTGCGAAGAAAACCTTTTTCATCTGGGAACAAAAAGGGATGCTGTCGTATCATGAATTTCTATGGATACAGTTTAAGCTGCTGCGGAAACGATGGTGGGTTCTGCAATTTGCGCTCTTGTGCGTATTGGGCATGGCAATGGCATCTGGCTACGGGGAGCGCTATGTGCAAAGGGGCGCAGGGGTCATGGCGGCGGCCTTTATCATCCTCATGATTCCGGAACTTTGGAAAAACAGGAGCTGCGGCTGCATGGAAATAGAGGAGGCTTCGTATTATTCGCTGCGGCAGATTTATGCGGCGCGCATGGTATTGTTTGGCATTGTGGATGTTTCGCTGATTACTGTGTTCTGTGCAGTGGTGACATTGCGGATGGATGTGGTATTTACGAGCTTGCTTGTGCAGTTCCTTTTGCCGATGCTCGTGACGGCGTGCATCTGCTTTGGCGCATTGTGCAGCAAATACATTGTGAGCGAGGCGGCGGCGGTCATTGTATGCGTGCTGTGGAGCGCGGCATGGTTTGCGGTTACGGTGAACGAAGAATTATATGCGATGATTACGCTGCCGGTATGGCTGGCTTTGGCGGGAGCCTCGCTTGGCTTTCTGGGATTTGCGGTTTTCCGTACATTGAATCATTGTAACGATTATTGGAAGGTAGGATTGGATGAAATTAGAGCTTTGTAATTTGACGAAAAAATTTGGGGATTTTACGGCTGTCGATCAGGTCAATTTGACGATGGAAAATGGAGTTTACGGGCTTTTGGGGGTGAACGGGGCGGGAAAGACCACGCTCATGCGGATGCTGTGTACCTTGCTGAAACCGACGAGCGGCAGTGTTTCTTGTGATGGAAAGGATATCTTCCGGATGGGCGGGGCGTACCGCAAATTGCTAGGCTACCTGCCGCAGGATTTTGGCTTTTATCCGGAGTTTAGCGTGAAGGATTATCTTCTTTACATTGCGGCGGTGAAGGGTCTTCGCCCGGCATTTGCAAAACAGAGGGTGAGGGAGCTGATCACGCAGGTAGGTCTTGCAAAGGCGGCAAGCAAGAAGATGAGAAAGCTGTCCGGCGGGATGAAACGGCGCGTGGGAATCGCACAGGCGATGCTGAACGATCCCAAGATCTTGATTCTGGATGAGCCGACGGCGGGACTTGACCCAAACGAAAGAATCCGTTTCCGTAACCTGATCAGCGAGCTTGCGGCGGAACGCCTGGTGCTGTTATCGACGCATATCGTTTCGGATATTGCTTATATCGCCACGGAAATTTTGCTGATGAAGGATGGCAAATTGATGCATCGCGGCACGGCGGATGAAATCGCAGGCTCGATGGATGAAACGGTCTGGGAATGCCTTGTGCCGAAGGAGACGGCGGCAGGTTTGATGGAAAAGCATAAGATTTCCAATGTAAGGACAGATGCAAACGGCGTTGTTTTGCGCATTATTTCACGGGAACAGCCAGCGCCGGATGCCGTGCAGGCGGAAGCATCGCTCGAGGACGTGTTCCTGTATTACTTCGGCGAACAAGCTGGAAAAGCTGGGAGTGAAGCGGCAAAAAGAAGAGGATGAAATTGGCAAAATAAAATTTCCTCGTATGATGCATATGAGTTTTTCGGCTTCATACATCAGAAAACAAAGGCGATTTTATAGCAATGAAAGTAAAATACGAAGACCGCTTGGAATAAAAATTACTCGAAATTACAACAGACATCCTTGTAATCGGAGAGTGAAAAAAATGAAAGAAAATGAAAAGGATGGATTCTTGTATTATTTTGGCGGCAACGCCGGGAAAGTTGGGCGTGAAGAGAGACGAAGAGAGCTAAAGCAGATGCGTTTTGGGTTACTTCGGCAAGAATGCCAAGATAGATAGGAATGAAAAGAGCTGAAAATGTTGCGATTTGGAATGTGGGGGATGAATATGCTGCGATTTGAGTTAAAGAAGGTTTTTTTGAAATCCAGGAATAAAATTGCGCTGTTGGTTTTGGCGTTAATGTTGATAGCCACGAGCATTTTGACCATGAGCAGGGTAGAATATATCGATGCGGACGGAAATCGCACAAGCGGCATTGCGGCGGCGCAGGACCTTCGAGTTGAAAAGAACGAGTGGGCAGGATATCTTACGGAAGACGTGCTGGCGGAAGTAGTTGCGGAAAATGAGCGGATTAATCGTTCACAAGGTTCGCTGGTTGCGGACAGCGAACAGGAAGACCGGGCATATGCCCAAAAACAAGGAATGTCGGATATTGTAACCCTAATTAACAGTGCGTTTAGCGAGTGGCGGGATTACAATTACTATGCGATCGACAGCGTTTCCGCAGAAGAAGCGGGAATGGTATATGAAAAGAGGATCGCCGCATTAAAAGGTTATTTGGATTCAGGGGAGGAATGCTTCACGGAGGCGCAGCGGGAATTTTTAGTGCAACGGTACGAAAGTTTGCAGACGCCGTTTTATTATGAATATATTGACGGCTGGAGCGCCTTGCTGCAAAATATATCTACATTTCTCTTGATGCTGGCGCTGGTAATCGGTTTTCTTGTTTCCGGTATCTTTTCTGAGGAGTTTCAGACGAAGGCAGATGCGATTTTGTTTTCGGCGAAGCTGGGGCGGAATCAAGCGGTCAGGGCTAAAATCGAAGCCGGATTTTTGATCACTACCGTTTTCTATTTTGCCTTTGTGTTTTTGTATACGATGATTGTGCTTTTCGCACTGGGATTTGATGGCGCAGGCTGTCCGATTCAGCTCGATTTGTGGAGAAGTTCCTATAATATCACATTTTTGCAGGGCTATTTTCTCATTGTCTGCGGCGGCTATATCGGCACGTTATTTGCCGCAACCGTTTCAATGCTGGCCTCGGCGGCGTTGCGTTCTACAACGGTAGCCGTTATCGTTCCGTTTATCATATTGTGTGCCTTTCCTTTTTTGAGCCGTATCGTTACCCTGCCGCAGATCTGCGCATTTTTCCCGGATCAGTTGCTGGAGGTATATATTGGGATCAAAGAGTTCGGGCTGGCGGAATTGTGCGGGAAAGCGATGAGCGCCGTGACCGTCATTTTTCCGGCTTATGCGGCGGCCTGCCTTGTCTTGCTGCCTGTACTGTATTTCGTGTATCGGAGAGCCGAGGCCAGGTAAGGGTCGGCGGTTCGATTTTTTTAAATTTCATAAAAACCTTCTGGTAGAATGGATTGCATCACGCATGAATGCAAATTTGGGCTTTGCAAAAGCCGCAGATAGCGCACGCTTTGCATGGATTGTATCATGCGCAAGTGAGAATTTGGGGCAGAATAGGGCATCTAATTCATTAGCGGAAATTGAGACGTGAAAATTCGTGAAGATTCGTGAACATTAAGGAACAAAAATTCATTAGCGGCAGCATACTGGTGAAAAATCATAATTCTAGTTTAATTTTTTTCCGTACTTTGCAATAATGGATGATTCCCACAACCATGATGGCTGGGGAGACCGCCATCATGATGACGCCTATGTAGACAATGGTCATATTGTCGATAAATTCAAACATCCCGACACCAGCGGTAAATATGGCAAGCGCCGTCCGGATATATGCCAATAGTGTTTGCGAGTTGGTGAGCAGGGTTCGTTCAAATGCTAAATTCGTGCGGCTTCGTGCCATTCCGGTACGTTTTCCTGCCATATCCGTGCGTTGCTTTGCCATTTGATGCTGTTCCAGTACCAATTTTTGTTCTGCTTCGCGATTCATCATTACTACCTTCCGTTCGTTTGTATTTTAATCATACAACAATCTGTTTTCCGGTTCAAGTAGCAGGATGGGGAAATCTTGGGGGAATGGGGATTTTGAAGACATGAGGTCTTTTAGCGGGAGGGGGAACTTTTGGAGCGAATGGGGAAGCGTAGGGAACATAGGATATTTTAATCAGGGCAAGGCGAAAGCTGTGGTATAATGAACGCAACGATTGATATGACGTTGCCGCAAGGATGCGTTCATTGAATCATGAATGCCAACCAGAAAAGCAGCGGAAATTCATGGTATAATGGAGCGATGCAAATGGAGCGGCGTTGCAAATCGTGCGCAAAGCTGTGGAAGACCGCACGGTGGCCGGAGCGTATAGAGAAAAAAGAACATAAGGAGCGTTTATGGCAGTAAATTTCAATCTATCGGATATTGTAATTCCCCTATTGGACTGGTACGCATCCCACGCACGTGTTTTGCCTTGGCGGGAAAACACAGAGCCGTATCATGTCTGGCTTTCGGAAATCATGTTGCAGCAAACCCGCGTAGAGGCAGTGAAGCCGTATTATGAACGATTTCTAGCGGCAGTGCCTGATATCCGCGCGCTTGCTGGCGCTGAGGAAGAAAAGCTTTTGAAGCTGTGGGAAGGCTTGGGATATTATAGCCGTGTGCGGAATCTGAAAAAAGCAGCCGTGATGATTTGTGAAAAATACGGCGGGCAGTTTCCCAAGCGGCATAAGGATATTTTATCCTTGCCGGGCATAGGGGATTATACAGCGGGCGCGATTGCTTCGATTTCCTTTGGGCTTCCTGAACCCGCCGTGGATGGAAATGTCCTCAGAGTGTTGGCGCGTTTGCGGGAGGATGGCGCGGACATCAACGATCCGAAGCGGAAAAAACAGGCGGCGGAGGAGCTGCGTGTCATTTACCCGCAGGACAGGAGCGGGGATTTTACACAGAGCTTGATGGAACTGGGTGCGCTCGTCTGTCTGCCGAATGGGATTCCGTTATGTGCGCAATGTCCGTTGCGCAGGCTTTGCCAGGCACGGATTCATGAATCCCAGATGCGGTTTCCGGTTAAAAGCGGCAAGAAAGCCAGAAAAAAAGAGGTTAAAACGGTTTTTGTGCTTTGCAGGAATCAGCGCATTGCGATTGAGAAAAGGCCATCAAAAGGACTGCTGGCGGATTTGTGGCAGTTTCCTATGGCGGACAGCTTGCTCTCTGCGGAAGAGGCCATGCGCTGGATCTGTGGGCAGGGGTATCATGTGGATGCCGTCGAATATATGGGAAGCAAGAAACATATTTTTACCCATATTGAATGGGAGATGCATGGGTATTTAGTGGAACTTGCTGCCAGGCCGAAATCGCCTGGGCTATCGCAACATTCCAAGCCGATTCCCGGGCAGCGTTTTCCGCATCCGTTACAAACAACGCAACCGGTACATTCGCAGGACGCCTCATCAGGAATGCTAACGCAATCGCCGGAGCGATTACGGGAAACTCCGTTACAGCCGCCGGTGATAGGTGAGCGTTTTACTTGGGTCACGGTGGATGAACTACAGGAGTCCTATTCCCTTCCATCTGCTTTCCAGCCGTTTTTCCGTTATTTGCGGAAAGATCGTTAGATCGGGGTTATTGGCTGTATTCTTGAGGTAAGGCATTTTGCGCAATTTTGTGCAATGGAGAAGCGCAGGACCGGGAAAGAATCGTCTTGCCGCTGTAAATAGGCAGGCGGATGGCGGGGGTTTTATTTGGGCATTGAAGAATAAAAGATGCGGTGAACTGCCCTGGCAAATGGTTTTGGTGGGTTGTGGGAGAGTGGGATGCCTATCGTTTTGTGAATTTGGTTTTCCGGTCAAATGGAATGTTTGTAATTTTGTGGATTTGGCTTTGCGGCCGAACGGCGCTATCTTGCCTTGCGGGGCCGGTTTCGCAAATGAATCAAGCGTGGGCTGCCCTTGGGGTTTGATGGCGGATGAGATGATGAAATCGCTGAAACGCTGCATAAATGAGAATTTTGCTTTCATTTATGCAGCGTTTTTTAATGATGCCGTAATTTGATCGGAAATCAATCAAAAAGTTCTTCCGCAAGAGTTTTTTGGTAAAGACGGCGAGAAAAGCAAATTAAATCAATTTGAAAAACAAATTAGCATATAGGGCGGCGGCTGACCGGCTCAAAACGCTGTATTACCGGCGTAAAAATAGTAAAAAATACCAGGGGTTGAGCCATTTCGGTTTTGGGCGTGCGCCTTGCTTGGAATTTTAAAAGCGTGTGCTTTACCCGAGCCTTTCAGGCAGCGCACGTTGGCTGGCGTTTTGAACAAATGCACTTTACGGGAGTTTCCAATTTTGCCATGAGGTATGCCGCCTTTCTTAACAAATATCGTTTTCTCTTTCGCTTTTTTTTGCCTGCCACTTTCGTTTTTCTGTCCCGCCTTTCTTTTTCTTTTCATCTGGGAGCATCCGCCCCCCCGATTGGATTTTTCTTTCTTTTCGCTTGGAAGCCACCGTTTGTAATTGAACATTTAGGGGAAATATGGTAAAATAAATTAGAACTTTTAGGGGAAAACATATGGCAAATGAGAGAAAAACCGACTATTTCATAGCGGAACTATTAAAAACTGCTAAAATTCAATATCAGCCCAATGAAAGCAATATCAAAGAAATTGACGATGCGTTAAAAACGGCGTCCAAGCGGGGAACGGGCCATCGGGGATTTCCGGAATTTGTGGGAATGTCCGGTGATTTTCCGATCGTGATCGAAGACAAGGCGGACCTGGATCGGCAGGCGCTCTATGAAGATGAGGAGCAGCGTGTTCTTTCCATGGAGACGAAGGCCGTGACAGGCTATGCGGAAAATGGCGCTTTGCATTATGCACAGATTATCGTAGAAAAGACGTCATTTAAGAAGGTTTTTGCGTTTGGCTGTACGGGAAACGAACGCCATCATAAGATCAGGCCGATTTATGTGGACGAAAACGGATACCAGCTCATGCCGCTTGAAGAAAATTTCAGGAATTTTTCACAAGAACACATCAAGTGTTATTTTCGGGAAAAACTCCGGGGCGAAACGCCGCAGGAAGCGCTTGAATTGGAACAAATTTTGAAAAGCGCATCGGCGCTGCACGAAAGCCTCAGAAATTACGGGCAGTTGCGGGATTCGGAAAAGCCTTTGGTGGTTTCCGCTATTTTGCTGGCCTTGAGCGACCCGGTTTTCCGCATGGATTCGCTGATGGGAGATGAAATTCAAACCGATGGGGCGCAGATATATGCGACGCTTTCTGCTTATTTGAACCGGCGCCGGATCGATGAGGATTCAAAACGGGAACGCATTTTAAACCAGTTTACGATTATTAAAGACCGCCCGATCTTGAACCGGAGGGATGACAGGCTGATGGATGCGGAGCGGAAGCATTTGGGAAAGACGCCGATTAAATATTTTGCGGAATATTTGAAGCAGAATATTTTAAAACCTGTTTTTGCTAATTCCCAAGAGGACGTATTGGGGCGGTTTTACAGTGAATTTATCCGTTATAGCGGCGGGGATGGGCAGTCGCTGGGCGTTGTGCTGACGCCGCGCCATATTACGGAGCTGTTCTGCGGGCTGGCGGCGCTGAATGCCGCCGATGTGGTTTTTGACCCTTGCTGTGGAACGGGCAGTTTCCTGATTGCGGCGATGACGGAGCTGCAAGGGCTGGCAGAAGATGAGGAACAGAAAAAACGGGTGCGGGAAGAACAAGTTTACGGCATGGAGATCCGGGAGGATATGTATACCGTTGCCTGTACGAATATGCTGTTGCGGAATACGGGGGTCAATCACCTCGAGTGTGAGGATTTCTTGAAGACGCCCGTTGCGGAATTGCGAAAAATCGGATACACGGCAGGGTTTATGAATCCGCCATATTCCCAGGCAAAGGGCAAGTCCACGGCGCATTTGTCGGAGCTGCATTTTATCCGGCATTTGCTCGACGGCATGGCGGATGACGGGCTGGCTGTGGTCATTGTGCCGCAGTCCGTCATGATCGGAAAAACCGGCAATGACAAGCTGATGAAAGAAGCCCTTTTGAAAGCGCATACGCTTGAAGGCGTCATCACGTTAAACCCGAATACCTTTTACCGGGTTGGGACGAACCCATGCATTGCGGTTTTCCGCGCCCATGCGCCGCATCCCGCTGGGAAATATTGCAAGTTCATCAATTTTGAAGATGACGGATTTGAGGTAAACAAGCACGTCGGCCTTGTAGAAACGGAGCAGGCAAAGGATAAAAGGATTCATTTGCTCGATTGCTGGCACAATGACAAGCCGGCCGATAACAGCTTTATGGTGAAGACCCCGGTTAAAGCAAGCGATGAATGGCTGCACGCATTTTACTATTTTAACGATGCGCTCCCGGCGGAGGAAGACTTTGCGAAGACCATGGCGGACTACCTGTCGTTTGAATTTAATATGATCGCCCATGGCAGGGGATACCTGTTCCGGCCGGCGGAGAAAGAGGAAAGGCGGCGCGAAGGCCGGGCGATGGAAGAGCAGTTGCAGGAACGCAAGGCGGCGGGATCGGGCGGCAAGAAGTAAAGCGAAGGCGCGGGCAAGGAACGCCATAAAGCGGCACGAAAAGCGGGGATGCAAAGCTTTCAAGAAACGGCATTGCGCAGCATGGCGCAAGAAGCAAGAAGCGGAAAAGACAGCGCGGGCGGCGGTAAGCAAAGCCCTGAAAAATGGCATTAGGCGGCATGATGCAGGCTTTTAAGGAAATAGCATTGGATGAGATAAAGGTGGACGCATTGAACAACGATATGGAACGGAAAAGGCTGGACGAGCCAGAATGGCGCGCGTTTCAAGTTGCCAGTTTATTTGACATCAAGATAGGAAAAAGCATCGATGGCAATAAAGTGGACAAGGAAAGCGGGCGGATCGCTTATGTCACCAGGCGGGAAAGCAATAACGGGCTGGATGGTTTTATTGCGGGCGGCAAAGGCCTGCTCAATGAAGAATATCCGGTCATTACGATCGGAAACGAAACGGCAGAGCCTTTTGTGCAAGGGTATCCCTTTTTTACGGGGACGAAGGTCAATATCCTGATTCCGAAAGAAGCGTTGTCAAAGCATGTGCTGTTATTTATCGCTTGCTGCCTGCGGATGCATAAATCGAAATATTCCTATTGTTATACGGTAAATTCAACGCGCCTGCGGCAGCAGAAGATTTTGCTTCCAGCCGGGGAGGACGGACAGCCGGATTATGTTTTTATGGAGCAGTACATGAAGCAGATCGAAGCGGGAATCTTGCGGGATTATTTGTGCTTGCGGCGGGATATCGGCGCGGTTCCGGAGCAGATGCGGTGAATCTATCTGGACAAGGCGCGCCAGGGCGGAAGGCTGGCGCGTTTTGCTTGTTGCGGCGTTTTGCCGTATGTCCATGATGATGGATGCCGCCCGCAAACAGTTTTTCAGCCGTATATCCGCAAGGCCGCTGGCGGAATTTAGGCCATGATTTGACAGCTTTGTTTCCGATGGGTTTGTGTGGTATACTATATATGCAGGGCGCAGCGTACGCAATATGATGGCGCTGGCTGCCGTAAAAGGAGGCATAGTATGCAGGGCTATAACTGTATCATGGTATACCATCAGCAAAACGACAGGCTGCTTTTTTGCAAGCGGCTCAAAGATCCGTATAAAGGGATGTATAATCTGGTTGGCGGCAAGATCGAGCCGGGTGAGCCGGGCATATGCGCGGCGTATCGGGAACTGGAGGAGGAAACGGGGATTACGGCAGATGATATCACGCTGTCCCATATGATGGATTTCACCTATTATAACCAGGGCTGCTATGTGGAAATTTATGTCGGGACGCTTCGCAGGGATATGCCTCTGCGGGCGGAGCTTCACCCTTTGTGCTGGATGTCCCTCGATGAGGATTTTTTTGATTTGGAAAGGTTTGCAGGAGAGGGCAATATCGGGCATATGGTGCAGCAGGTTAATTTATACGGACGAGGGGCTGCGCGGTAGGGGTGGCAGTCCGTTCTTGTTTTTTCAAAGCGGATAGAATGCTGCACTGTTTGCGGGGGTGGGCGGTCCTCCCTGCATTTTAGGAATTTCCCCGTATTCTTGCCCGGACGAAAGGGGAAAACTGCTTCATTCTCTTCTGCCATCAGCCTTTGTCCAGCCCATCAGCCTTTCCCTGATATCGGCCTTCGCCCAGCCCATCTTTCCCTGCATCGCAGCCTTCAGGTTTAAATCTCTTCTTTTTCTGCATTTTTACCCACAATCTGTTTCTTTTTCAGGTAAAATAAGGTATACTAATTAATTAGTCTATATCAATGAATTTTGCAAGGGGGACTGCATTTCATGAGCAGCGATATTGTTGGCAATATAGTTGTGATCATAATCCTTATCATTCTTTCCGCATATTTTTCCGCAACGGAAACGGCGTTTACCTCCGTCAACCGGATCAGGATGAAAAATATGGCGGGAGACGGTGATAAAAAGGCGGAAAAGGTACTAAAGCTGTCGGAAAAATACGACAAACTGCTCACCACTATTTTAATTGGAAATAATATCGTGAATATAACGATGACGTCGGTAGCAACGGTCATGTTCATCAGCCTGTTTGGCGCATATGGAGCTACGATAGCGACTGTGACAATCACCATCATCGTCCTCATTTTCGGGGAAATAACGCCCAAGAATATTGCTAAGGAGACGCCGGAAAGCTTTGCGATGTTTTCAGCATCCGTAATCGGGGCGCTGATGGTGCTGATGACGCCGGTGAATTACATCTTTACTAAATGGAAACAGCTCGTGGCGAAGGTGTTCGACCTGAATGCCGACGATACCATTACCGGGGACGAAATCCTGACCATGGTGGAGGAGGCGGAGAGCGCCGGGGGGATCGAGCAGAACCACAGCGAACTGATCCAGAATGCGATTGGGTTTTATGAATTGACTGCCGAGGACGTGATGACGCCGAGGCCGGAAATGGAAGCCATCGACATCAACTGCACGAAGGAGGAACTGGCGGACATCTTCAAGCGCACGGGGTATTCACGGCTTCCCGTATATGAAGAGGACATTGATAAAATCATCGGGATTATCAATCAGAAGGATTTTCATAACGATGTCGTTGGGACGGGGAAAAACGTCGCCGATTATGTGTTGCCCGTCGTTTTTGTCAGTACCGCCATCAAACTATCCGACCTGCTGAAAAAAATGCAGCAGATGACGACGCATATGGCGATCATCATCGATGAATATGGCGGCACGGAAGGCCTCGTCACGATGGAAGATATCATCGAGGAACTGGTTGGGGAAATCTTTGACGAACACGACGCCGTGATATCGCAGGATATTATGCCGCTTCAAAACGGCAGCTTCCGCGTGAAATGCAGCGCGAATATCAGCAAGGTATTCGATTATTTCCAAATAGAGGAAGAAGTAGACGTGATGACCGTCAACGGCTGGGTAGTCGTGCAGTTGGACAAGCTGCCTGCGAAAAACGACCGCTTTGAAACGGTAATCGACGATAAAAAGCTGACGGCGAGAGTGACGAAGGCAGACGACCGGAAAGCGATCGAAATCAACCTGACCGTCCAAGAAATAGAAAAACCGGAGGAAACAGAAAGGGGAAAAAACCATGGGCTTAATGGAAAAGATATTCGGAGACCTGAACGAAAAGGAAGTAAAAAAGGTCTCTAAAATAGCGGATCGCGTGATGGCATACGATGAAGCGATGCAGGATATGACAGATGAGCAGCTTCGGGATAAGACAGCGGAATTTAAAAAGCGTTTGCAGGAAGGCGAAACGCTGGACGACATCCTGCCGGAAGCCTTTGCAGTATGCAGGGAAGGCGCATGGAGAAGCCTGGGGATGAAACATTTTTACGTGCAGGTAATCGGCGGCATCGTGCTGCACCAGGGCAGGATATCCGAGATGAAAACGGGTGAAGGAAAGACGCTCGTGGCGACGCTTCCGGCATACCTCAATGCGCTGGAAGGAAAGGGCGTCCACGTCGTTACCGTCAACGATTACCTGGCAAAGCGCGATATGGAGTGGATGGGAAAGCTCTATACGTTCCTCGGCCTTACGGTGGGATGCGTGATCCACGGCATCACGGAGGCGCAGCGGCGGGAAGCTTACCAAGCGGACATCACCTACGGCACGAACAACGAGTACGGCTTTGATTATCTGCGCGACAACATGGTTATTTATAAGGAAGCGATGATGCAGCGGGAGCTGAACTATGCGATCATCGACGAGGTGGACTCCATCCTCATCGACGAAGCGAGGACGCCGCTGATTATTTCGGGCAGGGGTGACAAATCGACCGATATGTACAAACGGGCCGATGGCTTTGTCAGGACTCTGAAACCCGGAGAAGAAGAGGATTTCACCATTGAAGAAAAGGACAAGCAGATTGCGCTGACTGACCAGGGCGTGGAAAAGTGCGAAAAGTACTTCGGCGTAGAGAATTTCTCCGACCCGGAAAACATGGAAATCAACCATCACGTATTGCAGGCGCTGAAAGCCAGGAATATGATGAAGCGTGATGTCGATTACATCATCAAGGACGGCGAGGTCGTGATTGTCGATGAATTTACAGGGCGCTTGATGTTCGGCAGACGCTACAGCGACGGCTTGCATCAGGCGATCGAGGCCAAGGAAAATGTGCTGGTCCGTTCGGAGTCCAAGACGCTGGCGACGATTACCCTGCAAAACTATTTCAGGATGTACCAGAAGCTGGCGGGCATGACGGGTACGGCGAAAACGGAGGAAGGCGAGTTCCGGGATATTTACAATATGGACGTTGTGGTGATTCCGACGAACAAGCCGATCGTCAGGGAGGATATGCAGGACGCCGTATATGCGACGGAGCGGGGCAAGTACAAGTCCATCGTCGATATGGTGGCAAAATGCCATGAAACCGGACAGCCCGTACTGGTCGGCACGGTTTCCATCGAAAAGTCCGAGCTAATCGCCAATGCGCTGAAAAAGCGCGGGATTAAGAATTTCAACATCCTGAATGCGAAACAGCATGAGAAGGAAGCGCAGATTATCGCAGAGGCCGGGCGGCTGGGCGCAATTACGATTGCGACGAACATGGCGGGCCGGGGAACCGATATCATTTTGGGCGGCAATCCTGAATTTGAGGCAAAGCGTGAAATGGCGAAGAATGGTTATGATGAAGAAGCTATCGCATTTGCCACGAGTTTTGTCCAAAGCGATGACCCTGATCTTTTGCAGGCGCGGGATACATTCCAGGCGCTTCATGAAAAGTACAAGGAAGAGCGAAGGGAAGAACAGGAAAAGGTCAGGGAGCTGGGCGGGCTTTGCATCGTGGGTACGGAGCGGCATGAGTCCAGGCGAATCGATAACCAGCTTCGCGGGCGGTCCGGCAGGCAGGGAGACCCGGGGCAGACTTTGTTTTGCCTGTCCATGGAAGACGACTTGATGCGGCTGTTTGGCGGCGAGCGGATGCAGAACCTGGTGCAGAAGCTGGGCGTAGGCGAGGATGAACCAATTGAAGCGGGAATGATTACCCGGCAGATCGAAAATGCGCAGAAGAAAGTCGAAGGAAAGAACTTCGGCATCCGAAAATACGTGTTGCAATACGATAACGTGATGAACAAGCAGCGAGAAATTATATATGGGGAGCGGAAGCGGGTTCTCTTCGGGGAAAATTTGCGGGAGGATGTCACTTCCATGACGAAGCAGTTGATCGACGAGGTTGTCGATCCTGTCGTGGTAGCGTCCAGATTCCCGGAAGAATGGGATTTTGATACGATCAATAAAGGGCTGAAAAAGATTGCGCCGAAATTTGCGGAACTGCGCTTTACGGAAGACCAGCTCCAGGAAATGGACGAAGATAGCTTGAAAGCCAGAATCTATGGTGATTTTGAACAGCTTTACCAGCAGAAGGAAGCGGAAATCGGCGCGGATAAGCTGCGTGAGGTAGAACGCATGATCCTGATCAGGGTCGTGGACAACAAGTGGATGGATCACATCGACGCCATGGACCAGCTTAAGAGCGGGATCGGACTCCGGGGGCTGGGCGGCCAGGACCCTGCGGGCGCATATGCACAGGAAGGCTTTGATATGTTTGAGCTTATGGTAAGCTCGATCAAGGAGGATTTCGTAAAGGCGTGCTATAATGTAACGGTCCAGACTTCGGCAGAAAGACGGAATATCCTGGGCAGCGGCGAAAGCAAAAAGGCGGACTTTGCAGACGAACCTGCCGTATCAGGCGGCGGTCAGCAGATTCCGCAGCAGGCGCAGATCCCACAGCGGCAGAATAAGCCGCAGACGGTAAGGCGGGAAACGCCGAAGGTGGGCCGCAACGATCCTTGTCCTTGCGGCAGCGGCAAGAAGTATAAGCATTGCTGCGGGAAGGCGCAGTAGTGGGGGACGTTTGGAAAATAATTGGAACGTAATTGGGGGATGAGCGGCAGGCGGCCCGGCGGGGCCGCCTTTATGGTTTTGCTTGAAAGCGTTCTTGCGTTGATAGGATTTTCTAAGATTTGAAGATGGAATTATGTATGCGTTTTTTTCAGGGTAAACCGGAAGCAAAACGAGGTGTATCGTCGGTGCTTCGTGTAAAAATTATGGACGAACCGCTTTTCCTATCCCCACCCCTTTTTTCCTCTTTCCAGCTTGTAAATTACGCCCAAATGGTATAAAATTCAAAAGATAGATTAAACAAAGGATGTGAGAAAATGATTCAGCTAGATCAGATCAACAGCCAGCTGCCTGCATTGCAGGTGCTGCTTAAAGAGGCAGGTGAGTCCCTTTGACCCGGATGGGTTAAAGGAAAGGCTGAAAACGATAGAAGAGGAAATGGCGCAGGACGGATTCTGGGACAACCCGGAGGCAGCGCAAAAATCCATGAAAGAAAAAAAATCCTGCGAGGATAAGCTGGGCGAGCTGAAACAGCTAAACGGCCAGATGGAAGAGCTGGAACTGATGCTGGAAATGGCGGAAGAGGCGCAGGACGAGTCCTTGGCGCAGGAAGCCGAAGAAACCTTTGCAAGCCTTTCCAAATCACTGGAAAGTTTGAAGCTCCGCACGCTTTTGGACGGCAAATACGATCAAAACAACGCCATTATTTCCGTGCACGCCGGCTCTGGCGGGACGGACGCGCAGGACTGGGCGGAGATGCTTTTCCGCATGTATTCCAGATGGTGCGAGAAAAAGGGATACAAAGCCCGCCTGATCGATATGCAGGACGACACCGAAGGCGGGATCAAGGGCGCAACCCTCTTGGTGGAAGGCGAGAATGCATACGGATACCTGAAAAATGAAAAGGGCGTTCACCGGCTCGTGCGGATTTCCCCGTTCGACTCGTCAGGAAGGCGGCATACGTCCTTCGCATCGCTGGATGTAACGCCTGAAATCGACGACGACATCCAGGTGGAATTAAACGACGACGATTTGCGGATCGATACCTTCCGGTCCAGCGGGGCGGGCGGGCAGCACGTCAACAAAACCGATTCGGCGATCAGGATCACGCACCTTCCGACGAATATCGTCGTGACCTGCCAGAATGAGCGGTCGCAGCATCAAAACAAGGAAACCGCTATGAAGCTTTTGATGTCCAAGCTGATCGAGCTTGCGGAGCAGGAAAAGAAAGAAAGCCTCGATGAACTGAAAGGCGATTACAGCCAGATCACGTGGGGCAGCCAGATCAGGTCCTACGTATTCCACCCGTACACGATGGTAAAGGATCACAGGACCGGGGCGGAAATGGGCAACGTCCAGGCGGTCATGGACGGCGATCTGGATTACTTTATCAACGAGAAACTAAAGCAAAAGGAGTAACGAGCGACATGAACATCATCGCGACGCTTGCCGCAGAGTTTGGGCTGAAGCAGGCGCAGGTAGAACAAACGGTAAATCTGATCGATGAAGGAAACACCATTCCTTTTATTGCCAGGTACAGGAAGGAAATGACAGGCGGGCTGAGCGACGTCGTATTGCGCGACCTGGATGAACGCCTGACATACCTTCGAAACCTCGAAGAACGAAAAGAGGAGGTCATCCGCCTGATTGACGAACAAGGAAAGCTGACGGACGAGCTTGCCGCTCAGATCACGGAAGCTGCCGTTTTGCAGCGGGTGGAAGACCTTTACAAGCCATATAAGAAAAAGAAAGCGACCAGGGCCTCCAAGGCGAAGGAAAAAGGCCTTGCGCCGCTTGCGGATATCCTCTGGGCGCAGGAAGCGGAAAGCGGACAGCCGGAGGAATATGCAAAGGCGTTCGTGGACGCGGAGAAGGAGGTCGCTTCGGAGGCGGAGGCTTTGCAAGGGGCATGCGACATCATTGCAGAAAAAATTTCGGACGATCCGGACCTGACCGCCGCGATCAGGGAAAAGACCCAAGCGGTTGGCGTCCTCACGACGGAGGCGGCAGACCCGGAGGAAAAGACCGTCTATGAAATGTACTACGAACATAGCGAAGGCATCAGCAAGATTCCGAATCACCGGGTGCTGGCCATCAACAGGGGCGAAAAGGAAAAGAAGCTGAAGGTCAAGGTCGCAACCGATCATGAGCAGATGGAAAAACTGCTGGCCGATGCGGTCATTACCAATGAAAAATCGATTTTCGCGCCGCTTTTGCAGGATACCATCGCCGATGCGTATAAGCGGCTGATGGCGCCGTCTGCCGAGCGTGAAATGCGAAATATGCTGACGGAGCGGGCGGAAGCGGAGGCCGTGAAGGTCTTTTCCAGAAATACGGAAAAGCTGCTCATGGTTCCCCCGGTCAAGGGTGCGCGGATCATCAGCATCGACCCGGGCTACAGGACCGGCTGCAAGGTGGCAGTCTTAAACGAAACGGGAAAGCTCCTGGCGTATACGACCGTTTACCCGACCGAGCCGAAGAAGGATATTAAAGGGACGGAAGCGGTGTTGAAAAAGCTGGTGGATAAATTCAAGATCAATACCATCGTCATCGGCAACGGGACGGCTTCGCGGGAAACGGAGGAAGTGGTCGCTGATTTTATCAAGAAAACAGGCGCGGAGATCAATTACACGATCGTCAACGAAGCGGGTGCGTCCGTTTACTCGGCTTCGAAGCTGGCGACGGAGGAATATCCCGACCTGGATGTTACCGTGCGCGGGGCGATGTCGCTCGGAAGGCGATTGCAAGACCCGCTGGCCGAGCTGGTGAAAATACCGACCAAGAGCATCGGCGTGGGCCAGTACCAGCACGATATCAACCAGACACTTTTGGAAAACGCGCTGGACAACGTGGTCGAGGATTGCGTGAACCGGGTCGGGGTAGACCTGAATACGGCGTCGCCGTCGCTTTTGGCCCATGTGGCGGGCATCAATATGGGAATCGCCAAGAATATCGTTTCTTACCGGGAAGAAAACGGGGCGTTTACGGAACGGAAGGAGCTGAAAAAGGTCGCTAAGCTGGGCGAAAAAACGTACAGCCAGTGTGCGGGCTTCATCCGCATTTCAGATGGGAAAAATCCGCTGGATGCGACGTCGGTGCATCCGGAATCCTATGCGGCGGCGGAAGCGATGCTGGACAAGTTAAATATTGACAAGGATGCGTTGCAAAAGGGCGGCGTTTCCGATATTGAAGAGCGTATCTGGGATGCGTATGGCGTAGAAGAAAAGCCGGAACGCCCGAAAACGCGGGCGAAAGGGCTTGCGGCGCTGGCGGAGCTTTCCAAGAAGGAAGAAAAGCCTGCCAGGAACATGAAAAAGGCGGTAGAGCGGATGGCGGCGGAGCTTGCGATCGGTGTGCCGACTTTGACGGATATCATTGCCGAGATGAAAAAGCCGGGGCGTGACCCCCGCGAGGATGCGCCTGCCGTGGTTTTCCGCAACGATGTCAAATCCTTTGATGATTTGAAGCTCGACATGGAGCTTGTGGGGACGGTGCGAAACGTGGTGGATTTCGGCGCATTCGTGGATATCGGCGTGAAAAACGATGGGCTCGTGCATATTTCCGAGATGAGCAATAAGTATATCAAGCATCCGATGGATGTCGTGTCCGTAGGGGATACGGTCAAGGTGAAGATCATCAATATCGATCACGAGAAGCAAAAGATCGGGTTGACGATGAAGCTGAAATAGGGGTTTTTGTAGGAGGGCTTGCAGAGGCTTCTGCGAGGCCGGCTGGGAGAAAGGCTTGGCGAGCGATCCCATGAAAGGTTTTGCGAGCGGCTCTGTGATAAGTGATTCTGTGAAAGGAACTATTGGAAATTAAAAATTTTGCGAGGCGGTCGAGGACGGCTGCAAGAGAGCTTGAAAGATTTTGCGAGAGGTAAAGTGAGGTTTTGCAAGAGCTATGGCGGGAAGCAAAGCGGGAAAACCTGCTGCTGTGCCGGGTCGCTTTTTCTGTGTATACAGTATTTATGCAGAGCCGCCCTTGTAATGAAAAAACGGATGTGCTATTATTTTGACATTAATGTTTGCTTGTGTGGCATTAATATAAGCAGCATTCATATGTCATTTGGGAGAAAAAAGACTGATAAAGGAGAACACAATGGAGGCTGTTTTAGATTCTCTGGTGAAGCTTTGGGGCGACACGGGAATTGCTAATTTTAATTATCAGAATGGCATCATGATTTTGGTGTCGTTTGTCTTCCTGTATTTGGCGATCAGGCGTGGATTTGAACCGTTGCTTTTAGTGCCGATCGCATTTGGGATGTTGCTTTCAAACCTGCCGATTACCGGTATGTTTATCGAGCATTTTGATATTACCGCTTCGAGCCAGCTTACCGATGCGGGATTGCTCACCATATTTTATGTGTTGAAGCCTGTACTGCCGTCGCTGATCTTCCTTGGCGTCGGGGCGATGACGGATTTCGGTCCGTTGATCGCCAACCCGAAATCGCTTCTGATGGGGGCGGCGGCGCAGCTGGGGATTTTTTTCGCCTTCTTTGTGGCGGTTATTCTTGGTTTCAATGCGCAGGAGGCCGCATCGATCGGGATTATCGGCGGGGCTGACGGGCCTACTGCCATCTATCTAACGGGAAAGCTGGCGGATCATCTGCTAGGACCGATTGCTGTGGCGGCGTATTCTTACATGGCGCTCGTGCCTGTAATCCAGCCGCCGATTATGCGGGCGCTCACCACGGAGCAGGAGAGGCAGATTAAGATGGAGCAGCTGCGCGTGGTCTCCCAGCGGGAAAAAATCCTGTTTCCGATCGCTGTTACGGTGGTTGTTTGCTTGCTTCTTCCTTCCGCCGCACCGTTGATCGGTTGCTTGATGCTCGGCAACCTGTTCAAAGAATGCGGCAGGACGGCAAGGCTTGCGGAGACTGCCTCCAATGCGCTGATGAATATTTTGGTTATTTTGCTGGGAACTTGCGTCGGGGCATCTGCGACGGGTTCTACGTTTATTACGGCATCGACGTTAAAAATCGTTTTATTGGGAATTTGCGCCTTTGCTGTCGGCACCGCTGGCGGCGTTCTCATCGCCAAGCTGATGAATGCGCTGACGGGCGGCAAGATCAATCCGTTGATCGGTTCGGCAGGAGTATCCGCAGTTCCGATGGCGGCTCGTGTATCGCAGATTGAAGGGCAGAAGGCAAATCCTTCTAATTTCCTGTTGATGCATGCGATGGGGCCGAACGTTGCAGGCGTGATCGGATCTGGCGTGGCGGCGGCGGTGATGCTGTCCATGTTCGGTGGGTATTGAAGATCTTGCGGACGTGCATATGCGGATAGTGGAGGCGGCTTGCAGCAAGTGCGCGGATGTTCATGCGTGGATTTTGGAAAGCCCGCAGATGCATATATTTTGAAAATCTCTAAAATCATTTTTATACACCGCGAAAAGCCCGGGACTTTGAGAACCGGGCTTTTCCATTGGGGCTAGTGGTCGGATTGGAAGGAAAGTTGGTTTTATTGTTAAAGTTAGCGACTGAAAGGAAAAGGAAGATTGGTTTTGCTGCCATAGTTGCGTTTGAAAAGGGTGGGCAGGTTCGTTTTCGTTGTAGTCAGCGCTTGAAAAGGATACCCGGAATCAATATAATAAACATGATAGACGAAGGGAGATTACGATGCAGCAAATAAACGCCGTATTATTTGATTTTGACGGAACGCTCATGGATACCAACGACGTGATCCTGATGTCGTGGCAGCATACGTTCCGGACGCTGGCAAACCGTGAAGAAAAGGAAGACGTCCTTACGGCTACATTCGGCGAACCCCTTGAAACCACCATGGACCGTTTTTTTCCGCACATTCCGCTTGAAGAGTCCATCGAAATATACAGGCAGTTCCAGCGGGATAATTTCAATGGGCTGATTACGCTTTTTCCCGGCATGAAGGAATTGATTATCGCATTAAAGGAGCGGGGATATAAAATCGGGCTGGTGACGTCAAGGCTCAAGCAGACCTCGATGGAAGGCCTGGAAAAATACGGGCTGACGAAGTATTTTGATGCGATTGTTACGCCGGAGGATACGACAAAGCATAAGCCGGATCCGGAGCCGGTTCATATTGCGCTCCGGAAATTGGGGGCAAGGCCGGATCAGGCCGTGATGCTCGGCGATACGTTGTTTGATATTATGTGCGCTAAAAATGCCGGGGTGCGTTCCGTGCTCGTGGCCTGGTCGCTGGCTCTGGCGGGGAAGACGAAAGCGGATCTGGGAAAGGATGCGCCAGATTATATCATTCACAAGCCGGAGGAGTTGTTTGCGATTTTAGGCGAGGCGGAATAAGGGGGTAAAAGACGAGGGCGGTTTGCCGCTGGATTGTACAGTCGTTAGGTTAGGCGATGCGCTGGATTGTAGGTCGGCGCTCGCAGCCCGATGAAGATCTAAATGTATGCGCCAGCATATTTAGCCGCCTGCGCTGGGTCATCTTGCCAGATCGGGATGCTGCCGCCATCCTGCGGGCAAAGTATCGCCGCCACCACCTTGACTTTTTTGCCAGATTGCGGTATTATATACATAAATACTTTGATAGTCGAACTATTTGATAATAAAACGAAAATGGAGGGATGGACTTTTGGGAATCAAAATAATCGGCATGGGCAAGAGCCTGCCGGAAAGAATCGTGACGAACGATGAACTGTCGCAATACATCGATACAAACAATGAATGGATCGTAGAGCGGACCGGCATTTCCCAGCGGCACGTGGCGACGACGGAAAGCTCGCTCGATATGGCTAAGGCGGCGGCAGAGGAAGCGTTGCAGGGCGTCGACAAGGAGTCTGTAGGGCTGGTGATCGTAGCGACCATCACGCCTGACCATGTGACACCGGCTATGGCAGCCGAGGTGAAAATGGCTGTGGATTTGCCAAATGCCGTGGCGTTTGATATCAATGCTGCCTGCAGCGGCTTCATCTATGGCCTTTGGCTTGCGGAATCGCTCATGAACACAGGCGCAGGCGCAGGCTCTGGCGAGCATGGGATGAAACGCGCGCTGGTCATAGGCTCGGAGCGGCTGACCAGGGTCACAAACTGGGTGGACCGGGGAACTTGCATTTTGTTCGGCGATGGCGCAGGCGCAGCCGTGCTGGAAAACGACCCGGCTGAACGAGGCATTCTCAGCACATATATCAAGAATTACGATGACGTACACGATGTGATCCATTGCAAGGCGAACTATATCAATCCGCCGTTCTGGGAAGACGATTTGACGCCGATTCCGCTTTACCTGCGGGGCAGGGAAGTATTTAAATTCGCTGTAAATTCGATCAACGAAGTGACGACGGGTGCATTGGCGAAGGTCGGTCTTACCTTGGATGACGTCGATTGGTTCGTTCCGCATCAGGCGAACGGCAGGATCATAAGCGCTGCGGCGAAGAAGCTTGGCCAGCCGTTGGAAAAATTCCAGATCAGCATCGATAAAAGCGGCAACGTATCTTCGGCGACGGTGCCGATGGCGCTTTACGATTTACAGCAGACTGGGAAGCTGAAAAAAGGCGACATCATTGCTGCGATGGGATTTGGCGGCGGTTTGTGCGCGGCAGGCGCAGTCATAGAGTGGTAATGGGCGAGCTTGGCGCATTCCTGCGCCGGACGGATCGCCCGTACATATTGGGTGCGGCCATGGAGTAGTAACGGGATCGGATGCGGAGGAAAGCAAAGGGCTTTTGAAAGCGTGAAGGGATAAGTGCATTTTTGGCAATCGAAGGTCAAAGGCGGGGGATTTTATGCGCATTTCCAAATAAACGGTTAGGGTAAATATCTTAAATGTGCTTTCGGCGGGGGAAGGGATGCTTTGCGCAAGTTTAATTGGCGGGCAGAATAAATATTCAAACATATCATAAAAAGCACGCCGCCTTAAAGCACGCTTTCGCCCTCCCGATGCGCTCAGACCGTATGTATCCTAAGCCCAGAGAATCCAAAGACCAAAAAAACAGAAACAAGAGGAACAGAAAAAAATGGTAAACGTATGTGAAATTTTAGGAACGAAATACCCGATCATCCAGGGCGCTATGGCGCGGATTGCGGATTGCCACCTGGCGGCGGCGGTCAGCAATGGCGGCGGATTGGGCATCATCGCAGCAGGCGGGCAATCCGCAGACTGGCTGCGGGAAGAGATAAAAAAGACGCGGGAAATGACGGATCAACCGTTTGGCGTCAACATCATGCTTTTGGCCGATAACGTCGATGAGCTGGTGGACGTGGTCTGCGAGGAAAAGGTCAAGGTCATCACGACTGGAGCGGGCAATCCGGGAAAATACATCCCTCGCCTGAAAGAAAACGGGATCAAGGTGATTCCTGTCGTAGCATCGGTCGCCCTGGCAAAGCGCGTAGCGCGGGCAGGCGCGGATGCGATCGTAGCCGAAGGCACGGAAGCCGGCGGCCATATCGGGGAAAATACGACCATGGCGATGATGCCGCAGATGGCCGATGCGGTGGATGTTCCCGTGATTGCGGCAGGCGGCATCGCAGACGGCAGGGGCATTGCAGCGGCGTATATGCTGGGCGCCAAAGGCGTGCAGGTCGGCACCAGGTTTTTGGTGGCCTCCGAATGCACGGTGGCGCAGAGCTATAAGGATGCGATCATCAAGGCGAAGGACACGGACACCGTGGCGACGGGACGCTCGACGGGTCATCCGGTCAGGGTGATCAAAAATAAGCTGACACGGCAGGTGCTGAAGCTGGAAAAGCAAAATGCGGATGAAGAAGAAATCAACGCGCTTTGCATCGGCAAGCTGACGGCTGCCGTCGTGGATGGCGACATGGATTACGGCTCGGTGATGTCGGGGCAGGTCGCAGGCCTTGTGAAGAAAGAGCAGTCTGCGGCGGAGATCATTGAAGAAATGTTTAAGGAGGTTGAAGCGGTTTATGAAGATCGGAATCGTATTTGCAGGGCAGGGCGCGCAGTATAGCGGCATGGGAAAGGATCTCTATGATCACTACCCGCAGGCAAAGGAAATCTTTGATATGGCGGGGCAGCAGGTAAAGGACTGGTGCTTTGAGGGCGATGCGGAGACGCTCAAGCAGACCCATGTGACCCAGCCGGCGATTTATACGACGACCATGGCGGCATACCAAGCTCTGCTGGGGCAGATCGAAGAAAAAGGACTGGCGGATAAGCTGGAAGTCACGGCCATAGCTGGCTTTAGCTTGGGAGAATATTCTGCGCTTACGGCGGCAGGCGCGATCGACGAGATCAGCAAGGGCATCGACATCGTTTCTAAACGGGGGACGCTGATGCAGCAGGCGGGCCTTGATGCGGATGGAAATGCAAAGGGCGGCATGGCGGCAGGAATGGGCGACCGTGCGGCCGTATTGGAGGCAGTCGAGGAAGCCCGGGAAGACGGTATCCTGGAAGGCGTTAATTTCAATTCTCCAGTGCAGACGGTGGTGGCAGGCGATAAGGCTGCATTGAAACGCTTTCGCAAAGCGGC
Organism: uncultured Eubacterium sp.; assembly: GCA_946555345.1. Classification (GTDB taxonomy): domain Bacteria; phylum Bacillota; class Clostridia; order Peptostreptococcales; family Anaerovoracaceae; genus Lentihominibacter. Next base: position 23,876 of record CAMNSS010000013.1, on the reverse strand, counting down.
AAAGGCGCGCGGGGTCAAGGCGATCCCACTCGGTGTCAGTACGGCTTTCCACAGCCCGATGATGATTCCGGCGGCGGAAAAGCTGAAAGATATCCTGCTGGAAGCGGGGCTGAAAGCGCCGCAGAAAAAAGTCTACGCCAACGTGACGGCCGACGATATGATGAAGGATTTTGACGGCGGCAACGTGTGCGCTTATTTAGCGGATATGCTGGCAAAGCAGGCGATGAGCCCGGTTTACTGGGAAGAAATTATCAGGAAATTTGAAGCGGACGGCGTGGGCGTCATCATCGAAGTTGGTCCGGGCAAGACGCTTTCGGGACTGGTGAAAAAAACGTGCCCGCAGATTGCGGCATATCACGTGGAAAACGTCGAAACGCTGGAAGAGACGGTCGCAGCGTTGCAGGAAATGGCATAGTGCGTCCGGCATAAAACGAAGGCGAATAAGAGCAGATAACGAAGACGAATGGAGAACAATCAAATGTTAAAGGATAAAAAAGCCGTGATCACGGGCGGCGTCAGGGGCATCGGCAAGGCCATCGCGAAGTGTTTTTGCGAAAATGGGGCTGACGTGATCCTCTGCTACAGAAGCAATGACGAAGAAGCGGAAAAGACGGCAGGAGAACTGAAACAATACGGAACGCAGGTGCATCTTCTGAAAGGCGATGTTGCAGACCCGGAGACTGCCGTCAAGGCGGCGGCAATGGCGAAGGAGCTTTTCGGCAGGGTGGATATCCTCGTCAACAATGCAGGGATGACCAACGACAAGCTCATGGTACGCATGAGCGCGGAAGACTTTACGAAAGTCATCAACGCCAACCTGAACGGTGCGTTTTACATGATGAAGGAATGCGCTGGCCTGATGATCAAAAAGAGGAGCGGCGCGATCATCAATATGGCGTCCGTATCTGGGCTGAAGGGAAACCCTGCCCAGGTCAATTACAGCGCATCCAAGGCCGGGATTGTGGGCATGAGCCTGTCGGCTGCGAAGGAGCTTGGCAGGAGGGGCATCCGGGTCAATGCGATCGCGCCCGGGTTCATCGAGACGGACATGACGGCGGTGCTGACCGACGAGCAGAAGCAGCAGGCGGCGAAAAATATCGCCTTGGGACGAACGGGAAAGCCGGAAGACGTGGCAAACGCAGCCCTTTTCCTGGCGTCGGACCTAGGCTCGTATATCACGGGGCAGGTACTCAGCGTTGACGGCGGCATCATAATGTAAAGGAGATTAACATGGAAAAAAGAGTAGTGATAACGGGCTTGGGCGTTGTTTCTCCAGTGGGAAACGACGTGGAAGCAATGTGGGATTCCATCAGCAACGGAAGGCACGGAATCGCGGAAATCACCCTGTTCGATTTGGAAAACCACAAGGTGCGGATGGGCGCAGAGGTGAAAAATTACGATTACGGTGATAAGCGGGCGGCAAAGCGGCTGGATCGGGTGGCGCAGTTTGCATTGACGGCGGCGAAGGAAGCGATGGAGGATGCAGGGCTTGTCAGCGGCGAGAACATCGAGCCGGACAGGTTTGGCGTGTATTGCGGTACGGGAATCGGCGGCGTGATCACGCTGGAAAACGAAGTGGCGAAGTGCGTGAAGCGAAACAACATGGCGAGGGCCTCTGCGATGATGATTCCGATGGTGATGCCAAACGGAATTTCAGGCAATATTTCGATGGCGTTCCATGCACAGGGTGCGAGCATGGGAATCGTCTCGGCGTGCGCGGCGGGAACGCATAATATCGGGGAAGCTTACCGGAATGTAAAGCATGGATACCACGATGTGATTTTGGCAGGGGCGGCGGAATCCGTCTTTTCCCCGGTATGCTTTTCGGGCTTTGCCAATATGACGGCGATGTCCACGAGGACCGACCCGGACAGATGCTCAACGCCGTTTGACGCAGAGCGCGACGGCTTCATCTTGGGCGAGGGCGCAGGGCTTCTGGTGTTAGAAGAGCTGGAGCATGCAAAGGCTAGGGGCGCTAAAATCTACGGTGAAATCGTGGGATACGGCGCAACTTCCGATGCTTACCATATCACATCGCCTGCGCCGGATGGCGAAGGCGCGGCAAAGGCGATCAGGCTCGCACTCAAAGAAGCTGGCATTGCAGCGGATGAGATCGATTACATCAATGCGCACGGGACGGGAACGCCGTATAACGATGCGTTTGAGACGATCGCAGTGAAGAAGGTGTTCGGCGAGGATACGAAAGTGCCGGTAAGCTCGACAAAGAGCATGACGGGGCATCTTTTGGGCGGCGCAGGCGGCCTTGAAGCGGTGATTTGCACCAAGGCGATCATGGAAGGCTTCATCCCGCCGACCGTAGGATTAAAAAAGCCAGATCCCGAGCTGGGTCTGGACTATGTTCCGAATGCAGGCAGAAAAGCTGATCTGCGCTATGTCATGTCAAACTCTTTGGGCTTTGGCGGGCATAACGGAACGCTGGTCGTAAAGAAATTCGAAGAATAGACTGCAAGAAGGCCATTGTCAGAGGACCGTTGTTAGAGAGCCATTGCAAGATAAAAAAGGAATAGCCAAATGTTATTGAATAAGGAACAGATAAAAGAAATCATACCGCACCGAGAGCCGTTTCTCCTGGTGGATCAGGTCGAGGAAATGGAGGCGGGAAAATCCATCGTCGCTACAAAGTTTGTCACGGCGGATGAATATTATTTCCAGGGGCATTTCCCAGGAAATCCGATCATGCCGGGCGTATTGCAGGTCGAGTCGCTGGCACAGGCAGGCGCAATCGCGGTACTCAGTATGCCGGAACACAGGGGAAAGCTGGCCGTATTCGGCGCAATTAAGAGCGCAAGGTTCAAACGGCAGGTCGTTCCGGGGGATACCCTTACGCTAAAAGTGACGCTGGACAGACTCAGGAACAGCAGCGGGACAGGGCTTGCGGAAGCTTACGTGGGGGATGAACTCGCTTGCAAATGTGAAATCATGTTCGCTTTTAGCAAGGAGCAGAAGCTTGGATAAAAACGTCAAGAAGATCAACGACATCCTAGGAAATCTTTTTCAAATGGTTTTGAAGCTGGAGGAGGAGGCCGTGAAGGAATCCACCTCTGCTGACCTTTCCATTACCGAAATCCATACGCTCGTAGCGGTGGGGACGGGACGGGCGCGGACGATGACGCATGTGGCGAACCTTCTGGGCATCCGTGTCAGCACGCTTACGGCGGCCATCAATAAGCTGGTGAAAAAGGGCTACGTGAAACGGCGGCGGGACGATGAGGATCGTCGGATCGTCAAGATACAGCTTACGGAAAAAGGCGCTTCAGCGGTGATGGCGCATGAGGATTTTCACGAGGCGATGGTGAGCGAAGCCATCGCGCCAGTTCCAGAAGCGGAGCTATCGCGGTTCATTTCCTCCCTCGATAACATCAACCAGTTCCTGCTGATGAGAAGCTCCATGGGTTACCGGCGAAGTGGGGCATTCACTTTGCGTCCGTTGAAATTAGGTGTACACACGCTGCCAGTACCGATCGTATCGGCAGGCATGAGCATCGGCATTGCAGGCAGCGAGCTGGCGTCCGCTGTCGCCATCGAAGGCGGATTGGGCTTGATCGGCACTTCCGCCATCGGATATAGGATGGAAGAATACGGAAGCAACCCGCAAGCGGCGAATTTGAAGGCGATCGAGCAGGAAGTGAGGGCGGCTCTTGCGGCGGTGCAGAAGGCAGGCGGCAAAGGCCTCATCGGCGTGAGCATCATGTGGAACAAGCCCTGGGCGCATCAATATGCGGAAACTGCCGTCAAAGCCGGCGCACAGGTGATCGTTACCAGCGCAGGGATTCCCACAGATCTGCCCAAGTATTGCAGCAACAAAAAAGTAGCGCTGATCCCGACCATTTCCTCGAAGCGGGCGGCGTCGGCGATCATCCGGTCGTGGGCCAAGAAGTACAACAGGGAGCCGGATGGCTTCATCTTTCAAGGACCTCTCGCCGCTGGCCTTTTGGGATTTAAGGAAACGCAGATCGAAAAGGCAGAGCAGGAATGGCTTAAGCTGATTGCGGATATCAAGGCGGAGCTTTCCAAGTTGGAAAACTGCCCGCTCATCGCAGGCGGCGGCATTATCGAAAAGGCAGATGCCGAGCCTTTGTACCGGTACGGGGCGGATGGTTTTCTGCTGGGGACGCGTTTTGTGGCGACGGAGGAATGCGGCGCTTCCGATTCGTATAAAAAGCTGTATTTGAACTGTACGGCAAATGATGTTACAATGATAAAAAGCCCTATGAAGACATCCGTCAGGGCCATGCGCAACGCTTTTACACAGCGTATCACGGACACGGATAATGATTCCTACGATATCATCGAAGCTGTTCTCAGAGGCGCAGGCGGCGACTATGAAAACAGCCTGGTTTTCTGCAATGCCAATGTGGAGCGGATTAGGAAAATTGACAGCGTGAAGGATGTATTCAGGGAATTTACCACATAGGAAGGCGGCGTTTTCATGCTTAACATCTATTGCGGAAGGGAAGATACCGATAAAGAAAAATTCATGTTTGGACAGATAAAAGGCAAGACCTTGCTGCTTGTGCCGGACCAATTTTCGTTGCAGGCGGAACGGGATGCCTTTTTTTATATGGGGAAAAAAGGACTGATGGATCTCCGCGTGATGGACTTTTCCATGCTGGGAAACAAAGCGGTGCGCGAGACTTGTGGCAAAAAGCCTGCGATGATCGACCAGTACGGCAGGCATATGCTCCTTACGAAGGTGATGCGGAAAACTGCGAAAGACCTCAAAATCTATAAGGACTTGAATTGGAAAAATTCGTTCATCGATTTGCTCAATTCCCTCATTTCGGACATGAAGCTTTACCAAGTGACGCCGGAACGCTTGGCTGAGGCGCTGGACGGGCTTTCGGATACGGGGTATTTGAAATACAAGCTTTCGGATATCCAGGCGATTTATACAGAATACCAGAGGCTGATCGAAGGGAAATATTTGGATTCGGACGACTACATAGATTTTTACGGTGAGAAGCTCACGCAAGCGTCCATGGTAGCGGAATCCGAGATTTGGATCTACGGATACGATACCTTTACGCCGAAAAACCTGCAAATCATCGGCAAGCTGCTGCGTACTGCCAAGGCGGTGAACATCGTGCTGACTTACGAAGCGGGAAACGAGATTTTCCGTTTGGCCGGGTATGTAATCGAGCAGTTGAAAACGCTGGCGGCGGATTTGCACGAGCAGGCGCAGGTTCATGCGATAGAAGGGGACAAGCGAAAGACCGTGTGGGAAAACCCCGCCGCCGTGACTCTTGTGCAGACGTCCAATGTCTATGCGGAGGCGGAGCGGGCGGCGGCGTATATCATGGAGCTGGTGAAGGAACACGGTTACAAGTTTGGCGATATCGTTTTGGTCTGCAATGACATGGAACACCGTGGCAGGGTATTCAGGCGGACGTTCCACAGGTGGGGCATTCCCGTGTTCGTCGATAAAAAGAGGAAAGTGCTGCACCATCCGGCCGTCGGGTTTCTGATTGCGGTGATGCAGCTCGTCTCCGGGGGCTACAGAAGCGAAAACGTGATGCAGATGCTGAAAACGGGGATTTTAAGGATTCCAACTGACGAGATCGAAATGCTGGAAAATTATGCGGCTTCCTTTAAAATCAGGGGGGCTTCCTGGAAGCTGCCGTTTACGAAAACCGGGGACAGATACAGCGAGGCGGAGCTGGAGCGGCTTAACCAGCTGCGCCAAGCAGTCGTGGAAACGATAGAGGGAGCAAGGAACTGCATCGGACGCCGCAATACTGCCGGGGAGAAAACGGAAGGTTTGTATCGTTTTCTCGACGGGGATTTCGGGATGCGGCAGCGGATCGAAGATTTGATCGTGCAGCAGGAAGCCGCAGGCCTTACGGAAGGCGCGGCGCAGACGGCGCAGAGTTGGAATATCATCTGCAATATTTTTGACCAGATCGTGGAGATTACGGGCGACGAGCGCATTTCCAATGAAGAGCTATTGAAGCTGATGATCGCGGGGTTTGAAAAGGTCGAGATCGGGCTTGTCCCGGTGACTTCGGACTGCGTGATCATGGGTACGATGCAGCGGACCAGGCTCAGCCGCGTCAAGGTTCTTTTAGTGGCGGGCGCAAACGCTGGGATTCTCCCGCTGGAAACGAATAGCGAGGGGCTTTTGAGCGAACGGGAACAGGATGTGCTTGCCGATATGAAGCTGGAAATTTCCAAGCGGGACAGCGTACTGCGGCAAGAAGAAGCGATGGCAATTTACAGGACGTTTCATTTGCCGCAGGAGCGGCTTTACGTCAGCTGTAGCAGCATGGATGAGAATGGCGGGCCGCTGCGAAAATCCGAGATTTTCATGAAGCTGGAGCAGTACTTGGCAGGGAAGGGGCTTTTGCGGATCGTTTCCGACCTGGAAGCGGATGGCGATGTCCTGGACATGATGCTTTGCGGGGAAGGCGCGCTTTTCTATCTGGCGGAGGCTTTCCACAAGTATTGCGACGGCGGAACGCTTCATGACGGCTGGAAGCAGGTCTTGATCCGCTATCAGAGAAAACAGCCTGGTGTGCTGGAAAAGCTGAAAGCGGGGATGCTCTTTGATAATACCGTGGAAAAGCTGGGAAACAGCTTTGCGGAGGCGCTTTACCAGGATGCTGACGGCGATATCGTGGTCAGTGCGTCGAAGCTTGAAAAATACAGCAGTTGTCCGTTTGCATATTTTGTGCAGCACGGTCTTCGTGCGAAAGAGCCGGAGCTGTATGAAATGAGCGGACGGGAAATCGGGGATCTCTATCATAGGACGATGATGATGCTGTCCCAGCGGCTGATGCCGGAAGACCAAGCAATGATGGTGACAGATCCAGCGTCTTCCTGGATGCGCATCACGGAGGATGACTGCCGGGATATGGTGGAACACATCATCAGGGACGAAATGAGCAGCTATAAGGAAGGCTTGACCGATGCGGGAAGAACGGAAGCATACCGGACGGAACGATTGGCGGAAATTTGCGGCGATGTTGCCTGGGCGATGGTCAAGCAGGTAAAGAAGGGCGCGATTCGGAATATTTACTTTGAACGCTCATTCGGCAAGGGGCAGGAGCTTCCTTCCGTCAGGATACAGGCAGGGGACAGGGAGGTGCTGATCCGGGGAAATATCGACCGCTTGGACGTGCTTTCGGCGGGCGATGCGGGCGGTCCGGACGGTCCGGACGGAGAAAACAGCTTAGGTACACGGCGGGTGGAAGCTGCTGGCGATGCAGGCGTCCCGAATCAGTTGAATGATGCGCATGGCCTGGGCAATCCATGCGCATCCGCTCCCCGGCGCAGCGATGCGGGCGGCTCGAACGACATAGGCGTTTCCAATTCCCAGCGCGGCGATGCGTGTGCGGTAAGAATCGTTGATTATAAAACAGGACTGAGCCAAATCAATATCGATCATATGAAAAGCGGATACCAGCTCCAACTGATGGTATACCTCAAGGCGGCGATGGGCGGAACGTATGATGATAACGGCTTTCTTGTCGATGGACGATCAGCAGGCGAAGGACATTCCGCAGCGCCGGCAGGCGTATTTTATTTTAACATAGGAGAACTGGAGACCAATGGCGATCGCAGCGCTGCGATAGATGGCACGGACAATTTGGAAGAACGGTTGGAAAAGAATTATAGGATGCAGGGAATCATGCTCCATGAGGATGGTGCGATACAGGCGATGGATTCTGATATCGGGAAGGATTCTGTTAAGGAATCGACGGTAATCCCCGTAAAGTTCGTCAAGGAAAGGCAGCAGTGGGAGGCGGCGGCAGGCGGCATATGGTTTACCCGTGCGGAAATGGATACGCTGATTGGGGAGGTGGATGCACAGGTGAAACGGATCTGTGAGGAAATCTGTGACGGGCGTATCGAAATCAAACCGAAACGGGAAAAGGATTCCGCTGAAAAGAAGACTGCCTGTAAATATTGCAGCTATAAGAGCATTTGTATGTTTGATTTAGCTTTCGCAGGGTGCAGGTATGAATTGGTATAGATCTGCGGGATGCAGCCATGAATTGGTGCAAGGGTACAGGATGCAGCTATGAATTGGCGCAAGGCGTGTTATTCATTGGTACAGGTGTGCGCCGTGTGCAGGAGGTGGTTTCGCATCCCTGCGCTTGCGGGTGATTGCAAGCAATGAAATGAGCGCGAAGCGATTGGGAAAGCTGATTTTTGCGGAGAATAGAATCAGCCTCCCCGATTTTTTGCCAGAAGCAGGCAAAAACACGCACAGAGAAGCGCAGGCTTTTCGGCGCGTGTTTTTTATTTTTTCACTTGTTCTGCAATCGAAACTTGTTCTTTCTTTTCCCTGCAATCAAAACCTGCCATTTGGCTCGTTCTGCAAACCAGAGCCTGCGGATTTTTCAGGGCATAAAAAAACCGAACTAAGTAAGTCCGGATTTACGCAGTCTGGTGGAGCATACGGGGCTCGAACCCGTGACCTCTTGACTGCCAGTCAAACGCGCTCCCAGCTGCGCTAATGCCCCATATATGGAGCCACTGGCCGGGATCGAACCGGCCACCTGCACGTTACGAATGTGCTGCTCTGCCAGATGAGCTACAGTGGCTCGCATTAATTGTGTACTGTGCTATTTTACTATGGGTGAAAAGCTACGTCAAGTAGGCAAATGCAAAAGTTTTATAAAAATTTGCAGGATCAGGGCATATTATGGGCAAATGGGCGGGTTGCCGTTCTCTTAATTTATAAAAATGCAGCTCTTTTGAGAGAATTTTAAGGCAAAATTTCTATATTATCCCATTTCGGGGAGCGCAATTCTCTTGAAAAAGGTGATTTTTCTAAAAACAAGAGAATTATCGGGTCATTTTCCCTGAAAATCCCTTTTTATTGGAAAGCCAGGGAGATCTTTGCAAAATCATGCGATTTGTTCCTTTCCTGTCAGCCAATTAGCAGCCGGATTCTCTCAAAGCCAGTTTTTTTCTGTTTTTAAGCGAACTTTGATTCAGAAGGGTTTTAAGAGGGGCGGACCAGGGTGATTGAATAAGATATCCGGTTTGGTTTTAGGGACTGATGAGCAGGTTCGGGATTATAAAGAGAATCTTAGATTGGCTTTAAAAGGCTTTTCGCTTGGGGACGGTTAGAGCGGACATCGGTTCAGTTCAAGAGAATGGGAAGAAATATTGATTCAATTTGGTTGAAAGAGATGTTTTTTGATTCGTTTGTTTCGGTTAGGCGTCTCTTGGTTAGGGAGGAATTTCCAATAGACAAATTTCGACTATTTTCGTCCATTGGAAATTTCTATTTTCAAAATTTACGCTAAGCGGCGTGTTTCTTTTCCGTGCGGGGATTGAGCGCAAAACCACAGCGTGGTATGGTATAATGAACGCACAGTTTGATACGGCGCTGCCGCAAGGAAGCGTTCATTGAATCATGAATGCCAATCGAAAGGGCAGGGGAGATTCATGGTATAATGAACGCATTGATTAGTACGGCGCTGCCGCAAGGAAGCGTTCATTGAATCATGAATGCCAATCGAAAGAACAGGGGAGATTCATGGTATAATGAACGCATTGTAGTACGGCGCCAGCGCAGGGAAGCGTTCATTGAATCATGAATGCCAATCGAAATAGCAAGGTAATTCATGGTATAATGAGAAAAATACAGCGTAAAAGGAGCTTGCATTTATGATACGGAAACACAAGGGATTTTTTTGGAATGGCAGCTGGGGCAGGGGAGAAGCCCGAAGCATAAAAAGCAGCCGAGGCACAGGATGCGATCGGAATATGGGAAACAGATGCGTACGGGAATGCGGCAGGATGATGATAGCTGGCCGCATTGCAGGGAACCGCCAGGTTATGGGAAACGGCCGGACAACAGAGCGCCGCTGGACAATAGAGTACCACCGGACAACGGGACGCCGCCGGATTGCGGTACTGACAATATTATCCACCTTTATCGTATTATGCGCATTGCTTTTTTCTTCGTGCGCAGGGCAAAGCGCGGTGGATGGCGATGGCGCATCTTTGCAAGCCGATGGCGGGTTATCCGTCCACTTTCTGGATGTAGGGCAGGCGGACTGTACTTTGCTGGTGTCTGCGGGGGAAGCGATGCTGGTGGATGCGGGAAACCGGGATGACAGCGATTTTATCATAAGTTATCTCGATGAGCTGGGGATAGAGCGGTTGAAATATATTGTTTTCACGCATCCGCATGAGGATCATATCGGATCGGGGCAAGCAATTATTGAACGTTTCGCAGTGGAAAAGGTTTTCATGCTGGATGAATACGATGAAGGCATAGGAGGACAGTTGAAGCTGGCGATAGAACAGAAAGGCATCCCGGCGCAAGCGCCCATGCCGGAGGATACAGCGCAGCTGGGGGAATGCAGCTTGGCATTTTTAGGACCTGTCCGCGATTACAATGATACGAATGATGACTCGATCTGCCTCATGGTGCGCCATGGTGAGAATAGCCTTTTGTTTACGGGAGATGCGGGAAGTGCGGCAGAGCGGGATATGATAGAAGCTGGATTTGACCTGGAGGCGGATCTTTTGCAGGCCGGGCATCACGGAAGCAGTGCTTCGAACAGTTATTACTTTTTGCGGAGTGCGAATCCGGCGTATGTTGTTGTGTCGTGTGGAGAAGGCAATATGTATGGCCATCCGCATGAGGAAGCGTTGAGCAGGTTTAACGACTTGGGCGCGGAGGTTTTCAGGACGGATACGCAAGGGACGGTTATCGCTGTCAGCAATGGTGCGGAAATCGCCTTTAATGTGGAAGGGAAAAAGGCGGATAAGCCGTATACGGCAGAGCCGGAGGAAGCCGCATATATCGGAAACCTCAATTCCAAGAAGTATCACCTGCCGACTTGCGGCGGTTTGCCGAAGGAAGAGAACCGGGTGTATTTTATGAGCGTGGATGCGGCGGAAAAGGCGGGTTACGAGCCTTGCGGGAATTGCAACCCGCAGTAGGCTTTGTGCTTATGGGGCAAAGGGAAGGGTAAAGCCGGTTCTTCTATAATTTGGGCATTCGCCTTGGGCGATATGGCGGTCTGTTCCGGCGCCTTAGTGGCTGTTCGGAACACAATATTCGGGGAATGTAACGAAGTTTGTTGCTGAAAAAGAATCGGTGAAACCGATTTTATTCTTCCGGCAAGGGTGCGGCGGGCATATGATGGGCTGGGTGTGCGGCGGCGGGGCGCAGAATAGAAAATTGGCATGCATAGACAAATCCCAGGCTCCTGTTTGGCGCTGGAATTTGTTTACAGCCTGAAACGACCTGCATTATTGCAGGTCGTTGATCAATTCATCGATATCGTTGTATTGCTGGGATTCTGTGGAGCTCGGATTAGATGGCGCTGGATCGCTGCTCGTTCCGAATACGAAGTATAAAATTAGGGACAACACGATAAAAATGGCGATGATAATGCCGAATATGGTGAAGGATTTCTTTAATTTCGCTTGTCTGTGCGGATCGACGTCGATGCCTTCGGAAGGTGCATCCTTTTGTTCACCCTTTTTCTTTTTTGCTGCGGAGAAAATCCCTTTTACAGATGGCTTTCCGGTCTTTTTTTCATCTGCCCCGCCCGATGCCTGCGGTGTTTTCCCAGAGCCTTTTTCATCTGCATTGCCGGACGCTTGCCCTTGGCTTTCCAAGGCTTTTCCGCCCTCCGGCTTTGTTGTTTGTTCCTGTGCTTGTGAATCCGCTTTGCTCTTTCCAGAATCTGCTGGCATTTCCTGCCCGGCCGCCTTTTCATCTGTCAAACTTTCTGTTTGTGCTTTCTCTTTGGCGGCATTTTCTCCTGGCGCCGCAGCAGGCTTTCCCGTATCTTTTCCTTTTTGCGCTTCTGTACCGCTTGGCTGTGATGCTGGTTTTTTCCCGCCGGAAGCAGGCTTGCTTTTCTCAGCCTGCATACCCTGAACCTGGCTAAAAATAGCGTTTAGCACCTTTGCATCCTTTTCTTCATAAGGAAACGCCTTGGATACGCCGTCATAAACAAACGTATAAGTATGTATGTCGGTATGGTTGACAACATCGGTCATATTGGCATACAAGAATTCCCGCCCGTGAAACGTCATCGATTTCGTCGTGAACAGCGCTTTCTGGTTGCCAGATGTGATTTCAATTGTTTTCATGTTTCATTAACCTCGTTTTGTAAATCGCTCCGGATTTTACCTGAACCGGAATCTTTTAAGAAAGAACTCTTAGTTATGTTAAACCTATTGGGACGTAAAAGTCAACAAAAAAGTAATAAAATTACAAATTTAGGAAGACAAAATAAATTTTTGATGATATAATGTCTAATATCTATAATAGTATCGAAAAAGACGAATATGAGAGAAAAAGAGGTTTTAGAAATGAATAGAAACGCATTAACGGAGCAAAGACGTGAAACGGTCATAGGACTTCTTAAAGGCATGAACATTAAAAAGAGTGCTGTTGGAGGCTTTGACAAGGATGATGTGTACGAGTGCATGCAGCAGCTTTGCGATCTGTATGAACAGAACATAGAGGAGCTGGAAAACGCTTACGAAAGCGAAATAAACATTTTAAAGGAGCGATACCAGAAATACGATGATAACAATGAGCTGTATGTAAGCTTGATCATGGAGGCGAAGAAGAGCAGTAACGAGATCATCACGCAGGCCAAGACGGAAGTAGAGACGATCCTGTCCGAAGGCAGGGAGCAGGTTGCCAAGCAAGAGAAGGAAATGGCGCAGATGAGGGTCGGCATGGATACTGAGAAAAAGGCTATGACAGATGAACTCAATGCTGCGCGGGAAGCTGTAGAGGCGGAAAAGCTTGCGATGAAGGCCGACGTGGATGCCGAGCGGGAACGAATGACAGCGATGAAGAACAAGTACAGCCAGCAGCTCAATTCGATGGAAGCGGAGTTTGAGGAAATTAAAATCAATATTCTCAGGACTGCCGGGAAACTTGACAGCGTGAAGAGCAAGCTGCAAAACGATAATGAAGCGGAATGGAATATGATGAATGACCTGGATATGGTCGATTTCCCTGTTTCTGAAATCGAAGTGGAGGATACGATCGCGCCAGAGGCTGCCGGAGAAACGCCTGTTTCAACGCCGGACATTACTACTGCTGCAGATTCAGAGCCTGCGTCCGCACCGCCTGTTCCGGAGGTGATCGAAGAGCATATCGCTGTGGCAGAAGCAGAGCAGACGCTTGCACTGGAGGATCTTACGAAGCCGGAAGAAACGGCGGCGGATGAAATCAGCTTCGACGATATCGAGATCGAGCTTCCTGACCTGCCGGAAGAGGTGACGGAAGTTGAAAGTGAAACTGAAGCGTCTGAGGCGGAGATTTCCTTTGAAGGGCTGGAAGATTTATTCAAGGAAGAAGAAAAATAGGGAAAGCCATCAGATGGAACTCATCAGATGAAGGCAATCAAACGAAAGCCATTAAACGAGAACCCTCGGATGAAGGTCACCGACGACAGCCATCAGATGAAGGCTATCGGGCCAGAAATAGATTGGATATCAGTTATGCAAGAGCTAAAAGAAAAAATTTTGACAGAAGGCGTTGCGATCGGAACGGAGATCGTGAAGGTAGACCAGTTTTTAAACCATCAACTGGACGTTCCATTTTTGGACCGGGTCGGACAAGCTTTTCGGCTGCGGTTTCAAGATGAGGCGATCGATAAAATTTTGACCGTGGAAGCCAGCGGGATTGCCGTGGCGTGTTTGACTGCGCCGCATTTCGGCTGCGTTCCCGTCGTCTTTGCCAAAAAGGCTGCGCCAAGCACGATGACGGAGGGCGTCTACGAGGCGGAGGCGAAATCCTTTACCAAGGGAACGGTTTCCAAATTCCGGGTTTCCGAGCGGTTTCTCGCAAAGGGCGACAGGATTTTGGTGATCGATGATTTTATGGCGCATGGCGAAGCGTCGATGGCGCTCTGTGACATCGCAGAGCAGGCCGGCGCAGAGGTCGCAGGGATCGGCGCAGTTATCGAAAAGGGCTTTCAGGGCGGAAGCCGCAAGCTGCGCGAGCAGGGATACCGGGTAGAATCCCTGGCTGTTATAGAGAAAATAGAAGACGGGAGAATTGTCTTCCAAGAATAAAACCTACACTCATATTTTGAATATTTTCATACATAATACAGATAAAGTTCGCATATTGACGGGCTTTATCTTTTTTGAAACGGATCGGTGTTAGCAAGCCTGATGCATGGCGCAGGCGTGTTGGCAGAGCTTGCAGCGTCTGGACGGAATGGCGATAGCAGGTTTGTTGCGGGCGTAAACGTGCTGTCAGAAGCTAACAGATGGGCGGAATGGCACAAGCAAGCTTACTGCGGGCGCAGGCGTGCTGGAATGCGCCCGGGGGGGATGCGCATGATGAAGTGATGATGGACTTTATGCGTGCTACAGGCATAAGCACAGGCTGGGGGCGCATATGATTGAAGCATTGGCGGGTTTGGCGTGCGTTATGCGTGTGTGAACCATATTTCGGGGTGCATTCGAGAGCCGGCGCCAATTTGTTTCGGCGGTTGCCGTTGAAATCGGGGTTGTCCTTGAAAATTGTGAGGTTTGTGCTGTTTAAAAAAGAGATTGTTTAGGAAGGGAGAGCGAAATATGGTATATGTTCATTTGGCAGAAGGCTTTGAGGAAGTCGAGGCGCTTACCGTCGTCGACGTTTTGCGCAGGGCGGAAATCGATGTGAAAACCGTGTCCATTACGGGAAGTAAGGCGGTTGCGGGGACGCATGGCATTTTGGTGGAAGCGGATATTCTTTATGAGGAAGCGGAATATCCGGATTGTGAGATGATCGTCCTTCCGGGCGGACTGCCTGGCGCAGATCACCTGGACGCTCATGAAGGGCTTGCCCGGCACATCAAGTGCTTTTCACAAGATGCAGGCAAAAAACTGGCGGCAATATGCGCTGCTCCGATGGTGTTTGGCAGTTGTGGGATTTTGCATGGCAAAAAGGCGACCATATATCCCGGCATGGAGGATGCATTAAAGGGTGGACAGGCGACAGGGGAGCGCGTAACGGCGGACGGCAATGTCATCACGGCGGCAGGTCCTGCGGCTGCCATGGAATTTGCCCTTGCTATCGTTGAAGCCTTGAAGGGAAAGGCTGCTGCTGATGAAGTGGCGGAGGACTTGTTGTTTGGTGCAAGGTAGCGTTATGGACAATTATAAAGTGGATTTTCATATCCATACCCTGTTTTCCGATGGGCAGGCAACGCCTGTGGAAATCGTGAAACGGGCGAAAGAACTGGGTTATGACAGGATCGCGATCACCGACCACGACGGCGTGGATGGCGTTAAAGAAGCAATGATTGCGGGGGACGCCGCAGGCTTGCAGGTAACCCCTGGGATCGAACTGGCAACGGAGACTGAGGACGGGATCGAGCTTCATATCCTGGGATATGGTATCGATATCGAAAACCCGCATTTAAAAGCAGTATTGGCAACATTGCGGCAGCGCAGGGATGACCGGAACAGAAGGCTCATCGATGTACTGTGCGCCATGGGCTATGATCTATCGATGGAGGATCTGAAAACGCAGCAGGCAGGCGGCTTTATCGGAAAGCCGGTCATTGCGCGGGCGCTTATGGCGAAAGGATATATCAGGGAGACGAAGGAAGCTTTTCAGGAGGGACAGTTTCTCGGAAGCGAAGCGGCCAAGGCAGTCAAAAAAGAAAAGCTGCAAGCCCTGGAGGCAATCGGCTTGATTCGTGAAGCGGGCGGGATCGCAGTCCTGGCGCACCCGATTCAGGCGAAAGGCCTCGGGACGCCAGGAACGAAAAGCTTTTATGAGCGCATGGATGCGATGATCAAAAAACTCAAGCAGCAAGGGCTGAAAGGCTTAGAATGTTATCACCCTGACCAGGATCATGAACAGACGATGCGGTTTGTGGAAATTGCCGAAAAGTACCATCTTCATATCACGAGAGGTTCGGATTTTCATGGAAAGGATCTAGCGGATGCAAAGCCGACGGCATAGATTATTTCATGTAACAAAATATTGACAGGAGCTATTGCGGTCGTGGCATGGCTTCTGTTTTGTTTTTTGCTGGGCGGCGGCAGGTTTTTCTGCGCCGCTTTGTGGATGGTTTTGTTTTTTTGCTATGGCAGCTTCTCTTTTGCTTTTCTTTATGCTGCGCCGTGGCGGCGGTCGATTTGTTTTTTTTGCCGTGCAGCGGCTTCGAGGCGTTCCGTTTTGTATCCTTTCTTTTCCTCCTTTTTTGCTCTGCGCTGCTGTGCGTTTCTCTGCCGTGTGCCGCTCTGCACTTCCCCGGTATGCGCCGCAAGGAAGCATATGGTATCATTTCAGGTTTTCCAGGGAACAATAGACACGGAATCTATTCCCGAAAGGGAAAAAATCCCAGGAGGTAATGAAATGAAAACCAATTTTACAGAGAAAAAAACGGTGCCCGTCCCCCGGTGGGGAAGGATTATTTTTGTACTGGCATATGTGCTCTTGATGGCGTTATCAATCGCTTTAGGAGCAGTTTTTGCGCCGAAGGAAAAAGAAATACCAGTTATTTTAGCGAATGGGGAAGTGATTACGCCGCCTTGGTATATTGCCGTTGATGGGGAAGCTGTTGCCCTTGTGGAATCTAAGCAGGCGGCGGCGGAGACCATTGAACGGGTGATCGAGAAGTACCAGGGCAACCAAACGGAAATACTGGATATCGAAGTGTTAGAAAATACGAAAGCGGAGCAGATGGAAATCAGGTGCGGCGATGCGCCGCCGGATATCTTGACGGTAGACGAAGCGGAAGAAAAACTGACCAGCGGGAATCATGGCGAAAGTTATCTTACCGTACTGACGACCACGGAAGAGATCGAGCAGGAAGCGATCGCTTTCGATGAGGAATTAAAACCTGAACCGAATCTGTATGTTGGAAATACGGAAATTGAAACAGAAGGCAAGGAGGGACTGAAAGAAATCACCCGGAAGGTCGTGAAAGAAAATGGACAAGCCGTCGAAGCAGAGGTGATCGAAGAGGAAGTCGTAGAAGAACCGGTACAGCAAGTCGTGCTGACGGGAACGAAGAACTACGACGGCTATGGCGGGGAAGATGCACCGCACAGGGATGAAGGCGTATCCGTCGGTTCTGGACAGACGTACGATATTTTAAAGACGCCGATCGATACGATCCGCATCTCCTCTGGATTTGGCACGAGATGGGGGCGGATGCACAGAGGAGTCGATTTCGCTTTGGCGGAGGGCAGCTCTGTGTATGCGGCTGATGCGGGAACTGTGTACTTTGCGGGAAATGGCGGCGGCTATGGCAATCTCGTTAAAATCGATCACGGCAATGGGATGCAGACCTATTATGCGCATTGCAGCCAGCTTCTGGTGTCCAGCGGGCAGCAGGTAAGCCGCGGCGAAACAATCGCTTTGACAGGTTCTACCGGAAATTCTACCGGGCCGCACCTTCATTTTGAGGTCATTATAAACGGGAGCTGTGTCGATCCGGTGGATTTTCTTGCGCTTGAATAATTATTTTTCCTGTAACCCTCATTGTACTAATTGAATAGATTGAATAGATATGATAAGATAGAGAACGGGTATCGCTACCCGTTCTTTTCGTGTACGCTTAGCGATGCCGTACGCAGGAGCTTATCGAGAATCAGAGGTTGGAAGGATGGCATTTTTTAAAGAAGTCAGGGAAGATATCAGGGCAATATTGGAACAAGACCCGGCCGCACGGACCGGGCTTGAAGTATTGCTGTGTTATCCGGGCATTTGGTCCCTTATCTTCCACAGGCCGGCGCACTGGCTGTATCTGCATAATTTGAAGCTGCTGGCTAGAATCGTTTCACAGCTTGCGCGGTGGTTTACAGGCATTGAGATCCATCCGGGCGCCGTGATCGGCAGGCGGTGCGTGATCGACCACGGCATGGCGGTTATCATCGGGGAGACGAGTGAAATCGGCGATGATGTCACGATATACCAAGGCGTGACCTTGGGAGGAACGGGCAAAGACACGGGAAAGCGGCATCCGACGATCGGCAACAGGGTTGCAATCAGTACGGGTGCGAAGGTTTTAGGTCCTTTTAAAGTAGGCAATGACGTGAAGATTGGCGCAGGTTCTGTGGTGCTGAAAGAAGTTCCCGATGGCTGTACCGTTGTGGGGATTCCGGGGACGATCGTCAGGCGGGATGGCAAGCCAGCCACGGATCTTGACCAGATTGATCTGCCAGATCCGGTAGCGGTTGAGCTGGAGTGCCTCAGACGGCGCGTGGTGGAATTGGAGAAGCTCATCTGCGATAATCTCGCAACGCCGGAACATAAAATCTGCATACAATGCAGGGAAGACTGCTTGTACGATACGATCGTCGAGGAAATGGCGAACGGACGGCTCAATACGATTTACGGCGAGCGGGCATTGAGAATAAAAGAAAAGAAAGCAAAGCTCATGAAAGAAAAGGAAGCGGAGGATAAAAATGAAAGTTTATAATACATTGACGAGAAAAAAAGAAACGTTGGTGCCGATCGAAGCGGGCGTTGTCAAAATATATGTGTGCGGCCCGACGGTTTATAATTTTTTCCATATCGGGAACGCTAGGCCTTTCGTTGTGTTTGACACGTTGCGAAAATATTTGCAGTACAGAGGGTACAAGGTAAAGTTTGTCCAGAATTTTACGGATGTAGACGATAAAATCATCAACAGGGCGCGGGAGGAAAACTTGACGGCGCCGCAGGTCAGTGAAAAATACATCGAAGAATACTACAAGGATGCGGCTGCGCTCAACGTGGCGAAGGCGGACGTACACCCGAAGGTATCGGAACACATCCCGGAAATCATAGAATTTGTCAAGACCTTGGTCGATAAGGGATATGCTTATGAAGCAAACGGCGACGTGTATTTTTCCACGAGAAAGTTCGATGGATACGGCAAGCTTTCCGGGCAGAATATCGAAGACCTGGAGTCGGGCGCGCGGATTGCAGTCGGTGAGATCAAGGAAGACCCGCTGGATTTTGCATTATGGAAGGCGCAGAAGGAGGCTGATGAAATCGCATGGGACAGCCCGTGGGGAAAGGGCAGGCCTGGCTGGCACATCGAATGCTCCGCCATGTCGAAGAAGCATTTAGGCGATACGATTGATATTCATGCTGGCGGACAGGATTTACAGTTCCCGCACCACGAAAATGAAATCGCGCAGTCCGAATGCTGCAATGGCGTGCCGTTTGCCAACTACTGGATGCATAACGGGTATATTACTATAGACAATGAAAAGATGTCAAAATCGAAGGGGAATTTCTTTACCGTGCGGGATATCCTGAAAGAATACGATGGGGAGGTGATGCGGTTTTTCCTCCTGTCGGGGCATTACAGAAACCCGATTAATTTCAGCGATGCTTTGATGGAGCAGGCGAAGGCTGGCCTTGGGCGGATGGAAAATGCCAAAGATAATTTAAAGCATCTCATCGCCAATGGGGACGGAGCAATGACCGATGCCGAGCGGAAAACGCTGGCAGGCTACGATAAGTACAGGCAGGAATTTATCGCCGCCATGGATGACGACTTGAATACGGCGGATGCGGTTTCGGCGATTTTCGAACTGATTACGGCGATCAATACGGCGGTGAAGGATGGGGCGAGCAAGGAATTTGCACAGAAGAGCCTGGATGTCTTGATGGAACTTGCATCTGTGGTAGGGCTTTTGCAGAAGGAAGACGAGGCGGGAATCGATGATGATATCCAGGCACTGGTAGACGAAAGGCAGGAAGCCAGGAAGGCAAAGAACTTCGCCAGGGCGGATGAAATCAGGGATCTGTTGAAAGCGCGCGGCATCACGCTCAAGGATACGCCGCAGGGCGTCCAGATCATCAAAGAGTAACCGCCGCAGGGAGCAGGGTGAAATATAGATTGCATGAAAATAGAAAATTTAAAGGACGTTAATACGGCCGTACTGGCATATATGGGTGATGCTGTGTATGAACAAGCGGTGCGGGAACATATTTTAAAACAGGAAATTCATAATACCAATAAGCTTCACCGTATGGCGACTGGCTACGTGCAGGCTTCTGCCCAGGCGCACATCTTAAAAACCATGTTTGATGAGCTTACCGGGCAGGAGCAGAAGCTGGTGAAACGGGCCAGGAACAGAAAGTTTACCACTAAGGCGAAAAATGCAGGCCCGGTAACATACAAATGGGCGACGGCATTTGAAGCGTTGGTCGGATATCTTTATCTTGCGGAGGACAACGGCCGGCTGGCATGGGTGCTTGCGCGGGCAATGGAAATCGCAGGTGGGCGGGATGTCAAAAAAGGTGAAAAAGAAAAAACAGATTAGAAATAGAACAGGTGAAATGCTGCGGGATTATGCGAATGCGAACCGCCAGTACACCGAGGAAAACAAGCGCAGGCAGGAGGAAGCGGGCGTTCAGCCTAAGGGACTAGAAAACCTGAATCCGACTGAAAAAATCTGTGTTGCGGTTATCGTGCTGGGCGGCATCGGCCTGATTGTAAGATATGTAATTTTGTGAGGAGATTGTAAGGAGAACAGGATGAGCAAAGCGGACAAGTTGTTTGTAAATATGTGTCGGGAAATTTTGGATTGCGGCTTTTCCAGCGAAGGGCAGGATGTAAGGCCTAGGTGGGAGGACGGAACGCCGGCGCATACGATCAAGCGTTTTGGCGTTGTAAACCGTTACGATTTGCAGGAAGAGTTTCCAGCACTGACCTTGCGGCCGACTGCGATTAAATCGGCTGTGGATGAAATGCTGTGGATCTGGCAGAAAAAGTCGAATAATATACGGGACCTAAACAGCAGGATCTGGGACGAATGGGCGGATGAGGACGGTTCGATCGGGAAGGCGTACGGGTATCAGCTGGGTGTGAGGTATCAATTTCCCCATGGGGAGATGGATCAAGTCGATAATGTGCTTTGGCAGTTAAAGCATACGCCGTATTCCAGGCGGATCATGACCAATATTTACAACTTTGGCGACTTGATGGAAATGGGGCTTGAGCCGTGCGCTTACAGCATGACCTTCAACGTGACTGGCAACAAGCTGAACGCTATCTTGAACCAGCGTTCGCAGGATATTCTGACGGCGAATAACTGGAATGTCGTGCAGTATGCCGTATTGGTCTATATGCTGGCGCAGGTGTCAGGGCTTTGCGCGGGCGAGCTGGTGCATGTGATCGCCGATGCGCATATTTATGACCGTCATGTGGACATCGTTCGCCAGATGCTGGAACGGCCGCAGTATCCGGCGCCGAAATTCAGCTTAAACCCGGAGATCAGGGATTTTTATGATTTCACGGCCGATGATATCAGGGTGGAAGATTACCAGAAAAATCCGCAGATCAAGAACATTCCGGTTGCGATCTAACGGCAGGGCGCGGGCGGCCGGTGTATTTGCTTTTGCGGAAAGAAATCCAGCAGGAAGAGAGCAGGAAGGAACTCGCCGGATGCGGGACGTAAGACAGGTGCGTGAGATTTTTGCATGAGGATGCGCCTTTGGACCAGGAACGGAGCAAAGCTGGTGCGGCGGGCAGGCAAAGCGGCGGAATGCGGGCAACCATCCGTATTGGCACTTTTATAGAAGGCGGTTTTGGCCGGAACGCATATGCGTTCTGCATGAAGAGGCGGGGCAGGGAAGAGCTGGGCGTATCCGTCCAGCGGGCATTGCATTTTTTCGTTGGGGATAGGTGATGGAGTGCAACTGGCAGGAAAGGCAGCGGTTTCACTTGTTTTTTCTTGGAGTTGCGCCATATTAGGACTTTGCGGAAAGAAATCCAGCAGGAAGGATGAAGGCAGTCGATGCCTTTTGGTGATGCCTGGGAGTTTGCGAGCCAGAAAATAGGAAAGGAACGGATATAACGATGAATGCAATCACAGTGGTGGATGAAAATTGGGCGATCGGCAAGGACGGCGGTCTTTTGGCGCACCTTCCGGGAGACCTGAAATACTATAAAGAAAAGACCTTGGGCAATGTTATCGTCGTAGGGCGGAAGACGCTGGAATCCTTTCCAGGCGGAAAACCGCTTCCTGGCAGGACGAATATCGTTTTAACTGCAAATCCGCATTTTGAGGCGGAGCGGTGTATCGTATGCAGATCCAAGGATGAGGTTCTTGCAAAGCTGCAAGCGTTTGATGGGCAGGAGGTGTTCATTGCGGGCGGCGCAGCGGTTTACCAGCAGTTCCTGGACGATTGCGATGCATTTTACGTGACGAAAATTGATGCGGGTTTTGCTGCGGACCGATATTTCCCGAATCTCGATGCGCTGGGATATCAGGTGAGGTGGGAAAGCCCTGCACAGGAAGAAAATGGGATTCGATACAGGTTTTTAAAATACAGAAGGCCGTAAGGCGGCGGGAGGAATATGCCGGAGAAAATCATAGGCAGGAATGCCGTAATGGAAGCGTTAAAAAGCGATCGGGAAATTGAAAAAATAACCATTGCCAAGGGTGCGGAAGGTTCTGTCAGGCAGATCGCCGCAAAGGCGAAGGAAAAAAAGATTCCGCTTTATTACAGCGATAAAAACCGCATGGACAAGGCGTCTGCGGGCGGCGTCCACCAAGGCGTTATCGCAGTGGTTTCGGATTACCGTTATTGCACGGTGGAAGATATTTTAGATAGGGCGGCGCAGCGGAAGGAAAAACCTTTTATCATTATATTGGATGGTCTCGAAGATCCGCATAATTTGGGCGCGATCATGCGGACTGCCGAGTGTGCAGGCGTTCATGGCCTTATCATCCCCAAAAGGCGTTCTGTATCTGTAACGGAAACGGTGGCGAAAACCTCGGCGGGAGCTGTGGAATATATGCTTTGTGCGAAGGTGACAAACATTTCCAATGAGATTGGGAAGTTGAAAAAAAACGGTATTTGGGTCGGCGCTTGTGACATGGAAGGCCAGCCGTATTGCGAACAGGATTTCACGCAGGCCACGGCTTTGGTCGTAGGAGGGGAGGGGACGGGCGTGAGCCGCCTGGTGCGGCAAAACTGCGACTTTGCCGTTTCCATACCGATGAAGGGCAGAATCACTTCGTTGAATGCGTCCAATGCGGCATCTATCTTGATGTATGAAGTAGTGAGGCAAAGGGTATAAGAATGGAAAACGGTTATAGCGGGTATTCCGATAACGAGCTGGCGGCTATGGCGCAGGCGGGAAACCTCGGCGCAGAGGAAGCTTTGATGCGGAAATATAAAAGCGCAGTTAAGGTCAGGGCCAAGATGTACTATATGGCAGGAGCGGATGAAGAGGATATCGTGCAGGAAGGCATGATCGGATTGTTTAAAGCGATTCGGCAGTATGATGCTCATAAAGAAGCGTCTTTTGGCACTTTTGCGGGGATTTGCATCACCAGGCAGATGATCAATGCGATCAGATCCGCCGGAAGGGACAAGCACAAGGCGTTGAATACGTCTGTTTCCCTCAATAATCCAGTAAAGGACGAAAACGAGGATATCGCTTTAATGGATACTCTCGTGACCGATATGGCGGAAAACCCGGAAACGCTTTTGATCATCAAGGACATTGTTTCCTATATCCTGCATAATGGGGACCATATTTTCAGTGGCTTTGAGATGCAGGTGTTAAATGAAGCGTTGCAAGGCAATGATTATGAGAAAATCGCCAGGAAATTGGGCAAAAATGTGAAATCAATCGATAACGCAATGCAACGGAACAAGAAGAAAATAATTCATTATCTTTGGGGGTAAGGCATTTCTGGAAACGCTTGAAAATCCTTGGAAAACCTTGTGTAATATTGGTTGACAGCAAGGATAAAATATAGTACCATAGGGATAATTGGTGTGCTGCTGTAGCTCAGTCGGTAGAGCACTTCATTGGTAATGAAGAGGTTCGGCAGTTCAAGTCTGCTCAGCAGCTCCATTTTATTTGATTATGTTGTGTAGGAGGAATGAAAAATGGCAAAACAGAAATTTGAAAGAAATAAGCCGCATATCAATATCGGGACGATCG
>CAMNSS010000012.1 GCA_946555345.1 uncultured Eubacterium sp. | reverse complement strand
ACAGGACCGGCGAGCTGAAAGAGCTGTGATTTTTTGCATGAAGTTTGCTTAAAATAAAGCATCAATTTGTTTTCCTGTTTGGTATCGCAAATTAACCGTCAAAAATTGACGAAAAAGTACCGAGAATAACGAAAAAGCACTTGAAATGGTGCATGAAAAGTGGTTTAATAAATGTGTATGATTGTTATAAATATAACGATAAAATCATCAAGAATGCGGTGGAAAAACATGATAACCGTTATTTAGTAATTAAGGAGGCTTTTACATGAACTTTCAACTGACGAAGGAACAAGAATTCGTAAGAAAAATGGTAAGAGAGTTTGCCGAAACAGAGGTTGAACCTATCGCTGCAGAGATCGACCAGGAACACAGATTCCCGGTTGAGAATGTAGAAAAAATGGCAAAGTACGGCCTTTTAGGCATACCATTCCCAACTGAGTATGGCGGCGCAGGCGGAGATCATATCTCTTATGCCATTACCGTGGAAGAACTCTCGAGGGTTTGCGCATCAACGGGCGTTATCTGTTCGGCTCATACATCACTTTGCTGCTGGCCGATCTTCAACTGGGGTAATGAAGACCAGAGGAAAAAGTACCTGCCTGATTTGCTCTCCGGCAAGAAGCTGGGCGCATTCGGCTTGACCGAGCCAAACGCAGGAACAGACGCATCCGGGCAGCAGACCAGGGCGGAAGACAAGGGCGACCACTGGCTGCTCAACGGCGCGAAGGTATTTATCACCAACGGCGGATATGCTGATGTATTCGTAGTGATGGCCATGACGGATAAGTCCAAGGGAAATCATGGCATCAGCGCATTTATCGTAGAAAAGGGCGACGAAGGCTTCTCCATCGGAAAGACGGAAGACAAGATGGGTATCTGCGCATCTTCAACGACTGAGCTTATTTTCCAGAACTGCAAGATTCCGAAAGATAGGCTTTTGGCAGATGTAGGCCAGGGCTTCAAGGTTGCGATGTCAACGCTGGACGGCGGACGTATCGGTATCGCTTCCCAGGCGCTGGGTATCGCACAGGGCGCGCTGGACGTAACCGTAGAATATATGAAAGCCAGAAAACAGTTTGGTAAAAAGTTGTCACAGATGCAGGCGTTACAGTTCACTGTTGCTGAACTGGCGACTGAAATCGAAGCTGCAAGGCTTCTTGTTTACAAGGCTGCCGACATGAAGGATAAGCATCTGGCATATGGCCCTAACGCCGCCATGGCGAAGCTGTTTGCTGCTGAAACGGCAATGCACGTAACGACGAAGTGCGTACAGCTCCACGGCGGATATGGTTATACGAAGGATTATCCGGTAGAGCGAATGATGAGAGACGCGAAGATCACTGAAATCTATGAAGGTACTTCAGAAGTCCAGAAGATGGTTATCGCAGCGTCGGTTATCGGTAAATAGGAAGAAGGAGGAATAAACATGGCATTTAATATTATCGTATGTGCAAAGCAGGTTCCTGATACGAATGTTATCAAGATCAACCCGAAAACAGGAACGCTGATCAGAGATGGCGTTCCAAGCATCTTGAATCATGACGATGCAAACGCTTTAGAAGAAGCTTTAAAGATTAAAGATAAATTTGATGACGTACATATCACGGTCATCACGATGGGACCTCCGCAGGCAAACGACCTGTTATTCGAATGCATCGCAAAGGGTGCAGACGAAGGTATCCTCGTTTCCGACAGGGCAGTCGGCGGTTCGGATACATGGGCAACTTCCAATACGCTGGAAGCAGCAGTAAGGAAATGGGTAAAAGAAAACGGCGATTATGACATGATCTTTACCGGCAGGCAGGCCATCGACGGGGATACTGCACAGGTAGGCCCGCAGCTAGCAGAAAAATTGGGACTTCCACAGGTATCCTATGTAGAGGAGTTCGAAATTGCCGATGACAGGAAGACGGTAACGGTAAAGAGACAGTTAGAGGATGGCTATGAGCTGATCGAAGTGAAGCTGCCATGCCTTCTGACGACGATCAAGGAACTGAATGAGCCTAGATACATGACAGTAGCAGGAATTTATGGCGACAAGAACATGAAGGTTTGGAATGCGGCAGACATCGAAGTCGACCTGACGAAGGTAGGCCTTGAAGCATCTCCAACCAACGTATTCAGATCATTTACACCAGCTCCGAAACAGCCGGGCGTTAAGATCGAAGGGGATTCAGAAAACGAACAGGCTAAGAACTTACTTATCAACCTGAAGGGTAAGCACGTGATCTAAAAGGAGGAGGAAAAATAAATGGCTATTAATATCATAAAAGAGAAATGTATCGGTTGCGGACAGTGCTTTAAGGCTTGTCCCCAGGATGCATTTGAGTTTGAAAAATATGATGGAAACAAACTGGGAAAAGTTGCGAAGATCAATGCGAAATGTACGTTCTGTAACCAGTGCTTAACGGCTTGTAAGTTCGGCGCAATCGAAGAAAAGAAGATCGAAGTGCAGGCAGACCTTGGCGATTACAAGCACGTATGGGTATTCGCAGAGCAGAGGAACGGCAAGCTGATGAACGTAGCGTTAGAGCTGATCGGCGAAGGCTACAGGCTGGCGAAGGAAATCAGCGACGATACAGAGGTCTGTGCAGTGCTGATTGGTGCAGAAGAAGACATTGCGCCGCTGGCAGCGGAATGCTTCGAATACGGTGCGGAAAAGGTTTATAAGATTGCAAGCCCTCTTCTGAAAAATTACACGACGGACGGATATACGTTCGCATTGAAGGAAGCGATCGATGAATACAAGCCGGAAATCGTGCTGTACGGCGCTACGCATATCGGCAGGGACTTCGCACCGAGAATCGCAGCAAGATGCAATACGGGCTTGACCGCTGATTGCACAAGGCTCGACGTAAGGGTATCAAGCTACATCGATTATGCGAAGAAGAATACGACGCTGGATACATCGACGTTAGACCCGAACGATCCTTCCACGGGCATCAAGCAGACTCGTCCTGCTTTCGGCGGAAACCTGATGGCTACGATCATCTGCCCGAGAACAAGGCCGCAGATGTCAACCGTAAGGCCTGGCGTAATGCAGAAGAGAGAGCCGAACAAGGGCGCTACCGGCGAAATCGTGGACGTGAAGACGACGGTATCGGAAAAGGATATCCAGATCATGATCAAGGATATCGTGAAGTCCGCTAAGGAACTGGTATCCTTAACGGATGCTGACATCATCTGCTCCGGCGGAAGAGGACTGGGCGATGCATCCGGCTTCGAGCTTATCAAGAAATTTGCTGACAAGGTTGGCGGCGTTGTTGGTTCATCCAGGGCTGCTGTTGATGCTGGCTGGATCGATCATTCGCATCAGGTTGGCCAGACGGGAACGACTGTAAAGCCTAAAATTTACTTTGCATGCGGTATTTCCGGCGCAATCCAGCACTTAGCAGGAATGCAGACATCGGATATCATCGTTGCCATCAACAAGGATGCTGACGCACCGATCTTTGAAGTGGCTGACTACGGCATCGTAGGCGACCTCTACAAAGTAATCCCTGAAATCATCGAAGAGTGGGATAACGCAGAAGCACTCTACGACGCAACCACGAAATAAGTGGGAGACCTAATACGAGAAAAAGAACCCTTCATGGGTTCTTTTTTCGCATATAGGTCCCCCGTCAGAGTTGCAGCGCTTCAGCGCGTGGCAACTTACGGCGCAGATGACCCCGCGATTAACGAGTGAAACGAAGTTAGAGCGGCGGTACTTCATTCGTCAGAGTTGCAGGGGCTGTGCGCGAGCCTTTTTGCCCGACGCTTTAGCGGCGCAGGCAAAACGGACAGCAACGAGCAGGGCGAGTTGGAGTGGAGCGGTGTAGGAACTAAATTCCTCTTTATCCGCTTGGGCGCAAAAAACGCATGGTTTACATTTCTGTTCCATGCGCCTTTATACTGATGCCTGATATTAAATTGTTTTGCCGGTTATGCTGGTTGTATTGCTTGGTTTTCTAACTCCTTAACGATATCAAGGGATAATTCCGTTGCTTCTGCTATTTCCTCTAAAGTCATTTTACCTAACTTTATTAGATAAACCGCAGTTTTTTCGCTTTATTTTGTTCTGCCTTATGTGCCGCTTCCTTTTTCATATCTTCCATAATTTTACACATAACGGTCATTCCTTTCGCATCCTGCTTGTAATACCTTGCTTTCTTAGCAAGTGCTTCATAATTCATATCATCAGGGTTCGTGCATGAAAAATCATGCATCAGCTTGCCGATTTCATCATTGCCCCTGTATTTCCCATTAACATATATGATATGTGACCCGTCACCGAACAATTCCTTTCCCTCGATGGTTTCAACATATCGCTGTATGTGATATGCGGCTTAGCCTTTGCCCATCACATCATTTTCATGGAAAATTTTGCACTAAAAATAAAGATTCAATTATTTGCTATCGTTATGAAGTAATTCTAAAACAATATACCAAGAATTTTAGATAATCCATGCAGTTCAATATCGGTTACAGTTCTTGATTTGTCCTCGATTCTTGAAATGCAACCACGACAAACTCCAAATATTTCCAAATAAGGGCAGGTTAAAACGGGAATGCCTCGCATAGACAGGCCTAGCGATTTGGCATGAACTGACTTTATTGGCGAGTTTGGCGATTTGGCATGAACCACCCTGCATAGATGAACCTGGTAATTTTGGCAATCTTGCATAAACAATTTCGTATTCAGCGAATGTAAGGCTTGATGCGCGTCCACGGGAAGCCCACTACATTATCGAAATCACCTTCGATGTGGTCGATATATTTTTTGAATGTTCCTTGGATCGCATATCCGCCAGCCTTATCATATGGTTCAGAAGTGGCTGTGTAGGCTAGGATCTCTTCATCGCTGTAGTCTTTGAAAAAGACTGCGGTATCCTCATAAAAACAGGTTTTGCTGTTTTTCGCCGTGTCGATGATGCATACGCCTGTAATGACGTGGTGGCAGGTGTTACGCAGGCGTTTTAAAATGAGAAATGCATCCATTTCATTTGCAGGCTTTCCGATGATCTTGCCATTGCAGATTACCATGGTATCGGCGGCGATTACGGTGCTGTCCTGCAATGCTTCGGCAGATACAGCATCTGCTTTTTTTAATGCCAAGAACATGGCTGCGCTTTCAGGTGACATCTGAAACGGCAGGGTTTCATCGATATCGGCGGGAATCACCAGAGGGTGAATGCCGTTTTTTTGCATGATTTCGATTCGTCTTGGAGAAGCGGATGCTAAAATAATTGTATTCATAGCTGTGTAACCTCGTGATGATTATGCGGAATATGCTGGTGTGTATTGTCCTGCGATTTTTGAAATATGTGCGTTTGTTGTAATGTGGGGGCTTGCCAGCACATATTTCAAAGAACGCATCCCTGCGGCAACGCCGTACCAATCGGTGCGTTCATTATACCATGAATTTCCTCTGCCTTTTCGATTGGCATTCATGATTCAAAGAACGCATCCCTGCGGCAACGCCGTACCAATCGGTGCGTTCATTATACCATAGCTTCATCGCAGAATCCAGCGGAAGCGCCTTTGCCAGGGACGGATTCTTTCCATAGAAACGGCGGGAATTTCCCTCTGGCATCCTCCAAGACGGCAGGTCGCTGGATGCTCACGGATAATCGGCGGTAAGCCTTGATTCTTTCAAGGGGCAGGTGGTAAAATAAACATGACAAGGCCGGCAAGCCCTGGTTCAAACAATCGAGGAAACCGGGAATCTAGCAAGAATCATTGAATTAAACGAATTGAACGTGTATGCGAACAGTTGCGGCGAGATGAACCAGATGAATCGAACGATATTCTGTTTCCAACGAAATCACATATGCGATCCCCGGTATGGATTCGCCCTGGAACGGGCTTATTGCGGATAGCGGTATCCTGGATGTGAAAATATTGAAACCGGTACAAGCCGAACGGTAAAAGGACAGAATAAGACGATGGTATTTGATCATAATGAGATAAAGACAGAATATAGGCAGAGCAGGTTTTAGCTTTTTGATGCATCGTTGCCATGAATGGATCGAAAAATTATCTGCGTAAAAATACAATGATTATTGTGGCGGCGGCAATGTTGCCGCCGAAGGAATCCTGGAAATTTTGGGAATTTTGCGGGGATTGCGGGAATAAAGGCGGGCAAGCCATGATAATCTTGCGGGGATGAAGGCGGCCGCAGTGATGCAGCATCCCAGGCGGAGGTGATAACAGTTTTCCGCTGTTTCCCATTTACAGTTCGTTATGTCCGTGATGAATCATCCATCACGATATAAAATAAATAATTGGTTATTGGAAGAAAATGGAGGAGAGAAAATGGCTAAAATTTTAGGAAGCCCTTCTCGGTATATTCAAGGGGCAGGAGAACTGCGGAATCTAGCAAAGTATGTAAGCGCTTTTGGCAAGAAGGCATTTATCGTCATCACTGAATCTGGCAAGAAGCGGATCGGGGAAGTCATTTCCAGCAGCTTCACAGCGAGCGAATGCGAATTTGTCTACGATACGTTTCATGGAGAATGCAGTAAGGATGAAATTAATCGCTTGAAAGCCGCCTGTGAAGCGTCTGGCTGCGACGTAATCATAGGAATTGGCGGAGGCAAAGCGATTGATTCAGCTAAAGCGGCAGCGTATTATGCAGGCGTCCCTGTCGTTGTATGCCCGACGATTGCGGCGACTGACGCACCGTGCAGTGCGCTTTCCGTGATCTATACGCCCGATGGCGTTTTTGAGGAATATCTGTTCATGCCATCCAATCCAAATGCTGTTTTAGTGGATACGGAGGTTTGCGTAAAAGCGCCGGTCCGTCTGCTCGTATCCGGCATGGGAGATGCGCTGGCAACCGTCTTTGAAGCAAGGTCGGCGGTGCAGAAGGAAGCGGATAATTGCGTTGGCGGCAAAGGCACACTGGCGGCGTTGGCCTTGGCGGAGCTGTGTTATAAGACATTGCTGGCGCAAGGCGTGAAAGCAAAGGCGGCGGCGGAGCAGGGCGTATGCACTCCGGCCGTGGATCAGATCATTGAGGCGAATACGCTTTTGTCTGGCATTGGGTTTGAAAGCGCAGGCCTGGCGGGTGCGCACGCTGTTCACAATGGCTTGACCGCCTATGAAGAGACGCATAGCTTGTATCATGGCGAGAAGGTCGCTTTTGGAACGCTGGTTCAGCTCATTCTTGAAGACTACAGCCTGGCGGAGATCGAAGAAGTGGTGAACTTTTGCATCAGCGTAGGCCTGCCTGTGACGCTGGAAGATTTGGGGATCACTGCGCCAGATCCGAAAAAGCTGATGGAAGTTGCGGAGCTTTCCTGTGCGGAAAATGATACGATGGGCAATTTGAAGGTTACGGTTGCTCCTGCTGATGTTTATGCGGCGATCCTTGCGGCTGATGCTTTGGGACGCCAGTACAAATAATGGATGCTGGAAAGGCAGAACGAAGGGGATGCCATGTTTTGAAAACTGCGTGAAAAGCGGGCATGGATGTGCAGAAAATCCATGTTTGCGGTGAATCAAGCAATTCAAAAATCTTCCCCGCATCGAATGTGGGAGCGTTTCTGCATAATCAAGCCGGGAATCTGTTTTGGGATTCCCGGTTTTTTGCATTCGCAAAATGAGCAGAAGCCCGCCTTTGCTTCAGTCAATGACTTTTTGCAGTCCGCAATCAAAACTTATTAACTGCCTGATGGTTCTCTTTTTTGCAAGAAATCGCAGTTTTGCATGATTTTTCTTTTATCTGTGCATACTAACCTGGAAAACATTTTTACTTAGAAAAGGGGAAATTGCATGGCAAAGAAAAATGCAAATAATGGCGCAAGGAAGCCGCAAAATGCTGCCGGTGGAAAGAAGCAGGACCGCCCGGATGCGTCTGGCGCATCCAGTGCGGGCAGGCTAGGTGAAGCAGACAAGGCGAGCGAAACGAAAGAGGAGCGCAATATGGCCAGTGCAAGCAGTGCAAGTGGAGCGAAAAACGGCGGCAGCGCCAATGCATCCGGAGAGAACCGCAATTCTAGCTTTGGGCAGAGCGGCGAATTTAATTCCGCCGCAAATAGCCAAACGAACCAGCAGGGCGTTCAAAGCGATTCTGGATTGAGCAGCAATTCTAACGCTGGCACAGGAAGCAAAGCTACAAAAAAAGATGTAGCGAAGGCTTATGAAAAATATGCAGGCCAATTTACGCCAAAGCCAAAGTATTTCCTGAACTCTTTGAAGGCATTTATCACAGGCGGCTTGATTTGCGTGGTATCCTTGTGGATTGAAAACAAGTTTATTGCGTCTGGAATGCCAGAAAAGGAAGCAGCCGTTTCCGTGGTAATTATCTTGGTGATGTTAGCGCAGTTTCTGACTGGCTTAGGCTGGTTCGATACCATCGGCAAGCATGTAGGCGCAGGCGTGATCGTGCCGATTACAGGCTTTGCAAACTCCATGGTAGCTCCTGCGATCGAATATAAAAAAGAAGGGATTATCTTAGGCGTCGGCGCAAAGCTGTTTTCATTAGCAGGACCGGTATTGGTCAGCGGCATTACAGCATCCCTTATCATCGGAGTTGTCTATTGGGCGATCGGCGTTATTCAGTGAGGCCATAGGAGGAGTAAATGGGAAAGAGAAAACAAACATTGGTGTTTCAAAATAAGCCGTATATTTTGGGCGCATATTCCCTGGGCGGGGAAAAGGAAGGGGCAGGACCAATGCGGGAATGGTTTGACGACTGCTTGCGGGATGATACTTATGATGAATCCACCTGGGAAAAATCTGAGAGCAAGATGCTGAAAACCGCCATGCTGGAAGCGATGCGGCGTTCCGGGAAAAGCAAGGAAGAAATCGGCGCCATTTTAAGCGGGGATCTGCTGAACCAACTGATGTCATCTTCGTTCATGGCAAGGGATATGCATATTCCGTTTCTGGGGATGTACGGCGCTTGTTCAACCATGACGGAATCCCTGATGCTGGGGTCCGTGCTGGTGGACGGAGGTTACAGCGATAATATCGTAATCGGCGCTTCCAGCCATTACTGCACTGCTGAAAGACAGTTCCGAATGCCGCTTGAACATGGAAACCAGCGGCCTCCATCGGCGCAGTGGACTGCGACTGCGGCAGGCGCGATGCTGCTTGCAGGGAGTTGCAGGGAGGAAACGATCGAGAGCGACGATTGCGGCAATCTGCGGGAGCTGAAAAAAATCAGGGTGGACTGTGGAACGATCGGAAAGGTAATCGATGCGGGAATCAAGGATGCGAACCAAATGGGAAGCGCCATGGCTCCTGCGGCAGTTGATACGATTTTGAACCATTTGCAGGATACGGGAAGGACAATCGATTATTACGATATCGTGCTGAGCGGCGATTTAGGATTTATCGGCAGGGATATCACGGTCGATCTGCTGACGGATGCGGGCGTTGATGCAAATGCGTTAAACGAGGTTTATGATGATTGTGGCGCGATGATCTATGAGCCACAGCAAGACGTCCACAGTGGCGGCAGCGGGTGTGGGTGTTCGGCATCTACCTTTGCAGGGTTCGTATATAAAAAAATGCGCCGGGGCGAGATTAACCGGGCGTTAATTATGTCAACCGGTGCGCTGCTGTCTACCATCAGTCCGTTCCAAGGCGAATCCATACCGGGAATCGCACATGCGATTTCGCTGGAAACGGAGTAAATGGAGTTAATGCGGGAAGCAGGGACTCCAAAAGAAATAAGAGGAAGTAAGAAGAGCAATAAGAAAAATAAGAGGAAGCAGGAAGATAAAAGGAGAAGAATTATGGATTATGTATATGCTTTTTTGATCGGCGGCGCAATCTGTGTGATCGGACAGATTTTGATGGATGCTACCAAGCTGACTGCTCCCAGGGTACTGGTGATTCTCGTGACTGCTGGCGCATTGCTGCAAGCTTTTCATCTTTACCAGCCATTGGTGGATTTAGCGGCGACAGGTGCGAGGATTCCATTGCCGGGCTTTGGATATAATCTTGCAAAGGGCGCAATGGAGGGCGCGGCGAGCGGTCTTCTGGGTGCGGTAACGGGCGGCGTCAAGGCGGCTGCTGGGGGAATCACTGTTGCGATTGGCTGGGGTTATTTGATCGCATTGGTATTCAGCCCGAAATCAGTGCGGTAGGGGATAGCCTTGCAAACCACTTCTGCGGCAGTAGATCAACTTGTATCAATCAAACGTATTACGGAAGCCAGGCCGATATCAACCAGACGTGCTACAAAAAGTTAAGGCTATATAGATTAAGCGCCTGGAAAACGGCCGGTTCATGTCAATAAAGCGTAAGGCCTGGGCTGGAATTGTACGAGCGAACCGCATGGCAGGAGACAGGCTTATATTGCTAATCGTATAGATGCTTATGGAAAGTTTTACCTGGTGCGGCGCATTGGGTTTCGTGTAGAACTTGCAGGGCGGGGCGTGTAAGCGGTTGCGTGAATATTGGAATTATGTAAACTGAAAATAAGGCGGCTGGAAATACCGATTATCGATTTTATCGCCTTGATGTTCATGCCGTTTGCCCGAATTTAGCCATTTATGTAAAAGGGGATAAATGGGGTAGCGTTTATTCTTTTTTCAGCAAGTGTTACTCTATTTTCAATGCTTCCAGCGGATGAACTGCCTTTGGGGGAAAGCACTGCGCCCGTTTGGATTATGGAAAGGGCTGCAAGCCTTGCAAAAAGAGTAGCATTGCGTTTGAAAAAGTGAATTGCTGCTCTTTTTTTATGGTTTTGTGAAAACAGGCGATTTCGTAAAGGCAAGGATGTCGCATGGGGTGTTTCTTTTGGGATGATTATAATAGGGGGCTTTGTATCTTGAAATTATTAATGGCATTTGCTGGGTTGCATTAGCCTTAAAAGGGGATGGCGCTGGCATTTCCTCTGGCGTTTCTGCTTGCAATGTCATAAACCCTGTATGTCTTTATCTACGATTTGTTTGCGTTTTCTTGTTCTTTGGTACTGTGGGCGGAATCTGATACAGATTGGTGTAAGGGGTTTATCGTTTGAAGATAAGTTTTACTTGGTTTGCGCAATAAGTAGATTTTATTGGTGGAAGGTATAACAAAGAAACGGTCTCTTGCGAGACCGTTTCTTTTGGTGTTTTTACTGCACTCCACTGAAATGATGTTTCCAT
Organism: uncultured Eubacterium sp.; assembly: GCA_946555345.1. Lineage (GTDB taxonomy): Bacteria > Bacillota > Clostridia > Peptostreptococcales > Anaerovoracaceae > Lentihominibacter. The sequence goes on along the minus strand of CAMNSS010000012.1, from coordinate 98,284 downwards.
CTGCGTCTTCTTTTTCTATTGTAATATGGCAGATTCTCGGTGAGTCTGTGGTGCTGTTTGGATGGTTAGGGCATACTCTCGTTTCCCGAAGGTTATATTTATTGCTTTAATATCAGTTGTTTTATAAACTTAATTAATTAAACCCCTGCTTAATATATAGAATAAACAAGGGTTTAGTTAATTAGCATTTTTTGCTGTATAAGTTCGTTTACCAGTTGATTTATCTATGTTAGTTGCTCTTGATTTTGTATCTGAAGAGTTTATTAGTTTCCTATACTTTCCTCTTCACTGCTTGATGATTCGCTGCTGCTCGATGAGGTTGTAGTTGGCTTTGTAGTTGGTGCCGTTGTCGGCGCTTCCGTCGTGGTCGCTTCTGTTTCTGTCTCCGTTTGTTCCGTCTTCTTTAAGCTTACCTTCGAGTACGTTCCCTTGACGTAGTATTCACCGTTGACGGATTCTACGTTAGACGGTTTGTCTTTAAAAGAGCCTCGCGGAAGTCCTGCGCAAACCCTGCCCATAATCTTCGACCAGAGCCTTGCCGTCGCACCCGACCCTGAACTCAATTCGATATTCACGTCGTTTCCCATCCATAATGCGGCCGAATATTGCGGCGTAAACCCACAGAACCAGATATCGTAGTTATCACTGGTCGTACCTGTTTTACCGCCAACAGGCTGTGAGCCGATGGATGCGCTGCCCGCAATTCCCTGTGTAACGACTGTGCGGAGGACATCGGTCATAATCCAGGCAACGCCAGGATCGTAGACCTGTTCGCCTTCGGCTTCCTTTTCAAAGATTACTTCATCGTTTGAATCGAGAACCTTCGTATATGCGATCGGTTCATTGTATACGCCGCCGTTCGGGAAAGTAGCGTATGCCGCTGTCATCTCGAGAGGGGAGATTCCGCTGGTCATGCCGCCTAGCGCCAGTGCAGCAGGATTCATATCGTTGACATCACCCTCGTCATCGATGGAAGTAACGCCGACTTTCCGCAACATGGAGGACGAATATTCAGGTCCGATCTGCTGGTATACTTTAACGGCGCATACATTTACGGACTGTTGTACCGCAGTTCTGAGCGTCATCTGGCCCCTGTAGCCGGAATACCAGTTTTTCGGCCACGTTTTTCCGCCGTACCGCATTGCGGCGTCGTTGATCACGCTTCCTGCGGTAATGTATTTGCCCCAGTCGCTTCCTTCGCTATTGTCGAGGCTCATGGTTTTCCCATCGTTCATGTACTCGACGCTCATCTGCAACGCCGGGCCGTAAGCGCCGATTGGCTTGATGGAAGAGCCGGGCTGCCTTGTCTTGACCGCTCTGTTGAAGAGCTGTTTTCCTGTCGTTTCCCTGCCGCCAATCATCGCCTTGACCTGTCCGGTCGCAACTTCCATGATCACCATGGCGCCTTGCGGCTGTCTCGTTCTTTGCTTTAACGTATAATTATCGCTGGTTACGACATAACTGTCTCCGCTTGCGACAAAGAAATCAGGATAGTCGGTGAAAAACTGCGCTGAAATAATGACATTGCCGTCGCTGTCCACCGATTTATACCCTTGCGGAATCGAAAGCGCGCCGCTTTCGATGAAGTAGAACACGCCGTTTTCCTTGATATACATATCCTTAAATTCGATGCTCACATCAGGCTGTCCGTTTACTTCCGTTTCATAGATGTTGAGGCGCTGGCCTTTTAAGATCGTCATGCTTCCGTCACTGCCTTTGGTATACTCTCCAGCCGCCAGCGTAAATTCATTGTTTTTATTGAAGTAATGCGAATAATCGTAGAGCATTACTTTGCCGTTTTCAGGATTCAAAAGATCGCCGTTGCTATTTGTCCTGGCATAGGCCACGCCAGCGAAGTTATTGCTCTTGGAAAATTCTTCTTCTACGATAGACTGGATATTCGGATCCATCGTCGTGTATATTTTCAATCCGCCCGTATAAATCATTTCCTGTGCCTGCGAACGGCTGATGCCGTATTCGGAAACGATGTCTTCTGCGAGCTGGTCTACGGCGAAATCGGTGAAATACGAAGTTGCGCTTGCCACAGAGGCGACGCTGATATTAACGTGTGCTTGCAGGTCGTCTCCAAGAGCGGCATCGAGTTCTTCTTTCGTGATAAAGCCTTCGCTTTCCATATTTTTAAGAACCATATTGCGCCGGTCCTTCGTGATATCGCCGTTATAAACATAGGACATGGATTCATCGCTGGCAAGTACCGGGAGGGTACTGTCGGAATTATAGCTGGTCGTTTTGACCAGTGCGTAGGTATCAGGAGACTGCGGAAGCGCCGCCAGGGATGCGCATTCCAAAACGTCTAAATCCTGTACGTTCTTTGAGAAATACGAACGTGCGGCTGATTCGATCCCATAGGAGTTAAAGCCTAGGAATATGGTATTCAGGTAAGCTTCCATGATCTGCTTTTTGGAAAGGTTTTTTTCCAGTACGATGGTGCAGTACATTTCAGAAAGCTTACGCGAAAGGCTTCTCTGGCTCTTTATTTCCGATAAGTATACATTTCGGGCAAGCTGTTGTGTGACGGTACTGGTACCGCTGATCTGCCCGCCGCCGAATACGCTGTCCTTGATTGCGCCGAGCATCCTGACGAAGTTAAATCCGCCATGTGTCCAGAACTTCTTATCTTCGATCGCTACGACAGCGTTGACCATATCCTCTGGGATATCTTCATATTTTACGATTGTCCTGTTGCCGTCGGAAAGATAGAGGTTTTCGATTTCATTGCCGTTTGCATCATACATGACGGAACGCTGGTTCAGCATGGAATAGATATCGTCCGTGTGTATCTCCGGCGCAGTGGCAAAGACAACGCCTACATAGATCCCTACGGCCATTACAAGACCGAGGACGGTATATAACAGCGCACCGAATACTTTGCCCTTTCTGCTTGCCGGTTTACTCGCCCTGCCGTTTCCGCCGGAAGATGCAGATTTTTTTCTTTCGCTCCGCGATGCTGGTGCAGATGACCCCATGGAAGCATTTGAGGCTGTGCTTCTTGCAGGATTTCCTGCCATGGATGCGGCTGAAGCCCTTGCGGCGGAAGACTGCCTGCGATTCTTATCAACCGGAGGAGCGTTCCTTCTCTGCGTGCTGTTTCTCTGGGCGCTGTTTCTTGGCGAATTGTTTCGTTGCGAATTACTCCTGCGGCTAGAAGAGCGGCTGCTCCTCGATGCCCCGGAAGGGGTGGAAACAGGCCGGCTCTGGGAAGAAGCCTGCTTGTCAAATTCTGCGAAGAAATTGTCTATATCATCCCGCTTGGAATTATTGTTGTTGTCATTGTATTTTTTAGGCAATAGTCTGTCCTCCTGCTTCATGGATAAAAATAAAACTTTAATAATTGTACCATATATATTGTTAAAAGTAAAAGGGATTAGAAAACTTTTACAAGCCCTTGACAGAAACAACATTATGGAATAAAATGGAATTAAAGTAAAATAATAGCTTGTGCGCTTGCTTGTGCCATTGAAGCCCCCGCATTTCGTAAGAAGGCCATCTTGCGGAAGGTTGCTTATGGCTCACGTTTCGCAGAAGGGAATTTTTGCCGAAGTGCGTCTGTGCCCGCACATTTCCAAGGAGGGCGTTTTGTGGAAGGGGGGGCGTATGGCTACGCATCCGGCTGTGCATTTCTAAAAGGGCGTTCCGAAGGCAGAAAGCCATTTTGCCGATGCATGTTCCGCTTGAAGCGAATTTTGCGAATAGATTTATCATGGAGGAAAGAACAATGATCAGAAGGCCGCTTCTTTATATAACGCCGCCGTTTGTTGTGGCAATCATCGTTTCCTATTATTCCGGCTTTCCGATGGCTGCCGCCTTGGCATTTGTGCTTGCCGCTGCCGTTTTGCTCTGTAAAAAAGCGGACTTTCACAAAAGGCGGGTTTTGCTGCTGGTTCTCGCAGGTTACTGCTTTGGCGCAGCCTGCTTTTGGAATGCCGGGCGCAGTGCAGGCAAGCTTACGCAGTACGAGGGGCAGACAGTTCATCTAAACTGCCAGGTTTTGAGGATCGAAGAGCGTAGCGCTATAGGCTTAGATGGCGCGGAGCAGGCGTATCTGCAAATCAAAGCCGGCGTGAAGGAGCTTGGCGGAACGCCTGTACAAAAGAAAGAACGCCTGCTTATTAGGTATTATGGAGGGTCCGGAACAGAGAGCGGGAGTGAAAACCATAGCGGGAACGCCAACGGCGAAAAAATGGATCAAACCGATAGCGAAAAAAACCATAGAGGGGAAAACCGTAGCGGGAATAATCACAGCAAAGCTCATAGGCTCATTCCGGGAGACACAATTAAAATAAGCGGGCGGCTGGAAAAACCGGCAGGAAGGAGAAACCCAGGCTGTTTCGATTATGCGCTTTATTTAAAAAGCACGGGAATCGAGATGACCATGACCGCCGAAACGCTGGAGCTTTCCGAAAAGAATGCCGGGCCTACGGTGCAGGGGCGCCTTTACATGATAAAAGAAAGATTCCTGGCTGAGATGGAACGATCGGCAGGGACGGAAACTGCCGGGCTGATGCGGGCGATCCTGTTCGGTGAGAAAACTGGCCTAGAGGAGGATACGCTTGCAGAATTTCAAAAAAATGGGACGGCTCATGTACTGGCGGTCAGCGGCCTGCACGTGGGTATCATCTATGGCTTTCTTTCCCTGCTGTGGCGGTGGAAAAAAGGATTTCTCTTTTTCATCGCCGTAACTGCATTTTTCCTTTGCTATATGGGCATGGCGTCTTTTGCCCCGTCGGTGGTGCGGGCAGTGTTCATGGTGTTGCTCCACAGCTTCGCAAAACTGACGCATAAGCGGTACGATTTAAGCTCGGCGGCGTTTCTAATCGCACTTTTGATGCTGGTGAAAAACCCGATGCAGCTCTTTCATATCGGGTTTCAGATGTCGTTTCTGGCGGTTTTGGCGCTCTGCCTGCTGTTGCCTATCGTGAAACGGTTTTACGACGGGGTGTTTTCCGCAAGCCTTGCCGTTCAGATCGGTTTGATGCCATATCTGATTTATGCATTTAATTATCTGTCCTTGGCTTCCGTGCTTGTCAATGTGCCGGTAATTTTTCTGGCTGGAGTTATTGTTCCGGCAGGGATGTGCTGTTTCTTTTTCCTGGCGGTTTTTCCGCCCGTTTTCGAGCTGGTTTCCGCCTTGGTTTTCGGGCTGTGCAAGCTGATGACAGCGGTCAATGCGATGACGGGAATCGACGGCATTACGGTGTTTCGAGCCGCTAGTCCCAGCTTATGGGCGCTTGCCCTGTATTATTTAGCATTGCTGTTTTTCGTATCGGAAGAGGGAAGGCTGATGTTCATGCGGAAACGAAAAAAGGCTGCTGTGGCATTGGCGGTCCTGGCCGTCTTTTGTTCGTTTGCGCTTGAGACGGTAGCGGGAAATCCATTTAAAACAGCCGAAGCCGTTTTTGTCGATGTGGGGCAAGGAGACTGTATTCATTTTAGGACGGGAGATGGTGGTAATTATCTCGTGGACGGCGGCGGCAGCATCCGTTACGATGTGGGCGGGAAGACGTTAAAACCGTATCTTTTGAAGAACGGGGTGACAGCGGTAGACGGCGCATTTGTGACACATTTGCATACGGATCATTACCAGGGGATTGCGGAGCTTTGCCGGGAGGGCATGGTAAAAAAATTATTTCTTTATGAAGGCTGCCACATCAAGGAAGACGAGATTTGCCGGGAAACGGGGATGAAAAAAGAGGATTTGGTATATTTGTACCAAGGACAGAAAGTGGAGCTGGCGGAAGACACACAGGTGCAGGTTTTGTGGCCTGCCAGGGAGAGCAAGGCTCGATATGAGCAAATGGCTGCCGATGAAGCGGATGAAAATACGTCCTGCCTCGTTCTGAAAATATGCGTCAAGGGGCGCGGCATACTGGCGACGGGCGATGTGGACAATTCGTGTCTCGACAAGCTGGCGGAAATATGGGGAGAGGAGGCTGGTTCAGATATCCTGAAGGTGGCGCACCACGGCAGCAAATACAGCTACAGCGAGGCATTTGCAGAAGCGGCCTCACCGCAGTATGCCGTCTTTCAGGTAGGAAAAAATAATTTCGGGCATCCCGATCAAGGAGTTATTGAAAATTATATCGAAAAAGGTATAATGATATATAGAAATGATGAGGACGGCGCAGTTGGCTTTGATGTTAGCGCAGGCGGCAGGATCAGGGCGCTGGCCGTCAGGGGAGATAAACCGTAAATGGCTGCAAAGTATTATAAAAAGGATAAGGAACACGCCTTTAAAGCATTGAGCAGGGACATCAAGGAGGGAACCGTACCCCGCCTTGTTTTGCTGTGCGGGCAGGAAGAATATTTGATTCACTGGTATGCGGATCTTTTGGCGGATCATTATGTGGAAGCAAGCTGCAAGCCGATCGACCTGGTGTGCCTGGAAGGGGAATCGTTGACATTGCAGAATATTCAGGAGGGTTTAGAAACCGTAAGCCTGATGTCTGCGCGGAAGGTAGTCACGGTACCGGATTTTGCCCCTGCGGCGGGAAAAACACTCAAGGGCTTTCCCGATGGCGACGTCGGTGAATTGATCGAATATTTTACCCGGATTCCCGAGGGCAGTATGCTGTTGCTTACCGCCGCCGATCCGAAGGATGCGAAAACGGAGCGGGAAAAGAACAAGTTCCGGCAATGCAAGGTCAGAAAAGCCGTCGAGAAGCACGGCCGCGTTTATGATTTTGAGACGCTAAAGGGAAAGGATCTCCGCAATTTTATCGAAAAACGGTTTCAGCATGCGGGCAAATTCTACCGTCCGTCCGTCGTCGAGCTAATTATAGGAGAGAGCGGTTACGACAATAAGTCCGTGGATTACAGTTTGTATCATTTGGAAAACGATTTGCGGAAAATCATTGCCCATAGCGGCGAAAACCAGGAGGTCACGGCGGCAGACGTCAGGGGCGTATTGGCCATTAATCCCGAAAACGATATTTTCGCCATGCTGGATGCGGTCGGGAAAAAACGAAAGGACGAGGCGTTCCGCCTTTTGCATAACCTTCTGCGGGAAGAATCGCCCAAGCCCGTGTTTAAACTTCTGTACAGCATTACGGCGCAGCTAGAGCTGATTTTGACGGTAAAGGAGATGCGTGAAGAAGGCATGGCCAAGGCAGCGATGCAAAAGAAGCTGGGAATCCATCAATACAAGCTGCAAAAAGCGATCGATGTCACTGGGCTGTATTCCATGGAGGAGCTGCGGAAAATCCTCTCGGCGGCTTACCAGGTGGATGAGCAGATCAAAACGGGACTTTTTGACGGCACGCTGGCGCTGGAGTATTTCATCGCAGGGATATAGCGGGCAGCGAAAGTTTTGGCTTGAAACGAGCCGTTTGGATTCATGGTTGGAACTGGCCATATCAATTCGTGATTGAAACTGCCCGTTTGAATAGGCGGGAAGCGAAACATAAAAGGCTGAAAAGGAGATGTAACATGAAAACCCAAGTAAAAGCAGACCTGATGCTCGTGTTAGTAACCCTGGGATGGGGGATTTCTTATTACTTGACGGATCTGTGCCTTCAGGAAATGGAATCCTTTAATTTGAATGCGTTCCGGTTTTTAGGGGCGTTTGCCGTCGCTGCCGTCGCAACGTTTCCGAAACTAAAGGACGTTAATAAAACGACGTTAAAATACGCATTTTTTATCGCGCTGTCCCTGGTATTTGTTTATACGGGCGTAACTTTCGGCGTGATGTATACCAGCCTTTCCAATTCAGGTTTTTTATGCGGCCTTACGGTTGTTTTTACGCCGATTTTGAGCTTTTTTATTAAAAAGCAGAAACCGGAGAAGAAAATACTGGTGGTCATAGTAGTATGCTTTGTTGGAATCGCATTGATGAGCCTGAACGAGCAGATGAGGCCGGCGCTGGGCGATATTTTCTGCCTGTTATGCGCGGTTGCCTATGCGGTGGATCTTTTGATTACGGAAACGGCGGTGGCAAAGGAAGAGGTCGACGCCTTCCAGCTCGGCGTTTTCCAGCTTGGATTTACAGGCGTGCTGATGCTGGCTTTGTCCTTTCTCTTTGAAACGCCCGTCTTGCCGTCGTCATCCGCCGTCTGGTGGTCGGCGGTCTTTTTGGCCGTTTTTTGTACGGGGATTGCTTTTATCATACAGACGGTCGCACAGCAGTATACCTCGGCGGCCCATGTCGGCGTTATTTTTACGCTGGAGCCGGTCTTTGCTGGGATCGCCGCATTTTTCCTCGCTGGCGAGGTGCTTCTGCCGCGCGCTTATTTCGGCGCATTTTTGCTGGTGGCGGGACTTTTGCTGATGGAAGTTGATGTAAAAGCTTTTTTGGCAAAATTTAATGGCAAAACAGAGGAGGACTGATAGCAGGGGATATTGATTTATCGCAGAAGATTTGATAAAATCACAGTATTGGCGTGATAGCATAAATTACGTGATTGTATAAATTATATCAGTTTAGGAGGAAATAACATGAGTGAAAAAGGTTGTAGCTGCGGATGTAATTGCGCAGAAAACAGGGAGGCTCAATTCAAGGATTTAGCCCCTGTTTTGGAGCAATATGCGAAAGCGCCGGGCAGCTTGATTACGATTTTGCAGAAGACGCAGGATATTTACGGATACCTGTCGATGGATGCGATCAATTACATATCGGAAATGACGGGCATTAAGCCTGCGAAAATTTACGGCGTGGCGACATTTTATGCACAGTTCCGGCTCAAGCCGATCGGCAAGAACCTGATCATGCTGTGCCAGGGAACGGCCTGCCACGTCAATGGTTCGGAAATCATCGAAGAGGCCGTTTGCGAATATCTGGAGATCAAGGACGGCGAGACGACTGAGGACGGTCTCTTTACATTAAATAACGTAGCATGTCTCGGCTGCTGTTCCCTGGCGCCGGTCATGATGGTCAAGAATGCCGACGGGGATGAAACCTACGGCAACTTGACGAAGGATTCCGTGAAGGAGATTTTAGCGGAAATCAGGGAAAGGGCATAGGAGGTGACCATATGAAAGTCGTAATCGGACAGGGAAGCTGCGGCGTCGCTACTGGCGCGAAGAAGACTGCTGCCGCATTTGAAAAGCTGATTGCAGAAAACAATCTGGACGTGAGCGTTGAGATAACAGGATGCGTTGGAACTTGCTATTTAGAGCCTATCGTAGATGTATATGGCGATAACGGCGAGATGACGCGTTATGTGAAGGTACAACCGGATAAAGCAGAAAAAATTGTGACGGAACACCTTATGGGCGGCAAAGCTTGCACGGAGCAGGCGATTTCGGATGAAGACAAGCTGTTTGTGGAAAAACAGCAGCGGGTGGTCCTGAGAAATTGCGGCGTGATCAATCCTGAAAATATCGAAGATTACATCGATGTGGATGGATACAAAGCAATCCAGAAAGTGCTTTCTTCCATGAAGCCGGAAGAAGTGATCGAAGAAATCAAGGTTTCCGGCCTGCGGGGAAGAGGCGGCGCAGGATTCCCGACGTGGTTTAAATGGGATGCGTGCCGGAAAAGCCCGGGGACGGAAAAATACCTGGTCTGCAATGCCGACGAAGGAGATCCGGGCGCATTTATGGATCGGTCGGTGCTGGAAGGCGACCCGCATTCGCTGATCGAGGGCATGATCATCGGCGGATATGCGATGGGCGCGACCCAGGGCGTGATTTACTGCCGTGCGGAATATCCGCTGGCAATCAAGCGTCTGGAAATCGCTATGGCCCAGGCGAGGGAAAAGGGTTATCTGGGCGAGAACATCATGGACAGCGGCTTCAGCTTTGACCTGCGGATCAAGGCGGGCGCAGGCGCATTCGTCTGCGGCGAAGAAACGGCGCTGATCGCATCCCTGGAAGGCGAGCGCGGTATGCCGAGGCTGAAACCGCCGTTTCCGGCAGCGAAGGGCTATTGGCAGAAGCCGACCGATATCAACAACGTAGAAACGCTGGCAAACGTGCCGTGGATCATCTACAACGGCGGCGCGGCCTTTGGTGCGATGGGAACGGAAAAGAGCAAGGGAACGAAGGTGTTCGCCCTCGCAGGAAAGATCAAGAAGGGCGGCCTCGTCGAAGTGCCGATGGGCCTTACTTTGAAAGATGTCATTTACGGCATTGGCGGCGGCATCAAGAACGACAAGAAGTTTAAGGCCGTGCAGATGGGCGGTCCTTCCGGCGGTTGCATTCCTGCTGAATTGATCGACACGCCTGTTACCTATGAGGATATCAATAAGACGGGGGCGATCGTCGGTTCGGGCGGGATGATCGTCATGGACGAGGATACCTGCATGGTGGATATGGCGCGTTACTTCTTAAACTTCACCCGTGACGAATCGTGCGGCAAGTGCAACTATTGCAGGATCGGCACGAAGCGGATGCTGGAAATTTTGGAGCGGATTACGGAAGGAAAAGGCAAGGACGGCGATATCGAGCTGCTCGAAGAGCTGGCGATGAAGCTCAAGGACGGCTCTATGTGCGGCCTGGGACAGACTGCGCCGAATCCGGTACTGACGACCATCCGCTATTTCAGGAACGAATACGAGGATCATATTTACAAGAAGAAATGTACGGCGGCTTCGTGCAAAGCGCTCGTTACATACAGCATCAACGACGCCTGCAAAGGCTGCACCTTGTGTTCAAAGCATTGTCCTGTCGAAGCGATTTCGGGCAGCGTCAAGGAAAAACACGTTATCGATACAGAAAAGTGCATCAAATGCGGCAAGTGCCTGGAAACCTGTAAGTTTGGTGCGATCGTAAAGGAATAGAAGGAGAGGCGGAAACGATATGAATAAATTCAGATTAAACATCAATGGCAAAGAAGTCACAGGGCTTCCCGGCCAGACGATTCTGGAGGTCGCCAGGGAGAATGATATTTTCATTCCAACTCTCTGTTACGACGAACGAACCAGAATCTACGGTTCTTGCGGAATTTGCATGTGCGAGGTGGAAGGAAACCCGAAGCTTTGCAAATCCTGTGCGACGGAAATCGCACCGGGCATGGTGATCAGGACCGATACCGAACGGGTCATTGAATCGAGAAAGACCAACTTAGAGTTGCTGCTATCAAACCACGTGGGCGACTGCAGGCCGCCGTGCGTGCTGGCATGTCCTGCACAGACGGATTGCCAAGGGTATGTAGGGCTGATCGCAAACGGCGAGTACGAGGCGGCGATCGAGCTGATTAAAGATAAGCTGCCGCTTCCGGCTTCCCTGGGCAGGGTATGCCCGCATCCTTGTGAAGAAGAGTGCAGGAGGGGACTGATCGACGAACCGGTTTCCATCCAGTGGTTGAAGCGGTTTGCCGCCGACCAGGATCTGATGGAAGAAGAAGCATTTCTTCCGGAGTGCGGACCTGATACGGGCAAGCGCGTCGCTATCATCGGCGGCGGTCCGATGGGGTTATCCGCTGCGTATTTCCTTAGGCAGAAGGGCCATGAAGTGACGATCTTTGAAGCGATGCCGAAGGCAGGCGGGATGCTGCGTTACGGCATTCCTGAATACAGGCTGCCAAAAGAGGTTTTAGATGATGAAATCCTCACGATTCAGAAAATGGGTGTTGAGATCATCACTGATACGAAGGTTGGCGCTGATATCCCGTTTGAGACGATCCGGGATGATTTTGATGCGGTTCTCCTCGGCATCGGCGCATGGATTTCCACAGGCGTCGGCTGCAAGGGAGAGGATGCGGAAGGCGTAATCGGCGGAATCGACTTTTTGCGCAAGGTCGTGCGAAACGAGGACATCCAGCTCGGGGAAAAGGTCGCTATCGTAGGCGGTGGAAATACTGCGATGGATGCTTGCAGGACGGCGGTACGTCTGGGCGCAAAGGAAGTTTACAATATTTACAGGAGAACCAAGGATGAGATGCCTGCCGACATGGTGGAAATCGAAGAAGCCGAGGAAGAAGGCGTAATCTTCAAGAACTTGACCAATCCGCTGGAGGTCGTCAAGGATGAAGCCGGCCATGTGAAGGAAGTCATCTTGCAGGTTATGGAGCTTGGCGAGCCGGATGAGTCGGGCAGGAGAAGGCCGGTCCCAGTGGAGGGAAAGACGGAGACCATCGCCATCGATACCATGATCCTCGCCATCGGGCAAGCGGTGGACGCACAGCTTTTCGACTGCGATAAGACGAGAAAGAACGCCATCGCTTACGACAAGGATACCTTCATGACGAGCATTCCTGGCGTATTTGCAGGCGGGGACTGCGGAAACGATAAGATCTCAATCGCAGTAGAAGCGATTGCCGATGCGAAGAAAGTTTCGGAAATCATCGACGCATATCTGGATGGTGAAACGATCAAATATGAAAAGCCTTACTTTGTGGAACGAGACGATATTACGGAAAAGACCTTCGAGGACAGGGAAAGGATGTGCAGGCCGAAGATGCCGCAGCTTTCCGCCGAAGAGCGAAAGGATAATTTCAGCGAGGTCATTCCTGACGGGTATACCGCAGAAGAAGCGGAAGCGGAGGCGAGCAGATGCCTGGAATGCGGCTGCCATGATTATTTTGAATGCAAGCTGATCGATTTAGCGAACCAGTACGACGTCCATCCGGAACGGCTGGCGGGCGACGTTAACCGGATTGAATACGACGATGAGCATCCATTTATCGTCAGGGACCCGAACAAGTGCATCCTCTGCGGTCTTTGCGTGCGGGTATGCGACGAGGTCATGGGCGTAGGCGCGCTCGGTCTTGTACATAGGGGATTTGATACGGTCGTGAAGCCGAACCTCGAAAAGCCGCTGGCAGAATCGGGATGCATTTCCTGCGGTCAGTGCGTGAACGTATGCCCGACGGGCGCTTTGCAGGAACGGACGACGATGACGAAGGAAACGCCTGTTGCGACGGTTGAGACGGATACCACGTGTTCGTATTGCTCCGTGGGATGCAGTTTGAAGCTGGAATCGTGCGGCGATATGCTGATCAAGGCAAATCCTGACAAGGAGGGCGTTGTCAATGCCGGTCTTGCTTGCGGGAAAGGAAAATGGGGATTTGACTGCTCCATGCTGGAGGATAAGCTGGACGAACCGCTGGTTAAGGATGCTGGCGGATTCAGGGAAGCGGATTACCATGAAGCGCTGGTCCTGATTGCGAAGAAGTGCCAGTCCGTGGGTGCAAAATACGGAAAGGATGCGATCGGCGTTGCCGTGTCCGACCGCTATACGAATGAAGAAGCGTATGCGATCCAGAAGATGGCGGAAGCGATGGGCGCAAAGATTTTCTGCATGAATGCGAGAAAGAGCGGCATGGCGGAAGTAATCGGATGCGATGCTTCCCCGAATACCATCGACGAACTGCTCTCCACGGATCTGATCCTGGCTGTCGGCTTCAATGCTACGGATAACCCGGTGATCCAGCTCAAGATGAAACAGGCTGCGGAAGCGGGCGCAAAGGTGGTTCTCGTGAATCCGGAAGGGTATGAACAGCGGATGAATTACCTTACGAAAGAGGTTTATGTTCCGGCAGGGCAGAACCATCTGGGCTTCCTCAAGGCGATGACCAAAGCGGTCGCAGAGAGCGGCAAGGGCAAGGAGCTTGCCGGATATGATGAACTTATGGCTGATTTGCAGGAGTTTGCGATCTGCGATATGGCGAACGCCGCCGCCAAGGAAATTGCGGGGATGTACCTGAATGCGAAGAAAGCGATGATCGTATTCAACCAGAATTTGATTTCCGTGGAAGCGGCAAGGCTTTTGGCGGATATGGCGCTGCTTTCCGGGCATATCGGCAGTCCGCGCGATGGAATCCTCCAGGTGAAGCCGAAGAACAATTCCCAAGGCCTTGTGGATCTGGGGATCAAGGATGGCGCAGAGGCGCTCGAAGGCGTGAAAGCCCTGCTCGTATTCGGTGAGGAAGCTGATATTGATACGGAAACGCTTGAATTCCTGGCGGTTTGCGATACGCATATGACGGCATTGGCCGCCAAAGCGGACGTGGTGATTCCGGGAACTGGGTTTGCGTCTGTCGATGGCACGTATACCAACACGGAGCGAAGGCTCCAGCTCGTGCAGGCTGCAATCGATGAGGATGTGGAACTTTCCAACTGGGAGGTTGCGGCGGAAATCGCACATATATTTGAAGTGGATCACGAGTGGGAAGACACGGAAGACATTTCCGATGAAATGGATGATACCGTGCCGCGTTATAAATATGCGGAGGTCGGCGAGGTTCTTGGCGGCGTGCTGGCGCCGACAGCGGATGCGAAGCTTGTGGCCGCAGGAGAAGGCGTGTTCGCCGATCCGGTCAAGTGTACCGACAGCTTGATGAACGTGATTGCAGAAAGGCTTCCGAAAGCGGCGAACCCGACGGCATAACGCTATTGAAAGCACAGGAGCTTTCGCTGCAGGACAATGATTTTGCATAGCGCAGCACGTTATTTGCGGCGCAGTGGATTTGCCTGCGGCGAGTGAAATTTTATAAAAGGAAGAAACCTCGCATCATCAAATGGTGCGGGGTTTTCAGGTACAAAACAGGCACTTTGCGATTGTATTACCAGTATACTGTATTGTATAATAAATTTTGTGATATCAGTTGGATCAAACCGCTGGAACATGGGATTTCATTGTTTTATGGTTTCCTTTTATTATCTGGCGGGTGATGCCCAATAACTTTTAAAGATAAAGCATTCATCAAAAGAGCGGCGGAGAGCATGCGTTTGACTTGAAATGGAGGAGGGTTTTATATGGGAACGCAAACGGACGCAAAATTTGTATGGCAAGAGGATTTTGAGATTGGGGTAGAGACGATTGATAAGGAGCATAAACGTTTGTTCCAGATTATCAATAAGCTCTTTGCATTTAAGGAAGAAGACAAGAACAGCCAATGGGCATGCCAAGAGGGCGTTAAATTTTTTAAGGCACATGCCGTGCGGCATTTTGAAGATGAAGAAGCTTATATGGCGTCGATTGATTATGATGGATTGGAAAAACACAGGCAGATTCATAAGAGTTTCCGGGAAAATACGCTTCCGGCGCTGGAACGGGAATTGAATGAGACGGATTATGCGCCGGATGCCGTAAATCATTTCCTCGGTGTGTGTGCCGGATGGCTGATCGGGCACACGCTGACGGAGGATCTTTCGATTACGGGGAAGAATTCGGGAAAGCGGGAAAAGCTGCTGGCCGGCGACGAGCTTACGGCGACGAAGAAGGTGATTATCCAGCTTGTGTTCGATATGTTCCATCTGGAATCCCATCTGATCAGCGATGTTTATGGCGGGGAAAAATTCGGACATGGATTTTATTACCGCTTGGTTTATGAAATACCGCAAGAGGAAAAAAGACAGGAAATTTTCCTGATCTTTGAAGAAAAGCTGTTAATCAATACGGTTGGAAGAATTATGGGACTTCAATCGAATAAGCTGGACACGATGCTAACCCATGCCGCCAGATTCACGGCACGCCAGTTTGTCGGGCGGATTATGAAACAGTTTCCCGAGCTGGAACCATATGAATTGACAGAAGAAAATATTCTTTCGTATGACCAGTTCCAGGAAGCATTTGAAAAGGACGACTTGCAGATCAGCCTCTTGTTCGACACAGGCGCAGGATACTTCTCCTATTGTGTCGTTGCGCCGCAGGTGGCGCAGGATGATATTGCGCCTGCGATCGGCGTGGAAAACGCTATGGCGGAAGTTGAAAAGTATTTGATGGAGCGCGATGCGCAGGACGCTGGGGAGCATAAACCGAAAGTGCTTATCGTGGATGATTCGGCGACGATCCGGGAGAGCATGAAACAGCTTTTAAGCGAGGATTATGATGTTGCGCTGGCTGAATCCGGGGTTGCTGCAATTCGGACGATTACCTTGGATGAGCCGGATTTGGTTTTATTGGATTATGAAATGCCGGTTTGCGATGGAAAGCAGACGCTGGAAATGCTTCGGTCAGATGAAGCGTTTGCAGACACTCCCGTTATTTTCCTAACCGGAAAAAGGGAGACGCAGAGCATGATAGAGGTCATGCCGTTAAAGCCGGAAGGGTATCTCCTAAAAAGCTTAAAACCGATGGAAATTAAAAAAGAAATCGATGCTTTCTTTGAAAGAAAAAATGCCTGAGTTTTGAAAGATGCATGGCCTGCATCACTGGTTTTTGCGTATGCAGTTTGATCATGCGCCTTTTGACGGCTTTGGTTCGGAAAAGATGCCTTTGCTGCCCTGGATACAGGATAAAGAAACCGATCCGCTTCCTTTTTTATAGGGGAAGCGGATTTTTTGATAGTGGATGTGATTCTATTTTTACGATTTTTTGCGATGTGCATCTTTGCCGCAGGAAGCCTACAGCCCGCTTTTTTTGGAAAAATGGTAGATGGCGGCGATATACAGGACGAACATATCGCGGAAAACGCGGATGTCGAGAGCCGTTTTTTTCTTTAGCTTGCTGATTTTATACTGAATGGTATTTTTATGCTGATAATTATGGTCGGCAATCTTCGTGAGGGAACCGTTAAATTCAAAATAACAGATGATAAAGCTGCAAAAATCATCCGTTTCGCTTTCCGTGCAGTTTTTGAATATGCTGCTTCCGATGAGTTCCTTGGTGGAAGCCGGGATTTGGTCGATGACGATATCCAGGTTCGCCATATTGAATTGGTATATCCCGGGCGTATCGAAAGGCGTATGGCTGCTCAGGATCAACGCTTCATTGTACGATTTGCTGATTTCCCGGTAGTCGTTTCTCTCGCTTCCAATATGGCATATGATGGAAACATCGTAGCTCCGTTCCAGATTGTTTTTGAGTTCAAACATGACTTTGGAGAACTTATTGCACGTCAGGTTGGAAATGGCAACATAGGAATTGTTCTGTTCTGTGTATAATATATGGCGCAAATCGAAATATTTTAAAAGAAAATCGTTTACGTTGTTTTTAAAGATGATGCCGCTAGTGTCGGGGAAAGCGGCCGGTTCGTATGCAAGGCTGAATATGGCGACAGAAAAAGGTCCTTCGGGACGAAGCCTGCTTTGAATGATGTATGTTTCGATATCGTCCGTATATATGTTGAAATTTCCATAGATCAAGTCGTTTACGAGGAGCATATTGGAGTTGTTCTTTGTAGCGTTCTGGATATGCTTGATATGGGACTGGATCAGAAGTTCAGTCATTTTCTTAACGATGTTGCCGTATTTGATCGCATCTTTCGGGTCGCCTGTTATTCCAATAATGGCAATCCGCCTGTTGTCTATGGTGAGCGGAAGGTTTATGCCTTTTTTGCAGCCTTCGTAATCATGATCTTTGTAAATGATGAGCTGATCCAGATTGTTGGAAGCGAGCTTGATGGCTCCGGCATGCAGATGCCCTTCCCTGTTGCTGTCAGTGCTGGCGATGATCACGCCATCGTTGCCGATAAAATTGATGTCAAAATTGATGATCGGCCGAAGCTCCTCGATGATGCTGACGGCCATTTCCCTATCGACTAACATGGTAAACCTCCTCAATATAATTGTTATACATACCATAGTATACTATAATTTATTGGTTTTAAAAACATATACTTTTCAAAAATACTGGTGTATATTTATAGGTAATAAAGAAATAAAATGCGTAACGGAATATATTTTGAGGAGGGAATAAGTTATGGCAGCAAGATCATGTTCGTCTTTTGTCGTGATGGGATCGGAAACGAAATCAGGCGATATCATTTATGCGAAGAACAGCGACAGGCCGTTTAACGAAGCGCAGCCGCTGATCTATTATCCTGCGAAGGATCATCCGGAAGGCTCTTTTACCGAATGTTCGTTTATCAAAATTCCGCAGGTGAAGCACACTTATGCCTGCATCGGTTCAAAACCGCATTTTTTCTGGGGCTTTGAGCATGGGATCAATGAATTTGGATTGATGATCGGAAACGAGCAGGTCTCCGGGCGCGAGATCCCTGAGAGAAGATGGGGGCTGATCGGCATGGATCTTCTCAGGCTGGCGCTGGAAAGGGCGCAGACTGCCAAAGAGGCAATCGAGGTCATCGACGGACTGCTTTCCACCATTGGCACGGGCGGGGCGCCGGGACACAGGATTGCGCCGTTCAACAGCAATTTTATCATATCTGATCCGCATGAGTCTTATATGTTCGAGTCGCACCAGAGAAAATGGGTAGCGAAGAAGGTCGACCGGTATGGTTATCTTGCTAACTGTTATTCAATCCAGGAGGATTACGACCTGATCGCCGGCGGGACGATCGAGGAGGCCTGTGAAAAGGGCTGGTGGCATTCCGAGGTTGCTTTCAATCCGGCGAAGGCCTGGACCGTAGACGAATTGATGTACGATGAATCGGAAGGTTTCGTAAGGTATTCGAGGCTGGGACGTTTGCTTTCTGAAAAAGTGGCTTCAGGCGATAAAATCGACGCCAAATATGCGATGGGCGTCCTGCGGGATCATTACGAGGGCGTTCCCGAGCTGAACTCAATTTACAGCAAAGCGGCGAATAAGATCTGCACGATTTGCAGCCATCCGGGCGGTGTTGGTTATGGCTGTGCATCTGCGGCGAGCACGGTGACGATCATCAGGAAGGATGTTCCAAGGGAACTGCAATTCACGTATTGGGGAAGCATGGCGCCTCCATGCTGTTCGATTTTCAGGCCGTACTATAATATCGATTTTATTCCTGACGATTTACAGCACGCAGAATCCCTGTACCGGCAGGAAGACCAGTGGTGGCAGTTCATTGAGCTGGAGCGGTATATTTCATTAAATTACGACAAATTTGCGCCGAAGGTAAAGGCGGAGTTTTCCAAGATGGAAGATGAGTTTATCCAGCAGGCTGAACACGTTGAAAAGACATACGATGGGGATGTTGAAAAACTCAGGGCCTTTTCGGCGGAGGCATCGAAAAGAAGCTCTGATAAAGCGATCGAGATGACTAACGAAATCAAGTCCAAGCTGATGACGAAAGATATAGACAGAATGCTTTTAAAATACTTTGTAGAATCGTCCGCAGAATGCGGGATGGAATACGATAGGGATATCATAAAATAAATCGAGAGGTTTATGGTGAAAAAAGCATGAGAAAATTGAAGGATTACGTGCAGGAACAGCGCTGCGAGGATGGGCAGCCTTTGCAGGATGGGAAAAAGAACGCCGGAAAGCCGCCTAAAAAAGCTATGAAGTATTATATGCCGGTTACCGCCGACAGGCAGGCGGCGATAGATGAAAAGATTAAAACCGTGCAGGGGAGCATCTTCGGAAGGCCTGTCAACAAGATCGAGATCGGGACAATCCGGGATGTCTGGGTACCCTACGGATATTTCGTATATGATTATGAGGTGGGCGGCAAGGGCTTGTTTAAGGCGAAAAGGGCTGGCCGGGTTCATATCATATACGATATGAATGAAAGACACTGTATGCAGTATGATGAAAAGGAAAGCGGCGCTTTGCCGCTGAAAAAGAAAGATCTTTCGGTGGAAAAGCGGGCGTTTTTGAAAGCAGCCGCCGACAGGCGGGGAATCCTTCGCGATGTTGAAGATTATGTGCAGATGAAGATCATGTATAAGACCTTTGGACACAAAGGGGAAATCAAGCTTGTCAAGCAGGTCGATTTTTATAGGCCTGCGGTAGAACTCGAAGTGTTTTTTAAAGGGCGGAACAGGAATATAAGGTTCGCATATCTTGACGAGTATGCCGTGAAGAGCGAACATATCCTTGGCATGAAATATCGTATTACACATTGATTGTTGTTTATATGAAAAAGAGGTGACAAAAATGGTTGACATTCAAAGTTTATGGTCGGGAGTTGATTCAGCGTTGATCATCCTGTACTTCGCCGGGGTAATTGCCGTGGGGATTTTTATGAGGGGCAAGGCGAGTACGAGCATGAAGAGCTTTTTCGTTGCTTCCAGGCGTCTTACGATCCCGATTCTGATCGGCGTGGGCGCAGCAAGCTGGGAAGACTCTTGGTCTATCGTCGGCGCTGCGGAATGCGGAACGACGATGGGCGTGTGCATTTTGTTTTTCTACCTGATTCCTACGACGATTATGAAATTGCCGGTAGCATTATGGATCGGACCGCGCGTAAGGGCAAGGTTTCCCGATTGGGTCGTGACGATGCCGGATCTGATGCATTATATGTACGACAACAAGACCAGGTTTGTCGTAGCGCTGGGGATTCTTCCGCAGATGTTCTATGATTCGGCTCTGCTTGTAGCGGGCGGACAGGTAATCGCCTATGTTACGGGAATGAATATGTGGCTGGCCTTTGCGCTCCTGGGCGTTATATGCATTGTCTATACGTCGCTTTCCGGATTATGGGGGCTGGCATTTACCGATATGATACAGTTTGTTATCATGACAGTTGCAGCGGGGCTTTTATGCTTGGGTATTTACAAGTATTATGGAGGCTTCGGGGAATTGTTCGCGCAGACGGAAGCCATAAATCCTGACCATGTGACGATCACAGGCGGCAACGGGGCGATGGAAATCGCCGCATGGCTCGTGAGCGCCGTCGCCATATATGCCAATGCACAGTCGTACCAGCGGTTCGAGTCGGCAAGATCGGCGGCGGACTTGAAGGTTGCTTATTCCTTTATCGTATTATTCGGGCAGTTCTTCATGACGATAAACGTATTTGCGGGAATGGCTGCCCTGACCATGTTCCCTGACCTGGCTGCCGAATCACCGTCGCAGGCGTTCTGGGCTGTGGTATTCACAACGCTTCCGATCGGACTTAGGGGCCTGTTCGTGGCTTCGCTTTTGGCGGCGGTAATGTCTACCGTCAGTGCAGATTATCTCGTAGGCGGCGCAGCGATATCGCATGACATCATCAAGGGCTTTATCAACAAAAAGATGACCGATAAGGGCGATGTGCTTGGCACGAGGATTGCGATTTGGGCGATTGGCCTGGCCATGATATTCTGTACTTATTTCTGGGAAGGCGGCATCCAAAAGGCATGGTATTATGTTGGCGGCTTCTCTGTAGCAGCGTTTATCGTTCCGATGCTTTTCGGGCTGTACTACAAGAAGAGGACTCCGGCGGGCGGTTTTTGGAGCATCGTTTTGACAATCATATTATATGTGGTATGGGAATTTTTCCTGCAATGTCCGTATGCGATCCCGTCAAGCCTGATTTGCTTTGCGTTTAATACTGTGGTATATTTAGTTGTATGCAATGCTACGTATGGCAGGTATTCCCAGAACAAGAAATCGTTAGACCATGATATGTAATCGGGAGGTGTCGATATGAATAAAAAGGAATTGAGCATTGCTACAAAAAATAAATTGGCATATATCGCCGCAATCTGCACAGTGTTTTTCGCACTGTTTTCCGGCTGGTTGATCCATAACCAGTCCGATCAGGCGCTTCCGTTGATTTTGGGGATTGGCGCATTGATCTATGGACCGCTTTGTTTCCTATTGTATATCATTGAAGTTGCCCGGGGCGTATTCAGGGGCGACGGTGAAGAAGATGTTGAGGAGAAGGTTGAAGAAACGGTATGAAAATAGTATTGGCTCCGGATTCTTTTAAAGGAAGCCTCTCGGCAGTTGAAGCTTCGGAAGCGATGAAGGAAGGGATTCTTGCCGTAGATCCGGGCGTGGAAATCGTACAGGCTCCCATGGCAGATGGGGGCGAAGGAACGACCGATAATGTGATCCAGGCTTTTTGCGGCAGGGAAGAATATGTGGAAATTGTCGGTCCGGCAGGGAAGGCCGTTATCGCAAAGTACGGCATATTTTCAGAGAACAAGTGCGTGATCGAGGCGGCGCAGTCGTCTGGCATCATGCTTTTAAAGCCGGAGGAACGCGATCCTTTGCGGACGACGACCTTCGGTTTGGGGCAGATGATAAAAGCTGCGCTGGACCAAGGCTGTAAAACGTTCGTCATTGGTCTTGGCGGCAGTGCGACCAACGACGGCGGCGCAGGGATGGCGATGGCGCTGGGCTATGGCTTGTTGGATGAAAATGGCTGTGAGATCCCTTATGGCGGCGGCGCACTCGGACGGCTTGCCCACATCACCACAGACGATGTAGATCCCAGGATCTTTCAATCCGATTTTCTCATTGCCTGCGACGTCAGGAATCCCCTGTGCGGTGAAAATGGAGCTAGTTTTGTATTTGGCCCGCAAAAAGGAGCTGATGCGGAAGCGGTAAAAATACTCGATCGTAATTTGAAACGGTTTGCCGAAATCATCCAAAGAGACCTGCATAAATCCATTGCGGATATTCCCGGAGCGGGGGCGGCAGGAGGGCTTGGCGCAGGGACTGTGGCGTTTCTGGACGGAAAGCTGGCGGAAGGCGTGAGCATTATTGCGGAGCTTTCTGAACTTGAGGCGAAAATGCAGGGCGCGGATCTTGTCATCACAGGCGAAGGCAAATGCGACAGCCAGACGATCAATGGGAAAACCCCGTTTGGCGTTGCGTCGCTGGCCAGAAAGAATGACATTCCTGTGTATATCATAGCTGGATATCTAGGAGACGGAATCGAGGCTCTCTATGAATATGGCGTTCAAAAAATCTGTGGGATCAAAACGGATGATATGACGGTCGAATATTCGCTGGCAAATGCCAGAAAACTGCTGGCAGGGGCGACGGCGAAAGCGTATCGTGAATTTCTCAAAAAGATATAGGATATTTTGTTGTTAGCGAAAAGGGGCTGCCTGCTTCGTCGAATGAAAATTCGTGAAGCAGGCAGCCCCTTTTTTTGATGTTTTTGAATGCGTGGGCGGGCGTATGGAACTGCCTGTGACGGAGGGCAAACGGCTCTGATTTTAATCGGCATGGAAAAAATCAGTTGCATGGTTTATGTTCTTACGAAAACCAAACGATTGCCTTGCGGATTTAAAACATTGCTTCCCAGCGTATAGCGCATCCAAGCAATTTCTTTTATACTGGAACTGGACCGTATCAGGGTGGAAAACAGGGCGGCCATTCAGGATAGATAACAGGGCGGCAAAATAGAAGGCCAGCGCATCATTTGCCCTGCGAGACCGCTTCTGCGGCCGTCCAAGCCCAACAGGAGACAAAAGAGAAAGCGGGGGGAAAGCCATGTTTCGGATTTTATCGATAGCTCCAGAAATGATTGCATCGTCCATCGTATTGATTCCGGCCGTGCTTACGCTGGGAAAAACACTGATTCACAATGTGGGAAGAACGGCCTGTTATACGGCTTTCGCATTGTACTTAGCGGCAGTGTATGTATTGACGGGGCTTCCCTCGGTGTTTTATATCCATTTGGATGCTACTTTTGATTTTGTGCCGTTCCTCGGAATGGCGGCAAATGCAGGGAACAATATCTTGAATGTGCTGCTTTTCGTCCCGCTCGGCTTTTTTCTTCCGATTCTGGCGCAGAAGTACCGAGCGGTGAAACGGACCGTCCTGTTTGGGCTTGCTACTACGGCAGTCGTAGAATTTTTGCAGATATTTACTTATCGGGCGACGGATATCAACGATATCATAACGAATGTAGGAGGGACGGTGATCGGATATTTTCTGGCAAGGGGGTTGATGGCGGCATACCCGAAGCTTGTGCGGCTTGCGGAGGAGGAAAATGACTGTGAATTGTACGCCGTGTGCGGGATCGTTTTTGCGGTCATGTTTTTCGTGCAGCCGTTTCTTTCCGCCTTGTTTTGGGGCATGGGAACGGCAGGGATATAATAGGAAGATACCAGGAATATGGGGCAAGAAGGGAGCAGCCCAATATTGCCCTGCGAGCGTTCTTATGCTATAATATCCATGATATGGAAAAAATTTTATTATGGTAAATGGAGCTGTTATGAAACTTTTAATGAACAAAAGGATTGCAACGCGTATTGGCATCATTACGACCGCAATAACCCTGATTGGGATGCTGCTGCTTTGGTTCATCGTATCCAGCAGCGTAGCATCTACTGTGAAAAACGATATTACCAACCAGATGACGGACGCCGTGGAGTCCAGGGCATCCATCATCAATGATTATGTATCTTCGGCAGAGGAATATGTCACTGCGTTTTCCTTGGGAAGCGAAGTCCGTGATCTGCTGTTATCCCCTGGAAATCCAGCGTTGACAGAAGCTGCGCAGAAATACACGGAGGATTTTGCTAACGTCAAAGGCGTTTTTGAAGGGCTGTATATTGCAACGCCGGACACGCACGTCCTGACGCATACTTCCCCCGATGCCGTTGGCATGACGACGAGGACGGGCGAAGCGCTCGATGAATTTCACAATACCATTTTGTCCCGGACGCAGCTGACGAACCTGGGCATTATGAAATCTCCTGGAACGGGAAGCATGATCCTGTCCATGTACTGCCCTGTTTTTGAAAATGGGGAATGCATCGGTTATGTAGGGGCTGGCGTTTATGCAAGCCAGTTGATGGACGTTCTTCTGGATCTGGATATCAAGGGATTGCCTGGAAGTGAATATGTATTCTTGAATGTGGAAACTGGCCAGTACCTGTACCATGAAGATGAAAAGCTGCTCAACACGGAAACGAAGGACAGTGGTTATCAGGAAATCATCAGCCGGATCAAGAAAGACAGCGATACGCAGGCAGGTACATATTCTTATCGCGACGATAATGGCGTGAAACAATTAATTGTCTATAAATACCTAAAAGACCGGGGATGGGTGTTCATGGTCCGGGATAATGCGTCTGAGGTTTATGGCGCAGTATCGGCTGTGCGTATTACCGTTGGAGCGTTATGTGCGATCGTGGCGGCAACGATTATATTGGTTACGCTGTTCATCCTGCATCGGCAGGGAAGGGAACTCATGGCTGTGGAGCGCGCGATAGGGCATTTGGGCAATTTGGATCTTTCCGCTGACCGGGATTTGGAAATTTTTTATGATCGGCGAGATGAGATCGGCTTGATTGCAAAGACGACGCACGACGTATGTAGTTGCCTGCGGAAGACCATCGATGATATTGGGCGGATTTTGGGCGAGATGGCAGATGGAAATATCGCTGTGGATGTCGGGCAGAACGAGTCGTATTATATCGGTGATTTTAAAGTGTTATCAGAAAGCTTGACGATCATCCGAAGCAAGCTTTTAGGCGTCATGCATGAGATCGCTAGCGTTGCCGGCCAGGTTGATACGGATGCTTACCAGATGTCAGCCGGTATGCAGACGCTTTCGCAAGGGAGCATGGAACAGTCTTCAGCCATCGATGGGCTTGTGCCGCATATGTCGGAGCTTACGGCGCAGATCAAAGACAGTGCGCTGCGTTGCAGCAATGCCAACGAGCTGGTGGACCAGGCAAACAATTATGCGGCTGAAGCTGATGCGAAAATGGCGCAATTAACGACCGCAACGCAAAATATCAACCAATCCTCTGCAAAGATCGGCGGAATCATAAAAACCATTGAGGATATTGCCTTCCAGACAAATGTTCTGGCGTTGAATGCTTCGGTGGAAGCTGCGCGGGCCGGCTCGTCAGGAAAGGGATTTGCCGTAGTGGCCGACGAAGTGCGGAATCTCGCTGCCAAGTCCGCCGATGCGGCGCAAAACACGAGCGAGCTGATCGGCCGTTCCATCGAAGATGCGAAGATGGGAACGGAGTCTACGGATTTGGCAAATTCAGCAATGCAGATGATCAATGATTGCATCCAGTCGATTAAAACGTTGATGGATGAGATTGCGCTTGCCAGTGCACATCAATCTGAGATGGTTGCTTCCGTGGATGAAGGGATTAAAGAAATTTCCCGGGTCGTGCAGGCTAATTCTGCGGCGGCAGTGGAAAGCGCTGAAATTTCCCAGAAATTGTCCGGGCAGGCAAATAGCCTCAATCAGTTGATCGGACAATTCCGCATTCGATAAGAAGGGGAGCGGCGTTTTGCAAGCCTGTTTTCAGCATTAAGAGCGGCAGGAGCATGAGGAAAACAAATTTTCTGAATTAGAAAAGCGGCATGACAGGGATGCCGCTTTTTTGTCATATGGGAAATATCTCTAGCAGTGTGGCTGTTCGCTTCAAATATTCAGTGCATATTTGGGAAACGTAACAAAGGCCCGCCGCTGAAAAAGAATTGGCCTCCGTATTTGATGGATTTGAAAATGGTGTCAGAGCTTGATTCCCATCGCTTCCGGACGGAACAGCCTGCCGTCCATCTGCTTTAAATCGTGGGTGATGTGCGGCCTAAATTCCATTTTTGCCAGCACATCTTTTTCCAAATCCGCGCCAGGTGCGATTTCAATTAGCGTGAAGCCTTCTGGCAGGAGCTGGAATACCGCCCGCTCCGTGATATAGAGGATCTTCTGGCGTCCCTTTTCCCGCGAATAATCGCCGGAGAAGGTAATATGTGCAACATTTTTCTTGAATTTGATGTGCGGTCCGTCCTTCACGATATGAATCTCGCCGTTTTCGATGCGGATATCGCTCTTTCCTGCGGTGAAAGTCCCCATGAAACAGATATTTTTCGCGCCCTGGGTGATATTGATGAATCCGCCAGGTCCTGGGACTTTTCCAGCAAAACGCGATACGTTGACATTGCCGCAAGCATCCATTTCCGCCGCACCCAGGCAGGCGAAGTCGATGCCGCCGCCATCGTAAAAGTCGAACATATCCGGCTGCTTTAAAATCGCATCCGGGTTATATGCCGCGCCTGTCGCAATGCCGGGGGCGGGAACGCCGCCCATGACGCCCGATTCGATGCTGGCGGACACGCTCTTGATCAAGCCTTCCTCATTAAGCACGTTAGACACCTCCATCGGAACGCCAATCCCTAGGTTGATGAAAGCATTTTTTGTAAATTCCAGCACGCCCCTGCGGCAGATGACCTTCTGCGGGTTGAGCGGCAGGCTCTTGATTTCCGCAAGCTGGATTTTTTCATCCCCGCACCAGGAAGGAACGACAGGTGGCATTCCGTCGATGAAATGCTGGCCCGTGTTTCCCGGCGTACCTAAGATGACATAATCCACCAGCGTGGCGGGAACCGTTACCATCTGTGGGTGGATCTCGCCGTTTTCAACGATCTCGTCCACCTGTACCATGACGATGCCGCCCGTATTCCTGGCCGCAGTGGCCATTTCCAGTTGTTCGAGGTGCATTGCTTCCTTTTCCAGGGAAATATTTCCCTGACGGTCGGCTTTCGTCCCTTTGATGATGGTTACGTCGATGGGAAATGCAGGGTAGAAGAGGTGGTCGGTTCCTTTCAGGGAAATCAGTTCTACAGGCTTATCCCCGCAGGCTCTTGCCGTATCATTGATGCTTCCGCCGTCATTGCGCGGATCGACGAAAGTTTTCATGCCGACTTGGGTGATGACGCCCGGTTTTCCTGAAGCGATGGCGCGCATCATATGGGAGAGTACCCCTTGGGGAATCATGAAGCAGGGAATCGAGCCGTCCATGATCAGCGGGTACATCTTGTTGGCGAGGCTCAAATTGGAACAGAGAAAACGGCGGATCAGCCCTTCGTGTGCGAAATGGTTGATGCCCCGGTCCTTGCCGTCGCCGCCGATCCCGGCGACGTTGACCACCGATAAATCGCGCGGGCGTCCTTCCCGCACAAAGCGCGCTTCGATTTCACCGAGGATATCGTCGGCCAGGCAGAAGCTGATGAAAGCGTCTATCGCTACGGTGTCCCGATCTTTTATGATATTGGCTGCCTCTTTGGCAGTGATGAATTTTGCAGTCATGGTAACCTTTCTATCTATTCTGAAATACGATATTTTTTTCTTTTCGCAAAAATCCGCCCATGCCGGTTTTTTGGTCTTCCGTTTCAAAGAGGGCGCTGAATTTTTGGCGCTCAAATTGGCATCCGTCCTCGATATTGGCATTTCGGGAAAAGCCTACGGCCTCCTTTGCCGCCCTGACCGCTAACTGCCCGTTTTTGTTGACGGCATTTGCCAGCGCAAACGCTTCCTCCAGAAGCGCATCAGGGGAGGCCACCCGGTTCACAAGGCCAATGCGATAGGCTTCTTCGGCATTTATTGTTTTGCCGGTAAAAATCATTTCCTTGGCAATGCTTTCCCCGACGATGTGTGGAAGGCGCTGCGTTCCGCCTGCGCCGCATATGACTCCCAGGCCGGTTTCTGGCAATCCTAGTTTCGCATTCCTCGATGCAATGCGGATATCGCAGGCCATCGCCAGCTCCAAGCCGCCGCCCAGCGCATAGCCGTTAATTGCCGCAATGATGGGGCGGGGCATTTTCTCAAGGCGGAGGTTCAGCCCGCTTCCCAGTGCAGACCAATCCCATATTTCCGCCCGTGATTTTCCATACATCTCGTCGATATCCGCCCCAGCGATAAAGGCCTTGCCGCAGCCGGTGATGATGATGGTATAGATTTCACAATCCGCTTCGATTCTGTCCAGTACAGCGTTGATTTCGGAAATCAGGCTTTTGGACAGGGCGTTTAAGGTATCCGCTTTATTTAATGTGATAAGGGCAGTATTGTCAGTTTTTTGATAGGAAACGTTTTCCATATTTCCGCCTCTTTTCTGCCTGCGCCTTTAGCCGAAGATAATCGCAAGCGGCAGTGCGACGAGGAAGGTCGCCGCAATCGGAACGACCAAGCAGGTTACGAAATTGTATTTATAGGAGAGCTTGTGCGTGGTATTGCAGATGGCAAACACGGATACGATCGAACCGTTCCATGGCAGGGAATCCAGCCCGCCGCAGCCATCGGCGCACAGCCTGTGGATATATTCGAGGTTGTAGCCTTGCTGTGCATACTCTAAGAAGGTATCGCCAAGCGTTTCGTACATGAGCGAAATACCGCCCGAGGCAGAGCCGAGGATACCGGAAAAAATGTTAGCGCCTACAGCGGCGACGAGGTATGGGTTCGCATCGGAGTTCGTGAGGACGTCCGTGGCAAAAGCGTAAAACGGCGTTATCTTCGCCACAGAGCCGAAGCCGACGATGACCGCGGTATTGATGATCACGACAACCGAAGAAGATGCGGCGCTGTTGAACATATGCAGCATGTCCGCCTTTGGCAGGTACTTCCAGAATAAGGCCAGCGCCGCCAGGATACCGATTAAAAGGCAGATGATGATATCCAGCTTTGTTAAATTAAAAATCAATAATACCAATGCCAGCGGAATGATGGAAATGATGCCGCTCGGTGCATTTGTGTTTTCATCCACGCGGTTTACGCCCTCAGGCCACTGGAAATGCTCGCCGCGCAGGCGCGCTTTTTTCGCAGAATGGTTCATGAACAGGACGATGGAAACCACCATAACGAGCGCACCGGAAAGCCCTGGCAGAAGCCCGGCGTAGGAAGGCGTTCCCAGGTATTGCATGGAAACGACGTTCGGAATCTGCGGCGTGAACGGTCCGGTCATGGCAAACGTCCACATCCCGGCGCAGACGATTCCTGGCAGCAGGTAGGTTGGCAGATCCGCTTCCTCAAACAATTTGAGCGCAATCGGGTATACGGAAAATATGATGACGAAGCTGTTGATCCCACCGTAGCTTAAAATGGCCGCCGAGAGCATGCACGCCAGCATACAGTGCTTTGCACCGAATTTTTTTGAAATGATAGAGCCGATTTTTGACGCAGCCCCGGAATTTTGATAGATGTTCCCGAAGATATTTCCCAAAAGAAAAATAAAGAAATAGGATAGGAAAAAGCCGGAAACGCCGGACATATAGGTCTCCGTTACCCCTTTAAACAAGGGAATCCCGCCCGCAAGGCACGTGATGATCGCAGCCAAAGGCCCGATGATGATGGGGGAGACCCGTTTGAAAATCAGAATGGCCATTCCGATAAAGGCGGCCAAAAGCCCAAGGCCGGAAACAATGACTTCTGTACTCATGATAATCTTCCTCTCGAATCCTTTCAGATTTTGTGCAGGCCGCGTAATTTCTATACGTGACCTCGGTTGCATATTGTTTACTGAATCCTTCTTTGATTGTATCATAGTCCGGCAGCAAACAAAACCCTGGAAAAACATTCCTAATTTTTAAAAAATTTTTAAGTATCGCAGGATAATTGCAGTAAAATAGAAGACAGATGTGGATAATCAATGCCAAAAATAGTACAATAAAATGAGTATATACAGGAAAAGGGACGGCGGCGCTTACAGGGAAGCCAGCGACGCTGCATGGAGGCGGTATGTCATTTGTAATCTTTGAAAACACGGGAAAAGTATACAAGACAGGTGATGTGGAGGTCAGGGCGCTCCAGGGCGTCACTTTTGAAATCGAGCAGGGCGAGATCTGCGTCGTCGTGGGGCAGTCAGGCGCAGGGAAGACGACGCTTCTCAACATCCTGGGCGGTATGGATACGCTGACCGAAGGGCGCGTGATGCTGGACGGCAAGGATATTTCATCGCTTACCGCCAAGCAGATGGCGGCATACCGACGGCGGGATATCGGATTTGTCTTTCAATTCTACAACCTGATTCCGAATTTAACGGCGCTGGAAAA
Source organism: uncultured Eubacterium sp. (assembly GCA_946555345.1). Lineage (GTDB taxonomy): Bacteria > Bacillota > Clostridia > Peptostreptococcales > Anaerovoracaceae > Lentihominibacter. The sequence goes on along the minus strand of CAMNSS010000012.1, from coordinate 68,044 downwards.
CGTGGAAATCGCCTCACAGCTTTCCGAGAAACCGCTCGATAGCAGACAGGTCCTGGAGGTGGTGGGACTAAAGGAGCGGATGGGTAATTTTCCGGCGCAGCTTTCCGGCGGCGAGCAACAGCGCGTAGCGATCGCGCGGGCTTTGGCGAAAAACCCTAAGCTGCTTCTCTGCGATGAACCTACGGGTGCATTGGATTACGAGACGGGTAAAGCGATCTTAAAGCTTTTGCAGGAGACTTGCAGGAAAACGGGCATGACGGTGGTAATCATCACCCATAATTCAGCCCTGACCGGGATGGCGGACAGGGTGGTGCGCATCAAGAACGGGACGGTCGCATCGGTGAAACAAAATGAAAACCCGGTTTCGATCGAAGAGATCGAATGGTAGGAGAAGCGGCAGAAGGAAGCGGGCGGCGAAGAAATGAGGATAGCCGTTCGATAGCCAGGTGACAGGGAAATTCGGGCGGACGGCGCAGGGCGGCTGGAAAAGCGGCGCAGGCCAATAGCGGGCAAGCCGGGCAGGCCAAGCGGCGCAGGGCATCGAATGATATCAAGAAGCGGGGAAAAAGATGGCGGGAAACGTTTATTCCAAAAATATAAGGCGGACCATATACGGGAGCTTTGGCAGGTATATGGCCATTTTGGCCATCATTGCATTAGGCGTCGGCTTTTTCACGGGCGTGAAGAACACCAAAGATTCCATGATGAAAACCTGTGATCAATATGTGGCGAAATACGGATTATTTGATTACAGGGTGATTTCCAGCTATGGATTTACGCAGGAGGATGAGGCGGCATTGGAGGCCGTGGCAGGGATAAAGGCGGCGGAAGGCGCTGTGTCCTGCGACTTCTTTTCGGCCGACGGAAAAGGAAACTCCATTGTCGTGCGGGCGCATTCCGTTACGGAGGACATGAACCGCCTGGACTTGCAGGCAGGCAGGATGCCTGAAAAAATGGGCGAATGCGTGGCGGATGATCATTTTTATACGGACAAGGATATCGGCAAGACCATCCAGGTAACTGATGAAAACGGCCAAGAGACGAAAGACGCCCTTGCTAGTGATGCGTATACGATCGTTGGCATCGTCAAGTCGCCGTATTATCTGATGAAGACCGACCGGGGTACGACATCCCTGGGTGATGGTTCAATCACTGCTTATGCGTATATTCCCCGCACAGGGTTTACCGCTGAATATTTCACGGAAATGTTCCTGGCCTGCGAGAAGCAGGGCTTTATTTTCAACGATGCATATGAGAAAAATATCAAGGCTTGTGAAAAGCCGGTAACGGAGGCGGCTGAAACGAGGGCGCAGATTCGGCGCGATGAGATCATGGCGGAGGCACAGCAGGAAATCGAGGAAGGCAGGCAGGAGCTTTCCGATGGAAAAAGCGCGCTGGACCGGGAGCGGGCTTCGGCATATGCGAAGCTGGGCGAAACGAAGAATACGCTGGATGCAAAGCGCAGGGAGCTTGTAGCGGGCAAGGCTGCGCTGGCAGAGAAAAAAGCGTCCCTTGCCGGGCAGAGAAGCCAGGCGGCGGACGCCCTTTCCAAGATAAACGCCATGCTGGCGGAGGCGAATGCAAGCGGCATGGCGACGGAGGAGGAGATTGCAGCCTTGCAAGGGCAGGCCGCTTATGCGCAAGGGGTTTTACAGCAGATCGATGACGGCCTTGCCCAGCTTGCGGGAGAGGAACAGCGCATTTCCGAAGGGGAAGCGCAGCTTGACAGCGGATATGATGCGTACCGCTCCGGGAAGGCAAAGGCCGAGAGGGCGATTTCTTCTGCCGAAGCCGGGCTTGCCCAGGGGGAGGCGGAGCTTGCAGACGCCGAAGCAGAATTGCAGAACCTTGCGGCGGCGGAAATTTTCGTCCAGACGAGGGATGACAACGCAGGGTTCAGTTCGTTTGAAAGCAATGCAGATATCGTTGACAGCATTGCGAAGGTATTCCCTGTATTCTTTTTCCTCATCGCCGCATTGGTGTGTTCGACCACGATGTCCCGGATGATCGAGGAAGAGAGGACGCAGATCGGCGCATTGCGGGCGCTAGGATATACTTCGGGGAAAATTATGCTGAAATACATGGTCTATTCCGGTTCGGCGGCGGTCATCGGATGCACTGCCGGATTTTTTGCGGGTTCACGTTATTTCCCGCTGGCGATCTGGGCGGCTTATGGCATGATGTTTGGCTTCGCGCCGCTTGCCATCTATTTTAGCTGGCCGCTTGCCGTGATATCGCTTGCCGTGTCCTTGCTCTGTTCCATGGGCGTTACTTATTTCGCCTGCCGGGGGCAGTTGAAACATATGCCTGCTGAAATCCTGCGCCCGAAAGCGCCGCGGGCGGGAAAGCGCATCGTATTGGAGTACATCGGATTGATATGGAACCATTTGAGCTTTTTGCACAAGGTGACTGCCCGCAATATCCTGCGTTATAAGAAGCGGATGGTTATGATGGTGCTGGGGATCGGCGGCTGCACAGCCTTGGTGCTGGCGGGCTTCGGCATCGATGATTCCATCGCAGGGATTGGGCAGAAGCAGTATACGTCTGTGGAACGGTATGATATGACGGCGGCTTTTTCGGAGAAAATCGATGAAGCAAAGCGTGCGGATTTTGAAACGCAGTATAAAGAGGTAAAAAGCACTGCTATTTTGCAGCAGTCCTCGGTCAATGTCCGCCATGGCAATACGGTGAAATCCTGCAACCTGGTGATAACGGGTGATGATAATATCACCGAGGCGGTCAATTTTCAAAATGAAGCGTCCGGGGCGGTTTCGTATCCTGCGGAGGGGGAAGCGGTCATAAACGATAAAATGGCGGAAATGCTCGGCGTACAGGCGGGCGATACCATTGAGGCCGAATATGATGACACCAAGCGCGTGACGCTGGCGATTTCCGGCGTATACGAAAATTATGTGTCCAATTACTTGTTCGTCAGCGACAAAACCTATGAGGCGGCCTTCGGGAAGGAATATGAGCCATCGCTGATGTATGTGACGTTTTCTGCGGAGAGCGATGTACACCGGATGGCGGAGAAAATCAATGGCTTTGACGGCATCATCGGGATATCCCTCAATGAAGATTTCAGGGCGCACGTGGATGATATGATGGTGAGCCTGAACTATATCATCATCCTGGTGATCTGCTGTGCAGGGGCGCTGGCGTTTATCGTGCTGTTCAATCTCAGCAATATCAATATTACCGAACGGGAGCGCGAGATCGCAACGGTTGAGGTATTGGGATTTTATCCGCGGGAGCTGGGGGCTTACGTCTTTCGCGAGAATTTCGTCCTGGTCATCTTAGGAATTGTTGCCGGGCTTCCGGCGGGGTTCGCCTTGCATCGGTTTATCATGAGCAGGATATCGGTCGATATCGTATCCTTTCATGATGTGATAGAGCCGATGAGCTATCTGTATACGGTAATTACGGTCATTTGTTTTGCCGTTATCGTCGATATCATCATGCGGCGCAAGCTTCGCAGGATCAATATGGCGGAAGCCTTAAAATCGATCGAATAGCCGCAGTTTTTTAAAACAAGGGACGTTCTGGAAGCGTTAAAATGTAATTCACCCTTTCAGAAAGCTTATAGCAGCTTAACCCGTTGATTGAATGAATAAATGAAGGAAGAAGAAAATAGGAGGCAAAAAATGGAGCATGATGGGAACAATGAACCGGTATTGATGTATGAGGAAGGATTGCGCTTTACGGAATCGGACTTTGATCAAAACGGGAAGATCAAGGCATCCAGCTTGATGCATATCTTTGAGGATGTGGCGATCAAACACGCAGACCAGCTCGGCGTAGGATGGGCAGACTTGATGAAGGATAATTTGATCTGGGTACTCAATAAGCTCAGGTTTCAGGTCCGCCTGGAAATGAAGGCGGGCGCAGCCTATCAGATGAGGACATTTCCGAGAAAACAGAAGGGCGTGACATTTTTCAGGGATTACTATATTTACGGCGAAGGCGGGGAGCTTGCCGCCGTGGGAACGAGCCAGTGGTGCGTGATCAATTTCGCAACGCGCAAGATCGAGCGAAACGGCGTGGTTTTTCAGGGAAACTACATTGAGCGCAAGGCGTTTGCGGATGGAATCGCAAAGTTGAAGATCAACGATGAGGCGTTGGCGTTTATTGGAAGCCACAGCGTTACGGAAGAAGACCTGGATGAAAATGAACACGTCAATAACTGCCGTTATGCTGATATGGTGGAAAAGACGCTGGAAGGGCATACGGATTTTACCATCAATTTTGTGAAAGAAGCGCGCCTAGGAGATGAGATACGCTTGTACCAGGAGACGCAGGCTGGCAGCGTTCTCGTGGTCGGAAAGCTTGCCGATGATACGGTGATCTTCCAGGCGAAGGTAAGGTAGCTGTTTTTTGCTTGGGCGGAATTTCCATTTTGGCGAGAAATTTCGGTTTATTTTTTAAAAAGCAGTATGTATAAAGAAGGAGAAATCTATCTATGGCGAATCACAACGATGCGAAGATCGGCTTTGAGAAACAAATCTGGGACGCCGCCTGCGTTCTCTGGGGGCATATTCCCGCCGCAGAATACAGAAAGGTGATCGTAGGGCTGATTTTCCTGCGCTACATTTCGAGCGCTTTTGAGAAACGCTACCAGCAGCTTGTTGAAGAAGGCGATGGGTTTGAAGACGATAAGGATGCATATGCGGAGGATAATATTTTCTTTGTGCCGGAGGACGCCCGCTGGAGCAAGATCGCATCGAACGCCCATGCACCTGAAATCGGCATGGTGATTGATGATGCGATGCGGGCGATCGAAAAGGAAAATGCAGCGCTGAAAAATGTCTTGCCTAAAAATTATGCAAGCCCCGACTTGGACAAACGGGTTTTGGGCGATGTTGTCGATCTGTTTACGAACATGGATATGAGCGGCACGAATGAAAGCAAAGATCTGCTCGGCAGGACTTACGAGTATTGCATTCAGCAGTTTGCCGCTTATGAAGGCGTGAAAGGCGGCGAGTTTTACACTCCTGCAAGCATTGTAAAAACCATCGTTGCCATTTTGAAGCCGTTTCAGAATTGCCGTGTGTATGACCCTTGCTGTGGTTCGGGCGGGATGTTTGTGCAAAGCGCGAAGTTCATTCAAGCGCACAGCGGCAAGCGTGGCGAAATCGCCGTCTATGGGCAGGAATCGAATGCCGACACTTGGAAAATGGCGAAGATGAATATGGCGATCAGGGGCATTGACGCTGACCTCGGCCCATACCAGGCGGATACGTTTTTCAAGGATTTGCACCAAACCTTGAAAGCGGATTTCATCATGGCAAATCCGCCGTTTAACCTTTCGGGCTGGGGGCGGGACAAACTCAAGGACGATGTCCGCTGGAAATACGGAACGCCGCCTGCCGGGAATGCCAACTATGCGTGGATACAGCATATGATCCATCACCTCGCCCCGAATGGGAAACTCGGCCTGGTTCTTGCAAATGGTGCGCTGTCTTCCCAGAGCAGCGGCGAGGGTACGATCAGGAAGAACATTGTACAGGCTGATCTTGTGGAAGGTATTGTCGCCTTACCGACACAGCTCTTTTACAGTGTTACGATTCCTGTCACGCTTTGGTTCATTTCAAAGAACAAGAAGCAGAAAGGGAAAACGCTGTTTCTCGATGCCCGCAAGATGGGGTATATGGTTGACCGTAAGCACAGGGATTTCACGGATGAGGATGTTCAGAAGCTAGCTGATGCATTTTCTTCATTCCAGGCGGGAACGCTTGCAGATGTAAAGGGGTTCTGTGCGGTAGCAGATATGCAGGAAATTGAGGAACAGGATTTTATCCTTACGCCGGGCAGGTATGTCGGTATCGAGGAAGCCAAGGACGATGGCGAGCCGTTTGAGGAAAAGATGACCCGCCTTACTTCTGAACTTTCCGGGATGTTTGCAAAGTCCCATGAACTGGAAGATGAAATCCGTAAGAAATTGGAGGCAATCGGATATGAAATATAATATTCCGGACAGAGTTTTGAAAGATATTACAACATTTGCCCATAAACATAATATTGACAATGTCGTGCTTTTCGGCTCTCGTGCAAAAGGCACACATACAGAGAGAAGCGACATTGACATTGCCGTCCGTGGTGGTGATTTTGATGGTTTTTATTGGGATATAAAAGAAAATGTTCACTCTCTCTTGTCCTTTGATATAGCGGAGCTTGGGGACGGTGTTTCCGATGAGTTGAAAGAAGAAATTGAAAAGGATGGAATCACGATATATGAAAAAGCTTGACAATTTTTCAAACTGCTTGAACGTGCTGAAAGGTGCAGATTTTGAGCTGGCAAACGAAAATGATATTTATAGGACAGGCGTTATCGGACAGTTTAACTTGACGTTCGAGCTTGCCTGGAAAGCATTGCAGGCAGTGTTGAGGGAGCATGGTGCGAAGGGCGCGGAAACAGGCTCGCCCAGAGAGATATTGCAGCTTGGTTATAAGCTTGGTTTTGTGGAAGATTCAGGCGTATGGCTCGCTATGCTGAAAAAGCGCAATACTTCGGTGCATATTTATAATGAGGACGAGATTGATGAAATGCTTCTGCTTATCCGCAACAGCTTCACTCCTGCTTTTATTGTGCTGGAGAAGTTGCTTCGGGAAAAACTGAATGAAATTGAGGGTGATTGGGGATGAAGTGCAAGCTGTCGGATATTTGTTCGTTCCGAAAAGGTAAAATTGAAGTCGGTGGATTAAATTCGCATACCTATATTTCCACTGAAAATATGTTACCCAATAAAGGCGGGATCACAGAAGCAAGCTCTTTGCCAAGCGTTGCATTGACACAGGAGTATAGAAAAGGAGATGTCCTTGTTTCAAATATAAGGCCATATTTTAAGAAAATATGGAAAGCTCAGTATGATGGCGGCTGTTCAAATGATGTTTTAGTGTTTGAAGCTGATATAAATGTGGATAGAGACTTTCTTTACTATATACTTGCAAGCGATGATTTTTTTGCTTATGCGATGGCTACCTCAAAAGGGACAAAAATGCCGAGGGGTGATAAAGTTTCCATCATGCAATATGAAGTCCCTGATTTTGATATTGACACACAGAGGAAAATTGCGAGCATATTAAAACCACTTGATGAAAAAATTGCACTTAATAAAGCAATAAACAGTAATTTAGAGCAACAAGCCAAGGCGATTTATCAGCAAATGTTTATTGATAATCCTAGCCCTGATTGGAGAAAAGGCATCCTAAGCGATATCGCTGATATTACAATGGGGCAATCCCCGCGTGGAAGCAGTTATAATGAGGATGGGACAGGAACCATTTTCTTTCAAGGTCGTGCTGAATTTGGCTTTCGGTTTCCAACGATTCGCCTATATACTACAGAACCGAAACGAATGGCTTGTAAAAATGATACCTTGATGAGCGTCCGGGCACCAGTAGGTGACTTAAATGTCGCTTATGCAGATTGTTGCATTGGACGAGGACTTGCTGCAATTCATTCCAAAAGTAACTATCAGTCTTTTGTACTCTACACGATGTTCTCTCTTAAAAAGCAGTTGGATGTATTTAACGGTGAGGGTACAGTTTTCGGCTCTATCAATCGTAATTCGCTGAATGATATGCCTGTTCTTATCCCATTAGATGACACAATCGAGGAGTTTGAAAGAATTGTTGCTCCTATGGATGCTATAATTCGCAATAATTACGATGAGATTTGTCATTTGCAAGAAGTTCGTGATTTTTTGCTCCCACGCTTCATGTCCGGCGAGCTTGATGTCTCCGATATCGACCTCTAAGCCGCTAAATTATTGTTTGTGATAGTAAATTAACACATTAAATTGACGGGAGGATTTTATGGGGAAAATAGTTGTTCATAATACAGAAATCAATATCAGCCGGATTAATGACGAAGATTATTTGTGCCTTACAGATATGTTGAAAGCAAAGGACGGAGATTTTTTTATTACAGACTGGCTTAGAAATCGAAACACTCTTGAGTACATAGGTATTTGGGAGAAAATTTATAATCCCAATTTTAATTATGGCGAATTCGCCACAATTAAAAGTCAATCAGGATTAAACAAGCTTTAAAATAAGTGTTAAAGAGTTTGTGGCTAAAACCAATGCGGTGTCTATTCAAGCAAAAGCAGGGCGGTATGGAGGCACTTATGCCCATAAGGATATAGCCTTTGAATTTGCGATGTGGATTAGCCCGGAATTTAAGATATATATTGTAAAGGAATTTCAAAGGATAAAGGAGGAAGAACAGAGACAGTTAGGCTGGAGCGCTAAAAGAGAGTTATCCAAAATTAATTATAGAATTCATACAGATGCAATAAAACAAAATTTGATACCTGCGGAAGTTACAGATAAGCAGAAGTCCTTTATCTATGCCGATGAAGCGGATATGCTAAATGTAGCAATGTTTGGTATGACAGCGAAACAGTGGAAAGAAAAAAACTCGGATAAAAAGGGGAATATACGTGACTATGCAACAATAAATCAGCTAATTTGCCTATCAAATATTGAAAATATAAATTCTGTTTTTATCAACGATGGTATGCCACAGCATGAAAGAATGGAAAAATTAAATCGCATCGCAATTCAGCAGATGTCAATATTAGAGAAGGTCGAGGAAAGACGATTTCTTGTAGATGAAAATAAATAATAGATCTTCATTCCTGTTCATCTGCGGGACAACCAAAAAAAACAGCCATTTTTTCAAGAACATGAGCCGCGATTTTCTCTCCCCGCCCAATTTTTGCCATTGTACGCGAGGAAATGCCAAGCTCCTTAGCCAACGCAGTTTTCGTCAAGCCTTTTTCATTCAGTTTTTGCAACAGATTGGAATATGAAACCATGGTGTTCCCCTTCTTTCTTTACTTATTATACCCTAAAAAGCTAAAAAGTAAAGATTCCTTTGCAGAAAAGTAAAGAGAAGACAGTCAAACGCTTTATACAGTATTATGCTTGGATGATAATGGAAACATACGAAATATGCTGATAAAAATAGAACGGATGCATCTTCTGAAACCTTTGAAGATAAATATTTTGATACGATGTTTGTACTGTACGTATGGCGTTCATTTGAAATGCATAAACGGAAACAGATGTTTCGGACATTGACTTTTAAGCCGCTAAATTATCGTTTTGCACAGATATCAAGATATGGTATGATAGAACAAAAAGAAGGCATGATATGTCTGATGAAGCAATATTGAGCAGTGACAAGGAAGATACCGTTGTAAAATCTTATCGCAAAAGGAGATTTCACCATGCCAGGATACACCGAAGCCAACTACGAAAACTCTGTAATCGAGCTATTCAAAAACGAATTGGGCTACGAATACGCCTACGGTCCCGATATAGAAAGGGATTTTTACAGCCCCTTATACGAGGAAGTTTTGCTCGATTCTCTGTACCGCTTAAATAGGGGACTGCCCGGCGATGCGATCCGGGACGCATTGTTTAAGCTGAAAAACTTTGAAAACGGGGAGCTTGTGCAGAAAAACGCAGTATTCATGGATTATCTGCAAAACGGCATTCCCGTAAGATATTTTTCCGGCGGTGAGGAATGCTCTGCCATCGTTTATCTTGTTGACTACCAAAATCCCGATAACAACTCCTTCATCGTGGCGAATCAGTGGACCTTTATTGAAAGCAGCAACAAACGCCCGGATATCATTCTTTTTTTGAACGGCTTGCCGGTTGTCTTGGTTGAGCTGAAATCTCCTTCGCGTGAAGATACGGATGCCTCCGAAGCATACAGGCAGCTCCGCAACTACATGATTGAAATTCCGTCGATGTTTATTTACAACGCGATCTGCGTCATGAGCGACCAGCTAATTTCCAAAGCGGGGACAATCACATCAAGCGAAGACCGCTTTATGGAATGGAAAACAAAAGACGGCAATTATGAAAATACGCAGTACGCCCAGTTTGATACCTTCTTTGAAGGGATGTTCCCAAAAGAACGGCTGCTCGATATCATCAAAAATTTTATTTGCTTTTCCAATGAAGGAATCGATACATTCAAAATCCTTGCCGGATACCATCAGTATTTTGCAGTGAGAAAAGCGATTGAATCCACGAAGCGCGCGGCCGTTACCGATGGGAAAGGCGGCGTGTTCTGGCATACGCAAGGAAGTGGGAAGTCGCTTTCCATGGTGTTTTATGCGCATTTATTGCAGGAATCATTGGATAGTCCGACGATCGTTGTGCTGACTGACAGAAATGATCTTGACGACCAGCTCTACGGGCAGTTTGCAAAGTGCAAGGACTTTTTAAGGCAAGACCCCATGCACGCAGAAAGCCGTGAAAACCTGAAAGCCTTGCTTTCTGGCAGACAGGCAAACGGCATTATTTTTACCACGATGCAGAAGTTTGCAGAGTCCAGCGAGCCGCTCTCCGAACGCCGTAACATCATCGTTATGGCGGATGAAGCGCATAGAGGCCAATATGGGCTTTTCGAGAAAATAAAAATCACCAAGAATGAAGACGGTGAAGATGTTGCCAAACGTGTGACCGGTACAGCCCGCATCATCCGCAACACCTTGCCAAACGCTACCTATATCGGTTTTACGGGAACGCCTGTTTCTTCTAAAGACCGCAGTACCCGCGAAGTATTTGGCGATTATATCGACATTTACGATATGACACAGGCTGTTGAGGATGGCGCGACACGCCCTGTTTATTATGAGAGCCGAGTCATCAAGCTTCATTTTGATGAAACCACTTTAAAGCTTATCGACGCCGAATATGATATTATGGCCGCCAATGCAGATGGGGAAGTTATTGAAAAAAGCAAACGTGCGCTTGGGCAGATGGAAGCCGTTCTCGGAAATGATAATACGATTGATTCTTTGGTTTGCGATATTCTTAGCCATTACGAGGATAACCGTGAGAACTTATTGACTGGAAAAGCTATGATCGTGGCATATTCGCGCACGATTGCGATGAAGATTTACAAGCACATTTTAAAGCTGCGTCCTTCTTGGCATGAAAAAGTGGCAGTCGTCATGACTTCCAGCAACAAAGACCCCGAAGAATGGCGGAAGGTTATCGGCAATAAACACCATAGGGATGCGCTTGCGAAGAAATTCAAAGATAATGAAAGCCCCCTGAAAATTGCTATCGTCGTCGATATGTGGCTGACCGGTTTTGATGTTCCGTCCCTTGCGACGATGTATGTGTACAAGCCGATGTCGGGACATAACCTCATGCAGGCGATCGCCCGTGTCAACCGCGTGTTCCATGACAAAGAAGGAGGGCTTGTTGTTGACTATGTAGGCATTGCCACCGCCTTAAAGCAGGCGATGAATGACTATACTTCCCGCGACAAGAAAAACTATGGCGATACCGATGTGTCAAAGGCCGCTTATCCGAAGTTCTTGGAGAAGCTTTCTATCTGCCGTGATAAATTTCACGGCTATGATTATTCCAAGTTTCAACATGGCACAGATCTTGAAAGAGCGAAAACGATCAGCGGCGCTGTCAACTTCATAATCGGCAGGGAAGGGCTTGCAGGGAAAGATTCCTTTGTGAAAGAGGCGCTTATGCTCAAACAAGCGTTATCGCTGTGTTCTTCATTTGCTTTGGAGGCGGAACGATTCGAGGCTGCATTCTTTGAATCTGTCCGTGTGCTTGTACTCAGATTAGCAAATACGGGGGACGGGGAAAAGATTTCATTGCCTGAGATAAACGCGAGGATTAATGAGCTTTTGAAACAGAGCATCAAAAGCGACGGCGTGATCAATCTGTTCTCCGGCATAAAAGAAGAATTTTCTTTGTTTGACCCGAAATTCCTCCAGGAAGTCGCCAATATGAAGGAGAAGAACCTTGCCGTTGAGCTGCTTAAAAAGTTGATTTCTGAACAGGTATCGGTTTACCGCAGGACAAACGTGGTGAAATCCGAGAAATTCAGCGAGATCATGCAGAGGACGCTGAACGCATACCTGAATGGAATGCTTACCAATGAACAAGTAATTGAGGAAATGATCAATTTAGCAAGGCAAATTACACAGGCGCAGAAGGAAGGGGAGCGGCTCGGCCTTACGGTTGATGAACTGGCCTTTTATGATGCGCTCACTAGGCCGCAGGCAATTAAGGATTTTTATGAAAATGATGAACTGGTTGCAATTACGAAGGAACTTACAGACACGCTTCGTAAAAACAGAAGTATTGATTGGCAAAAGCGAGAGTCTGCAAGGGCTAAAATGCGTATGCTGATCAAGAAGCTTTTGAAAAAGCACAAATATCCGCCGGAAGGCATGGCCGATGCCGTTCAAATCGTCATGACACAATGTGAACTCTGGGCAGACAATACAGATATGGAAGCAGGGGATATAAACAAGGAGGATGCCGAATACGATACTGGCATTCAAACAGGATTAAAAGTCGCAGAAGATGGCGTGAACCTTGGAAGATAGCCAGGGTATGCCATATCGCATATGAAAAAGCTGGCGCATAAGCGCCAGCTTTTTCATTGTATGTTATTTTGTTAAACTATGTGAGATTTAAGATTTATACCAAACCCTGTGCCATCATAGCTTCTGCAACTCTTTCAAATCCGGCAATGTTAGCGCCCTGTACCAGTGCGTTCTTGTTGCCATAGTACGTTTCGCCAGCGTTTGCACAAGCGTTGTAGATGTTTCTCATGATCTGGTGAAGCTGTTCATAAACGTCTTCGTGCTGGAATACAGTGTGTCCTGCGTTCTGGCCCATTTCGATGCAAGAGCAAGCAACGCCGCCAGCGTTAGCAGCCTTGGAAGGACCTACAGCAACCATCTTATCCATCAGGTAAACGAGCGCGTCGTTCGTCGTCGGCATGTTAGCGCCTTCGCAGTAGAACTTGCAGCCGGAGTCAACGATGTTCTTAGCGTCTTCCATATGTACATCGTTCTGCATTGCGCAAGGAATGAACAGGTCAACCTTAACATCGTAATCCTGGCAAACGCCCCAAGGCTTCTTGCCTGCAATGAACTTCGCTTCAGGGAACTTTTCTGCATAAGGTGCGCAGATGTTCTTTCCGGAGTTTCTAAGGTCGAGCAGGTAAGCGATCTTTTCGTCCGTAACGATTCCTTCCGGGTCGTAGATGTATCCGTCAGGACCTGAGATCGTAACGCACTTTGCGCCGAGCTGCTGTAATTTCCATGCAGCGCCCCATGCTACATTACCAAATCCTGAAATTGCAACGGTCTTGCCCTTCATGTCTTCGCCGTTTGCCTTCAGCATTTCTTCTGCATACCATACGATACCAAATCCGGTTGCTTCGGATCTTCCCAGAAGTCCGCCGTAAGGGATTCCTTTACCGGTGAGAACGCCTTCGTACTTGTCAACGATTCTCTTGTACTGTCCGAAGAGGTAGCCGATTTCCCTGCCGCCTACGCCGAGGTCTCCAGCAGGAACGTCAGTATTAGGACCGATGTGTCTGTACAATTCAGTCATGAACGCCTGGCAGAATCTCATGATTTCCGCATCTGACTTACCGTTCGGGTCAAAGTCGGAACCACCCTTGCCGCCGCCGATCGGAAGGCCGGTCAAGCTGTTCTTGAAGATCTGTTCAAATCCGAGGAACTTGATGATTCCAGGATATACGTTCGGTGCGAATCGCAGGCCGCCTTTGTAAGGTCCGATGGCGCTGTTGAACTGGTATCTGTATCCCTTGTTCACCTGTACCTTGCCTTCGTCGTCAACCCAGACAACCCTGAACGTAACGCCTCTTTCCGGCTCAGTCAGCCTTTCGAGCAGGGCAGCTTCTTCATATTCAGGATGCTTTTCGATCACAGGCTGCAATGAAGAAAGGACTTCCTCTACCGTCTGGTGAAATTCTACTTCGCCAGGGTTCTTCTGCTTACAAAGCTCAATACATCTTTCTACATAATTTGACATTTTGTTTTCTCCTCTTTTTACATTATAAATTCGCAAAGTTGGTAATGCCTTATTACCCTAAATATATCACTTCGTTAAATTACAGTCAATGAAATTCAGGAAGTTATAATTTTCTGATAAATGCCCAAATTTTGGGAATTTCAGGGGTTTTGCGCAAGGACTGTTTGTGAAACGTTTTCCGGTATGGTAAAATAAATACATAGGCTTAAAACAACAAATGAATGCAAAACGGGGTGACTGGCTTGATCAGAAATATCGTAAAGGATGTGCAGCAAACGCTTACGGGCAAAAAAAACCTGAAAGCCTTCGGCATGAGCCGGAAAACGATGATGCAGCTTATGGCGGATTTTCAGTGGAAGGAGCATTTCAGCGGTTTAGCCGCCATGGAAAATATCAGTGCGGAAACGGTTTTGGAAACGTTCCGGCCGTTTATGGCATATTGGGCGGCAGAGCCCGAAAAAGGCTGGCTGCAATCTATTTGCGATGATACGGTGGCGGAGATGTATCCTGCGGGCTTTCCGCCGGAAACATCTGCCGGCAGGCAGAAGGCCAAACGCTTTTTCCTGGAAAACTACCGCGCTTTGCTCCAATACGAAATGGAGCGCAGCGGATTTTCACCTAAGGACCATATCACGCTTCTTTCCGCGGCGGAAACAGAAGGCTGCATGACGGCGGCGGAGTATGAAAGGCTGCGCATATTCTGGCGCGAGCATTACATTTACGAATTTATGCGGATCAGCAGGGAAATCACGCCGTTTAACACCGTGGGGCATATCGCAGGCGTGCATTTTACCGCATTGTTTATCGGAAGGCAGCTTGCAGGAACGGATATCCCTGTGGATTTGGCGCTGGTCTCCGGTGCGGCGGCCGGGCATGACCTCGGGAAATATGGCTGCACGGCGCAGGAAGCCAAGCGGATACCGTACCTTCACTATTATTATACGGAGCAGCTTTTAAAGCGGGAGAAAATGCCGATGATCGCCCATATCGCCAGCAACCATTCCACCTGGGATTTGGAGCTTGAAAACCTTTCGATCGAATCCCTGCTGCTCATCTATGCGGATTTCCGGGTGAAGAGCAGCAGAAAGGACGGCGTGGAGCAGGTGCATTTTTATTCCCTGGCAGAAGCATTTGACGTGATTTTAAACAAGCTCGACAACGTGGATGCGGCGAAGCGGCGCCGGTATGAAAAAGTATATGCCAAGCTGAAGGATTTTGAAAATTACCTCGTGGATCTGGGTGTTGAGACCGACATTGCAAAACCTCCCGCAACGTCGCTGGGGCGCAGCAGGAAGGATTCCGCGCTGCTCATGGGCAGGGAAGCCGTAGAACGCATTAAATATACCGCCATTGCGCACAACATCAAAATCATGGGCATCTTCAACGATGAATCAGCGTTCGGCAGCCTGCTGGAGGCGGCCCGTTCGGAAAAGCAGTGGAAAAGCCAGCGCGCTTACCTCAATATCCTTTCGGAATATTTTACTTACATGACGAAGCCCGAAAAGCAGATGACGCTGCATTTCCTCTATGATTTGCTTTCCCACCGGGAGGGCGATATCAGGAGGCAGGCAGGCAGGCTGATGGGGACGATCATCGCTGAATACGACGATGTTTACCGCAAGGAGCTGCCGGAAGGGGCGGCAAAGGATGCTGTGGCCAGGGAAGCGGTGGAGATCTGGGAGACTTATCTTCACAAGGTTGTTTTTCCCGACTACATGGTGACGGACCAGCACAGGAGCTGGATCGGTTATACCTTGAAAGTGATCGTGCAAGCGCTCGTGGAAAGCTCGGAGGAACGTGATGTTCCGCTCTTCATGGAAAAGTATTTTCAGCTTTACCGTATGGAAGCGCTTGCGGACAGCGCTGTATTTGTGCTGCTGGATTCGGTGATCAACATCCCGCGCCATGCGCTTTGCGAAGCGGAGATGCTTTCCGTGCTGCGTTTCGCCGCCGAGGCATCCAAACGGGATTCCGTGGAGATCAAGGCGGGAGCGTTGCGGGCGGCGGAGTACATTTCGGGCTATCTGCCAGGTGAGGATGCGGTCAGCGCAGTCAAAGAAATTATCAGCCATGGCAAGGCATTTATGGATAATATCAGCGTTGCATATCTGGTGTATAAAATCCTGCGCCAGCTCGGGCAACAGGCGGATGCGGCGGCGTATTATGACAGGATTGAAAAGATGGAACGGGACGGGAAGCTCGGGGAGGCAGTATCGGGGATCTTCCGGGAAAACCTCAAGGTGGGAACGCCATGGGTATTGAAAATCATCAACATGGATTTCCTCTTGGGGAATGCGCTCAGCCTGGGATTCAGCAGCAGGAACTTCCACCTGGCGACGCACTTTTCCAACCTGATCAAGGTCAGCGAACGGGTTACGGTGCGGCACCGGGCGGGAAAGAGCCTGATCAAGATTGCGGCGACGCTTCCGATCGAGCAGATCAACGAGCTTGTTATTGAATTAACAAAGGGGCTGGAAATCGGTGAATACCAGTTTTCCAAGTATATCCCGGCTTATTTGGGGGAGCTTGCCTTGTATTTAGAGCCGGACGAGCTGGATGAATTTATGGATAACCTGGGGGAGCTGATCGTGAGCGCCAACGACAAGGTGGCGTCGGTCGCACTGGATACCGTGGGCGAAGTCGTCAAAAAATACGCATCCTACGGATATCGGCACGAGGAAGGGAAACAGAATTACGATGCCAGGAAAAAGAAGATGCTGGGACTGCTTCTGAAAGGCCTTGCGGATTACCATGAGACCGTCAGCCAGGAAGCTTTCATGGTCATCGGGCAGTACATCTTCGGGAGCGGCGAACTGGCACAGGCGGAAAAGTTCGACGCCTTCCAGCAGATTTACAAGAAGCTGTTGACGCTGATCTCTTCCATCGATGAATACGATATGAACTTCTTTAACAATGCGGCGGCGCTCAACCACATTTACCGCTTCATTTCGGAATACAAATTCACAAGCGGCGAGATGAAGCTGCCGCAAAACGGCCGGGTGGCCTTTTTCCCGGGGACGTTCGACCCGTTCTCGCTGAGCCACAAAGGCATTGTGCAGGCGATTCGGAATGAAGGCTTTGAAGTTTATCTTGCCATCGACGAATTTTCCTGGTCAAAGAAGACGCAAGCCAGGAAAATAAGGCGGCAGATCATATCCATGTCGGTGGCGGATGAAACGGGGGTATTCCTGTTCCCGGATAATTTCCCGGTCAATATCGCCAATCCCTCCGACCTGCGCCGCCTCAAGGAGCTGTTTCCGGGCAGGAAGCTCTATATGGTCGTTGGCAGCGACGTCATCGCCAATGCTTCTTCTTATAAGGCGGAGCCTTCCAGCGATTCGATCCACTCCATGAACCATATTGTCTTCCGGCGGGAGACGATGGAAGGCGGCGGGGAGAGCCTGGAAAGGCTGCATCACGCTTACCGCAGCATCACCGGGATGATCAGGGAGCTAAAGCTTCCCGTTTACCTGGAGGATATCAGTTCCACCAGGATCAGGGAAAACATAGACAGGGGGCGGGATATCGCCAACCTCATCGACCCGGTGGCGCAGAATTTCATCTACGATAACAGCCTTTACCTGCGGGAACCGCAGTACAAGAACGTGTTTGAGATCCGGAACATTTCCTTTGAACCGCTCCAAAACAGGGGCAGCGGCATTCTGGAGGAAATGCAGGCAGATATGCGCACGCGGGGGCTGAACGTGAAAGAACTTAAAGCATACCTGGATCTGCCGTATGTCCGTTCGGCGCTGATCCGGGATGGCGAGAACAGGGTCTGCGCAATCGCGGCGGTTAATGAGCTGGAAACGGGACAGCTTTACGAAGCGTTCCGGGATGTACGGATCGCTTCGTATCTGCGGGAAAAGGCCACGGGGCGGATGCTGGTCATCCGGGGACTTTACAGCTTTTCCGGAAAGGACTTGGGAAACCTCGTCCAGATCATGATGACGGAAGTGCTGGCCGAAGCGGTAGCGAAGGATATCACCTATGCGATTTACCATTCGCTGGAGGATGCGCATAACGGGGAGATCGTCGATGTGCTGGAGCGGCAGGGCTTCACGGAAATGGTGATAGACGGAAACGGCATGGGCGTTTATGAAGTCAACATGAAAGAACCCATTGCCGTGATCGAAAACATGGACACGGTGCTGAAAGCTCCGTTCAATACAAGCCCGCGCATCTTGGACGTGCTGGAACAGACCCATGCCCGTATGCAGCGGGCGCTGACCGGGCTGAATCCGGGAAACCTGGTGCTTTCCTTCCATGCGGGGATCATGCACCAGAAAATCGTCAATATGGTGACAAAGACGAATGGCGTCCCATGTTATCCGCTTCCGGAGCGGAAACTGGGCGATTATATGTGCGTGCCGTTTGGAAAGATCCTGCGGGGCATGGCAGTGCCGAACACGGTGACGAAAACCCTCCATACGGAGAAAATGTTTTCTTCCAAGCTGGACAACTTCACCATCGAAGAGTATCCGATGTATGCGGCCATCCCGGATCAAGTGCGGACGATCAAATCGTTTAACAGGCCGGTCATCCTCGTAGACGACTTGCTCCATAAAGGTTACCGCATGAAAGCATTAGATCCCGTATTCAAGGAAAACGGCCTGCAAATCGGTAAGCTGATTACGGGGCTTCTTTCGGGACAGGGAAAGGATCTGATGACGATCCAAGGCAGGGAAGTGGAAAGCGCATATTTTATCCCGAATCTCAAGGGCTGGTTTGTGGAATCGACCCTTTGCCCGTTTATCGGGGGAGACGGCGTGCAGAGCGAAGAAAAGGCGGGCGCAAACCTGATTCCATCCATCAATTTGCTGCTTCCGTTTGCCGCGCCGGGCTTCCTCTCCGCTTTCCCGCGCAAGGCTGTATATGAGTTGTCCGCGGTATGCCTCGAAAATGCGGCGAAAATATTCAGCGTGCTGGAAAAGGAGTACCAAGGATTGTTTGAGCGAAAGCTTACCTTAAAGCGGCTTTCGGATGCGATCCAGTCGCCGCGCATGCCGAACGGCGCAAACCGGGTATCCGCTGATTTCAACCTATCGCCTTCCGTGTATATCGCCGATTACATGGAACGGCTGGCAAGATTGGAGAGTGCTTTGAAATGAGATATATTAGCGAATTGATCGGCCGGGACAGAAATTTTATCGAGGAAGGACAGTCGGTAATTTTGCCTTATGCGGCTGCCGGGGCGCATTCTTTCCAAAACGGATGCAGGCTCAACCTGCTGGCGCTGGGCGATGTGGGCGGCATGGCGCTTACGGGGCTGCGGCTTTTAAGCGGAATGCGGTTTTCTGAAAAAGCCGCTGACGGCGATACGTGCGGCCTTTCGGGAGGCAATGCGCCGCTTGCCAGCATCGGCATTTACGATTTGAATGAAAAATTGCTGCGGCGTTATGAGCGGGAAGCGGGGCAGATCTGCTTTCCCGATGGCAGGAAGCTGCCGCCTGTGTGGATGCTGGCAGAGGACGAGCTGTTTGACTGCGACGTATTTGTGTTCTGCGCCTCCAAGGGCGTCCCGCCGCTAGGCGAGGGCGGCGATGTGCGCATGGCGCAGCTTGCGGCGAACAAGGAGCTTGTGTCCCTATATGGCAAAAAAGCTTTTGCGGCGGGATTTCAAGGAATCTTCGCCGTCGTCTCCGACCCGGTAGATCCTTTATGCAAGGCTGTGATTTCCTGCGGGCTTGGCGAGTCCCAGGTGCAAGGCTACGGCCTTGGCGTCATGCATGGCAGGGCTTCTTATTATGCCGAGAAGGATGTACGTTTTTCCCATTACTTACAAGAGGGCAGGGCATTTGGCCCGCATGGGGAGGATCTCGTCATTGCGGACAGCATCAGCCGTTATCATCACGAGCTATCGATGCAGCTTACGGCGCTTGCGGTCAAGTCCAATTTAGAAACGAGAGCCGATGGGTTTAAGCCGTATATCGCCCCGGCGCTCTCTTCCGGCGCGGTTTCCCTGATGGAAACGATAAGCGGCGGGTGGAATTATTCCTCGGTCTATTTGGGAAAGGCTGGCAGCGGCGCATTCCTCGGATGCAGGAACAGGCGCGTCCGCCAGGGGATTGAAATCGAAAACCTTCCGCTCCCGGAACTGCTCTTTGCACGGATTGAACGCGCATACAGAAACCTGGAAGCTTTATAAAAATCTGGAGATACTATGAAAGAACTGATTATCATCAACCCGTTTTGCCCGGAGGCGGATAAGACGGAACGCTTGGAAGCGATCATAGCGCATAGCACGAAAGGCTGTAAGGTGCGGGTGCTGGCGACGGCGGAGGAGGTCGAAGCGGCGGACTTGCGGAACAAGAGGATTTTATTCACCATTTCCCTGGGGCAGTCCGGCATCAACCTCAGCCTGTACGGCATCCTCAAATATTTCCGCCTGAACCGAGATGCGCTTTTGGGTGCGGCAGGCGGCGTGATTTTAGATGGAAACTGCGAGTTTTACACGAAATCCACCGGGCGCAGCGTGGTTTTTACGGCCAACCGGGCAGGCTGTACGTTTCCCGGAAGGCCGCTTGTGGAAGGAACGCGCACGTTGAAAAATTACAACATCCAGGCGCAGAACCTCCATACCGATAACATGGGCGCTTATATGGCTGCGGGAAAAGAGCTGGTAAACAATATTCTTTCTTACGAGCCTGTCAAAAAAGAGCATCCGAAGATCCTGGCGCTTCACGCCAGTAACGGCAGGACTTCCAATACCCTGGCTCTCTGGGACATGGTGAGAAAGCACCTGCCTGAATGCAACATCCGCGAGATCTCCCTGCGAAACGGCTCGGTGGTAGACTGCCGGGGCTGTTCTTACGAGGCGTGCAGGCATTACGGGGAGGAAGGCGGCTGTTTTTACGGAGGCCCGATCACGGAGCAGGTATACCCGGCGATCCTCGAATGCGACGCCTTGGTGATGATCTGCCCGAATTACAATGATGCGCTGGGGGCGAACCTGACCGCCTTTGTCAACCGCATGACGGCTCTGTTTACGACGCACAGGTTTTATGAAAAATCCCTCTTCGGGATCATCGTATCGGGCTACAGCGGCGGCGATATCGTCGCCGAGCAGTTGATCAGCGGGCTTAATATGAATAAAACCTTTGCTTTGCCGGGGAAATTTGCTATACTGGAAACGGCTAACGACCCCAAGGCGATTCTCAGGTCTGAGGATGCGGCGCAGCGGGGCAAGGAATTTGCAGAAAATATCAGGAAGCACTTGATTCGTTAATGATTTTATGGGAGCGGGAAACATCGCCAGAAAAACTTCGCACATTCGGGAAAGGAGGCAATATCATGACGGAAACGATGGACATGGATACGAAGATGCAGCAGTTTGACGAAGATGTCGAGACCATCCTGCAGCTGCTCGACGACAAATCATATTTTAAAGCGAGAGACGAGATCCTGAAACACAATGAGGTCGATATTGGCGAAATTCTCGAGGAAGTTCTGGAAGAATTGGGCGTGGAAAAGACGATCATCCTGTTTCGGATGCTGCCAAAGGATGTTTCGGTTGAAGTCTTTTCCCACCTTCCCTCCGACGACCAGATCGAAATCGTCCAAGGCATCACGGACCGGGAGATCAGCTATATCATCGACGAGCTGGACTTCGACGATAAAATCGACGTGCTGGAGGAGCTTCCGGCAAATATCGTGGACAAGATCCTGGAAAAAACGCCCAAGGAAGAGCGCAAGCTGATCAATACCTTCCTCAATTACCCGGATACCTGCGCGGGCAGCCTGATGACCCCGGACTATATCAGTCTGCAGGAGTCGATGACGGTAGGGGAAGCGATGGCGCATATCAAGCGGGAGGGCATGGACAGCGAGACCGTGTACACCTGTTACGTGAAAAAAGGCGGCAGGAAGCTGGAGGGCATCGTGTCGCTGCGGTCGCTCGTGGTAGCAGACGATGAGATCAAGGTATCGGAGCTGATGAATACGGAGTACGTGTATGTCAACGTGTACGACGACCAGGAGGAAGTTTCGGAGATGTTCAAAAAGTACGGATTCCTGGCGATTCCGGTCGTTGACAAGGAGCATCGGCTGGTGGGCATCATCACCGTGGACGACATCCTCGACGTCATCGAGGAGGAAACGACCGAGGATATCGAACGAATGGCCGGGATCATGGACGGCTCTGATACGGAATATTTGGACATCGGCGTGTTCCGCCATGTGAAGAACAGGCTGCCGTGGCTGATCTTCATGACGGTGGCATTGATGCTGACGGGGACGATTATCGCAAGGTTTGAGGCGGTTCTGTCCCAGGTGATCGTGCTGGTTTCCTATCTGCCGCTTTTGATGGGTACGGGCGGCAATACGGGAACGCAGGCGGCGACGCTGGTAATCCGCGGGCTGTCGCTGGATGAAATCGAATTAAAGGACGCATTGAAGGTGCTGTGGAAGGAGCTTCGCATCAGCATAATCTTGGGCATTATTTTAAGCTTGTTCAATTTTGCCAAGGTGGTTTTCGTCGATGGGGAGGGCGTAATGATCGGACTGACCGTTGCGGCTTCCATGATCGTGGTGGTCATGTTCGCCAAGCTGCTTGGCGGGCTTTTGCCGATGGGGGCAAAGAAGATCGGCATCGACCCTGCGCTGATGGCAACGCCGATGATATCTTCTATTACCGACATGGTTTCCGCCGTCACCTACCTGCTCATCGCATCGCTTTTGCTTGGCATTGCACTGTAGGCGCGCTGTGGCTGTGATGTGATTGCAGACCGGGTGGACGCTAGGGGAGAAATTTATGGAAAAAACAGGTTTAATTACGCGCGAATATGTAAATACTGTAATTAAGAAAAGGCCACGGGACATACATAAGGGGCAGTGTGGCAGGGTCTTGATCGTTGCGGGATCTGCCGGCATGGCAGGCGCGGCCGTGCTGGCCGCAAGGGGCGCGCTGAAATCAGGGGCGGGACTTGTGAGCGCGGCGGTTTTGCGGGAGCTGTTTCCCATCCTGCAAACGGCAGTGCCGCAGGCGACCTGCATGGATGTTTCCGAAGGCTTTTCAAATCGGTCTTTTGGCATTTACGGCGCGATCGCCGCAGGACCGGGATTGGGGGTAGATAAGCGCAGTTACCTGTTAACCGAAGAGATACTTAGAAAATACGAGGGTACTGTGATCCTGGATGCAGACGCACTCAATTCATTATGTGCGTTTGACGAAGGCTTGCAGGCCCTGAAAAAGAGAACAGCACCCGTGATATTAACGCCGCATCCGGGCGAAGCAGACAGGCTGCTTTCCGCATTGCGTGAACCGCAGCTTGAAGAGCTGGGCAGGATTGCCGCCGCTGAAACGCTGAGCAGGGGGACAGGCTCTGTCGTTTTATTGAAAGGCGCAGATACTGTGGTGACATCGGAAAACGGCGGCACATATATTAATACCACGGGAAATCCGGGAATGGCAACCGGTGGAAGCGGCGACGTACTGACAGGCGTCATTACGGCGATTGCCGCATCAGGCGCCGGCGCCATTGACGCAGCCAAGGCAGGCGCTTTCATGCATGGCCTTGCGGGCGATATCGCCGCAAGGGAATATGGCCAGTGGGGGATGACCTCTGTTGAGATTGCGGATGCGCTTCCGGCTGCATTTAAAAAAATTGTAGGAAATTGATCCTGCCGCAAGGCAGGCGATAAAGGGAGTGAAAGGACTTGAGCATTAAAAAAGGCGATCTTTATTTCGCTGATTTAAGTCCGGTAATGGGCTCCGAACAGGGCGGGGTAAGGCCTGTCCTGGTAGTACAGAACGATGTAGGGAACAAATTCAGCCCGACGATTATCGTCGCGGCAGTTACGTCAAAGAGAAACAAGGCTGACCTTCCGACCCACGTGGAAATCGCGGCGGACGGAAACGGCCTGTCAAGAAATTCAGTCGTATTATTGGAACAGCTTAGGACAATCGATAAAAGAAGGTTAAAAGAACGAATCGGAACAATTGACAAAACCCATTTACCGGAAGTGAATGAGGCGCTTAGCGTAAGCCTCGGGATCGATCAAAATTCATTTTTCTGATGTATAGAAGGGCTGCTTTGTCAGCCCTTTTTATATAAAAATAAACAATGGAGGAAGCTATGGATATCAAAACGCTGGAAAAGACAGCATCACAGGTTAGAATCGGAATCGTGAAGGCGATACATAACGCTGGTTCAGGGCATCCGGGCGGTTCGCTTTCCGCTGCCGATATCGTCACGGCGCTGTATTTTGATGAAATGAACGTAAATCCAAAGGACCCGGAGCAGAAGGGGCGGGATAAATTCATCCTTTCCAAAGGACATGCGGGACCGGTCCAGTACGCCGCACTGGCAATCAAGGGATTTTTCCCGCTGGAGGATTTCATGACGCTGCGGAAGCTGGGATCGAAATTCCAGGGCCATCCTGACAGGAATAAAGTGCCTGGGATCGAAATGTCTACGGGTTCTTTAGGGCAGGGATTTTCTGCTGCGGGGGGCATGGCCATGGCGAACAAACTGGACAACGACCCGGGCAGGGTGTATGTGCTTTTGGGCGATGGCGAGATCCAGGAAGGCATCGTCTGGGAAGCGGCAATGTCGGCGGCGCATTATAAGCTGGACAACCTGGTAGGAATCCTGGACTGGAACGGCCTACAGATAGACGGCAAAAACGAAGATGTGATCACGGTAGCCCCTGTAGCCGAGAAATTCGCCGCCTTTGGCTGGAACGTCATTCAGATAGACGGCCATAATTTTGCGGAAATCTTGGACGCATTCCGCGCGGCAAGGGAGTGCAAAGGAAAGCCGACGATGATCATCGCCAAGACGGTCAAGGGAAAAGGCGTTTCGTTCATGGAAAACGAAGCGGGATGGCATGGCAAGGCGCCTGATGCGGCGCAGGCAAAGCAGGCAGTAGCAGAGCTGGGAGGTGAATGGTAATGGCAGAAAAAATGGCGACGAGACAAGCTTACGGCAAGGCGCTGGTGGAGCTTGGCGAAAAATACCCGCAGCTTGTGGTGATGGATGCGGACCTTTCCAAATCTACCATGACAGCGGAGTTCGGCAAGACGTACCCGGGCAGGTTTTTCAACATGGGAATTGCGGAGCAGAATTTATATGCCTCGGCGGCGGGCCTGGCGCTTTCAGGCAAGATCGTATGCGCCAGCACCTTTGCGATGTTTGCGGCGGGCAGAGCTTTTGAAATCATCCGAAATTCCATCGGCTATACGAAGGCGAACGTGAAGATCTGCGCCACGCATGCGGGCATCACGGTTGGCGAGGACGGCGCAAGCCACCAGACCTTCGAGGATATCGCCCTGATGCGGACGATCCCGGGCATGACCGTCATCAATCCTTCCGATGGCGTATCGGCCAAAAAGCTTTTGGAGCAGGCAGTAGCGATGAACGGTCCTTGTTATGTGCGGCTTGGGCGTACCGCTGTGCCAGTATTTTACGAGGAAGCGGCCAGGATTACCTTGGGAAAGGGAAACACGCTGCGCGACGGAACTGACGTGACGGTAATCGCTACGGGCATCATGGTAAACGAAGCCGTAATGGCGGCGGAAAAACTCGCTGCGGACGGCATTTCCGTGCGGGTGGTGGACATCCATACCATCAAGCCGATCGATGCGGAAATCATCATCAAGGCTGCGCAGGAGACGAAGGCGATCGTAACGGCGGAAGAGCATTCCATCATCGGCGGGCTTGGCAGTGCGGTGGCAGAGGTTGTAGTAACGCATGCGCCCGCGAAGATGGCGATGGTGGGACAGCAGGATACTTATGGCGAATCGGGAAAGCCTGATGAGCTGAAGAAAAAATATAAAATGACAGCCGATGATATCGCTAGCGCTGTGAGAGCGGTTTTGGCATAGGATGCGTTTTACGAAAGCGTGAAGCGTCCCCCTGTGCATCTTGCCGCCTTTGTGCGGCGGTCCTGGCGAATTGGCGCGATGGCTTCCTTTCGCCTTTCTGGCAAATGCTGAAACTCGCACATTTCAGCGTTTTGCCAGCCGAAATCGATTTTATCGGACAAAATGGAATAAAAGGCCTCCTTTCGTAATAAGTTCTATAGGGTGGAGCTTACGAAAAGGAGGTTTTTATTGTGAAAATAGGTAAGGGACGGGACGGTGCGGAACAGAAGCGCTTTGGCAGTAAAAAAAAGCTCTTGGCGGCGGTCTTTCTGGCTGTCGTGCTGGCGGTATGCGCAGCCTTTGCATTTGTACATTTTTTCAACGGGGAAAAGGCGGTAGATTTTGAAGAAGTGAAGGAAAGCCAGATTCCGAAGGATATCACATCCGACGTCGTGCCTGAATACAAGACGCTGGAGCGGGCGCTTGCCTGTGTCGTGGATGATGATGTCTATGTCATCGTAACGCGGGGCGAAAAGCCTACGTCCGGGTTTGCAGTTTCGGTAGACAGGATTGCACTGGAAGAAAAAGACGGCAAAAACAATCTGATCGTATACGCTTTGTTTGAAGATCCGCAGAAGGAAACGGCGATTTCACAGATCATTACATATCCTGTCAGCATCGTGAAAACGGACCTGGCGGAACTTCCGGACAGCATCGAGCTTCGGATACAATATTAATGGCACAAGCTACAGATTGAATATTCACAAATCCATCACGCAAAATTGACAAAAATCCCGAATATAACTGATATTTATCTATGAAATCTTGAAAAAAGCAGTTATATGTAGTACCATAAAACTGTATGTTTTGTGGGAAGGAAGGGATAAGAACGTAGATGATTGTATTTAACAATGTCACAAAACGATATAAATCCAACATAGGCCTTGATAAGGTATCCGTCAGGATCAACAAAGGGGATTTCGTCTTCCTGGTGGGTCCCAGCGGAGCCGGAAAGTCTACTTTTATCAAGCTTATTTTAAAAGAAATAGATGCAGATTCAGGAAGCATTAAAGTGCGGGGCAACGAAGTTACCGCCCTGTCCAACAGGCAGGTTCCCAAGCTGCGGAGAAATATCGGGATCGTTTTCCAGGATTTCAGGCTGCTGCCGAAGAAGACCGTTTATGAAAACGTCGCTTTTGCGATGGAAATCATCCACCAGCCGAGAAAGCTGATTAAAAAGAATGTGCCGCAGGTACTCAGCATGGTGGGAATTGCGGCGAAGGCCGACAAATACCCGGACGAGCTTTCTGCGGGGGAACAGCAGCGGGTGGCCATCGCCCGTGCGATCGTCAATAAACCCAGAATCCTGATCGCCGACGAGCCGACCGGCAATTTAGATCCGGATACTGCATGGGAAATCATGCAGCTTTTGAACCAGATCAACATGAGGGGAACGACTATCGTTATGGTAACGCATGCGAAGGACATCGTAGACAAAATGGGAAAGCGCGTGATCGCGATCGAGAAAGGGCGTATCGTCAGGGATGAGTTCGGCGCTTACGGTTTTGAAGAAGAACTGGCATCCATGGAAATGAGCCAGGATACATTGCAGAGCAAGAGGACCTTCCGCTCCAGGTTTAAGAGGGGAGGCATTTTGTAATGAAAAGCTTTTTCTATACGCTAAAGCAAGCATTTTTGCAGATTTTCAGAAACAAGGCGATGTCTCTGGCCTCCATATTCGCCATCATGGCAATGCTGCTCATATTGAGTATTTTCTTTATCCTGGTGATCAACATTAACACGGCTGCACAGGCGATCCAGCAGGATTACGATTCCATCGAGCTGTTCTTAAAGGAAGGGACGAGCGAGGAGCAGGCGCATGAGATCATCGCCGGTTTTGAAAAAGAAAAGGGCGTGGAAGACGTCTATTATAAAACGAAGGACGATGCGTTGGCTGATTTCCGGACAAGATGGGGCGATAATGCGTATCTGCTGGACAGCCTCGCCGAAAATCCATTGCCGGATTCCGTCGTCATCCTCATTTCGGATTTGGAGCAAGCATCTGATTTAGCGAAGGATGCCGCAACGTATGACAGCGTTGAGGATGTGAAGTTTTATAAGGATACGGTGGATAAGCTGCTCAAAGCGACCCATTTCATCCAGATTGCGGCGATCGTGGTCATGGTGTTCCTGATTATCGTGTCCGTGGTCGTCGTGACGAATACAATTAAACTTACGGTCGTGAACCGTTCCAATGAAATCGGCATCATGAAGTATGTGGGCGCAACGAACTGGTTCATCCGGGGACCGTTCCTTGCGGAAGGCATCATCATCGGAATAATTTCCGCCGGCATTTCGATCGGGTTATCCATTTTAATTTATGAGCGGCTGATCGAAGTCCTCGGCGACCAGATGGTGTCGATGCTGTCCGTGCCGATGGTACCTGTTGATTTCCTGGTATTGAATTTCTTATGGATCTTTTTGGCGCTCGGCATCAGCATCGGCGCTTGCGGCAGTATTATTTCCATGAGAAAGTTTCTCGATAAGTGATGGGGAGGAAGCAAATGAGAAAGAATAGATTGATGATTTTGGTTGCAATGGTCCTGGCCTTGTTCCTGTCCGTGGAGACCGTAACGGTGAGCGCAGCGTCCCTCAGCGACCTGAATAGCCGGATAAAAGAAAACCAAAAGAAATTGGAAGAAGGCAAGGATAAAGAAAACGCCCTGGCTTCCCAGGTATCTGCGCTTGAACAACAACTGGGGCAGCTCGAAAGCGCCATCAGCGAAGGCGAAGCAAGGCTCGTGGTGCTGGAGCAGGAGCTGGCAGCAGCACAGGAGAAGGTGGAAACGCAGAATGAGAACCTCAACGCGCGCCTGCGGAATATGTACAAGAGCGGTTCGGTCGGCTTTCTCGATGTGCTTTTGGATTCCGGCAGCTTTTCGGAATTTCTGACCAACCTGGATTTGGTGGAACGCATTTACAGCAGCGACCAGACCGTATTGAGCGATTTAGAGGATGCACACAAGGAAGTGGAGCAGAAAAAGCAGGAGGTGGAAACCCTCCAGAGCGAGTTGAAAACGTCAAAGGCGGAGACAGAGAAGAGCAAGGCGACGGTAGAGGCAAAGAAGGCGGAGATCGCGGCAAATAATGAAGAGTTGGATAAGATGATCGATGCGGACAAGGCGGAAGCCGATGCGCTGGTAGCGGAACTAGCGAAACTGCAACAATCGAAGTCGGTAAGCTCCAGCAGTGACTCTACCTATTCCGGCGGCATACTGGCTTGGCCGGTTCCCGGTTACGGGCGCATTACATCCCCGTTCGGTTACAGAATTCATCCAATCTCGGGTACGCGCAAGATGCATACCGGCATCGATATCGGCACGTCGGGCGCTACGCCTCCGATCGTTGCTGCAAACGGCGGTACGGTGATTTATTCTGGCTGGAAGGGCGGATATGGGAAAGCGATCATGATCGACCATGGCGGCGGCATTGTCACGCTGTATGCGCACTGTTCTTCCCTGCACGTCAGCAAAGGGCAGGCAGTTTCGAGGGGGCAGACCATCGCTAACGTCGGATCGACAGGAAATTCCACTGGCCCGCACCTCCATTTTGAGGTAAGGCTGGATGGCTCTTATAAGAATCCGTTAAGCTACCTGCAATAGATTTTAAGGAGATAGGATTGTTTGTATGAGAAGCGCTGAAACGATACTGATTGAACTGCTCCGCCAGCGGGGGATCTGCTCTGCTGCGGAGCTTGCTGAATTTTTATCCGATAAACCGAAAAAAACGTATGATCCATTCCTGCTTTTGCATATGGAAGCGGGAGTGGATTTACTGCTATCGGAGATAAAAAAGGGGACGAAAATCTGCATCTATGGCGATTACGATGCGGACGGCGTTACTTCTGTCTGCATCCTGTCGCATATCCTCGGTATGCTGACGGATAACATTACGTATTATATTCCTTCCCGGTTTGATGAAGGGTATGGCCTTAATGAGGGCGCCGTCTTGAAAATCCACGAAGGCGGAACAGGCCTTTTGCTGACGGCGGACTGTGGAAGCGCATCTTGCCAAGAGGTAGCATTTGCGAAAAAACTGGGTATGAAAGTCATCGTGACGGATCATCATAGCATCGATCAGGAAAAGCCCGATTGCATCGTGATCAACCCAAAGCAGGAGGACTGCAGCTATCCCTATAAAGGCTTGGCCGGCTGCGGCGTTGCTTTCAAGCTGGCGCAGGCCCTGCAACAGAAAGCAGGGCTTCCGAAAAAGGCGCTGAACGATGTGCTGGATCTCGTTGCAGTCGGGACGATTGCAGATGTAATGCCGCTTACGGATGAAAACAGGACGATCGTAAAATATGGGCTGAATAAGATGAACGCCAAAAGCCGTGAAAGCCTTCGCTGCCTGGCGGAAGGAATCTCGATTCCCTGGATTACGGCGGAGCGGATCGCTTATGGAATCGGTCCGCACATCAACGCCGCCGGGAGGATTGCCCATGCAGGGGAGGCGGTAAAGCTTTTTCTGGCGGCGGATCATGCTGTGATAAAACAGCAGGTACAGAAATTGATCGCATTTAACGCAGAGCGGAAGAAATTACAGGAAGACGCTTACAAGCTGTGCATGGAGCAGGTAACAGGCGACGAATTGTTTCCCGTGCTGTACGTTCCCGATCTGCATCCGGGCATTGTGGGAATTGCCTGCGGAAAGGTGCGGGAAGCGGCAGGAAGGCCGGTCATCATCGCAACATCTGCGGATGGCGGCGTTTTGAAGGGAAGCGGCAGAAGCATCGATTCCGTTGACCTTTTCCGCTTGCTGAAAAAACATGAGCGGCTTTTCACCCAGTTCGGCGGACATAAAGGCGCTTGCGGTTTTTCCATGCGGGAAGAAGACCTCGGCAGGCTGCGGGCGGCCTTGCAGGAGGATATGAAGGAGCTGTTAGCGGCTGACCCGGAACTGTTTGCGGACCGCCTGGAGTACGATATGCAATTACTGCCGGAGGAAATCGATATAGGGCTGGCAACGGAGCTTATGAAGCTCGAACCTTGCGGGCAGGGCAATGAGAAACCTGTGTTCCTGATCAGGCAGGCCGTGCCGCAATCCGTGCGGTTCATGGGAGAAGGCGGCATCCACCTGAAATTCATGGTTTATCCTGCGGGAGAAAGCGGTGCAGGCGTGGAATGCGTTTTTTTCAGGCGGGCGCAGGAAAAAAGGGATATCGTTTGCAGTGGCGGTCCTGTCGATTTGTGGGGCAGCGTGCAGCTTCAGGAATGGAACGGGCAGACGAAAGCAGGGTTTGTGATTAAGGAGATATTGGCATGCAAATAGGAAAAAAGAAATTTATCATAGCGATCGTGGCCGCATTTTTAACCGGCGGGTTGTTTACCAGCGGAATCTTTGCTTTGGCGCAAGGAGGCCTTTTGAAAAACGTCAGCGTTCCCCAGGATGAATACAAGGCCATGCGCGCCTCTTACGAGCGGTATGGCAAGCTGCAGGAGCTGTACCAGATGATCGAGGCGTCTTATTATCAGGACGTGGATGAAGACGCCTTGCTGGAAGGCGCATATAAAGGGCTGGCCGGGGCGCTGGGCGATCCGTATTCTGCGTATATGAATGAAGAAGAATTTTCTAATTGGAAAACTGCGTTGCAAGGCGAGTATTCGGGCATCGGCATTACCTTTTCCCAGGATGCAGATGGGAATTATGTGGTGGTTTCCGTCACGGAAGGCTCTCCGGCCGAGGAAGCCGGATTGAAGACAGGCGACATCCTCCTCGCTGCGGACGGGAAAACGTACGACAACATGGATTTGCTGGCGAACGCCATCAAGGGAAAAGAAGGAACGCAGGTAGAATTGACTTATGCCAGGGATGGAAAGGAACATACGGCTTCCATGACGCGGGAAAAAATCATCCAGCATAGCGTTTCCCATAAGATGCTGGATCAGGATACCGGTTATATCGCTATTACATCGTTCATGGAAAGCACGGCGGAAGAATTTCACCAGGCGCTGCAATCCGTCGAAGAAAGCGGCGCAAAGGATCTCGTGCTGGATTTGCGCGATAACGGCGGCGGCCTTTTGAACACGTGCATCGACGTCGCTGATGAATTTCTCGATCAGGGGATTGTCGTATATGTGGAAGGGAAAAACCAGGAACGCATGGAATATGAATCGAAGGATGGGAAGACTGCGTTAAAGACGGTGGTTCTCGTCAATGAAAACAGCGCAAGCGCGGCGGAAATCCTGGCCGCTGCGTTAAAGGACAACGGTTTTGCGCTGGTGGGACAGACGACCTTTGGCAAAGGCGTCATCCAGTCCACCAATGAACTGGCAGACGGCTCGGCGCTCAAGATCACGATCATGGAATACTTTTCGCCGAAGGGGAACGCCATCCATGAAAAGGGCGTTGCACCAAATCATGAGGTGAAGCAGGATGAAGGGACGGAGGCAGATGAACAGCTTCAAAAAGCGCTGGAGCTTCTATGAGGAAGCTCTCATGGGAAATTTCCGCTAAGGAAGCTCCTATAAAAAACGGCTGGGATGGCATGCGCTTTAGAACATTAAAGTATTTGTTGACTGCATGGCAGAAGGATGATACAATAAATGCGGGATTTATCGTGGCGTTGCCATTTGGCAGTGTTGAAAGGAGTTGAACATGGCATACGATTCCAAGTTTAAGAGGGATGACATTGATGAACTATTCAAAGCGGTGCTCTTGCTCAAGGATGAAGAGGACTGTTACAGATTTTTTGAAGATATCTGCACCATCAATGAAATCCATGCGATCGCACAGAGATTGCAAGTAGCCAAGCTTTTATCGCAGAATAAAACATATAGCGAAATAGAAGGAATTACGAAAGCTTCGACAGCGACGATCAGCAGAATCAATAAGTGCCTGGTATACGGGGCGGAAGGATATAAGCGCATTCTGGAACGCATGGAGGATGCGGAAGAATGATGCGCTTTCCGGGCAGGCGGCATGATATATGAAAATGAAAAGGATTTGGCGGTACATTTTTGTCCCGCCATTTTATGCATCTAATGGAATTATATATAATAGAAAATTACCGGGATCTGTTTCCCGCCTTATCGGGAAGCGCATTGACGGATGCGTTGATCCGGGACTTGTTTGCGGCGTACGGCCTGCCCGATGTGAGGATTGCACGGACGGAACAGGGAAAGCCTTATATTGAAGCCGCCAGGGAGGAAGAACACATTCACTTCTCCGTAAGCCACAGCGGAAATTATTTCGTATGCCTGATCGATGCGCATCCCGTGGGGGTGGATATCCAATATGCCCGCAAGATCGATGCCCGGAAAATCGGCAAACGCTATTTTACGGACGAGGAACAAGCCGTCCTTGCGGAGCAGGGGGAAAAAGGATTCTTTACGCTCTGGGCCAGGAAAGAAGCTTACTGCAAATACACGGGGAACGGCCTGGCGGAAATTATCAAGGGAACATCTGTGTGGGGCAGGGACGATGTGGCGTTTCTCGATTTCCAGCTTGAGAAAGATCTCTATTGTTCCTGCTGTATGATGAAAGGAAATGAAGGATGAAATTCAGCTTTTTAGTGGAAAACAAGACGGCTGCGCCTGGCGTGATGGCGGAGCATGGGCTTTCCATATACATTGAGGCGGGCGGGGAGCGGATCTTGTTCGATGCAGGCGCGAGCCGCCTGGTGATGGACAATGCCCGCGCTATGGGCATTGACCTAACTTCTGCCAGTTTTGCGGTGATCAGCCATGGACATTACGATCATACGGGGGGACTGCCAGCATTTTGCGAAGTGAACCAGAACGCCCCGGTTTACATCCACCGTAATGCATTCCGGGATTCTTTTGGCTTTGAACATGGAAAGCCGGAACGGGAAACGAGCGGCATCCGCTGGTCTTCGGCGGAGCGGCGCATGATGGAAAAACGCATCGTATTTACCGATGGGCCTGTAAAGCTTACGGAACGGATCGGGATTACGGGGACAGTGCCTTATGCGGAGGGGTTTTCGCCGACGGAAAAATTTTATTACCGGGATGCGGAAGGCCAATGGGTGGAGGACGATATGTCCCATGAACAGTGCCTTGTGATAAAAGAGCCGGAAGGACTTTATATTTTTTCCGGCTGTAGCCACCGGGGCGTCATTTCAGCGCTGCACGCAGGACAAGCGATGTTTCCTGGCGAGCGCATGGCTGCGTTGGTGGCTGGAATGCATCTTTACGGCGCATCCTTGGCGGAGCGCAGCTGCGTGATCGAGCAGCTTGCATCTGAAAAGCCTGGCGTGCTCATGCCGGTCCATTGCACCGGGATGAAAGCGATATGTGAAATGAAAGCCAAACTGGGGGATTGTTGTGTGATTGCTTCGGCGGGAGATGTTTTCTATGGCCGTTCATGATGCAGTGGAAAAGAGCAGGGAGAAGGCCGCCGCTAAGGCGGCGGCGTATGTCAATCACAAGCCCCGTACCAGGCAGCAGGTGATACAGTACCTTGAACGGAATGGATTTGGCAGCGATGCGGTAGAGGCTGCGGTAGAAGAGCTTACTAAATACCATTATATCGATGATTTTAATTTCAGCGTACTGTATTTCCAGTATGGCTTCGATAAGGGAAGGGGCATTGGCCGCATCAAACGGGAGCTTTTGGAAAAAGGCGTTGCGGCGGACGTGATCGAGTGTGCTTATGAGGAATTGGATGAGATTCCAGACCAGGAGGAAATGGCGATGGCGATCGGTACATCGGTGGTTTCTGGGATCGATTCGGATGCGCTGTCCTATGAGGAAAAACGGAAACTACAGGCAAAGATCGGCAGGCGGCTTGCCAGCAGGGGATTTTCATCCGATATAGCATACCGGGTGGTCAAACGGCTGTTTTAAGCCAAAGGATGCGATGTTTATTGTTGGGAAAAGGAGGAACAGTGATGTGCGGCCAGTTTGCGAGGACTGAAATGTTGATCGGGACTGAGAATGTGAAGCGGCTTGCAGATGCATCCGTCATCGTCTTCGGGATCGGCGGCGTGGGAAGCTACGCGGCGGAAGCGCTTGCCCGTGCAGGCGTTGGGGCGCTGACACTGGTAGACAATGATGTGATCGACATCACGAATATCAACAGGCAGATTCCGGCGCTCCACAGCACGGTAGGGCTTTCCAAGGCAAAAACGATGGCGCAGCGGATCGCCGATATCAATCCGCAGTGCAAGGCAGAGGCGGCAGAATGCTTTTTCTTGCCGGAAAATGCGCATGAATTTGATTTTACCCGCTATGATTACGTGGTGGATGCGGTCGATACGGTGGCGGCAAAGCTGGCTTTAATTGAAAAATCCTACTGCGAGAACGTCCCGGTCATATCTTCCATGGGAACGGGAAATAAGCTCGACCCGTCCCAATTCCAGATTACGGCCATCGAAAAGACCAAGGTATGCCCTTTGGCGCGGGTGATGCGCAAGGAGCTGAAAGAGAAAGGCATTGAAGGCGTGAAGGTACTGTATTCCGAAGAAGAACCCGTAAGGCATGGCGGCAGGACGCCGGCGAGCATTTCATTTGTCCCGCCGGTTGCAGGGCTTTTGATTGCAAGGGAAGTGATCCTGGATCTTCTGCGCGGCCGATAAACAGGACGGAATGCAGGTGGCGGCAGGCCCTCTTCCCTGTGGCTTGAAGCATGAAATGGAGTATGGTAAAATAATCAGGAAAAAACCGGAGGAAACCGTTATGGAGTACAGGAAACAGCTCATCGGCAAGGTAGAGCGTTTTTACGTAGATGCAATGGAAGAATTTAAGGAAGCGGAATTGCAGATTATCGCCGATTCCAAGTTTACGAAGCTATTCCGGAAAAAGAATTATGCTGGAAATATCAGCCATCTAAAACGATGCAAGAAAATAGCGCTTGACATGGATGTGAACGATCTTTCGCTTCCCAAGGAGGATGGAGAGGCACGGGAGATCATGAAATGCTTGCAGCGGTGCTTGGTTCATTTCAACAACCTCTGCGATTGCCACATCCGCTTGCAGATGGCGTTGCAAAAGAAGGCAAATAAAGAAGAACTGAAATTTTCGGCATATAAAGAGTTGTTCCAAAAAGTCCAGACTGCGCGGAACAGCCTCAACCGTGCATTGCATGAACTGGATATCGTATATACCGAATTTACCTGCGACGAGGAGGATGTCTTGATTGAGTCTTTGGATTGATATGGGCGTGGCGGATATGGTTGCCGGAATACATCGATACGATAATACATAAGGAGTGTATGACGCATGAGCATATATGCCATATCGGATTTGCATCTTTCTTTGGCGCCGGGCATTCATAAGCCGATGGATATCTTCGGTCCCCGCTGGTACAACCATGTGCAGCGGCTGAAAGATAACTGGTGCAGGTCCATCCGGGAAGAGGATACGGTGATCGTAGCCGGTGATATTTCCTGGGCATTAAAACTGAGCGAAGCGCGTTATGACCTGGACTGGGTGGATTCCCTGCCCGGGCATAAGGTGTTTTTGAAAGGAAACCACGACCTTTGGTGGTCGGGGATCACGAAATTGAAGAAAATGTATGAGACCATAACCTTTGTCCAGAATGATTTTTATGCGGCAGAGGGTTTTGTGATATGCGGGACCCGCGGCTGGCTTACGCCCGACAACGATGATTTTACAGAGAATGATGAAAAGGTGTATAAGCGGGAGCTTCTCAGGCTGGAAAGCTCGCTTTCGGCTGCGCCTGCGGGCAAGATCATCGGCGTTTTGCATTTTCCCCCGGTAGCAAGGCCGGCATCTTTTTCGGGCTTTCAGCAGCTTTTTGAAGATTACGGGGTTAAGCGGGTTCTGTATGGGCATGTCCATGGAGAAGAGAATTTTAAGCATATTATATTGGGCAATCATCACGGCATTGATTACCAGCTGGTTTCGTTGGATTATTTGAATTGCAAACCGCTGCTGGTGCAGCCATAGGAGGTGGAAACATGATAAAGAGAGTAACTGTAATCGTACTGGACAGCTTGGGCGTGGGCGCGCTTTCCGATGCGGCGGCGTATGGCGATGCGGGGGCGGATACCCTGGGGCATATCCTGGATCATTATCCGCTCGATATCCTCCGCCTGCGGACGATGGGGCTTGGGAATATCGAAAATGCGGCTGGCGGAAGGCTGGCTGTGGGAAGGCCGATCGGCGCATATGGGCGTTTTGAAGAACAATCAAGCGGCAAGGACACGATTACGGGACATTGGGAAATCGCAGGAATTTGCACGCAGACGCCGTTTCAGACATATCCCGATGGGTTTCCAGCGGAACTCATGGAGGCCTTTTCCCAGGCAATCGGGCGGGGCTATCTGGGAAATTACGCCGCTTCGGGGACGGAAATCATCGAAACGCTGGGCGCAGAACACGAAAAGACGGGCAAGGTGATCGTCTACACCTCCGCCGACAGCGTATTTCAGATCGCTGCCAATACGGATGTCGTGCCGCTGGCAGAGCTTTATGAAATCTGCGAAAAGGCGCGGGCGCTGTTGACGGGGAAATATGCCTGCGGCCGGGTAATCGCAAGGCCGTACGTGATCAAGGATGGAAAGCGCACCCGCACGCCGGACAGAAGGGACTATGCCGTTTCCCCGCCGGAGGACACCATGCTGGATCTGATCAGCCGGGCGGGAAAGACCGTCTATGCCATCGGAAAGATCAACGATATTTTTAACGGGCAAGGCATCACAAGGAGCGTCCATACGGAGGATAACGATGACGGCGTTACCAAGACGATCGAGGCGCTGGGTGAGGATTTTGAAGGGCTGATTTTTACCAACTTGGTTGATTTTGATTCCAAGTACGGGCATCGGCGCGATGTAGCGGGCTATGGCAAGGCGCTGGAGGAATTTGACAAACGCCTGCCGGAAATTTTCATGGCGATGAAGCCTGACGATCTGCTGATCCTCTGTTCGGATCATGGCAACGACCCGGCCCATACGGGCTGGGATCACACGCGGGAGCATATTCTCGGGCTGGCTGTAGGGAAGCAGGTGAAAACGGATGTGAACCTGGGGACGCGCAAATCCTTTGCCGATATCGGGGCGACGGTTACCGATATCCTGACGGACGGAAAGGCGAAGACGGCCATCGGCGAGAGCTTCCGTTCGTTGATTTTAACGGATGATTGATTGCGCTTGGCGGACGGCCTTTTGCGGCAGAGGATTGATCTTGGCGGACGGCCTTTTGTAGCAGGGGTTGATTTTGATGGGTGCGAGGCCTTGCAAGAGGCGAAACAAACGGATGACAGGAGATGCATAGCATGAACGCAGTAGATATCATTACGAAAAAAAGAGACGGCGGGGTTTTGAGCGAAACGGAAATACGCCACATGGTGATGGGCTATACGCAAGGCACGCTTCCCGATTATCAGATGGCCGCATTTTTGATGGCGGTTTACTTCAAAGGAATGAACCGGCAGGAAACCATTTGCCTGACAAGCCTGATGAAGCATTCCGGCGATATCGTCGATTTGGGCGGGATCAAAGGAATCAAGGTGGATAAGCACAGCACGGGCGGCGTCGGCGATAAGACGACTTTGATCGTAGGGCCTATAGCGGCGGTCTGCGGCGTTCCTGTTGCTAAGATGAGCGGCAGGGGCCTGGGCTTTACCGGCGGCACGGTCGATAAACTGGAATCGATTCCAGGCTACCAGACATCCATGGCGGCGGAGGACTTTATGAACCAGGTGAACGGGACGGGTATTGCCGTCATCGGGCAGACAGGCCATATCGCCCCTGCCGACAAGAAAATCTATGCGCTGCGGGATGTTACGGGGACGGTGGAAAACCTCAGCCTCATAACCTCCAGCATTATGAGTAAAAAGCTGGCGTCCGGCTCTGATGCGATTCTGCTCGACGTAAAGTGCGGCAGCGGCGCATTTATGAAAAACTTACAGGATGCGGAACGCCTGGCTGAACTGATGGTGGAAATCGGCAATGCCGACGGCAAGAAAACCATGGCAGTGATCACCGATATGGAACAGCCCCTGGGCTGTGCCGTGGGCAATGCCCTCGAGGTGCAGGAGGCGATTGCTGTCCTAAAAAATCAAGGCCCATCTGACATCACGGAGCTTTCTGTTTGTTTGGCGGGGATGATGATCTTCCTCGGCGAAAAGGCCGTTTCCGTGGAGGAGGGCATAGAAAAAGCGAAAGCTGCGCTTGCAGACGGCAGCGCATTGGAAAAGTTCAGGGCGCTTGTGGACGGGCAAGGCGGAAACCCGGGGATCACGGAAGATCCGGGACTCATGCCGCAGAGCAGCCTTTGCATAGAGGTGAGGGCGGAGCAGACGGGCTATGTGAGGGCGGTCGATGCGATGAAAATAGGCTTGGCTTCCCAGCATACCGGAGCTGGGCGGCAGCGGAAGGAAGATGCGGTCGATTTAGCGGCAGGGCTGGTGCTTTGCAAGAAGACCGGTGATGCTGTCCAGGCCGGGGATGTTCTATGCTGGGTATATGGAAACGACGCCGAAAAAACCAGGCTGGCGGCAGAGGAGGTAAAACCTGCCGTTGCGATCGGAGCGGCGCGCCCAGAAAAGCCACAGTTGATCAAGAAGATAATAAAATGAGGAGATTGATGAAGGGATTTTCGATGAAACGAATGCTTTCCATGCTGCTGGTTTTGGCAATGCTCTTTTGCCTGGCATCTTGCGGCGGGAACAAAGACAAGGAAGATGCGGGCGGAACGAAGGATGGAAAATATGAGCTTGCGCTGATCGTCGATGATGGCATGATGGATGACGGCACGTTTTCCGATATCGTCAGGGATAACATCGACCGCTTTGCAGAAGAGCATGCGCTGAGCGCAAAATGTTATCAGGCAGAAGAGACGGCTGTAGAAAGCTATATGGCTGTGATCCAGAAAGCGGTGGAAAAGAAAGCGAAATTGATCATACTGGCGGGGAGCAATTTTGAGACTGCGGTTTATACGGCGCAGTCCATGTACCCTGACGTTTATTTTTTGCTGATCGACGGTGTGCCGAATGATGGCAGCAATATTTATTTGACCGCTGAAAATACCGTCAGCATTATATTTGCCGAGGAGGAAGCGGGATTCCTGGCTGGCTATGCCGCTGTAAAGGATGGTTACCGCAAGCTGGGATTCCTGGGCGGGCGCGTGCTTCCTTCCGTGAAGCGGTATGGATATGGATTCGTGCAGGGCGTTGCGGCTGCGGCTGCGGAGCTGGAGGAACCTGTTGAAGTCCGTTACCAGTACACGGGTTCATTCGAGCCGTCGGATATCGTAAAGGAGCTGGCAGAAGGCTGGTATGATGCAGGTACGGAAATCATCTTTGCGTGCGGCGGCGATATGGGTATTTCCGTGATGGCGGCAGCCGAAGGAAAAAACGGGAAGGTGATCGGCGTCGATGGGGATCAGAGCCCGCTCTCGGAAACGGTCGTAACGTCGGCGAAAAAGAACCTTGGCGTCGCAATCGAAGATATGCTGGATCACTATGTGAAAGACTCCTTTATCGGCGGCACGGCGCTGAATTATGCGGCTAAAAACGATGGGATCAGCCTTGAAATGGAGCATGCACAGTTTCAGGCATTCAGCAAATCCGACTATAAAAGGATTCTGGGAAAGTTGAAAAATGGGAAGATCGAGCTGAAAAAGGATACCGGCATAAATGCAGTATCTGAACTTGCCGGGCAATGGGTCACGATCACGGAGTAGGCAGGCGAAAATGCACGGCAGAAAAATGCACGGATGACAGGCGGGAAAGCACATTGCGGGAACAACAAAATGTGAAAAAATTAACTTAATTATGTAGACTAAATTTATATTATGTGGTAGTATAATCCGTGATATAGATGGAGGAAAAAGATGAAATCGAATCAAACTAGAGAGAAAATTTTGGATGCATCGCTAAAATTATTCAACGAGAAAAAAGCATCCAACGTCAGCACTGTTCAGATTTCTACAGCTATGAAGATCAGCCCGGGAAATCTATACTATTACTACGCAAACAAAGAAGAAGTGATCAGATGTATCTTTAAGGAGCGGATCGCCGAAGACTTAAAGGGAATCCTCGGCAAAGCGGGAGAGATCAGAACCGCAGCGGATCTTTTGGATTACATCGGGGCGTGTACAAAGCACGTTATGCAATATAATTTTTTCTATACGGAAATGCCAACTTTGTTTACCAATGACAATGAATTGGTCCGATTGTACGGCGATATCACCGCCCGCACGGTACGTTCGCTGTCCGGTTTATATACCGCATGGAATCAAAGCGGCAATGCGGTCGATCTTACCGAAGCCAAACTGACGCTGATGATTGAGAACTGCATCAGCCTGTTCCATCAAATAGCCGTATCCTGCGATATCGCCCTGCGCATGAAACAGGACGCCGATGCGTTTATGGAATGCGCTTACCTGCGCATGGCCTCTTTTCTGCATCCTTATTTTACG
The DNA here is from genome assembly GCA_946555345.1 of uncultured Eubacterium sp. Lineage (GTDB taxonomy): Bacteria > Bacillota > Clostridia > Peptostreptococcales > Anaerovoracaceae > Lentihominibacter. The sequence goes on along the minus strand of CAMNSS010000012.1, from coordinate 26,983 downwards.
GATGCCATGAACAGGGAAATGGAAGATGAACTGCGAAAACGAGGCGTCAGCGAAAAGGGTTATGCGGGATCATCCATTTTCGCATGATGAATAGAAGGTCTGTTGCAAGCCGTTATAAGAAGCCGGGAATTTCGATCTTGGCTTCTTTTGGGATTTATCAGTTTTTTAGCCGCAAGATGGAATGAAAGCCATGGCATGAATTAGGGACGTAAGGTGGAAGCCAGGCCATGGCATGAAATGAAACGATAGGTTGCAATATGAAAGTTAGGGTGAGGATTGTAATATGAAGGAACAAAACAACAGAAAAACAATGGTTGTATATATCATCCTGCGGATACTTGTCTTCGCAGTGATGATCGCACAGATCATCAATCACAACTGGCACAATGTCATGACGTGCGTCCTGACGTTAATATTGTTTATGCTTCCCGATTTGTTATCGAGAAAGTTGTCAGTGCAGCTTCCTACTGCCCTGGAAGTTATCATCGTTCTGTTCATCTTTGCCGCTGAAATACTGGGCGAAATCCGCGGGTTTTATGTCTTGTTCCCGCGATGGGACGATATGCTCCATACCACCAACGGATTTTTGGCGGCTGCAATCGGTTTTGCCATGGTCGATATCCTCAACAGGCATGAGAATGTTAAGATGAATTTATCTCCGGCTTTCGTGGCGGGCGTCGCCTTTTGTTTTTCGATGACGATCGGCGTCATATGGGAATTTTTTGAATGTTCGATGGATATGTTTTTCGGCGCGGATATGCAAAAGGACACCTGGCTGTCTTCCTTCAATTCCGTGGCGATCAATCCGGATGGGCTGAACGTGCCGGTTCATGTAGACGTGGAGCAGGTGACGGTCAACGGGATGAAATGGGATCAGTATCTTGATATCGGGCTTTACGATACCATGCACGATTTGTTTGTAAACTTTATCGGCGCAGTGGTCTTCTCCGTATTGGGCCTGATTTATGTCAAGAACCGGGGCAAAGGCTTTGCCGCCAAATTTATGCCGGTCATGGATCGGAAAGATACGAAAAGAAAGGATTCATAGATGAAGAGGTACAGGCTGCTGTGGTCCATCGTGAGGCGTACGCATACGGATAAATTGTTATGCGTTTTTCTGGTGAACCTGTTTGCGGTGGCGTTGCTTATCACAATGGCCGAACCGCAAATCACGCATTATGGGGACGGGCTATGGTATACGTTCGTAGCTTGCACGACGATCGGTTTTGGCGATTTTGCGGCGGTGACTTTGATCGGCCGGATACTGACTGTCTATATGGCGGTCAATGAAATCCTGTTGGTGGCAATCATTCCCGGTGTGGTGGTCAGCTATTACCTCGAGGTCATACATAGGCGGGAAAAGGAATCCCTAACTGTTTTTCTGGACAAGTTGGAGCATTTGCCGGAGTTGTCCTCTGAGGAATTGCGGGAGATTTCAGAGCGTGTGAAAAAGCTTGGCTGAGCAAATGCGAAACCATCAGCATGGTTATGCAGTCATATCAAAGAACTTTCCTTTGATTTCTTCGTTAAGCCCTGCTTGAAATTTTTGTGCAAGCGGGCTTGCAGTTTCGCTTGCGGATCTCGTAACGGTGCGGGTCGTACCGCCGGAAATATATGGACGGCCGCATTCCGGGCAGATAGAAGTTTGATAAGTAACGGACTGGCTTACGACTTCACGGTTCTCGCGTTCCGCCTTTGCCTGTTCCCGCACGATATGTTCGTTTTCGTGGGATCTGACTGCGGTGGCTGCTTCTTCCGGGCTGAGGCTTGTGGCTGTTTTGAAAGAAACGCCGGGATCGTTTGAGCCATCCTTGTATTTTCTCGATTTACAGGTTTGGCACTCTTCGTTTTCGACCCGCTTGCCGAGGATGCTTCTGTTTTCTGCAAGGCTGCTTTTTTGTCCGGCTGCAGGGTATCCGGCTGCTTTTTCAGCGCTATTTTGCTGGATTCCCGCCGCATTTGGAAATTGCTGGCTGCTATCCGCTGTGTTAAGCGATTGGCCGTTTACAGGCGTCCGCACCGCTCCGGCGAATCGGCCGGATTGAAACGGATACGGATTGATAGATTGTTGGTAAAAGGAAATTGGCGTCATGGTATACATCCTTTTCTATGTGAAAACACAAGTTTAATTTTGAATATTTTACCATATATTTTTATGAAATTCAATAGCAGGGCGTTCATTTTTGCTCGTTTTAATTGATGAGGAATATTTTTCCACATTTGAAGGGCTTTGTTTTTCCTGTGGATGAAAATGGCGTGAAATATTGTTGCTTTTTCTTGTATGTAAAAAGAAAAACCAGTATAATTAATCGATGAGGAGGTTTGAGCCATGGCACGATTAAAGACGTATTACTGCGTAACCAGCAGGTTCTATAGCGACGGAAGAATGTCCGCTGCCATAAGCGCGAATGTCAAGGATTACAGGATTCCGCAGGCAACCTATCAGAGTACGGCAAATTGTGATACCTACAATGACTGGTTTGAATCATACCTGGAAGCGAAGCAGTTTGTTCAGGAAACGAAAGAACTGCATGAAGAAACGAAGGCAAGAAAACAGGGAAATCCGTTTCAACGGGGACGGCTTGTTTAACCATGTAAGCCGTATGCTGATTATAACAGACGCACGTTGAAGCGTTGTTTTGCGGCGCCGGAAGGAGGGAAACGATGTTTAAAAACTGGAATTACAAAAAACATGCGAAGGTGGTCAGCGGTATTTATTTGACGTTGTGGGCGATCGATATGACGCTGGGCTATCTGTTAATCAAAAAATGCAGGGACAAGGAAGCAGCGGGAAAATAACGGAATTGGCACAGGGGATAACGGAATTGATAAATCAAGGAAGCAGCCTTCTTTTTCCTTCGGTGTAAGCATACATTGAAGGGGAAGGGAGGTTTTTTCGTGAAAAGAAAATTAAAGAAGTGGGAAAAGGCGCTGTGCGGTGCAGTAGCCGTACTCGTTGCGGCGGCAGTTGGGTTCATGGGCATCCAGCAATTCCAGCCGGAGGAGCGGAGCCTTACGATCGTGGACGATACTGCCGTGATCACCAGCAAGCCAACTGCGGTAAAGGATGATGACGGGAATGGAAAAGCGTTAAAAATAAAAGCGAAGTCGGCAATTTTGATAGACGGCAGCAGCGGCAAGGTGCTTTTTGCACAAAACGAAAAGAAACATCTGCCGCCAGCATCGGTGACGAAGGTGATGACGCTTTTGCTTGTGCTGGAAGGCTGTGAATCGGGAAAAATCGCACTGGACGATGAAGTAGTCATTTCGGAAAGGGCCGCCAGCATGGGCGGAAGCCAGATGTACATGGAACCGGGGGAACAGCATACCGTTGAAGAGCTTTTGAAAGGCGTTATCATGGTAAGCGCCAATGATGGGTGCGTGGCGTATAATTGGGAAGCAATTTAGGAGATAAGAACTTCTCCCAATTGGTCGATTAATGAAATGATGCAGATGTAGCATTAGGCAGGAGCGATGTTTCAGGAGAGGTTATCGAGTTTTCATAACGAAAGGTAACATATATAATGATTATTTATAAAATCATAACGACGAGCATTCCATTTACATTATTGTAAATGGAATATTTTTAATTGCAAATCATGTTATGACAGATAATAATCGTACCTTTGCCGCTAAAAACATTTTATTATATCGTATTATCAGAAGATATTAATTCTATAAAGTTTGAAATAGGAAAGCGAGGAAAAGGGACATGAAAATTATGGAGTTCATGAAAAAGCGGAAATTAATGGTCGTGATATGCTGCATCGCAACCCTTATTGGCGGGGCGTGTATATGCCTGGCAGTGCAGCCGGAAACGGCACAGGCCAAAGCGGGGGCAGAGAAACATGGCAGATTGGAAACGGAAGCAGGAGACAAAGATGTGACAGAAGAAAAAGGGCAGGAAAAAGGAAAGCGTATGGCGGCAGGCAAATTGGAAAAAGGACAGAAGGCAAGGGGAAACACAGAGGATGCTGCATCCAATAACCAGGAAAGCGCAACAGCTTCCACTGGTTTTCAAAGCCGCAACCTAGGAAATGGTACAAGCAGCGGACAGGGAAGACAGGAAGTCACGAAAGAAAGCCCGCAGACAATCCATGAGCATATTTGGGAGCCAATCGTGGAATTGCAGGAAGTCCAAGAAAAAAGGGCTGTATACGGCGACAAATGCAATACCTGCAATAAAGATGTAACAGGATATGCTGAAGAACATATTTTAGGGTCAAACTGCATGGGATATTCCACGGATGTATTTATCAGGTATGAATATGAAACAGTGAAAAAAACAGTTGTCGTAGGGCATAGATGCGGATGCGGAGCGAGGCGATAGAAATGGATGGGAAAAAAATTACAGAGGTACTCCAGTCAATCAGGAGCAACAGAAACCTTATGCAAGTGTTTTGCGATTGGATTGCGATCATGGCAATCAACATCACCAATTCCGTGGACATATACCGCAGAAAAACATGGATGCAAAGGGAAAACAAATACCAAATGCTCATTTCAAGATATGGGCATGAAGCGCAGAGGAAATTTGTCACGTCCATGGTTTACCTAAAAGATGAACTAACGGATACGGTGTGCGATGTTCTTGGAAAAATATATTGCAGCATTGGCGCAAATGATGCGAACTTGAAACAATTCTTTACGCCGGACCATACAGGAAACCTCCTGGCAGGTCTTGGGGTTGATTATAGTATTGAAGATGATAAACCCATCAATTTGGTAGAGCCATGCTGCGGTTCAGGGAGCATTACGATCAGGGTACTCAAAACGATAAAGGAGCAAGGTCTTGACTACAGGCACAGGGTATTTGTAATGGCGCAGGATATTGACATAAATTGTGTATATATGGCTTATGTGCAGCTTTCTTTACTAGGGGTAAAAGCAATTATTTCGCATGGGGATTTCTTTGATGAAAAGCCGCTCCAGAAGGAACAAATATTTTATACACCGGAGTATATCGCATACGCAGCAGAGAACGCAGGACTTTTCAAGACAGATAACCAATAACAGAATAGCAATTTATTTGGGCAGTAGGAGTTACTGCCCTTTTTTATTGCCCTAAAGGAGGCTTTTATGAAAATGATCAGGGCACCGTGCTTGAAAGGCACACAGAGCAGGGAAAATGAAACTCAAAACAAAGGAGGTCTTTAATGAAAAGAAAAAAGCTATTTGCATTTATGTTAAGCTTTATGCTGCTTGCAGGCGCAGTGGTCACACAGGGGATAAATGTAGAAAATGTATATGCAGCATCGGATACGGCTGTCGCAAATAAAGCATGGGGCGAGGTTGAACCTATACTGAAGACAAAGCTTGGCACAAGCTACCAAGCCGCAGGAAGGTGTACAGGATTTGTGTACTGGGCATTAAAGAATGCCTATGGCGTTGACTGGGGGGACAATTCCCCAGTGGAAGGGCTGGAAAAGAAGCTAGTCGATGCAGGAATCACAAAAGTGGCGGAAGGGACATCGGGAGGCGTTTCTTCAAACATGAAGCCGGGAGACATCGTCATATTCAGTGACGGATCAGATGGTACGCATTGTGCAATATTAGGCGAAGGGGGAATTTTATACCATGCCAGGTCATCTGTGGGGGTTGTTTCTTCGCCGACGCTCCAGGAGTGGATGTCGTGGCCTGATGCAGATAAGAACTGCGACAGATACCGGGTCTACAGGGGATTGCAGCTTGCAGGCTCGCTTTCCATCATCAAATCATCAGCCAATGCCGACATCACGGATGGAAACGGGTGTTATTCGCTTGCTGGGGCGAAATACGGGCTTTATCAGGGAAGCACGCTTATCGGGACTCTTGTCACGGATGAAAATGGAAGGGCAGTGCTTGATAATATCCCATATGGAAATTATACACTGAGGGAAATATCCGCAAGCAAGGGGTATGCCCTTGATGCCAGATCATATGGGGTCACGATTAATTCGCCGCAGACAGTAACACAGGCGGTTACGGAAAAACCGCAAGGCGACCCAGCAGCGGCTGTCGTTTATAAAGTAGATGGGGATACCCATGAAAGCTGGTCTGCATCCAATTTGCCACAGGGCAGTGCCAGCCTGTCAGGGGCGGAGTACACAGTCAGATACTATGACGGCTACTATACCCCATCCACTAATTTCAATAATATCACACCGACGAGGAGCTGGGTAATAAAAACCAACGAAAACGGAAAAACAATGCTGACAGAAAGCTTGCTTGTCAAAGGAGACCCGTTCTATCATGCAAGCAGCGGTGCAGTGACGCTTCCGCTGGGGACGATGACCATCCAAGAAACGAAAGCACCGGAAGGATACCTTCTTGATAACACGCTCCATGTCCGGCAGATTACGCCGGAAGGGACGCTTGAAGGCGTACACACATATAATATTCCTGTCCATAAAGAAGACGTAAAGCGTGGCGGCATCAAGATTAGAAAGAACGACATGCAGACAGCGGAAAATAGCCAAGGTGACGCTACTTTTGCGGGAGCTGAGTTTTCCATCATAAACAGGAGTGAGAATGCTGTATTTGTCGATGGAAAAGAGCATGCAAAAGATGAAGTGGTTAAAGTCATTACGACGGACAAGGATGGTGTGGCACAGACAGCAGAAGACTGCCTCCCATATGGGGAGTACACCATCGCAGAAACGAAAGTGCCGGAAGGATACCTGAATGAAGGAATCCTTGAAAGGGATTTTTCCATCCGCATTGACGGGCAGATCGTGGATATGACGAAAGAGCCAATTATAAATGACGTGATAAGAGGCGGCGTACAGGTCGAAAAGTGGGACAGGGAGCTTGGCAAATCCGAAGCCCTTGCAGGCAGAAACCATAGCACGGCAGGGGCGGGAAGCAAACTTTCAGGCATAGAATTTACCATCACGAATAAGAGCAAGGCACCTGTTATCGCAGGAGGCAAAGAATATGCGCCCGATGAAGCGATAACGGTTCTTACGAGTGCATGGAATGAAGGGAAGAAAGCCTATACGGTGGAAACGCCTGACGATTTCCTTCCATATGGGACGTATGAGATCAAGGAGACAAAGACCAATAAGACCTATCTTCTGACAGACGGCAAGGCTAAAACCTTTGAGATTAGGGAACATGGAAAAATTGTGGCGGCGGACAGGGAAGGCACAGCCATGGTATTCAAGAATTCTGTTGTGCGGGGAGACCTGGAGTTTATCAAAGTGGAAGACGGGAGCATGAAGCGAATGCCGGGCATCCCGTTTAAGCTTACAAATACAGTAACAAAAGAATGCCACGTCATTGTAACTGATGATAACGGCTATGCCTCCACTGCCAGCGGGTGGAACAAGCATACAGCAAATACCAACGCCAATGATAAACTGCTTGCAATGGATGCCATAACAGAAAAAGATCTTGATGATGCAGCAGGGGTATGGTTTGGACTTGGTGAATCTGGCAGCATGGCGGAAGTAAACGACACGCTTGGAGCTGTTCCTTACGGCACATACACACTTGATGAAATGCGTTGTGAAGCCAATACGGGGCATGACCTGATCGAGAATGTGACCATAAAGGTAAGCAGGAATGGCAAAGTCATTCATCTCGGCACTATTACGAATGATATTTCCGATACGGACATAACGCCGGACGAGCCAGAATCGGATGAGCCGCAGCAGCCGGAAAAAGAGCAGGTGACCCAAAATGTCGTTAAAACGGGCGATGAAATCCCTGTCATTGTCATCATTGCCGCCCTGCTCCTGATCCTGTCTGCCGTTATTGTAGCAAAAATATTATACAGAAAGAAGCACCTTGAAAAACAAAGGGAAGATACCCAGCAGGGGACGAAAGGGACAGACGGCTTTTTTAAGTAAAGCCATAGAATGGGCCATACAGAATGTGTGGCCCTTTTTACATTTTGGGAAGGATGGAAAGAAAAATGATGATGAACAAAATAAACAATAAGCAGACAAAGCTTGTAATCGTGGTCAGGATAGAAGGAAACAGGGTGCAGAACCCTGCTTTTGCAGAAACCGCAACACGCCACTGCTTTGGGGGAGATGAAGAAGATGACGACTAAAGCAAAGGTCATCGCCATCTGCAACCAGAAAGGCGGCGTGGGGAAAACTACCACGGCGGTAAACCTTGGGACCGGGCTTGCCATGCAGGGAAAACGCATTTTGCTTATTGATGCAGACCCGCAGGGCGATCTTACCACATGCCTTGGAATAACGGATGCGGACAGCCTTGATGTGAGTACGGCAAGCATCATGCGCAAAATTGTCGAAAATAAACCCTTAACAGAAAACGAAGGGATATTTCACCACAAGGAAGGCGTAGACTTCCTTCCCGCAAACCTTGAGCTTTCTGCCATGGACATGGTGCTTGTCAACGCCATGAACAGGGAAAAAACCTTGAAGCAGTATGTCTCTGCCGTCAGGAAAAACTACGATTATATCCTGATTGACTGTATGCCTTCCCTTGGCATGATCACAGTCAACGCCCTATCTGCCGCAGACAGGGTCATCATCCCCGTGCAAGCGCAGTTCCTTCCTGCAAAGGGAATGACGCAGCTTTTGCAGATTATAGGCAAGGTAAGGCGGCATATCAACCCAAAACTGAAAATCGATGGGATACTGATCACCCTTGTTGACAACAGAACAAACCTCGCAGCTTCCATCAGAAAGACGCTGCGGGAAAACTACGGTTCTAAAATCAGGATATACCAATCAGAAATACCAGTAGCGGCAAAGGCAGCGGAAAGCAGCGGGAGGGGAGAGAGCATCTATTCACACGATAAGAACAATGCAGCAGCAAGGGCATATATGGATTTTACAAAGGAGGTATTAGCAGATGGTGAAAAAGAACGAACCCATGTACAGCCTTCCCACGGTAGATGACATATTTACGACACAGGAGATAAGGGATGAGGAAAGCCTTGAAAAAGTAATGGACATTCCCCTAGAAGACCTTATGGATTTCCACAGCAACGAGCTTGGCAGACAGCCATTCAGGGTGGATGAAAAGACAGAGAGTTTTCAAAGGCTCTATGACAGCATCAACAATGTGGGATTTTTGCAGCCTGCCCTTGCCAGGGAGGATGCGGAGCATCCGGGGAAATATGAGCTTGTTGCAGGGATGCGGAGAAAAAGGATAGGGGAACTCCTTCAATTTAAAACACTTCCCTGCATCATCCGCCAGATGGATGATGACACGGCCAATATCATCGTGACTGATACCAACGAATACAGGGATGATGATGAGATACTGCCGTCAGAAAAGGCGTGGGCGTACCGCATCAGGCTTGAAGCGATGAATAGAAAAGCAGGCAGACCGTCAAATAATCTGACACCACTGGTGTCAGATTTACGAGGCATTAGGACAAATGAGATTTTGAGCAAAGAAGTTGGCGAAAGCAGAGAGCAAATTCGGCGATATATCCGTTTGACATACCTGATCCCTGACATTTTAAACATGGTTGACGACAGGAAAATCGCCCTGCGCCCTGCCGTTGAAATCTCATACCTTCCTGAGAAATCACAGGGGGAGTTACTGGACGCGATGATTGCCGAGGACTGCACCCCTTCCCATGCCCAGACGATCCGCATGCGTCAGATGCTGGATGCAGGAAAGCTCACAGGCGAGGTGATTTATGCAATCATGTCCGAAGAAAAACCGAACCAGAAAGATAAAATCATACTCCACACGGAACGGGTGGGAAAACTTATCCCGAAGGGCATCCCCATGGAAAAGCGGGAGGAATATATCGTCAAAGCCCTGGAACATTACAGCAGGCACAGGCAGAAACAGAAAGAAAAACAGGAACAGGGCGCAAGGTGAAAGGTTATTTAGAAAGATATATAATTTACCAGCCGAGAAGAAAAATATATATTTTCTCTTCGGCTGGTAAAAGAATATATATTTTTTACCTAAAGGAGAAAGCTATGGCGTATTTTAAGAACAGTGTTGCCATGCGGTACGGCGTGGGGGCGGCAATCCTTTTGCAGCATCCCTGGGAGAAAACACAGCAGAAGGAAAAAACAGGATGCAGGCTTGCGCAGGGCAAGTACTGGCATCCGTGTCCACAGCGGATGCTGCTTCTGCATTTTCCATATTTCACAAAAAATATGGTGCAAAAAACACTGAAAATGATGATGGCGGAACAAGTGATCCAAAAGAAAGAGCTTTCTGGCTGCCCATTTGACCATACGGCATGGTATGCCTTTACAGAATATGGGGAGAAGCTCATGGGAGGATGGGAGACGGAAAAATGAAATGCAACATAAGGCGATATGAGGCATGCTGCTTCCGGGACAGGAAAGCACCGTTCTGCGGCACATGCCTTGTGGACATTTTAGGGAAAAAGAAAAAAACAGAGGAGGAAATGGAAGATGGCAGCAGAGCGGAAAGCGGCACAGAAAGTGCTGAACAAAGTGATTGATGCAGGATACAGGAGTGAAAAAGCAGTGCTTTCCATGACCACGCAGGAGATGATAGACCTTCCCGGGATCTCCATCCCGGAGGTAGGAATGATACTGGAAATGCAGAAGGCAATCAAGGCAAACCGTGTCGTAACATATCTTGCAGGGGAGAAGGCAGGTGCTGCTGATGGCAAGTAATTTTCAGGACATTACGCTGCTCTATGATGCGACGATAAAATCCATCACATCAGACATTGCCTCATGGCAGGCTTTTCTAAGATTCTCTGGGCATAACTATAAGCTGCCCTTTGACGAGCAGGTCCTTGTATATGCCCAGAGGCCGGATGCCACGGCGGTGCTTCCCATCGAGGCATGGAACAGGTCGTTTTGCCGCATGGTAAACAGGGGTTCAAAAGGGATTGCGGTATTTGACAAGGCTCTTTCAGGCGGGCGGCAGAGGCTTAAATACTATTTTGACATATCGGACACGCATCCGCATGAAAGATTCCCGGAGAAACAGATCCCGCTCTGGAACATGAAAGCAGGATATGAAAAGGAGGTGGCTGCGGCACTGGAAAACGCTTTCGGGGAGCTTGAACGCAAAGAAAGCTTTGGCGAGGCGGTACTCTGTACGGCAGAAACCATTACCGGGGACAATCTGGCAGATTATTATGAGGATTTGCGGACAAACACAGGAGGCAGCTTTCTGGCAGACATGGACGGGGACAACCTGCGGGTCTGTTACAGGCAGGCAGTTACCGCAAGTGTTGCATACATGCTGATGAACCGCCTTGGCGTCAAACCAGAAGGTTTCCTTGAGCTGGATGACTTTGCATGGGTTTTTGATTTTAACACGGCGGATGCTGTAAATGCCCTTGGAACTGCCACTTTCGATTTTGCACGGATGGCGCTTGACGAGGCGGCGAGGACGGTCAGGGCATTGCAGCGCGAGGAAACCAAGAATCGCACATTTGCGGCTGCCCTTGGCAGGCTGTATAATCAGCAGAAAGCGGAAGGAGAAAGGAGCGGGGGAAATGATGGACATGGAATACACGATGCAGGGCGACTACCAGTTGCCGGATCTGGCGTTGCCGGAGCAGAACGAAGCAAACCTGGGAAGATACGCAAGGATGAGGGAGAACTTCCTGAAGGAACACAGGAAAGCGACATACACCAGCCTGCTGGCCTCATGCAAACTGACGGAACACTTGGCCGGGACGGAGCGGAGCACAGCGGCGCGGCTTTCGCAGCTTATGGAGGAAATGAAAGCACGGGAGCAGATAACGGAGGGACTGAAGGCCAGAGACCCGTTGAAGTGGACGGGGATGATGAACAACATCAGGCAGGCGGCGGAGGAAATCGTCTTGCAGGAACTGATCCACAATTAGAATACCACGACAGGAAAACGGAGGGCAAGAGTCTTCCGTTTTTTGGAAGTGATGAGGATATCCGGGCGATCCTGCGAACCACGCCGCACCTCAAGGCAGGCAGGGATGAAATCAGGCGGTTTTATGAAAGTTCCGATGATGACAGCAAGCGGACGGAATACATCAAGGGAATTTTCAACAACGACCCTACGGAACTTGTTATCGATGGCGGCAGACAGGTGGGTTATAAGACGTACCAGAACGTGCTGCACCTGTGGGAAGGAACATATGATGAAAGAACAAAGGAAAGTTATTATGACTGGGGCGTCATTTCAGAGTATGTTGACAGCCTCCGCATACGGGGAGAACTTTATGATGCAGGAAAACCCTTGCCATCCATGGAAGGGCAGCTTTCCCTTCTTGATGAACCAGGACAGGAAAAGCCGTTTGCCATTACGCAGGAGGTCGTGGACGTTGCTTTATGCAGGGGAAGCCTCGTGGGTGGAAGCAAGTTCCGGATTTGTGAGCAGTTTGAAAAAAATCTTTCCGCTAAGGAAAACATCAAATTCCTGAAAAATGAATACGGGTGGGGAGGTGCTACGCCCATAAAGGCGGGGATCGGTGTAGGGGAGATGCATGACGGCAAGGGCATCGAACTGAGCACAGGGTATTCTGACGGGGCTGAAAGGCTGTTTTTAAAATGGACGCAGGTTGAGAAGCGGATCAGGGAGCTGATACGCCTGGGCAGGTATCTTAATTCCAAAGAAAAACAAAGATACCCCGCATGGCTTGAAGAAAAGCAGCAGGAAGCACCCCTTGCCCAAAAGGCGGATGAGCTTGCGGAAAAGACAGGCGGTGCGGAATTTATTGGAAAATCCGGGAGAACCAGTGAAGAATTAGAACGCCTTGTTCCGGAATATGCATATGCCCTTGGCGACAAGGCATATATTGGGAACACGGAATATGAAATCTTGAGCCTTGGCGAGGACACGGTGAGGCTGTACGATCCCGGCTGCCCGTTAATCAATAAGGAAATGAGCTGCGAGGAATTTGAGGAGAAAGTCAAAGAAAACCCAGCGAACGGCCATCTGATCGTAAAACTGGGGATGCAGCCTGCAAAGGATACAGCGGAAACGGGTACAGGGGTGGCCGCACTGGATACCGGGAGCAGGGAAGGTGACGCAGGGGCGCACTTAAAACCTATCGTTCTTGAACTAAAGCCGCAGCAGGAGGAAGAGAAGGATCAGTTACCAGCCGAAGAAGAAATAAAGCCTTCCTGGGAACAGCAGCCTGATGCTGAAAAGAGCCAGGTTTTGCATCCTGAAATCAGGGATGCGGACAGGCACAACTACAGGATAACAAATGATGAGCTTGGGCATGGCGGCAAAAAAGAAAAGTTCGCAGCCAATCTTGATGCAATCAGGATGCTAAAATATTTGGAGCAGGAAGGGCGGCTTGCAGGAGAGCCGGAGCAGGTGGTTTTATCAGGATATGTGGGATGGGGCGGGCTTGCCGAAGCCTTTGATTCAGAAAATGCATCCTGGGCGGATGAATACCGAAAGCTGAAATCAATCCTGAGCGATGAGGAATACGAAAAAGCAAGGGAATCAACGCTGACAGCCTTTTACACGCCGCCAGAAATCATCAAAGCCATGTACGGGGCATTGAAGCGGATGGGGTTCACGAAAGGCAACATCCTCGAGCCGTCGTGCGGGACGGGCAACTTCATGGGGCTTTTGCCGGATGAAATGAGCGAAAGCAGGATGTATGGCGTGGAACTTGATGAAATATCAGGCCGGATTGCAAGGCAGCTTTACCAGAAGGCTTCCATCGCCATAGCAGGTTATGAAAGGACGAGCCTGCCGGACAGTTTTTTTGACGCAGCCATCGGCAACGTGCCGTTTGGGGACTTTAAAATAGCGGATAAAAAGTATGACAAGCATGGGTTTTATATCCATGATTATTTTTTTGCCAAGACCCTGGACAAGGTGAGGCCGGGCGGCGTCATTGCATTCATTACCAGCAGGGGGACGATGGACAAAGCAAACCCCGCAGCAAGGAAGTATATCGCACAGCGGGCGGAACTGCTGGGCGCTGTCAGGCTTCCGGAGACGGCTTTCCTGAAAAATGCCGGAACGACGGTCACGGCGGACATCCTGTTTTTTCAGAAATGCGACAAACCAAAAGGCATGGAAGCCGACTGGGTTTATACGGACAGGGACGAAAACGGCATTGCCATAAACAGGTATTTTACCAGCCACCCGGAAATGATCATAGGCAGGATGGTGGAAAAAAGCGGGCGGTTTGGAATAGAGCCAGCGTGCGTCCTTGCTGATGGCATGGATTTCCAGTCCAGGCTGATTGATGCCATGGAACGCATCAATGGGCAGATTCCAGAATACGAATTTGAAGAGGAAACAGAAAACCTTGAAAGTATCCCGGCAGATCCTTCCGTGAAGAATTTTTCATATGCGGACGTGGATGGAAAACTGTATTTCCGGGAAAATTCCCTCATGGTTCCCGTCTCCGTTTCTGCGGTGGGGGAACGGAGGGTTAAAAGCCTGATCAGCATCAGGGAGAGCGTAAGGCATCTCATTGGCCTCCAGATGGAGGGACGCCCGGATGCTGAAATCAAAGCGGAACAGGAACGCCTGAACCACCTGTATGATGCTTTTTCCAAAAAATATGGACTTATAAACAGCCGGGCGAACAACGCCGTTTTTTCACAGGACAGCTCATATTACCTCCTCTGTGCATTGGAGATCCTCGACGAAGAAGGAAGCCTGAAACGAAAAGCAGACATGTTCACAAAGAGGACGATTCGGGCGGATGTGGAGGAAAAACATGCGGACACCCCGTCCGATGCGCTCGCCCTTTCCATTGGCGAAAAAGCAGGGGTGGATATGCCATACATGGAAGGCCTCCTGGGGAAAACGGAAGCAGAAATCGCCAGGGAACTTGAGGGCGTTATATTTCTGGAACCGGAAAAGTACATGGCAGGGGAACGCGCCTACCAGACCGCAGACGAATACCTTTCGGGCAATGTCCGGGAAAAATTGCGCACGGCACAGCGCCTTGCAGAGCGTGAGCCGATCTTTCAGGCCAATGTAGACGCCCTTGAAAAAGTGCAGCCTGTGGATTTGTCCGCAAGCGAAATCAGCGTAAGGCTGGGCGCGACATGGATACCGGAAGAGGTTGTAAGGCAGTTTATTTTTGAACTTCTGGAAACGCCGGAATACATAAAGCACTATATAGAGGTGAATCTGTTCCGGCTCACGGAGGAATGGAATATCACGGGAAAAAACAAGGACCAGACCAACGTAAAAGCGCACAGCGCATACGGCACGGGCAGGATTAACGCCTACAAGATCATCGAAACCACCCTCAACCTCCGTGATGTGAAGATTTTTGATTATGAAATTATAGACGGGGAAAAAACGCCCAAACTTAATGTGAAAGAAACCGCCATAGCAAGGGCAAAGCAGGAACAGATAAAGGAAGCTTTTAAAGACTGGATATGGCGGGATGAGGAGAGGCGAAAAGAACTGACAATGCTGTACAACGAGCAGTTCAACTCCGACCGTGCAAGGGAGTATGACGGGCAGCATATCAGGTTTTCTGGGATGAATCCCGAGATAACATTAAAACCGCACCAGGTCAATGCTGTTGCCCGCATCCTTTATGGAGGGAATACCCTGCTTGCCCATGTCGTCGGGGCAGGGAAAACCTTTGAAATGGCGGCGGCAGCCATGGAAAGCAAACGCCTTGGCCTGTGCAGCAAGTCCCTGTTTGTCGTGCCAAACCATCTTACCGAGCAGTGGGCAGCGGAGTTTTTCCAGCTTTATCCGGCTGCCAACCTCCTCGTGGCGACGAAGAAAGACTTTGAAAAAAAGAACCGGAGGAAGTTCTGCGCCAGGATTGCAACAGGCGATTTTGATGCAGTCATCATAGGTCATTCACAGTTTGAAAGAATTCCCGTGAGTATTGAGAGGCAGCAATCGATTTTGAAGGATCAGCTTGATGAAATTATCGTTGGGATAGACGTGCTGAAACGGGAACGTGGAGAAAAATTCCAGGTCAGGCAGATGGAAAAGACGAGGAAGAACCTTCAAATGAAGCTTAGCAAGCTTAACGACCAGAGCAGCAAAGATGATGTTGTAACGTTTGAAGAACTCGGCGTGGACAGGCTGTTCATAGACGAGAGCCATTATTACAAAAATCTTTTTCTCTACACCAAGATGCGAAATGTGGCAGGCATTTCCCAAACGGAGGCCCAGAAGTCGTCGGACCTTTTCTTGAAATGCAGGTACCTTGATGAACTGACGGGAGGGAAGGGCGTGATCTTTGCAACGGGGACGCCCGTCAGCAACTCAATGTCGGAGCTTTACACGATCCAGAGGTATTTGCAGTACGACCTGCTCGAACAACGCCAGCTCCAGCATTTTGACGCATGGGCATCTTCTTTCGGGGAAACTGCGACAACCCTTGAACTTGCCCCGGAAGGCACGGGATACCGGGCAAAAACCCGCTTCGCAAAATTCTATAACCTGCCGGAACTGATGACCATGTTCCGCCAGGTCGCGGATATCCAAACAGCCGATATGCTGAACCTTCCCGTGCCGGATGTTGCTTATGTCACAGAAACTTCAAAGCCAACGGGATTGCAGCAGGAAATGGTGGGGGAACTGTCCGAGCGGGCAGAAAAAGTGCGGAACAAGATGGTGGACGCACGGGTAGATAATATGCTGAAAATCACAAATGACGGCAGGAAACTCGCCCTTGACCAGAGGCTCATGAACGGGCTTCTCACCGATGAGGCAGGGACGAAAGTCAACCTGTGCGTGGAGAATATCTACCGGGTTTGGAAACAGGGGGAAGGAAACAGGGCAGCGCAGCTCGTCTTCTGCGACCTTTCCACGCCGAAAAATGACGGGGCATTTAACGTGTACGATGACATCAAGGCGAAACTGTTGTCAAAAGGCGTGCCGGAAGGGGAAATACGGTTTATCCATGAAGCAGGCACGGAGGCGAAGAAAAAAGAACTCTTTGCAAAGGTAAGGAAAGGGGATGTCCGCGTACTCTTGGGATCGACGCAGAAGATGGGGGCGGGGACGAACGTGCAGGACAGGCTCATCGCAATCCATGACCTTGACTGCCCATGGCGGCCCTCGGACCTGGAGCAGCGGGCGGGCAGAATCATCAGGCAGGGCAACCAGAACCCGGCGGTCGAAATTTACAGGTACGTTACGGAAAGCACGTTTGACGCATACCTGTGGCAGCTTGTTGAAAACAAGCAGAAATTCATATCGCAGATCATGTCCTCGAAAAGCCCGGTCAGGACAGCGGAAGACATCGACGAAACAGCCCTTTCCTATGCAGAGATTAAAATGCTGGCAACGGGAAACCCCATGATAAAGGAAAAGATGGACTTGGACAACAAAGTGTCGGAACTGAAAGTGTTGAAGCAGAGCTTCCTGAGCCAGAAATATTACTTACAGGACAGGCTTTCGGCGTTTTACCCGATGGAAACCAAGCGTTTGGCAGAATGGGTGGAAGCTTATGAAAAGGATCTTGCATTCCTTAGGGCGCAGCCGGAAAGCAGCGGCAAGTTTTTCTGTGGAATGGAAATAAAGGGAGCTGTTTTTGCCGAGAAAAAGGCGGCGGGCGAGGCAATCCTGCTTGCCTGCAAGGAGATGAAAACCCCGGCGGCTGTTCCGCTTGGGGCGTACCGGGGGTTTTCCATGCATCTGTCTTTTGATACAGTGGGCAGGACATATGACCTTGCACTAAAACATGAAATGACGTACAAGGCGTCACTTGGCACGGATGCGCTTGGCAACATTACAAGGATAGACAATGCCCTTGACAGCATCCTGGACAGGCTGGAGGAAACAAAACGGAAGCTCGACGACACAATAAAACAAAAAGAAAATGCCGAACTGGAAGTAAAGCTGCCATTTGCCCGTGAAGAAGAACTTGCAGGCATGATGAAGCGGCTTGAAGAGCTGAACGTGCTGCTTGATGCAGGAAAAGGGCAGGAAAATGTACCTGATGCCGAGGCAGGGGAAAGAGAGGAAGACGAAAAGGGCAGGCATCCGATGGAGGCAGAGCGATGAGCGCATGGCGGATATGCGAAAAAAATCACCGCATATTTGACCATCTGCCAGCCTTGTTATACCATATGCGAACAAATGTTTGCAAGGAGGTTTGCTAATGGGAAAAAGTATTATCAATCTGATGGATGAAGTTCTTGGCGAGTACCTTTCCGAACATATCGTAAGGTTTGGCAATAGAGACCAGGAATATGCGAAAGCGACAGGAAATATGCGTAAAATCGCAGAGCGTTTTGAATCGGTAGGCGGGATATTTGATTTTGATCGCCCATCTGCTTTAATGGAGCAGGAGTGCAGGGCATTGATCGAATACCTGCACCTTGATTGCATACGGGACAGCAAAGCGATCCAATTCGCCTATGTGCTTGGGTATCGCGATTGCATTGCTTTGCAGCGCAGGTACGGGATATCGTGCAGCTCGCGTAAAAAGGAGCAGGCGGAATGAAAGAAACCGTATGGGGCGGAAAACGGCCTCCTCCCATTTATGGGCAGGATCGCAGCAGAAGGGAGTCCTGGACTCTATAACAAAAAGAAAAAACAAACAGGGATCGTCAATGCACAGCCGATTGGTTAAATCCGGTTGTTTTTTATTGACAGAAACGGGAGGAAAGACATGGGAAACACAAAGACGGCAAATGAAAGGCTCATAGATAAAATGAACGCAGAATATAATGGATTCCTTGACTATTTAAGGGGGCTTGCCCCAGAGCAGATAATGGAACATTCCTACGAAAAAGCCATGAAGGAAGATCTGGTGTTTTCCATCATGGAAGAACCATTAAGCGAAAAGCAGGCAAGAGTGCTTTTGAAAAAGCAGCACCCGCTTGAAGAATGTTTTACTGAGTGGCAGAAATCCGAATGCTCATATATGCCTGCTCTCCGTGCTGCTATCGAACACAGGGCATATGCGCTTGAAAACCGCAGCAGGGGAAGGGAGGCAAGATAAATGGGGTATGTAACGAAAGAGCAGATTGCGGCCGCAAAGGAAATGGATCTTCTGACATATCTTGAAAATTATGAACGTGACGAACTAGTCCATGCCGGGGGCAGAACCTACTCAACACGTTCGCATGGTAGCTTGAAAATTTCCAACGGCAAATGGACGTGGTGGTCGAGGGGGATTGGCGGCAGGAGCGCCCTTGACTACCTAATAAAAGTCAGGGGCTTTTTCTTTACGGATGCTGTAGAACATATCTTGCAGCAGACAGGAAAAAGCCCGCCTGTCATCTGTAAGGATACGAAAAATGCAGAGGGAAAACAAGCATTTATCCTGCCGAAGAAGAATGAAACAGACAAAGTTATAAGAACGTATCTCGCAGGGCGGGGGATAGACGAGGCGCTGATCGAAAGCTGTGCAAAAGAAGGGATGCTTTATGAGAGCAGAGCTTATCACAACGTTGTTTTTACGGGAAAAGATGAAAATGGGGAGATAAAATATGCTTTTTACCGCGCCACGAACGGCAGAAAGATCATGGGAGAAGCCAGCGGAAGCGATAAGAGGTTTTCTTTTCGGCTGGTAAACAAAAAGAGCGATTGCCTGCATGTGTTTGAGTCCGCCATTGATCTGTTATCGTTTATGACAATGGCAAAAATGGATGGAAGAAATTATGGTGGAACAAACTATTTATCCCTTTCCGGTGTTTACACTGCACAGCAGAATGGGAGATATAAAATGCCTGTTGCGCTGGAGCATTTTCTGAAAACAAATCAGAACATACGCCATATCTGCCTCCGCCTTGACTACGACAGGACAGGATTTACGGCAGCAGAGCAAATCAGAAAGTTACTGAAAAATGATTATGCGGTATATATTGTAATGCCAAAAATGGGCAAGGATCAGAACGATTATTTACGGATAAGAAAAGGATTGTTCGATGAAATAAAAATAGAAGGGAAGGAAAAGAATGAACGATAAGAAAATCACGGCAATATTGGTAGAACCGATGAAGAAACCCGAAGCCATAGAGATCGGGACAGGGCTTAGAACCATGCAGGACATCGTGGATGGAAAAATCGAAATGGTAATGCCCTTTGAAGATGGGGATATTGGGCTTATAGCAAACGGTGAGGGAAAGATACTGGAACTTGCTCCAAACCGGGCGATATATGGGGACAACGGGCAGATACAGGACATTATCAGGGGCAATTTCCTGATTATTTATGCACCTGCTGGGAGTGAAAGTTTTGAGAGCATTCCGAAGGAATTGCAGGAAAAATACATGGATAAATTCAAGCATCCGGAACAGTTTTTAAGAACGGCAAAAGGCATCATCACCGTTCCTGTAAAGCCTGCACGGGAAACCTTTGAACGATAGGGACTATCTTACCAAGCAGCCCCTTTTTACTCCTGTGGCGTAAAAAGTGCTTGTCAGGGGATGCCCCTGACCCCCCGCCCGAATGATTAAATTGAAAAGCGTTGACAGCAGGAAGTGAAAAGAATATGATAATCATATCAAGAGGACAAGCGAAAGCGGTTGCCTCCGTTACAGCTACAGTTACAGTGAAAAACCTGAATTGTATGTGGGAGGTGGTAATATGTTAAGGATAACGATTAGTTTTTATAAATTAAGAGTTACGATTTACATAAAAAAATAACCGCTAGAGCGTAGGAACTAGAGCGGTTATTCAATCGTATAGGTCAGCCGTTTTCAGCGGCTTCCTCTTGATTTAATTATAGCAGAATAAAAATCACATTTCAATACAATGATAAAAATATATAGGGACAAAGGGACAGCCATGCGGGCTGTTTTTTTCAATTTTTGGAGGAGGAAAATAATATGCAGAGAACGGTCAAAAAGCAATTCTGGCTCAACCAGGAAGAAAACAGGGATTTGAAAGATAAGGCGGAACGCACTTGCCTTACGGAAGCGGCGCTGCTGCGCCTGCTCATCAAGGGCTTTGAGCCAAAAGAAAAACCAGACAGCAGGTTCTATGAGGCGATGAGGGAGCTGAGCGCACTGGGCAACCGTTTTAACCAGATTGCCATCAAAGCCAATGCGCTGGGATTCATTGATGCGCCCATGCTGGAGAAAGAACTTGAAAAGCTGAACCGCTTTCAGTTAAAGGTGGAACAGCAATTTCTTATGCCAGAGAAAAACAGGGAAAAATGGCAATAGGGAAAAATGGCAGTAACGAGGATATGGCCAGTCCGGGGCCATCTGTCCCATCCGATAGACTATGCGGTGGACGGGAAGAAAACGAAGAACCCGAAGTATAGCGAAGCAGAAATTCAGGCGCTAAAGGACGTGATGAATTATGCAGTTAAAGAAGAAAAAACAGAAAAAGAATATTTTGTCAGTGGCGTGAATTGCAATCCTGCCATTGCCCGCGGCCAATTTCTTACTGTAAAAAAACAATTCAGCAAAGAAGGGGGCATTGTCGCATATCACGCTTATCAGAGCTTTGCTGCGGGGGAAGTGACGCCGCAACAGGCGCATGAAATTGGGCTGGAATTTGCACGGAGGGTTTGGGGAGAGGATTACCAAGTGGTGGCAGCGACCCACCTGAACACAAGGTGCTTGCATAATCATTTTGTCGTTAATTCTGTGTCATTCCTCCATGGGAAGCGATGTCGGAAAAAGGAATGGAAAGAACTCGCGCACATATCTGATGAAGTCTGCAAAGAGTTTGGCGCATCCATTATAAGCCAGCCGAAAGGAAAGCGGCTTCCAATCCAGCTTGCAAGGGCGGAACGGGAAGGAAAGCCAACTCGGGCTGCCATGGCGAAAGCTGCTATTGATGAGGCGATAGAAAAGAGCCACAGCCTGAAAGAATTTGAAGAAAGGCTGAAGACCATGGGGTATACCCTGCAATGCAGAAACAACCGGAAGTTTTGGACAATCACGCAAAAGAACTGGGGAAGGCCCATGCGCATCGCAGGGCTTGGGGAAGAAAAAGACAACATATACACGAATGAAATGATAATGAAACGCCTGAAATGCCATAAGGAAAGTTATCCTTTGCAAGCTTTCCATGCCGCAAGATGCAGCAGGGCATACAACCCTATGGAGCATAAAAACAGGGGAAGCAAGGGAAGCTTGCATAATCTTTATCTGCATTACTGTTACCTTCTGGGATACCTGCCAAAACGTAACAAATTCCCAAACCCAAACAGGGTACACTATCTCCTGCGGGATGACCTTATCAATCTTGACAGGATTACGGAAGAGGCAAGGTTGCTATCGGAAAAACAGATAGGGACTGATGGGCAGCTTTTTTCGTATGAGGAATATTTGAAAAGGAAAATGGAGGAGCATGAAGCGCACAGGGCAAATTTGCGAAAAGTTATCCGCAGGACAGGGAATACGGAGGTAGAAAAAATGGCTTACAAGGAAAAGATTGCTGAAATCGGCAATGAATTAAGGCGTTTGCGAAAGGAGGTGGGATTATGTGAGGGCATCAAGGCACGCTCTGGTTTGATAGAGCAGAAAATCGAAAAAGTTTTTGAAGACGAAAAACGGAAAGAGGTGAAGACAGATGAATTCAGGAGGTGACGCAGCGGAACAGATCGTCAGGATGAGCCTTGAGGGAACGGAAGTGGCTCTTCGCATTACGGGCAATGCTGCAAAGAACATCACTGCCCTCCTGGTCGCCGCATTGAAGGAAGGCGGCAAGACGAAGGGGAAGGCGAGGCTTTCCGGCATGCTGAAATCAGGAAAAGAGTTGAAAGTGTTTTCCATCCAGCAAAAAGATTTGAAGCAGTTCACCAAGGAGGCCAGAAAATATGGCGTGCTTTACAATGTTATCCGCCAGAAAGGCAATAAAAATCCTGATGCAGAAGTTGATATCATTGCACGGGCAGAGGACGCTGCAAAGATCAGCCGCATCATTAAAAAGTTCAAGCTGGTTTCCGTGGACAAAGCAGAAGTTGTAAGGCAGGTAGAACGCGACAGGGCAGGGAAACCTGAACAGCGGGCAGAGCCGGAAAGGGACGCCAAGCAGCTTGATGCTGCTGACAAGCTGCTTGATGAAGCCTTTGCAGAACCGGCAAAGACGGAAAGAAAGGTACAGGAAAACCCGCAGGCAGCCCGGATGGAAAAAGACAATCTGTCCGGGAAAAATTGCAGGGAAGAAGATTCCCAGGATACTTTTAGGGCGGGAGCTGGAAGGCATCAGGCAAAGCCGTCTGTCCGGGAAAAGATTGTGAAGCAGCAGAAAAAACAGGCAGGAAAGGAAAAAGGCCATTCCTTTCCAAAAGATGCGTTACCAGCAAAACCAAAAAATAAGAATGAAGTTACGAAAGGAAGGTAGGTTATATGAACGAAGACAATATTTATGATTTTCTGGAAAGCCAAGGCTTTGAGGAAAGCAACAGGGGCATTCCTGGTTATCAAAACAGGGAATTTGACCTTGAAGAGTACAAAAAACGCAAAAGTGAGGAAAAGCAGTTTGTTTATGCCCTGATTGATGCAGGCACGGATAAGATGAGGGAAAGCAGTGATGCCTTGACAAAGTATCTTTTTATGCAGCAGCATTTTGACCGTTATACCGTAAATAACGTCATTGCAATCATGGAACAAAAGGCAAACGCAACGCAGCTTGTGGACCGTGAAAAAATGAAAGCACAGAATGCAAGGCCAAGGAAAGGTGCATCACATATTAAGATTTTGGAGCCATATAACTATGTGACGCCGGATGGGCATAAAGGCATAGGGTACAACGTCAAGAAAGTCTTTGATGTGTCAGAGACGACGGCAAGGTCAACTGTACGGTTCAAACGCGTCCAGGACACCCGGATGCTGCTGAAAGCCCTTGTGTACAAGCCACAAGTGGCGATGGAAGTCATAGATGATGTAGGAAATTATGATAAAGGCGCATTGTTTGATCCGGAAAGCAATACCATATTCATTAAGAGGGGGCTTTCACAAGAAGATTTTTTCAGGGACGTGGCAAGGGAGCTTGCTTATGCGGACTTTGCTGCGGAGTATCCCGACCTTACAAGAGGCGATATGTCTTTCCATGCTGAATGCACCGCATATATGTTGTGCCAGAAATATGGAATTGAGCCGGAAGGGGTTGAGCTGGTTATGCCAGAACGGTTATTGCAGATGGAGTCGAAAGACTTACGAGGAGAACTTTCCATGATGCGGAAGACCATGCTCGCCATCAATGACCGCATGGGCCAGTCCCTTGAATACCAGAGGCAGGAAAAAGCTAAAGCCGCAAGGGAAGACATGGGTGTCATGCGATGAGGGAAGAAAAGTATAGGCTCGAACTTAACGAGCATGAACAGGGCGTCCTGATCAGCATATTAAATGACAGGCGCAATGACCTGATCCGGCAAAGCCGCTCCACAGATGCAGTGGATGAACTGATATTGAAAGCTGCAAAAGCTCCAAAGAAAAAGGATAAATACCGTGAAGCAAGATGATAAAAATGCTTTGACGGTATTTTTTGTTTTTGGTGTTCTTCCCGTAATATGGGCCGCGCTTCTTATTGCGCCATACCTTGAAGGCGGCCTTATGTCTATTTTGGAAAATACGGACAGAATATTTGGAAATCCGTTTTCCATCCGATTTTGCGAGGACAGCCTGAAAACTGTCCTCATTTTCCTGGTTGCTTATGTGTTTTGCATCGGAATACATTATTCCGCTAAGCGGAACTACAGGCGCAAGGAAGAACACGGTTCCGCCAGGTGGGGCAGGGCGGAGGAAATTAATAAGAAATACAGGGAAAGAAAGCCAGAAGAAAACAAATTGCTGACGCAGCATGTGCGGATCGGGCTTGACGGGCGCAGGCACAGGCGGAATCTGAATGTGCTTGTGTGCGGGGGCAGCGGTGCAGGGAAGACGCGATTTTACTGCAAGCCTAACATCATGCAGGCGAATACGTCCTTTGTGGTACTCGATCCCAAGGGGGAGATATTGCGGGATACAGGGCAGCTTCTTAAAAACAAGGGGTATGAGATAAAAGTCCTTGACCTCATCAATATGGAAAAGAGTGATTGCTATAACCCATTTGTATATCTCCGTGATGATAACGATGTGCAGCGGCTTGTTACAAATTTGTTTAAATCTACAACGCCAAAGGGAGCGCAAAGCCAGGATCCTTTTTGGGATACGGCAGCGTCTATGCTCCTGCTAGCCCTTATCTTCTACCTGAAATATGAAGCACCGGAATATGAACAGAATTTCAGCATGGTGATGGAGCTTTTGCGGGCAGGTGACGTCAGCGAGGAGGAAGAAACCATATCCCCCCTTGACAGCCTTTTTTATGAACTTGAGGCAGAAAACCCTTACCACATTGCAGTGAAATACTACCGCGATTATCATTCCGGCTCTGCGAAGACGCTGAAATCAATTCAGATCACTTTAGCGGCAAGGCTTGAGAAATTCAATTTACAGGGCCTTGCATCCCTTACATATGCAGACGAGCTTGAGCTTTCTTCACTTGGGGAAAGAAAAACGGCGCTCTTTGCATTGATACCCGATAACGATACATCTTTCAATTTTCTTGTCTCTATCATGTACACGCAACTTTTTCAGCAGCTTTTCCATGCAGCAGACCATAAATACGGCGGGAGGCTGCCTGTGCACGTCCATTTCTGCATGGATGAATTTGCGAACGGTGTGACACGTTCTACGCCCAAAACGGTGGGAATAACCGACAAAAGCGTAGCCTAAAGTCACAAACAATTTAATAAATGTGGTTTTAGAGAACTGCATAACTGAAATCTCAAATGAAGGGGTAACGCCTGGAAGGGGATTCACTAATACTCCGAGTAGCGTCAACTGGAATACAGACGGTTGGGGTTATAAGCTCGGGGAAGTCGTGCGAAGCACACCCTAACGCTTAATGGCGAGGAAAGATTCGTAGAGGTACGGGTTGTGTGTGACAGTGCGGGTGGGGTTGCCATATGGTTAGAATGACCAAATCGGCGGTCTGACAAAGTTTCCGAATGTACGGCTCTAAACGAATGGCTTGTAGAAATGCAAGTGTACCAAAAGGTACGCAGGCGGGGCAAAGTAAAAGTTGTTAGTATGAAATGCCCTCTGTGCTTACAGGGCACAGGTATCTTAAAGATAGCTCTTTGAAGATAATGCCTGCAGGGCTAAAGGAACGACCTAAGTGGCAACAATCCTAAGTTATGCGGAACGTGGAAAGCAGCCAATACGGGAGCTGACTGTATCAGCGGCAAAGAACCGTAGTTGTATCGAAAATGAAAGAATTGAAAAGTTCCTTTCTACAATAAGTGCATTAGTGGCTGTGAGAGCAGAGGCACAGTACCTGTGAAGCCGTGATAATAAGCGGTGGAGGGATAGCCTCAAGCCGATACTAAGATTATTTTCATGCCTGTATAGTAATCACCGTTAAGGAGATTTTCATAGCTGTCGTGGTGCGACTAAGAAAAAATCATTCTCCGATAAAGGAGCTGGTTATTATGGCAAAACGGATTGTAAACAAAGCAGAGCGGAATGCGGAACGGTACGACGCAAAAGAAACAGGTTACCAGTTATATGGGGACAGCCTGAATGGAAAGACATTTGACAGGCTTGTGCCGCTGATAGTGTCCGAGCAGAATATCATACTTGCATACCGTAACATCTGTAAAAACAAAGGGAGCAAGACTCCCGGCACAGATGGGAAAACGATTGTAGCGATACAGTCAGTCCCCATTGAAACGGTTATCAAAACCGTCAGAAATAAATTGAACTATTATCAGCCCAAAAAGGTTAGACGTGTAGAAATCCCAAAAGATAATGGGAAAACCCGACCATTGGGGATTCCGAGCATATGGGACAGACTGATTCAACAGTGTATCTTGCAGATACTTGAGCCGATTTGTGAAGCGAAATTCCATGAGCGGAACAACGGCTTCAGACCGTACAGGTCTACGCAGAACGCAATCGCACAGTGTTATAAAATGGCACAAATACAAAACTTGCACTTTGTAGTAGATGTAGACATTGTTGGCTTCTTTGATAACATCAACCACAGCAAGCTCATTCGGCAGTTGTGGGGAATCGGGATACAGGACAGGAAACTGATTATGATAATCAAGCAAATGCTGAAAGCGGAAATCCTGTTCAATGACATCATCATCACGCCCGAAACAGGTACTCCACAGGGGGGATTCTGTCCCCACTTCTTGCAAATGTAGTATTGAATGAGCTGGACTGGTGGA
>CAMNSS010000011.1 GCA_946555345.1 uncultured Eubacterium sp. | reverse complement strand
TGGGCGCTTGCTGTGGTTAATCCATAACCCCCGGCAGGAGCCCCCCCCCCCCCCATGCTAACCCCGCCGACCGCGGCCCGGCTGCGTTAGCACCCGCTACCCCCCCCCCCACTGCGATGATCTTCCCATCCGCTACCGCCACGGACGCAGCCTCCCATGGCCGGTCCTTTTGAAATACCTTTCCATTTTTGATGATTAAATCAGCTTTCATAGCCTTTCCTTCCCCTGATGCTTTCAAATCCATAAGCCGCTTTTCGGACATTGCCGCTTGCCATGCAATAATACGATAATGTTATTATTATAATGCTTTTTCAAAACCTTCCGTCGAATATTCCTCTCCTGCTTTCTTTTTCTGCAATGCTTCTTTGATCTTATCAAATTCCTTTCTGTTAATCGGATACCTGATAAAGATCAACATACTTACCAGAATGAATGCCGCAGGGATGATCGTGTTCATCATCAAGATGCCGTTGACCGTAAATTCGGATTCCGCACCAGTCCCCGTGTAGCCAAACCCCGTCAGCATCCAGCCCATCGCAGAGGTTGCCACCGCACCGCCAGCTTTCTGGAAGAACTGCGCCACTGCGACGATGCTTCCTTCCCTCTGTTTGCCATTGATAAATTCATCCAGCTCGCAGACATCGTATACGGTCGCATAATAAAGACCCCAGAATGCGCTCGTGGACAACGCAACCATGAACCCGTTGACCATGACATGGGCAAAGCACGTCATCCCCAGGAAATACATGACGATGGCATTTGCGATGAAAATCATGCTGAACGCAAATAAGGTAATCTTCTTGCTGCCGATTTTATTTGCCACGATGATGGAAACCGGCGTGCAGCAAATGGCGATGATCGTATAAATACTCCAGAATGACGCTTGCTGAACAGGACCCAGGCTTGCGCAATATGTCATCATGTATACGCCGACGCCGCTGAACAGCGTATAGCCGATGATATAGAAAATTCCCGTAAAGATCAAGTTCCTGTACGCCCTGATTTTAAACAGCTCTTTATAAGTCTTGAGGATGCTTTCCTTCGGCTTTTCTTCTTCGACGTGGCTCAAATACTCCATGTCTTCCCTGCCCTTTGTCGCAAAATGCGCAATCAGGCCGCAAATGATGAGAACTGCGCCGGCAACTGCTCCCGTGATGCCCCAGCACGCCTTAACGGATACGCCATGCGGGCTAAGCGCCGCAATGACCCACATCGGGCCGGAATTGCACAGGGCAACGAATGGGTATGCGATCAAGCCGACGATCATCCTGATCGTATTCCTTTCATTGTAATCACGCGTGATTTCAGCGCCCAATGCCGCATAAGGAACACAATATGTCGTGTAGAACGTCCACAGCAATACAGCCATCAGCACATAATAAACCGTCTGTGCCAGCCCTGCAAATTCGTTTGGAATGAATAAGAGAAATATGACGATTGCCAACGGCCAGATGCTGCGGAACATCCAAGGCCTTCTCCTGCCGTTCGGATTTCTGGAATTATCGGACAGAAAGCCGACAATCGGATCTGTTACAGCGTCCCACATAACAGCCAGGAACGAAATCGTTCCTGCCACGGCAGGGTTTACGCCTGCAATATCCGTGAGGAAAAACAAGAAATAAGTAAAAAATAAGTTGTAAGGAATGGAATCTGCCGCCGTGCCAAAGCCGTAACCGATCTTAACAGGCAGCGGGACTTTTTTCCCAGTCATAAGATTCTGCTGTGTCATGATGCGCTTCCTTTCTCCCGGAGTCCGTGCCGCAAATAAAATAATCGTACAATTTTTAATATATTTCATTTTATTTGATTTGCCAGATAATTCAACCTTCTTTCTTGTGATTTGTTTCCCTTTGCTTGCTTTTTTTCCATTTTTATAATATAATCAAATCGCAACTTATAACGGTAATTATAACAACTTAACGGGCGTGTGGATTAAAATTTGGGTTAAGCCACGAGACACAATCGCAGGGCATCCGGTCACGCCCCGCAATGGAGATGGCCATGATACTATACCAACCAACTAAATGCAGCATACACAACCCCTTCCATATCGAAATACGGAACATCAAAGAGCATCCCTGGCATATGCACAGCCAAAACACCTTGGAAATCATCTACGTCCTGAAAGGAACGCTCTCGGTCGGGATTTCCATCTATCCATCCGTGATGAAACAAGGGGATATCGCCGTCGTAAACAGCGAAACGCTCCATTCCTACAAAAGCGATGCGGATAACACCGTGCTGGTCTGCCATATCGACCTGTCCTATTTTAGTTCCATCATATCCGATATCGAAAATACGCTCATCATCTGCAACTCTGCTGCGGCCGACGAATACGACAAGCATTACGGACTGCTTCGGAAAGCGCTCGCCGATGTATTCGTTTACTATTTTGACATCAGCGCCCCTGCGCACGATGAACTGATGGATAGCTGCGTCAGCTTCCTCTCCGTATTATACAATCATTTTAACTTCCTCCGCCACGAAGGCATTGCAATCAAAGCGGAAAACACCATGAAGCAAAGGCCGGCGCAAGCCGGGCGCATCAAACGCGTTATGCGGTACATCTACGACAATCTGGGAAATAAAATTTCACTGGAAGAGATCGCCGCTTCGGAATATGTCAGCAAATATTACCTTTCTCACCTATTGTCCGAATTTTTGAGTATGTCGTTCCGGGATTACCTCATCATGACCCGCGCAGTATACGCACAAGATTACCTCTATGGAACCGATATGTCCCTAGCGGAAATCGCGGATCAATGCGGTTTTTCCAGCGCAGACGCTTTTCGGAAAGCATACCGAAAATACGCCGGGGCAACGCCTGCCGACGACCGCAAACGGATTGCCGGGCATACTGCCGCCGATATCCCTTTTCTCGATGAAGATTTTCTCGCCACGGGCAGCATATGGGAAGCCGCCGCCATGATGCACATAAAAACATCCCGCAAGCCTGCGGTAAACGCGCTTCCAGCCAATTCCTGCCCCGTAACGAACGTCCCCATCGATCTCGCCCATCCATCCGAGGAAAGCCTGGTTCGCACCTGGGATACCGTCACCATCGGTGATCCACTGCGATTGCTGTCCCACAAAACGCTGGAAGCGCTTTCGATTCTGCGGGAATACGGCTGTTTTTCCAAGCTTCATGTAAAAGCAAGGACGCTCGCATCGCTGCACGAATCCCTGGGAGGCTGGAGCTTTATGGGTACATTCTTGAAAACGCTGGAGCGCGAAGGCTTTACGCTGCTGATTGAGGAAGATTCAAGGGAGACGGAGGATATTTGCACAGACGCACCGGCAGAAGGAAACACGCCGCAGGAAAAAACACAAGGAGAAACGGCAGAAAAAGACGGAAAAAACGATGCAGGGAGCAGGGAAAGCAAAACCAGCACAAAAAGCACGGAAAACGGAACGGGCAGAGACAAAAAAACCATAAACGGCATGAAAAACACAGCTAACACGGAAGGCACAGGGAACGGAGCTAGCATAAAAAACATAGAATGCAAAAACAGCATTTTCCGTGTTCCGGACTGTTTCGCAGAGCTGATTCGCTTTTCACAGGAAATCGGCGGGGCGAAAATCCAGTTCATGCAGGATGCGCCAGCAAACCGGAAAATTGCAACGGCTTCAAATGTGTCTGCCACCATGGCAGGCGCAAACACCCCAGAAAATCAAAAAACTCCAATAGCTCCGAGTGCGTCAGCCTCCCCAGCGGATGCAAAAATCCCAGAACCATCGGGAAACTTGGAAAATTCAAATGCGGCGATAAATCTGAAAAATCCCCCTCGCTCGAGCACACCAAAACTGCCGGAAAAATCAATTAATTTGGATGCGCCCGCAAATGCAAAAGCGCAGGCGAATCCAGCCGATGCCGGCCGCCATGAACCAGCCGCTCTCATTGCCAGCGCCCTCAACGGGATGCCGCAATATCCTTCCCTCTTTAAAGACAAAAAAGGGAGGCCATGTTTATTGGATGCAAATAACCTGAAAACCAAAGCATTTTACGCATATTATTTCCTGAATAAGCTTCAGCCGCACAGCCTGTATTGTGACGACGGATGCTGTGTCACGCACGCAAAGGGCAAAACAGTAATTCTCTTATACAATGATGGGCGTACAGCAAAAGAAAAACACACAGAAAATGATACCGATACTGCAAATTTCCCTCATGCGCAAAATAGCGACTGTACAAAAAACGATGCCGGCGAGGAAAGCAGCAAATCCAATGAAGGTGAGAGCCGCAATGAAAAAACGAACGATGCCAGCATCAAAAAATATATGTTCAATTTGAAGCATATCAGCAAGACCCTGACATATCAATGCCTCACGCTGGATGAAAACTACGAAAGCGAAGCGAAAATTTTCGCTTCGCTGACAGTAGACGCTCCTGCGCCGGACTTGCTTTCATTGGATGACGCCCATCACCACGAAATTCTCCGCAGGATTCAAATTAAGGCGTATCCTGACACGAAAATCGCATCCATCAGCGCATCGCCTGAATACAACCTGTTCCTGTCTTCCCCGCCGCATACGGTAACGCTCATTGAACTGGCGTAGCGGCGGCATTTGCCAGGTTCGCAATGCCATGCCGCCCCCCGCTAAATTAAAATGACAGGGACAAAACCATGCCAAACAGCCAGAGCAAAACAAACTGCAGACTAAGGTCGAAAGCGGCAATTTATCACAGCTTTTGTGATACAGCACGCAGAAAAGTGCATACGAAAAATAGCCAAGTCCAGAAGTGATTCTATTATTCCGCCTTTTAATTGATTGGAAAAACTGCGCCGAATCGACACCTGGCAGAGAAGGGATGTTTAACCGCATAAAGGCCGCAAGCATCGTTACAAAACAATCCATAGAATCGTAAACTTTCACCATTTAATCAGGGATTTTATATCATTATTTGATAAATAACTATTGCCCTTTTAAAAATAGCAACAGCAGCGAACACATCCAGTGATTGCGTATGCTTCTGTGCAGCCGCAGCATCGTACGCTTTTCTATCACCATAATTTATCTCAATATGCTCGTTTTCCTGAAAGTTACGTACATTAACGAAAAACCGCTCCTTTCGGAACGATTTTCATTCATCATTGCGGGGACAGGATTCGAACCTGCGGCCTCCGGGTTATCGCTAATGCAGTGTTTTCAACGCTTTTAGCTATTTTCAATCTCTTTTTACAACTTTTTTACAACTGCTTTTCATGATATGCCTTGACCTCCCGTTGCGCCTTAAACAACCCCCGTCACGCCGAAGCGATCAGGGAAGCCGCCACATATTTTCCAAATATCTCAAAAAATATCTGATTCATATGCATTCATTAATCGCTATGCGCATATAATAAAACAGTATACCGAATAAAGTGCACACTTGACATTTGTCAAGAATTTGGTATACTGATAATAGCTCATCTGCCATGTGCAGAAGGAGAAACCGGGTTTCGCAATGCGATCTCCGGATTTTTTATTTGTTTTTTAAATAAGATCGTTCAAATTCTTTTTTCGCTTTATAATAAAATACGGGGTATGCCGAAATCACATAATACTTATATTTTCCTTCGCTGAGTATGATTATATAGTCTATTGTTCCGTCAGTATATCTAACAAAACTTTTCTTTTTCCCTGTTTTTTTATTGTATTCCTGCCATTGTTTTACCTTATTATCATTATCGTTTGCTAAATGTATGATGCCCTTTATAAGCCCAACAAAACCGGCCCGATATATACATATATCCCTAATCCCCGTATGATCAGTATATGTCCAATCGCCATCTATACAATTCAATTTACAAATGCTATTATAAAGAGTATTATTGCAGGGCAAAATATCAAACGCTTCACCTCTTTCTAAAGATGATATATGTAAAAAAAGATTGGACTTTCCTCCCGTGAACCCTGCCTGGAGCGAAATGATTTTATTATTATATACCAACGATTCATTTCGATTGTAAAAATTATTTTCAAAAACATCATAGCATCTATCAAGAAATGCCTCTTTGGGTTCATTTTCACTTATATTCATGCAATTTAATTGTGACATAATTATTTTCTGCCCTCCCAATGGAACACATTAAACTTGTCGTCGGAATAAGGAGAGCTAATATCGAGATTGTATATGCTCCTGAGTTTTTTTATAACGTTCCCCTTTGCAGATTCACCAACGCCAAATCTATTATAATGCGTTATGGCCCCGCTAATTAAATCGCCCACTTGAAGCAGTTCAGATTCTCTTGAATTGATTTGGACAACTTGTCGAATGCACTCCCCATTAAAATCGTATCTATTATTCGATAAAACTTCTTTAAGTTTTCTTACTCTTTTTCCACCTCTTGTATCCTTTATGTCCATAAAAATATTATATTGATTTAATGGTTTTATGATCCAATCCAACATTAAAAAATACATTTTGTAATACCACAGATCATAATCATCGTTATTATATGTTTTATGGTCTAATTTTTTTTTCCCGCTTGCCACTATGGCTCTATAATGAAGGTTATCATTGTTTTGGAAATAATCCAATACATCCAAATAGAAGCCAAGTTTTCCAGGAGATACCTTAGTCCATTTAACTTCAAGCCAACTGCTCAGGTTATGCTTGGTTTTAATGCTTCTAATATCCTTATTAACTTTTTTAATATGCTGTTTTTCACACCAAACGGAGCCAATTACCATTACATCACTATTGTCATGTTCCAAATGGCAACTCTCGTCACAATAAATATTATACTCCAAAATTTTTCTCCCTTTAAATTC
Organism: uncultured Eubacterium sp.; assembly: GCA_946555345.1. Classification (GTDB taxonomy): domain Bacteria; phylum Bacillota; class Clostridia; order Peptostreptococcales; family Anaerovoracaceae; genus Lentihominibacter. Next base: position 105,984 of record CAMNSS010000011.1, on the reverse strand, counting down.
ATTAAAATACATTATATCATCAATTTGATTTTTTTCTACGTTTCACAAGGAAAAATAATATTGCAATGAAAAATCCCCCGTCACGCCGAAGCGATCCGGGGAATTATTCCTATTTATGGAAGCCCTCAAGGTCTTCAATCCGATGATTTGCCACCTTAATCTTTTCTTGGTTGATCCCAACTGCCTGTTCAAGCTGGTAAGTGCGTTCCACGAGGTTATTGTGCTTGTCCACCTTCTTTTCAAGCTGTTCTATCCTGTAGTTCGTCAACCTGCTTGATGCCATCACGCCGAACAGCGAACCCAAAAGACCTCCTGCCGCCGCAATGACGGCAACGATGATTTCCGTGTTCATTACCCGCCCCCTACACATTAATATGGACAGCATTGCCCATCTGCGCTGTGTTAGCATAAGAATACGACGCCCCGTACTGATACGCCAGGCTTACCACCTTGCGCCTTCCGTCTGCTGTATTCGTCACCCCGGGGATGTAAATATCCGCTGCCTTCCCTTTGGTATGTGCAGAATTCCTTGCGCCGCCCACCTGGCTGTTACGCGTCTTGCACCGCTGGCCAGATGTGACCGTAATTGGCTTGCCGTAGTAACTGCGCAGCCGTTCCAGTATGTTCAGCAGGCTTGCCGACATATTGCCTGCCGGATAACCGTTGCAGTATCTCCCGCCGCATGTGCATTTAAACTCATGTTTTGCAAAATGCTGGGAACTGCCGCCAGAAGGCAGGCCGCCGGATGACCCCGACGAACCCCTCAATGCCGCCCATGTTTTTGCGCCGGCAATCCCGTCAGCTTTGAGGCCTTCCCTTTTCTGGAACGCCTCGACTGCGGCCACGGTTTTTAAGCCTACGACGCCGTCAACCGCAAGGCCGGCGCCATGCTGATTGAGCAACGCTTGCAAATCCTTGGCAACTGCAATGGCCTTGGCATCGGTCTTAGCCCCCCAAACGCCATCATCCTTTAGCCCGAAGCCTTTCTGAAACCTCCTTGTGGCTGCTTTATGTTTCGCACCCTTAACTCCATCTAGCTTTCCAGCATAATAGCCATACACATATTTTAAGAAATATTGCTGCTGCGAATTAGACAACACGATTTCACCCCGCTTTCTTCTGTTTCCCCGAATACAGCCCCGTCGCTGCCGTCACCATCCTGCTTGCGTTCCTTCAAGCTCTTCTGTGCTTCCTGTGCCTGCACGGTCACGTTGTTGTTCTTCCACCACGCCCAGAATGCGGACAGTCCCGAAGCGGCGTATGCCAGCCATTCGGTAAATGCCGCCTCATCAAACGGAACCGGGTTCTTCCCCGCCGCCGTCAGCATGGCATTTGCCATCAGGATAATTGCCACAGCCAGCCTCGTGACTGCCATTGATGTTTCCTTGTTCATTCCTTTTCCTTCCTTTCCAGCATTGTTTCCTTTCATCTATGTAATAGTTCCAGGGTTGCAATGGCAGGGTTTCAGCAAGAGACAGCAAAAAACAGTTGTCTTTTGCTGCCTGCATGATGTTAACGGCATTTGATACAGTAAAGCACCGACGTGTTTGTCGGCCGCGCTGTGTACCGCATAACTGTATGGGATGGCACAAAGGCAGCGTCCTTGCTGATTGTAACCCCCGCCAGGTTCGCCGTATTGATCGTTTTGTCTGCATACATAACGATGTTGTAGTCATCAGGATTCTTCTGGTTTGCATCATAATATACAATCAAGGAGTCAAAATTGCCAGAAACTGCCGTGTAAGGGATCTCGCTCGGGTGCTGATGCGCCCCAACTTCACTTCCTGTCCCGGTATTCCTTGCAGCCGTTCCCGTTCCCCGCAGGAACTCGCCGCGCAGGTCAGGGACGGCAAACGTTTCAGCGCCGTCACCGCCAAAATAGTTCGCAGAACCAAACTGCGCCTTGAAGTGTTCCGCCAAAACGGGATAGTCCGCCATCGGATGCTGTGCGCCGTCGCAGGCCAGATACCCAGAAGGAGCGGTCATTCCCATATAGCTTATGATAGTCCCCACCGGCGTGCTGTCATTCCGCAGGTTCGGCGTGGTGATTGTTTCGTCTTTGTTCACGATGTTCAGCCTGTATTCCACATCCGTGTCGGTTTCCACTTCTATGGACGGCGTGTACCCGTCTGCTCCCGGTTCGCCTTTCGGCAGAATCCCTGCGTCGATTGTTTCGCCGCTGGCCAGCGTTACGATTAAATGCCCGCCTTCATCTATCCCGACGGACTGTATCCCCGTGCCGCCGCCTGAAGGGGGATGCTCCATGAAATACAGTTCTACGGCTTCCGCGATTTTCCCCTTCAGCCCTTCGCCCTCCTCAAAGCCGTTCAGCTTGTCCATGACCTGTTGGTAAATGTCCGACGTCGGCGGGATGCTTCCCCCCGCTTCCCGCCTCCCGCTTTCTTTAATCGGGAGCGGGCGCTTCATCATTGCCGTGGTGGCTACCGATCCGCCGCGCGTCCCCTCGGCATAGACGTTCAGCCTTCCTTTCCCTGCCAGCACTTCATGCGGGACTTCGCAGGCATATGTTTCATCAAGCAATGTTCTTTTGCTTACCTTTGTGTCCAGGTTTGTAAACGTTGCGGTTATCGTATACCCCGTCCAGTCCCCATCAAAAGCAAACCTCGCTTTCAAGAACCCCACGGAATCCGCCGCCACGAAACGGTGGCTGTCGCAATATATCGCCTGATTTCTTACCTTAAAATCTATTACCATTCCTTACCTCCTGTTTTCATTTCCTCCATCGCATTTTGGCAAAGCCATCCGCCCTTTTAGCCGGTTATGTTTTGGCTCAGCCTTTTACAAATTGTAAAGTTGATATCTAACGTCCTGCATTACTTCTGCCTGTCTGCGGCATGGATATGCCAATCCATACTTTCGCCGCCTATGCAACTGTCCTGGCTGCCCGCACTGATGCGGTCTTCCACCATTTTTTCAGCAAATTTAAACATCCCTTGCCCCTCCTTTCCATTTCCCCCACAATAACAAAAAACCTGGGAGCTTTCGCCCCCAAGGCATTTTCTTATTATAGTTCACGTTGAACGCTATCCCCTTGTCTGCTATAATGGCATCAAGAGGAAAGCCGGTGAGAACGGCTTCCACATCATAAGCATATAGCCGCCGATGGGCATCAAGCAAGGGCGGCTATTTTATTTCCTTCACAATCCTGTAAAGAATTACAAGGCAGATTACACCAAATATGTATTCCGCCATGCGCACCACGCCTTTCCGCTAACCCCAACAGAGCCTTTAGGAAGTCCGCGGCAAGCCGCTTTCGCTCGCTCATGATATTATCATCCGCCCCCATATGCCAGCCCTTACTGCAAATAATCCATCGGATTCACCCACTGCCCGCCTTCCTTGACCTTGAAATCGAGATGCGGCTCCATTGAAACCCCGGTGCTTCCCACATAGCCGATGAGCTGCCCTCGTCTGACAACATCACCCTTCTGCACGGCGTAACCCTGCAAATGGCTGTACTTGGTGTAACGACCGTTGCCGTGGAGGATTTCCACCGTCCAGCCATACCCGCTGCTCCAGCCTGCCTTCGTCACCTGACCGCCATCCGCAGCAACGACATCCGCTCCAGCAGGTGCGGCAATATCGATTGCCTGACGCAAAGAAGAAGCCCTGGCCGACGGCGCATCCCGGTATCCGTACCCCGACGAAATCCTGCCCGACACGGGCGCAAGGAACGTTCCGCTGGAATAATCCGAAGCATCAATAGCCTTGGTCCTGTTATCATACAACGCATAGATGTCGTTTTCCATAATCCCGGCAGAAATCAAATCCGCCAACGCATCTGCGGCGGCATTACAGTCATTTAAGCACACCTGTTTCTGGAACTTCTTCGCCGTCTCGCTGTTGGCAATGATCCCGCTACTGATCTTCTCCTCCGTAAATCCCTGCCCAAGAAGGTATTCAGCATACATGGCCAGCATCCCAAGGTCGCCCCCGATGTTCTTCTTGTACGCTGTTTTCACTTTGCTAAGGATGCTCTCGTCAAACTTGTCCACGTTCCCGCCTAATCTATCGAGCGTCCATCGCATCTCCCGCAAGACATCCATTTCGCCATCCTCCACATAGCGGATGTAATTTTTCGTGACCGCCTTCCATATGGCCTCATCCCGCTCACCGCCGGAAAGCCCTTTGACGTTCTTTTCAATATCCGAAACCCGTTTTTCCCTGTCCTCCTGTTTCCGTTCTGAATAAGTCTTGTCAGTGATTTTATCCCACAAGCTTTCTTTGCTGCCAGCATAAATCCCATAGTATTCCGAATCTGATTCATCCCTGTTTTCCCCGCCAGTTTCCCCGTCCCTTCCGGAAGCCTTCCCGCCAAACAAAGCAGCCCATTTATCCATGAGCGGTTCTTTCTCCCTGGAAAGCGTTTCCCCGCAGCCTGCTTCTGCGGCAAAGGCATTGAGCCCAAACGCATTGAAGACCGCTTTCGCATCCCGCAGGACGTTCTTTACAGGAATGCCGAACACCAGCCCCATGCTTTCCGCAAGCTCCCGAAAGGCTTTCGCCGGGTCGTCCGCCTTGACAAGCCCGATTGCCGACTGTACGAGAGATGCATACCCTTCCAGCTCCATGTTCTGTGAATCCCACCCGCCGGTAACCCCCGAAAATTTCTCTGCCAGCGGAATCATATTCAGCGGGTTCATGCTGTCCTCGAAGTTTTCGATGAAATTTTCAAGACAGCCGTCTTCTTTCCCATCATCGCCCGCAGTCCTGCTGCGGAGCGCATCCACAATGGCAGCAGCGACAGCGCATAACGCAACATTCATCGTGAATACCGTCATCGCCCTGCTGGCTTTCTGCGCAGCTTTCCCCGCCTCGCCATCTTTCCACAGCTCCCTTGCCTGGACAAATTCCATACGCACCATATTAAAAGTGCGCATCGGTTCTGCCATAAAAGAGGCCATTGCCCCGTTCATGGTATCCGTGTTCCGCATTGCCTGCGAGCGGTGAAAAACTGAATCGACGGCCTGCGTTTTGTCGAAAATCTCAGAAGCCCTGTCATTGCAAATCGCATAAAATTCTTCCGAATCAACTGCGACATCTGGATGCTTGGCTTCCGTCTCACTCCTGACTGCCGCCCAAATGGCCGGCCAGGTAAGGTCATCCAGTTTCCCGTAAAGCTCCATCGCCAACGCATCAAGGCGCATCCACGCATTGTTCATCATAATGTCGCCAATGTCCCTTGCCATATCCGCCTGGTTGTGTCCCCATGACTTCCAGCGGGCGATCTGGCAATGCGCCTTCATGTCCTGGAGGTTCTTTGCAGTGTTTATTTTCCCATTGGCAAAATAGCGCGGGCTGATCAGCATGAACGCCCGCATGATTGCCGCAGGCTGCTGTGAAGCGGCCCAAATGTTTCCGCCGATGGTTGCCTTCTTGTTGTTTGCCAGCGGCTTACTGGCAAACCGCATCATATCTTCCGTCCTCATCTGCGCAATACCATTGACATCAGCTAAAAAGTTGTCGATGTAGCTTACCGCCTTCCTTCCGTAAGCGTCTTCAATGGATGATTTGACAGACCCCGTCATATGCCCCTCGCCATCCCTTGTTTTATGATTGTATACCCTTGTGAAATCAGATATCGGGGCGGCAAAGGCATTATACAGGCTCATTTTATTTATGTGATCGGAAACCACGCAGAATATGTCATCGATTACAACCGGGTTATTCGCATTTACGGCAGTCCCCTTCGTAAACCCAAAATCCTTTATCCGTTCTGCGGCCCGCCTTCCCTCAAAACTGCTGTCAAGGTACTGGTCAGCGGACTTGAGCGGGAAGCAGTCCTTTTCCGTGAACTTCCTGTACCCGTAAAGCCTCATGGATGCTTCGTTGCCCCACCCTGCGCACTCGCTGTCCAGGTAGCCTTGCAGCCTGTCCGCCATTTGCCGCTGTTCCGGCGTCAGAAGGGCGATGATTTTCTCCACATCAGCAGGGCTTACCATCACGGCAGAACCCGCGGTTTGCACTTTTGCGCCGAAGAACTGCTTTAATTTTGATGCATTGTCCACCCGGCTTGCCACCACGCCCGAACCCAGGATATGACCCTGCGCCTGTTCCCTTTTGGAAAGGCAGTAAAACGACATCACCTGCGCTGGGCTTAGGCTGATGCTCCGCCCGGATGCAAGTTCGATTCTGTGCATCTGCGAGCCATCCCGCCATCCCTCTATCCTGCTCCCCGGCTTTGCCTGTTTCCTTAACGCTGTTCCTTTATGGTATGGCGTGAAAATTTCATCGAAAAAACCCCTCGCTTTCGTGAGGTTGTCAACGTGCTTGTCCATGCCCTTCCTCATGGCAAGAAAGATCTCCTCCATCCCGCCGATCTGCTCAAAGAAGTCCCTCGGCGTGACCATCGATTCATTCGGGAATATGTCCATCCCTCCCATCGCGCCGGAACGTTCACTGCGGTTTCCATGTTTTTCAATATGTTTCTTTGCAGCGTCAATCGACCTGCCCGCAAGCCCTGAAATTTCCTCCTTGATCCCATCAGTGAATGCACGGTTATAATTCCTCACATTGCTTGCGATTGCCTTTAGCAGCGTGTCAATGGATGCCAGTTCTTCATTTGTCGCCTGTTCAATGGGCTTCCCTTCCAGTTTTTCGGAAAGAACGTCCATCAGCTCAAATATTTGCCTGTCGTACTCAAATATCCCGCTGCCGTCCTCTTTGGCAATTTCGGCAAACTGCCGCTTTAGCTCGCCCATCTGCAGCGTTTTCTGTGCTTTCCCGTACTTTTTTTCAAGGCTCTTCGACCATTCCGTCCGGAGGCCGGTCTGCTGCAAAAGACGTGCCACAGTTGTCCTGAACCCCTCCGGGATGTGCTTGTCGTCCGCAGGATTCAAGAGCCTTCCCGAAAGCCACTCATAATTTTCCTGTATGCTCCCAAACTGCCTGATATGCTCCTTCCTGTCCTTCTGCTTGCATTCCCGATGCTTTAGGTTCTGCCTGTCCACCATGCGCACCGCCCCCATGCGTTCCCTGATTTTCACGTTCCGCAATGCCTCTGCCTGCCGCACTTTCATGGCTTTCAGTTTCCCGTCATAGCATTCCGTTTTCCTGTCCGCCCATGACTTCCACGGCTTTCCCCTGGCAGCTATGTCCAGGAGATCGTGTGCGGCTTCCTTCACAAGTTGTCCTGTCTCCTCCGCAGAGAGCATGATGTCATAAGGCTCTAGCTGCGCCCTTATGTCTGCCATTGCCACGAGCTGGCTTGCCGAATGGGTAACGTCTTTTGAAAATAATTCCGGGTACGCCTCACAAAGCTCCATGTAAAGCGTGTCCACGGGAATCCCTCCCCGGTCGACGAGCCGCAGCCGCCCCATGTTCTTGCGCCTGAAATCCGCAAAGTCCGGAATATCGCCCCTGCCTGCTTCCGATACCGTGACAGCGGTCGTCCGCATCACGTCCCGCAGTTCCTTGTATTCACGGAAAGCCCAATCATCCACGAGCCGCAGGTTTTCCACTGCATCCCGTGCCGCATACCATGCGGTATTCGCCGCCCCCGCAATGTCCCCGTCCTTCATCGCCGTATAAACGGAGGAAGCGTTTTCGGCAAGCATCTTCACCAGCCTGTGGTCTGTTTTGTTCGCCGTCCCTTCGCTGTGGCTCATGAGCGTACGCACCAGGCTGTTCAGTTCCTCTTCCACGGAAGCCTTGTCAAAAACCTTGCCGTGCGTTAAGCGCTTACCCTGCCGCAGCTTCTTCACCTGCTCCTGCAGCTCCCCTATGGACTGCTCCCTCAGCTCTGCGCCTTCCCGCTCATAATCCCTCACCGGCGGCGCTTCCACGAATTCCGTTTCATGTGCATTGATGTAGTCGTTCACGGCGTCGGGAGCTGGGAGGGAAAACTGTTCCCTGTCATTTCCATCGGGATCGAATATACTATCATGAAAAACATATTCCGTGCCATCCGGCATAAGAATCCTGTGGACCTTATATTCATTTTCTTTTGTTTCTTTTACTGCGGCCCCGATAATCCCCGTTTTACCATCTATCACCACTGGTGCAGCAAGTGCAGCATTATGCCCGCTGGCTTCATATCCTGCATCCCTAATCTCCATACCTTTTTTTAAAACGTTTGGAATTGCAGCAAATGCGGCATACTCTGCCTCTCCGCCTAAATAATTCAGGCTGTTATTAACGAACGTTTCCTTCAAACTGATAAATCCAAGCCCCGTTCTGTCAACGCCTGCTCCTCTTTTTCTAAACTCCGGCATAACTTCATCAATAATTTGTTCATCTGTCATGCCTTTAAATCTATCGCTCTTTATGTCTGCAACAACGCCGATGGCATTGATTTTTTCCAAATTTTCTTGTATCTGTCTTTTGATTGGGCTGTCCTTGCTCATATTCGCAGGGTATCTTTTCACATTGCCGAAAACACCGGCCTGCCCTGCCGCATCCCAATTCTGTGCCGTCCGCATAAGCCCGTCAGCCCATATGCTTTCAGAATCTTTTAGAATATCAAGATTTGAAAAGAGCGCCGCATTCTGCTTCTGCGTGAATCTTTCTCCTTCTGCCAGCACTATGCGGAGCTTTTTTTGGACGGTCTTAACAGCATCTAAGACAGGCTGTGCAATATCCCTGTGATGCCTGCACATCTCATTAGCAAACGCTTTATCCTGAATCATCTCATATACGGAATTAGCGATGATATCATCAAAATCCCCCTTATGGGGCTGCTCCACGCCACTTTCCGCATACTGGCTTTTCTTTTCGCCTGCGGTTTCGTCCATGTCGTCCCTCTTAGCCCAATCCGCCTGCACAAGATCTTTCAGTTTATCGTATTCCTCCGGTGCGTAAACTTCCATCTGACGAGTAATCTCATGTGCAAGCACAGAAGAAAGACCTCTGTCAGCATCGACGGACAGCCAGGCTTCCCCGTCACGGTAAACCCCGTCGACCCCTTCCTCCTCCACAATGTGGATGTCGAGGCCAAAAGTCCTTGCCAGTGCGCGGAACATTCCTTGGTCGCTTGCCTTTAACAATGCCTTGCCTTCCGGGGGCAGTTCCGCCGTAACCCTGCCCTGTGTGCCTTGTGTCCCCGTTTGTACACGGTTTTCCCGAAGGGACTGCCCAAGCTTTAATTGAAGTCCTTTCGCCGTGTCGGAAGCAATGAATGCATCCTGCCGCCCGGCATCCCATGCCGCCTGCTTTACCCCTGGAGACACGTTCTGATATGCCGGATTTTCTATTGATGCTACATCCACGTAATCAATGCCGTTCCTTCCCGCACGGTAAAAGCCATCAAAGGTGACCGCTGCATCCTCCACCTGCGGCACGTCCCTTACGTCCACTTTGCCAAACACCTGCGCAAATGTTTCCTGCCCGGCGGATTCATAATCCTGCGTCATGTTCTGCTCGATCACCCCGCGCATACGGTCAATATGGTTTTCCGTTTCCATTCTTGCCGAATTGACGCGGTTAACAGCGATTGTTTCATATAACGCCTCCCTCGTTCCCTTATTCGTCCCTGGAAGCGTTTTTCCCGTCACAGCGGTATAAGCCTCCCTCGCCTCCTGATTTGGCACCGTAAAAAGATTCACGTCATCTACGCCCGCAACGCCCGTCTCAATCCGCGCCACGGATTCCACAATCTGTCCTGCCTTTGCTCCCGGCAGCTGCATCGCTTTCACCGCTTCGGCCGCCTGCATCTTTTTTTCATCAAAAAGGCGGGCGGTATTCACGTTAAGTATTTCCTTTCCCGTCTCCCTGTCTGTTATGGTTGGCGGCACAAGGTTTTCACCGCGAATAATGCGTTCAGATGATCTTCTTGCAAGCTCCGCCCGCTCAAGGTCTTTCACCTCCTGCTGGTATGCCGCCTTGTACAATTCCTTGGCCTGCCCGGCGGCGATCCCCTGCCCAGTTTCGATCATCTTTTCCATCGCTGTTGCAACAAGCCCCGTGCCAGAGTCTTCATCCGCTGCGGCCGCTTTTTTTGCAAGCTCTTTTGTTCCTTCCTCGCCGAACACGTCCCGCACTTTCCGTCCCTGGGAATATCCCCAGGCCTGCGTGACGCCGCTGTGGCTTCCTCCCAGTGCGCTGCCAAGAAGCCCTGCATAAAGGATGTCCTTTGCGCTTGTCTCATGCGGGATTCCCGCCGCCTCTGCATAAATCTGGTTTGCGATCGAAGGCTCAAGTCCCTCCGCAACCATTTCCTCAAGCGCTTCGGTAAGCGCTGAAACCCCCGCCTTGCCCCCATGCCAAACGATGTCCTTTCCCTTCTGCGATACCATCTTCCCTGACACTTTGTTCAAAAGCGTATCAATGACATCATCGCCAGCGTCTTTGCCATAAAGCTTCCGCAAGGGTTTTGCCACTTTAGTCAATTTCCCCAGTCCTGCATCCACCCCACCCATTGATATGCCATAAATCCCCGCCTGCAAAGGGGTTGCGCCTTCCTTTTCAGCCCTATCATACGCAGAGCCAAATGAACGCGAAAACATCGCTGCCCCTGAAAGCGGACCTGCAAGCGCATCAGCGCCAAGCCCAAGCGCTTCACCATAAAGATCTGCCAAAAACGCTTCCGCCCAGTTTAGTCCTTCCTTGCCTTTCTTGATTTTTTCTGCGCCTTTGTCAATCTGGCTTGACCCAAATTCGGACATTGCCTTGCCGCTTTCCTTCTGGGCATTTTTCCTCGACTCTTCCACCTGGCTATACTTTAACCCGACAAGGGGAGAAGCGATACTCCCAGCCGAAGCAGGGACGATGTTCGTTTCGCTGCCTTCGACAATCGCACCCAGCGTTTTGACATGGCTTCCTGCAATTTGGCGCAGGTTTCCCTCCGTCAGATTCCTGAGCCTGCCTTCTTCCGAATCCGTACTTGTCTGTGCCTTTGCCATCTCCTCCCGCATTTTTTTAGTAGTTTCCCGGATTTCCGCTATACTGATGGGCTTATTCCGTTCTGAACCATTCTCTCCGTTTCTCATAAAAAGGAAATCCTTGTTCCTATACTTTTCCATTGCGGACAGAAAACCTTGATCCTTCTTTGTTTTCTCATATTTCTCCAAGAGAGCATCCAGCCTGGGATTCCGCACTCTGTTTGCACTGTCTTCAGGGATGCTCTGTTTGCCAGAACGCCCTGTTCCTGCATATTTTTTCCCTTCGTTTTGTGCAACCTGCCGTACAGCAGAAGATCCTTGCTTTACCGTATTAGCCACGACTGCGCTTTTCCCTGCGCGTACTGCTGCCTGCCCCGCATTTTTGATTGCTTCGGCTGTATTTTCCTTCCGCACTGCCTTCCTTAATCTGCCTATGTTCCTTTTCCCTGCCATTATGATCTCCTATCTAAGCAAAGCTCTTGGACTCGTGCCGATTGGAACCGCAAGCCCTTTTTTCGGTTTCTTATTCGATCTTAACGCTCCAGAATTAACCGCCGAGCTTAATGCATTTATTCCTTTTCCAACAGCATCAGTCGCAGCCGCAACCAGCCTGTCAACATCACTGCCTGAACGGCCAGATCTCACAGAACCATACCCGCCCCTAGAAGAAGAACCCCTCCCGCTAGAGGCCGCTGCTTTTTTTTGTAGTGCAAACTCCTGCGCCCACTGGCTATCCGTGACGGCATCCCTGGATTTTTGATATTCGTAATTCCGGTCTGACTCATACACGCCCCGATCATATGACTTCTGCCACTGGGAATCCGACACATCATCCCTGTATCCTTGATAGTCCATCCCGTATTTCCACTGGGAGTCCGCTACGGTGTCCCTGTGCCTCCCATATGCTGAATCATCCGCCGCCTGCAAAGCATTGAACGCCGAGAGGTTCATGTTATAATCATTCAGATAACGGTTATACGCCGCCTCCTGGAGCGCCGGGATCTGTGATGCAAGCTGCTGGTTATAATCATTCCTCGCCTGCTGGCTTGCCGTCACCGCATAAGACGACCCATAGCCCCCGTTGAGGGCAGCCGCATCCCCCATCGTGTTCTTTGCCGCCTGCTCCCCCTGCCTCTGGTACAGCTTCGCCAGCCCCTGGTAGCTGGCGTCCTTCAAAGGGTCATATGTAAAGGCTTCCTTGTTGGTTATATTTTTTAACGTATTATCTATCTGCCCCTGGTAATCGCTCTTGTATTCTGTGGGCTGTTCATATTTTGGTTTTTCTGCCATATGCCGTTTCCTCCTTTAAAACTCTGAAAAAAGTATAAAAAAACAGGGGCGTTTTTTCGCCCCCATGTTATTTCCACCTGCCTATGGCGCATATATCTGCATATACCGGTTGCCTGCCCGAAATGTTTGCCAGCATATAGCATACCATGCTACTTTTAGTCGTGCTAAGCCTGCCCTGTGCGCCGATGGAAAACCCGTTTCCAATGTTGCAGGAATACTGTATGCAGATTGGCACTTCCTGAAACGCAAAAGGGAATGCCAGTGTCCCGGTTTTATATCCGAAAAAATCCATTCCATATGGACCTGCATAATGGTTTAAGTTCCCGCTCCACCTCCCCCAGCACTCCGCCGTCCCTGACGCCCACTTCCTGTACGCCCAGATGCCGGACGTGCCGGTTTCCACTACGTAGTCCGATATCAGCCCCAGCTTTTGCGCCATTTTCTTTAGTATTGTGAATATTCTCATACTGCACACCCCCTTGAAAATGTTAATAAATCTATGTACTACCCTCTTCCCCAGCGGTAAACTCCTTCCACCACCCGGTTACCTGGATTTTAGCGACAATTCTTGCCTTTGTCCCCGCAGGGTATGTATTCATTGTAGCAATTACGCCGCTCCAGCCTGCTATCTTATCGTCATATCCATAAATGAATATCCCACTGCCAGTGTCCACCCTTGCACAAGCAACGTCATGGGCATCGTATACCTTAAATGGATACTTCTGCACAGGTACAAGGAAGGTACTTTGCGCATAGGCCGCAATACTCCCCGTGTACGTCCCCCAGAGCCGTACAATCCTGGAATCCCATTTTTGGTAAGCCCACATCCCGCTTTTACCGGATTCTACGACGTAATCCGATACCATTCCCAGCTTCTGTGCCATTTTCTTCAGGATTGTGAATATCTTCACGTTGCACACCCCTTTCCAAAGAAGGATTTAACGCTTCTAAGAGCTACCCTCTCCCCTCTGTGATTTTTTTGAGGGATTCCGGGAGCAGGGGTTCTGTACCAACAACCTTTATTATGCCTCCTATGTTCTCCAATGCTGCATGGTTACCGCCGCCTATATGCTGTATGTAATTGCCACGTGAAATAGCAACCGTCTCTCCGCTCAATTTTAACCTAACCGCTATTTCAGTATGATAATGGCTGGCACTGCTCACCCCTTGGACAAACCCTTCCCCACCAAAATTATCAGCATTGTACCGTTCCAGTTCTACCCCTTCATGATTATTCCACGGGTAAACCTTTATCCTCTGGTATTTGCTTATGCCAAGGATTGTCTTTGTCCCGGACGTCCAGGCATCCCCTTCCCACAGCACCTTGTTTTTCAGCCTGAAATAATCCAGTATCGCCTGGATGCTGTCTCCCGTCTGTTTGAACAGCTCCCTGATTTTCCTTTCATCCAAAGCCTGCCTTTCTTCCATCGCTCCTTCTTTCCCGCCCCGCAGGGCGCATATCATGCCGTACGTTTCCAGTAATACACTGCAATGTACGGCTGTAGGTTGTTGTGTGCGGCATTTCCGCCCACATAATTTACAGTTTGGTTACTACTTCCGCTTGCTGTGCTTGATATGATATACCCGCTGCCCTTTGTGCCATCCCAATTTGTCAAATAAACCATACTATGGGTATGCCTTGGCATTTCATTTACCTCCAGCTTATGCGCCTTCTCCCGCCCGTTTTTTCCGCCGTAGAGAACGCTGTGTCCTCTTCGTCCACGCCGGCCAGCACCCGCCCGTTTGCAAACCGTACCCATGTCTGGCTGCTGTACAGCCTGTTGGGATCAAACGCTCCGTTCACGGATGCGATCACGCTGCCAATAGGGTAAATAAAATCAATCAATTTAAATGCTATTTTTTTCACCCCCCAGCAAATTAACGAGTTCATCAAATTCCGCATCCGTGATGGTGTAGTCCACATTTCCGACCCAGAATCCCTCGTTTTCCGCCTCCCCGAACAGCCGCACGCCCCTGCCGCCCGCAAGACGGGAGATCACCGGGACGCCCGTCACCACGCTAAGGCTTGCCATCGACACTTTATCCGTTATTTCAGCGATGAACTCCCACGTCGATGTGGGGTCAGTCCCAGACACGACTACCGAGGTTTCAAAATCCCATCCCTCCGCCGTGAGTGTCCGTACCGTATAGCTATCCGCATTCAGCGCCTTATATTTTAAAACCAGGGATTTTATGTTCTGCTCCTCCACCGGGGAGACCTTCCCCTTGATCGTCACTTTCGTATGCGTCCCGCTAGCATTCCTTGTGCCATCCGCATTGCACGGATACTGCACCAGGGACGTGATAACGGGAGGCGAGTAATCGGCCACGGCAATCGCCTTCGCATACGTTGCCGTCCTTCCCCTGCTATCCGTTACCGTTGCCTTGATTTCCACGTTCCCTGCCGTATTCAAAACATTTGACTGAAATTCCGCCTGCTGGTATGTAACGCCATCAATCACCACAGAACATGACTTAACCGTAGAACCATATGCCCCGCCAGCGCTGACTTTCACATTAATCCGTGACAATGTCCTCACGAACCTGCTGCCGAATTTGCTTGTAACCGCTGCGACCGCTTCCGTCGCCGTGATCCCGCTTATAGACGGCACAACGTCCGCAGGCACAGTCACCGTAAGGTTAACAGACTTGCTTCCTATCGTGGCGCTGCCAGACTTCGTGACAACCGTCACCGTGGCCACGGCAGACGTGCCGGAAATGGCATTCATCCACTCCGCAGGGATCACAAACGCCGCCCCGGATGCCACTGTTTTGCTGTAGCTGCCCAGCTTCACCGTGATGGTGTCCGTAAAACTGCTGCTCTTCTTGGCTGCCATCGCAGTGACCGTGGCCTGCCCGTCAGCGGGGACGCTGGACTTGCTTACCGACAAATCCGATACGCGCGGGATCGTGGACAACACCTTCGAGCCGGATGCATAGACCGTCCCCGATGACACCCCGGTCACATACGATGCACTGGCAGAAACAGTCTTTGTCCCGTTTGCCGCATGGCTGACCCATTTTGACGCCGTAGCCACGCAGGTCGTCGTATTCTTTGCAAAAGAGGAAGAGAAACTGTACGACGTGCCATCAATCACCACGGACCCCGGCTTGCTGTTGTTGTTATACGAACCATTTGTCGAATGCGCATAAACCGACACCGTGACATACGTCTGGTTATTAGCTACGCTCTGCGACCCCTGCGCAATCGTAAGCGATAAAGATACTGCCATGCTTTAACCCCCTATCCACACGTCATCCAGGTTGTAGCCTTTTCCTTCAAGGTATCCGCCCGGCCTTATTGCCCAGCCCATGCCGAACTGCACCTGGTTTTCCACGGCGATGTTCCGCACTTCCAGAACCTCGTTGGTGAATTTCGCCACCACCTGCCCATTATATGTAAATTCAAGTGCATCGTTGGTAAACCTTGCTTGCACCGGACTATCAGACCGCCCAATGATGATATTGCCTGCCTCAAGCCGGATAAACTGGTTTCTTTGCACGATTTCATCCCCCACAGCCGCAATCCGCTCTTCAAGCTGCGAAAACTCAAAAGCGAAGCCATCTTCATTTGCCTTGAACAGGTTTTCTATTTCCTGCTTGTATTTTTCAAAATCGCTGCCGGACGTATATCCAGACATGATTCCTATCGTCACTTCTTCCGCAGTCTGCAAGATTTTAGTCGTAGCGCTGGCTACCGTATCATTTGTATAATTGACGCCATCCTCGGGCGCAGGCGTCCAGTCCGTCGCCCTGTTTCCTTTCTCAAGCTTCACGAACCCCACGCTCCCGCCCGCTGATGCATCAGAAGGTAAATTGTATATCGTTAACGTATTTCCCTCCACATCTGCCGCAGCCTGGGCAGGACAGATAAACGTGCATTCATACCTTCCTGTTGCCTCGTTAAGCGATATGCCGCTTTTAACTAACGTGATGCCATCATCACGGTATGCCGCAAAGGCGCCCGATGCTTTCCCCCCTTCAAAAGAAAGCGCATAGGACTTGCCTTCTTCCCACTGCTCCGAAAGTGCGAACTCTGCGATCTTAGAACCTTCTCCATCACGGGCATCCCTGGATTCCAAAATATAATTCCTGCCGCCAACCCGCATATCAGAAACGGAAGCTGCCACAAGCGAAATGCTTTCTGCGTTCTGGTCGATGTGTGTCTCCGCTACGCTTACCCTGTCCGCAAGGGAGCTTGCCGCTTCCTGTGCCGCCGCCGCTGCATCACCCGCAGCCGTGGCGTCTGCCTGCGCTTTTGATACTGCCTGTTTTGCCGCTGCAAGCTGTGCGTCCGTGGCGTCTGCCTGCTGCTGCAATGCCTCATAATCATCCTGCGCCTTGCAAGCCGCTTCCCTTGCCGCATCCGCTGCATTTCTGGCAGCTTCCGCATCCGATATGGCCTTTCCCGCATCGATCTCCACCTGCTGCACTTTTTCAGCCGCCAAAGAAATCTGCGCCGCATTTTGTGAAATCTGCGTGCCAAGCGCAGTATCCACCTCCGTCAATTCCCCCTTTGTTGCATAATCGGCTTTCATGGCGCTATCCAATGTTTCAAGTTCTTGCGCAAGCGTTTCGATCTGCTGGTTCGCAACATTGATTTCCGACGCCGCCTGCCCAGCTTGCAACTTTGCACTTTCAGCGCTTTCGTTTGCAAATTCAGCAAGCGCTTTCGTTTCATCCGCTAAACCTTTAATCGATTCAACCGTTTTTTCGATGGTGGAAACAACGCCTTCAATCTCGCCTTGCCACGCACCTGCCGCATACGCCGCCTCATAAGCCTTGTTTAAGGCGCCGGCAATTCCCGGCGTCGTGTATTTTATATGCCCGTCCGTATAACGGACTTCATTCCGCGTCCACAGATAATTTCCCGGCTTCCATTCAGCCTGTTCATAACCCCATGCCCCCACAGGGGAAAAACTTGATGTTGAAAGGCACCATTGCTCCACAATCTCTTCGATTCCCACACCCGGAGTTCCCGGTTTCCCCTCGGTATTTTGTTCGACATCCTCCAAAGCCCTTTGAACGGAATCTTTGAGCGTCCCTACCTTCTGGTCGACCGTTGCGTTCGGGCTTTGGTCATATTCGAGAATCATTCCCATTATTTTACACTTCCGTTTATCGTCCCCTGCCTGTACTCCCGCACAAGGGACTCGATTCGGCATCTGCCTTTGCCCTCAAGCCTTATCGCAAACTTATCGCACCTGCGCGGCACGATGGGAAGCACGATTGCCCTGTCATATTCCGCATTGAGATGCTCAATCCGCTCCCAATCCCCGCCATCGGCGCTAACCATGACCGTAAGCTCCGCCAAGTCTGCCAGGCTAAGCCGCATCTTGAGCCTCGAATAAACCTTCTTATCTTCGATAAATTCATCAAACGGTCCCAGCTCCGCCATCCACTCGATCGGCATCTTTTCTTCCGCCACGCCCGTGGGCATCATGTCATATATCTTATTGTCATCCTCATTGATCGCAAGAAGCCGCCCGTCATGATAGCAAAAATCCCTTACCCGCATATGGTCTTCCTTATGCCAGAGAAACCGCTCCATATCGTAAACGAGAAGCCTCGGCCTGCCGCCTTCAAGAACAGAAACGACATACTTGATCCCGTCCGTGCCAGCAATAGCATCCGTATACCTGTCCGTTCCGAAATTTTCCGATATCAACATCGGCACGCCGCCGGAATACGCCATGATCCCAAGCTGTGACTTATACAGCACGGTTTCATTGATAATCGCCACGGACTTGCTGCTCCCCTTTTCCAAAGCGTGGCACTGCGCTGTCTCGATCTGGTAGCTGGCCGGGCTAGAGCCGTATACCTTGTGTATATAATCCTCTTTAAAAAAGAGAAGGTGCTTGCTGTAAGCAGCACAACCCGTCCATTCCCCGTCCGTTCCCTGCTGGGCGTAATAAGAATCCAACGAAGTGTTCTGGTAATACGCCCAGTTCGTGGGATCGCCCAGCTTGCAGGCATAGATCGTGTTGTCCTTATTCGATACGCCCCATAGCCTGTTGTTGGATTCCATGACAAAATCCAGGTCAGGACAGCTCCTTGTAACGGATATTTCCGCAACAGTAATCCGCTTTTCCGTCTCTCCCTCTGCAATAAGGGAAATAAACGTCTCCTCCGGAAATGTAATTGCCGTATCCGTTACCGCCTGGATGACGGCCGACAGGTTCAGGGCTTCCGCGCCTTCCCCTTCCGCCTTTACCTGCACGGCGTCCCCGACGGAAAACTTCGCCGCAAAGCCGCCTGACGAAAACGTAACCGTTGATGCGGTAACAACGACTTCAACATCTTCCAGCCTTGTTTCCGCCTCCATGTCCCCAATGTCTTCGATTACCACGTCAAAATATTTCTTTTCCGGGAAAAAGCATATCTTCGAGTTGATCGCCACCATCCTGGCCGCATCCCCAAGTTTAAGGGACGGATATATAATTCCGTCATAACAAAACTGCCCGTCCGATATCACGGCGAGTTTCTTATTCTTCGTGATCATCGCCGTTGGCCGTTCAAAACTTTCAGTGTATACCACCCTCGGCCTCCTCTGCGCAAGGCAGGGATATTCGTCCGAGGAAAGGTTGTACATATCCCGCATCTCCCCATCCTCGATCACGGACTTTTTATTATATCCTTTAAATTCCAAGATCCGCTCCTGCCGCGGGTTAAATTTGTATACTGGCGCTACAAGCCTCATCACATCACCACCAATTCTTAACTTCCGTTGGAAGCGCTTTGCGCACCTTCTTCTCCCGCACAGCCCATGCCGCAAACGCCGCAAAATCAGACTCAAATTGCGCCTGGTTCGTGGCATAAGACTCATATTCTTCATTGACATAATCAATCTTCGCCTTGAGCCACGAAAGATACAGCGCACTGTACGGCTCTGGCGCAATAAGGGCTTTATTGCCATCCTCTTTCCAGTCATACTTCGTCCACTCGCCCGCTGGCACGCCCAGATATTCCTGCACGGATGCTTCCGCCTCATTTATGAATAACGTGCAGTGATCCATGCTGAACGAATGCGGTTTTTCCTTCTTAACCTGCTCTATCGCCTCTGACAGCCTCATGCCCTGCCTCCTCCCTGCTTTTATCATAAGTATAAAAAAAAGAACGGCAAAGTTTCTCCCCTATGCTGTTTTATTGATCGCAATCCTAAGGCTGTCGATATCCGCAGCAGTTATAATATCGCCCCGCGCCTTATCCGAAACACCGACAACGGCCACCTGCGATACCGCATCCTTCATGATGTTGTAAAGCCCTGCCGTTATGGCGTCGCCCTGCTTCACTAAGGGCAGGTTCACCGTATTGCCCAGCTCACGGTTTCGTGATATGGCATACTCGCGCAGCCGGTTCCACTCGCCCGCCGTAATGACAAGCGGCACACCTTCCGTTTTGGCAACATCCCACGCAAAATCATCCCGCACATACAGCGCAAACACATTGCTGTAATTTACTGCGCCCGCCACAACCAAATCATTCGCGGAAGAGATTCGGAACAACGTGTCTGCATTCCCCGCCTTGGCTGTAACAACCACAGGGGAATCCACGTTCGTTAAGTTTTTCAGCGTAACCCAATCAGACGCCCCATCCATCTTCGCCTGTACCGCATACGCAGTCCCGGCTACCGCCTTATCCGCAATCCATGAAATGGTACAGTTCCTTGTCCCCAGCCTCTGCGTGATGTTTTCAATTCTCGCCGTCGGAAGCAGGGATGTATCCTTTTCAGTCAGCATCGTGCCATACAGCGTTTTTAGCGTCATGCTTCCATTCTTGATGCGGACCATCACGTCATACTTTACATTAGAAATCAACCCTGTAAGGCTTGCACCCACGCCCTCTGCCTGCGTCTTCTTCATGCTGGCCAGCACATAATCATCATCCGTGGATTTTTTAATATAAAATTCTACATCCCTCGCATAATTCGGCAGATGAAACATACCGCTCACATCGGCGATAAGGTATGTAGCCGCCGCCGAAAGAGAAAGCGATCCCGTCTCCTGTGGCGTTGATACCACCACAGACCTTTCCGCAAGCTTCGTACTCCCGCTGTAAACGACAGCCTTCACCGTGTAATCCGTATTCGGCAACAGACCTGTAAGCGGATAGGAAAAAGAGGCAGCAGCCGATGAAGCGCTTATGGACGTCGTGCCGATCAAAGAACCCCCGTTGTACCATTGAATCGTCCTTGCATACCCTGCGGACACAGGAATCCCGGAAAGCCGCAGCATCGATTTCGCCTGGTCTATGTTTTCGGCCGTAAGCTTCACATTGCCATATGCCGCCGACACGCTGCCGATGCTAATGCCGCCCACGCCCACCTGCAAAAGCCGCGCCGCATTTCCTCCGCCTGGCGTCCGCTCCACCATGAAATAAACTCCTGAAAGCGATGCTGCTGACACGCTGGCAGGAATCGTTATCCTTGCGCTCGCCACATGGCCTGCCGTCCCCCTCCACGTAACACTTTCGCTCTTAATCGTAAACGAATGCCATGATCCGCCTGCATAAATACTAGCTACAAGGCCATATCCCCTGCCTGTGCCGAGCCAACTGTTGGAATATTGAAGCCTCGCTGTTACCGTTACCAAAAGCTTCACTGCCGCAGGAGTCCTGCGCTCTACCGATACGTCCACCGTATAATATGCGTACGGGCTTCCATACGTGGATTTTTTCGCCGTCAATAACCTTCCCATCACATTCCTCCTATGCGAACACAGCCGTTGCCGCAGGCTGCCATGCGCTTCCATCCCAATATTTAACCGCGCCGCCAGCCGACGTGTCTATCCAGAGCAAATCTTTCCTCTGCGGGGCTGTCGTTCCCGCCGCATATGCACCGTTAAGCGGTATATTCCCGGAACTCCCCCCGATGTATGCCGTCCCTGCATCCACGGAAAAGCCAAGCTCGCCAGCCTCAAGCGGCGGCAAATCCGCTTCGTTTCCCCTGCGGACCTTGAGCAGCTTCTTTGCCTCCGCATTATCCGTATAATTCCCTGCATCAAAATTCTTCGTAGCCGTGGCAATCGAGCCATCCACGTAAGTTTCCGATGCAAGGTTAAGTTCTGCGATCAAGCTTTCCATGATTTCTGCCGAAGGATTCTGCGCCAATTCAGCGAACCGCTGCGCCCGCTCCATATAATCCTCCGTCTGCTCTACATACCCCACGGCATTGTTAAGGTAATCCCTTATTTCATCCGCAAGCGCATCAATCCGGTTTTCCCTTGCCAGCTCCGCCAGCTTCCGCAAAGTTTCCGCATCTACCCGGTCTCTTTCCGCCGTAGCGATGGCAGAGTTTCTGGCAATCAGCGTCCGCAGGGATGAATATTCCCCGGAAGATGTAATGCCGCCCGGATCAGCGTCGCTCTGCAACGTGTCCCCGACATAATAATTTACCCTCGCCGTCGTGAGAACCTTGCCGCCGGAAGCAATCATGATCTGACCGAAATGCGTGCCAGCAAGAACCGTCGCCTGCCCATGCAGGTTAAAAGATATCCTGCCCTCCTTTGGATCTGCCACATGAATCGTATATGGGTTATTGTCCCCATTCACCTTCGGATCGTCCGTAACGCAGGCCTGGATATGGTTTCCATCAGGCTTGCATATCTCGATAAAAACCTCCGTATACCCTGTAAAGTCAAACGGCTTCACGCCGTCCATAAGGCGTATATTTACGATATTTGCCGTATCATACTGCACGATTCCATCCACCACGGCTACGTTGTTCGTGTTGACCGGCAATGATATATTAAATTCCTTATAGTTCATGCTTCCCTCCTGAATACGAAAAGAGCAGGCAATCCGCCGCTCCCTCCGTGAAATTGATCGTATGGTTAGTAGTTCTTGACATACATCATTCGACTATCGTTACCTGCTCTTTCTTTTCTTGCTGGTATTTCCGCAGATACTTCATCTGCATGGCCTGGTTGTCCAAAACCTCCGCAAACATCCTCGGAATCTTCACCTGCTCGCCCCGGAGGATTTGGATGGTCCTTCCATTAACCGTTACGTTGACTTCTTCCGGCTCTCCTTCGATGAGCGGCAGCATATAGGGGATTTTTTCCTCCGCCCGCTTTTTCTGTTCCCCGGTCTCCCCCGAAGACGGCGCAGAAGCTTCCGCTTCAAGCCGCGCTTTCATTTCCGCCCTTGTCTCCGCTTCGATTTCAGCCCTTGCTTCCGCTTCGATTTCTGCTTTTAATTCGGCTTTGAGCATTTCCCTCTCTTCTGCCGGTATCCCTGCCTGTTCATTCTTTTTGCTTGCCATTCCTGTCTCCTTCCTTAGTTTGCGGCGGATGGCAGCGTAACCTTATGCTCAATCCTCACCATGTACTCATCGACGAGAATCCTTGCCGTCTTAGTCAGCTTCCACCCTACCGACGATCTCTGGTTCAGCGGATCGCCCGTGCCTGCCGACCCTTTCTGCTTCACGATATGCTCGATCCCCCTCCCTGCAAGGGTCGTTATGCCAAACGCATTTGCGCCCAACACGAGCGTACCGTAAACCTCGCCATCCCAGATCTTGGCTTCCGTGGATTCCACGAACCGCACGCCGTAGAGCTTTCCAACCTCGCCTTTAAAAATCTGTTCGGATCCAGCATATTTGGACGCTTCAATCCATTCTGCATCCTCCCACAGGTCATAAACAGTATCGGGATGCACGATCGCAATATAATAGCCGTTAATTCTCGGCGCATTTTTTGCCTTTAAATCCCTGACAGCCTTCTTGATGTCCTTAACGGTAAGCACATCCGTATCCGCAAGGTTCTCCCTGGAGCTTTTCCCTCCAGCGTACCTTACGTTCGTGCCGCCGGCCAATACCTCCCTGGTAATTCCGTCGGAAGTCCTTCCTGCCTGCGACCCCAGGATCTTCGTGGTTTCCTGCAACACGTTATCGATGGCGGTCAGCTCCAGCATATCAGAAGATACGATGTAACCGCCATACTGCGCCAGCGTGGCCGTCATGGATACCGCAGACAAGCTCTGCCCGTCAGGCGTAACGCCTTCCGTAAGCGGCGTCATCTGCTTGGCCAGCGCCGGAAACCTTCTAAACTCGATGGTCTTTCCTGCCCGTAAAGGAATCGGCCTCTTCTGCCCGAACTGGTCATGCACCAGCTCCGGCTCTGCATATCTTACGAGCATCCTATCATAATATGTTTTCATTTCAGGAGACAGGTCTTTTCCTTCCCCCGCCTGCATCGTCGTATTGGTATTCAATTCCGCAAAAAACATATATGGATGCAGTTTCTTTAGGTAATCTTTTGACATTTCTCTTTCTCCCTTCTCATATGACGGGTGAAAGCCATGTTACAGCCGGATGATTTCTCCCGCCTCAACCCGCCTTTCCACCTCGTCAAAATCTTCATCTGTCCATTTCGACGGGTCTGCCTTGCGTACTACTGCCGGGGCATACGATGCTGCGTTTTCCGCAGGCCTCGACTGCCGCAAACGGAAATTATCCACCATTTGCCTTGCCGTATCCGTTTTTACCTCGCCTTTCATCCCGTTTAATATCTCGCTCATATGCGTTGCCATAAACGCATCCCGCACGGAATACCCGGTATTAAGCCTCTGTGCAAAATCAGGATTCTCCAGCTCCATCGTGAAGTCAAATGCCGGAAACGTTTCCTGTAGCTCCCGCGCTTCTTGCTCCCACCTGTTAAATGTCCGCTGCCGTTCCGCCTGGCGCTGCATTTCCTCCCTCATGCTGCGCCCCTGCGCGGCTTCCATCCTGAGACGCAGGTTTTCTTTGTACTGCTTTGCGGTAATCCCGGCTTCGTCAGCCCGTGCCGCATACAAACCCTCGTCATTTTTAATCGCATCTTCGAGTCCCTGGACATCTCCGGGCTTTAAACCATAAATCATGTAAAGCGGGGATACCGCCTTGTCATAGCTTGCGATCTTGTCCTGGTAATTTTCCGCATTTTTAAACCTTTGCTGCATGATTCCCCGGACACGGCTGTTGAACTGGTCTGCATATTGCCCTTTGATAAGTTCCTCAAACTCTGCCTCTGGGTCTGGCTCGTCCTGCAAGCCTTCCCCTTCTGTGTCAGCGCCGATCTGACCTTCCGCTTCCCCTGCCTCGGCTTTCCCGTAAACGACGGCTGGCTCTGCATCCGAACCGGAATCCCCTTCTCCGGGGGAACTGGCATCTGCCGCACCCTCATCAAACATGAATGTATGCAGCCTTTTTAAATACTCTTTGTTCATTTTGCTTCCTTCCTGTGGTTTGGGACACGACCCCGTATTTTCTGTTTAAATTATAGGGAATGCCAAAAATCATTTCTCCCCCCACGTAACCAGCAAACTTCTATATGTTCCCCAAACCGCTGCGCAAGCGCCTTAAATTCAAGCATCGCAGCATGAAACACCGCATTTATTTCCGTGCTGGAACGGCTTATTTCAATCTTTATATGCCCATCTTCGCACACCGCCGGGGCATGACCCTTTTCATCCGCATACCTGACGAGCATTGCGCATAAAGCCGAACATTCCGCGCATACCGCCCTGCTGCCCGCATGGCCTGCACATTCAAAGGAAAGCGGAGCGCCATATCCTGCTATTGAACATACTACCCTTGTCATGCTGCCCCCCCTATCCGATCCTTGCCTGTTTTGCTGCGCTTACCCTGGCCTTTGCCGTCCTTGTGCTGTCGGTTTCCGTCTTAGCCGCGCGTTCCTCCGGCGTTCCTTCCTCCGCCTGCATTGCCCGCCCGCTATCTGGCGCCGGCATCGGCGCAAGCCCTGCCATCGCTGCAATGCCAAGCCCAGGATACTGCGTTTCCGCCGACATGATCGCTTGCTGCATCGCTTGGAACTGTTGCATGAAAACACTATTCTGCTGAATCTGCTGCTTGATTTTTTCCTTGCCCTCGAACTCCATTCCCTCTATGCACACAAGGGCTGGTTCCGCATTATTCGGGGCAAACAGTCCAAGCCCATACATTTCCTTCATCGTCTCATTCTGGGCTGCCCTGCTGAACGGAGACTGTTTTTCCGCCGTGATCTGAATGTCAAACACAGCTCCGCGCGCCTCCCTGCGCCGCATTGCGGCATCGCCGCCATATTCTATGAAATCCCACGACCCGTCTTCGTTGTCTATCCGAAACGAACGGGGTTCTGTGTAAAACTGCCTGATTAATTCCACTTGAAGGTAATCTTCCTGCCGCTTTGCCCGGTAAAGCGTCCTGTTGACGCTCCTTGACAGCTTGCTGCCCGCTTCCTGCAATGCAGCGATCGCCGTTGCCGCCGTGACCCCGCCCTGCGCGCTTCCCTGCGAAACATCACGGTTGCCGGAGGTTTCCTTGAGCTGTTCGATCATGTTCGCCTTATGTTGCACCACAAACGCAGGAATAGGGCTTGCAGAAATTTCCTTCATGATGTCGTCGAGCGGCGCAGAACCGGAAACCCTCACCATGACCTTGCCCCAATCTGCGAAATCATCTGCATTTATTTCCGCATTTTCCCGCACAGCCCACCGTTTCGTTCCTACCATAGACGCATTTTTTAAGATCATCTGATCCAGCTTGTCGATCTGGGCTTGCGGGGATTTCATAACGTCCACGTAACCGAATCCCCAAGGGCTGTCCTTGATCTGAAAAAGGGAAGCCACCACAAACGGGTACTGCCCATGCTGATACCAGCCACCTTCCATGCCGGGATCATTTTCCGATGCATAAAGCAGCTCTCCATTGCAGAACTTTACAAAATGCAGCACAGTTCTCGGCCGCTTCACGGCATCCCCCGTCCTGGGATCGGACGCCACTTCTTCCTGGACGGTGGTCTTATAGTACATATCCCACACTTCGCTCTTCTTCTGTTCATCTGCCTGCTCGTCCCGGTTGACGTATTCCTGCGTCGTCCTGCCCCCGCCTTCCTTTCCTTTCATCTGCGGGTACATTGCGGCCAGCTTATCATTGTCCACCAGCCTCGATACAAAGACCGCTTCCGATTCCTGTATGTCCTCTATGCCCGGCTGCCAAAAGATATTATGCACATCAACCCGTTTTATGGAAATATCACCCAAACCGTTATTCAGCGTGTTATCCCAAAGCACGCTCGTGACGCATCCCCCATCGACGAGAAGATCCAGCGACTTATCGCTGTACACCTGCTCATAATCATTGCGTTCAGAGATGACGGGGAGGATTTGCGACAAGGCTTTTGCTTCCGCTTCGTCCTGCTGCTCCCTTGGCAACACGTTCGGTTTCGGAAAATTATCCATGATATCGGCGTGCTTATTGATGATGGAATTGAACAGCCATGCGGACGTTGCATTCTCCTCATCGCCAGCATCTTTAGATCCCATCTGTTCCCAGTGCCGCATCCTCCACCACTCCCAGTTTGCCGTGGCTTTCTGGTCAATGACTTGCTTTCCTTGCTGATACTCCCTGAGCAATGTTTCAAACCCCTGCACATCCTCGTTGGTTATCGCAGCTTCCGTATCCGTCCTCGTTTTCCTCATGCCGTTATCCATTCAAATCCTCCTACAATACGTTCCTGTACCCGCTCCCCTGTCGTGAGCCGTACATATCTTTCAGCATATTCAGCGGGTCGCCTGCATTCCTGTAATCAACCGCCTTCTTCTGCACCCTCATCCTTGGCTTGATCGGCCTTGCCATGCACACATACCGCCATTCATCGTAAATATGGTCTTCCATTTTGGTATCCACGTCTTCCACGTCGGTTTCCGAATAAACCAGCGCCGGAATCGTCCTGATAAAATGCCTGCACGTTTTGAACACATAAAACATGCTCCTTCCGTCATCATCCATTGCCAGCCTGTAATGGCACTGCATCTTTCCCGGAATCCGCTTATGGTCCGCTTTATCAAAATAGATTCTGTACCTGCTCATGGTTTCCGCAATGGACGGGCCGCCGTTTTCCTGCCATATTGCAGGGTCTGCAACCCCGATCACCTTCCTGCCCCGCAGCTGCGGATCTGTCGCCTCAACTTCCCGTATCGCCTCCGCGACACGCTCCACAGTCCACTCAACGCCCCGGTCGGCCTCCCCCGTGCATCCATACAGTTCCCGGAAGCGGAACATCGTGCCATCCTTATTAATCGCATACCATCCTACCGAAAAAGGCTTCGCATAACCCCAGTCAAAACTTCGGTAAACCATCCAGCCAGCAGGAATGTCGAACGGCTCGGTCACATGGGAACCCTTCCTGTCATAATAGTGCTGCGGGTCATCCACAAACTCGCCAAATACCTGTCCTTCAAATACATCCCACCTTCCGTGCCTCCATGCCTCCCGCAGCTTTTCGGGAAGCGCTTCCAAAAAATCCACATATTCCGGCTGTGCTTCCATCAGCGCCACATTGTCATCCACCAGAGCCTGGATAAACACATAATCCTCCGGGGTTTCCTTGCTGGTGAACTGCCTGTCAATAAAAACCCTTTTAATGTACGCATGCCCCTGCCCTCCGGGATTGCACGTGTAATAAATCCTCTTGGGAAAAGCATTGACGCCCCTGCAACACGCAGCGATTGCTTTCATCTGGTATTCGGATAGCTGGGTTGCTTCATCCAGGAAAATCACGTCGTACTCCTGCCCTTGCAGGCTGTCAAGGTCTGCATCCCTCGCACAGTACATAAACTCAATAGCGCTTCCATTTACAAATTTAAGGATTTTATCAGTGCTGTTATAGGCAGCGATTTTCTGTGTCTCCGCCCTAAGTATATTGATGTGGTTTCCCGTCAATTCTTTGTAGGTCCGCCTTACAACCAGGATTTTGATTCCGGCATAGTTCACAGCCAGGAGCTTGGCTTTCGTCCTGATTCCCCATGATTTTCCTCCGCCCCTTGCGCCGCCATAGCCTATATGCTTTGCCTTTGCAGAAAGAAACCGTTTCTGCTTGCTGTTTGGCTCTGGAATATGCAGATGTATCATTCGCTCCACTCCTTTTCATAGCCTGTGATTGTCACCCGTATGTCCTTATCATAATGGACGGATGCCATCGTTTTCTTCTCTTCCAGTTCCAGGCGCTTTTCGTCGATGGCAAGTTTCTGTTTGTCCGTATATGCCCCATACGCTTTGCCAAGCAGTTCCGCCGCTTTGTTTGCATCCCGCAGCATCGCCGGTATTTCGACAACCTGCGGGGTTTCCTTCTTCACGGAGACCTTCCTCATCATGCCCTTCTCATCCGGCTTGTAACACGACTGCTCCTCCATGACCGTGACGACCACATATTCCATCTTCTCCCGCCGCATGACGGCAGTCAAATATTTCATCACTTCATCCTGGTCTGCAATCAGGTCTTTTTCCTTCTGTTCCAGCCGGAATTGTATATATTCCTGGATGTATGGTTTTGTCAAGGTTTCTGATGCAATCGCCCGCGCAGACTTTTTCGAATATCCTGCCCTGATTGCCGCCTGGGTTCCATTGAAATCAATCAAATATTCATCACAGAACCTCTGCTGCTTTGGCGTTGGCCGCCTGCCTCCGTGTTTTTTTGCCAGTTCCAATAAGCTGAGTCCTTCCGCCATCCCATATCCTGTTTTCCGTTTCGATTCAGCCATAAAAAAACGGCCTCCCTTCCATACCCTAATGATACAAAAGAAAGACCTTTTGGTTCTCCCCCCAGGCTATTCCTCCCACTCCTTTCTGTAACACCGCTCCCGCACCGCCCAGTCGGCAAGGCGCACCGTGACCAGCCATTCCCCGCCGTTTTTCCTGTGGAATACCATCGGCGCTTCCCCCTCCCTTGCGTCACTTTGTGCCTGTGCCATCGCCTTATGTATGTTGAGGTTTTCGACGCGCTTGCACTCAATGTGGACGCCCGGTATGCCCACGACGTCCGCATCCCCGGCCGCCCCGCAGTACTGCTGCCCCCTCCTTGCTTCAAAACCCAGTTCTTTCAGCTTGCGGGCAAGCTCACGCTCGCCCCTTTTTCCCTTTTCCCTGCTGTCCATTCATCCTGCCCCTTTCAACGTTCATATGCTCCTTCTTCCCATCCGCATCCACCTCCATGCAGGCGATGCAGTTCCGGCATTCCTTCCCGCACCTCGGGAGGCTTGTCCGCTTCCTGCCGATAATCCCCTTGGAACGTGCCATAGGCTCATCACAGTAGCGGCATGATATTGTCCTGCCTGCCATTTCCCGCCGCCCCCTAAAACGGTATTTCATCATCGCTTGCCGCCTGGAACCCCGATGGTATGCCGAGGTCTTGCAGTCCTTCTTTCTTCCTGCTCCCCCATTCCAGGAACTCCACCCTGTCGGCAATTACGTCCGTCGTATAAACCGTCCTGCCGTCCTTGTCCCTGTAGCTGCCCGTCTGTATCCGCCCCTGGACTGCAATGCGCATCCCTTTTTCCAGGAACCTTTCGCAATTTTCCGCCTGCCTGCCGAAAACGGCCACCCTGGGGAAGTCTGCCTTCTTTTCCTCCCCTGCCCTCGCCGGCCTGTCGATTGCCAGCGCAAAGCTTGCCACAGCCGTCTGGCTCTCCGCTATGTACCTTATTTCAGGTTTCTTTGTCAGCCGCCCGATCAGCGCCACATGATTCATTCCCATCCTCCTTGTCCTTTGCCTTCGTGCGGACGCTCCACACGCAAGCCACGCTTTCCCCCTGCAAACCGTCCGCAATACATTCCATCTCTATCCTGTACTCAAATTCCGCAAGCCATGTTTTCATTGCCGCCTCATCCAGCCGCCCGCCAGCAAAATTTGCCATCAGGTACGCAATCCTGCCCTCGTAGATTTCAGCCAGCAGCTCCAGCTCGGCCCGCATCCGCTCTTTCTGCTCCCTGATACCATCCATTGCCGCCCTATTTTTGACATAAAATGCCTCCAGGGCGCGGTTGCGTTTCCGCAGCTTTCGGATCTCCGCATCTTTTTCCTTCTCGCGCTTTTCCGCTTTCCCAAGGAGCGACGACAGCTTCCGCTTTTCTCTTTCGGATGCTTTCAGCCTGTGTTCCATCTCAAGTTCCCTGCCATCCATTGATCCTTCCCCCATCCTTTCGTAAAGCCTGTTCAATGCCTGTGCAAACGGGCATCCTTCCCAGCCTTTATCGCAATATGCATCCATCCACCTTGATTTCTGCACCGGCCACCTGAAACGCCTGTACGTATCCTCGCATGATATGCTGAGGTTTTTTTCGTCCCGGTAATACGGGCATACCGCAATCCTTCCGTTGTTCGGCATCAATTCCCCCTCCATGCCTCATCATTCTGCCAGGATGACCCCCGCTAACGTGATGGCATTCGGGGGATCTTCTCCTGCATCCTTTGCAATACCTGCCTGCCATCATTTTTTCTGCCTCCCTGTCCTCCTGATGTCCTCAATGTCATCTTTAATCCCCGCAAGCTCCGACAAGATGGCCTCTGCTTCATCGGCGCTCATCCGCAATACCCCTTTACTTGCAGTCACTATGGCATATTCCCCATCGCTGTAGAAATACATGATCCCGCGCCTTTCGCTTTCCACGGTGTAAATCCCGCAGCTTTCCGCATACCCGGCAATCCCGGCCAGCCTGACCCGTTCAGGCTTTGCCAGCAGTTTAGCCCTCATCGCCTCCTCCTTTCCCAATCGCACGGGCGATCTCTTCCCAGCTATGACGACCCGCAAGCCTCAGCTGCTGTGCCTCCCGGCGCTTGTCCGCTGGCAGGGTTTTCAGCCACCCGATAAAATCAAATGCCTGTTCGTTTTTATCCACAGTCGGCAGGTCCCTGCGCGCATGCGCGCGTATATTATTTATATTATTATTAATGTTTTTTATCTTTTTTTTAATAATGGCAGGCTGGTTAATGCTTGGTTGCACGCCGGTTGCATTGCTGGCGGCCTGCCTGGCTGCCGCCTTGGCTGCCCTGTGGTTTTCAGACTGGTATATTTCGTATTTTTCAAGCGTTATCAGCGTCATGCGGCTGGTTCTCCCATTGGTTTTAATGTTGGTTGCCGCCTTGGTTATCTCGTTGGTTGACACCAAATGCGCAAGCGCAGTCCTGACCCTCTGCCTGGTCATTCCCAGCTCATCCATGAGCATGCTTTCCGTTGTAATCATCTGTCCCCTTTTTATGTCCAGCCCATACCTTGGCGCATCCCGCCACTCGGCTTTGATGAGCAAGTGCAGGAAGACAGATTTTGTGTCAGGATTTTTGTACCATTCCCATTCCTCAAACTTGCGGAACAGTTTTATGTATCCTTTCCGCCCCATAATTGTTTCAGCCTTTCCGTTTCCTTTGACGTCATCGTTTCTATGTTCAAATATTTCGCCTCATCGACAATGTAATCAACCAGCCGCCCCATCTGCTCCCCGTCATATATCGAAGATCCCTGGTAAAGCCTGATGAGGGCGGCTGCGCCCTGGCTTCCATGCGTTTCCGCAAACCATCCCACGCCATTGCTTTCCCATGCGGCGCAGATCCGCCCTGCGTCTTCCTTCTTCACGACGGCGTCCGTAAAAGCGCCCGCCTCCCGCACTGCCTTCCTGTACACGTCCTCTTTTGCCGCTCCTGTTTTCCTTGCGATTTTATCACAGAGCAGCCACATGTACGCATTGGCATTAAGCGACTTTGCGCGGGGCTTTTTGATTGTCATGACATATCCTTCAAGGCTTTTTCCTTCCAGCCCCCTGAACCTGTCCAGGAGTTCGCGCCCCGGAAGCTCAAACCACACGGCGGGCAGTTTCCCTGGCCGGTTCACTGCTTTGCACCTGGAAATCCTGGCTTCCACGGCCTCACCTCCTCCACCGGCCCGGCAGCCCCGCCTGCCAGACGGCTTATTCCTTTTACCCCTGGCGGGTTTATTTCTTTGCTGGCATAACCCCCTGCCGCCATCCGAAAAACCGGCACATAGCCGCCCATGCGCCTCCCATCGGGTTTTCCTTCCTTTGGCTTCGCTGCCTGCATGATCCAGCAGCAATGCTCATCGCCGCACATGATATGCGCCTTGCCCAGCCGTACCCTCATGATGTTTTCCCGCCTTTCCTGTATACCTGGTCTTTCTTGCGCCACCCCTCGCCGTAAACCGATTTCATGTATGCCACGATTATTTTATCGATTGCCGCTTTTTCTTCCTTCGTCCCAAAATCGTATTTAAAATGGCATTTGTTCTCCGTGAAATTCGTGCAGAGGGTGACGACGTTTGCCGCAACCCCCAGCCCGCCCCGTGACCGCGGCACGATGTGCGCATTGGGCATCACGTTCACAGCATTGCCGCAGACAACGCACCTGCCGCCGTCGCGTTCCCACACCTCCTGCTTTACTTTCCGGGGTATGTCCGTTGCCTTCGCCCGCCTGCTTTTGTATTTTCCCATCTTTCAAAGTCCTCCTTCCCCGGCCATGCGCCCGCGTCGAGGCAGTGTTTCAGGTACGCAAGCCTCGGCAGCCATTCGCATTCAACAAATTCCCCGTCGTATTCAACTGGGAAATGCCTGACCTTGTCCTTGTCCACCGGGATAAAATAATTTTTGTAATGCTCCTCCGTGAACGGGTACGCCAGTATTTCCAGATCGCGCGATCCCGCCGCGAACATCTCTGCCTGCGCCTGCCGCCAGTATGCTTTCGTTACCCTGAACCCGTTTCCTTCCTTGTAGGTCTTCACTTCCTTGATTGATTTCCCTGCCATGCCGTCGTAATTGACCCGCAGCCCCAGTTCCGGAATACAGATCTGCCTGTCCTTTTCACAGGACGGAACCGTGTCCAGTATAGCGTGTTCGTAATATGTCCCCGCCAGGGTGTACTTGTTTTGGAACTTCGGCTTGTAGCTTATGCCCAGCTTTTCCATCCACCAGCAGCGGAACGTGGCCGTCCCCCAGTCCCCCACGACATGGCTTGTATCCGATGCGCCGAACCACCCGCTCCTGTCCCTGCTCCTTATCATTGCATCCCCTTGATTATGTTCTCAATCTTTTCCAATTTCCCGTAATACGTGAAGACCGCCCGGAACTCCGCCATTTCCATGCCGACGGCATCCGCCATCTGCTCCATCGTCACGCCGTCCTGCATTTTCATGGTAATCAGCTCCGACAGCCTCTGGCGGCACTTGCCCAGGTCATGCGCCGCCAGGTCGTCTTCCGCCGCCAGAGGCCGCGCCGTCTCATCATCCTTGATCCACAGTCCAAATCCCAGCCCCGTGCGGATTGCGACCCCCTTGACGAATGCCCTTGCCTGCGCATTGGACACCCGCAGTTGGTTGATCGTGTCCTCCCTGACCACGTACACGCCGTTGAGCAATGGGTAGTTCTGGGTAAACTCCAGCTCGTCAATGACGATTTTCACCCGCACCTCAAAACAGCGATTGCGGTTTCCCTTACCGTCCACGAACGCTTCCTGCGTCATGAACACCGACGAACCGTTTGCCGCCAGCAGCGGCTCGAAGTACACTTCCCCTGCGCCATGCTCATGCAGGAGATCCTTGCATTTCGCCCAGTTCAGGTACGGCACTTCCATTTTCCTCCCTGCCTCATCCTTTGCCGCCCGCTTCTCGCAGTAAGGCAGCACGTCCACTTTCCGCAGTTCCCCATACGGTTTCAGCATTGC
The DNA here is from genome assembly GCA_946555345.1 of uncultured Eubacterium sp. GTDB lineage: Bacteria > Bacillota > Clostridia > Peptostreptococcales > Anaerovoracaceae > Lentihominibacter. Next base: position 72,380 of record CAMNSS010000011.1, on the reverse strand, counting down.
TTTTTCCTTCCTCTCCGTGTTATAATTAATTTGATTGTTTTTGGAAGCTGTCTCGCTTTATGCTGGCGGCTTCCCTTCGTATTCATCCAGGATCTTTTCCAGCATCCCGCCTGCCAGTTCGTCAATATCAACAGCAGGAAACTTCTTTTCAGTCAAGGGCTTGATCGCCTCTTTTAACCCATGTTTGATATTATCCATGCATACCCCGCAGATCATGCCATCCCCTTCCATTTCGCCATAGCACAGCCCGCACGTGCCAGTTTCCTCATATTCATCGCCGCCGCATTCAGGGCAGGCATATTCCCATCCCCATTCATCGTGGTAAATCCCGTCCGGTTCGGCGAAACGGCATCCGCATTTGCATTTGTACATTTTCCCCTCCCTTAAAACCATACGATTCCCATGCTAATGAAAAACAACATCCCGCCTATCGGCTCTATGATAGTCTCTTTAACCTTTCTCAAATCCCATTTCATGGATTTCCCTCCTTCCCTTCGCCTCCGCCAATGCCATATTCTCAATGTAAGCGGCGAGAAGAGCCTTTGGGATTTTCCAGTTTGCGCCCTCTCTATACGCCGGGATGTCCCCTCGTTCCAGCTTTTTGTAAATCGTGCTTGGATCTGTCCGCAATGCTTTTGCCGCTTCGTTCGCCGAATAAATCAAAACATCCATTATTGAACCCGCCTTTCCTGGTACTGCTCGTAAAACCTGCCGCACATCCGCAAAGCCCTTCTCTGTATCGTCCTTGCCTTTGCGGTATAATTCCGCATGAACAGCTTCAATTCTTCCTCTGAACCCGCAATCCAATACCCCTTGTGGTCTGACGTGCCGACTACCGGGTAGCCTGCGTCCCGCAGCTCCTCCACGAGCCTCCGCGCACCCCGGTCGCCCACGCGGAACGCCGCCCGTATCCGCAGCCTGGTGACGGGCCTGTCCCTGCTGGCATTTTCCAGCATCCGCAATAATGCTTCCTTTTCCATCTTTCCTCCCTTTCCCTCCTGGCGTCCCTATGCATTCCTGTAATCCCGCAGGAATGCCCTGGCTTCTTCCTCCGAACCAAAGATGTCTACATAGATGTCACATGACCTCGTTTCCTTATGGGCATCCTTTTCCCATTCCTCTGCTTCCCTTACCTTTGCCACGATTTTCCCGTTGCTAAAAATCCTTGCTTCTACTGCATACTTCATGTTGCGTTCCTCCTTTGTTCACTGATTTGCCGCCCTCCCGGCACAATATCGGACAACATCTGTTTCTTGCATTACTGCCGCTTCCCCTATTCTGCCTGCTCAAACAGGTAATCTAACGAACACTCCGGGAAAAGCTGTTTTCTGATTTGCACCATCTCCTTTCTTGTAAATTCTGTCTTACAGGAAATCTTATTTGAAATAGATTTTTCATCCCGCCCAAGCATTTCTGCCAGATCTTTATAAAGAACCCCTTCCCGTGCCATTTCAGCAACCAAATTTTTAAGCATCATTCCCTCCTTTCTACCTTATGGGGTATTTTATGTTGTCATCATACTACCCTATAAGGTATTTGTCAACCCTATTTTTACTTTATGGCGTAAATTATTTTTGTGCAGGGTATTTTTTTTACTTTACAGAAGAATTATTTTGCGTTAGAATATAAACATAGAAAACAAAGGAGGTTTTTATATGAGTTTCCTTACAAAACTAGACGGGCTGATGAACGATAGAAATATCAATAAAAGCCAACTTTCTAAAGAGTCCGGTGTTCCTTATACCACCATTGATGGCTTCTACAAAAAAGGAACTGAAAACATCAAGCTTTCAACGCTCAAAAAGCTGGCGCAATACTTCGGGTGTTCTTTGGATTATCTTGCAGACGACGATATTCCAGAACGCACCCAGACCATAGAGACCATCGCCGCCCACCACGAAGGCGAGGAATGGACTGACGAGGAGCTTGACGAAATAGAGGAGTTCAAAAAATTCGTGCTGTCAAAGCGGAACAAATAAGCACTGTCCAGATTTTAGGACACTGAACCCAGTATACTGTCCATGAAAACCTTTATAAAGCGAGGTGGCACCATGACAAAGTACGAAGAGCTTATGGCGGAATATGAACATCTGCATATAGAAGAACGCCCGATGAAAAACGACGGCCTTTATGCCGATGACTGCGTATGGATAAATAAGAACATGACATCGAGCAGGAAATATTGCACGCTGGCAGAGGAAATCGGGCATTATGAGACGAGCTGCGGCGATATCCTCGACCAGAGCGATGCCAGCAACCGAAAACAGGAACGCCTTGCAAGGCAATGGGCATACGAAAAACTGATTCCCATAGAAAACATCCATTTTGCCGCATCCGACGGATATACCCAGCTCTGGGAAATGGCGGAATACCTGGACGTGGATGAAGCATTTTTAAAGGAAGCGCTTATTTATTATAGAATTTTGGATATATAAGTTTAGTGGTTTTCATTTGAGAAGGAGAAGAAGTTATGAGTTATAGCGAATTTTCAAGCATGAGTGCTGGTGAACTTATTTTTGTCATTGCCACAGCGCTCCTTTTAGCCATTTTGTGTTATTGCACCGTCCCTGTTATTCTCCGATTCACTTTGATAAAAAGAAAAAAATTATCCAAGAGAGCATTAATAGGAATCGCAATTACAAACTCAATTATCGTATTTCTAGCTATTTTTACCGCCGATTTTATAATATACGGACCTTCTTCTGATGACAATAATTCTGCTACGCCCATGCTGCTATATGCTTTCGTGAATTACTGGATACTATCATCCGGCAATAATAAATACCATAATCCCACAGCAAAGCAAGCCCCTAATTATGTCCGTGTTTATAACAACAACCCGGCTTCAAACGCTGCGCCAGGCGCCAATCAAACAGCAAGCAGCGCTTTACACAAAGACACTGGAAACAACGACACGAACCAACAGGAAGAAGAACAGACAGAAAAAAATGCGCAAGATCCAGCCATGAACACCACAAACGAAGCCATCATTGCTGGCAAAAATACGGTTGCTGGCAATGTACGCCCTGATAAAAACATTACCGATAACCCCAAAAGAAAAAGCACAGATAAAATAACCGTTATCTTAGGCTGTTTATGCGTAATCCTTCTTTTTATAACGACTGCATCACTCATCCATATATATGAATTAGCGCATGAAAATGATTCAAACCTAGCGTCATATAAAGAAGCTGCCGCATATTACGATGAAGCTACCGTTATCATAGATGCAGATAATGATAAAACGTACTATCATCGTATAAATTGCCCAACTTTCGATGATGAATACTCATACATCACGACCAATGATATAACAGCTGAAAGCGAAAACTATTCAAAATGCCCTATATGTTTTCAGGATGACATCGATACATATATCATCGAGAATTTTTAACGATTGCAAAAAACAACCAATAAAAAAACAGCCCTGCGCCAACAAGGCTGCTTTCGAACCACGGGTCATGCGGTTCTCTGTTTTGACAAATTAAGTTTACCATGCAGCCCGTGATTTTTCAAGCGGGTATTTTTATGCCCAAAACCAGGGAGGAGGACTGTATGGCGGCAAAAAAGAATACCACCGTCACTGCCAAAGGCGGAAAAGAATACGCTTATTACCGGATCACCAGAACCATAGGGCATGAATGGAAGGATGGGAAAAAAGTACCTGTCAAGAAACAGTTTGTAGGCGCTTCCAAAGGGAATGCAGAACAGAAATTCAAAAAATACCAAGAAGAGCAGATACGCATAAAATATGAAAAAGAACATCTGCAATCTTCACAGCAGCGCAGAGCATTCGGCGATTATGCAGAAGAATACACATATGGCATTCTGATGAAAAGCAGTTATGCACATGGCACAAAGCGGCGTTATGAGCAAAGCTACCGCGTTCACGTCAAAGATTCATTGCTCGCAAGCATCCCGCTCGGTGACGTAAAAGCCCGCACGATACAGGACTTTTACATTTCCCTTGACGTATCCCGCCAATCGCTCAAAGCAATCAGCAAATGGATGTCCGCATTCTATAAATGGCTTTCATTAAACGAATATTCAAATAACGTGCTTTCCGCCGTCACCCTGCCGGACAAGCCAGACAATAAACGGCACACGGGCATCGTAGTATGGGAACCCGGGGAAATAACCTCCATCCTCGCCAACGCATCTTCCCACAGGCTGCGTTTTATGATGTTCCTGATGAATTATGCAGGGCTGCGGATTTCCGAGTGCCTGGGGATAAAATACATGGACATATCCAACGGGTTTGTCCATGTGAACAGGCAGTACTACCAAGGCGAGCTGTCACCGCCAAAACATAAGTCGTTCCGCAAAATCCCCATCCACCCGGAACTCCAGAAAGCATTTAACGCTCACAGGGAAAGATTCACTGCGGAAGCACAGCGGAATAAATATAAGACGGATTTTGTATTCACATCTTCTACAGGGAAGCTCCTGGAATATGGGAATGTCCGACGGTCACTTACCCGGTTCTATAAAAGAAATGAAATCCCTGAAAAAAATCCCCACGCATACAGGGCTACGTTCTGCACGGAACTTTGCCGGGCGGGAGTCCCCCTGGAAGTGGCATCCAAGCTCATGGGGCATAAATCCGTCGAAGTCACAGCCAGGCATTATGCGCTCATAAAACAGGATGTGCAAATTGAAGCGATCAATAAACTGCCTGGGATCAGCCTCGAACCTGCAAACAAATTCCACCCGGTCCGCACAGCAAAGCGGTTAAAAAAAATCAAGCGATAAAATTTTTTACAACTTTTTTACAACTTTTGCACAAAAGTATAGGAGAAAATGGGCATCAGTTAACATGAACCGACAATAAGGCAACGCATGAAAAGACCCTCTGAAACATTTAAATTTCAAAGGGTCTTTCGTTTTCTTTGGTTGCGGGGACAGGATTCGAACCTGCGGCCTCCGGGTTATCGCTAATGCAGTGTTTTCAACGCTTTTAGCTATTTTCAATCTCTTTTTACAACTTTTTTACAACTGCTTTTCATGATATGCCTTGACCTCCCGTTGCGCCTTAAACAACCCCCGTCACGCCGAAGCGATCAGGGAAGCCGCCACATATTTTCCAAATATCTCAAAAAATATCTGATTCATATGCATTCATTAATCGCTATGCGCATATAATAAAACAGTATACCGAATAAAGTGCACACTTGACATTTGTCAAGAATTTGGTATACTGATAATAGCTCATCTGCCATGTGCAGAAGGAGAAACCGGGTTTCGCAATGCGATCTCCGGATTTTTTATTTGTTTTTTAAATAAGATCGTTCAAATTCTTTTTTCGCTTTATAATAAAATACGGGGTATGCCGAAATCACATAATACTTATATTTTCCTTCGCTGAGTATGATTATATAGTCTATTGTTCCGTCAGTATATCTAACAAAACTTTTCTTTTTCCCTGTTTTTTTATTGTATTCCTGCCATTGTTTTACCTTATTATCATTATCGTTTGCTAAATGTATGATGCCCTTTATAAGCCCAACAAAACCGGCCCGATATATACATATATCCCTAATCCCCGTATGATCAGTATATGTCCAATCGCCATCTATACAATTCAATTTACAAATGCTATTATAAAGAGTATTATTGCAGGGCAAAATATCAAACGCTTCACCTCTTTCTAAAGATGATATATGTAAAAAAAGATTGGACTTTCCTCCCGTGAACCCTGCCTGGAGCGAAATGATTTTATTATTATATACCAACGATTCATTTCGATTGTAAAAATTATTTTCAAAAACATCATAGCATCTATCAAGAAATGCCTCTTTGGGTTCATTTTCACTTATATTCATGCAATTTAATTGTGACATAATTATTTTCTGCCCTCCCAATGGAACACATTAAACTTGTCGTCGGAATAAGGAGAGCTAATATCGAGATTGTATATGCTCCTGAGTTTTTTTATAACGTTCCCCTTTGCAGATTCACCAACGCCAAATCTATTATAATGCGTTATGGCCCCGCTAATTAAATCGCCCACTTGAAGCAGTTCAGATTCTCTTGAATTGATTTGGACAACTTGTCGAATGCACTCCCCATTAAAATCGTATCTATTATTCGATAAAACTTCTTTAAGTTTTCTTACTCTTTTTCCACCTCTTGTATCCTTTATGTCCATAAAAATATTATATTGATTTAATGGTTTTATGATCCAATCCAACATTAAAAAATACATTTTGTAATACCACAGATCATAATCATCGTTATTATATGTTTTATGGTCTAATTTTTTTTTCCCGCTTGCCACTATGGCTCTATAATGAAGGTTATCATTGTTTTGGAAATAATCCAATACATCCAAATAGAAGCCAAGTTTTCCAGGAGATACCTTAGTCCATTTAACTTCAAGCCAACTGCTCAGGTTATGCTTGGTTTTAATGCTTCTAATATCCTTATTAACTTTTTTAATATGCTGTTTTTCACACCAAACGGAGCCAATTACCATTACATCACTATTGTCATGTTCCAAATGGCAACTCTCGTCACAATAAATATTATACTCCAAAATTTTTCTCCCTTTAAATTCATTAAAATACATTATATCATCAATTTGATTTTTTTCTACGTTTCACAAGGAAAAATAATATTGCAATGAAAAATCCCCCGTCACGCCGAAGCGATCCGGGGAATTATTCCTATTTATGGAAGCCCTCAAGGTCTTCAATCCGATGATTTGCCACCTTAATCTTTTCTTGGTTGATCCCAACTGCCTGTTCAAGCTGGTAAGTGCGTTCCACGAGGTTATTGTGCTTGTCCACCTTCTTTTCAAGCTGTTCTATCCTGTAGTTCGTCAACCTGCTTGATGCCATCACGCCGAACAGCGAACCCAAAAGACCTCCTGCCGCCGCAATGACGGCAACGATGATTTCCGTGTTCATTACCCGCCCCCTACACATTAATATGGACAGCATTGCCCATCTGCGCTGTGTTAGCATAAGAATACGACGCCCCGTACTGATACGCCAGGCTTACCACCTTGCGCCTTCCGTCTGCTGTATTCGTCACCCCGGGGATGTAAATATCCGCTGCCTTCCCTTTGGTATGTGCAGAATTCCTTGCGCCGCCCACCTGGCTGTTACGCGTCTTGCACCGCTGGCCAGATGTGACCGTAATTGGCTTGCCGTAGTAACTGCGCAGCCGTTCCAGTATGTTCAGCAGGCTTGCCGACATATTGCCTGCCGGATAACCGTTGCAGTATCTCCCGCCGCATGTGCATTTAAACTCATGTTTTGCAAAATGCTGGGAACTGCCGCCAGAAGGCAGGCCGCCGGATGACCCCGACGAACCCCTCAATGCCGCCCATGTTTTTGCGCCGGCAATCCCGTCAGCTTTGAGGCCTTCCCTTTTCTGGAACGCCTCGACTGCGGCCACGGTTTTTAAGCCTACGACGCCGTCAACCGCAAGGCCGGCGCCATGCTGATTGAGCAACGCTTGCAAATCCTTGGCAACTGCAATGGCCTTGGCATCGGTCTTAGCCCCCCAAACGCCATCATCCTTTAGCCCGAAGCCTTTCTGAAACCTCCTTGTGGCTGCTTTATGTTTCGCACCCTTAACTCCATCTAGCTTTCCAGCATAATAGCCATACACATATTTTAAGAAATATTGCTGCTGCGAATTAGACAACACGATTTCACCCCGCTTTCTTCTGTTTCCCCGAATACAGCCCCGTCGCTGCCGTCACCATCCTGCTTGCGTTCCTTCAAGCTCTTCTGTGCTTCCTGTGCCTGCACGGTCACGTTGTTGTTCTTCCACCACGCCCAGAATGCGGACAGTCCCGAAGCGGCGTATGCCAGCCATTCGGTAAATGCCGCCTCATCAAACGGAACCGGGTTCTTCCCCGCCGCCGTCAGCATGGCATTTGCCATCAGGATAATTGCCACAGCCAGCCTCGTGACTGCCATTGATGTTTCCTTGTTCATTCCTTTTCCTTCCTTTCCAGCATTGTTTCCTTTCATCTATGTAATAGTTCCAGGGTTGCAATGGCAGGGTTTCAGCAAGAGACAGCAAAAAACAGTTGTCTTTTGCTGCCTGCATGATGTTAACGGCATTTGATACAGTAAAGCACCGACGTGTTTGTCGGCCGCGCTGTGTACCGCATAACTGTATGGGATGGCACAAAGGCAGCGTCCTTGCTGATTGTAACCCCCGCCAGGTTCGCCGTATTGATCGTTTTGTCTGCATACATAACGATGTTGTAGTCATCAGGATTCTTCTGGTTTGCATCATAATATACAATCAAGGAGTCAAAATTGCCAGAAACTGCCGTGTAAGGGATCTCGCTCGGGTGCTGATGCGCCCCAACTTCACTTCCTGTCCCGGTATTCCTTGCAGCCGTTCCCGTTCCCCGCAGGAACTCGCCGCGCAGGTCAGGGACGGCAAACGTTTCAGCGCCGTCACCGCCAAAATAGTTCGCAGAACCAAACTGCGCCTTGAAGTGTTCCGCCAAAACGGGATAGTCCGCCATCGGATGCTGTGCGCCGTCGCAGGCCAGATACCCAGAAGGAGCGGTCATTCCCATATAGCTTATGATAGTCCCCACCGGCGTGCTGTCATTCCGCAGGTTCGGCGTGGTGATTGTTTCGTCTTTGTTCACGATGTTCAGCCTGTATTCCACATCCGTGTCGGTTTCCACTTCTATGGACGGCGTGTACCCGTCTGCTCCCGGTTCGCCTTTCGGCAGAATCCCTGCGTCGATTGTTTCGCCGCTGGCCAGCGTTACGATTAAATGCCCGCCTTCATCTATCCCGACGGACTGTATCCCCGTGCCGCCGCCTGAAGGGGGATGCTCCATGAAATACAGTTCTACGGCTTCCGCGATTTTCCCCTTCAGCCCTTCGCCCTCCTCAAAGCCGTTCAGCTTGTCCATGACCTGTTGGTAAATGTCCGACGTCGGCGGGATGCTTCCCCCCGCTTCCCGCCTCCCGCTTTCTTTAATCGGGAGCGGGCGCTTCATCATTGCCGTGGTGGCTACCGATCCGCCGCGCGTCCCCTCGGCATAGACGTTCAGCCTTCCTTTCCCTGCCAGCACTTCATGCGGGACTTCGCAGGCATATGTTTCATCAAGCAATGTTCTTTTGCTTACCTTTGTGTCCAGGTTTGTAAACGTTGCGGTTATCGTATACCCCGTCCAGTCCCCATCAAAAGCAAACCTCGCTTTCAAGAACCCCACGGAATCCGCCGCCACGAAACGGTGGCTGTCGCAATATATCGCCTGATTTCTTACCTTAAAATCTATTACCATTCCTTACCTCCTGTTTTCATTTCCTCCATCGCATTTTGGCAAAGCCATCCGCCCTTTTAGCCGGTTATGTTTTGGCTCAGCCTTTTACAAATTGTAAAGTTGATATCTAACGTCCTGCATTACTTCTGCCTGTCTGCGGCATGGATATGCCAATCCATACTTTCGCCGCCTATGCAACTGTCCTGGCTGCCCGCACTGATGCGGTCTTCCACCATTTTTTCAGCAAATTTAAACATCCCTTGCCCCTCCTTTCCATTTCCCCCACAATAACAAAAAACCTGGGAGCTTTCGCCCCCAAGGCATTTTCTTATTATAGTTCACGTTGAACGCTATCCCCTTGTCTGCTATAATGGCATCAAGAGGAAAGCCGGTGAGAACGGCTTCCACATCATAAGCATATAGCCGCCGATGGGCATCAAGCAAGGGCGGCTATTTTATTTCCTTCACAATCCTGTAAAGAATTACAAGGCAGATTACACCAAATATGTATTCCGCCATGCGCACCACGCCTTTCCGCTAACCCCAACAGAGCCTTTAGGAAGTCCGCGGCAAGCCGCTTTCGCTCGCTCATGATATTATCATCCGCCCCCATATGCCAGCCCTTACTGCAAATAATCCATCGGATTCACCCACTGCCCGCCTTCCTTGACCTTGAAATCGAGATGCGGCTCCATTGAAACCCCGGTGCTTCCCACATAGCCGATGAGCTGCCCTCGTCTGACAACATCACCCTTCTGCACGGCGTAACCCTGCAAATGGCTGTACTTGGTGTAACGACCGTTGCCGTGGAGGATTTCCACCGTCCAGCCATACCCGCTGCTCCAGCCTGCCTTCGTCACCTGACCGCCATCCGCAGCAACGACATCCGCTCCAGCAGGTGCGGCAATATCGATTGCCTGACGCAAAGAAGAAGCCCTGGCCGACGGCGCATCCCGGTATCCGTACCCCGACGAAATCCTGCCCGACACGGGCGCAAGGAACGTTCCGCTGGAATAATCCGAAGCATCAATAGCCTTGGTCCTGTTATCATACAACGCATAGATGTCGTTTTCCATAATCCCGGCAGAAATCAAATCCGCCAACGCATCTGCGGCGGCATTACAGTCATTTAAGCACACCTGTTTCTGGAACTTCTTCGCCGTCTCGCTGTTGGCAATGATCCCGCTACTGATCTTCTCCTCCGTAAATCCCTGCCCAAGAAGGTATTCAGCATACATGGCCAGCATCCCAAGGTCGCCCCCGATGTTCTTCTTGTACGCTGTTTTCACTTTGCTAAGGATGCTCTCGTCAAACTTGTCCACGTTCCCGCCTAATCTATCGAGCGTCCATCGCATCTCCCGCAAGACATCCATTTCGCCATCCTCCACATAGCGGATGTAATTTTTCGTGACCGCCTTCCATATGGCCTCATCCCGCTCACCGCCGGAAAGCCCTTTGACGTTCTTTTCAATATCCGAAACCCGTTTTTCCCTGTCCTCCTGTTTCCGTTCTGAATAAGTCTTGTCAGTGATTTTATCCCACAAGCTTTCTTTGCTGCCAGCATAAATCCCATAGTATTCCGAATCTGATTCATCCCTGTTTTCCCCGCCAGTTTCCCCGTCCCTTCCGGAAGCCTTCCCGCCAAACAAAGCAGCCCATTTATCCATGAGCGGTTCTTTCTCCCTGGAAAGCGTTTCCCCGCAGCCTGCTTCTGCGGCAAAGGCATTGAGCCCAAACGCATTGAAGACCGCTTTCGCATCCCGCAGGACGTTCTTTACAGGAATGCCGAACACCAGCCCCATGCTTTCCGCAAGCTCCCGAAAGGCTTTCGCCGGGTCGTCCGCCTTGACAAGCCCGATTGCCGACTGTACGAGAGATGCATACCCTTCCAGCTCCATGTTCTGTGAATCCCACCCGCCGGTAACCCCCGAAAATTTCTCTGCCAGCGGAATCATATTCAGCGGGTTCATGCTGTCCTCGAAGTTTTCGATGAAATTTTCAAGACAGCCGTCTTCTTTCCCATCATCGCCCGCAGTCCTGCTGCGGAGCGCATCCACAATGGCAGCAGCGACAGCGCATAACGCAACATTCATCGTGAATACCGTCATCGCCCTGCTGGCTTTCTGCGCAGCTTTCCCCGCCTCGCCATCTTTCCACAGCTCCCTTGCCTGGACAAATTCCATACGCACCATATTAAAAGTGCGCATCGGTTCTGCCATAAAAGAGGCCATTGCCCCGTTCATGGTATCCGTGTTCCGCATTGCCTGCGAGCGGTGAAAAACTGAATCGACGGCCTGCGTTTTGTCGAAAATCTCAGAAGCCCTGTCATTGCAAATCGCATAAAATTCTTCCGAATCAACTGCGACATCTGGATGCTTGGCTTCCGTCTCACTCCTGACTGCCGCCCAAATGGCCGGCCAGGTAAGGTCATCCAGTTTCCCGTAAAGCTCCATCGCCAACGCATCAAGGCGCATCCACGCATTGTTCATCATAATGTCGCCAATGTCCCTTGCCATATCCGCCTGGTTGTGTCCCCATGACTTCCAGCGGGCGATCTGGCAATGCGCCTTCATGTCCTGGAGGTTCTTTGCAGTGTTTATTTTCCCATTGGCAAAATAGCGCGGGCTGATCAGCATGAACGCCCGCATGATTGCCGCAGGCTGCTGTGAAGCGGCCCAAATGTTTCCGCCGATGGTTGCCTTCTTGTTGTTTGCCAGCGGCTTACTGGCAAACCGCATCATATCTTCCGTCCTCATCTGCGCAATACCATTGACATCAGCTAAAAAGTTGTCGATGTAGCTTACCGCCTTCCTTCCGTAAGCGTCTTCAATGGATGATTTGACAGACCCCGTCATATGCCCCTCGCCATCCCTTGTTTTATGATTGTATACCCTTGTGAAATCAGATATCGGGGCGGCAAAGGCATTATACAGGCTCATTTTATTTATGTGATCGGAAACCACGCAGAATATGTCATCGATTACAACCGGGTTATTCGCATTTACGGCAGTCCCCTTCGTAAACCCAAAATCCTTTATCCGTTCTGCGGCCCGCCTTCCCTCAAAACTGCTGTCAAGGTACTGGTCAGCGGACTTGAGCGGGAAGCAGTCCTTTTCCGTGAACTTCCTGTACCCGTAAAGCCTCATGGATGCTTCGTTGCCCCACCCTGCGCACTCGCTGTCCAGGTAGCCTTGCAGCCTGTCCGCCATTTGCCGCTGTTCCGGCGTCAGAAGGGCGATGATTTTCTCCACATCAGCAGGGCTTACCATCACGGCAGAACCCGCGGTTTGCACTTTTGCGCCGAAGAACTGCTTTAATTTTGATGCATTGTCCACCCGGCTTGCCACCACGCCCGAACCCAGGATATGACCCTGCGCCTGTTCCCTTTTGGAAAGGCAGTAAAACGACATCACCTGCGCTGGGCTTAGGCTGATGCTCCGCCCGGATGCAAGTTCGATTCTGTGCATCTGCGAGCCATCCCGCCATCCCTCTATCCTGCTCCCCGGCTTTGCCTGTTTCCTTAACGCTGTTCCTTTATGGTATGGCGTGAAAATTTCATCGAAAAAACCCCTCGCTTTCGTGAGGTTGTCAACGTGCTTGTCCATGCCCTTCCTCATGGCAAGAAAGATCTCCTCCATCCCGCCGATCTGCTCAAAGAAGTCCCTCGGCGTGACCATCGATTCATTCGGGAATATGTCCATCCCTCCCATCGCGCCGGAACGTTCACTGCGGTTTCCATGTTTTTCAATATGTTTCTTTGCAGCGTCAATCGACCTGCCCGCAAGCCCTGAAATTTCCTCCTTGATCCCATCAGTGAATGCACGGTTATAATTCCTCACATTGCTTGCGATTGCCTTTAGCAGCGTGTCAATGGATGCCAGTTCTTCATTTGTCGCCTGTTCAATGGGCTTCCCTTCCAGTTTTTCGGAAAGAACGTCCATCAGCTCAAATATTTGCCTGTCGTACTCAAATATCCCGCTGCCGTCCTCTTTGGCAATTTCGGCAAACTGCCGCTTTAGCTCGCCCATCTGCAGCGTTTTCTGTGCTTTCCCGTACTTTTTTTCAAGGCTCTTCGACCATTCCGTCCGGAGGCCGGTCTGCTGCAAAAGACGTGCCACAGTTGTCCTGAACCCCTCCGGGATGTGCTTGTCGTCCGCAGGATTCAAGAGCCTTCCCGAAAGCCACTCATAATTTTCCTGTATGCTCCCAAACTGCCTGATATGCTCCTTCCTGTCCTTCTGCTTGCATTCCCGATGCTTTAGGTTCTGCCTGTCCACCATGCGCACCGCCCCCATGCGTTCCCTGATTTTCACGTTCCGCAATGCCTCTGCCTGCCGCACTTTCATGGCTTTCAGTTTCCCGTCATAGCATTCCGTTTTCCTGTCCGCCCATGACTTCCACGGCTTTCCCCTGGCAGCTATGTCCAGGAGATCGTGTGCGGCTTCCTTCACAAGTTGTCCTGTCTCCTCCGCAGAGAGCATGATGTCATAAGGCTCTAGCTGCGCCCTTATGTCTGCCATTGCCACGAGCTGGCTTGCCGAATGGGTAACGTCTTTTGAAAATAATTCCGGGTACGCCTCACAAAGCTCCATGTAAAGCGTGTCCACGGGAATCCCTCCCCGGTCGACGAGCCGCAGCCGCCCCATGTTCTTGCGCCTGAAATCCGCAAAGTCCGGAATATCGCCCCTGCCTGCTTCCGATACCGTGACAGCGGTCGTCCGCATCACGTCCCGCAGTTCCTTGTATTCACGGAAAGCCCAATCATCCACGAGCCGCAGGTTTTCCACTGCATCCCGTGCCGCATACCATGCGGTATTCGCCGCCCCCGCAATGTCCCCGTCCTTCATCGCCGTATAAACGGAGGAAGCGTTTTCGGCAAGCATCTTCACCAGCCTGTGGTCTGTTTTGTTCGCCGTCCCTTCGCTGTGGCTCATGAGCGTACGCACCAGGCTGTTCAGTTCCTCTTCCACGGAAGCCTTGTCAAAAACCTTGCCGTGCGTTAAGCGCTTACCCTGCCGCAGCTTCTTCACCTGCTCCTGCAGCTCCCCTATGGACTGCTCCCTCAGCTCTGCGCCTTCCCGCTCATAATCCCTCACCGGCGGCGCTTCCACGAATTCCGTTTCATGTGCATTGATGTAGTCGTTCACGGCGTCGGGAGCTGGGAGGGAAAACTGTTCCCTGTCATTTCCATCGGGATCGAATATACTATCATGAAAAACATATTCCGTGCCATCCGGCATAAGAATCCTGTGGACCTTATATTCATTTTCTTTTGTTTCTTTTACTGCGGCCCCGATAATCCCCGTTTTACCATCTATCACCACTGGTGCAGCAAGTGCAGCATTATGCCCGCTGGCTTCATATCCTGCATCCCTAATCTCCATACCTTTTTTTAAAACGTTTGGAATTGCAGCAAATGCGGCATACTCTGCCTCTCCGCCTAAATAATTCAGGCTGTTATTAACGAACGTTTCCTTCAAACTGATAAATCCAAGCCCCGTTCTGTCAACGCCTGCTCCTCTTTTTCTAAACTCCGGCATAACTTCATCAATAATTTGTTCATCTGTCATGCCTTTAAATCTATCGCTCTTTATGTCTGCAACAACGCCGATGGCATTGATTTTTTCCAAATTTTCTTGTATCTGTCTTTTGATTGGGCTGTCCTTGCTCATATTCGCAGGGTATCTTTTCACATTGCCGAAAACACCGGCCTGCCCTGCCGCATCCCAATTCTGTGCCGTCCGCATAAGCCCGTCAGCCCATATGCTTTCAGAATCTTTTAGAATATCAAGATTTGAAAAGAGCGCCGCATTCTGCTTCTGCGTGAATCTTTCTCCTTCTGCCAGCACTATGCGGAGCTTTTTTTGGACGGTCTTAACAGCATCTAAGACAGGCTGTGCAATATCCCTGTGATGCCTGCACATCTCATTAGCAAACGCTTTATCCTGAATCATCTCATATACGGAATTAGCGATGATATCATCAAAATCCCCCTTATGGGGCTGCTCCACGCCACTTTCCGCATACTGGCTTTTCTTTTCGCCTGCGGTTTCGTCCATGTCGTCCCTCTTAGCCCAATCCGCCTGCACAAGATCTTTCAGTTTATCGTATTCCTCCGGTGCGTAAACTTCCATCTGACGAGTAATCTCATGTGCAAGCACAGAAGAAAGACCTCTGTCAGCATCGACGGACAGCCAGGCTTCCCCGTCACGGTAAACCCCGTCGACCCCTTCCTCCTCCACAATGTGGATGTCGAGGCCAAAAGTCCTTGCCAGTGCGCGGAACATTCCTTGGTCGCTTGCCTTTAACAATGCCTTGCCTTCCGGGGGCAGTTCCGCCGTAACCCTGCCCTGTGTGCCTTGTGTCCCCGTTTGTACACGGTTTTCCCGAAGGGACTGCCCAAGCTTTAATTGAAGTCCTTTCGCCGTGTCGGAAGCAATGAATGCATCCTGCCGCCCGGCATCCCATGCCGCCTGCTTTACCCCTGGAGACACGTTCTGATATGCCGGATTTTCTATTGATGCTACATCCACGTAATCAATGCCGTTCCTTCCCGCACGGTAAAAGCCATCAAAGGTGACCGCTGCATCCTCCACCTGCGGCACGTCCCTTACGTCCACTTTGCCAAACACCTGCGCAAATGTTTCCTGCCCGGCGGATTCATAATCCTGCGTCATGTTCTGCTCGATCACCCCGCGCATACGGTCAATATGGTTTTCCGTTTCCATTCTTGCCGAATTGACGCGGTTAACAGCGATTGTTTCATATAACGCCTCCCTCGTTCCCTTATTCGTCCCTGGAAGCGTTTTTCCCGTCACAGCGGTATAAGCCTCCCTCGCCTCCTGATTTGGCACCGTAAAAAGATTCACGTCATCTACGCCCGCAACGCCCGTCTCAATCCGCGCCACGGATTCCACAATCTGTCCTGCCTTTGCTCCCGGCAGCTGCATCGCTTTCACCGCTTCGGCCGCCTGCATCTTTTTTTCATCAAAAAGGCGGGCGGTATTCACGTTAAGTATTTCCTTTCCCGTCTCCCTGTCTGTTATGGTTGGCGGCACAAGGTTTTCACCGCGAATAATGCGTTCAGATGATCTTCTTGCAAGCTCCGCCCGCTCAAGGTCTTTCACCTCCTGCTGGTATGCCGCCTTGTACAATTCCTTGGCCTGCCCGGCGGCGATCCCCTGCCCAGTTTCGATCATCTTTTCCATCGCTGTTGCAACAAGCCCCGTGCCAGAGTCTTCATCCGCTGCGGCCGCTTTTTTTGCAAGCTCTTTTGTTCCTTCCTCGCCGAACACGTCCCGCACTTTCCGTCCCTGGGAATATCCCCAGGCCTGCGTGACGCCGCTGTGGCTTCCTCCCAGTGCGCTGCCAAGAAGCCCTGCATAAAGGATGTCCTTTGCGCTTGTCTCATGCGGGATTCCCGCCGCCTCTGCATAAATCTGGTTTGCGATCGAAGGCTCAAGTCCCTCCGCAACCATTTCCTCAAGCGCTTCGGTAAGCGCTGAAACCCCCGCCTTGCCCCCATGCCAAACGATGTCCTTTCCCTTCTGCGATACCATCTTCCCTGACACTTTGTTCAAAAGCGTATCAATGACATCATCGCCAGCGTCTTTGCCATAAAGCTTCCGCAAGGGTTTTGCCACTTTAGTCAATTTCCCCAGTCCTGCATCCACCCCACCCATTGATATGCCATAAATCCCCGCCTGCAAAGGGGTTGCGCCTTCCTTTTCAGCCCTATCATACGCAGAGCCAAATGAACGCGAAAACATCGCTGCCCCTGAAAGCGGACCTGCAAGCGCATCAGCGCCAAGCCCAAGCGCTTCACCATAAAGATCTGCCAAAAACGCTTCCGCCCAGTTTAGTCCTTCCTTGCCTTTCTTGATTTTTTCTGCGCCTTTGTCAATCTGGCTTGACCCAAATTCGGACATTGCCTTGCCGCTTTCCTTCTGGGCATTTTTCCTCGACTCTTCCACCTGGCTATACTTTAACCCGACAAGGGGAGAAGCGATACTCCCAGCCGAAGCAGGGACGATGTTCGTTTCGCTGCCTTCGACAATCGCACCCAGCGTTTTGACATGGCTTCCTGCAATTTGGCGCAGGTTTCCCTCCGTCAGATTCCTGAGCCTGCCTTCTTCCGAATCCGTACTTGTCTGTGCCTTTGCCATCTCCTCCCGCATTTTTTTAGTAGTTTCCCGGATTTCCGCTATACTGATGGGCTTATTCCGTTCTGAACCATTCTCTCCGTTTCTCATAAAAAGGAAATCCTTGTTCCTATACTTTTCCATTGCGGACAGAAAACCTTGATCCTTCTTTGTTTTCTCATATTTCTCCAAGAGAGCATCCAGCCTGGGATTCCGCACTCTGTTTGCACTGTCTTCAGGGATGCTCTGTTTGCCAGAACGCCCTGTTCCTGCATATTTTTTCCCTTCGTTTTGTGCAACCTGCCGTACAGCAGAAGATCCTTGCTTTACCGTATTAGCCACGACTGCGCTTTTCCCTGCGCGTACTGCTGCCTGCCCCGCATTTTTGATTGCTTCGGCTGTATTTTCCTTCCGCACTGCCTTCCTTAATCTGCCTATGTTCCTTTTCCCTGCCATTATGATCTCCTATCTAAGCAAAGCTCTTGGACTCGTGCCGATTGGAACCGCAAGCCCTTTTTTCGGTTTCTTATTCGATCTTAACGCTCCAGAATTAACCGCCGAGCTTAATGCATTTATTCCTTTTCCAACAGCATCAGTCGCAGCCGCAACCAGCCTGTCAACATCACTGCCTGAACGGCCAGATCTCACAGAACCATACCCGCCCCTAGAAGAAGAACCCCTCCCGCTAGAGGCCGCTGCTTTTTTTTGTAGTGCAAACTCCTGCGCCCACTGGCTATCCGTGACGGCATCCCTGGATTTTTGATATTCGTAATTCCGGTCTGACTCATACACGCCCCGATCATATGACTTCTGCCACTGGGAATCCGACACATCATCCCTGTATCCTTGATAGTCCATCCCGTATTTCCACTGGGAGTCCGCTACGGTGTCCCTGTGCCTCCCATATGCTGAATCATCCGCCGCCTGCAAAGCATTGAACGCCGAGAGGTTCATGTTATAATCATTCAGATAACGGTTATACGCCGCCTCCTGGAGCGCCGGGATCTGTGATGCAAGCTGCTGGTTATAATCATTCCTCGCCTGCTGGCTTGCCGTCACCGCATAAGACGACCCATAGCCCCCGTTGAGGGCAGCCGCATCCCCCATCGTGTTCTTTGCCGCCTGCTCCCCCTGCCTCTGGTACAGCTTCGCCAGCCCCTGGTAGCTGGCGTCCTTCAAAGGGTCATATGTAAAGGCTTCCTTGTTGGTTATATTTTTTAACGTATTATCTATCTGCCCCTGGTAATCGCTCTTGTATTCTGTGGGCTGTTCATATTTTGGTTTTTCTGCCATATGCCGTTTCCTCCTTTAAAACTCTGAAAAAAGTATAAAAAAACAGGGGCGTTTTTTCGCCCCCATGTTATTTCCACCTGCCTATGGCGCATATATCTGCATATACCGGTTGCCTGCCCGAAATGTTTGCCAGCATATAGCATACCATGCTACTTTTAGTCGTGCTAAGCCTGCCCTGTGCGCCGATGGAAAACCCGTTTCCAATGTTGCAGGAATACTGTATGCAGATTGGCACTTCCTGAAACGCAAAAGGGAATGCCAGTGTCCCGGTTTTATATCCGAAAAAATCCATTCCATATGGACCTGCATAATGGTTTAAGTTCCCGCTCCACCTCCCCCAGCACTCCGCCGTCCCTGACGCCCACTTCCTGTACGCCCAGATGCCGGACGTGCCGGTTTCCACTACGTAGTCCGATATCAGCCCCAGCTTTTGCGCCATTTTCTTTAGTATTGTGAATATTCTCATACTGCACACCCCCTTGAAAATGTTAATAAATCTATGTACTACCCTCTTCCCCAGCGGTAAACTCCTTCCACCACCCGGTTACCTGGATTTTAGCGACAATTCTTGCCTTTGTCCCCGCAGGGTATGTATTCATTGTAGCAATTACGCCGCTCCAGCCTGCTATCTTATCGTCATATCCATAAATGAATATCCCACTGCCAGTGTCCACCCTTGCACAAGCAACGTCATGGGCATCGTATACCTTAAATGGATACTTCTGCACAGGTACAAGGAAGGTACTTTGCGCATAGGCCGCAATACTCCCCGTGTACGTCCCCCAGAGCCGTACAATCCTGGAATCCCATTTTTGGTAAGCCCACATCCCGCTTTTACCGGATTCTACGACGTAATCCGATACCATTCCCAGCTTCTGTGCCATTTTCTTCAGGATTGTGAATATCTTCACGTTGCACACCCCTTTCCAAAGAAGGATTTAACGCTTCTAAGAGCTACCCTCTCCCCTCTGTGATTTTTTTGAGGGATTCCGGGAGCAGGGGTTCTGTACCAACAACCTTTATTATGCCTCCTATGTTCTCCAATGCTGCATGGTTACCGCCGCCTATATGCTGTATGTAATTGCCACGTGAAATAGCAACCGTCTCTCCGCTCAATTTTAACCTAACCGCTATTTCAGTATGATAATGGCTGGCACTGCTCACCCCTTGGACAAACCCTTCCCCACCAAAATTATCAGCATTGTACCGTTCCAGTTCTACCCCTTCATGATTATTCCACGGGTAAACCTTTATCCTCTGGTATTTGCTTATGCCAAGGATTGTCTTTGTCCCGGACGTCCAGGCATCCCCTTCCCACAGCACCTTGTTTTTCAGCCTGAAATAATCCAGTATCGCCTGGATGCTGTCTCCCGTCTGTTTGAACAGCTCCCTGATTTTCCTTTCATCCAAAGCCTGCCTTTCTTCCATCGCTCCTTCTTTCCCGCCCCGCAGGGCGCATATCATGCCGTACGTTTCCAGTAATACACTGCAATGTACGGCTGTAGGTTGTTGTGTGCGGCATTTCCGCCCACATAATTTACAGTTTGGTTACTACTTCCGCTTGCTGTGCTTGATATGATATACCCGCTGCCCTTTGTGCCATCCCAATTTGTCAAATAAACCATACTATGGGTATGCCTTGGCATTTCATTTACCTCCAGCTTATGCGCCTTCTCCCGCCCGTTTTTTCCGCCGTAGAGAACGCTGTGTCCTCTTCGTCCACGCCGGCCAGCACCCGCCCGTTTGCAAACCGTACCCATGTCTGGCTGCTGTACAGCCTGTTGGGATCAAACGCTCCGTTCACGGATGCGATCACGCTGCCAATAGGGTAAATAAAATCAATCAATTTAAATGCTATTTTTTTCACCCCCCAGCAAATTAACGAGTTCATCAAATTCCGCATCCGTGATGGTGTAGTCCACATTTCCGACCCAGAATCCCTCGTTTTCCGCCTCCCCGAACAGCCGCACGCCCCTGCCGCCCGCAAGACGGGAGATCACCGGGACGCCCGTCACCACGCTAAGGCTTGCCATCGACACTTTATCCGTTATTTCAGCGATGAACTCCCACGTCGATGTGGGGTCAGTCCCAGACACGACTACCGAGGTTTCAAAATCCCATCCCTCCGCCGTGAGTGTCCGTACCGTATAGCTATCCGCATTCAGCGCCTTATATTTTAAAACCAGGGATTTTATGTTCTGCTCCTCCACCGGGGAGACCTTCCCCTTGATCGTCACTTTCGTATGCGTCCCGCTAGCATTCCTTGTGCCATCCGCATTGCACGGATACTGCACCAGGGACGTGATAACGGGAGGCGAGTAATCGGCCACGGCAATCGCCTTCGCATACGTTGCCGTCCTTCCCCTGCTATCCGTTACCGTTGCCTTGATTTCCACGTTCCCTGCCGTATTCAAAACATTTGACTGAAATTCCGCCTGCTGGTATGTAACGCCATCAATCACCACAGAACATGACTTAACCGTAGAACCATATGCCCCGCCAGCGCTGACTTTCACATTAATCCGTGACAATGTCCTCACGAACCTGCTGCCGAATTTGCTTGTAACCGCTGCGACCGCTTCCGTCGCCGTGATCCCGCTTATAGACGGCACAACGTCCGCAGGCACAGTCACCGTAAGGTTAACAGACTTGCTTCCTATCGTGGCGCTGCCAGACTTCGTGACAACCGTCACCGTGGCCACGGCAGACGTGCCGGAAATGGCATTCATCCACTCCGCAGGGATCACAAACGCCGCCCCGGATGCCACTGTTTTGCTGTAGCTGCCCAGCTTCACCGTGATGGTGTCCGTAAAACTGCTGCTCTTCTTGGCTGCCATCGCAGTGACCGTGGCCTGCCCGTCAGCGGGGACGCTGGACTTGCTTACCGACAAATCCGATACGCGCGGGATCGTGGACAACACCTTCGAGCCGGATGCATAGACCGTCCCCGATGACACCCCGGTCACATACGATGCACTGGCAGAAACAGTCTTTGTCCCGTTTGCCGCATGGCTGACCCATTTTGACGCCGTAGCCACGCAGGTCGTCGTATTCTTTGCAAAAGAGGAAGAGAAACTGTACGACGTGCCATCAATCACCACGGACCCCGGCTTGCTGTTGTTGTTATACGAACCATTTGTCGAATGCGCATAAACCGACACCGTGACATACGTCTGGTTATTAGCTACGCTCTGCGACCCCTGCGCAATCGTAAGCGATAAAGATACTGCCATGCTTTAACCCCCTATCCACACGTCATCCAGGTTGTAGCCTTTTCCTTCAAGGTATCCGCCCGGCCTTATTGCCCAGCCCATGCCGAACTGCACCTGGTTTTCCACGGCGATGTTCCGCACTTCCAGAACCTCGTTGGTGAATTTCGCCACCACCTGCCCATTATATGTAAATTCAAGTGCATCGTTGGTAAACCTTGCTTGCACCGGACTATCAGACCGCCCAATGATGATATTGCCTGCCTCAAGCCGGATAAACTGGTTTCTTTGCACGATTTCATCCCCCACAGCCGCAATCCGCTCTTCAAGCTGCGAAAACTCAAAAGCGAAGCCATCTTCATTTGCCTTGAACAGGTTTTCTATTTCCTGCTTGTATTTTTCAAAATCGCTGCCGGACGTATATCCAGACATGATTCCTATCGTCACTTCTTCCGCAGTCTGCAAGATTTTAGTCGTAGCGCTGGCTACCGTATCATTTGTATAATTGACGCCATCCTCGGGCGCAGGCGTCCAGTCCGTCGCCCTGTTTCCTTTCTCAAGCTTCACGAACCCCACGCTCCCGCCCGCTGATGCATCAGAAGGTAAATTGTATATCGTTAACGTATTTCC
The DNA here is from genome assembly GCA_946555345.1 of uncultured Eubacterium sp. Taxonomy (GTDB): domain Bacteria; phylum Bacillota; class Clostridia; order Peptostreptococcales; family Anaerovoracaceae; genus Lentihominibacter. The sequence goes on along the minus strand of CAMNSS010000011.1, from coordinate 49,857 downwards.
CTCCACATCTGCCGCAGCCTGGGCAGGACAGATAAACGTGCATTCATACCTTCCTGTTGCCTCGTTAAGCGATATGCCGCTTTTAACTAACGTGATGCCATCATCACGGTATGCCGCAAAGGCGCCCGATGCTTTCCCCCCTTCAAAAGAAAGCGCATAGGACTTGCCTTCTTCCCACTGCTCCGAAAGTGCGAACTCTGCGATCTTAGAACCTTCTCCATCACGGGCATCCCTGGATTCCAAAATATAATTCCTGCCGCCAACCCGCATATCAGAAACGGAAGCTGCCACAAGCGAAATGCTTTCTGCGTTCTGGTCGATGTGTGTCTCCGCTACGCTTACCCTGTCCGCAAGGGAGCTTGCCGCTTCCTGTGCCGCCGCCGCTGCATCACCCGCAGCCGTGGCGTCTGCCTGCGCTTTTGATACTGCCTGTTTTGCCGCTGCAAGCTGTGCGTCCGTGGCGTCTGCCTGCTGCTGCAATGCCTCATAATCATCCTGCGCCTTGCAAGCCGCTTCCCTTGCCGCATCCGCTGCATTTCTGGCAGCTTCCGCATCCGATATGGCCTTTCCCGCATCGATCTCCACCTGCTGCACTTTTTCAGCCGCCAAAGAAATCTGCGCCGCATTTTGTGAAATCTGCGTGCCAAGCGCAGTATCCACCTCCGTCAATTCCCCCTTTGTTGCATAATCGGCTTTCATGGCGCTATCCAATGTTTCAAGTTCTTGCGCAAGCGTTTCGATCTGCTGGTTCGCAACATTGATTTCCGACGCCGCCTGCCCAGCTTGCAACTTTGCACTTTCAGCGCTTTCGTTTGCAAATTCAGCAAGCGCTTTCGTTTCATCCGCTAAACCTTTAATCGATTCAACCGTTTTTTCGATGGTGGAAACAACGCCTTCAATCTCGCCTTGCCACGCACCTGCCGCATACGCCGCCTCATAAGCCTTGTTTAAGGCGCCGGCAATTCCCGGCGTCGTGTATTTTATATGCCCGTCCGTATAACGGACTTCATTCCGCGTCCACAGATAATTTCCCGGCTTCCATTCAGCCTGTTCATAACCCCATGCCCCCACAGGGGAAAAACTTGATGTTGAAAGGCACCATTGCTCCACAATCTCTTCGATTCCCACACCCGGAGTTCCCGGTTTCCCCTCGGTATTTTGTTCGACATCCTCCAAAGCCCTTTGAACGGAATCTTTGAGCGTCCCTACCTTCTGGTCGACCGTTGCGTTCGGGCTTTGGTCATATTCGAGAATCATTCCCATTATTTTACACTTCCGTTTATCGTCCCCTGCCTGTACTCCCGCACAAGGGACTCGATTCGGCATCTGCCTTTGCCCTCAAGCCTTATCGCAAACTTATCGCACCTGCGCGGCACGATGGGAAGCACGATTGCCCTGTCATATTCCGCATTGAGATGCTCAATCCGCTCCCAATCCCCGCCATCGGCGCTAACCATGACCGTAAGCTCCGCCAAGTCTGCCAGGCTAAGCCGCATCTTGAGCCTCGAATAAACCTTCTTATCTTCGATAAATTCATCAAACGGTCCCAGCTCCGCCATCCACTCGATCGGCATCTTTTCTTCCGCCACGCCCGTGGGCATCATGTCATATATCTTATTGTCATCCTCATTGATCGCAAGAAGCCGCCCGTCATGATAGCAAAAATCCCTTACCCGCATATGGTCTTCCTTATGCCAGAGAAACCGCTCCATATCGTAAACGAGAAGCCTCGGCCTGCCGCCTTCAAGAACAGAAACGACATACTTGATCCCGTCCGTGCCAGCAATAGCATCCGTATACCTGTCCGTTCCGAAATTTTCCGATATCAACATCGGCACGCCGCCGGAATACGCCATGATCCCAAGCTGTGACTTATACAGCACGGTTTCATTGATAATCGCCACGGACTTGCTGCTCCCCTTTTCCAAAGCGTGGCACTGCGCTGTCTCGATCTGGTAGCTGGCCGGGCTAGAGCCGTATACCTTGTGTATATAATCCTCTTTAAAAAAGAGAAGGTGCTTGCTGTAAGCAGCACAACCCGTCCATTCCCCGTCCGTTCCCTGCTGGGCGTAATAAGAATCCAACGAAGTGTTCTGGTAATACGCCCAGTTCGTGGGATCGCCCAGCTTGCAGGCATAGATCGTGTTGTCCTTATTCGATACGCCCCATAGCCTGTTGTTGGATTCCATGACAAAATCCAGGTCAGGACAGCTCCTTGTAACGGATATTTCCGCAACAGTAATCCGCTTTTCCGTCTCTCCCTCTGCAATAAGGGAAATAAACGTCTCCTCCGGAAATGTAATTGCCGTATCCGTTACCGCCTGGATGACGGCCGACAGGTTCAGGGCTTCCGCGCCTTCCCCTTCCGCCTTTACCTGCACGGCGTCCCCGACGGAAAACTTCGCCGCAAAGCCGCCTGACGAAAACGTAACCGTTGATGCGGTAACAACGACTTCAACATCTTCCAGCCTTGTTTCCGCCTCCATGTCCCCAATGTCTTCGATTACCACGTCAAAATATTTCTTTTCCGGGAAAAAGCATATCTTCGAGTTGATCGCCACCATCCTGGCCGCATCCCCAAGTTTAAGGGACGGATATATAATTCCGTCATAACAAAACTGCCCGTCCGATATCACGGCGAGTTTCTTATTCTTCGTGATCATCGCCGTTGGCCGTTCAAAACTTTCAGTGTATACCACCCTCGGCCTCCTCTGCGCAAGGCAGGGATATTCGTCCGAGGAAAGGTTGTACATATCCCGCATCTCCCCATCCTCGATCACGGACTTTTTATTATATCCTTTAAATTCCAAGATCCGCTCCTGCCGCGGGTTAAATTTGTATACTGGCGCTACAAGCCTCATCACATCACCACCAATTCTTAACTTCCGTTGGAAGCGCTTTGCGCACCTTCTTCTCCCGCACAGCCCATGCCGCAAACGCCGCAAAATCAGACTCAAATTGCGCCTGGTTCGTGGCATAAGACTCATATTCTTCATTGACATAATCAATCTTCGCCTTGAGCCACGAAAGATACAGCGCACTGTACGGCTCTGGCGCAATAAGGGCTTTATTGCCATCCTCTTTCCAGTCATACTTCGTCCACTCGCCCGCTGGCACGCCCAGATATTCCTGCACGGATGCTTCCGCCTCATTTATGAATAACGTGCAGTGATCCATGCTGAACGAATGCGGTTTTTCCTTCTTAACCTGCTCTATCGCCTCTGACAGCCTCATGCCCTGCCTCCTCCCTGCTTTTATCATAAGTATAAAAAAAAGAACGGCAAAGTTTCTCCCCTATGCTGTTTTATTGATCGCAATCCTAAGGCTGTCGATATCCGCAGCAGTTATAATATCGCCCCGCGCCTTATCCGAAACACCGACAACGGCCACCTGCGATACCGCATCCTTCATGATGTTGTAAAGCCCTGCCGTTATGGCGTCGCCCTGCTTCACTAAGGGCAGGTTCACCGTATTGCCCAGCTCACGGTTTCGTGATATGGCATACTCGCGCAGCCGGTTCCACTCGCCCGCCGTAATGACAAGCGGCACACCTTCCGTTTTGGCAACATCCCACGCAAAATCATCCCGCACATACAGCGCAAACACATTGCTGTAATTTACTGCGCCCGCCACAACCAAATCATTCGCGGAAGAGATTCGGAACAACGTGTCTGCATTCCCCGCCTTGGCTGTAACAACCACAGGGGAATCCACGTTCGTTAAGTTTTTCAGCGTAACCCAATCAGACGCCCCATCCATCTTCGCCTGTACCGCATACGCAGTCCCGGCTACCGCCTTATCCGCAATCCATGAAATGGTACAGTTCCTTGTCCCCAGCCTCTGCGTGATGTTTTCAATTCTCGCCGTCGGAAGCAGGGATGTATCCTTTTCAGTCAGCATCGTGCCATACAGCGTTTTTAGCGTCATGCTTCCATTCTTGATGCGGACCATCACGTCATACTTTACATTAGAAATCAACCCTGTAAGGCTTGCACCCACGCCCTCTGCCTGCGTCTTCTTCATGCTGGCCAGCACATAATCATCATCCGTGGATTTTTTAATATAAAATTCTACATCCCTCGCATAATTCGGCAGATGAAACATACCGCTCACATCGGCGATAAGGTATGTAGCCGCCGCCGAAAGAGAAAGCGATCCCGTCTCCTGTGGCGTTGATACCACCACAGACCTTTCCGCAAGCTTCGTACTCCCGCTGTAAACGACAGCCTTCACCGTGTAATCCGTATTCGGCAACAGACCTGTAAGCGGATAGGAAAAAGAGGCAGCAGCCGATGAAGCGCTTATGGACGTCGTGCCGATCAAAGAACCCCCGTTGTACCATTGAATCGTCCTTGCATACCCTGCGGACACAGGAATCCCGGAAAGCCGCAGCATCGATTTCGCCTGGTCTATGTTTTCGGCCGTAAGCTTCACATTGCCATATGCCGCCGACACGCTGCCGATGCTAATGCCGCCCACGCCCACCTGCAAAAGCCGCGCCGCATTTCCTCCGCCTGGCGTCCGCTCCACCATGAAATAAACTCCTGAAAGCGATGCTGCTGACACGCTGGCAGGAATCGTTATCCTTGCGCTCGCCACATGGCCTGCCGTCCCCCTCCACGTAACACTTTCGCTCTTAATCGTAAACGAATGCCATGATCCGCCTGCATAAATACTAGCTACAAGGCCATATCCCCTGCCTGTGCCGAGCCAACTGTTGGAATATTGAAGCCTCGCTGTTACCGTTACCAAAAGCTTCACTGCCGCAGGAGTCCTGCGCTCTACCGATACGTCCACCGTATAATATGCGTACGGGCTTCCATACGTGGATTTTTTCGCCGTCAATAACCTTCCCATCACATTCCTCCTATGCGAACACAGCCGTTGCCGCAGGCTGCCATGCGCTTCCATCCCAATATTTAACCGCGCCGCCAGCCGACGTGTCTATCCAGAGCAAATCTTTCCTCTGCGGGGCTGTCGTTCCCGCCGCATATGCACCGTTAAGCGGTATATTCCCGGAACTCCCCCCGATGTATGCCGTCCCTGCATCCACGGAAAAGCCAAGCTCGCCAGCCTCAAGCGGCGGCAAATCCGCTTCGTTTCCCCTGCGGACCTTGAGCAGCTTCTTTGCCTCCGCATTATCCGTATAATTCCCTGCATCAAAATTCTTCGTAGCCGTGGCAATCGAGCCATCCACGTAAGTTTCCGATGCAAGGTTAAGTTCTGCGATCAAGCTTTCCATGATTTCTGCCGAAGGATTCTGCGCCAATTCAGCGAACCGCTGCGCCCGCTCCATATAATCCTCCGTCTGCTCTACATACCCCACGGCATTGTTAAGGTAATCCCTTATTTCATCCGCAAGCGCATCAATCCGGTTTTCCCTTGCCAGCTCCGCCAGCTTCCGCAAAGTTTCCGCATCTACCCGGTCTCTTTCCGCCGTAGCGATGGCAGAGTTTCTGGCAATCAGCGTCCGCAGGGATGAATATTCCCCGGAAGATGTAATGCCGCCCGGATCAGCGTCGCTCTGCAACGTGTCCCCGACATAATAATTTACCCTCGCCGTCGTGAGAACCTTGCCGCCGGAAGCAATCATGATCTGACCGAAATGCGTGCCAGCAAGAACCGTCGCCTGCCCATGCAGGTTAAAAGATATCCTGCCCTCCTTTGGATCTGCCACATGAATCGTATATGGGTTATTGTCCCCATTCACCTTCGGATCGTCCGTAACGCAGGCCTGGATATGGTTTCCATCAGGCTTGCATATCTCGATAAAAACCTCCGTATACCCTGTAAAGTCAAACGGCTTCACGCCGTCCATAAGGCGTATATTTACGATATTTGCCGTATCATACTGCACGATTCCATCCACCACGGCTACGTTGTTCGTGTTGACCGGCAATGATATATTAAATTCCTTATAGTTCATGCTTCCCTCCTGAATACGAAAAGAGCAGGCAATCCGCCGCTCCCTCCGTGAAATTGATCGTATGGTTAGTAGTTCTTGACATACATCATTCGACTATCGTTACCTGCTCTTTCTTTTCTTGCTGGTATTTCCGCAGATACTTCATCTGCATGGCCTGGTTGTCCAAAACCTCCGCAAACATCCTCGGAATCTTCACCTGCTCGCCCCGGAGGATTTGGATGGTCCTTCCATTAACCGTTACGTTGACTTCTTCCGGCTCTCCTTCGATGAGCGGCAGCATATAGGGGATTTTTTCCTCCGCCCGCTTTTTCTGTTCCCCGGTCTCCCCCGAAGACGGCGCAGAAGCTTCCGCTTCAAGCCGCGCTTTCATTTCCGCCCTTGTCTCCGCTTCGATTTCAGCCCTTGCTTCCGCTTCGATTTCTGCTTTTAATTCGGCTTTGAGCATTTCCCTCTCTTCTGCCGGTATCCCTGCCTGTTCATTCTTTTTGCTTGCCATTCCTGTCTCCTTCCTTAGTTTGCGGCGGATGGCAGCGTAACCTTATGCTCAATCCTCACCATGTACTCATCGACGAGAATCCTTGCCGTCTTAGTCAGCTTCCACCCTACCGACGATCTCTGGTTCAGCGGATCGCCCGTGCCTGCCGACCCTTTCTGCTTCACGATATGCTCGATCCCCCTCCCTGCAAGGGTCGTTATGCCAAACGCATTTGCGCCCAACACGAGCGTACCGTAAACCTCGCCATCCCAGATCTTGGCTTCCGTGGATTCCACGAACCGCACGCCGTAGAGCTTTCCAACCTCGCCTTTAAAAATCTGTTCGGATCCAGCATATTTGGACGCTTCAATCCATTCTGCATCCTCCCACAGGTCATAAACAGTATCGGGATGCACGATCGCAATATAATAGCCGTTAATTCTCGGCGCATTTTTTGCCTTTAAATCCCTGACAGCCTTCTTGATGTCCTTAACGGTAAGCACATCCGTATCCGCAAGGTTCTCCCTGGAGCTTTTCCCTCCAGCGTACCTTACGTTCGTGCCGCCGGCCAATACCTCCCTGGTAATTCCGTCGGAAGTCCTTCCTGCCTGCGACCCCAGGATCTTCGTGGTTTCCTGCAACACGTTATCGATGGCGGTCAGCTCCAGCATATCAGAAGATACGATGTAACCGCCATACTGCGCCAGCGTGGCCGTCATGGATACCGCAGACAAGCTCTGCCCGTCAGGCGTAACGCCTTCCGTAAGCGGCGTCATCTGCTTGGCCAGCGCCGGAAACCTTCTAAACTCGATGGTCTTTCCTGCCCGTAAAGGAATCGGCCTCTTCTGCCCGAACTGGTCATGCACCAGCTCCGGCTCTGCATATCTTACGAGCATCCTATCATAATATGTTTTCATTTCAGGAGACAGGTCTTTTCCTTCCCCCGCCTGCATCGTCGTATTGGTATTCAATTCCGCAAAAAACATATATGGATGCAGTTTCTTTAGGTAATCTTTTGACATTTCTCTTTCTCCCTTCTCATATGACGGGTGAAAGCCATGTTACAGCCGGATGATTTCTCCCGCCTCAACCCGCCTTTCCACCTCGTCAAAATCTTCATCTGTCCATTTCGACGGGTCTGCCTTGCGTACTACTGCCGGGGCATACGATGCTGCGTTTTCCGCAGGCCTCGACTGCCGCAAACGGAAATTATCCACCATTTGCCTTGCCGTATCCGTTTTTACCTCGCCTTTCATCCCGTTTAATATCTCGCTCATATGCGTTGCCATAAACGCATCCCGCACGGAATACCCGGTATTAAGCCTCTGTGCAAAATCAGGATTCTCCAGCTCCATCGTGAAGTCAAATGCCGGAAACGTTTCCTGTAGCTCCCGCGCTTCTTGCTCCCACCTGTTAAATGTCCGCTGCCGTTCCGCCTGGCGCTGCATTTCCTCCCTCATGCTGCGCCCCTGCGCGGCTTCCATCCTGAGACGCAGGTTTTCTTTGTACTGCTTTGCGGTAATCCCGGCTTCGTCAGCCCGTGCCGCATACAAACCCTCGTCATTTTTAATCGCATCTTCGAGTCCCTGGACATCTCCGGGCTTTAAACCATAAATCATGTAAAGCGGGGATACCGCCTTGTCATAGCTTGCGATCTTGTCCTGGTAATTTTCCGCATTTTTAAACCTTTGCTGCATGATTCCCCGGACACGGCTGTTGAACTGGTCTGCATATTGCCCTTTGATAAGTTCCTCAAACTCTGCCTCTGGGTCTGGCTCGTCCTGCAAGCCTTCCCCTTCTGTGTCAGCGCCGATCTGACCTTCCGCTTCCCCTGCCTCGGCTTTCCCGTAAACGACGGCTGGCTCTGCATCCGAACCGGAATCCCCTTCTCCGGGGGAACTGGCATCTGCCGCACCCTCATCAAACATGAATGTATGCAGCCTTTTTAAATACTCTTTGTTCATTTTGCTTCCTTCCTGTGGTTTGGGACACGACCCCGTATTTTCTGTTTAAATTATAGGGAATGCCAAAAATCATTTCTCCCCCCACGTAACCAGCAAACTTCTATATGTTCCCCAAACCGCTGCGCAAGCGCCTTAAATTCAAGCATCGCAGCATGAAACACCGCATTTATTTCCGTGCTGGAACGGCTTATTTCAATCTTTATATGCCCATCTTCGCACACCGCCGGGGCATGACCCTTTTCATCCGCATACCTGACGAGCATTGCGCATAAAGCCGAACATTCCGCGCATACCGCCCTGCTGCCCGCATGGCCTGCACATTCAAAGGAAAGCGGAGCGCCATATCCTGCTATTGAACATACTACCCTTGTCATGCTGCCCCCCCTATCCGATCCTTGCCTGTTTTGCTGCGCTTACCCTGGCCTTTGCCGTCCTTGTGCTGTCGGTTTCCGTCTTAGCCGCGCGTTCCTCCGGCGTTCCTTCCTCCGCCTGCATTGCCCGCCCGCTATCTGGCGCCGGCATCGGCGCAAGCCCTGCCATCGCTGCAATGCCAAGCCCAGGATACTGCGTTTCCGCCGACATGATCGCTTGCTGCATCGCTTGGAACTGTTGCATGAAAACACTATTCTGCTGAATCTGCTGCTTGATTTTTTCCTTGCCCTCGAACTCCATTCCCTCTATGCACACAAGGGCTGGTTCCGCATTATTCGGGGCAAACAGTCCAAGCCCATACATTTCCTTCATCGTCTCATTCTGGGCTGCCCTGCTGAACGGAGACTGTTTTTCCGCCGTGATCTGAATGTCAAACACAGCTCCGCGCGCCTCCCTGCGCCGCATTGCGGCATCGCCGCCATATTCTATGAAATCCCACGACCCGTCTTCGTTGTCTATCCGAAACGAACGGGGTTCTGTGTAAAACTGCCTGATTAATTCCACTTGAAGGTAATCTTCCTGCCGCTTTGCCCGGTAAAGCGTCCTGTTGACGCTCCTTGACAGCTTGCTGCCCGCTTCCTGCAATGCAGCGATCGCCGTTGCCGCCGTGACCCCGCCCTGCGCGCTTCCCTGCGAAACATCACGGTTGCCGGAGGTTTCCTTGAGCTGTTCGATCATGTTCGCCTTATGTTGCACCACAAACGCAGGAATAGGGCTTGCAGAAATTTCCTTCATGATGTCGTCGAGCGGCGCAGAACCGGAAACCCTCACCATGACCTTGCCCCAATCTGCGAAATCATCTGCATTTATTTCCGCATTTTCCCGCACAGCCCACCGTTTCGTTCCTACCATAGACGCATTTTTTAAGATCATCTGATCCAGCTTGTCGATCTGGGCTTGCGGGGATTTCATAACGTCCACGTAACCGAATCCCCAAGGGCTGTCCTTGATCTGAAAAAGGGAAGCCACCACAAACGGGTACTGCCCATGCTGATACCAGCCACCTTCCATGCCGGGATCATTTTCCGATGCATAAAGCAGCTCTCCATTGCAGAACTTTACAAAATGCAGCACAGTTCTCGGCCGCTTCACGGCATCCCCCGTCCTGGGATCGGACGCCACTTCTTCCTGGACGGTGGTCTTATAGTACATATCCCACACTTCGCTCTTCTTCTGTTCATCTGCCTGCTCGTCCCGGTTGACGTATTCCTGCGTCGTCCTGCCCCCGCCTTCCTTTCCTTTCATCTGCGGGTACATTGCGGCCAGCTTATCATTGTCCACCAGCCTCGATACAAAGACCGCTTCCGATTCCTGTATGTCCTCTATGCCCGGCTGCCAAAAGATATTATGCACATCAACCCGTTTTATGGAAATATCACCCAAACCGTTATTCAGCGTGTTATCCCAAAGCACGCTCGTGACGCATCCCCCATCGACGAGAAGATCCAGCGACTTATCGCTGTACACCTGCTCATAATCATTGCGTTCAGAGATGACGGGGAGGATTTGCGACAAGGCTTTTGCTTCCGCTTCGTCCTGCTGCTCCCTTGGCAACACGTTCGGTTTCGGAAAATTATCCATGATATCGGCGTGCTTATTGATGATGGAATTGAACAGCCATGCGGACGTTGCATTCTCCTCATCGCCAGCATCTTTAGATCCCATCTGTTCCCAGTGCCGCATCCTCCACCACTCCCAGTTTGCCGTGGCTTTCTGGTCAATGACTTGCTTTCCTTGCTGATACTCCCTGAGCAATGTTTCAAACCCCTGCACATCCTCGTTGGTTATCGCAGCTTCCGTATCCGTCCTCGTTTTCCTCATGCCGTTATCCATTCAAATCCTCCTACAATACGTTCCTGTACCCGCTCCCCTGTCGTGAGCCGTACATATCTTTCAGCATATTCAGCGGGTCGCCTGCATTCCTGTAATCAACCGCCTTCTTCTGCACCCTCATCCTTGGCTTGATCGGCCTTGCCATGCACACATACCGCCATTCATCGTAAATATGGTCTTCCATTTTGGTATCCACGTCTTCCACGTCGGTTTCCGAATAAACCAGCGCCGGAATCGTCCTGATAAAATGCCTGCACGTTTTGAACACATAAAACATGCTCCTTCCGTCATCATCCATTGCCAGCCTGTAATGGCACTGCATCTTTCCCGGAATCCGCTTATGGTCCGCTTTATCAAAATAGATTCTGTACCTGCTCATGGTTTCCGCAATGGACGGGCCGCCGTTTTCCTGCCATATTGCAGGGTCTGCAACCCCGATCACCTTCCTGCCCCGCAGCTGCGGATCTGTCGCCTCAACTTCCCGTATCGCCTCCGCGACACGCTCCACAGTCCACTCAACGCCCCGGTCGGCCTCCCCCGTGCATCCATACAGTTCCCGGAAGCGGAACATCGTGCCATCCTTATTAATCGCATACCATCCTACCGAAAAAGGCTTCGCATAACCCCAGTCAAAACTTCGGTAAACCATCCAGCCAGCAGGAATGTCGAACGGCTCGGTCACATGGGAACCCTTCCTGTCATAATAGTGCTGCGGGTCATCCACAAACTCGCCAAATACCTGTCCTTCAAATACATCCCACCTTCCGTGCCTCCATGCCTCCCGCAGCTTTTCGGGAAGCGCTTCCAAAAAATCCACATATTCCGGCTGTGCTTCCATCAGCGCCACATTGTCATCCACCAGAGCCTGGATAAACACATAATCCTCCGGGGTTTCCTTGCTGGTGAACTGCCTGTCAATAAAAACCCTTTTAATGTACGCATGCCCCTGCCCTCCGGGATTGCACGTGTAATAAATCCTCTTGGGAAAAGCATTGACGCCCCTGCAACACGCAGCGATTGCTTTCATCTGGTATTCGGATAGCTGGGTTGCTTCATCCAGGAAAATCACGTCGTACTCCTGCCCTTGCAGGCTGTCAAGGTCTGCATCCCTCGCACAGTACATAAACTCAATAGCGCTTCCATTTACAAATTTAAGGATTTTATCAGTGCTGTTATAGGCAGCGATTTTCTGTGTCTCCGCCCTAAGTATATTGATGTGGTTTCCCGTCAATTCTTTGTAGGTCCGCCTTACAACCAGGATTTTGATTCCGGCATAGTTCACAGCCAGGAGCTTGGCTTTCGTCCTGATTCCCCATGATTTTCCTCCGCCCCTTGCGCCGCCATAGCCTATATGCTTTGCCTTTGCAGAAAGAAACCGTTTCTGCTTGCTGTTTGGCTCTGGAATATGCAGATGTATCATTCGCTCCACTCCTTTTCATAGCCTGTGATTGTCACCCGTATGTCCTTATCATAATGGACGGATGCCATCGTTTTCTTCTCTTCCAGTTCCAGGCGCTTTTCGTCGATGGCAAGTTTCTGTTTGTCCGTATATGCCCCATACGCTTTGCCAAGCAGTTCCGCCGCTTTGTTTGCATCCCGCAGCATCGCCGGTATTTCGACAACCTGCGGGGTTTCCTTCTTCACGGAGACCTTCCTCATCATGCCCTTCTCATCCGGCTTGTAACACGACTGCTCCTCCATGACCGTGACGACCACATATTCCATCTTCTCCCGCCGCATGACGGCAGTCAAATATTTCATCACTTCATCCTGGTCTGCAATCAGGTCTTTTTCCTTCTGTTCCAGCCGGAATTGTATATATTCCTGGATGTATGGTTTTGTCAAGGTTTCTGATGCAATCGCCCGCGCAGACTTTTTCGAATATCCTGCCCTGATTGCCGCCTGGGTTCCATTGAAATCAATCAAATATTCATCACAGAACCTCTGCTGCTTTGGCGTTGGCCGCCTGCCTCCGTGTTTTTTTGCCAGTTCCAATAAGCTGAGTCCTTCCGCCATCCCATATCCTGTTTTCCGTTTCGATTCAGCCATAAAAAAACGGCCTCCCTTCCATACCCTAATGATACAAAAGAAAGACCTTTTGGTTCTCCCCCCAGGCTATTCCTCCCACTCCTTTCTGTAACACCGCTCCCGCACCGCCCAGTCGGCAAGGCGCACCGTGACCAGCCATTCCCCGCCGTTTTTCCTGTGGAATACCATCGGCGCTTCCCCCTCCCTTGCGTCACTTTGTGCCTGTGCCATCGCCTTATGTATGTTGAGGTTTTCGACGCGCTTGCACTCAATGTGGACGCCCGGTATGCCCACGACGTCCGCATCCCCGGCCGCCCCGCAGTACTGCTGCCCCCTCCTTGCTTCAAAACCCAGTTCTTTCAGCTTGCGGGCAAGCTCACGCTCGCCCCTTTTTCCCTTTTCCCTGCTGTCCATTCATCCTGCCCCTTTCAACGTTCATATGCTCCTTCTTCCCATCCGCATCCACCTCCATGCAGGCGATGCAGTTCCGGCATTCCTTCCCGCACCTCGGGAGGCTTGTCCGCTTCCTGCCGATAATCCCCTTGGAACGTGCCATAGGCTCATCACAGTAGCGGCATGATATTGTCCTGCCTGCCATTTCCCGCCGCCCCCTAAAACGGTATTTCATCATCGCTTGCCGCCTGGAACCCCGATGGTATGCCGAGGTCTTGCAGTCCTTCTTTCTTCCTGCTCCCCCATTCCAGGAACTCCACCCTGTCGGCAATTACGTCCGTCGTATAAACCGTCCTGCCGTCCTTGTCCCTGTAGCTGCCCGTCTGTATCCGCCCCTGGACTGCAATGCGCATCCCTTTTTCCAGGAACCTTTCGCAATTTTCCGCCTGCCTGCCGAAAACGGCCACCCTGGGGAAGTCTGCCTTCTTTTCCTCCCCTGCCCTCGCCGGCCTGTCGATTGCCAGCGCAAAGCTTGCCACAGCCGTCTGGCTCTCCGCTATGTACCTTATTTCAGGTTTCTTTGTCAGCCGCCCGATCAGCGCCACATGATTCATTCCCATCCTCCTTGTCCTTTGCCTTCGTGCGGACGCTCCACACGCAAGCCACGCTTTCCCCCTGCAAACCGTCCGCAATACATTCCATCTCTATCCTGTACTCAAATTCCGCAAGCCATGTTTTCATTGCCGCCTCATCCAGCCGCCCGCCAGCAAAATTTGCCATCAGGTACGCAATCCTGCCCTCGTAGATTTCAGCCAGCAGCTCCAGCTCGGCCCGCATCCGCTCTTTCTGCTCCCTGATACCATCCATTGCCGCCCTATTTTTGACATAAAATGCCTCCAGGGCGCGGTTGCGTTTCCGCAGCTTTCGGATCTCCGCATCTTTTTCCTTCTCGCGCTTTTCCGCTTTCCCAAGGAGCGACGACAGCTTCCGCTTTTCTCTTTCGGATGCTTTCAGCCTGTGTTCCATCTCAAGTTCCCTGCCATCCATTGATCCTTCCCCCATCCTTTCGTAAAGCCTGTTCAATGCCTGTGCAAACGGGCATCCTTCCCAGCCTTTATCGCAATATGCATCCATCCACCTTGATTTCTGCACCGGCCACCTGAAACGCCTGTACGTATCCTCGCATGATATGCTGAGGTTTTTTTCGTCCCGGTAATACGGGCATACCGCAATCCTTCCGTTGTTCGGCATCAATTCCCCCTCCATGCCTCATCATTCTGCCAGGATGACCCCCGCTAACGTGATGGCATTCGGGGGATCTTCTCCTGCATCCTTTGCAATACCTGCCTGCCATCATTTTTTCTGCCTCCCTGTCCTCCTGATGTCCTCAATGTCATCTTTAATCCCCGCAAGCTCCGACAAGATGGCCTCTGCTTCATCGGCGCTCATCCGCAATACCCCTTTACTTGCAGTCACTATGGCATATTCCCCATCGCTGTAGAAATACATGATCCCGCGCCTTTCGCTTTCCACGGTGTAAATCCCGCAGCTTTCCGCATACCCGGCAATCCCGGCCAGCCTGACCCGTTCAGGCTTTGCCAGCAGTTTAGCCCTCATCGCCTCCTCCTTTCCCAATCGCACGGGCGATCTCTTCCCAGCTATGACGACCCGCAAGCCTCAGCTGCTGTGCCTCCCGGCGCTTGTCCGCTGGCAGGGTTTTCAGCCACCCGATAAAATCAAATGCCTGTTCGTTTTTATCCACAGTCGGCAGGTCCCTGCGCGCATGCGCGCGTATATTATTTATATTATTATTAATGTTTTTTATCTTTTTTTTAATAATGGCAGGCTGGTTAATGCTTGGTTGCACGCCGGTTGCATTGCTGGCGGCCTGCCTGGCTGCCGCCTTGGCTGCCCTGTGGTTTTCAGACTGGTATATTTCGTATTTTTCAAGCGTTATCAGCGTCATGCGGCTGGTTCTCCCATTGGTTTTAATGTTGGTTGCCGCCTTGGTTATCTCGTTGGTTGACACCAAATGCGCAAGCGCAGTCCTGACCCTCTGCCTGGTCATTCCCAGCTCATCCATGAGCATGCTTTCCGTTGTAATCATCTGTCCCCTTTTTATGTCCAGCCCATACCTTGGCGCATCCCGCCACTCGGCTTTGATGAGCAAGTGCAGGAAGACAGATTTTGTGTCAGGATTTTTGTACCATTCCCATTCCTCAAACTTGCGGAACAGTTTTATGTATCCTTTCCGCCCCATAATTGTTTCAGCCTTTCCGTTTCCTTTGACGTCATCGTTTCTATGTTCAAATATTTCGCCTCATCGACAATGTAATCAACCAGCCGCCCCATCTGCTCCCCGTCATATATCGAAGATCCCTGGTAAAGCCTGATGAGGGCGGCTGCGCCCTGGCTTCCATGCGTTTCCGCAAACCATCCCACGCCATTGCTTTCCCATGCGGCGCAGATCCGCCCTGCGTCTTCCTTCTTCACGACGGCGTCCGTAAAAGCGCCCGCCTCCCGCACTGCCTTCCTGTACACGTCCTCTTTTGCCGCTCCTGTTTTCCTTGCGATTTTATCACAGAGCAGCCACATGTACGCATTGGCATTAAGCGACTTTGCGCGGGGCTTTTTGATTGTCATGACATATCCTTCAAGGCTTTTTCCTTCCAGCCCCCTGAACCTGTCCAGGAGTTCGCGCCCCGGAAGCTCAAACCACACGGCGGGCAGTTTCCCTGGCCGGTTCACTGCTTTGCACCTGGAAATCCTGGCTTCCACGGCCTCACCTCCTCCACCGGCCCGGCAGCCCCGCCTGCCAGACGGCTTATTCCTTTTACCCCTGGCGGGTTTATTTCTTTGCTGGCATAACCCCCTGCCGCCATCCGAAAAACCGGCACATAGCCGCCCATGCGCCTCCCATCGGGTTTTCCTTCCTTTGGCTTCGCTGCCTGCATGATCCAGCAGCAATGCTCATCGCCGCACATGATATGCGCCTTGCCCAGCCGTACCCTCATGATGTTTTCCCGCCTTTCCTGTATACCTGGTCTTTCTTGCGCCACCCCTCGCCGTAAACCGATTTCATGTATGCCACGATTATTTTATCGATTGCCGCTTTTTCTTCCTTCGTCCCAAAATCGTATTTAAAATGGCATTTGTTCTCCGTGAAATTCGTGCAGAGGGTGACGACGTTTGCCGCAACCCCCAGCCCGCCCCGTGACCGCGGCACGATGTGCGCATTGGGCATCACGTTCACAGCATTGCCGCAGACAACGCACCTGCCGCCGTCGCGTTCCCACACCTCCTGCTTTACTTTCCGGGGTATGTCCGTTGCCTTCGCCCGCCTGCTTTTGTATTTTCCCATCTTTCAAAGTCCTCCTTCCCCGGCCATGCGCCCGCGTCGAGGCAGTGTTTCAGGTACGCAAGCCTCGGCAGCCATTCGCATTCAACAAATTCCCCGTCGTATTCAACTGGGAAATGCCTGACCTTGTCCTTGTCCACCGGGATAAAATAATTTTTGTAATGCTCCTCCGTGAACGGGTACGCCAGTATTTCCAGATCGCGCGATCCCGCCGCGAACATCTCTGCCTGCGCCTGCCGCCAGTATGCTTTCGTTACCCTGAACCCGTTTCCTTCCTTGTAGGTCTTCACTTCCTTGATTGATTTCCCTGCCATGCCGTCGTAATTGACCCGCAGCCCCAGTTCCGGAATACAGATCTGCCTGTCCTTTTCACAGGACGGAACCGTGTCCAGTATAGCGTGTTCGTAATATGTCCCCGCCAGGGTGTACTTGTTTTGGAACTTCGGCTTGTAGCTTATGCCCAGCTTTTCCATCCACCAGCAGCGGAACGTGGCCGTCCCCCAGTCCCCCACGACATGGCTTGTATCCGATGCGCCGAACCACCCGCTCCTGTCCCTGCTCCTTATCATTGCATCCCCTTGATTATGTTCTCAATCTTTTCCAATTTCCCGTAATACGTGAAGACCGCCCGGAACTCCGCCATTTCCATGCCGACGGCATCCGCCATCTGCTCCATCGTCACGCCGTCCTGCATTTTCATGGTAATCAGCTCCGACAGCCTCTGGCGGCACTTGCCCAGGTCATGCGCCGCCAGGTCGTCTTCCGCCGCCAGAGGCCGCGCCGTCTCATCATCCTTGATCCACAGTCCAAATCCCAGCCCCGTGCGGATTGCGACCCCCTTGACGAATGCCCTTGCCTGCGCATTGGACACCCGCAGTTGGTTGATCGTGTCCTCCCTGACCACGTACACGCCGTTGAGCAATGGGTAGTTCTGGGTAAACTCCAGCTCGTCAATGACGATTTTCACCCGCACCTCAAAACAGCGATTGCGGTTTCCCTTACCGTCCACGAACGCTTCCTGCGTCATGAACACCGACGAACCGTTTGCCGCCAGCAGCGGCTCGAAGTACACTTCCCCTGCGCCATGCTCATGCAGGAGATCCTTGCATTTCGCCCAGTTCAGGTACGGCACTTCCATTTTCCTCCCTGCCTCATCCTTTGCCGCCCGCTTCTCGCAGTAAGGCAGCACGTCCACTTTCCGCAGTTCCCCATACGGTTTCAGCATTGCTTTTTCCTTCCTCTCCGTGTTATAATTAATTTGATTGTTTTTGGAAGCTGTCTCGCTTTATGCTGGCGGCTTCCCTTCGTATTCATCCAGGATCTTTTCCAGCATCCCGCCTGCCAGTTCGTCAATATCAACAGCAGGAAACTTCTTTTCAGTCAAGGGCTTGATCGCCTCTTTTAACCCATGTTTGATATTATCCATGCATACCCCGCAGATCATGCCATCCCCTTCCATTTCGCCATAGCACAGCCCGCACGTGCCAGTTTCCTCATATTCATCGCCGCCGCATTCAGGGCAGGCATATTCCCATCCCCATTCATCGTGGTAAATCCCGTCCGGTTCGGCGAAACGGCATCCGCATTTGCATTTGTACATTTTCCCCTCCCTTAAAACCATACGATTCCCATGCTAATGAAAAACAACATCCCGCCTATCGGCTCTATGATAGTCTCTTTAACCTTTCTCAAATCCCATTTCATGGATTTCCCTCCTTCCCTTCGCCTCCGCCAATGCCATATTCTCAATGTAAGCGGCGAGAAGAGCCTTTGGGATTTTCCAGTTTGCGCCCTCTCTATACGCCGGGATGTCCCCTCGTTCCAGCTTTTTGTAAATCGTGCTTGGATCTGTCCGCAATGCTTTTGCCGCTTCGTTCGCCGAATAAATCAAAACATCCATTATTGAACCCGCCTTTCCTGGTACTGCTCGTAAAACCTGCCGCACATCCGCAAAGCCCTTCTCTGTATCGTCCTTGCCTTTGCGGTATAATTCCGCATGAACAGCTTCAATTCTTCCTCTGAACCCGCAATCCAATACCCCTTGTGGTCTGACGTGCCGACTACCGGGTAGCCTGCGTCCCGCAGCTCCTCCACGAGCCTCCGCGCACCCCGGTCGCCCACGCGGAACGCCGCCCGTATCCGCAGCCTGGTGACGGGCCTGTCCCTGCTGGCATTTTCCAGCATCCGCAATAATGCTTCCTTTTCCATCTTTCCTCCCTTTCCCTCCTGGCGTCCCTATGCATTCCTGTAATCCCGCAGGAATGCCCTGGCTTCTTCCTCCGAACCAAAGATGTCTACATAGATGTCACATGACCTCGTTTCCTTATGGGCATCCTTTTCCCATTCCTCTGCTTCCCTTACCTTTGCCACGATTTTCCCGTTGCTAAAAATCCTTGCTTCTACTGCATACTTCATGTTGCGTTCCTCCTTTGTTCACTGATTTGCCGCCCTCCCGGCACAATATCGGACAACATCTGTTTCTTGCATTACTGCCGCTTCCCCTATTCTGCCTGCTCAAACAGGTAATCTAACGAACACTCCGGGAAAAGCTGTTTTCTGATTTGCACCATCTCCTTTCTTGTAAATTCTGTCTTACAGGAAATCTTATTTGAAATAGATTTTTCATCCCGCCCAAGCATTTCTGCCAGATCTTTATAAAGAACCCCTTCCCGTGCCATTTCAGCAACCAAATTTTTAAGCATCATTCCCTCCTTTCTACCTTATGGGGTATTTTATGTTGTCATCATACTACCCTATAAGGTATTTGTCAACCCTATTTTTACTTTATGGCGTAAATTATTTTTGTGCAGGGTATTTTTTTTACTTTACAGAAGAATTATTTTGCGTTAGAATATAAACATAGAAAACAAAGGAGGTTTTTATATGAGTTTCCTTACAAAACTAGACGGGCTGATGAACGATAGAAATATCAATAAAAGCCAACTTTCTAAAGAGTCCGGTGTTCCTTATACCACCATTGATGGCTTCTACAAAAAAGGAACTGAAAACATCAAGCTTTCAACGCTCAAAAAGCTGGCGCAATACTTCGGGTGTTCTTTGGATTATCTTGCAGACGACGATATTCCAGAACGCACCCAGACCATAGAGACCATCGCCGCCCACCACGAAGGCGAGGAATGGACTGACGAGGAGCTTGACGAAATAGAGGAGTTCAAAAAATTCGTGCTGTCAAAGCGGAACAAATAAGCACTGTCCAGATTTTAGGACACTGAACCCAGTATACTGTCCATGAAAACCTTTATAAAGCGAGGTGGCACCATGACAAAGTACGAAGAGCTTATGGCGGAATATGAACATCTGCATATAGAAGAACGCCCGATGAAAAACGACGGCCTTTATGCCGATGACTGCGTATGGATAAATAAGAACATGACATCGAGCAGGAAATATTGCACGCTGGCAGAGGAAATCGGGCATTATGAGACGAGCTGCGGCGATATCCTCGACCAGAGCGATGCCAGCAACCGAAAACAGGAACGCCTTGCAAGGCAATGGGCATACGAAAAACTGATTCCCATAGAAAACATCCATTTTGCCGCATCCGACGGATATACCCAGCTCTGGGAAATGGCGGAATACCTGGACGTGGATGAAGCATTTTTAAAGGAAGCGCTTATTTATTATAGAATTTTGGATATATAAGTTTAGTGGTTTTCATTTGAGAAGGAGAAGAAGTTATGAGTTATAGCGAATTTTCAAGCATGAGTGCTGGTGAACTTATTTTTGTCATTGCCACAGCGCTCCTTTTAGCCATTTTGTGTTATTGCACCGTCCCTGTTATTCTCCGATTCACTTTGATAAAAAGAAAAAAATTATCCAAGAGAGCATTAATAGGAATCGCAATTACAAACTCAATTATCGTATTTCTAGCTATTTTTACCGCCGATTTTATAATATACGGACCTTCTTCTGATGACAATAATTCTGCTACGCCCATGCTGCTATATGCTTTCGTGAATTACTGGATACTATCATCCGGCAATAATAAATACCATAATCCCACAGCAAAGCAAGCCCCTAATTATGTCCGTGTTTATAACAACAACCCGGCTTCAAACGCTGCGCCAGGCGCCAATCAAACAGCAAGCAGCGCTTTACACAAAGACACTGGAAACAACGACACGAACCAACAGGAAGAAGAACAGACAGAAAAAAATGCGCAAGATCCAGCCATGAACACCACAAACGAAGCCATCATTGCTGGCAAAAATACGGTTGCTGGCAATGTACGCCCTGATAAAAACATTACCGATAACCCCAAAAGAAAAAGCACAGATAAAATAACCGTTATCTTAGGCTGTTTATGCGTAATCCTTCTTTTTATAACGACTGCATCACTCATCCATATATATGAATTAGCGCATGAAAATGATTCAAACCTAGCGTCATATAAAGAAGCTGCCGCATATTACGATGAAGCTACCGTTATCATAGATGCAGATAATGATAAAACGTACTATCATCGTATAAATTGCCCAACTTTCGATGATGAATACTCATACATCACGACCAATGATATAACAGCTGAAAGCGAAAACTATTCAAAATGCCCTATATGTTTTCAGGATGACATCGATACATATATCATCGAGAATTTTTAACGATTGCAAAAAACAACCAATAAAAAAACAGCCCTGCGCCAACAAGGCTGCTTTCGAACCACGGGTCATGCGGTTCTCTGTTTTGACAAATTAAGTTTACCATGCAGCCCGTGATTTTTCAAGCGGGTATTTTTATGCCCAAAACCAGGGAGGAGGACTGTATGGCGGCAAAAAAGAATACCACCGTCACTGCCAAAGGCGGAAAAGAATACGCTTATTACCGGATCACCAGAACCATAGGGCATGAATGGAAGGATGGGAAAAAAGTACCTGTCAAGAAACAGTTTGTAGGCGCTTCCAAAGGGAATGCAGAACAGAAATTCAAAAAATACCAAGAAGAGCAGATACGCATAAAATATGAAAAAGAACATCTGCAATCTTCACAGCAGCGCAGAGCATTCGGCGATTATGCAGAAGAATACACATATGGCATTCTGATGAAAAGCAGTTATGCACATGGCACAAAGCGGCGTTATGAGCAAAGCTACCGCGTTCACGTCAAAGATTCATTGCTCGCAAGCATCCCGCTCGGTGACGTAAAAGCCCGCACGATACAGGACTTTTACATTTCCCTTGACGTATCCCGCCAATCGCTCAAAGCAATCAGCAAATGGATGTCCGCATTCTATAAATGGCTTTCATTAAACGAATATTCAAATAACGTGCTTTCCGCCGTCACCCTGCCGGACAAGCCAGACAATAAACGGCACACGGGCATCGTAGTATGGGAACCCGGGGAAATAACCTCCATCCTCGCCAACGCATCTTCCCACAGGCTGCGTTTTATGATGTTCCTGATGAATTATGCAGGGCTGCGGATTTCCGAGTGCCTGGGGATAAAATACATGGACATATCCAACGGGTTTGTCCATGTGAACAGGCAGTACTACCAAGGCGAGCTGTCACCGCCAAAACATAAGTCGTTCCGCAAAATCCCCATCCACCCGGAACTCCAGAAAGCATTTAACGCTCACAGGGAAAGATTCACTGCGGAAGCACAGCGGAATAAATATAAGACGGATTTTGTATTCACATCTTCTACAGGGAAGCTCCTGGAATATGGGAATGTCCGACGGTCACTTACCCGGTTCTATAAAAGAAATGAAATCCCTGAAAAAAATCCCCACGCATACAGGGCTACGTTCTGCACGGAACTTTGCCGGGCGGGAGTCCCCCTGGAAGTGGCATCCAAGCTCATGGGGCATAAATCCGTCGAAGTCACAGCCAGGCATTATGCGCTCATAAAACAGGATGTGCAAATTGAAGCGATCAATAAACTGCCTGGGATCAGCCTCGAACCTGCAAACAAATTCCACCCGGTCCGCACAGCAAAGCGGTTAAAAAAAATCAAGCGATAAAATTTTTTACAACTTTTTTACAACTTTTGCACAAAAGTATAGGAGAAAATGGGCATCAGTTAACATGAACCGACAATAAGGCAACGCATGAAAAGACCCTCTGAAACATTTAAATTTCAAAGGGTCTTTCGTTTTCTTTGGTTGCGGGGACAGGATTCGAACCTGCGGCCTCCGGGTTATGAGCCCGACGAGCTACCAGCTGCTCCACCCCGCGTCATCATTTAATTGTATTGTGCAGCAGCACAGAACTTACGGCTGGTCTCCGTAAACTGGTGCCGGAGACCGGGGTCGAACCGGTACGATCGATAAGGATCGCAGGATTTTAAGTCCTGTGCGTCTGCCAATTCCGCCACTCCGGCAAATAATAATCTGAAGTATTACCTTCAGATTATTCATAGTTGGCTCCAAGGGTGGGGCTCGAACCCACAACCTATCGGTTAACAGCCGAGTGCTCCACCATTGAGCTACCTTGGAATGTTAGGTTGTTTCCTGTGACAACAAATAGAATTATACATCACTTTGCCGCTACAGTCAATCTAATTTTGCCGATTTTTTTCAATTATTTTCCGCAAATACTTAGTTTTCTTTTCCAATCCGCTTTCGGGAACATGGTTGCCTTTTCAATACGGTTTTACACATATATTGTACACACCAATCCGTTTTTTTATTCAAAATATCCCTGTGGCGGCATTCAGCGATACAAGACCACCACAGAAATCAATATATGATCATGGCATTGCACGCATTTCCTCCATCAATCTTTTTCCCTGTGCTTCTATGCTTCACTGCATTTATAACCGCCAGTGTGCTGCCCATGCTGCCAATCAAAAAAGTGATCACGTAAACAATGGCTTCTGTGATTAACATCATTTTTGGTTTCCCAGCCTCTTCACCAGCCGCTTCTTTTCCGTCTGCCCCTGCTTCCGCGCTTCCTCGCCGTCATCCGCTTCATCTTCCACCGCGCCTGTTTTCTTTACAGCAGGAGAAGTTCCTGCTTTCTTTGCACCGGAAACTTTCTTGCCAGCCGTCTTATCGCCTGCGGTCTTTGCGCCGGTTGCAGCAGCATTCTTTTCCGCCGCAGCCTTTCTTTCATTTCTTGCGCCGAATGTGCCGGAAGCTTTCGCATTATCAGCTGCATTTCCCGTCTCGGCGGTTCCATCCGTATTTTCTGTCTCAGTAGTTTTCGCCGCATCCGCCGCACCGCCCTGTGCCAAGCATCCCGATTCCTCCTCTGCGCTTTCCTCCACTTCGATATGTTCCGGCGCGATCTTCTTCGGCTCAGCGGCCTGCAGCCTTCTATCTTCCTTCTCGATTGCAACGAGGTTCTTCTGCTGTTCCTCTTCCATCGCCGCCTCGATCAGCTTGATTTTTTCCGCATACTTCTTGATATTCGCCTTGTCTTTCTCATCCTCATAAATCGCCAGCAGCTCTTTCATCGTCTCGAGATGGCTTCCGTTCAGCTGCAACGTCCGCTTAAAGGAATTCACCGCAGCAGACCGCTCCCCGGTCATCTCATAAGCCACGCCCAGATAATAATGCAGCGGCCACCAATCATGAAACCTGGAGGATGCGAACGGCTCTAATGCCATGATCCCCTCCTCGTACCTTCCCGCCATCACATGGTTACAGCCTGCTTCGATTTTAAGCGGCTCTTCGATCTGGGACAGCCTTGTCCGGATTTCCTTCTTGTCCTTCCCATTCCTGCTGAATTTCAGGAAGCTCCGCCACGAAATATCCGCCTTAGCATATAGCCCCAGGTTGAGATATGCATAGCCCAAATAATAATACCCTTGGGCAAACCGCGGGTGCGCCTGCGTCAAAAGCTCAAACCAGTCAAGCGCTTCGGCTTTAAAACGCCCCACATACTCCTCATTCCTGCTGGCAAGGTACATCGCCCTGCACGCCCTGGCATAGCTATACATCCCATGAAGATACTCCGGCTGGATGCAAAGCGTCGCCCGGAACAGGATGCATGCCGTATCAAGCTCACCCATCTCTGCCGCATCCCTGCCCTTTTTCAGTATGCCTTCATCCAGCTTCTTATTGTATAGCTTCGTCAGGATTGCCACGTAATCCTTCGTGTGCTTAAAATGCGGGTCGCAGCCCATGACCCACGCCATATTTTCCGCCAAGACCAGAAAGGGAATGCCCCCGCCGCCAGCGAAATCCTTCACTTCCTTCTTTCGCAGTGGAATCGGTACGCCGCGCATCAACTCCCCAGCCTTGGACTTCGCCATAAAGTCTTCTGAAAACTCAACAAAAACGAATTTATTGAGGTACTTCCTGAAATACTTGCCGATCCTGTCCTCCCGGAGCTGGATATTATACTCTTCCTCCGGCCTTACTACCGTCCTCGTGATACCCATATTCTGGGATATCGTTTTCAATGCATTGCCCATATCTGTTTCCTCTTGTTTAGTGCTTTAACGCTTTACAACGCCCTGTGTTCTTATACTACAATATCCTGTAGTCCTATACTAAACGCCCTGTGGTCCTACACTTTAGCGTCCCATAGCCTATCCTATAACGCCCTGAACCGTTCATCCTTAAACATATCGTGATTTTCCATCGCCCTTCGGAGCGTGTTCATCATCTTTTCCTTATCCCGCGGCAAATCGCCCCGTAGCGAAACGTAGTTGGAAGCATGGTTGCTGCGGAATACGCACTTCTTTGAAACATTGGTATGCTCCAGCATCAGAAGCGTCTCCGCCATCACCTCTTCCGGGGAAAGAAGCCGCAGCCTGCCTTCCTCGATCTCTTTTGCCATCGGCACGCTCGGATCAACAAGCAGCGTCAAAAGCCCCACATAAGAAGGCTCCATCTCGCTGATCATCGTTCCCGTATCGATCGCATGCGCTTCCCAGCCGTCCTTGCCTGCAAGGCCGGAAATAAACGTTACGGAAGCCTGCATCCCGCACGCTTCAATCCGCTGCACGCCCTCGATCAGCTCTGCCCTCGTTTCACCCTTGCAGATATCCTTCAGCACCTTATCGTTGCCCGACTCCGCGCCCAGGTATACCATGGTAAGCCCCGCTTCGTAAAGCTCGCGCATCTCTTCATCCGTCTTATGCAAAACATCGGTCGCACGACCGTAAATCGTCGTCCGCTCGCATTCGGGGAAATTTTCCTTAATATGGGCGAGAATCGGCATCAGGCGGCTATTGGAAAGCGCCAGTGCATCGGCGTCGCAAAGGAAAATCCGCTCCACCCTGCGGTACGTCTTCCTTGCCCATTCCAGGTCTTCGATAACCTCCGAAAGCTTTCGCACCCTGAACTTTTTATCCTTGAACATCTTGCAAAATGTACATTTATTGTGTGTACATCCGATCGTCGCCTGCACCAGCAAGCTGTACGCTTCGCTGGGCGGCCTGTAAATATCTCCTTCGTATCGCATAAATGCCTCCTTTGATTTTTCGCATTTCTTATTTCATAAATACTATATCGGGTAAATTCTCTAATCGTGAAAGCTCCGGCTATGCGCAGAAAACCGTCCCCGCTTCTTGTCCTGCAGCCCGTTTTGTCCCACAGACCGCTATTTTGCTAGCTTTCACGATTTGCGTTTTCCTGCTGTGGCTGTCTCGTTTTCGCCATTCGGCCTATTTTGCGTTTTCCTGCTGTGCGGCTAGCTTTCACGCCTGACCCGCTTGCTCATTCCCACGCTCCGGCGTTCCGCCTGCGCCCGGCCAGCTCATCTAGCAACGAGCTTTCGCGCCCGGCCCGCTCTTTACATCTTTTTCGGCGCATTCATGCCCAGAAGCCCTAAGCCATTCCGAATCGCATTCCTTGCCGCCAGCACCAGTGCGACCTTAGCGATCTTTTCATCCTCGTTATCCACCAAAATATGCTCGTCGTGATAGAACTTGTTGAAGCTCTGCGCAATATCCACGATATGCCGCGTCACGATGGATGGTTCGTATTTTTCGCTGGCCTCAAGAATAACATCGGGAAGCTCATAAATCAATTTAATCAAGCTGTGTGCGCTCTCACCTGTGATATACCGCGCATCAAACTCTTCATGCGCCTTGCGGACAACATCCTCGCCCGCATTCCGCAGGATGCTGCACGCCCTGGCATGGGTGTACTGCACATAAGGTCCTGTTTCGCCTTCAAAATTGAGAACCTTATCCCAGGAGAACACATAGTCCTTGATCCTGTAGTTGGACAACTCGTTGAAAATAACTGCGCCAATGCCGACATCCTTTGCCGTCTGCTCGATGTTTTCCGTATTGACGTTCTTTTCCTTGATGATCTGGCGGGTCTGCTCGACCGCCCTGTTGAGTACGTCCTCCAGAAATACGACGCGCCCTTCCCGCGTGGACATCACGCCATCCTCCAGGCTCACCAGCCCGAACGGGATATGCACGCAGCTTCTTGCCCAGTCGTAGCCCAGCATCTCCACGATCTGTATCCACTGCTGGAAGTGAAGGTTCTGCTGAGAGGCAACGACATAGATGTTCTTATAGAAATCATACGTCTCCTTGCGGTACACGGCCGCTGCAATATCCCTCGTGATATAAAGCGTCGAGCCGTCGGACTTCGTAATCAGCGCAGGCGGCAGGTTGTATTCGTCGAGCCTCACGATGTTTGCGCCGTTGTCCTCCTCCATGATGCCTTTTTCCCGCAGTTCATTGACAAAGCGCGGCATCCTGTCGGAATAAAAGCTTTCGCCGTTATAGGAGTCGAACGTAATGCCCAGCATATCGTACACCCGGTTGAACTCCTTGAGGCTTTCATCCCGAAACCACTGCCACAGCTGCGTTTCCTCCGGCTCGCCATGCTCCAGCTTCGTGAAAATAGCCCGCGCCTCGTCCTCAAGGCTTGGATCTTTTTCCGCTTCCTCATGGAATTTCGTATAATATGACAGCAACGTCTTGATCGGCTCGCGGATGACGTCTTCCTTGTTTCCCCATCTCCTGTAAGCGCAGATCATCTTGCCGAACTGCGTCCCGTAATCGCCCAGGTGATTGATCCGCACCACGTCGTAGCCGAGAAAATCATAGAGCTTATAGATGGAGTTGCCGATCACCGTGCTTCTGATATGGCCGATATGAAACGGCTTGGCGATATTCGGGGACGAATACTCGACGATGACCTTCCTGCCTGCGCCGATATCGCTCCTGCCATAATCCGCACCCTTGGAAACAGCCTCCGACACTACGGCCTTCGCCAGATCCGCCTTGGAAACGAACATATTCACATAGGCGTTGACGCTTTCCACCTTTTCAAAAACAGCGTTTTCTGCGATGCCCTCCGCGATGGATTTTGCAATCAGCGGGGGCGCTTTCCGCAATATCTTAGCCAGCTTAAAGCAAGGGAATGCATAATCCCCCATCTTGCTGTCCGCCGGCGTTTCTACCATTGCCATTATCTCATCTTTCTCTAAGCCTTCGATCTGCGGAGCGAGAATTTCCGCAATCTTTTCTTTGTAGCTGATCATCGTTTTTCTCCTTATCCTTGGTTTATCTAAAACTTCACTTCAATTTCAGCACCGTGACGCCGTCGCCGCCTTCGTTATAGCCGCCCTTGCGGAAGCTTTTGACGTTCCTGTGTCGTTTGAACATCTCCTGCAATCCCTTGCGCAGGATGCCTTCCCCGCGCCCGTGGATCACCGTCACTTCCTCAAGTCCCGATATAAAAGCGTCATCTATATATTTTTCCACATCCATCACCGCATCGTCAAGGTTTTTTCCCCGCACGTCGATGGAAATCGAAACATTTCCCGTTTTTTTCTTGTAAAGGCTACCGTATCCGGATGCTTTCGGCTTTTTTTTCGGTTTGGGCTGGTCGATCAGCATGATATCCTTGATGTTGACACCAACCTTCATCATCCCCACCTGCACCTGCAAATTGCCCTTGCCGTCCGGCAGGCTGACGATCTCGCCGTTTTGATCCAGCGTGAGGATTTTTACCCGGCCGCCAAGCCTAAGCTTGCTCGGTGAAACTGGGTTTTCATTCGTCTCGCGCCTAATCATGCTCTTGTTTTTCCGCTCGATTTCCCGCAGGCGCTTCCTGCCCTGGTCAAACCTTAAATTGCGTTCGCCCATGCTTTCGAGCTTTGATAGCGCCTTCAGCTCTTCCTGCACCTCGCTGACCGTCTCCTTAGCTTCCCGCACGATCGCCCGCGCCTGCTCCCTTGCCTTTTCCAGTTCGCGTTCCTTCTGCTTTTCAAACTTCCGGGCTTCTTCCGCCAGCGCATCTTTCTGCCGCTTCATCTCGATATGGAGCAGGATGGCTTCGTCCCGTTCCTCCTCCGCCCTCTTTTTATCCGCTTCCAACGAAGTGATTACATCCTCAAAAGCGATATCGCCCGCTTCCAGGAGCGTCCGCGCCCGATCCGTTATTTCCCGGGAAAGGCCCAGCTTGTGCGATATTTCAAAAGCGTTGGATTTCCCGGGAATGCCCGTAATCAACCGGTACGTCGGGCTCAAGGTCTCCACATCAAATTCCATCGACGCATTCTGGACGCCATCGGTGGAAATCGCATATTTTTTCAGCTCCGTATAATGCGTCGTGGCGATACAGCACGCCCCCGCTGCCGATAACTGTTCCAAAATAGCGATCGCAAGCGCCGCCCCTTCCGTCGGATCGGTCCCCGCTCCCAGCTCATCGAGCAGCACAAGGCTTCCCGCTCCGGCATCCGATACGATCCCGACGATGTTTTTCATGTGGGAGGAAAACGTCGACAAGCTCTGCTCGATGCTCTGCTCATCCCCGATATCGGCAAAGATATTTTGGTACACGGGGACTTTGCTTCCCTCCGCCGCCGGGATGTGAAGCCCTGTCTGCGCCATCAAGGACAACAATCCTGCCGTTTTGAGCGTAACCGTCTTCCCGCCCGTATTCGGGCCTGTAATGACGAGGGTGCGATAATGCTCTCCCGCCGATAGATTGACCGGCACGGCCTTATCGCGTTCCAAAAGCGGATGCCTGGCCGCGTTCAGCTCTAATCGCCCCGCTTCGTCGATCTTTGGCTCCGCCCCGTCCATCATAAGGCTCAGTTTCCCCTTCGCCATGAACAGGTCGAGGGCAAGCAGCAGCTTCTGATTGTTATGCAGGTCGTGATAACACTCCGATACGCCGCTGGAAAGCTCGCCCAGTATCCTGTTGATCTCCGCCTTCTCATCCAGCTCCAGCTGCCGCAGCTCGTTGTTTAAGTTGACGATCGCCTGCGGCTCGATGAACAGCGTCGCGCCCGTCCCGCTCTGGTCATGGACGATTCCGGGAACGCTGGCCCTATGCTCCTGTTTCACCGGAATCACATAACGCCCGTTCCGCATCGTGACGATCGAATCCTGCAGGATAGATTTATTGTCCGCAGAATTCAATATATGATTCATCTTCGCCTTCAATGCTTCGTTCTGCCGCACCATGGCGCGCCTGATGCTGCGCAATTCCGGGCTGGCATTGTCTGCCATTTCATCCTCGGAAAGGATGCACCTGTCGATTTCCGCAATCAGGTTTTTCGGGATTGCCAGAAGCTCCGCGGCGGCGCAGATGATCGGAAGCTCAGGGAGATCGCCCTTTAGGAAAGCCGCAGTCCGCTCCGCCGTCTTCATATTGTAAAGAACCCGAAGAAGCTGCGCCATCGTCAAAACGCCGCCTTTTCTGGCGAACGTCACACTCTCCTCTATATCATAAAAACCACCGACGGGTAATGGTCCCTTGTAATTGATGAGCCTTACCGCTTCTGTGGTTTCCGCCTGACTTTCCCGTATTTCGGACACATCTATAGAAGGCTTTAGCTCTGAGATGGCTTGTTTCGTCAACTCAGAGCCAGCCTGCTCCATAAGCTGTCCGATTATTTTATCGTATTCTAAAACGCTTAATGTCTTCTCTTTCATGCAATACTATCCGTTATTTTTATACTTCTCCAATTCTTTTTTAAGCTGGAGGTTTTCCATCTGGAGGTCGAAGAAGCTGTTCTCCAGCTCCCTGCATTTATCCTCGATTTCCTTCACGACGCCCTCCATGCTGTTTTGCGCCTGGAGCTTTGCAACCTCGGCGGCATCCTTGAGGTTCTGGATCTCGGCGTCCTTCTGTTTCAGCTGCGCCGTCAGTTCATCCTTCTGCACGACGATCGCCTGCGTCTCTTCCTTGTAATCTATGTAGTTTTTCTTGGATTCATCCCAGAGCTGTACATAATGCTGCGCATCCTTCTCGAGCTGGATGTTCATGCGTTTCAGCTCATCCATTTCCTCCATCGTCTTAAAAAACTCGCTCGTGATGTTTACTGCGGAAAGCACTGCGATATTGGATGCGGTAGCGCCTGTTGCTTTTGCCACGTCGGTGATCTCCATCATCTTCGTATCGACGTATGCGGCGACCTTTATGATATCCTCCCGCGGCATCTCTCCCGCAATAACGTACTCCTGTCCGTAGATTTTCACCTTTACTTTGTTGTTTTCCATTGAACCTCTCCTACATTTCTCTCAAAACTGCATTCAGCTTTTCTTTCAGGGCATCCAGTACTTTTCCATGGACTTCTGCGACTTCCTCGTCCGTCAACGTCTTATCCTTGTCCCGATAGGTCAGTGCGAAAGCCACGCTCTTCTTGCCTTCCTCTACTTGCTTTCCCCTGTATACGTCAAACAGCTTCACGCCTTCCAGGATCTTTTTGCCTTCCTTGCGGATGACGGCTTCGATCTTGCCTACCTCCATATCCTCATCCACCAAAAGCGCAATATCCCGGGACGTCGATGGATATTTCGGAAGCGGCGTATATGCCATCTCCGTATCCGCATGCCGGATCACCGAATCGAACATCAGCTCACAGCAATAGATCCGCAAGCCATCCAGCCCGTAATTCTCGGCAACATCCGGATGAATTTCACCCATGATCCCAAGCTCGTCATACTCGGCTGCGCCATCTTCATCAGCTCCCCGCAAGGACGGCACAGCGATCCGCGCGCACCTGCCCGGATGATATACCCCGTATTCGGATTCTGCGAAAAAGGCAAGCTCTTGAATGCCCAATATGCGCAGAAGCTCAACGATAACCCCCTTCAAACTATAGAAATCCTCTTCTTTGCCATACATGCCAATGCACAGGGAATACTGCTCGTCAGGCAGCTTGTCCTGATTGTATATGTTTTCCATGAAAGTGTTGCCGATTTCAAACGCCTTCACGGTTTCGATGTTCCGCGAATAGTTCCGCGCCAAAACCTCCATCATGTTCGGCGTGAGAATCGTCCGCATGACGGAATTTTCCTCGCCGAGCGGATTGAGCAGCCGCACGAATGCCCGCTCCCACGAATCTTCATCGATTCTCACCTGGTCGACGCCCTTCGGGCTTACGAAGGAGTACGTCTGCACTTCGTTGAACCCCATGCTGCAAAGCGCATCGCGCGCCGTATCGCGGAGGGTCCTTTCGTAAGATCTGCCCGCTTCGTTATTTCCCTTCGGAAGCGTCACAGGAAGCTTGTCATAGCCGTAAATCCTAGCGATTTCTTCGATATAATCTTCTTCCTCCAACAGATCCTGCCGGATCGTAGGCGGCGTTACCGTCATGATATTGCCGCTGCCCGATACGCTGATTTCAAGGCCTTCCAAGATATCCACCATCTGCTCGCGGGACAGCTCAATGCCCAGCACATGGTTGATGCGGCTTGCCCTGATATCGATGGTCTTCGCCATTTCCAGCGCAGGATATGCATCGACGCTGCCCTTGCACACCTTCCCTGCACCAATCAATTCGATCAGCCTGCAAACCCTGTCGGCTGCGGCTTCACATAAATTCGGGTCAATGCCTTTTTCAAACCGCGAGGACGCTTCTGTCCGAAGCCCCAGCTTCTTCGAAGTCGCCCGCACGCTGTCGCCGTTAAAGTTCGCCGATTCCACGATGATCGTCGTCGTATCGTCCTCGATCTCCGAATTGAGTCCGCCCATCACGCCCGCAATCGCAATGCCCCGCTCGGCGTCCTTGATCAACAGCATATCCCCAGTCAGTTTTCTTTCGTTATTATCGAGCGTCACGAAGGTTTCCCCCTCCGCCGCATTCTCTACGATGATCGTGCCGCCCTTCACCTGATTGATATCAAAAGCGTGAATCGGCTGGCCGTATTCCAGCATGACGAAATTCGTGATGTCCACGATGTTGTTGATCGGCCTCATGCCTGCATACATCAGCCGCTTTTGCAGCCACCAAGGCGACTGTGCGACCTTTACATCCGTGACGATCCTCGCTACATAGCGTTTGCAGCTTTCCGGGTTTTTAATTTCCACGGAAACGAAATCCTTCGATTCCTTTTCGCCCGCTTCCTCTAAGTCGGTGTCGGGATAGGAAAACGGTTTTTGGAAGGTCGCCGACGCTTCCCTTGCCATTCCCACCATCGCCAGGCAGTCCGGCCTATTCGGCGTGATTTCAAAATCCACCACAGCCTGCTTTAGCCCCAGAGCCTCCGCGAAATCCATTCCCAACGGATATTCTTCTTCCAAAATCCAGATGCCATCCTTATGGGCAACGGGAACAACCTTATCCTCAAAGCCCAGTTCCTCAGCCGAGCAGAGCATGCCGAAGGATTCAACGCCCCGCAATTTCCCCTTGGTGATTTTAACGCCGCCCTCCTGCTTCGGCTGTCCGTGCAGAGGTCCCGGAATCCTGCTCTTATGCAGGGCAACGGGAACGTAAGCGCCTTCGAAGACGTTCGGCGCACCAGTCACGATCTGCACCGGCTCGTCCTTTCCCACGTTAAGCCGGCATACGACGAGCTTATCGGCGTCCGGGTGCTTTTCGATTTTGTCGATCCGCCCCACGACCACGTTTTCAATGCCCTCGCAGAAATGCTCGCACGTTTCCAGGTTCGAGCCTGACATGATCATCCTGTCGCAGAACGTATCCGTATCAATATCCTTTAAATCTATATAATCATTGAGCCATTCAACTGGAACTAACATCTATTAAACCTCCTATTTGAACTGATTGATGAAACGCATATCGTTTTCATAGAACAGCCTGATATCATCAACGCCGTATTTCAGCATAGCTGCCCGTTCCACGCCCATGCCGAAGGCAAAGCCCGTGTATTTTTCAGTATCGATATTGCCTACCTTGAGCACGTTCGGATGCACCATGCCGCAGCCCAGGATCTCGATCCAGCCGCTGCCCTTGCATACCCGGCATCCCTTGCCCCCGCATTTGAAACAGGAAACGTCCATTTCAGCGCTCGGTTCTGTAAATGGGAAATGATGCGGCCTGAACTTCGTCTTCGTACTCGTGCCGAAGAGCTGCTTGGCGAAGCTGTCCAGCGTTCCTTTCAAATCAGCCATGGTAATGCCTTCATCCACCAGCAAACCTTCGATCTGATGGAACATCGGCGAATGCGTCGCATCGGGGGTATCGCAGCGGAAGCACCTGCCCGGCGAGATCACCTTGATCGGCGGCTCTTGCTTCATCAGCGTCCGCACCTGTACCGGGGAAGTCTGCGTCCGCAACAAAATATCTTCCGTAATGTAAAAGGTATCCGTCATATCGCGCGCCGGATGATTCGGTCCTGCATTCAGCGCATCGAAATTATTGAAAACGGTCTCCACTTCCGGTCCTTCCACGATGGAAAATCCCATGTTCATGAAGATCCTGGAAATTTCCTCCATCGTGATGGTCAGCGGATGCTTCACGCCTATGCTGGCATCCCTTCCCGGTTCGGTAACATCGATTTTTTCCGCCTTAAACTGCGCTTCCTTCGCCGCCGCTTTCACCGCTGCGAATTTTTCTTCCAAAAGCTGTTCGATCGCGCTCCTGACCTTGTTTGCCATCTGCCCGGTTTCTTTTCGCTCTTCCGGCGGCAGTTTGCCCATGCCCCGCAGAATTTCAGTAAGCCGTCCTTTTTTGCCCAGCGTCTTTACCCTGATTTCATCTGCCTGCGCCAAGGTTTCAGCAGACCCCAGTTGTTCCTTCACTTCTTCCAATATTTTGTTTAACTGCGCTTGCATTCTCTCTACCTCTCATCTATTTTATCTTCTGCGATTGATACATCAGTATTCCGGCAGCCACTGCCGCATTCAACGATTCGATCGAACCCGCCATGGGGATTCTTACCTTTATGTCGGAACATTCCAACAGCGCCTGGCTGACGCCGCATCCTTCGTTGCCGATCACCAAGGCGATGTTCTCCGTTAAATCCGCCGTAAAACAATCCATCTCTGCCCGCAGGTCCGTAACCACCAGCCGTTTTCCCGCCCGCTTGGCAATCCGCACCGCACAGGCCGCATCGCAAGCTTCTGTAACCGGCATACGAAACAAAGAACCTGCTGCCGCCCGGACTACCTTGGGCGCATACACATCGCCGCTTCCGCAAATCATGATGACCCCGCCATATCCGGCAGCTTCAGCGGTCCTGATGATCGTACCGATATTGCCCGGGTCTTGCACCCGGTCCATGATGATGATATTATCATCGCCAGCCGATAGCTCCCGTTCAAAAGCTTCCGCGCTGTACAATCTTTTTTCCGCTACGGCAATCACGCCCTGGGAAGTTTCTGTAGCGGAAAGCGCCTGAAAAAGCGGTTCGGGAAGTTCTATCAAAAAAGCATCACAAAGCCCTGCAGGCGTTTCCGTCCCCTCGCACAAGAAAACATTCCTGATCTTTACTCCTGTCAAAAAGGCATCCCGGATCGGCTTAACGCCTTCCAGCAAATACAGGCCGCTCCTGTCCCGGTATTTCTTTTTCGTCAGTTTAACCGCCGCTTTATATGTCGCATTATCCTTCGATTTGATTGTTTTCATAAACTGGAAAATAGCCGGCTTGCGACCGGCTATTGCATGAATCTTTCCTTCCTGTTATCTCTGTAAGAAAGTCGGGATATCGATAGGGGATGTTCCCCTGTAAACGCCATCAGCAGCCGTTTCGCTTGGCGCCTGTCCCGCATCTGCGGCAATGCTGCTTTCTACCGGGTCGTTTCCTGGAATGACAGAACTGTTCAAAAGGTCAACGCTCGAAGCCTTTTCAAAGCCTGCGGCGATCACGGTGACTGAAATCTCATCCTGCATTTCCTCCTTGATGGAAGCGCCGAGGATGATGATCGCATTCTTATCCGCCTCTTCATCGATCTGCGTCGCCACCTTGTCCACATCGAACATCGTCAGGTTTCTGCCGCCGGTAATATTGATCAAGACTGCCTTCGCGCCTGAAATCTCCGTTTCGAGAAGCGGGCTGTCAACTGCGCCCCGCACAGCGTCTTCCAGCTTGCTCTCGCCTTTGCCCGTACCGACGCCCATATGTACGATTCCCCTGTCCTTCATGATCGTCGTTACATCGGCGAAGTCCAGATTGATCAATGCGTCGTCTACTATAATATCGGAAATACCCTGAACGCCTTGCTTGAGTACGTCGTCCGCCATGGCGAACGCTTCCAGCAGGGAGGTCTGTTCTTGAACGGTTGCCAGCAGTTTATCATTCGGTACTACGACGAGGGAGTCTACGTACTTCTTGAGGAATTTAATGCCCAGCTCAGCGTGTTCGCTTCTTTTCTTGCCTTCAAATTTAAACGGCCGGGTCACAACGCCTACCGTAAGGATGCCCATATCCTTGGCAATTTTGGCGATGATCGGCGCAGCGCCGGTACCCGTGCCGCCGCCCATCCCGCACGTAACGAACACCATGTCCGAACCTGCGATGAACTTTTCCAAATCTTCCAGGTTTTCCTCCGCCGACTTCTGGCCAACTTCAGGATTACCGCCTGCGCCAAGACCCTTGGTTAGCTTCTCCCCGATCTGGATTTTCGTTTCCGCCTTGCTCTTCGCAAGCGCCTGCTTGTCCGTATTTACGGCGATGAAAGTAACCCCTTTCATGCCCCCCTCTATCATTCTGTTAACTGCGTTACATCCGCCGCCGCCAACACCGATGACTTTTATTTCCTGCAGCGTTGATTCGTTCATCTCAAACTGTAACATTCAGAAATACCTCCCATAATTTTAAAATTCACCTTATAATTATAACATACATTTTTTACGGCGTAAAGGAACAATAATTATTGCTGCTGATGTTGATAACGCCGCTTTCAACGCCTTTTTGGTACAGATCGAAAACCACTGCCTTCAGCGCGCCCGATTCAATGCATTGCATTACGTGGTCATACTTTCCCTTGCACACCAGCCCATCATACACATAACCTTCCATATCATTGCCCGCTATTTTGATCCTTTTGAAGTAAAGATCGTTTTCCTCCGTAACCGCAACGAGCGCCATCGCTTTCTCGTACATGCCGGCATTCTTTACTTTGATCTCCTTGCCCGGCTCTGCCTCCGTAACCCGCACGCCGTCTACCAGCGTCGCTTTGCGTTCCTCCTTGGCAATTTCAAGAACCTTTCCGCCGTTATCGGTAATCACGAATTTGCTGCCCATGGCGAACTGGGCTTTGCCGCTCCGTTCTGTCACCAGTATTTCGATTTTATTGGGAAGTTTTCTGTTGACATTGACATTTTCGACATACAGGTTTTTCTTGATCCGCCGCTGCGCAAGCCACGGATGCACATCGAAAATATTATCGCCTGTCTTAATTTCAGAAAGTGCTGCGATTTCTGCGTCTGTTATTTCTTTATTTCCTGCGACGGTAATTCCATCGACGGTAAAATAATCGATATGAAGCGTAAAATAGATCCCCACACAGGCTAAAACGAACAGGATGAAGCGGAGCAAATATCGCTTTTTCCGCCGCCTCTTTTTCCTGATATGTTTTTCCGTGCGATTCTCAACAGTCATATTCTATGATTTCCCCGCCTAGCGCCCTGATTTTATCGACCGGCCTATCGTATCCCCGTTTGATATATTTAGTATCTGCGATATCGGTATAGCCGTCCGCCATAAGTCCTGCAATCATCAGGGCTGCGCCGCCCCTTAAATCTTTCGCTTCCACAGGGGCGCCACACAAGATATGGTTATTCTTTATTATAACTTGTTTTTCAGATATTTCAATATCTGCTCCCATTTTTTTCAATTCTTTTGCATATTCCAGGCGCTTCTCGAAGATGTTTTCCTCGATAACCGAACCTTTGCCGTTTTTTGTGAGGAACGCTGTCATCTGCGGCTGCAAATCCGTTGGAAATCCCGGATACGGCGCAGTGCGGATCATGCCGCAGATCCGTTCCCGTCCGCAGGCCTTTGCCCAGATTCCCGATTCGCTGCATCTGATGCGGTAACCGCCATCTTCCAAAATGCAGACCAACGAATCGAGAAAATCCCGCCCGATTCCCTCCAGCATGATTTCACCGCCTGTGGCGAGCGCCATCAGCAAATACGTTCCCGCTTCAATCCGGTCGGGAAGGATTCTGTACTGGCAGCCGTGCAGCGCATGGCCGCCCTCTACCGTGATCGTCCCGCTGCCAGCGCCCGCAACGCATCCGCCGCAACAGTTTATGTAATTTTGCAGATCCACGATCTCCGGCTCTTTTGCGCTGTTGTTGATTTCCGTAATGCCCTCAGCGGCAATGGCTGCCAGCATCAGGTTTTCGGTCGCGCCGACACTGGGATAAGCAAGCCTGATTTTAGCGCCCCGCAATCTGTCCGCTTTGATGACGATGTTTTCATCCGTCTGCCGGATGCAAGCCCCCAGCCTGCGCAAACCGTCGATATGAATATCGATCGGCCGCTTTCCGATGTCGCACCCGCCAGGATTGCTGATCACGGCTTCCCCGCATCTGCCGAGGAGAGAACCCGCCAGGAAAACGCTCGAACGCATTTCCTTCATCATATGGTCGGGAATCCGGCAGTCTCGTATCCCATCAGCCTGGATAGATAGCGCCCCGCCTTGCCGCCTAACCTTGCAGCCCAGGGCTTTTAATATATTTATCATGCTGTCCACATCAGAGATCTGCGGGCATGACAGCAATGTGTTCTGGCCTTTCGTCACGACCGATGCGGCAAGGATCGGCAATGCGGCATTCTTTGCGCCGGAAACCTCGATCTTTCCCGAAAGCACATTGCCGCCCTTTATGTGATAACTTTTCAAAAAAACACCTCCGAAATATAGTTCATAATATGTCGGAGAGCCTTAAATCGTTACCGAATCCCGGAAAGGATTATATTGCTGCAGATGATTTTTACCGCATCAGGCGATGCGCACGCCTTGCTCTTTTCCGACATATCCTTCAATATTTCAGGATTGTTCTTCAAATTCAAGATAGCCGAGATCAGCCGGTCATTATCCAGATCCTTTTCTTCGATGACCATCGCCCCGCCCCGCTCGGATACTGCCTTCGCATTGAAATACTGATGGTTTCCCGTCACGTTTGGCGACGGCACAAAAATAGCGGGTCTTCCGCACACGGTGACTTCCGCCACAGTGAGCGCGCCGCTTCTGCTGATGACCAGATCCGATGCAGCCAAATATTTAGGCATGTCCTTAATATACTCCATCACCCTGATATTGTCAGAAAGCGCAATTCCGTTTTCCTGAAGCTCATTCATGATCGCCTGGTAATAATAACTCCCAGTCGCCAGGCAGATCTGAAAGCCTGCCACGCCGTTAAAAGCCTCGATCACTTTGATCATCGCCTTGTTGATCCGCCCGGCGCCCTGGCTTCCCCCAAATGCCAAAAGCACGAAATCCTGCGGGGCAAACCCCAGTTGCGCCCGCGCCGCGCCTTTTTCCTGCCGCAAAAAATTTTCCCGCACGGGATTGCCTGCGATGATGTGCTTTTTCGGATGCTTAAAATGCTCCGCGCCTTCTGCAAAGCCCAGAAACACCTTTTCCACGTGCCGTTCCAACATCTTGTTCGTCACGCCCGGAAAGGCGTTCTGTTCGTGAATATAGGTCGGAATCTTCATTTTCTGCGCTGTCTTTACGACGGGCGCACTGACATACCCGCCCGTTCCGATCACCACATCAGGCTTGAACTCCTTGATAAGCTCCTTTGCACGCTTGCTTCCCTTGCGCAGCTTTTTCAACACGTCAATATTCTGGAGCAAGTGCTTGCGGTTAAAGCCTTTTACCGTAATCAGCTTCACTTCATAGCCGTTTTCGGGCACGAGCTTTCTCTCAAGTCCCGTTTCCGCCCCCACGAATAAGATTTCGGCATTCTCATCGCGTTTTCTGATTTCGTCTGCAATGGCGATCGCCGGATAAATATGTCCGCCTGTCCCGCCGCCTGTCATGATTACCCTCATTTAACTGACTCCTGTATTCTTTGCTTCATGCCGTGATATATTCACCAAAACACCTGCTGAAAACATAAATATGAGAAGCGCATTGCCGCCATAACTGATGAACGGCAGGTTGATCCCCGTCGCAGGCATGGAAGATGTAACGACTGCAATATTCAATATGACCTGTATCGCTACCATGAGTACGATTCCCGATGCGAGCAAAAGGCCGAACTGATCCGGCGCATTGATCGCAATATGAATGCCCCGCCAGATAAAAAGGCAATACACGGCAATCAAGAGCAAAAGCCCAAGGAATCCTAATTCTTCGCCGATGATGGCGAGAATAAAATCGTTCTGCGGTTCTGGCAAATAGAGGTTTTTCTGCACGCTTTTCCCAAGGCCTACGCCCGTAAGCCCGCCTGAGCCCAGCGCTAACAGGGATTGCACCGCCTGGTAG
The DNA here is from genome assembly GCA_946555345.1 of uncultured Eubacterium sp. Lineage (GTDB taxonomy): Bacteria > Bacillota > Clostridia > Peptostreptococcales > Anaerovoracaceae > Lentihominibacter. The sequence continues at coordinate 9,933 of CAMNSS010000011.1, read as the reverse complement.
CCCTCATTCAGCGGGTCGGCAAACGGATCGCGGAAGCTCGTAAGCCTAGTATACCAGTAGCTGTCCTTCATGAAAACCACGATGCCCGCAATGCCCGCAGCGCCTGCTCCAGCAGCCCCCCAGAAATAGATCCACCGCATCCCGGCCACCAGCATCATCGATACGATAATCCCGCACACCGTGATCGCAGTAGATAAGTTCGGCTGTTTGATGATCAGCCCTGCCAATACGCCCATGATCGCAAGCAACGGCAAAATGCCCCTGGTAAACGAACCGATCCTGCTCATATCCTCGCTGAGATACCATGCGGTGAACAAGATAGCCGCCAGCTTTGCCAGCTCTCCCGGCATCAAAGTGATCGGGCCTACCACGATCCACCTGGTGGCAAAATTAGCCGTATGTCCCAGCGGCGTGAAAATCAGCACCAAAAGCACCACGCTGCCGATGAGGACCGGAATCGCCCACTTCTTGTACTTCCTGTAATCCACCATCGCGCCGAACATCAGCGCGGCAAACCCGAAGACCGCCCACAGGCCATGCCGCCGCAAATAGCTGTAAGCCGAGCCATCCTGGCTGATGGAATAATAGTAGCTCGCGCTGAACACCATGATCACCCCGAAGATGACCAGTATCAGCGTAAAAAGCATCAACAGGAAATCCCCTGAACGCAAGTTTGTATTTTTACCTTTCTTTTTCATCATCTCTTTCAATTTAATCTCATTACCTTCCCAAAGCCCTGACGCATTCCTTGAAATGCCGCCCCCTCTGTTCAAAGCTCGTATACATATCCCAGCTTGCGCACGCAGGGGACAAAAGCACCACATCGCCTGGCTCTGCGATCCGGAAAGCCTCCTTTACGCAAGCGTCCATATCCTTTAAAATGATGGAATTGCCGAAATGCGCCCGTTCCGCAGCTTCTTTGATTTTCGTCGCCGTCTTTCCCAGCAGCATCAGCGCTTTTACCCGGCCGTCAAACGACGCTACAAACTCATCAAAGGAAGCATTCTTATCGTACCCTCCCGCAATGAGGATGATATTCTCCTTCATCGCTTCGATCGCCTTGATCGCCGCATCGGGATTCGTCCCCTTGGAATCGTTGATAAACCGTACGCCTCTGGTTTCTCCGCAAAATTCGATCCTGTGTTCCACGCCCATGAAGCTCCTTAAAACCTGCGTGATCACATCCGGCCCTATGCCGCCGAAATAAGCGATGGCACAAGCGGCCAGCGCATTTTCCAGGTTATGCCCGCCCGGTATATGCAGCTCATCCGCCTTGCAAAATTCAACCAAACGCCCATCTTCCGCTTTGATCACGATGCGGCCGCCCTGAACGAATGCGCCAAAGTCCAGTTCTTCTTTCCTGCTGAACGGCACGACCTTTGCATTGCACCGCTCCGCCAGCCTGTAACAGTCCTTATCGTCGTAATTGATGATGCAGTACTGCCCAGCCGTTTGGTTTTCAAAGATCCGCGCTTTTGCCCCGCCATAGTTTTCCATCGTCTTGTGACGATCCAAATGGTCAGGCGTTAAATTCAGGATAGCAGAAACGGCCGGCTGAAATTCCTTGATCGTTTCGAGCTGGAAGCTGCTGGCCTCCGTCACCAGCCAGCTATCCTCCTCCGCAGAGAGCGCCTTGGAAACGACGGCAACGCCGATGTTTCCCACGACATAAGTCTTTTTTCCCGCCGCCTTGTATATCTCGCCGACCAGTGTCGTCGTCGTGGTTTTTCCGTTCGTCCCGGTAATGGCGACGTAATTGCCGCCGCCAATCCGATAAGCCAGTTCCAGCTCGCCGATGATTTCCACGCCTGCCTGGCGCGCTTTTTGGATGAACGCCAATTCAGGGGACACCCCCGGGCTTATGACCAGTAAGTCAAACTGCCCCATATCCTCCGGCTGCCTTCCGAAATAGCACATTACATTTTTATCTTTTAAAAAGGCCAAAAACTGCGGGTCGATGGAGTCCTCCGCCTTGCTGTCCTGCACGGAAACAACGGCCTTTAACGCAAGCATCGCTTGTGCTGCTGCTTTTCCGGAGTTTCCCATTCCCACAACCAAAACCCGCTTATTTTCCATTTCCGCAAAATTGCCCTGTGACATGATATTTTCTCCTCGCCTGATAAATACATGAATGATCCGTTAAAGCATGGCAAATCCAGCCAAACAACATACGATGGCAAAAATCCAAAATGCGATCACGACCTGCACTTCGTGGAAGCCGCATTTTTCAAAATGATGATGGATCGGCGCCATCTTGAAGATCCGTTTCCCCTTCGTCAATTTAAAATAACCGACTTGCAGGATCACGGACAGCGCCTCGATCACATAGATCAGCCCCACGACCGGAAGAAGCAGTTCGAGCTTCATCACGATCGCCGCCGCAGCCAGCCCGCCGCCAAGCGCAAGCGATCCCGTATCCCCCATGAATATTTTAGCGGGGTTTTTATTGAAAACCAAAAATCCGAGGCATCCCCCGCACAAGGCGGCGCAAAAATAAGCGCCTGACGAAAGCCCGTAGGTAATCCCCGCCACCGAGAAAAAGAGGCTGACAAACGCCGTCACGCCCGACGCCAGGCCATCCAGCCCGTCGGTTAAGTTCACCGCATTCGTCATCGCCAGCATCACGAAAACGATGAACGGGATATACCAGATCCCAAAATCGAGATAGACCTCCGCTATGGGAATATATACATAAGTGCTGCTGTCGGTATAATTTGCCAAAAAAACAGCCAATGCCACAGATATCACGATCTGTAGCCCAAATTTCTGATACGCCCTAAGGCCTAAATTGTTTTTCTTGATCACCTTCAAGTAATCGTCAAAAAAGCCGATCAAGCCGAAGCCCACAAACACGAACAGAATGACGAATACATCCGACAGCCTGCTCCCCCAAAGCGAACCCGCCAGCAAAGCTGCCAGCGCCGCCGCCAGGATGATGGCGATCCCGCCCATGCTAGGCGTTCCTGCTTTAGACAGATGCGACTGCGGCCCGTCTTCCCTGATATTCTGTCCCGCCTTCGCCCGCAAAACGGGTATTTCGAGCTTCGTTACAACGACTGAAACCAAAAATGCGATTAAAATGATGATTCCGATATTAGTATAACGCATGACAACTCCTAAAATTCTAAAAGCTTCTCAACTATTTTCTCCATTTTCATTCCTCTGGAACCCTTAACTAAGATTATATCCCCAATCCCGATAAATTGACCTATTTTCGCATAAAAATCTTCTTTATTTTTGAAATAAGCGACGTCTACCTGTCCGCCTTCCGCACCTTCTGCAATCTGCGCGGCATCCTCCCCGATCGCAATCACCGTGTCGATGCGGAGGTTTCTCGCAAAAAGCCCGATGCCGAAATGCTGGCGTTTGCTTTCCGCTCCAAGCTCATACATATCGCCCAGGATCGCAATCTTGCGTCCCTTGCTTTCACTGATTTCCAGCACTTTCATCGCGCTTTTCACAGAGTCTGGGCTTGCGTTATACGTGTCGTCGATCACGCTGATCTTGCCATTCGTAAGCTGTTTTAGCCTGCTGCCGGTCAGTTCTGCCTTGGAAAGCCCTTGCTGCGCCTGCGCTGCCGTAACGCCGGCAAGCCCCCCTGCTGCGATTGCGAGCGCCGCATTTACCGCATTGTGCCGTCCCGGCACGGAAAGAGCAACCCGATAGCTTTCCTGCTGATGCTCCAACGTAAACTGTATGCCGGAAAGCCCAAAATCGTCAACAGAAGAAATGATATATTCGCTCCTGCCGTCTTCGCCGATGACGGTTTGCTGATAAGCCCCCGCTGTATTTTCTTTTGTCAAATACTCATCATCAAATGGGAATACCAAGGCGCCGCCCTTCATGGCGCCGTATCCCGTTATATGATTTGTTATTTCCATTTTCGCCTGAAAAATTCCGTCCCGGCTGCCTAAGTTTTCGATATGGGATATGCCGATGTTGGTAATGACCGCAATATGCGGTTTTACGATTTCCGCCAGCCGGTCGATTTCCCCGAACCGGTTCATGCCCAGCTCCAAAACGACAGCCTGGAAGCTGCTGTCAAATTGAAAAATGGAAAGCGGCACGCCGATCAGGTTGTTGAAGTTTTTCAAGTTGCGCCCGCACACGTACTTCTCACGCAGGACATAATAAATCATGTCCCTGACGGAGGTCTTGCCCACGCTTCCCGTCACGGCGATTTTCAACACGCCGAGCGTTTGCAGGTAATACTTCGCCAGCTCGCCCAGCGCGTAGACCGTATCCTCCACCAAAATGACATTGAGCGCCGTATCGCATACCGCTTCCGCCCAACCCTCCTCATGGGATACCAGGACGGTGCGGCAGCCCTTTTCTGCCACTTGCGGAATGAATTGATGCCCATCCATATTCTCCCCGATGATCGCAACGAACAGGTCGCCTTCCCCGCACTGCCTGGAATCGTGTTTCACGCCGCTTATGAAATTGTCTCCGCCCTTGCGTATTAAAGCCCCATCAACAGCCTTAACAACATCCGTTACCGCTATTTTATCCATAGTCACCTACCTATTTATACAGGTATATTTTGCTGTCCTTTTTTACCTTCGTTCCCGCAGCAGGATACTGCCGCATCACGATAAAATCTTCCTGCTCCGCCGCCGCTTTGTCCATATCATATGACAGCGACGCACCGCCCAAAATTCCAATGGCTTCACTGATATTCTGCCCCACAACGTCGGGTACTGCCACTTTTTCTACCTCGGCTTCCTTGACCGCCTGTGCATCAGGCGATATGTTGAGATACCGCAATGTATCGGACATGATCTGCTGCACGCCAGGCGCCGCCGTGACGCTGCCGAAATGCACGCCTTGCGGGCTGTCTACGATCACGAGGACAGTCACCTGCGGATCATCCATCGGCGCCATGGCAATACAGGATGAATACGTATCGTTGCTGTAGCCGCCTCCGCCTTCATTCGCCTTGTTCGCCGTTCCCGTCTTGCCGCCGACCCGGTAACCTTCGACCGCCGCAGTTCCGCCGCCGCCTTCTGCGACTACAAATTCCATGATCTCACGCATCTCGGAAGCAGTTTCCTGTGATACGACCTGCCTGACGACCTCCGTATCAAATTCCTTCACCGTATTGCCATCCGCATCCTTGAGTTCCTTCACAATCCTCGGCTTCATCAGCTTTCCGTCATTGCCGAAGGAACTGATCGCTGTGATGAGCTGAATCGGGGTCACTGCAATCCCCTGCCCGAAACCGATCGTAGCCAGGCCGACCGGGCCTGCCGTATCGCGGGATTGGAGGATCGCAGTCGTCTCGCCCGGAAAATCAACCCCGGTCGTTCCCGTGATCCCAAAGGTATCCAGATGGCTGTAAAACGTATCGATTCCGATATCCGTCGCCAGCTTCACGAAAACGGGGTTGCAGGAATTGCCCACTGCCTGCTTCAAGCTCTGCGTGCCATGCGGATTGCTCGACCGCCAGCAGTGGATCGTTTCGCCCGCCACCTTGATCGAACCGCTACAGTTAAAGGTCGCATCCATGCTCGTCAAACCTTCCTCCAATGCGATGGAGGTGGTAATCAGCTTAAAGGTCGAGCCCGGTTCGTACACATCGGAAATCAAGGAATTTCTCCACATTTGATTCCAGTACGCCACCTTTTCCGCATCGGACATAGCTTCTAGCGCCTGCTGCTCTTTCGTCGATAGCGGCGTTTTCGGATCGTTCAGGTCAAATTCCGGCGTCTGCGCCATAGCCAATATATCGCCGCTTTTCGGGTCCATGACGATTGCCATCACTTTTTTCGCGCTTGTCTTCTCCATGACCTGCGCAATCGCCTTTTCCGTATAGTGCTGGATCACCTGGTCGAGCGTCGTCACCAGGCTGTATCCATCCTCTGCCTGGTAATATTTTTCTTCGCCATACGAAAGCCTGTTGCCGCTGGTATCGGTATAGTTGATCCACCTTCCCGCGACGCCGCTCAGGTATGTATTGTATTGCAGCTCCAGCCCGGACAAGCCTGAATTATCGTCCGTTACCGTTCCCAGCGTATGCGAGGCAAAAGCGCCCAGCGGATAGCTTCTCTTGGAGTCCTCTGCGATTTCCACGCCTGGAAGCTTCGCTTCCCTTATGGTATCCGCAACATCCTTGTTCACGCCTTTTTTGATCCTGACGATGCTCTGCTCTTTTGTGACGAGACCTTTCACTTCCTCGTATTCCATCCCCAGCGCCTGGGAGAGCGTATTCGTCACCTTTTCTATATTCGCTTCGTTTTTCTCCTTCGTCTTTGCCGAGGTAATATCCGTCGGCCGCACCCAGATCGTATAGCACGTTACGCTGACTGCCAATTCCTTTCCATTGGTATCGTATATGACGCCCCGCTCCGCTTCGATCGGGGTATCCCTGGTCTGCTGTTCGATTGCCTTGCCTGAAAGCTCATCCCCCCGGACGATCTGCAGCCACCCCAGCCGCAGACAGAGAACCAGCATACAGATGAACACCAACAACAGGATCACGATCAGGTTTTTTTTGCTCTTGTTGGACGTAACCATGATATTCCTCTTTAAAAACAACCCGGACTTCGCCTGTCTGTCTCTCCGGTCCGGGTATTTTGCTTGCACTTATCGCATATTAACTACGACATATTATATTGTAAAAAATCAATTATATGCCTTTTCCCGGATGATATCGGCAAAGCCCGGCTCAGGGATATCATCGCTCGATAAATGCACCCTGTTTTCATCTGCAGGATAGATCATCGCCAGTTCCCCAATCGCCTTGCCTTCCACATAATCTACATTATTAGCGCTGAAAACCTTGACCTCAAGGTTTTCGATCTCTCCCATGAGCGCCTGGTTTTCCTTTATCATGCTGTTAACATCGTAGCGGATTCCGGCGGAATATGCCGTTATGATGATCAGCATGATCATCGCGATTCCCACAACCAAAACCGTGGAAAAAGCCAGCTTTTTTCCATCGCCTGTTGGCACCACCCGTCTTCTTGCAGCCCGTTTCCTTTCGGTACGAAGCTTACGTTCCGGCTCCGGCTTCATGTCAAAGCCATAACGCTGATAATTTTTCTGATGCTCATACCATCTTTCAGGTGCAATCATATTGTTACCTCTTCTTTTCTATCACCCGCAATTTGGCGCTTCTTGCCCGCGGGTTCTCCTCTAATTCCATTTCCCCTGCTGTGACAGGCTTGCCCGTCACCTTAGCCACATCGGCCACCTTGCCGCAAACGCATACCGGTAATTCCTTCGGGCAAGTGCATGGATTAAGCCTTCTTGTGAACGCCTCTTTCACGATCCGATCCTCCAGGGAGTGAAAGGTGATGATGCAGAGCCTGCCGCCCGGCAGCAATACGTCGCAGAACGCATCCACGGCCTGCGCCAGCTGCTCAAGCTCGCTATTGACCTCTATCCGGATGGCCTGGAACGTCCTTTTGGCAGGATGCGGGCCATCGCGCCTGGCAGATGCCGGGATCGCCGCTTTGATGATATCCACTAATTGCCCTGTTGTTTTTATGGCTTGCTGCTGCCGCGCTTTCACAATGAAGCTGCTGATGCGGGACGCCCATTTTTCTTCCCCGTACTTTCGGATGACATCCGAAAGCTGTTTCTTGTCATATCCGTTCACAATGTCATAAGCGGTAAAATCGTCCTCCTGGTTCATCCGCATATCGAGGGGCGCATCCTGCATATAGGAAAATCCCCGCTCCCCGTTATCCAGTTGGAAGGACGACACGCCGAGATCCAAAAGCGCACCGTCGATTCCGGAAATCCCCAGGGAATGCAGGACATCCTTGATATTGGCATAATTGTCATGCATCAAGGCCTTCCGGCACGTTAATGCCGCAAGCCGCTCCGCTGCCGCATCGATCGCATCCATGTCCCGGTCGATTCCGATCAGCAAACCATCTTTACCAAGGCGGCTGCCGATCCCTTGCGCATGGCCGCCGCCCCCCAGCGTGCCATCCACATAAACGCCCTCCGGCTTTATGTTAAGATTTGAAATGCATTCCTCGTATAAAACGGGAACATGATTAAAGTCCATACAGCTCCATGCTTTCTGCCAACTGGCTGATATCCATTACCTCGCCGGAATCCGGGTCGAGCCTGTCCTCCCAGTGTTCCTTGCTCCACACCTCGATGATCGCATCCGTTCCGATCGTGACCAGGTCTTTTTCGATTCCAGCGTGTTGTTTCAGCTCCTGCGGAATCGTTACCCTCCCCTGCTTGTCCACATCACACACGGCAGCCGATGCATGGAAATACCGTTTGATCATTCGCGTGTCTTTCTTAAAGTCCGATAGTTTGCTCAGCTTTTCTTTAACGAAAATTTCCCACTCCTCTTCTGGATAAACATTCAAACACGGGTCGATCGATTTCACGATCACGCACTTCCCCCCGAGCCCGTCCCGAAATTTTGCAGGCACAATCATTCTCGATTTGCTATCTATTGAATTGTAAAATTTGCCTACAAACATATCGATTCCTCTCGTTTCGGTAATCTCCATTTTAAACCACTTTAAACCACTCTGCAACAACTTCACTCCACAAAGGGTGCTTTTTCACATTAAAATCAAAAAAAGCGGTAACCCAAATACGATGTTTTATTTTGAATCGCTACATATGGTATTTTATTTTCCTTCTGCGAACCATATATGGATTTGGGGAATTGGTGGAGGGATGGGGAGCGGTTCGGAGGGCGGCAGACGCGCATATTTCCCTAAAGATACGAAAATCACCATTTTAAGAGAATTTATGCGATAATCCGATTCGGAAATGAGCGGAAATTACGCCACGGCAAGGAAACCACCCTTAAATTTCCAGAATAACGATTTTGCAGGGAAAACGATCCTGTTTTTCCCTTCTTTGGAAAGAAACCTGCACAAAATAAGAGAAATGCGTTCTGCCGCCCACGAAATAACGGAGAAAAGCCTTTTAGCTTCCCTGGAAAAACGATTTTCTAAAAAATCCAGGGAACCGCCGCCCGGAATCCTTTCCCAAATGCCCGCAAGCGCACGGCATCCTGGCATACGTCCCGAACCTCCGCCCGAAATGACGCCCCGCCCTTTCCAATGCAAAATCCTCTCATTTTCGCAACATTTCATCGTCCCTGCGCCCGCACGCCGCAGTAGATTTTACAATTTTCTTAAAAATATTGTAATAATCGCTTGATTCCTTATGAAAACGCTTGTCAGGCCGATTTTTTAAGTGTAAAATACATTATAGCAAATATTGACAGATAATTAACAGGAGATTAGAAAATGGAAAAATTTGGGAAAACGAGATTTTTAGCGCTCTTTGTCTGCATGGGGTGCGCATTGGTTCTAGCAAGTTGTAACAGCAATCAATCGGGAAATACCATTGACGAGCCGGAAATCACGCCGGAGTATTTAACAGAGGATTATGCGCAGCAGCTTATGACGGATGGAGCGGAAACGATCACCGGAGATGTCTCCATTGAAAAAACAGATGATTCTTACATGGTACATATCATTGAAAAGGAAGTCGTTCCAAGCAGTTCATACGATGAAGGCTACTACATTGCGGATACCAACATAAACAAAGACGTTGCTTTTGGCGACGAAGCCAGGATCGTTTGTGCGCATGAGAATGAGCGGATCGTTTCTAGCGCCGATGATTTCATCGAAAACCATCCTGACGGCTCTGAGGACTTGTATACCGTTTACCTCATGGGGGATTCTGCCGAGCTGATTCTGCTGGTAGATCCGGAAGATTTGCTCACTGATGAAGAATAGGCAGCTTTTACGGTTTTTATCCAGAAAATCAAAAAGGAATTTCAAAAAGATGTGGTGCACGCCGCATCTTTTTTGTATAATAAAAAAAGTGTGCAAGACGGAATCTGGGATTCCTTTGCACGGATGCCGCCCTTTTCAGGGCGGCGTTCCGCATTGTGCTTTCTTTGAAGCATACGGGAATATCTCCCCCGATATTCCCTAT
>CAMNSS010000010.1 GCA_946555345.1 uncultured Eubacterium sp. | reverse complement strand
CGGTGCGGTAGGTGGCATAGAGATTTTCCTGCCTTGCGTGGCTTGTAATATACGATATTCTTCCCTTAACATTTGGTAACTTCGACATCTGTATAAATGAGTGTCTTGGCATAAACTCCTTTCTCCCGTGACGGGCATACTCTTTTTGCAACCGATTTATCGGTTGCCGCTGTTTCGGCAGCGTAAGCAGACGGACGGCGGAGAAAACTGCGGCGGCGGTTTTCTCGTGATAACGCTGTAAACAGAAGTGTCGGCGTTATCACTTAGCCCCCTGCAAGGGCGAAATACCCTGAGTACAAATCGAAGATTTGTGCGAGGGGTATATTTCGCTCTCAAACGCCGAGGGCTTACCCGCTGCATTTTGCAAACGCTTTTCAGTATGCAGGCATTTTCTTTTTCCGGGCGGTAATTGCTTTCACCAGCCGAAGAAAAAAGCCTTTCTTGCCGTTCTGCGTTCTTGCCTTGAAACGGACATTTGCACGAGCCGGTCTTAATTTATAAATAACCCCTTATTTTGATACTTACATTGGCGTTAAATTTAATACTTATTTTCAGCGCACTGACTGTCATAGATATCATTTTTCATACTTATTTCAACTGTTTTCTGGTCTCCAATAAGTATAGATTTTGCGACTTCTTATATATTTACCATACATTACGGTGCATTTATTTGTTTTGATATTGTTTCTTTTGCCAGTTTGCTTCGCTTGTTTTTTTCTTCTATAGTATCCTTCAACTTCTTCAGAATGTTTTTTGCCTCGGATAGTGTTTCTATTTTTGCCCATCGGTCAGAGAAACGGTAGATGCTTGGCTGATGGCCGAGGCCGCCCCTTTCGCAGGTGATGAAGCCCATAGCTTCCAGCATCCGTATGGCTTTGGAGATCGAATTTCTGCTGATGCCTTTTTCCGTGAAGGTATCGTAAGGGCATATCACCCTGTTTCCGGTGTAAGCTCCTTTGTATTCCTGCCGCAGTATCAGATATACCCTTACCGCCACTGCGCTAAGTGCAATGAATGCCGGAGAATTGAGCTGGTCATCAAACATTGGCGTGAAGTGGCTGCCCCCATATCCATTTGTGGCGAATCTCGGCGGCGGATTACGCTGCTTTCTTTTTCCCATCCGTCATTACCTCATGCTCCTTGGCTTTCATGATTTCTGCCTTTTCCATGGTCGCACATCTCCTTTTTTTCGGAGGTTGGCATTCTGGTTCATTTGCAGAAATTCTTTTAGTGCATCTGTTGGAATCAGAATTTTCCTTCCTACCCACAGCACAGGGAGCATTCTCCACTCAACTAATTGTCTCATTGTGTTTCGCCCAATTCCTGTGCATTCGGCAGCTTCTTCAACTGTCATCGCTAATTTTTCCCTGTTCATGCAATACTCCTCCCTACACTTATGTTGCGTTATGCAACTCGCTTTGTGCTTGGATTATACCATACTGCATAATTTTGTCAAGCGTTATGCAACAATAATAATTATAATAAAATTGCATATTGCATTTAAAAGAACAATATGCTATGCTATAACAAATGGTAAAAGGAGGGAATCTGATGTTTGATAAGGAACTCCGAAAAACAATAGGCAGCCGCACAAGGGAGCGGCGCAAAGAACTGAATTTAACGCAAGACTATCTGGCGGAAAAATTGGATGTTAATAAGTCAACAATACAGCGTTATGAAAGCGGAACCATTGATAACACAAAAAAATTAGTTGTTGAGGGATTAGCCAACGCGCTTTATGTGACGCAAGACTGGCTTACTGGCAAAACAGAGGAACTTAGCACAAATGTAACGAGCAAAATACGCATCGAGGTTTTAGACGCATTGGAATCGGCAAAACAAACACTTCCCGCTTATGCAGATGAAACCGGCAAAGAATTTTCACAGTCGCTGCTGCTGCTTCTGCTAAAAGAATATGGGGCTTTTAACGAATCCTTCGATAGTGCATATCGGATGCATGGCAAGAATCGGGATTATGAGGATATTGCAGAAAAAATTGGTTTCGATTCTTCTGACGAGTTAAACGAGGTCATGTTTTTAAGGGAAATCATGCATACAGCCAATGCCTTTTCGGAGATTGCAGATGTAATCAAAGATTATGCAAAAGACCACGAACAGGCATTATTACGCTTGAAGGGACTCCTTGCGTTTTATACATAACAGCAGCGGAATACAAGGGGACATGAATTTATTAACAAGCTATGTTGTCAAATTCCCACAAAGTGTTCTGCGGAAAGGAGCACAAAATGGCAACAAATCAATCATTACAAAACGGAAGCGTGAGGAAAAAGGGAAACTGCTGGTACTATCGCTTTCGTGTTCAGGCAGCCGATGGAACTTGGAAACATCGTGAGTTTAAAGGGGGTAAGACAAAAAGAGAAACACAGAAAATGCTGGCACAGGCGTTGAATGATTACAACAATGAAGGGTTGCTGTTCGATCCGGGCGCTGTCACCGTTTCTGAATTGTGCGACGAGTGGTGGGAAAGCGAAATAGAAAACGGCATACTGGCAAATTCTAGTCGGGGCGGTCTGCAAAATGCCATCCAGCACATCAAAAAACATGAGCTGGGGAGCAAAAAAATAAAGAATGTTGCCATAGAGGATATACAGGCATACATTGACCTGAAAACCTATGGGGAATTTGATGGGGAAGGCAGGCGAATCAAAAAAGCGTATGCAGAAAGCACTCTGCGGAAGCACCGTCTTGTCCTCAATAACATCTTCAAATTTGCAGTTTATCCCAAACGCTATCTTCGGGAAAACCCGATGCAGTATGTAAAAACCCGCAAGAAGAAGCAGGACGTTGATTTGTTCGGGAATAATGAAAAGCAGGAAGTGAAAATAAAGACAATCACACATGAAGAATATGAGCAAATTATCGCATTTCTGCAAGGGGACGAAAAATATGTACATTGGGTACTGCCAATTCAGATTTCGTATTTAACGGGATTGCGAGAAGGGGAGATATGCGGGCTTTGCTGGACAGACATTGATTTTGAAAAACGGTGTCTTCATCTGAAGCGTTCCATGACCTATAACGAGAGCGAAAAATGCTGGGAGGTAAAAGAACCAAAAAGCGGAAAGGCAAGAATTGTGGAATTTGGGGATACGCTGGAAAGGATTTTGAAAGAAGCGAAGCGGAGACAGCAACAAGAAAAAGAATTGTACGGCGTTTTTTACCATAAGCACTATGTTCAGACGAGAGAAATCAAAGGCATCGTTCACTGGCAGATTTTTACCGACGCATATACAGAAAACGGAATATTGAGTAGCAGGACAACAAAAGGCAAGTTTATGCAGCAGCTCGATCCATCACAACCGAAGATGTCAGTTGACTTCGTTTGTGGCAAACCTGGCGGCGAATTGATGACACCACAATCGCTGAAATATCTCAACAAGCTGATACGGAAAAACCTGCCGGATATTGAACAGTACCATTTCCATTGTTTGAGGCACACTTATGCGACAACGCTGATCAACAATGGGGCAAACATGAAAAATGTGCAGATGCTTATGGGGCATTCTGATATCAAAATCACCATGAATACTTACTCCCACGCTACCGACGATTCCCGTCGTGAAGCTGTAGATATTTTGGAGCAGGTTATCAGTTGACCATATGCGAACAGTTTTCTGCAAAACAGTCTTCCCACAGACTTGTGGGAAGTTTTGTGGGAAGATGGGGAAAATGCACAAATTCACAAAAAATAAAAAATCCTCAAATGCAGTGTCTCCAGTGCTTTTGAGGATTATATTGGTACACCATCAGGGGTTCGAACCCTGGACACCCTGATTAAGAGTCAGGTGCTCTGCCAGCTGAGCTAATGGTGCATATAAAATTTTCGATCCGAACAAATAGAAGTGTATCATTTAGTTTTGCCATTGTCAACCAAAAAATTCACAGATATTAGTTTTTCTGTGTCCATGCATGAGAATCTTTCATTGTCCAGCAAATATCGGTTTTCCTTTTTTTCCCTGTAATGCTAAAATCAATGCGAAAATTTCAACTCCCGTTAATTTCCGCACATACAAAAAACAAATAGGCGCAAAATAAAATCGAGGAGGGATGAAAAATGAAAAACAATAATAAAGCGAGCAACAAGGCTCAGAAGCAGACAAACAACAACTCGAACCGTTACAATAACGAGAGCAACGAAAGAAGCGAACGCAACGAACGTAACGAAAGCAACCAGAACAGACAGTCAAACAATCGATAAAACTGGTTGACACATTCCCCGAATATTGATTTTCGGAGCAAAACGGGCAGAATTTTTCCAATTTAATTGTGAATACTCTGCCTTTTTTGCATATACGTTTGAAATTGTCCTCCGTGTATAGTATAATATTTGAGACTGTATAATCGAATAGCTATGCAATAAATTCGGTAAATTACAAAATATATCTATATTTAGGAGAAACAGACATGACGACAATTATTATTATAGTTGTTGTTGCATTGGTTTTCTTTGTTACAATATGTGTCGTCACATTCATGGTATGGAAGCGGGAAGCGGAGATGCGGACCGATAGCATTAAAGCCATCGAAAACAGTCTGGGGGAGATGCTGGATGGCCTGGCAGGCGACCAGGCTGCATCGGTAAGGAATCAGCCAGAAAAAAAAGAGGCTCCTTATGAGAATGTTTTGCAGGAAATGCAGAATATGCAGCAGGAAATCGGCGACAAAATAAAAAAAGAAAGCGATAGCAAAGCTATTAGACAAAAAGACCGCGATCCTTTTAGCTGGGTCAAAATGGAAAAGGCGGGAAGAAAACGCCAGGCTGCAGATAGCGGCGCAGCGGCTATGGATGCTGGCGCAGATACCGTCATGGCTGTCACAGATGCTGTGCCTGTGAATGCAGGTGCGGTTGCCGCTTCTGGCATGAGTGCCGGTGAACCCGCAGTTGCATATGCCGGGGCAAAAGTGAATGCTGGCATGGATACAGCGAATACCATAGCCGCATATACCGGCACAAGTGCATATGTTGATGCCGGCGCCCAGGCAGGGCATTGTGACGATTTGACCGTATTTAAGCCGATGGAGACACGCCCGCGCGGGTTGAAATGGGTCGAGGTTTTTACGGAAAAGCCGGGGAATGTTTTCAAAAAAAGACGGCGGAGCCATGCAGGGGATTTGCCAGAAAAGGAGGAATCCCCGTCCCGCAAAACGGAAGGTTTGCCTGAAAATGCAGGCGCTTCGGATGGGGAAGCTTTGCAGGGAGAAATGAAACCGTTGCCCGAAAAAACGGAACAAGAAGAAGCTCGGCCGGAAGCTTCTCCGCCGCCAGCTGAGGAGATCCGGCTGGGAGATGCAGAAGCTTTGCTGAAAGAAGCGGAAGCCTTTCTCGAAAAAAAACCGCAGGCGAAACAGAATGCTGGCGGGTTGCACGGCCGGGATTCCGATGGGCTGTGGCAGGAGGCGGAAGCCGGCTCTCAGGAGTTTGCAGGATTTGATACGGCGGAAGGAGAGGAGCAGCCGCACGATTCTGAAGAATCAGCGGATCTTTGGGATTTGGAAGAGGACGAGCCGGCTTTATGGGATTTCGATGAAATTGCCGGGCATCTTTCTGAAGAATCATGGCAGGAAGCGCAAGCGGATACATATGAGCGCATAGGAACGGAGGCATCTTCTGTGCCGGCGGTTGCGAAAATTGAAGCGGAACAGGAAGAAGAATCGGCGGCAGAACCCCGGAGTGAAAACCCGCCCCTGGGGAAATCAGTTGGAAAATTGACCGCCGGGGCAAGCGAAAAAGAGGAGGAAGCCGCAGGGAACAACCCGGATACGCCGGATGCCAAAGAGCCTGGCTCAGAAATCGATGAATTTCTCAACGAACTGATGAATATGCCGGCAGGACCTGACGAAGCGTTTCACGATGAAACAGGGGCAAGCCCCACGGATTCGGGTTTTGCAGGGACAAGCGGCGAGGGACTGGATGGGATTTATCAGTTTGGCCATCCCCCAAAACCGCCGACGGGATATAATATAGGAAGAAGTGGAAAAGAATACACAGTATCGGAACTGGAAATGCTGATCAAAGAATAAAAACGCCAGAAGGAGGAACTTTATGTATTGTAAAAATTGCGGAAAGGAGATTGCAGGAGGGTCAAAGTTTTGCAATCATTGCGGCAGCCCTGTGGAAGAATTGCCACAACCACAGCAGCCACAACCGGAAGCTATAGAACCGAGCATACATACAAAACCAGAACCGGACAGCAGCGATGATGCGCCGGAAATGAGAAAACCTATATTTGAAGAATTTCAGTGGAACGTATCCGAGTATCCAGATCGAAACGTGATCGAAAAAACGGAGGAAATCGATTTTAACTGGAATGCCAATCCGGACGATATCCCGGAAACCCCGCGGAGGGTGGTTAAATCCGTCCCGCAGGAGCAAGCGCAAGTGAAGGCTGCGGAACAGAAAACTGCTTCCGATGCCTCCGGTGATCCAGCGCATCCGGGCGCAAAAGAAGAGCCCCTGAAAGGCGGGGACTTGGAAAAAGAAGTCTTCGGCCAGCCACAGCCGCCGCAAAACAGGGAAGAAATGAGTGCGATGGAAAAGGTCAATTCTTTCTATACGCTCAATCAGAAAAACGAAGAGTTCCAGAAATTGATCGATGCAGAATACCAGCGGGTAAAATCTGGCAATGCGATAGAACACGAATTATCAGAAGCGGACAAGATCGCCGAGCAGAAAATGGAATCACGTCCGCTCAGTACCTCCATGGATGACTTTTTTGAAAGGGAAGGCGTTGTACAACCTTATCAGCCAAAAGCATTTGAATCCGATGTATTGCAAAAAATAGAAGCGCAGGAAGCCGAACGGGAAGCGAAACGCCGTGAGGAAGAAGCGCGCCTTGCGGCCATAGAAGAAGCGCGCCGGGAAGCGGAGGCGAAGAAAAAGGCGGAAGAGGAAGAAGCGCGCCAGCAGGAATTGGCAAAGAAGAAGGCGGAAGAGGAAGCGGCACGCTTGCAGGAGCTGGCAAAAAAGAAAGCTGAAGAAGAGGCGCGGGAGGCAGAAGAAGCGAAGAGGCGTGCGGAAGAGGAAGCCAGAAAGGCAGCGGAAGAAGCGAAACGCCGCGCAGAAGAGGAAGCGAAACGGCGTGCAGAGGAAGAGGCGCGTTTTCGCGCGGAAGCAGAAGCGCGGGTCAAAGCGGCTGAAGAAGCCAGGCTGAAAGCAGAAGCGGATTTAAAGGCCGCACAGGAAGCGGCAAAGATCAGGGCGCAGCAGGAAGCGCGCCTTGCCGCAGAAGAAGAAGCGCGGTTTAAAGCAGAGCAGGAAAGAAAACGCTTGGAAGCCGAAGAAGCAGAACGGCAGCTTGAAGCGAAGCGGAAACGGTTGGCGGAAGAAGCCAATCAAGCCGTAGCGCAGGAAGAGGTCAAAAAGGTCCTGGAGCAGACAGCTAGAATGCGCAAGGAAGAAGAAGCGAAGATCAAAGCCGCTGTAGCGGGCTTGCGGGGCGTTGGCGCAGGAACGCCGGAGAAGCCGGAAGTCAGCAAAGAAGTCGAAGAAGCGCACCAGGCGACGAGAAACCAGATCAACGAAATGGCGAAGGCACGGGATGCTTATTTTGCAGAAATAGAGGAAGAGCCTAAGGCGGCGCCTGCGAAGAAGGCGCGAGCCGTTACGGGACGGGAAACCATGCTTTCTTCTGACGACCCGGCCAGGACGAGGGTGATTAAAAAGGCGGACATTGAGGCAGGCCTAAATGAAGCGACCAGGGTAGCTTCCGCAAAACCAGCGCCAGCGCCAGCAGACGACGATGAATTTTTCAATAGCCTGGAAGCGGCCGGAGCTGTTGCGGGCGTTGTAACCGAAGAGCCGCAGCCGATCGATTTTAAACCGGCAGAAGAAGCAGAACCGGTGGATGAACTGGATGATCTTCTCAGCCAGTTTGAGACTGTGAACAGCATGGACGGAGAACACGCTAGCCAGCCGGAGCAGTTTGCAGAAGAGGAGCTTGCGCCATTGCCGGACCAGTATGCGGCAGAGGACAAGCCAGGGCTCAATGACACGGTATTAATGCCGCAAAACGAGGCAATCGACAACTCGCCTGCGAACGATTTTGATAACTACGGAAACGAAGAAGCCATAAACTATGCGAACCAGCAGGGCATACAGGAACAGGCGCAGGCAGGCGGCGGATTTGAAAGCAACGCAGCGGATGAATTTTATGGCGATGACTTTTACGATGATGAGGAAGAACCGCTTTCCAAGAAAGAAATGAAACAGCGGGAGAAGGAACAAAAGCGCATCGAAAAAGAACAGGCGAAGGAGAATAAGGCGCGCAAGAAAAAGGAAAAGCGCGATTATATTGAAGCGGATGACGATGAATATGAGGAAACGGGCGGCAAGGGCAGGATCGCACTCAAGATTATCCTGGTTGTCCTCATCGTAATACTCGTTGCCGAAGTCGTGGGCATGGGCATCAGGTTCCTTGCGCCGCAAAGCAAGGCGGCAGAGCTGATCGATAACCAGTTGAATAAGATCATCCAGTTGATTACGGGCGATGATACGGAATACAGCGTGGTTGCCATGCAGGCGCGGACAGAGCCGATGGACGATAAAACAGATCTCATCAATGCACAGAAGGGAAAAAACAAGGATGGCAATATCGAAGCCATCACATACAGCCCAGGCCTGGGGTACGACCAGCAGACCGACGGGCAGATTTCGGACCTGGTCCTATCACAGCCTATGACTGTAGTAGAGTGGGGCAAGGATGAGGAGAATTATCCTGTGTACTACGACGAACAGGTCATAGGCAGAATCATCGCCTTTGAATCAAACAAGGTGAACCTGATGAACAAAGGCAACAAAAAAGTATTGGACATGATCGACCCAAATACAACCTTATATGCGGAAACCGCCGCCTTAGAAGGACAGCAGATGGATGGAAGGTTCACGAAACTGGAAATCGGGGAGATCAGGCAGGCGGGAACGAATTACTATGTATGGGTAAGGGAGACAATCGGAAATAATACGGTTGAAAAAGTGTATTCCATGTACCCGGAAAAAGAGTTTGTCATGAAAATGGCAAATTGCTATGAAATTTAAAAGGAGGTAAGTTTTGGAAAAAGAGAAAAAAAAGAAGGGGAAAGTCGGGCTAAAAGGCTTAATTATAGCGATATTGCTCATCCTCTTGCTGTTTGTCGCCTTAATCGGCTTTATCACGGATTTTCTGTGGTTTAAGGAACTGGATTATGTGTCGGTGTTTTTCACGAAGCTGTTTACCCAGCTTAAAATCGGCGTGCCGACGTTTGTCGTGGTCACGTTCCTCGCATATATTTATTTGAAGTTCCTCAAAAGAGGATATTTTAAGAAGGTCGCATCCAATGAGGCGACTAATCATGGACGGTTAAACTTGATTTCATGGGGGCTGGCCGCTCTCTATGGCGTTGTGACGACATATTTCGCAGTGACGAAAATATGGTTTCAGTATTTGCAGTTTGCCAACAGCAGCAGCTTCGACGTGGCCGACCCGCTATATGATATGGACATATCGTTCTATGTGTTCAAGCTGGGCTTCATCGAGGCGGCAAATGAACTCATCATCCTGCTGCTCATTGCCTTTGCCCTTCTTACGCTTATCTATTACACGGTGCTGCTTTCCGTAAGGACGCCGCAGATTTTCGAGGAAGCGGAGCAAGAAACCGCCGATGAAACAGACGACGACAGGTATGACGGCAGCAGCTTCAACAAGGGCGGCGGCATTGGGCAGGGCGGCTTTGACAATGTGACCGATATGTTTGGCAAATTCGCCGGGCAGTTTACAGGGCAGGGCGGCAAAGCGCCGTTTAGCAGGAAAGCGAAGAAGAAAAAGCAGTTTGATGATAAGAATTTCAAGATGCTGATTTCCATTGCGGAAAAACAGCTCATTATCGTGGGCGTGCTGTTCTTCCTCATGGTGGCAGTCAACTTCTTCCTCAAACAGTACAGCCTGCTCTTTGGCAGCACGGGAGCGGTATATGGCGCTGGCTTTACCGATATCACGATCACGCTGTGGGTATACAGGATCAGCATTGCGCTGGCAGTGGTTGCAGCGGTTGGTTTTGCGATCGGCATTAACAAGCGGAAGGTAAAGCCTGCGGTAATTGCGCCGATTCTCCTGATCGTGACCGGCGTTGCAGGAACAGGGGCTTCCCTGCTCGTGCAGAACCTGATCGTAACGCCGGATGAAATCAACAAGGAAAGCAAATACTTGGAGCGAAATATCGAATATACCCAGTATGCTTACGGCCTCAACAGTGTTGATACCAAGGATTTTGCGGCAACGGAGGATTTGACCGGTGAAGATATTGCTGGCAACATGGAGACGATATCGAACATCAGGATCAATGATTACTCGCCGACGAAAACATTCTACAACCAGACGGAAAGCATCAGGCAGTATTATACGTTTAACGATGTAGACGTAGACAGGTATAATGTCAATGGGGAATATACGCAGACGTATCTTTCCAGCAGGGAAATCGACGAGGAAAAAATCAGCGATACGTGGCTCAATAAGCATTTGAAGTACACGCACGGATATGGAATCACGCTTTCCAGGGTAGACAAGATTACCGACAGCGGCCAGCCGGACGTGTTGATCGGCGGAATCCCGCCGGCATCAGGCGTGGAGGAAATCGACATCAAGCAGCCGGGCATCTATTACGGCGAGCTGACGAACAATTATGCGCTCGTCAACACATCGGAGGATGAGTTCGATTATCCGGACGGTAGCAGCAACAAGTACACGCAGTATGAAGGCAATGCAGGGATCAAACTGAATATGCTCAACCGTTTCATGTTCGCCGTGCGGGAACGCAGTCTCAAGATGCTGGTTTCGGGCAATATCAATAATGATTCTAAAATTTTGATTAACCGGAACATCAAGGCGAGGGTGCAGGAAATCATGCCGTACCTGGAATATGACAACGATCCATATATGATTACGGATGATGGAAACTTGTACTGGATCATCGACGCATATACCCACACATCCAGGTATCCGTATTCAGAACCGTATCAGCAGGGCAATGAGACGAACTATATCCGCAACTCCGTCAAGGTAGTCATCGATGCCTATAATGGAACGACGAGTTATTATATCGTGGATGACAGCGACCCGATCGCGCAGACCTTCAAGAAGATATACCCTGACCTGTTCAAGGATCTGGACAAGATGCCGGAGGGAATCAGGGCGCATATCAGGTATCCGAACACGCTGCTCAATATCCAGGCGCAGGTGTACCAGAGATACCATATGAACGACGTGAAGGTATTCTACCAGAACGAGGATATGTGGGAAATCTCCAGCGAAATCTACGGCACAAAAGAACAGAAAATGACGCCGAATTACTATATCATGAAGCTTCCGGGCGAGGAAAGCGCAGAATTTGTAAGCACGATTCCGTTCACGCCGAAGGATAAGAGAAACCTGATGGGGCTTCTCGTGGCCAGAAGCGATGGACAGCAGTACGGAAGCCTGGTACTTTATCAGATGCCGAAGAGCAAGACCGTATACGGCCCGATGCAGATTGAGGCGCAGATTGACCAGAATCCAGAAATCTCTAAAGAGTTCTCCCTTTGGAATTCGTCCGGGTCGAGCTATAGCCGTGGCAATCTGTTCATCGTCCCGATTGAAGATTCGTTCCTCTATATCGAACCGGTATACTTGGAGGCAACGAACTCCAGCATTCCTGAAGTTAAACGGGTAATCGTGGCCTACGGCGACAGGATTGCTTATGAGCCGACCCTTGCGGAAGCGCTCAATTCGATCTTTGGCGAAGGCAGCGTCGGGGAAACGCCGGGCGGCGAAGGGCAGACAGAAGAACAGCCGGAATCGTCATCTTCGGAAGCTTTGAGCCAGACCGAGATCGTAACATTGGCACAGGAAGCCTTCACCAATGCACAGCAGGCGCAGCAGAGCGGCGACTGGGCGAAATACGGTGAATATTTACAGGAGCTTGAAAAATATTTGAACATGTTAAGCGAATAAAGTGATTGTTCAGGACATTCCCATTGCCTTTCTCCAGGTTTTACGGGAATGTTCTGACTATTTTCAACGTGAAATGACAGAATGGAAGGAGACGGAAAATTGAAGGAGACAGGACTATGTTAAATTGTGACTTGAATAAAATGCTTTTCACCTTGCCGAAAGACAAGCACGGACCGGAGGACATCCGGGCAGCGCTGGAATGGCATCCCGAAATAAAATTCGTATCGCTGGTGGGAATCGATGTGGGCGGCCATGATACCGATGAAAAAATACCGGTTGAAGAATTTCTGGCCGATATTCCGAAATTCCTCGAATCAGGCGTGCAGACAGATGGCTCCAGCGTAGTGCTTCCTAAAATTGCGAAGCTAAACAACGCCAAGGTGGATATCATACCCGATACTACGGTTGACTGGTTTGTCGATCACAACTTCAATTATCCCGATCCGCAGACAGGGCTGCCAGTGGGAACGTTGCGGATTCCCTCATCCCTGATTCACAACGATTCGGAGCGGGTTGGTTCGCGCGTGATCTTGCGGGACGCTATCCATAATTTTAAGCAGGATTTAATGCATTTGCTTCAAGAAAACGCCTATGTATTTGAATATTTGGATATTGATTCCGTAGAGGAGATCGATGAAATCATCATTACTGCGGCAACCGAACTGGAATTTTGGGTGAAAACGCCTGACGATGACGCCGACCGGGAGCAGCTTTCCACGGCGCAGATGTTGAAGGAGCAGTATTGGAAGCGGACCACAGGTCCGGTGCGGACAGCGCTTGAAGAGACGATGGTGGTGCTTCAAAAGTACGGCTTTGATATGGAAATGGGACACAAAGAGGTCGGCGGCGTGAAAGCGAAGCTGGGTAATTCAGGAAATTACGACCATGTGATGGAGCAGCTTGAAATCGATTGGAAGTATTCGTCGGCGGTACAGGCGGCGGATAATGAAAACCAGATCAAATACGTTGTGCGGGATATTTTCAGGATGTACGGCCTGGAGGTCACGTTTATGGCAAAACCGATGGAGGGCGTCGCCGGAAATGGCGAGCATACCCATATGGGCGTTGCCGCCCGCCTAAAAGACGGCAGGCTCGTGAACCTTTTCGCACCGTCCGATCCCGAAAACCAGTTCATGAGTCCTGTGGGTTTTGGTGCATTGATGGGGCTGCTCAAAAATTACGATGTGGTAAACCCGTTCGTAAGCTCCACCAACGATTCCCTGAACCGGCTGAAGCCCGGGTATGAAGCTCCGGTATGCACGGTTACTTCCCTGGGGCATAATGCCAAGCTTCCTTCCAGGAACAGGACGGTGCTGGCCGGTCTTGTGCGGGAAGTGGGCAATCCTTTGGCGACGAGGTTTGAATTGCGGTCGCCGAATCCGAAGAGCAATACTTACCTCGTTTTGGCGGCTTCTTATATGGCGATGCTGGACGGCATTAAGCATGCGCTGGAAAAAGGGAAAACCCCGCAGGATCTGGAGCATTCTATTTCTAAGGATTACGGGGAAGCGGATGATTATTTGGAAAAGGACAGAATCTACAGAAGCGAAAAGGATGTTTTCGATGAATATACGCAGGAGGAACGCGATCAGTATTTCGGCAAAGCGCCGAGTACCGTATGGGAAAACCTTCTCGCCTTTGAGAAGTATCCGGAAAAATTGCATATATTCAAGCGTGATGATGTGATGACGGACATTGCGCTGGAATCTTACCGGGAAGCGATTATTGACCAATGGGCGACGGAGCTGCATAACAGGATCATTCCGGACACCATGGATCTGATCAGGGCATGCGGCAAAGCTCATGACGATATGGACTGTGTCGATTATGACAGGCATAACTGGGAGAAGATCCAGCGGCTGAGAAACCATTTAGGGCGGGATACCCTCGACGATTACTGCCTTTTGACCAGGATCAAACAGGCGCTCGACACCGGGGATTACGATACGGCATCCTCCTTGCAGATTGAAATGCAGGAAAAGATCGGACAGCTCACGGATTTGTACATAATATATAAGAAAAACTTATTTTAAAATAGACGGAGGAAAAACATGTTAGATATTAAGAGAATAAGGGAAGACTTCGATAACGTGAAAAAAGCTGTCGCATCGAGAGGTCAGGGTGATTTTGGCATCGACCATGTATTGGAATATGATAAAGAAAGGCGTGCGCTCCTGGCTAAGGTAGAACAGATGAAAAACCAGCAGAGCGTATCTTCCAAGCAGATTCCGAAGCTGAAAAAGGAAGGCAAGGATACGACAGGGCTGATGGCGGAGATGAAAAAGTTGTCAGAGGAAATCAAGGCGCTCGACAGCCAGGTAAGCGACGTGGAAGGAAAACTCCGGGATGCGTTGCTCAATATACCGAATACGCCGTGCAGTGAAGTGCAGGAAGGCGCAGATGATTCTGACAATGTCGAGCTTCGCAAGTGGGGTGAGCCGCGCGCATTTGATTTTGAACAGAAAGCGCACTGGGATATCGGCGCGGATTTGGATATCCTGGATTTTGAAAGGGCGGCGAAGATTTCGGGCGCAAGATTTACCGTGTACAAGGGCGCTGGTGCCAGGCTGGAACGCTCCGTGATTAACTTCATGCTGAACCTCCATACGGAAGAACACGGATTTACGGAGATCCTGCCGCCGTTCATGGTGAACCGGGATGCGATGACAGGCACAGGACAGCTTCCTAAGTTTGAGGACGATATGTTTCATGTGCCTGCGAAGGACTTTTTCTTAATCCCGACTGCGGAAGTGCCGGTAACCAATTTGCGGATGAACGAAATCATGAGCGAGGATGAGCTCCCTGTTTATTATACGGCCTATACCCCTTGTTTCCGTAAGGAAGCGGGTTCTGCCGGAAGGGACACCAGGGGGCTGATCAGGCAACACCAGTTCAACAAGGTTGAGTTGGTTAAGTTCGTAAAGCCGGAAACTTCTTATGATGAGCTGGAGTCGCTTACGAAGGCGGCGGAAACGGTACTGCAACGGCTTGAAATTCCATACAGGGTCGTGCGCCTTTCCACAGGGGATCTTGGCTTCTCCTCGGCGATGACTTACGACATTGAGGTATGGATGCCGAGCTATGGCCGGTATGTTGAAATTTCTTCCTGCAGCAATTTTGAAAGCTATCAGGCAAGGCGGGCGAATATCCGTTTCAGGCCGGCGGAAAAGGGCAAGCCGGCGTTTGTCCACACGCTCAACGGATCAGGGCTTGCCGTAGGCAGGACGGTCGCTGCGATTTTAGAAAATTACCAGCAGGCGGATGGCTCCGTCGTGATTCCAGAAGCGCTCAGGGGATACATGGGGATTGACCGGATCGAGAAAAAATAGAGTTGCGCGAAAGGATTGAAAGGCCGGCGGAGCGTGCTTTGCGAAAACTGGAAAAG
Source organism: uncultured Eubacterium sp. (assembly GCA_946555345.1). Lineage (GTDB taxonomy): Bacteria > Bacillota > Clostridia > Peptostreptococcales > Anaerovoracaceae > Lentihominibacter. The sequence goes on along the minus strand of CAMNSS010000010.1, from coordinate 99,207 downwards.
CGGGCTTTGCGGGAAGATGCACTTTGCGAAAAGCCAGAAAGGCGCGCTTTGCGGGAAGACCGATAACGTGCGCTTTGCAAAAGCTCAAACGGAGAAAACGACAAAAGGAGAAAGGACTGAATGGATACGATAATTATCGGCGCCGTGTTCGTCATATATTTGGGGATCATGGTCGCCATTGGAATGAAATATTATAACAAAGATGATGGCATGTCGGAATATATCTTGGGCGGCAGGAAGCTCCCGCCGATTGCGGTTGCGATGTCTGCACAGGCGTCGGACATGAGCGGGTGGCTGCTTACGGGCGTGCCGGGGCTTGCTTATATCCTCTATGCGGGGACGTCGGAGGCGATTTGGACGGCCGTGGGGCTGGCGCTAGGGACATACCTCAACTGGATGTTCGTCGCAAGGCGTTTGCGGAAATATACGCAGGTAGCGGGCAATGCGATCACGCTGCCGGACTTTTTTGAAAACCGTTTCAGGGATAAAAAGCACGTTTTGCGCATGGTAGCGGGAATATTTACCGTTATTTTCTTCCTGGTGTACACGTCTTCGCAGCTCGTGGCAGGCGGAAAGCTGTTTACGACGGTCTTTGGCATCGATTATACCGTGGGGTTGATCATCGTTGCGGTCATCATTTTGGCGTATACGGCAACGGGCGGGTTTACTGCTGTGTGCTGGACGGATACGATTCAGGGGACGATTATGTTTTTCGCACTGCTTATCGTGCCGATCGTCGCCTGCGTCCATGTCGGCGGGATCGATGCGGTGGCGGTGAAGCTGTCGCAGCTTACGACGGAAACGCTGGAATTTTTCCCGCAAAATGCGGATGGTGGCGGCATCAACGGCTTTTTGCTGGCTTCTGCGCTGGGCTGGGGGCTGGGATATTTCGGCCAGCCGCATATCCTGGTCCGGTTTATGGCGATCGAAAATTCAGAAATGATCAAAACCTCGAGAAGGATTGCGATGTTCTGGGTGATCATCACGCTGACGGCGGCGATTTTTGTCGGTCTTGTCGGGAAAGCGTTCATGCCGGATCTTGCGGACAGCGAAACGATTTACATGGAAATGATCAATGCGCTGTTCAATCCGGTCGTGGCTGGCATTTTGCTGATTGCGATTCTGGCGGCGACGATGAGTACAGCCAGTTCGCAGCTTTTGGTGACGGCCTCCTCCGTTTCAAGGGATATTTATGCGATTTTGTTTAAAAAGGATGCGGATGACAAGAAGCTGGTGTGGGTCAGCCGTGTTGCGGTTGCCATCGTGTCGGTGATTGCGCTGTTTTTGGGCATGGATCCGAATAGCTCTATTTTTAACCTGGTATCCTGCGCTTGGGGCGGCATTGGCTCGACCTTCGGGCCATTGATCCTGTTTTCGCTGTTCTGGAAACGGATGACGCTTTCGGGTGCGATTGCGGGCATGATTACTGGCGGCGTAGTGGATCTGCTGTGGTACAACTTATCGGGCGGAATCTTCGATGTCTATGAAATCATTCCAGGCTTCCTCTTTTCGTCCCTGGCGATTATCGTTTGCAGCCTGCTCGGCAAGCCGTCAAAGGAAATGGTCGAAGAATTTGAATCAGTAAAGGATGCGAAGATATGAGCTTTCAGTTAGGAAAATACATAGAACCGGATTTTTCGCAGGAGATCTTCATGAATGCGCCGGAAGCGGAGATGAGGCCGGCGCCAAGGGATATGGCGGCGCCGGAAAATTTTCATGCGACGTCCATTTTTCCCGAATATTTCAAGGTAAAGGGCAAGTGGCTTTTGCCGAAGGATTCGCGGATGGACTGTGTAGCCGTTTATGAAAACGGTGAAATATATGTCAGGGAATTTCGCAATGTGAAGAAAGGGGACATGATCTTTGTGGGGCGGACGGAGCAGTGTGAAGAGGGGATTTATGTTCACGACAATGGTTTCGTTTTTCCGGGAGAAAATGAAGGACATCAGAACTCTTTCGCTTTTCGGCAGAGCCGCAGCAGGGAAACGGCTTTTTCGTATGATTACAGCAGTCTTTATGAATTGCTTGCATATGAAAAGCTGCACGGGCATATCACATGGGTGCTGGGTCCCGCCTGTGCGTTTGATGCAGAGGCCAGGACTGCTTTTTCGCAGTTGATCGAAAAAGGGTATGTCCACTCGTTGCTAGCGGGAAACGCTTTGGCGACCCATGACCTGGAGGCGGCTCTTTTGGGGACGGCGCTGGGGCAGAATATCAGGACGCAGAAGCCGCATTTCAACGGGCATTATAACCACATCGACGCAATTAATAAAGTAAATCTGTATGGTTCGATTCCAAAATTCATCGAAGCGGAAAACATTGCCGACGGGATCATCTATAGTTGCGTGAAAAACAATGTGCCGTTTGTACTCAACGGCTCGATCAGGGATGATGGTCCGTTGCCGGAGGTGTATGAGCATACTTACATCGGGCAGGATGCGATCCGAAGCCACATTAGGAAGTCGACAACTGTAATCGGCATGGCGACGGTGCTTCATACGATTGCGGCGGGCAATATGACGCCGAGCTATAGGATGTTAAAGGACGGAACGATCCGACCCGTTTACTTTTATATCGTGGATACTTCGGAATTTGCGGTCAATAAATTGGGCGACCGGGGCAGCCTGGCGGCGAAGGGCATTGTCACCAATGTGCAGGATTTTGTATGCAATCTGGCGAAAAATTTGTAGCCATATGGCAAAGATGTATGTTTTTGTCGAACAAAATTTGAAGATTATGTGAAAAGCGTCCTGATTGGGTTCAAACAGGATGCTTTTTCCTGTATAATAATTCTATCTTGCACGTTATCACTTATAATTCTATTTTGCAGTACGGAAGAAGAGCGTATGATTACTGAATTTGAGAACTATAGCTATCGGAAGAAGCTGACCATCGCAGTTGCCTTTATCATGACGATAATGTTGCTTTTGGGGCTGTATGTTACGAAGCCGTATGCTGTTTATGCAGACGGCACGAAGGTTGAAAATCCTTATGTCGTGAAAGCGGGGAATGAGGAGTTGTTTTTGGTAGAAGACCAGGAATCTGCTGAAGAAGTCATTGAAGCTGTCATGGAGGCGTATGCGCCGGATGGTGCGCATATCAACTCCATCGTCGTGGACAAGAAGATCTGTGCCGAGGACAAAAATTTGAAATGGGGAGCCAAAGAACCTCCGACTGTTTTGACCGAGGGAGAAGCCGTAGCGTATATTTTAGAGAAAAACAGCACGGAAGAGCCGTTGTTTTCCGTAACGATCAATGCTGAAACGGGTTCTGTGTCAGCGATGGACGTGGGCGAGGCTTACGAAGAGACGGAAGATATGTATGTAGGCGATACGCAGGTAAAAAGCGCCGGCGCAGCAGGAAGCCAGGTAGTGACGAATCAGGTCACCAGCGTGAATGGCGTTTCCCTGACCTCGACGGTAGTCGATACGGCAGTGCTCCAGGAGTCTACGGATACAGTCATCTATAAGGGAACGAAGGAAAAGGAAAAGCCAAAACCAAAGCATAATGCCGCAGCTGAGTATAAAGGCCATGTCATGGGTAGCGGCAACGGCGCAACGATCGCAAGCTATGCGACACAGTTTGCGGGGAACCGCTATGTAGCTGGCGGAACCAGTCCGGAAAACGGTGCGGATTGCTCCGGGTTTACACAGGCTATTTTTGGCAGGTTTGGCATTTCCCTGCCGAGGACTTCCGGACAGCAGGCGTATTGCGGCAAGGGCGTTTCGCTTAGTGAAGCGAAAGCCGGGGATCTGGTCTGCTATTCCGGTCATGTTGCAATCTATATGGGCGGCGGGAAAATCATTCACGCTTCGACAAGCAAAGGCGGGATTAAGGTATCGAATGTCCATGATCCAGGGAAGATTATCACGGTAAGAAGGATTGTAGAGTAATTGCAAACCGCATACTGCGAGCTGTAAATTTGTAAATTGTAATTTTTAGATCCCAAATTGCGGGATGTGAATTGTGAAGCGTCCATCGCTTGACGGGGAAATCGCAATATCGTAATCTGCAAACCGCATATTGCGAGCCGTAAGTTATGAATTTATATATTATAAATTGTGAAATATGCATTGTCTGCCGAAATGCTGGGAAAGCGGGCGGCGGCATGATAAACGAATAAAAGCGTGAAAGCAAAAGCCTGATTGTTTAATCGGGCTTTTTTCGTTGTGCAGGAAATATCGCTTTGCTGTAAGCAATGTGATGGTTTTGGCGGGCGGCATGATTGCTCGAAGCGAATGCTTGCAGGCAGGAAAGCCTGCCGCTGAAAAAAGCATCCCGCAAAGTGTCGTCCAAAGCAGGCAGGAAACCCAGTCGTATCAGGCAACAGAGCATCGGGGCAGGCTGAACCTGAGCTGCCTGCAAGTCGAGAAAGCCCGCCCGCATCCATCTGAATTGCGGCGGAAAGGTATTGCAAATCATCATCAATGCGGATATTATGATGATATGATTATTTTATCGATGTTTACAAATATGCTGCTTTACGTGGGCAGCATTATCGTTTGCACCGTTTCGGCAACGCTTTATATCCGCTTTTCGCTTCGGCGGAAAGGAAAATTATACCGCATGGTTTCAACGCTTTTATGTTCTTTTTTGTTTTATACTGTTTTTGAAATGTTTGTGACCTTTTTTACGCAATTAGAAATTCCCATAGGATTGTTTCATATCTTAACCACTTTATCGGACGCCGCTTACTTCTGTGTGGTAGCCTCATGGGTTTCGGTGATCATCGTTATATCCGGCAATCCGTATCTCATTAACGCAAAGGGTTTTGTCATTTACACGGCGGTTTATGGTGTTTCCGTTGACGGGCTGAATCTGTTGGTGAAATTTATTCCAAACGCCATGCCGCTCGATCAACAGACCGCATCGAGCATCATGCTGTACCTAAATGTGATATTTGACATTACAGTTATTTTGATTGCCTTGGGATTTATTTTCTATGGCGCGCTTAAAATAAAAGGCGATAAACAGCAACGCTGGGCGATTTTTCTCAGCCTTTGTTTAACGGTTTATATGATTTACATTACGAATTGGGATGTCATTTCTTGCAAAGACGTTGTGCCAAATGAGATTTTATTTTCCAGCTTTGATCCTGCGCATATTTTGTATTTGATCGTATGTGGGTTGACGCTTTACATGGTTGCGCGAAAAGGTTCGGTGCGGGCAGATTACTATATGCCGGCTGCCTTCGGGATCTCTAGCGAGCGCGGCGGGGATTTCTCGCAAATCGGCAGGGCATACAAGCTGACATCCAGGGAGCTGGAGGTCGCCGCAGCATTATGCGAGGGGATGAGCAATCCGCAGATTGCGGAAGCCCTTTATATATCGGAAAGTACGGTAAAACAGCATCTGTCGCACATCTATAAAAAGATGCAGGTAAAAAACAGGTATGAATTGATCAAAAAATGCAGCGTTTGAGGCGAACAGTACGATCGTATTATAGAAAATGGTTTGGGGCGGGGGTATAATGAACGCAGGGATTGGTGCGGCGTTGCCGAAATGAAGCGTTCATTGAAACTCGCGCTTGGCGATTTTTGCTGATGTAGCACGGTGGTGCTCGTTATAATGAACGCAGCGATTGGTACGGCGTTGCCGAGATGAAGCGTTCATTGAAACGTCAACCTCAATGGAAGCAGAAGCGGAAATTCACGTTATAATGAACGCAGGGATTGGTACGGCGTTGTCGCAAGAATCCCATTGGGTAAACCCTGTCGGCAAATTTACCCGTAACAGTTGTTTATATTTTAATTGAATTTATGTTGAAAGGAGAAAGAAAATGAAGCGAGTGTTATTGGCGTTTTCTTGCGCAGGCGTATTGCTGCTGTCCATGTGCTTGTTTGGATGCGGCGGCGAAGGACCAAGCGTGGAAGCGCCTACGGGAACGTACATAGGACAGGACAATGAGGGCGTGGCAGAATTTTTGGGGATTCGATACGGAAACATGAAACCTTTCCAAGCTCCAACGGATGTGACGACAACTGCGGGTGATGAATTTGAAGCAACCGCCTTTGGGGAAAATTGCATCCAGCCATACGATGAAGTGGAAGTGGCTTCCCAAGACCCATGTTCGCAGGATTGTTTGTTCTTGAATGTGTGGACAAAGGACGTGGAGACCAAGGACAAGCCTGTAATCGTGTTTATCCATGGCGGAAGCTGTATCTGGGGCGGAAGCTCTGATCCCTCCTATGACGGCGAATATTTTGTCAGAAACCTTCCGGAAGGGGAGGACTGCGTATTCGTAACGATTAATTACAGGCTGTCGATCATGGGCGGCGTCGATCTGTCGGTTCTGGAAGGCTATACGGATGAATACGCAGATGCAATCAACCTGAGCAAGCTGGATCAGACGCAGGCATTAAAATGGATCAACGAAAACATATCGGCATTTGGCGGAAACCCTGGCAATGTTACGATCATGGGACAATCCGCCGGTGGCGGCGCAGTCGAAATGCTGATGGCTGACCAGGATACGCATCAGTATTTTAACAGGGCGGTTATCAACAGCGGCACGCAGTCAAGGGAAGCGGTTTCCAAAGACACGGTGAAGAAAAATTCGGAAATCATTTTCGATATGCTGGGTGTAAAGACCGTCGAGGAAGCGATGTCTCTGACAGATGAGGATATTTCGGAAAATATTTCCGATATCGTCGATAAGTTAGGACGAGCGCATCCAGGCCTGCGCTGCGCAGATGGGAACATCATTTCTGAAACGTGGTGGGAAGATTTGCAGAACGGCGCGGCCGCCGATATCGACCTTCTCATCGGCGGCACGAATGGAGAAGAAGACTGGAATGCGGTAGACTGGGATAACAGCATCTCCGACCCGATTTCCGATCCGCAGTCAATCTATGATTATATGGTTGAGACCGATACCGCGCGTTCCGATGCATATGGGAGATATTATGGCGTTGGCGTGGACGGCTTTTATGACAATTTCCTCGCCAAGGGGGATGACCCGGTCAAGCAGGCGATGGATCTGTACAACGAAATCTACTTTAATTACCCGACGCAGATGATTGCGGAAATGCAGTCGCAGCACAACGAGAATACGTATCTGTATTATTGGGAATATGCGCCGGACATGGAGGAAGTGATCGAATATAACGGCGATTCCGCTGAGGTTTCCCCTTACGGCAGGGCAATGCATTGCATGGATCTTTGCTTTGAGTTCGGCACGAAGGAAGGCTACACTGAATTGACGGGCGATCCTGAAAAAATGTCGGATGATATGATCGCACAGGCGCAGGCCATGCTGTATTCCTTTGCAAAGACGGGCGACCCGAACAATGACCTGATTTCCGAGTGGAAGCCATATAATGTGGAGACAAAATACAATATGGTGGTTGCGCCCGACAGCAAATGGCATTGTGAAAGCGACTACCGGGCAGACGTCATCAATTATATGAGACAGCTCAAGCCGTATGGTGTTGCGGAGTAGCGAACGAACAATGAAGCGATGGACTCGCGAGAATGCGGTGTCAATGAAGGGTTTCATGCAAGGGCTGAGCTGTTTTGAGGCGCTCGCAATAGGAAGGCGTTTTCCTTTTGCGGTTCGCATGAAATCTTCGTTTGCGATCGGCATGAAAATTTCTGCGCCTGAAAGGCGCAGTTAAGCAGAGGGATTAGATTTTTCGTTTTCCGCTTCACATTTCGCCCCGCTCGTTTTACGAGTGGGGCGATTGTATTTGTCAGGGAAAATGGAAGCAAGAAATAGAAGCAAGGCCGCCTGTTTATGGACGGAACAGTTGCATTTGTGCAAATCCTGCAAATTCTGTATATTTCACTGTTTTTGTTGCAAAAATACAAGGTTTGCGAAAGCACAAGATTGCCAAATCAGAAACCAGCGCAGACTTCCGTACTCTTTTACTGATACAACAAAATAAATGCAAATTTATTTGCTGGCAATTCTCGTAAACCTGCCTCTTAAAAGGCCGATTTCCATTTGCGGGAGCGGAACAAATCATGCGGCAACAAAAAACTCTGTATAAATGGGATAAGATTTTCCCTTTATACAGAGTTTTAAAATTTCCTCTGCCACAAAATTCCATTTTATGATAAACGTGATGGTGTAAGCAGCGTCCGCCAATTTTTTGCAAAATGTTACTTTCGTTTCAATGCTTTTCGCTTCTTCGATTGCCTTTTTGTGCAATCATAATGCTGCGAAGACGGCTGGGCAGGTTATAAGCGTTGAAAATAAAGTAGCAAATGCTTTAAAAGTTGCATTTTTTGCTTAAATTTAGCCATTTGTTAAAAAGACCAAATATCCGCCGCTTCGGTTTCATGACCGTGCCGGAGTTTTAATTTTTCTGCCTTTATTTCCCTGCCGAAACCTGCCTGATGGCATGAAGCAGTTTTCTAAAGTCCTCTTTTCCCCAGATAACGGGGACGGGATAAAGCGGGTTTGCTTCTTTCATTGCCCATTCGATGATCTGCGGAACATCATCTTCACGGATCACATCCAGTCCTGCTGGGATATCCATTTTGGAATTTATTTCTTCAATCCAGTTGATAAAAGCATTGGCTTTTTCCGCATTGTCCCGTCCCTGTATGCCGCAGGTTTCCGCAAGGCGCGCCAGCCTTTTATGGGCGGCAGTCCCGAATTGGCGCATGACGTGCGGCAGGATGACAGCCATAGCAAGCCCATGCGCAGTTCCATAAAGCCCGCCCAGCGTATGCCCTACGGCGTGGACATACCCGACACAGCCTCTTGTAAAAGCACGTCCCGCATAAAAGGCGGCAAGCTGCATATTGATGCGCGCTTCCAGGTCTTCTCCGTGGCAATACGCTTCATATAGGTTATCGTAAATAAGCTTTACGGCTTTTTCTGCAAGATCTTTTTCCAGTTTGCTATTATATGTGTTGTTGGTATACGCTTCAACAGCATGGCAGAGGGCGTCCATTCCAGTCGTGGCGGTAACTTGTGGCGGCAATCCCGCTGTCAGTTCTGGGTCAAGCACCGCATATTTTGGCATTAGGGAAGTGTCGTTTATGGATGCTTTGTGGTGTGTCCCGGCATTGGTAATTACTGCTGCGATCGTAGTTTCCGAACCAGTTCCCGCAGTCGTAGGGACTGCGAAAATGCACGGGATTCGATGTAAAACCCGGAAAAGCCCTTGCAACTGTTCAACGCTCTTTTTCGTTTTCACGGCAGCCGCACCGATCGCTTTTGCACAATCCATTGGTGAACCGCCGCCGAAAGCGATGATCGCTTGGCAGTCGTTTTCCCGGAAAAGCGCTAGTCCTTCTTGGACATTGAGATCCGTTGGATTGGGCTGTACGTTATCGAAAATAGTGTATTTGACGCCAGCATCATGCATCGCATTTTGCAGATCGTTTAGCAAGCCCAGTTTTGTGTGCCTTTTGCCCGTGACGATCAGGACATTGCTGAAGCCTTTCTCTTGGACCCATTTTGGAAGTTTCTTAACAGAACCAGCGCCTGTCAGGGTTTCAGGCATTTTCCAAGGGATAAAATTCATGAATAGTTTAAATATCCCTTGATACGTTCTGCAAAAAAACGTATATAGCCTTTTTGTAAGGTTTTGAATAATATCCCTCCTCAATAAAATCGTAATAGATGGCCATTACAATAAATTGCTGTTAGAAAAATAGCGCAGCTCATTTTGCCCGTTTCGCCTGGTATCATAATATCATTTTTCTTGCTATAACGCCAGGATGTTTTGCAGCCGAAGGCTGGTTCATATCCTTTGCGCTGTTTTCGTGAAAATCTGCAAAAAGAACGAAATCGGTTTCGCCGGTTCTGTTTTAGTGGCAAGCTTTACCGATTCTAATGATTTTGTTCCAACGGCAGATTTCACCGATTCTGATGATTTTGTTCCAGCGCCCAGCTTTATTGATATTTCCCGAATATTCCCTGAATATTTGCGGCAAGCCGGAAAATCGTAAATGACATTTCTTATTCTGTCAAAATCTTATTATAATAAAAAAGAGCAGATGCCGTGATGTGGCCTGCTCTTTGATGTAAACGTGCAAGGGTCGATACTGAATGCTCTAGCGCATCAGAGGGAAAGGAGGCTATCTTCTGCATTCAAAGAAAACATACTGTTCGCCAGCTGCATTTCCATTTGCGCGCGCATCAGGTTGTATAGCGTAATCAAGGTTTCCGTCTTGATTTCGATCGTACCGGCTTTTGAACTGCTGGCGGAAGCGTTGCTATCAGCCGTTTTGTTTGCGCTATCCGCTGCCGCCGTGCCTGCCTGCGCTGTTTGTGCATTGCCGCTGCCCATGTATCCAGTCACTCGTTTGATATAGTTTTGTGTTTCGGTAAATGGCGGAACGCCGCCGTATTTTTTCACATTCCCCGGTCCTGCGTTGTATGCGGCAAGCGCTAGCTCGACATTGCCGTTATAACGGTTAAGCATTTGTGATATGTATTTTGCGCCGCCCATGATGTTCTGTTCTGCGTCGTAAGGATTGGTAACGCCCAAGGAGCTTGCTGTCTTCGGCATTAACTGCATGACGCCGATTGCGCCCGCTGGTGATTTCGCAGAGGCATTGAAGTTGGATTCAGCCTTTCCAATCGCCTTAAGCAAATCAACGCTTACGCCGTAACGTGCCGCCGCCTTTTCGAAGATGGCGTCCATGGCTGCGCCCGCTGAGAGATTGCTGGATGAAGCTCTGGCAGAACGGCTGGCAGCGTTGCCTGCGCCATTTGTACTGCTGGCGCTGTTTGCGGTGTTATCCGCTTTCTGGAGATTTTGCAGGATTTCCAGGAAGGTAAGCGTCGTGGAAAGACTGGAAGTCCGCCCTGGGGAAAACAATCCAGTTGCAGATGTAGAATTAAGCCCTGAAAGGCTGTTCATCATGAGGTATGTCGATAAATCCATCGGTTCGTTCCTTTCAAAAAATATGGATAAGTTGTCATTCTATTTTATGAAACCATATTGCGGATGATTCGTCAATACTTTATTTCTAATTTGCTGTATATTGGCAACGTGGGTTTGCGGCGCCGCCATGCGTTCATAGTGATAGCTGTATTCTCAAAACCTTGCATAACGCAAGCAGGGTCTTGTAGTATTTGCTGCACATTCACAGTGCGTTTGCAAGCGACCGGTGGTTTGTTGCGGGCATTCTGGCTTCGCCGCTCGTGCTGGCCGCTTTTGTTGTCTGCGCTTGCTGTTCTGTGTTGCTGAGCCTGCCTGTTTTGTTTGTGCCGCATTGCCGTCCTGCGTCACTGGGCCTGCTTGTTTTGTTTGTAACGCTTGCTGTTCTGTGTTGCTGAGCCTGCCTGTTTTGTTTGTAACGCTTGCTGTTCTATGCCACCGGGACTGTCTGGCCTGCTTGTGCCACTGGCTTTGCTGCGGCTATTGGCCTTGTTGCGCTTGCTGGCTTTGCGCCGCTGGAGTTTCCTGGTTTTCCTGTGCCGCCTGGCCGCCCTGCGCCGCTGGGTTTGCCTGGTTTTCTTGTACCGGGGCTTCCTGGCCTGGCTGTGCCTGTTGTTTTTTCTGGCCGGAGCCGCCTTTATTCTTCGCTCCGAAATTCAGGAAATAAACGTAGATGTCAACGATTGCCTGATAGAGCTGTTCAGGAATTTCACTGCCCAGTTCCATCTGCGAGAGCACCGTGGCAAGGGAATTGTCCTCATAAACGGGAATCCCATTGCTGCGGGCCGTTTCGACGATTTTTTGCGCCAGGTAGCCAGAGCCGGAGGCGACGATCACCGGAGCCGCATTGCTTTCCTCATCGTATGACAATGCGACCGCTTTTTTATTCATTTCATCATTAAACTGTGACATTTATGGAATTTTTCCTTTCAAAAATTGTCGGGAATGCGGTGGAAATCGGAATCGTCCCATCTTCTGATCCAAGCACGATTTCTTCCTGTCCAATCCCATTCTCCGTTAAAATTTTGCTGATAGCAGTACGGATTTCACCCTCGGACGCATCCAGCTCCTTCGGATAATTTAGCTGGATGCTGATCTTTTCAGTCTGTGTTCCGTAGAGGAAAAACAAATCAAAAAAGCCTACGTCTTTGATATCGAATTTAATCAGGCCTTTGACAAAGCGTTCCTTGCCCGCATTGAGAAAACCCTTCCCGTCGTCGTCTGGGTCGAGCCAAAGCTCCGAAAACATGAGCTTTCCATTGACGTTGAGCGGCAAGGTCAGATGGAGGATCGGCATATAGACGCTTTCGTTTAAAAGCACTGCCCGCATCAGCTCCTTAAATACCATTTTGTTTTCGATGCCAGCCTCGCCCGCAGCGCCCCTCTTTATGATTTCTGCAAGCTGGTTCATGGCGTCGTTTTTCAGGGATGCTTTTTCAAATTCGGTGTTTTGCAGCACCTTTAGCAAAGTGGCGGCGTCCATGTTTTTAAATCGTTCGGCAAATGCACTGTAATCCATCAGCTTGAGGAAGGTTTCCTGCAATCTGGTAACGTCCCCGTTTTCGTACCGCGCCGTAAGCGCTCCCAGCAGGGCGGTGTTTTCCCGCATACTGCCGCGTTCGTGCATCTGCGTAATGTAATTGTTGAGGAACGGCATGATCTGGTTTTTAAGGATGCTGGCGTTTTGTTTTACGTTTCCGTTGGCCGCATTGTAGTTGAGCTGTTGCGCCATTTTTTCCAGGTCGCTTCCTGGGGCTTTGAGCATGCTGTCCTTGATATTCTGCAAAAGCTGTTGCATATTATTGAGAATATGCTTGCCTTCGGACATATCGGTATATTTTTTCAAAAGTTCCAGAATCCCGGTACGCAGTTCTACAGACCCGGTCTGCTGCATAATCTGGCGGAGGACATCAAAGAATGCTCCGTTAAAACGTACGGCAGAATCCCCCTGCATTTTGAGGAAGGCCGACATATCCTGCGGGGACATGGAGATCATGTTAAGAAATTGGGCGATATTTCCTGCGAACCCTTGCTTTAAGCCGGATTGTGCCAGTGTGGCAAGCCTTTCCAGAAAAACAGAGCCGAAATCCTTTGCCATGGTGGGAGACTTTGCCATCTGCTGAATGAAATTGTCGAAGTTCGTTTCATATCGGAATTTCAGTTCAGCTTCCTGCTTATTGGCGGCTGCGTCGCTTCGCGCATCGGGACGCATCACCTGATCCGGGCGGATTTCACCTTGTATATTCCTGTTCTGTTTCAGGTTATCCTGCGTCACTCTCGCATTGCTGTTAGGGTCGTTCTGCGGGATAGGCGTGGAAACCTTTAAAATATTTGACATTTTTTCACCTGCCAGTAAGTTTTTGTTTCTTATTGCCGAAAGTTATGATATATTATATATATATATAATACCGAATTTTGGCGTGATTTACAACAATCATTAGACCAGAAAACGAAATAAATTATGGATAGGTGGTGCTTAATGTTATGAACAATGGAACTGACAGCTTGCTGGAGACTTATCTCTTTGAGACGAATACACTTTTGGAACAGCTGGACGAACTGCTGATTGACGCTGAGCAGAATGGGGAATTTACGGAAGACAACGTAAATGAAATCTTCCGTAGTATGCATACGATCAAGGGATCTTCCGCCATGCTGGAATTCAATTCCCTCATGGAGATCGCTCATCATATAGAAGACCTGTTCTTCTATATCAGGGAAAACGGCATGGATACGCTGAACGCAGAGCAGAAAAGCGAATTATTCAACCTGATGTTTTCTTCGACCGATAAGCTGCGGGAAGAAGTCGGCAAGGTGGAAAACAGCGAACCGCTCGATACAAATATTGAAAGCTTTATTGACAATATCAATGCTTTCCTTACCAATTTGCAAAATGCAGGAGGCGGGGCTGCGCAGGAGGCGGAGGCTTCCGGCAGCAATGGAAGCGCCGATGGCGAGGATGCGGTTGCGGCAGAAATGAAGCTGCCGTACCTTTTGCATATCTTTTTCGATGAAGGGTGCGGCATGGAAAACCTGCGCGCATTCATGATTGTTACCTCTATCCAAGAATCAGAGTCGTCCTTCCAGTTTTATCCTGCGGACATTGAGACGAATAGCGACACCAGCGAATACATAATAGACCATGGATTTTATTTGGGCTTTAAAACCCAGGAGGAAGCCGAAAATGCGGTCGGCCATGTTTCGGCGGCTGGAAATGTCCGCTCCTATGAAATCCTCGATAAATCGGATGTGTTAGGGAAGAAGGAAGCGCCGGCCGAGGTGAAAGAGGAAGCGCCGGAGAAAAAGGCCAGCGCTGAAACGCCAAAGAAGGCTGCGAAGGCTCCTGATGATAAAAAGAAAAAGGATACGCCAGCGGCTAAGCAGAGCTTAATCAGCGTGAACCTTTCCAAATTAGATGCGTTAATGGCGATCGTCGGGGAAATCGTTATCACCGAGTCGATGGTAACCTCTTCTCCGGAATTAAAGGATGTGAAGCTGGACAATTTCTTGAAATCAGCAAGGCAGCTTCGTAAGCTGACCGATGACCTCCAGGACATTTCCATGTCCCTGCGAATGGTATCGGTATCCAGCGTGTTCCAGAAGATGAATCGTATCGTGCGCGATATGTCCAAGACACTGAACAAGGATACGAAGCTTACGATTATCGGCGAAAATACGGAGGTTGACAAGACCATCGTGGACAGCATCGGCGACCCGATCATGCATATCGTCCGCAATGCGATGGATCACGGGATCGAAGATAACGTAGAGGACAGAATCGCTGCAGGCAAGAAGCCGCAGGGCGAAATCATCCTTTCAGCAGAGCATACGGGGAGCGAAGTAATCATTTCGGTTACGGATGACGGAGCTGGCGTCGACCCGGATAAGGTTTTGGCAAAGGCGGCAGCAAACGGGATATTGACGAAGCCGGAGGAAGAATATTCCCATAGGGAAATCCTCAACCTGTTAATGATGCCAGGTTTTTCTACGAATGTAGAGGTTACGGAATATTCCGGCAGGGGCGTCGGCATGGACGTCGTAAAGAAGAATGTCGAGAGCATCGGAGGCGTAATCAATATTTCCAGTGAAAAAGGCAAGGGCAGCGTATTTACGCTCAAGATTCCATTGACGCTGGCGATCGTTGACGGCATGGTGATTTCCATTGGCGGATCGATCTATACCGTTCCGATTGCGAACATTAAGCAGTCCTTTAAGGCAACGGAAGCGGATATCGTGCTGGATGCGACAGGAAATGAAATGATCCGGTGCATGGATGATTATTATCCGATCATCCGCCTTTATGAGCTGTATGGCATTGAAGACGCATGCACTTCCATTGAGGATGGTATCTTGATGTGGGTAGAAGGCGGCGATAAATCATATTGCCTGTTCGTGGATCAGCTGATCGGGGAACAGCAGGTCGTTGTGAAACCGCTTCCTGGTTATTTGAATGATTTCAATATTAAAAATTCTGGGATCAGCGGATGCACGATCATGGGTGACGGAAACATTAGCATCATCCTTGATGTGGTTAATGTTTATAACGCAGCACGCGGCATCTATTAAGAATAGTTTTGGAGGTAGTGGCTATGCCAGAAGTAATGGAAAATATAAGTTTAAATGAATCCAGTGGAGCGGGAGAGTCAAATTCAGCTACTTACTTGACCTTTGTTTCAGATGGGCTTCACTTTGGCGTTCATACAGATAAAGTTGTTGAAATTATTAATAATCACAATATCCGTCCATTTCCGATGGTACCGGACTATGTGAGAGGCGTTATCAACCTGCGCGGCCAGGTAATTCCGATTATCGATATGAGATTGCGCGTAGGCAAGCCTTATCAGGAAATTACGGCAGAAACCTGCATTATCGTGCTGGAAATTGGCAGCGATATTATCGGCATTGTTGTCGATTCCGTTGCACATGTAACCGATATTGATTTGAGCCAGGCGACCTTGATCCCTACAGAAAACCGACTGGAGCTGACTAGATACATGGTATCCGACGAAAACGGAACGGTGACCATGCTTCTGGAATGTGAAGCGTTGATAGCGGATAATATGGCAATGTAAGGAGACAGGAAAATGCTTGATCTTTCAACACAGGATTTTAATCGGCTGGTTACGTTTATGAAAAGCAGCTACGGGATTGATTTGTCTAAAAAGCGGCAGCTCATCGTAGGCAGGCTTTCCAATACCATAACGGGAATGGGCATGAGTTCTTTTACCGAATATGTGGATCATATTTTAAGGACGAAAGACCCACACGATGTTGAGACCTTAATCAATAAATTGACGACAAATTATACTTTTTTTATGCGGGAAAAAGAGCATTTTGACTTCTTTCAGAATACGATCCTGCCATGGCTGGAACAAACCCGGCAGAGTAAAAAGGTTCTCAGCATATGGAGCGCGGCTTGTTCCAGCGGGGAAGAACCTTACACGATGTCAATGATCTTGAAGGAATACTTTGCGAATAAGCCGGGAAACTGGGATACGAGGATCTTAGCGACGGATATTTCACAGGAGGTTCTCCAGACAGCGCAGAATGCGGAATACCCAGAGGAGTCGTTGAAGGATTTGCCAAAGGGATGGAAGCAAAAGTATTTCCGTAAGGGCAGTGTTCCGGGGCAATATGTTGTTGCACCGGAAATTAAAAATAACGTGATTTTCAGAACGTTTAACTTAATGGATCCGATTCGCTTCAAATTAAAATTTGATGTTATTTTTTGCAGGAATGTGATGATATATTTTGACCAGGCGACGAAGGATGCTCTCGTAAAGAGAATGTACGATGCTTCAAATCCTGGCGCGTATCTTCTGATTGGACATTCTGAAGGGTTGAATAAAACGACGACTCCTTATGATTACGTTATGCCGGCAACCTATCGCAAGAAATTATAGAGTGTTCGATATAGATTAAAGAAGGTGCATAATACATGATAACTCGACCACCAATTAAAGTTATGGTGATAGACGATTCGCTCGTCTTTCGAAAATACCTGATTGAAAACCTCCCGAAGGTGCAGCCGCGCATAGAGATCATAGGCTATGCGACAGATCCTTATGATGCAATGCAAAAGCTTCGGACGTTAAAGCCGGATGTGATTACCCTGGATATCGAAATGCCCCGCATGACAGGATTGGAATTTTTGAAGGAATTGCTTCCGAAAAATCCACTTCCTGTTATTTTGGTTTCTTCCCTGAATGTAAGCGTTTTTGACGCTTTATCATATGGTGCAGTGGACTTTGTGAGAAAGCCGGATATGAGCAAGAACAATGCGAAGGAGGCTTTTGTCAAATCTTTAAGCAGTAAAGTTGTGATTGCCTCACAGGCGCGGGTTCGTGTACCTGCTTCCTTGGGGAAGGGCGTTTCTGGTTCTGCTGCTCCTGGGGCAAAGCGCACGGCGTCTTCGTCCTTATCAGCAAGACCAGCATCAGCTTCGGCAAAGCCTGTGGTTTCCGCTGAAAAGCTGGCGAGTACTTTATCCAAAGGCGTGATCAGGCTTACGACATCGAATCAGTTGAAATTAAACAGTACCGTTATTGCGATAGGAGCTTCGACAGGCGGCACGGAGGCAACGTTGGAAGTGATGCAGCAGCTTCCGGCAGATATTCCGGCAATGGTTATCACGCAGCATATGCCAAAAGGATTCACGAAAATGTATGCGGAACGGTTGAACCGTCTGTGCAGGATGGAAGTCAGGGAAGCGCGGGATGGGGATGTTCTAAAACGAGGGTTGGCATTGCTTGCTCCCGGCGGTGATTTTCAGATGGAGGTAGTGAAAAAAGGGCGGGATTACGTAACAGAATGTAAACCGGGCGCAAAGGTAAGCGGGCATCGTCCTTCTGTCGATGTGCTGTTCCGTTCCGTGGCAGAGGCTGTACGGAGCAATGCGGTAGGAATTATCCTTACAGGCATGGGACAGGATGGTGCGGAGGGGCTGCTCCAGATGAGGCAAAACGGCGCTTACACGCTCGGGCAAGATAAGGAATCGTGCGTTGTATACGGAATGCCTATGGTGGCGTATTCTATGGGCGCTGTATGTATGCAAGCATCTTGTTCTGCGATACCGACTGCTTTGATGAAGCATTTGAATAGCTTTTAAATTGAAATAATAATAACATAAAAAAGGAGCTGAATTTCAGCTCCTTTTTCTATGCGTTCTTTTATCTGCATATCATTTTATTCTTTCATTTTGTTATGCAAGATAGTTCATCATGATCCCAACAGCGGCAAAATTATTGAGGTTAAACATTCCTGCCCTGGAATATGTAGCCATGAGGCGGAAGGAATCATTTCCTTTCATAGTGGCAGCGCTGTTGTTCGTGCTAATGCCTTGATTGCCAATCGCTTCTAAGTCGTTGTTAATCAGGCTGGCCGAGTTAGCAGTCGCCGCACTGGAAGCCCGGTTAAAGAGGTTATCAGCAAGCCCGTTGCTTCCAGACAACAATTCTTCTGTTAGGAATGAATCCTCTTCTAAGGATTTTCTAAAGGTCTCTTCGTTGAACATCAGCCGCCCGTCTTTGCTGTAGCTTAACCCCAGCCGTTCCATAGAGCTTTCTGAAGCAATGGAGCGTTCAAAGTTATGGAGCTGGCGGGAAATGCCTGAGCCATGGCTTATGTTGTTCTTTAGAAAGTCAGTGGCTTTGTTATAACTGTCAACTAAGCTGGATACGGCCGACACGATTCGGTTTGGATCAGTGCCTGTCGTAATGGATGTTTTTCCTGTCGATTTGAGCTCTGCCTGCATCCGTCCATAATCCAGTTGCACGGTGTTTGATTGTGCCGTATAGGATTGTGTCATACCATTCTCCGTGATGCTGTACTGTGCATCAGACGCTTCCTGGGCTGCCGTTTGGATTCCTTCGGCAGCGCCTAATTGACCATTTATGGTAAATGCAGATGCTGTACCTGTTGTGCCGCTTTCCAGCGTTAGGGTGGAGTTTCCATCTTTTCCTTTCTCGACCGTTGCTTTCACGCCGGCATTGGAATTATTAATGGCATTGACGGCTTCTGCCAGCATCGCATCATTTGTTTTTGCGATGCCGTTCTTATCAGTTGCTTTGATATTGAATAGAAAGTTCCCATTTTTGCTAGAGATTGAGAAATTCATATCCGTTTTTGCAATGTCGTTTCCTTTGATGCCAGCGCTGCTGTTTTTTTGTGCAACGGCGATCTGTGCAACATTGAGCGTAATGTCCTTCTTTTGCCGTAGCTTGAAATTTTGCGTTACGCTGGCAACATCGGAATTGGAACTCGATGCCGATAGGGATGTCATAATGCCGGCAGAATTGCTGGTACGCAGTGCGTTTGCCGATTGCATCACGTCGCTCATTGCCGTGTTGTAATTCCGCAGGAAATTTAAACTGGAACTCTTCTGTGACTTGTTGATCCAGGTATTTTGGGATTGCATGGAATCAACATAGCCACGGTAAGAGTTGTAATCAGGACTCTTTGAAATTGCCTGTTGTAGCTTTAGCTGATTGATCGTCGTTTGGTAATTATAGAAATTATACGAAGAACCAATCCCGTTAATCATTTGAAACACCTCCTTCCGCTTTCATTGCCCATTTAATATGTACGTTTGCTATATATTAAGATACTTTTAATGCAGTTGTACGTTGGTTTGCACGTTATCGTTCAAGCTTGAACAGGGAAACCTGGGATTTCAGTATTGAAGCCTGGCTTGAAAGTTCTTCGCTGGTAGCAGCTGACTCTTCAGCCGTAGCAGAGTTCGTCTGTACAACGCTGGAAATCTGATCCACGCCTTCTGTAACCTGCTGGATTGCTTCCGCCTGTTCCTGTGATGCATCGGCGATGCGGTCGATCGATTCAACGATCTGTTCCGTTCCTTCAACAACTTCCGTGAGCGTTTTCGCTGCATCTGCCGCCAACTTGCTTCCGTTATCGACAGCGGCAACGGAATCTTCAATCAGGGCAGTAATATCACTGGATGCTTCCGCTGATTTGCCGGCCAGGTTACGGACTTCGTCAGCAACAACTGCGAATCCTTTTCCTGCTTCTCCTGCACGGGCGGCTTCTACAGCGGCGTTGAGCGCCAGGATATTTGTCTGGAATGCAATGTCTTCGATCGTCTTGATGATGTTCTTGATTCGATTGGATTTTTCGCTTATTTCGTTCATTGCAACGATCATTTCCTGCATTTGTTCATTGCCGCGCATGATATCGCTTCCAACGCCCTTAGCCTTATCGCTGCCTTCAATCGCATGCTGTGCGTTTGCAGTTACCTTATCGGAAATATCGCTAATCGTAGCAGCCAGCTCTTCGACTGAGCTTGCCTGTTCTGTAGCGCCTTGTGCCATTGCTTGCGCCCCAGAGGATACTTGTTCTGAACCGCTTGATACTTGTTCGGCTGCTTCGTTGATCTGGGAAAGCGCATTCGACATCTTTGTCTTCAGATCACGCAGGGATGTGATGACGGATGACAAGGCGCCAACATAGAGGGATCTATCCTTGCTATATACAGTAAAATCTCCTTGTGCCATCGCTTCGAGAATGGTTGCTTCGTCATCGATCACGCCACCGAGGATTCTCTGGCTCGTACGCAATGCTTCGCACATATCGCCCAGCTCATTTTTGCTTTCAAATTCAACTGGAATATTGAGATCGCCCTGGCTAAAGCCCACGAGGGCATCGCGTACCTGCTTGGTAGGAAGCGTGATATTTTTGATAATAGATATCGATAAAGCAATTACACAAACTGCGGCAATAACCATCGCTGCGACAATGCTGATAATCGTAATCAGGACGGTCTTGTTTTGTGATGCGATTGCTTCTTCCTGAGCTTCGGTGAGAGCCTTGTCTATCTCTTGTGCCTTATTTGCCATTTCAGTCAATTTAGGCGTGCAACTATTTTCAATCAGGTTGATTGCTTCCTCATGTTGTCCGCTGGAAACTGCCTCCAGGATTGTCGGGATTTCTTCGCCCCAGGCTGTGACCAAAGCACGGTATTCATCGAGTTCCTTTTTGTCTAGCGGGTAAGTCTTTCGCAGGGCTTCAAGATCCTTGCCCATGCTTTCAAGCACTTCGTATGTGCGAGCTTGCGTATCTGCATTTCCCGGATCATTTGGAACGAGTGCAATGTCCCGGATGTTTCGGGCAGCGATGTTCGCATTGAGGCGGGCGTTTGTAATGGTCGCATTGGCTTCGATCGTCGTATCGATAAGCTCCTGGTATCCTTTGCTTAAATTGTTCATTAAAAATAATGAACATACGATGATGATTACGGATATGACAATCGTAATCGCATAGCCCATGAGAAGGCTTGTTCTGACTTTTAGATTCTTTAGCATGATTTAACTCCTCCATAGTGAATTAATAAAATGTGTTTAATATATTATTTTAATTAAATGTAATTAAACAGAATCAAGGTTGTTGGGCAAGGTATTCTTCCAATGTGATATTTTGCCGGTAAATCTCCGTTGCCGGTTGTATCCCTACGTAACGTATGTGCCATGGCTCATAAATATACCCGGTAATGTCCTGTTTTCCGTCAAGATAGCGGATAATGAACCCAAATCTATGCGCATTTTCCGCCAACCAACTGCCTTCGGCGGTAGAGCCGAAGTTCCGCTTGAGTTTATAATTAACAGAGGGCGATGTGACATCCACGGCAAGCCCCATCTGGTGTTCACTGCAACCAGGCGGTGCGCTGTATTGTTCCGCCGCATTCTGCCCATCTTTTTTTACATACCCATCGAATAGCTTTTGCTGAGTTTCATAAGATCGATACCCGCTTCTCAGTACCAGTGTATAACCATCGAATGCAGCAGCATTAAGGAGCTGTGCGAAGGCTTCCGCAGCAGGTGTGCGAAGCTGCGTGCAAGTAACGCCGGGCGCTACGGCCGCTACTTCTGTAAGATCAGACGGAACATAATCCGCTGGGAGCGGGTGCGTTTTATTCACTAAATCAAGATATATTTCTGTATCCGCAGAAGGAAGCTGGATTTCGCGAATATCCGCTTCGATCTGCTCCAAAGATGACGGAATGGGATCAACCCGTTTCGCTTCAATTCTTTTGTTTAGAACCGGATAAAAGAGAAAGCCGGTACTGAACAAAAGGAGAATTATTACGACAATAATCCGTCTTTGTGTGCGTTGTCTTTTATTACGCCTAATCATATTTAAAACCAAGTCATCGTGATATTATTCGCAAGAGCTATAGATACAATTATTATAATGCAGGGGCATTCAAAAATCAAGGGCTGTCAATGTGCAATTTACGATAAAACTGATAAATAATTGCGAAAAAAGAGCTTCGCCATCAGGCGAAACTCTTTTTCTGTACCTCTTGGGATTTATTGATAAAGGATTAGTACTTATCATTGTTATTTATATATGTAACCGGAGTTGGAGCTGGTGCAGGCGCTGCTGGCATTGGTTCCGGCTCTGGTTCTGGTTCCGGAACAACTACAGAAACTGGTTCTGGTCCGGAATACGATGTTTGTGAAGTAAGAGCTGCAATCTCTTGCGTGCTTCTCAGCTTGAACGCAGCTACTAAGCTCTTCAATAAGGATGCCTGCCCTGCGAGTTCTTCACTAGCCGCAGCGCTTTCCTCTGCGGTTGCAGAATTGGTTTGCACGACGCTGGAAATCTGGTCGATTCCCTGCGTTACCTGGGCGATTGCCTCCGCCTGATCCTGCGACGCCATGGAGATCGCATTGATCTTTTCAACGACATTGCCGGACTGCGTAACTACGTTTGCCATTGACTGTGCCGTATCGGTAGCAATTTGTGTTCCGTTGTTCACAGCGGCAACTGCATTTTCAATGAGGGCTGTCGTGCTCTTTGCGGCTTCATCACTCTTTGCGGCCAGGTTGCGGACTTCATCGGCAACAACTGCGAATCCCTTTCCTGCTGCGCCTGCACGAGCCGCTTCTACAGCAGCGTTAAGCGCAAGGATATTTGTCTGGAATGCAATATCTTCAATCGTTTTCAGGATCTTGCCAATTTCGTTGGATGCGTCTTCAATCTGGTTCATGGCAGCCATCATATTTTCCATCTGCTGGTTGCTTTCGTTGATTTCATTGCCGACAGAATCTACCAACTGCTGAACCTGTGCAGCGTTCTGTGCGTTGTCAGTTACATGCTGTGAAATATCATTTACAGTAGCTGCGAGTTCTTCTATAGAACTTGCCTGTTCCGTAGCGCCCTGTGAAAGCGCCTGTGCGCCGCTGGATACCTGATCCGATCCGGAATCCACCTGATCGGAAGCATCATTGATTTGCAGCAACGTATCGTTAAGCCTGAAACAAATCGTTCTGATGCTTTCTAGCATTGGCGATAAGTCACCCTTATAAGACTCCCTGGATTTGGATGTTACAGTAAAGTCGCCTTGGCTCATGCCGGTCAAAAGATCGATCGTGTCGCTGATTACCGTCGTAAGCGTTTCAACGATAACCCTGGTTGCCGTAACGCAGTCGCCGATTTCATTGTTCTTGCCATATTCAGGAACCGGTGAGTGGAGATCGCCTTCTGCCATGGAAGTAAGGCGAACCGCACATTCGGCAACAGGCTTTGCGATTGATTTTCGGAGGTAACGCGAAACCGCAACCGAGATGATCAGCGCTCCCAGGATTAAGAGGAGGGCGATTGCGCCGCCGATTGTGGACTGCATGCTCAGTGTTGCGCTCAGTTCAGCGCCATCGTTCATTTTGCTGTCCATAATCGTGCTGAGTTCTTCCTTTGTGGATTCATACAATGGTTTGGATTCCGCCAGCATGCTGTTATAAATTGCAGCAGCTTCCGCTACATCGGTTGTAGCTGCGCCAGCATCCGCACTGTTTGAAACCTTTGTTTTGTAGCTATCCCACGACTGCTGGGCTGCATCGAATGCTGTCAGCGCCTTTTCGGAAACCAGCGTATCCTTCAGGGCGGCCATATATTCATCACCTGTAGTGATAGCAGCATCGAGATCTTTTAACGCAGTATCGATTACGGATTTATCCGTAGAGTTTATGGCGATGCTGGTTTGACAGTCAGTCTCCGCTAAAGCGGCCAGGCACATGCCAGCATTACCCTGTCCATCTCCATAATTCACCAATGCATCAGAAAACTTCGATTCCGTATATTTGGAAACAATGATCCCCATAATGCCTGAAAGACTGGCAATTAAAACTACCAGTACGCATGATATCAATATCATGCGGTTCACTGTTGATCTTCTACCCAATGTAATGCACCATCCTTCTTTTCGTTATAAATAAAACGTCAATTCATAAATACATATCGGCAATGCGCCAATATGCATAAGCATCTACGAAGCTATTTTAGCAGAAAATAAAAAATAAAGCAAAAGGTTCTTGTAAAAAAAAGAAAAAATATGTAAAAAAGCGTGGCTTTGGCGAAGCGGTACGGAGATGCTGCAGGTAAGCGGCGGTTCTGTGGCAATATAAAATGGAAGACGATTAAAAAAAGATAAAGCCGTTGCAAAAATGAAGCGGCATAGTTATGATAGAATGCGGGTTCGGCAGGAAAAACCGTTATCGCAAAAGCAGTGTAAGAGTTTTCAGCATATTCCGCTAAAATATAACAGGGCAAAATTTGGCTGAAAACTATTGTGTGAAAACTAAGCAAATGTAATTGACAGAATGCCACAAAAAGTAGTATGATTAGACATAAAATATAACATAACAAGATATAATCGAGCTACTATGCACATATACATATATGTATTAGGCGGGCAATGCATTTATGCAGCATTTCAAATATGCATGATAGCGATATGGCAATATTGTCCCGACGATATGTAAACGTTGGTTCAATCAAGGAAGAAAGGAATTTAGAAACGATGATAGAGATATTTGGAAATGCAATCCCTTTGGCAGAAAAATCATTGGATTACCTATGGGCGAAGCAGCAGCTACATTTAACCAATACAGCGAATGTGGACACTCCGGGATATAAGACCAAATATATGTCTTTTGAAGATCTCTTCAACAGTAAGCTCAAGGCAGCTTCTGCGACGAATGACCGGCAGCAGATCAATGCTTCCATTGAAAATGCTCGCTGGCAGGTCAAGGATACACGCCTTGAATCGACCCGGCTCGATGAAAATAACGTGGACGTGGATGAACAGTTGATTGAATTGACGAGGACGGCGCTGCAATATCAATATATGCTTCATTCAGTTAACAGCGATTTCACAAAACTCCGTTCTGTTATTAAGGGTCAGTAGCATTAATTTGGACAATCAATCATAGACTTAAAAGACGAATAACACAATAGCTTTTAGAAAGGAAACATGACAATATGGAAACTGGGTTCATTGTGCCAATTCAGGCCGCAGATTCTATTGGAGGGCTTAACCAGGCGCAGAAAACAAGCCAGGCAGAAGGCAGCAATCTTTTTAAGGATATTTTTCAAAACGCTGTTGACAATGTGAAAAGAGCAGAGGCAAACCATGAGCAGCAGATGTATTTGCTGGCAACGGGGCAGCTTGAGGACGGGCATACCGTTACCATTGCTGCTGCCGAAGCGATGCTTGCTTCCGATTTGTTGGTGCAGTTGCGCAATAAAGCAGTTGAAGCATATAATGAACTGATGAGAATTACTGTCTAAAACCATAAAGTAGGGCCAGAATGCAGAACGAACAAAAAGAACCGGGAAAGATCCGCCAGCGGATCGATGCGGTAAAAGACAAATTAAAACAGAATAAAGCAGGCGAACTTTTTGGACGGCTGGGCAAGGGAACGAAACGGCTTGTCGTAATCGGGGCGGTCGCCCTGGTTATTCTTGCAATCGTTATTGCGGTGATTCTTAACAGAAGCAGCTACGTGGTACTCTTTTCCGGGCTTTCGGAGGAAGAAGCGACGAAGATCGTTGGCAAGCTGCAAGATGAAGAAATCGATTACCGTTATAAAGGGGACGGCATTATCATGGTAGATGAAGCCGTGGCCGACAAGACCAGGGCAAACCTGGCTTATGAAGGCTATCCAAAAAGCGGATTCAGCTACGATGTATTTACGGAGAATGCCGGCGGGATGACTACCGACACGGAGAAGCAGACATATAAACTGTATGATCTGCAAAACCGTATCGGTGCTACGGTTATGCTCTTTGACGGCGTGAAGGATGCGAAAGTGACCATTGCGTTGCAGGAAGAGAAGAAATACGCATTGGAAGATGATGATGCCGCTGAGAATTCCAGCGCATCAGTAGTCGTAACCATGGAGGACGGCGGTTCGCCGTCTGCGAAGCAGGCGGCGGCGATCCAGCGTTTGGTGGCTAAGAGCGTTCCCGGAATGCAGCTTGAGAACGTGGCCGTATTTGATGGCAACGGGATCGATGTTTCCGCAGAGACGGACGGGGGCGCGACTTCGGGGGACGCCAGCGAAGAGATTGCACAGCTTATTGAAAACCAGATCACGAAGAAGGTTATCAATGTACTGGGTCCATTCTACGGCGCTGACAATATCCGCGTATCGGCGAAAGGCCAAGTGAATATGGAACGTGTAGTCAGGGAAACGACTACCTATGAAACGCCGGAAAAAATAGACCAGCAGGATAAAACCGGAATTGTCTCCAACGAAAACCTGACATATGAACAAAGCAACGGCGGCGGCACGGCCGGCGGTGTTGCAGGATCGGAAACGAATGCTGATATTTCCGAATATACGAACCTTACCGGTGATCAAGGAAGTACATATACAAGCGAAACACAGGCAAGGGAATACCTTGTGAACCAGATCAAGGAACAAGGCGAAATCGATCCGGGCGTCCTTACCGATTTGACCGTATCCGTTTCGATTAACGGGAATACGCTGGGAAACCTTACGGAAGCCGAAGCGCGTTCCTTGGTAGCCAACGCAACGGGGATTAACCAGGAAGAGCAGAATGCGAAGATTACGATCGTTGCGGCGCCGTTTTACCAGGATGGGGACGGAGATGATAACGGCGGAAACTTCTTCAGGGAAAATATCGTATTTATCGGCGCAGGCCTTGTACTGCTTCTCCTTCTTGCGCTGCTGGCTCTTCTCCTTATCAGGAAGAAGAAGAAAAAAGCGGCCGAAGCGGAAGAGCTGGAGGAAGAAAACTTCTTTATTCCTCCTGTTATGGATGAAGAGGAAGGCGATGAAAAACCTGAAATCCTTAACCTCAAGAGCGAGAAAACGAGAGAATTGCGTGAAAACGTCCGTAACTTTGCAAATGAGAACCCTGAAATTTCTGCTCAGATGATCAAGAATTGGCTGAATGGAGGCGACCAGGATGGCGGAAACAACTAATGCAGTAAACGTGGAACCTTTGTCGCAGCCCCAGAAAGCAGCGGCGCTTATCGTTGCGCTGGGAACGGATAAAGCATCTAAGCTATATAAATACCTCAGTGCGGAGGATGTCGAGAAGCTGACGCTGGAAGTGGCAAAGATGGGCCGCTTGGAGGCGGAGCAGACAGAGGAAGTACTGGATGAATTTTACAAAACGTGCCTGACCCAGAAGGTCGTTACCGACGGCGGCATGGAATATGCCAGGGCAGTTCTTGAAAAGGCTTATGGGGAATCCACCGCAAATGAACTTTTGGGAAAGGTTACGAAGTATTTGAAAAACCGTTCCTTTGAATTTATATCAAAGACGGATAGCAAGAACTTGTATTCCATCCTCCAGCATGAACGCCCGCAGACGATTGCGCTCGTGCTGTCCTATGCGGAGTCGGATATGGCCGCGCAGGTGATCGGGGAGCTTCCAGAAGATAAGCGCATCAAGGTAGTGGAAAACATTGCACAAATGGAAAGCGCTTCGCCGGAAGCGATTAAGCTTGTAGAAAACCAGCTGCGAAAGCAGTTTGACAATATTCTTACGACTGATTACACAACGATCGGTGGTATTGATTACATTGCTGACGTTATGAACCATATGGACAGAAGCAACGAAAAACTCATCTTCGACCGCATGGGAGAGGAAAACCCGGAACTTGCGGAAACCATCAGGAAGAAGATGTTCGTATTCGAGGATATCATGGGCATGGACGATCGTTCCATCCAGCGTTTTATCCGCGATTGCGATATGAAGGATATCGTATACGCCCTGAAATCGGCAACGCCGGAAATGGCTTCCCTGTTCTACAGCAATATGTCCAGCCGTATGGCAGAGACCATTCAGTCCGACCTGGAGGTTACGATCAACGTGCGTCTTAAAGATGTGGAAGAAGCGCAGCAGCGTATCGTGAACCTGATCAGGAGCTTGGAAGAAGCCGGAGAACTGATTACAAGCAAGGGTGGAAAGGATGATATCATTGCATAATTACAGGATATTGAAGGCGGGAAGCGCACAGGATGAAATTTTGGCGGTAGGCAATGAAGCCGTGTTCAAAACCTTTAACCTCACCATGCCGGAGACGGTAAAGGAGGAAAGCGATCCTTTGAAAACCGCAGAAAAGCCGGAGGAACCGGCAGAGCCTGAACCTTCCCCAGCCGATACCCTTTTGCAAGAAACCATATTAAAAACGGAGGCTCTTTTGGAAAATGCCAAGGCAGAGGCTGAGGAGATCAGGCGGCAGGCTTACCAGGAAGGCCTTGAACAAGGCAGAGAAGAAGGTCTGGAAATAGGCCGGCAGGAAGCCCGGGAGGCGGAACAGGATGCGATCCATGAGAAAGTTCACCAACTGGAAGAGCAGATCAAACAGTATGTGACGGACATGGAAAACCTCAAGGACAGGATACTGGAAGAATACCTGGACGATTTAAAGGACATTTCCCTTGCCATCGGTGAGAAGATCGTGCAGACCAGCTTGAAAACCAGCGGTGAGGTCGTGCGGAAAATGATCATCGCCGCCACGGAAAAGCTAAAGCGGACCGCATGGGCGAAGATCTATGTGGCGCCGAGTGGCAATGAGATGGATCTGCAAGGAGACGCCCAACTGCTCAAGGAACTTTCCAAGCTGTCGGATAACGTGAAAATCGTCGTCATGGACGATGCGGAAGCGGGAACCTGCGTAATCGAGCTGCCGCATGAGATTATCGATATCAGCACAGGCACGCAGATGGAAAACATCCGGGACATTTTGAACAACGCAAGAGCATAACAGTTACAGGAGAGAAATATGCTGAAAGCCATTCCCAATATGATACAGCAAGCTGAGACGGTCAACCATGTTGGGCGGATTGAAAACATCATCGGGATGTCCATGGAAGCTTCCGGGCGGGGCGCAAGCATTGGCGATATCGTTCTCATATATAACGAAGAACAAAAAAAAGAAATCATGGCTGAAGTTGTGGGCTTCAAAGAAGACAAGGTTCAGCTCATGGCCTATGAAAACATGAAAGGCATAGGCAATAACAGTTTTGTAAGAAATACGAAAAAACGCCTCAAGATTCCCGTTGGGGAAGGTCTTAGGGGCAGAATCATAAATGCATTGGGGCAGCCGATGGATGATCTGGGTTCGTTGCAGTCAGGCAGGCATTATTATGTCGAAAGCCCTGACATCAACCCCATGTCCAGGCCGCCCATCCGTGAAAGGATACATTTCGGGATCAAAGCGATCGATGGACTTAACACCATCGGGAAAGGACAGCGAATCGGCATCTTTGCAGGAAGCGGCGTCGGCAAGAGTACCCTTATGGGGATGATCGCCAGAAACGTCAATGCGGACATAAACGTGATTGCACTCGTCGGAGAGCGAGGCAGGGAAGTCCGTGAGTTCGTGGAAAAGGATCTGGGACCTAAGGGCATGAAAAAATCCGTGCTGGTCGTAGCGACTTCGGATCAACCGGCCATGCTGCGCATGAAATGCCCAATGGTGGCGACGACGATTGCGGAATACTTTAAGGATCAAGGCAAAGATGTCCTGTTGATGATGGATTCCCTGACGAGGTTCGCCATGGCGCAGCGGGAAATCGGCCTCGCTACGGGAGAAGCGCCTGTAGCAAGGGGATACCCCCCTTCCATTTATGCAGAATTTCCGAAGCTTTTGGAGCGAAGCGGGAACTTTCAGAATGGTTCGATCACAGGCGTGTATACGGTGCTGGTAGAGGGTGACGATACGAATGAACCGATCGCAGATACTGTCAGGGGTATCCTGGACGGCCATATCGTCCTCAGCAGGAAGCTGGCGAATGCCAACCACTTCCCGGCAATCGATATCAGCGGCAGCATTTCCAGGCTTATGGTGGAGATTGTCACGCCGGAACAAAAAGAACTGGCCGGCAAGCTGCGAAATACCTTGAGCCTGTATGAACAAAACGAGGATTTGATTTCGATCGGCGCTTACAAGTCCGGCACGAACCCGAAGCTGGACTATGCGATTACCAAGCACGACCAGATTCAGAATTTTCTCATGCAGGGGATCGAAGAAGCCTTTGCGGAAGAAGAAATTTGGGATGCATTGCGGCAAATCTTTAACTAATAGAGAAAAGGGTATGACGAATGAAGAAGTTTTCTTTCTCTCTTGACAAAGTGCTCGATTACAAGATTCAGGTAGAAGACAATCTGCGCAGCGAGCATGCCGGGGCAGTAAAAGCAGTGATGAATAAGGAAGAAGAAATCCAGGGCATGGAAGCTGCCCACCAGGGATATATCAAGGACATGGAAGCAGTCAAAATGCATGGCTGCAAGATACAGGAACTCTTGGTTTATGAAAGCTATCTTGGCAAAAGCCTCGAAAGAATCGAAGAACAAAAGCAGGTTTTGGAAGGCTTAAAGCATCAGGAAGAAATCAAACGGAATCAAGTGATCGAGGCGAAGAAGGAACGCACTTCGATCGATAAGCTAAAGGAGAAAAAACTTCGGGAATACGATGCGCTCGTTCAGAAGGATGAAGAAAAATTCATCGAAGAATTTGTGTCAAACAGAAGGCACAATATGCAAAAGGCGTAATCCTGCGAAAGCAGATTGCGATAGATAATGTTTTACATAGGAAAGGAGGTGACGAAGATGGTGCAAGCCAATCAAATGATCAGCCAGCTGAATGTATCCGTGAAGGCACAGCCGAGCGGCAAGGCGGCAAAGCCAGATGATAACAAGGGCGCTTTTGCGGAAGCATTGGACCAGAAGCTTTCCTCGCAGGATAAAGCCAATGACGATTCGAAGAAGGATGTGCAGGCAAACGGAAAAGAGCAGGATAAGGTTTCTGCGAAACAGCCTAATGATGATGAGCCGCAGAATGTCCAGCAAGAACCACAGCAGACGGAGGTTCCTGTCGTGCAGGATGGATCGTGGCTCATGCAGGCGCTGGCCGTACAAACGCCGATAGAAATGCAGGATGCAGAAATTCCTGTCCAGGCAGAGGAGCTGCTTCCGCAGGCAGATGTTACAGCAGTTTCTGAGACGGATCAGGCAGATGCTGTGAAGATTACGGCAGACGGGAAGACGCCTGAGATAACAGTCCAGGAAGACGGCGCTTTCAAGCAAGCGGTTTCAGAGGCGAAGGCCGGACACGAAGTGCAGGGCGCGGAAGCGAAACCAGCAGGACAAACGGAACAGGCGGCTTCGGCACAGGCTGCGTCCCCGAAGCAGGAGGGGCAGCAGAAGCAGATGGATTCACAGGGAAAAGGCCAGCAGGAAGCGCAGGTGGAAACGGTGCATTCCGCAGGCCACGCCACGCAGGCAGTTATGCAGGGCAAGCAGGCGGCCGCACCGGAGCAGGTGAATCTTGAAAAACCGCAGGCTGCGCAGGGACAGACGGTAGACATGGCTGACCCTAAGGCAGGCGTACAGAACCTGGCCAAGCATATGTCCGAGCAGATCAATCAGGGCAAAAATGCGTTTGAGCTTTGGCTCGAACCGGCGAACCTTGGCAAGATCGGCGTTAAGGTCGCTTATGAAGGCGGCAGGGCGATGATCCAAATTCTGTGCATGAGCAGCAAGGCTATGGAAATCGTAGCGCAGAATGCGAAGACACTGGGTACGATTATCCAGCAGAACACAGGAACAAACACCTTGGTTGTCGTGGAGCAGCCTGAACGGCAGGATTACTTGCAGCAAGAAGCGCAGCAGCAAAACCGCGGTGATGAGCAGCAAGATGAAAAAAAGAAAGACAAGGATAACAATGATGAGGAAGCGGAGGCAGAAAGCTTCCTGCAGCAGCTGCGGCTGGGGCTGGCGTAGCCCGGCGGCCTAGCCATGGGAAAACGATGAGGAAAGGAGAGATGAGAAAATGGCAGCAGTAGAAGGCCTTCCGAGCCAAGACTTTTTAATCCAAAAGGAAATTCAAAAAAAGCAGGAGAGCAAAAAAAACAGCACGGAACTGACCATAAATGATTTTTACAAGCTTATGGCGGCACAGCTCCAGTACCAGGATATGAATAACCCGGCGGATACCAGCGAGATGATGGCCACAATGATCCAGAGCCAGATGATCCAGGCGATCACCAATATGTCATATACCAATACGACGTCTTACGCAGCTTCCCTGGTAGGAAAGCAAGTTACCATTGCGGAAGTAGATATGGACGGCAAGTACACGGGCGATAAGAAAGGCGTGATATCAGGCGTGGTGCTAGGAGACAATCCGCTCGTTATCATGGACGGTAAATCGTATTCATTGAGCCAGATTGTGGCAGTGGGGGAAGTACCGGAAAAGGATGATGCATCAAATAACGATAATAACAACGATAACGAGCAGAAGCCGGATGAACAGCAACCAGATAATAAATAGGGAAAAGAAGAAAGTGTGGACGTTATGACGATAAAGAAATTACCACAGATGACAGATGCCCAGACGCTCAGGCTTCAGCATAATGCGGCGCTTCAAAAGGGAAAGCCCGCAGGCAGCACATTTGCCGGATTGATGCAGCAGGAGATCCACAAGGAAACAGGCGTGCAGTTCTCCCGGCATGCGGAGATGCGCATTCAGCAGAGGGGCATTGAAGTTTCCCCCGACATGATGAACAGCCTTAACCAGGCGGTTGCAAAAGCACGCGAAAAAGGCGCAAAGGACACGGTTGTCATTGGTGCGCAAGGTGCATTTATCGTGAATGTTCCGAACAATATCGTGGTAACGACCATGACGGAACAGGAAATGAAAAACAATATTTTTACAAACATCGACAGCGCCGTTTTAATGTAGCCGGACCATATTATGGAGGCGAACGCCCAAGCCCGATTGGCTTGGGCAGAAGCGGCAAAAGGCAAGTTCTTTCGGAATGAGACGAAAGAGAACAGAGAAAGGAAGTAGTTTAATATGGTTAAATCAATGTTCGCGGCCATCGCAGGACTCAAGACGCATCAGTCCAGGATGGACGTAATCAGTAACAACATTGCGAATGTGAATACGTGGGGTTTTAAGACCAGAAGCGCTAACTTTTCCGATGCGATGTACCAGAACAGGATGCAGGGCGGCAAAGGATATAATGTCAATGGTTATTCTGGCGGAATGAACACCTCCCAGCTGGGTTTTGGTGTAAATATGTCTTCGATTTCCACTGACTTTACGACAGGGAGCTGGAGTCCGACCGGAAATGGGCTGCACTGCATGATCAATGGTCCGTCATTTTTTATCGTGGGACCATTCCATGAAAATGTTCAGAATATCGCTAACGATGGCGTATCGCTGTCAAGGGTCGGCATTTTCAGCGTGGACAGCAACGGTTTCCTTGTGGACGACCAGGGAAATTACGTGTATGGATATGCATGTACCAATGTAGGGCAGACGACCCTGGCCACACCAGGACCGGATGGCAGCACGCTGGCTGAAGCTGAGTTTGATACGACCCAGTTGACCCCGCTCAGAATCCCGAGTGCAGCAGAAATCAATAATTCGAACACGCAGACGGGAATGATCGGTTCACCGACCGGCGCTACGGGAACGGGTACGGTAGACTTAAACGATACTGGAGACAGAGGTGAATTCATGTCTTACACCATCGGCACGGACGGTACGATCGTCGGCATCACCAAGGATAGTAAGCCGTATACGCTGGGTAAGATTGCAGTAGCCAACGTGCAGAATCCGAATGGCCTGGAGCAGGATCAGGGTTACCTTTACACTGTCGGTCCGAACGCTGGAACGGTTGAAGCCGAGGAAGCAGGCTCGGATGCAGTTGGCAAAATCCTCAGCGGATATCTGGAAATGGCCAACGTTGACCTTGCGAATGAAATCGCTACGATGATTACGACACAGAGAGGATATCAGGCCAACACGAAGATGATTACCGTTACGGATGAAATGCTGGCAGAGCTGGTTAATATGAAGCGATAAAAAAGCAATCTGATGTAATGCAGGCAGAAGGCCGCCCGCAGGCGCGGGCGGCTCTGCCTGAAAAGGAGGAAACGGAAGTGGTTGAACTTACGAAGCTTAATGGAGAGCCTTTATTGATCAATGCATTGCAGATTGAGATGGTTGAATCAATACCGGAATCCAAGATTATCATGATGAACGGGACGTTTCATATTGTGATGGAATCCCGCGACGAGGTAAGGCGTAAGGTTATAGAATTTTTCCGTTCTTCATTTGTACAAAGTAAATTGGAGGCTTAGGATCAGAACATGGCGAAAGAGAAGAAATCAAAGGAAGACAAAGGAAAAGGCAAGGGCAAAAGCGGCGGTCTTGATATTACGACGATACTAGGCATCGTGTTCGGTTTTGCTGTTATCATAGTAGGCTGTTTGCTCAGCGGAAGCCTGATGAATATGTGGAGTGCATCCAGCGTATTCATCGTGCTCGGCGGCGTTGTCGGCGCAATCATTGCCAGCTATCCATTGAGCATGCTGAAGAAAATTCCGAAGCATTTGAAAATAAGCATTCAGGCCAATAAGTACGATCCCGGCCCGCTGATCGATTCTCTGATCGACTTTGCGCAAACAGCAAGAAAAAACGGCCTTCTGGCATTGGAAGAACAGGCAAACCAGCTAGAAGACCCCTTTTATAAGAGAAGCATAATGCTTGTAATAGACGCGGTGGAAGCCGAGACCGTGAAAGAAATTTTGGAAGCTGAAATCGAAAGCATGGCGGCCCGGCACGATGAGGAATCGGCTCTTTGGTTTACCGGTTCTTCCTGTGCGCCGGCATTCGGCATGATCGGGACGCTAGTTGGATTGATCAATATGCTGAAATCCATGAACCTGGACGAAGGCGGTTCTGACGCATTGGGGACAAATATGAGCGTAGCGCTGATTACAACGCTGTATGGATGTATCCTTGCAAACTTGTTTTTTAACCCGATCGGCAAAAAATTGGAACTGCGGAACAATGAAGAAATCCTGTACAGGCAGATCATTGTGGACGGCGTTCTCGGCATTCAGGCGGGAGATAACCCGAATTCCCTGAAAGAACGCCTCGTATCCTCGCTTGCGACCAAGCAGCAGGCCCTGCTTTTAGGCTTAGAAGGCGACGGCGACGGAAAGAAGAAAAAGAAAAAGAAGAAAGAAAAATAATGCGTAGGGGAAAGGAAGTGGCTGTATCATGAAGCGCAGAAAAAAATCCGGCGGCGGAGCCAACTGGATGGATACATACGGTGACATGGTTACCCTGCTCCTGTGCTTTTTCGTCCTCCTGTATAGTATTTCCACCATCGACCAGGTTAAGTGGGAGAATCTCGTAAGAAGCATGAACCCTAACGTGGACAATGTCAGCCAAGTCGTGCAGGATCAAGATATCGAACCGGGTGAAGAAACCGTGCCGGGGAGCATACAGTCCGATGAAGCATTTGACCAGCTTTACGAAGCGCTGTCAGAAGAAATGGAGAAAGCCGATGTCGCAGACCAGGTCACGATACACAAAGGAAAGGATTATCAGTTTATCACCTTCCGGGACAGCATTTTCTTCGATGGGGACAGTCCCGTGTTGCGGGATGAAGGCAAGGTGGTTCTCGATGGATTTGTGAGGGCGACAAAGCCTGCGGTTGAGGCCGATGTTGTCAAGGAGATCCACGTCATGGGGCATACCACGCAGGCGAACCCGGATGCTGCGGTAGACTTGCAGAAGGACAGGATCCTGTCGGCGGACCGTTCCGCTAACGTAGTCATATATTTGCAGAGCCTTAATTTGATGGACCCGGCGTTCATGATCCATGAGGGCTATGGGCAGTTCCATCCGATCGCAACCTTTGATACGGCGGAGGGGCGTGAGAAGAACAGGCGCGCAGAAATCCTGATTTTGCAAAACGGCGCGTCGCAAAAGAGCCTGTCAGAGTATTATGAAGAAATCTACGGCGCTGATGCAGTGCAGTAGTTTTAATAGAAAGGCATTTTAGATTATGGATATCAGAGGAGAAAGCATGGGAGGTGGTGGCTAAGATATGGCTGAAGTATTATCACAAAGTCAGATTGACGCATTACTGAATTCCATGCAGGGCAGCGGTTCCGATGGCGAACAGGAAGAAAAGCAGGCAGAAAAGAAGCCGGAATACAAGAAATACGACTTCTATAGCCCGAAGAAATTTACCAAAGACAAATTGAAAATGGTGCAGGGCATTTATGAAAATTATGCCAGAATCGTTTCTTCCAGGCTGAATGCGATCCTGCGGGTCAGCAGTGAAATCGAGGTACTGGCTGTAGAAGAACAGCGGTATTATGAGTTCAGCAACGGCCTTAGCGACAGCGATATTATCATGTTGTCTAACCTAAAGCTGCCTGATGAAGCAAAAAACCCGCCGATGATCGTTCATATCAATCAAATCCTCATGGTAAATATGATAGACAGAATGCTGGGAGGTTTGGGAAATGATATGGATATCGATGCATCGTATACCTATACGGACATTGAACTGAGTTTGTACCAGAGGGTTATGGATTACGTTTTGGGGGCGACCGGAGATGCTTGGAATAACTACATCAAGCTGTCCTTGGGCGAGACCAGGCTGGAAGAAAATCCGAGCCTTTTCCAGGATATCAGCTTAGATGAAACAGTCGTGATCGTTATGCTGAAAGTGCGGATGGATCAAGTCGATGGCTTGATCAGCGTATGCATACCGGGTAATTTGCTGGCGAACATTTTCTCGATCATAGACAAGCGGAAGAGTACGCAAAGCGAATACACACAGGATGCCGACCGGGCAAGGGCTGCGATCATGCAGAAGATCAAAGACTCCGCCCTTACGGTCAGTGCAGATTTGGGCGACGCAAAGGTCAGCTTGCGGGATGTATACGGCTTGAAAGTGGGCGATGTGCTTGACTTGAATAAACCGAAGAACACGCCTGTATCGGTATTTGTAGACGAAGAACCTTGGTTTACGGGTAACGTGGGGATTCATAAAAAGAGCGTTGCCATTAAGATACAGAAACGAATCGACTCCGAAGAGGATGAGGAAAACCAGCAGCCGGAAGATGCAGAAGCGTCGGATGTTGCTTCCGATCAAGCGGAGCAGGCTAATGAATGATAGAAAGTTAATCTAAAATAAAAAAAGAAAGAGGTAAAATCATGGCGAAGATATTAATTGTTGACGATGCGGCTTTCATGCGGATGATGGTGAAGGATACCCTGAACAAGGGCGGGTATGACGATGTAACGGAGGCGGTCGATGGTGCGGATGCGGTAGAAAAATTCAAGGAAATTTCACCGGACCTGGTTATCATGGATATTACGATGCCGAACAAGGATGGCCTGGAAGCATTGAAGGAAATTAAGGGAATTAACCCGTCGGCAAATGTTGTCATGTGTTCTGCAATGGGCCAGGAAAGCATGGTTATCGATGCGATTAAATCCGGTGCAAAGGACTTTATCGTAAAACCGTTTAAGCCTGACCGCGTCCTGAAAACAGTGAGCTCTATCGTAGGATAGGCGAAAGCACAGACTATAAGGAGGCATATTATGTCGTTTTTAAGTTCATTGAACATTAGCGCGTCAGGCATGACGGCACAGAGAATGAGACTGGATGTTGTTGCGGAAAATATTGCAAATATCGAAACGACGCGAACAGAATCAGGCGGCCCATATCGCAGGAAGATGGTAGTGCTTCAGGCAAAGAATAACTCTTTTCATGATGTATTGAGCACGACTATGGCAGGAAAATCCATTGGGACGAATGCTGGCGTAAGGGCGGCTGCCATCATAGACGATGAGACCGAGCTAAAGGCAGTTTACGATCCGGAGCATCCCGATGCAGACGAGAATGGATATGTCAGGATACCAAATATCGATATGATCAAGGAAATGACAGACAGCATGGCAGCGACCAGGGCATATGAGGCGAACATTACCGCATACAATGCGGTCAAGCTCATGGCACAAAAGGCTCTGGATGTTGGCAAGTAAGTATAGAACTGGAATGGAAGGGTAGTATTGTCACATGGCAAAGAATGGAACAAATAAGATCTCACCTATGGAAATAGATGCGATCGGCGAAATTATGAATATAAGCTTGGGCTCGTCGGCCACAGCGGCCTCGACTATGCTTAATGCCAGGGTGGATATCACGACGCCCATTGTGGAAATTAAGAGCATAGACGAGTTTGAGTTTTCCAATCTTGAACCTGCGGTCGGCGTGGAAATCACGTATGTGGAAGGCATTACCGGAAACAACGTGATGCTTCTGAAACGGTCAGACGTCAAAATCATCGTTGAACGGATGATGGGAATGGAAATCCCGGATGAAGAATTTGAACTCAACGAGATGAATTTAAGCGCTGTCTGCGAAATCATGAACCAGATGATGGGTTCGTCAGCGACAGCCCTGGCTGAATTATTGTCCAGGACGGTTAACATTTCCACACCGATTGCTTTTGAGGTTGACGATTCGGAAGACTTTAAAAACAAGTATTTTGCGGAACGCGAACCTATGGTGGTGATCCGGTTTAACCTGAAAATCGGAGATGAAATGGAAAGTGAGTTCCTTCACGTTATGCCGATTCCGCTTGCAAAAGAATTGGTATCCGGATTTTTCCCTGAAGGAACACTTCCTGAAGATGATAAAGCAGGAGCTGCCCCGGAAGCTGAAGCGGCGGCAGAGCCGGAGGCGGCGGC
This sequence comes from uncultured Eubacterium sp., assembly GCA_946555345.1. Taxonomy (GTDB): domain Bacteria; phylum Bacillota; class Clostridia; order Peptostreptococcales; family Anaerovoracaceae; genus Lentihominibacter. The sequence continues at coordinate 60,510 of CAMNSS010000010.1, read as the reverse complement.
AACAGCCGGAGGCGGCGATGGAGGCGTCCTCGACCAGGATGCGATCAATAAACTGTTAGCAGGCGCAGGCGGCGGCCCGGAGAGCGGAGCTGCGCCGGAAACTGCTACAGCGGCAGAGCCGGAGACGGCAGCAACAGCCGGGGGCGGCGATGGAGGCGTCCTCGACCAGGATGCGATCAATAAATTGCTGGCGGAGGCAGGCGGCGCAGAGGCTGAAGTTGCGCCGGCAGCTCCAGCAGCGGCAGAGCCGGAGGCGGCGTCCTCTACCCCCTCCCCCACAGTGGCTGCTCCTGGGCCTGCAATGGCTTCTGCTCCAGCAGCAGCGGCAGCGGTTCCTGCTGCACCTGTACAGGCATCAGCTCCTGTAGCCGCCGTATCGATGGATACAGCAAGCGTTGCGATGATGCAGCAAATGATGGAGATGATGCGCCAGCAGATGGAGCTGCAGCAGCAGGAACTGGAACAGCTCAAGAATATGCACAAAACAGCGGCTGCCCCGAAGCAGATCAAGGTAGGGACGATGCCGCAGCATAATTTGACGGAAAGCGACGGGAGCGCAGACCCAGATGCTAACTTGGATCTGATCATGGGCGTTCCGCTCGATGTTTCGGTCGAGATCGGCAGGACCAAGACGCTCGTAAAGGATATTTTAGAATTTAACAAAGGCTCCCTGATCGTGCTGAATAAGCTAGCCGGCGAACAGGTGGATGTCTTCGTAAACGGGCAGTGCATCGCCAAGGGCGACGTCGTTGTTGTCGAAGACAATTTCGGCGTGAGGATTACGGAGATTATCCAGGAAGAACTGGAAGTAGAAGCATAGGTGAGCTTATGATGAGAGGAATGCTGACAGCAATCGGTACGCTGATCATCGTTATTGCGATACTGTACCTTGCTTATATAGCAACGAAATATATCGGAAAAGGGGTGGGGCTAAAAACCCGCTCCGGCTGTATGCAGATCAAAGACCAGCTTATCTTGGGAAAAGATCGCAGTGCAGCCATTGTCCAAATAGGCACGCGCTTTTTCCTGATTGGGATCGCAGGCACGCAAATTTCTTTTTTGTCCGAACTGGATGAGGATGATTTGATCCCGTTGGCGCCTATCGAAAATAAGGAAAAACCAACGATAGACTTTAAGGACATTTTGGACAAGATGGGAAGAGGAAAGAAGAACAATGGATAACGCTTTGGTTAACATAAATGGGAATAGCGTTCCAACGTTAGAAATATTGATGATGCTGACGGTAGTCATGCTACTGCCGTCTATCGTGATAATGATGACCTCTTTTGTGAGAATTATCATTATCTTGTCTTTTACGCGGCAGGCCTTGGGAATCCAGGCAACGCCCCCGAATATGGTGCTAATCGGAATCGCTTTGTTCCTGACGCTGTTTATCATGCGCCCTGTGGTGGATGATATCAATGAAAATGCGTATCAGCCGTACATTGCAGGGACGGTTACGCAGGAAGAGGCTTTGGACAGGGCGGAAGTCCCGATCAAACAGTTTATGCTGCGGCAGACGGAAACGAGTTCGGTAAACCTCTATACGAAATTGGCGGATGTAGAGAAACCTGAAAATATCGAAGAACTGCCGCTTTCCATCGTAGTTCCGTCATTCATGACAAGCGAACTAAAAAGAGGGTTTATGGCGGGATTTCTGATATTCATTCCATTTTTGCTGATTGATATCATCGTTGCCAGCGTGCTCATGTCCATGGGTATGATCATGCTGCCGCCAGCGACGATTGCGCTGCCATTTAAGTTATTGCTCTTTGTGACGGTAAACGGTTGGGAGCTTTTATTCCAGGCAATCGTCAACAGCTTTAATTTCTGACGGAAAGGGAGTGGTTAGCTGATGATGACAGCAGGCGAGGTACAGGACCTGATGTACGACCTGTTCCTGATGGCCGTGCAGCTAGGCGGGCCGATTCTCATTACCAGCATGATGGTAGGCGTATTGGTATCGATCATACAGGCGGCGACACAGATACATGAGCAGACGCTGACCTTTGTGCCGAAGCTCATTATCATAGCCCTCGTCCTATTGATAACCGGCAGCACGATGCTGGCGAATTTACAAGATTTTGCGACGCGGATTTTTGTATTGATAGCGGGATAAGGAGTGGAATATGCTTATAGCAGGGACACAGGAATTTATGCTGTTTTCCTTGGTCTTGATGCGGATGAGCGGGTTTATTTTCCTGAATCCCATTCTGGGGAGAAGAAATATTCCGGCTATGGCCAAGACGGGAATGGCGCTGGTCTTGGCATTACTGATTACTCCGCTGGAAACAGGAGCGATTCCCGATTTGGGAACGCCTATCGAATACGGATTCCTGTTAATCAAGGAGTTTGCAATCGGATTCCTTTTAGGCATGGTTATGCACCTGTTCGCATTTGTCGTTACGTATGCGGGCAGTATCATAGATTTTCAGATGGCGCTGGGCATGGCCAGCATATATGATGCGCAGAGCGGCATTCAGGTAGCATTGACAGGAAATATATTAAACATATATTTCATGTTGTTGTTTTTTGCGGTAGACGGGCATTTGGCCCTGATGGAGATCCTGGTAACGTCTGCGGATATTGCGCCTTACGGCACGATCGCCTTCGGTCCTGAGGCGGCACAGGCCATTTTGGACATATTTTGGGACTGCGTGGTTTTGGCAGTAAAGCTGGCTCTTCCGATCGTCGGAACGGTGCTTTTGCTGGATGCTGGCGTAGGAATTTTGATGAAGATTATTCCACAGATTAATCTGTTTATTGTAGATATTCCGTTAAAGATTATGCTGGGTTTCATCATGCTGATGTTTATGACTGCGATTATCGGAGGGTATATCGGCGACTTGATCGACGATATGCTGGATGCGGCACAGTATGTATTGCAGAAGATATAAATTGCGTACCGGATAAAAGGAGAGTGAGACCTGTTGGCAGATAGTGGTACCGGCGAAAAAACTGAAAAAGCGACCCCCAAAAAACGGCGTGACGAGAGAAGAAAAGGTAATATCTTTACCAGTAAAGATGTCGTTAGCGTAGTTTTTGTGTTCGGTGCGTTTTGCTCCATGCGGTTACTGTTTCCGGGAATTGCCAACAATGCCAGCGCTTTTATGGTCAGCATGGTGGAAGGAATATCCAATCCTGTTTCTTTATCGCTGGGAAACCTCAAGCTGCTTGGGTATGATTTTGTCCTCACTGCGGCAAAATGCCTCCTCCCGCTTCTACTGATTTGCGTATTGCTGGGATCGCTGGCTACTGCAGTACAGACGAAATTTCTCTTTACGATGAAACCGTTAAAGCCGAAGTTCAGCAAGCTCAGCCCGATCAAGGGAATTAAAAAGCTGTTTTCTTTGAAAAATACGGTGGAAGTAATAAAAGGCATTTTGAAGGTCATCATCATGGGGATTATCCTGTATTTGGTCTTCAAGAGCAATATCGTCAGCCTGGTGCGGATGCTAGACATGGACGTGAAGATGTCCCTGTCGCATATCCTGCTTTCCATTTTCGGGCTGGTGTTGAAGCTTTGCATGGTGTTTGTGTTCATCGCTTTTTTCGATTGGATGTACCAACGCTGGGAATACGAACGCAGCATCAAGATGTCGAAGCAGGACATTAAAGAGGAACATAAGCAAACGGAAGGAAACCCCCAGATCAAGGGAAAAATCAAGGAGATGCAGCGTAAGCGGTCAAGGATGAGGATGATGCAGGCCATTGAGAAGGCGGATGTCATTATCAAGAATCCAACCCACTTTGCGGTAGCGCTGCGGTATGACATGGATATAGATAGTGCGCCCGTGGTTCTTGCCAAAGGGCAGGACGAGGTAGCCAAACGCATCATTGCCGAGGGCCAGCGGCATGGACTTACGATCATAGAAAACAAAGCGCTTGCCCGTGCGATTTATGCGACAACGGAAATCAACCAGGAAATTCCGGTAGACTATTACAGCGCTGTTGCGGAAGTCCTGGTATATGTATATAAGCTAAACAAGAAAGTTGGAATTAGTGCATGAAAAAAATCGTAGATAATGCGGTGGCACTGTTTGTAATTGTCATCGTTTTACTGTTGATAATACCATTAAATCCATTCCTGCTGGATGTGATGATTCTTTTGAATATTTCCATTTCGATGATCGTGATCCTGATCAGCATGAATATCAGAGAACCATTGCAGCTTTCGGTTTTTCCTTCGTTGCTTTTGATTACGACCTTGTTTCGTATCGGAATCAACGTATCTTCGACGAGGAATATCCTTCTCAATTCCGGCCAGGCGGGAAATGTGATTGCTTCCTTTGGGACATTCGTATTGCAGGGGAATGTAATCGTAGGATTTATCATATTTATCATTATCATGCTGGTGCAGTTCATCGTCATCACGAAAGGCGCAGAACGTGTTTCTGAGGTTGCGGCCAGGTTTACTTTGGACGCAATGCCTGGTAAGCAGATGGCCATCGACGCAGATTTGAGCACAGGCCTTATCACGGAGGATGAAGCCAGGGAACGCCGTGACAAGATTCAGCGGGAAGCTGACTTTTATGGGGCGATGGATGGTGCGACCAAAATCGTAAAAGGTGATGCGATCATGTCCCTCGTCATTACTGCGGTTAACCTTCTCGGAGGATGCGCGATCGGGATGCTGATGGGCGGCATGGATTTGTCGTCGGTGCTCAGCGTGTATTCCATTGCGACGGTAGGCGACGGACTCGTTTCACAGATACCGGCCCTTTTGATTTCCACGGCGACGGGCATGATGGTAACGAGGGCCGTATCGGATGGTAGCCTCAATGAGGATGTGTCCAGGCAATTCCTGGCACAGCCAAAGGCCATTGTAATGACTGGTTTCGTGCTTCTGGTACTGTTCTTCGTGCCGGGAATGCCGAAGCTTCAGATTGCCGTATTAGCGCTGTTCCTGATTCTCGGAGGGCTGTACCTCATGCGGAAGATGCAGGCGGAAACAGAAGAACTTGAAACAGGGCTTGCGGCGGATATGGGGCAACAGGAACAACCTTTGACCGAAGAGGAATATTATAAGGATATCAATAATGTTTATTCCCTCATCGGCGTCGAACCGATCGAGATGGAATTTGGATACAGCCTGATCCCGCTGGTGGATGAATCCAGCGGCGGCAAGATGCTCAACAGGATCGTCATATTCAGGCGGCAGTACGCCCAGGAGATGGGATTGGTAATCCCATCGGTACGTCTTCGGGACAGCTCCAGCCTGAATGCCAATCAGTATGTGATCAAGGTAAAGGGAGAAGAGGTTGCCAGGGGCGAAATCCTGGTAGACCATTACCTGGCCTTAGAGCCTGTCACGCCGACAGCGGAGGTGGACGGCATTGAGACGGTAGAGCCGGCTTATGGCATTCCGAGCAAGTGGATTTTGCCGGAGAACAAGGAACTGGCGGAAATTTACGGATATACGGTTATCGACCCGCTCTCCGTTATGCTGACGCATCTGTCGGAAACGATCAAGCAGCATGCATATGAGCTTTTAAGCCGCCAAGAGGTGGTACAGCTTGTGGAAAGCCTCAAGCGGACGTCGCCGGAGCTGGTGGAGGAAAGCATACCGAATATCGTGACATACGGAAACCTGCAAAAGATCCTCATGAGCCTTTTGAAGGAAGGGATTCCGATCAAGGACATGGAGACCATTCTGGAAGTCATTTCGGACAATGCAGCCAAGGGAAGCGATATTACGATGGTGATCGAGCAGGTTCGCATGGCGCTCAAGCGCACGATTACGAGAAAGTTCGCCATTGGCGGGCAGATGCGTGTGCTTACGCTGGATGCGGAGCTTGAAAAGCAGATGGTTGAAAGCATGGCCAAGAGCGAGCAGGGCGCATATTTAGCGCTCAGCCCGGATGTCATGCAGCGGGTGATCACGCAGATTGGAGAAGAGCTGAAGAAATTTAATGAGCTTGCACAGGATCCGGTGATTCTGACAAGCCAGGTAATCCGCATATATATATACAGGATGCTGGAACCTTTTTATCCGAATATCTACGTGCTTTCGTTCAATGAGATTTCCAGCAACATCCAGATACAGGCCGTAGGAAATATTAGTTAGTTTGTTTAAACACAAAGCGAGGGGCGGCATGGAATTGCAGGCACACAGGCAGTTTGCCGACAAATCGAATGAAGAGCTTCTTGAGCAGTACGGGAAGACTGGCCAGCTTGAAATCAAACAAGAGCTGGCGCTCCGGTATCTGTACGTGGTCAAAAGCGCAGCAATTCGCATGAGGGATGTATATCTGAGCTTTGCGCAGATGGAGGATATTGTCAACGAAGGCGTTCTCGTATTGATGAATACCATCGACAAGTTTGACCCGAAGATGAACGTGAAATTTGAAACCTATGTTTCAAAGCGGATTCGCGGCATGATCATCGATCTGGCGAGAAAGCAGGACTGGATTCCGCGCAGCACAAGAAGGAATGCGAGGACGATCCAGGAAGCGACGGACGAATTGGCCGCCAAAAAAGGCAGGATGCCGGAGGAACACGAGGTAGCGGAGCACTTGGATATGCCCCTGGAAAAATATCATGCGATAAATGCAAAAATTAATTTGTTTTCAGTGCTGTCTTTAGATATGATATTAGATGGGGCAGGTGAAAATAAGCAGTCTGTTTCGATTCCATCGGATGTGAGCAGCGAACAGCCGGAAGAACAGTACATGGAAAAGGAATTTAAAAAAGTGCTGTCCGACGGAATACGATCGCTCAAGAAAAAGGAGCAGATGGTCGTATCGCTGTATTATATAGAAGAGCTGAATATGAAGCAGATCGCAGAGGTCATGGAGGTAAGCGAGCCGAGAATCTCGCAGATCCATTCCGGCGCGATCCGTAAATTGCAGGAATATATCGCACGGGAAATGCAGATAGACATGAAGGGAGAATAACAATATGTTTCAGGGATTTTACATGGCAACATCGGGAATGCTGACACAGAGCCGGAATCTGAACGTGATCAGCAACAACATGGGGAATGTATCGACGCCGGGCTTTCGCAGTGATAAATACATGGCGACAACATTCCGGGAAGAGTTGATGTCAAGAATCGGGAATAAGGATAAAACCTCATATTCTCCTATCGGAACGACCTCTAAAATCAGGGCGTCGGATGAGACCGTGACGGATTTTTCCACGCAGTACTATGCGCCGACGCGAAATGCGCTGGACTTTGCATTAAGCGGGGATGGCTGGTTCTGCATTCAGGGAGAGGGCGGAACGGTGTATACGAGAAACGGTTCTTTCACGCTGGATGACCAGGGATATCTCTATCTTCCGACCATCGGCAGAGTGTTGGGGGAGGCTGGACCGATCCAGCTAGCGACGGATAATATCCGGGTAAATTCTACCGGCGAGATCTTCTCCAATGAGGACGACCGCTATTTTGGCACGCTGAGCATTGTCAATTTCGCCAATCCGAACGAACAACTGATCAAGTCCACAGGCAACGTATTCATTGCGCCAAACGGAGGTGCTACGGCCAGCGATGCAAAGGTCGTAAATTATGCGCTGGAAGGCTCTAACGTGGACGCTGTCGCCCAGATGGTAGACATGATGAGCGGGCAGAGGGCGTTACAGAGTTCTTCCCAGGTATTGAAAATGTACGACACATTGATGGGTAAGATCGTATCGCAGCTTGGCGTGGTATAATGAACGCTAAACATTCCAACGGCGTTGCCGGGGGGAAGCGTTCATTGAAACTCGCTGCGGTGCGCTTGCTCGTTATAATGAACGTTAAACATTCCAACGGCGTTGCCGCAGGGAAGCGTTTATTGAAATATGCGCAGGCAAGCTGGCATGGCATAGAGGATAAAGATGAGAACGATATAAAGCAACAGGAGGTAACAAATTATGGATACTTCATTTTATACGGCGGCACGGGGTGTAAGGACGCAGCAGGAACGCACGAATGTGATTTCCAATAATATTGCGAATCTCAACACGACAGGCTACAAGATGCATAGCGCCGCATTTATGGATCTGATGTACTATAATATGCGGCAGCCGGAGACCGCTTTAACGACCTTGCAGGCGGGGACAGGCGTGATGCAGGAGCGGACCGATATCGACTTTTCGGCGACGGCGGCATCACCGACCGGGCAACCTTTGGATTATGCGCTTTTGGGGGACGGGTTTTTCGTCCTGCGCGATCCGGCAAGCGGCGATATCACGTATACCAGGGACGGGCATTTTCAGGCTTCTGTGCAGGCGAGCGGCATTATGCTGCTGATTACGGACTATGGCAAGCTGGTGCTGGACGCTTCCGGAAACCCGATTACGGTAGGCGAGGACGGCCGGGCGACGACAGATCCTGCGGTTTACACCTTTGCGAATAAAAATGGCATGGAGGCCGTGGGAACAAATGAGTTTTCACCAGTGCCGAAAAACGGCGCTCCGATCCTGGTGACAAACCCGAATATGAGAAGCGGGCATTTAGAAATGTCCAATGCGGATCTGGCGGAGGAATTTGCGAAGATGGTAGAGTCCTCCCGGGCGTATTCGTACGCATTGAAGATGGTCCAGACCTCAGATGAGGTAGAGCAGACCATCAACTCACTCAGAGCATAAGGAAGGAAATACGGATGGGTATTAAAAGTTATGAAGATATGGATACCATGGCGCTCGACGTCATGCGGGAAATTGGAAGCATTGGAACGGGAAGCGCAGCAACTGCCCTTTCCAGCCTGATCGGGGAGCAGGTGCGGATGACAGTGCCTAAGATTGAAATTAAGAATTTTAACGATGCGATCACGCTGATGGGCGGACCGGAAGATGTCGTCGCTGCGGTTTTGGTAAAAATGAGCGGAGACATGAAAGGTACGATGCTGTTTTTGTTGCGAATGGAATTTGTAAACGCCGTGTTAAGCCGCATCCTGCATAAGAAGATAGACGATTACACACAGCTTTATGAGATGGAAATTTCCGTCTTGTCAGAGGTGGGGAATATCATGATTTCTTCTTATGTGAACGCACTTTCCACGCTGGCGGGAATGGATATCCAGCTTTCGGTCCCGGCGATTGCGGTCAATATGCTGGGCGGGATCATGTCGGTTCCGATGGCGGAAATGGGATATGAAACCGATAGCCTGATGCTGATTAACGGTCAATTAGTTTTAAAAGACGAACATCACGATAGCACCTTGCTGATGCTGCCTGATATTGAATCACTGAATAAATTGATGAATAGACTGGTGGATAATTATGAATAAAATCATTGATACTAAGGTAGGAATTGGAGATATGAAATTTGGCAGACAGGAGGGAATCATCATAACCTATGCCTTAGGCTCCTGCGTTGGCGTTACCTTTTACGATCCAGCAATCAAGCTGGGGGCATTGCTTCACGTTATGCTTCCGCAGTCCAATGGCAGGGAAACCAATGTATTTAAGTTTGCTGATACAGGAATCAGGGAAACGCTCAGGAAGCTATCCGCTTTTGGCGGCGTGAAGAGCAGGTACATATGCAAAATCGCAGGCGGCGCGCAGATGTTTGCCATGGGCGGCGAAGGCGATTTGGGGCATATCGGCGAAAGAAATGTGGAAATTGTAAAGAAAACGCTACAGGCTGAGGGGATCAGGATTAAGAATCAGGATGTGGGCGGAAACTCCGCCAGGACCATGCTGATTGAACTGGAGACCGGGACTGTAAAATTGAGAACCATCGGCAAGCCGGAGAAAATTCTGTAAATTGTAAAGAGGAAGTGAGGTATCATTATGGCAGAAACTGAAATTTTGTTAGAATCTGGAACGAATGAAATGGAAATCATGGAGTTTACCGTTTTCGGTGAAGCGTATGGGATCAATGTGGCAAAAGTCAAGGAAATCCTGATGTCAGAGCCGGTAAAGCCCGTTCCGCATTCGCATGAATGCGTAGAGGGGATTTTTAAACCGCGCGACGTCGTCCTGACTGTTGTGGATCTGCCGAAATATCTTACAGACAGGCAGTCCGAGAAGGAAGACAAAGATTTATTTATCATCACTAATTTCAATAAGCTGAACATTGCGTTCCGGGTACATTCCGTAGTGGGGATTCAGCGAATTTCCTGGCAGGATATCCAGAAGCCGGATAAGACGCTGACGCGCGGGGAAGAAGGCGTGGCGACGGGAATCGCACAGTACAATAATAAGCTGATCACGATTTTGGACTTTGAGAAAATCGTGACGGAAATTGCGCCGGAAACGGGGATTCAGATGTCTGAGATCGATGAGCTGGGCGAACGTGAAATCAGCGAGCGTTCCGTCGTCTTGGCAGAAGATTCCGTGCTTCTCGGCATGATGATCGAGCAGTCGCTGAAAAAAGCCGGATACGTGAATATCCGCAAGTTTAATAACGGGAAAGATTGCTGGGATTTCCTTTCCAGCATCAAAAACGACAGCGACCTTTACGAGAAGGCCAGCATCCTCATTACCGATATCGAAATGCCCGAGATGGATGGACACAGGCTGACGAAGCTGGTGAAAGAGGACTCCAGGTTGAAGGAGATTCCGGTAATCATTTTCTCATCCCTGATCAACCCTGAAATGGAGATTAAAGGCAGAAACTTAGGCGCTGATGAACAGATGTCAAAGCCTGAGATTGGACATCTCGTGGAAGTAATTGACCGTCTTCTTGAGAAGGGAGAATAAGAATGGAAAAATGCGTAGTAAGGCGTGCTATTAAGGAGGCAGAAACGGAGAAAATCATCGGCTATGAATTGTTTTTTCAAAGCGATGGAGACGATTTGTATGCACAGTCCGAAAGCGTGGCTGCGGATACGATTTCTGATTTTTTTATGAATAACAGCCATAAAATTTTCAGGGATAAGAAAATTTTTATCACGCTGACGCCTTCCCTGTTGTTTCGCAATATCGCCAGGGTCTTTGATAAGGACAAGGTCGTGATCCAGATTGAGGATAACTTGATCGTACACCCGCTGGCGATGCCGATTGTAAAAAAATATTATAACGAAGGTTATGTTTTTGCAATCAACGATTTTCAGTTCACGCCGAAATATTTGAGCTTCCTTGAATATGCGGAATATGTGCGCCTTAAAATAAACGAGGATTTATCAGAACAGGAAATCAAGTCTATTGAAAATATTTTGCAGATGGCAAAGGGCTTCAAGAAAAAGTGCGTGGCGACGGATTTAGATACGAAGGGCGCTTATGACCAGGCACTTGCACTGGGCATGGATTACCTGGAAGGCGCTTATATTGCGGAGACATTGACGACAAAGGCCGAAAAAATTACCTATATGCAAGGCAACTTCTTCCAGCTCGTAGCAGCGGTAGCGAAGGATGAACCTGACATGGTTGAGATTGAAGCAATCGTCAGCAGGGACGCCGGTCTTACATACGCAATCCTAAAGCTTGTAAACTCAGCGTACTTTGCGCTCAGGCGCCGGACAGCATCCATCAGGCAGGCGCTTGTTACCTTGGGAATCGGCCAGTTGCGGCAATGGGTATATATGCTCAGTTTCCGGCAGGATGAATCGGATGGATCGGAAGAAATGCTGAAGCTTTCCTTCTTGCGGGCAAATTTTGCCCGGGATTTATCACAGTATGTTGCGGATTGCCCGATCACGAAGACGGAAGCGTATATGATGGGAATGTTTTCTACCTTAAATTATATGGTGGATGCGCCCCTGGAAGAGCTTTTGGCGGAAATTCCGATCAACGCTGCGATTAAAGATGCCCTGCTCACGGGAGAAGGCGGGGCAGGCAAGCTGTACCAGCTGGTCATTTGTTACGAAAAGGCAGACTGGAAAAAGTGCCGGGTTCTGGCGGATGATCTTGATGTGAAGATTTCAATCTTGTCACAGACTTATATTAATTGCGTGGAGGAAGTAAATAGCATTTGGGATAACCTGACGACCGATTTCCCAAGACCGGATGAAGATTAAGCATTTTACAAAAATGTGCATAAGATGGAGGCAGGGATTTTTTTGCACGCATATTGCCTGTTTCGGGGCGGCGTTTTGCAAAATGTTTTTTAAAGCATACGGAAAAACCGGAGGCGGTGTTTCCGATACGATAAGCAAGGCGGAAGCAGCGCAGGTGATGAGCGCGGCTTCCGCATTAGAATTTTAAAGAATAGATAGATGGAGGGATCAACGTGGCGATAACGATCGTACTGACAAACCAGAAAGGCGGCGTAGGCAAGACGACTACGACTGGCGCACTGGCGGCAGGCTTAGGGAAAAGAGGAAAAAAGGTTCTGGCAATCGATTTGGACCCACAGGGAAACCTAGGGTTCAGCCTTGGACTGGATATTGATGAAGGCTATAATATTTACGATGTTTTAGCGAATGATGTACCTGTTACCGCTGCAATCCAGCAGGCAGATAATTGTGACCTGATCCCGTCCAATATCCTGCTGAGCCAGGCAGAAATCGTTTTTCAGGGAAACAACCGGCAGATGCTGCTAAAGAATGCGCTGCGCCCGGTTATGGCGCAATACGACTATATCGTAATCGATACGCCGCCTGCCTTGAATATCCTGACTTTAAACGGATATACGATGGCGGATCACCTGATTATTCCGATGTCATCGGAAATACTCAGCCTCGTAGGGCTCGTGCAGCTGCAAGAAACGGTGGAGGCCGTCAAGGATTCCGTTAATCCTGCATTGAATGTCCTGGGCATTTTATTGACGAAATTCAATAAAAATACGAATTTGTCCAGGGATGTGCTTGAGATGGCTGAAACGATTGCCGACCAGGCAGGCTCCGTTGTTTTTAATGCGAAGATCAGGAGCAGTGTTGTGGCAGCCGAAGCGCCAGCGCATGGAATGTGCATTTTAGACTATGCGCCAGATTCAAATCCGGCGTGGGATTACCGTGCTTTTATTGATGAAGTGTACAGGAAGATAGAACCACGGGAGGGTAAGTAATGGCTAGGAAGACCAATAAAACGGACCATGTGCTGAATTTGCTCTCCTCTGGCGGGAAAAAGGCAAGCCCGAAAAAAGATGATAACGATACACCGCCAGTAGATTTGAAACCAAAAAAACCGAATATACAGGCAGAGCCGGATGAAGGGCAGCCGCCTGCCGAAACGGATGTGGCGGAAAATGCGGCAGCAGCGGAAGCAGAGCCATCAGCCGAAGCCGCTTCCGGGCGAGCGGGAGCTGGGGAAGAGGCGTTGCCGGACGTGAAAACAACGCAAGGCCTGGATGAAGATTCCCCGCAGAAAACGGCTGGCGCACAAAACCCAAGCGGAACGGATAAGCTGGAACAAGCGAAGGCGGAAACGAAAACGATTGCTGTCCCATCTGCCGAAACGCCGACCATTTCGGTTGTGCATACGTCAGGGGAGGAAAATCCCATTGCGGATGCAGTGAAAAATTCTTTGGAAGCAGAGCTTGATGCATATATGGAGCAAAAAAAACAGCCGCATCAGCAAGAAAAGGAAAAGAAGACGGCAAAACCTGAGCCGCGGGCAGAAAAGAGCATTAATGTTTCTGAGCTTCTAGGTGCGGCAGATGAGGAGGAAAAAACGCCTGCGCCATCGGATACAGCCGCTGAAATGCCAGGTGAAGCGCACGTTACAGCGGAGTCACAGCCGGCAGGGGCTATGCCAGAATCAGCGCCTGATGCAGTTTCAGGCGGTACATCTGTTGATGAACAGCAGCCGGACGGAGGGAAGCTGGAAACAGGTATCGTTGCTGCGCCACAAGCGGATGCCATAGAGCCACAAGCGGTGCCGGATGCGATTGAAACGCCGGCAGCAGGATCGAATGCTTCTGAACCATCGGCAGATGCCAGGATGAATGCTGTGGAATCTGCGCCAGAGCCAGTTGTTGCTGAGGGGACGCCTCCGGAAACGGATGCCGTGCCTGAATCGCAAGATGAGGCAACAGAGGCTGCTGCAGATACATCAGCAGCAGAACGAACGCTGGACGAGCCGGGGGCTGGTCATGCGGAGATGCCGCCAGATCCCGCCGAAACCGAACAAGGCGCGTCGGAATCTGCGCCTGAACAGCAAGCGGATGCGCCAGAGCCATCTATGTTAGCCACTGCTGGGCCACAAGCCGCCGAAGCTGGAAACGAGCAGGGCGCTGCCGAAAAGGATTATATGATTTTGAACGTCATGGAACATCTTGTGCGCGACCAAGTCCCTAAGTATGTCCGCCAATTTGGCCACTGTGACTGCGACCGTTGCATAGAAGATACCATAGCGCTGACATTGACGCATTTGCCAGCTAAATACGTGGTGATCGACAAGCATGCCGTATCGCCAATGCTGAGTTTTTATGAGAAACGATATGCAGGCCAGCTAATCGTTGAGATTACAAAGGCGACCATGATCGTAAACGGGTCGCCAAAGCATTAAGAAAACATGAAGAGAAAGCGATTTTTCAGCTTTCTCTATTAATTTCCCGCCGAAAAATGCCGATATAAATTTTAGAAATCAATCTTTTAAAATAGGAACATTTTATATTTCAGCAGTTCAGATAAAAGGAGAGTATATTATGGCATCATTAAACTCAATTACAGGGACGTTAAGCTCGACATCATCGCTTCGGGGGTATGGCGGATTAGCCAGCGGGATGGACAGGGATACCCTGATCGAATCGCTCACTTATGGCACGAGGACGAAAATCGAAGCACAGAATACGAAAAAAACAAAATTAGGCTGGACACAGACAACGCTGCGTGGCATTATCGATAAAGCATATAATTTCACGAACACATATGCATCTTATACGTCGTCTTCTAACTTGACGTCATCGGCCTTGTTTTCACGAACGAAGCTGTCCGTGAGCGGGGAATACAGCAAGTATGTCAACGTATCGGGCAGCATCAGCAGCGGAGATCCTTTTTCGATTTTAGGCGTGAGACAGTTAGCAAGCGATGCGAAGTATACGGGAAGCGTAGCTTCTTCCTCTGCATTTTCGACAGGGGAGATCGATTTTGACAAAATGGTATCGGTTGACAGCCTGCGGGGAACCTATTTGTCGGTACAGGTAGGAAACACGCTTTATAGTGCGGATATTTCCAATGTCGATGCCAAGGCATTCAAGGAAGATCCGCAGAAGGCGATTGCGGATGCCCTGAATAAGGCTTTTGCCGATAAGAAGCTGAGCAATGGCAAATCGCTGGCGACAGCGATCCAGGCAGGCGTGAAAGATGGCAAGCTGGAGATCATGGGAATCGGCGGCAATAAGGTAAAACTGTCAGGCGGCACTGCCATGAAAGTGCTGGGGCTTGAGAAACAGGAGATCACTGGCAAATCCGTTGCAATAAGCGACGATATCGTAAATAAAGTCGTTACCGAGCAGAAGACAGGCGATTTTTTGGCAGGCAAGACGATGACCTTCGTGTACAACGGCACGAGCAAGACCATTACTTTGGGCAAAGACGTTGATACGCTGGATAAATTACAGAAGGATTTGCAGGACAAGATGAACGAGGCGTTCGGCAAAGGACGTATTAAGGTTGAACAATCCGGGAAAGGACTATCCTTTACGACGATGAACGTGCAGGACGGCGGCGTCGACAATACGTCCACCCTGACGCTTGCTGGCGGAAGCTATGGCGTTGTCGGGAAAACCGGGGTCTTCGGCGTTGCTGTAGGAACGACAAACCGGGTGGATACGGCAAAATCGCTTGAGACAGCAGGTCTTGGAAGCGGGATTGCTTTTGATGCAGACGGAAAAGCCTCCATTACGATTAACGATAGAACTTTCTCATTTGACAAGAGTGCGTCGGTGCAGGAAGTCTTGAATACAATTAACCAGTCCGGTGCAGGCGTTAAAATCTCTTATTCGAGCAATGCGGATAAGTTCAGCATTGTTTCCAATGAAAAAGGCGCAAGCGGGAAAATAGAGATGTCCGGATCGATCGCTGAGGCTTTCTTTGGCGCAGATGATTTTGCGGCAGAAGGGAAAGTCAGCATTCAAGGACAGGATGCGGTGATCGCTGTACGTTATGCAGGCGATGATGAGGAAACGATGATTTACCGGAACAGCAACAGCTTCACGGTAGACGGCCTTAATGTGCAAGTGAAAGGCACGTTCGGCTTTGAGGACGTGAAAGATGCAGATGGAAATGTGATCAAGGATTCCAATGGAAATGTGAAGCAGGCGCTCAAGGCTGATTCCGAAGCCGTTGAGATCGAGGCTTCGGTAGATGCAGATAGGGCAGTTGAAGCTGTTAAGGGCATGATCGATGCTTATAATGAAATCCTGGCGATGGTCAACAGCGAGCTGCGGGCGAAGCCAGACAAGGCTTATAAAAACCTGCTAACCTCGGAGCAGAAGAAGGAGCTGTCGGATAAGGAAATCGAAGAGTATGAAGCAAAGGCGAAACAAGGATTGTTATTTGGCGATAATGATCTGAGGCGTTTTGCGGACGATTTACGCTTTACGATTTCCGGCGGAAATGCTTTTGCACTCGCCCAGATTGGAATTTCTGAATCAACCGAATATTCGGATAACGGAAAGCTGGTATTCGATGAACAAAAGTTTAGGGATGCATTGGAAAAAGATCCAGAAAACATCGATAAGCTCTTTAATGGGAAAAGCGAAAATGGCGCTACGGCAGGCCTTATGACGAACATCAAGGATGTTATGAATAAATACTGCGGCACAGTGGGCGCAACCAAAGGCGCATTGGTGGAAAGAGCTGGTTCCGAACATTCCCCGCTTTCCTTGTTGCAAAACACCATGAAGGATCAGATGGATGAAATCGATGATTACATCGAAAAGCTCTTAGACCGGCTGGAATCGGAGGAAGACCGCTATATCAAGCAGTTTACTTCACTGGAAACGCTGATTTCGCAGATGAACAGCCAGAGCAGCTACTTGTCTTCGCTCAATAATTATTAAGCAATGCGCAGCGGTTTAACGCATACCGGAGAAAGAGGAAACCTATGAATGCAAATCGAGGATATACGCAATACAAAGAACAGGCAGTCATGACGATGACGAGCAGCGAGATGCTGCTGCTGCTCTATGACGAATTGCTGAAACGGCTGAAGCGTGCGGAGCTGGCTTTGGAGAAAGAAGATTATGAGCTTTTCACAGCGTCGATTACAAGGAGCAAGGATATCGTGCGGTATTTGAAGAACTCTTTGGATTACCAATATGCGATCAGCAGGGAATTGCGCCGTATGTATGATTTTTTCCTCTACGAGCTTAGCCGCATTGAGGCTGGGCGCAGGAAAGATGTGATCGGGGAATTGAAGCCCCTGGTCAAAGATTTACGGGATACTTTTGAAGAAGCGGGGAAAGCTGTTAATGAGTGATCATACGTATGATGAAACCTACCGCAAGGAATGGACGCTTGAAGCGCTGAAACTTATGGTGCGGAAAAAAAACCATTTTGAGGAGACCTTGCGGATTACCAGAGAGATCAGCGAGGCGCTTGACCGCAACGACAGGGTGTCGGTGCAGATGCTCCTGGGTATGCGGGCAACTGAGCTGGAAGGGATCGATAAAACGATTATCAGCCTGGAACGGTTCAAGGAACAACTTCATCCGTCGGCGCAGCAAGAGCTTGACCAGCTCATGAAGGGGCAGGAGCTTCAGGAACAAAGCCCCGAAATGGGCAAAATTGCAAGCGCTGCGGGCAGATGCCAGAGGTTATTGCAGGATATCATAGCGATCGATAAGCGCATGAGCCGCCATGTAGCGGGCGCAGATTCATTTTATAAAGAATAACAACAGAGGGAATCCGGCAAGACTGTGATTCCCTTTTTCAAGGATAAGGTATGGCACAGGCAATCGTTTTTCAAAACGTGAGTAAAGAATATGGCAAAGGTGAGTATGCCCTAGAGCATGTATCCTTTTCCGTGAAAGCAGGCGAGTTTGTTTTTGTGATCGGCAGGAGCGGCGCAGGCAAAAGCACATTGCTAAAATTGATCAGCAGGCAGCTTGCGCCGACCGAGGGCCATATATGGGCGCTGGGGACGGAAGTGACGGCATTGAAGGACCGGGAAATTCCGTTTTTCCGCCGCAAAATAGGCATGATGCAGGCAGAATACGGTCTTTTGCGGGATAAAAGCGTATATGAAAACGTGGAAATCGCTATGC
This sequence comes from uncultured Eubacterium sp., assembly GCA_946555345.1. Classification (GTDB taxonomy): domain Bacteria; phylum Bacillota; class Clostridia; order Peptostreptococcales; family Anaerovoracaceae; genus Lentihominibacter. Next base: position 42,488 of record CAMNSS010000010.1, on the reverse strand, counting down.
GCGCGACAGGACAGCCGCAAAAACTTTACAAAAAACGCGTCATGCAGACCTTGCAGACGGTAGGCGTTTTACATCGGAAGGATGCCTTCCCGGGGGAAATTTCTGTAGGGGAGGAAGCGAGGGTGCTGCTGGCGAGAGCCTTGGTGGTAAACCCTGGAATCTTAATTGCAGATGAGCCTACCGCTAATTTGGATGCAGATAAAGCATATGATTTGATGCGCCTTTTGGATGAGCTGAACAGGCTGGGCGTTACGATCATTGTGGGAAGCCATGATAAAGAGATGGTTTCCATTATGAGAAAACGGGTGCTGACGTTATCGGCGGGCAGGCTTGTCGCTGATGAGAAAAACGCAGCATATAATTATAAAGGCGTTGATGCAATAGAGGAGAGGCGAATACGCAATGAACAGAAACAGAGAATATGAAATGCAATGCCTTTTGGAACTCCTTTCTGCGGCAGTCAATAAGGAAACGCGCCCTGAGTGGCCAAGGTATCCCAACTGGGGCGATCTGTACAGGCTTGCGGACTATCATCATGTTGCCAATGCCGTTTACGGCATGATAATTGGAGTCGATGACCCAAAACTCGCGAGATGGAAAGGAAACTTCGAGGAGCGTTTCCATTATTGCGTGGTGATGCATGAAAAATATCGCGAGGAAGAAAGCTTGATCCTAAAGTCAATGGAAAAAGCCGGGGTGCATTGCCTTTATTTAGAAGAGAAGGTCATATATGGATGTTACGCGAAGAAGGAGCATCATTACCCGATGCCGCTCGGCTTTCTGGTAGAGCCGGGCAAAGCAGACCGGATTTTGGATGCGATGAAAAAGATCGGCTTTGCGCCGAAACAGAAGGATGATGACGAGGCCGAAAACGGCAAACATCATTTCCATAAGCCGACAGGCGTGGACGCTATTTTTTATGAGAGAATGCCGTTTACAAACCGGAAAGCGAGCAAGTATTTCTCTATGCCGCCGCAGCCCTTCCGGAAACAAAAAGGCTGCAAGTTTATCCATGTCCAGGATATCGATGATTTTTACATATACTACATTGCTACGCTTGCTGAAAAATATGCGCGCGGCAACCTGGAACTGCGCGATGTGATGGATCTGTGGCAGTATTACCAGCTCTGCTATGAGCAGATGGAGTGGAAGGTCATTAACAAAGAATTGAAACGCCTGGAAATAGACGTTTTTGGCGATTTGATCGTGAAGCTGGCAGCTACATGGTTTGGCAATTTCGAGGGCTTTGATGAAGATTCTATTATCCTCATGTCCATGGAACGGTATATCATATCCAAGGGTGCGGATGAGCGGGAAGAAAATGAGAAGATCCTTCCTTTGGTTAAGGAAGTGGCGGACATTCGCCAGAGGAACCTGAAAAAAGAAAAGCGCAAGCGAACCATGGAAATGCTCTTTCCGGAAAGAGCTTACATGGAAGCCATTTATCCCGTGCTTTCAAAGACAGCCGTATTGTTGCCGTTTTGCTGGGTGGCTCGTTTAATAAGCCGCCAAACGCGGAAGGTAAAGTATTTTTTTGGCAGGATTGGAAACCGCATGAAAGCCAGGCGGTCGAAGATCAGGGAGAAATTTCGTGAAACCCATCAAAAAATAAGGAAAAAGTTCATGAAAAGAAAAGAGGATGAAGATAACGCTTAATATTTTAGGTGGAAATGACGATAGATAATAGAGAGGTTTTCGATTGGCGTATCGAGCCTCGCAGGAGGTATATATGAAAATTACGCGTGAAGCTGCTGCGACAAGCTATTTAAATAAAGTCAATATAGACGTGAAAAACAGGCAGCCGGCATCGGTCAATGAAACGGGAAGGAATTTTGACCGCCTCATGATCAGCGCCAATTCCAGGAAAGCAGCCGAAGAACAGCTTGCGTCTGCTGCGAAGAAGGATGTCAGCAGCGCTGTTTTCCAGCAAGCTTCCGCAGATAAGGTGGGGGCTCTAAAAGAACAAGTTGCACAGGGTACGTATCAGATCGATCCAGACGCTATTGCGGGCAAGATCATGTTCTTTGGAGGAGATCAGTAGATGGAACAGTTTCAGAAAATCATCCGGGACTTGATCGCCTTGTTTGAGGAACATATGCCGCTGGAGCAGAGGAAGCTTGAGGCGATTCAGCATGACGATGTAGCAGGCGTCGAAGAATGCATGAAGCAGGAACAGGCTTTAACCCTAAAGCTCAGGGGGCTTGACCGTAAACGGGAGAGTATCCAGAAGGAGCTTGGCTGGGAAGGAAAGTCTTTTCGGGAAATTGTTGAAGAAGTCCCTGCGGAAGACAGGCAGGCGCTTCGGGAGCTGTTTGGCCAGTTGACCAGCATCGTAACGGTTTTTTCGGAAACGAATAAAGAAGCGATGACGGCAATGGAGGTACACCTGCGGGATATGCAGCGGGTGATGAAGATAAAATCCAATGAGGGTGCATACGGCCCGGAGGGGAATCCGGCGGCGGCAGACCGTAACCTTACAAATCGCAGAGTATAGAGATAGATAATAGGAACTTATGAAGGAGGATTAGCTTATGGCGATGGTTCGTTCCACATTTGCAGGATTTACGACTGCGCAGCTTGCGTTAGCCGCAAGCCAGAGATCCATAGATGCTGTAGGTCAGAATATTTCAAACGTTAACACGAAGGGTTATACGAGGCAGAGAATTGATTTGGCAAGCATCAGCCCGACAGGCGCTAGCTATGCGATGATGCAGACGGATAACCGCGTGGGGCAGGGCGTCTTGATGACGGGCGTGATACAGATTCGGGATCCGTTTTTGGATGTTCAATACAGAACCCAGCTTTCCAAGGTGGGGACGATCGATGCAAAGGATTCCACTTTGTCTGACATTGGCGCAATCTTTGATGAGATTGACAAGACTGCGGTGCTGGCGGCGATGAACGATGTGGTATCACAGCTTAATATCATGGCCAGGCCAGATAACGCCAATCAAGGTTCTTCCGACACATTGGTCCGCTCTTCGATGGAAGTCCTGCTGAACGTCATTCATGAAAATGCTACGAAGCTGGCAGATGTGCGTACGGATAAGGAAACGAAGCTGGAAGATTCCGATATTGCGAATATCAATAAATGCCTGGAATCTATTTCCATTCTCAATGAATCGATTAAGAATGCACAGGTTTTAGGCGGAGCGGCGCTGGAATTGCAGGATGACAGAAACGAGCTGATTGATGAGCTGGCAACGTATCTGCCGATCAGCGTTTCTTATCATGAATTGAATTTAGGGGCAGGAATCACCGTAGATACGCTGGAAATCAGCTTCACCGATAGCGACAAAGTAAAGCATAAGCTGGTGGATGACACGAAGTTTGGCTCTTTGGCATACATTCCGGATGACGGAAGCAAATCGAAGTATGGCGTATCAGTTACGGATACCGATAGCAATACAACGGATTTTATCGGGGAAGATGCGGACAAATTGGGCGAAGGCGTACTGAAAGGAACGCTGGATTCCTTGAATAAGATCGGCAACGAAACAGACCCGTTCAGGGGCATTGGCTTTTATGAGAAGATGTTCGATTCTTTTATTAATGTGTTTGCAACGAAAATGAACGAAGCGAATAATGCTGCCGCCGGGACAACAAATGGTGAATACGACCTGTTTGAAACAGTGGATGGCAGCGGCGTTTTTACTGCGGCGAACATTAAGGTTTCCGAAAAGTGGATGAACGGGACAGCGAAGATTATTACCGGAACGGAAGGCGACAGTGATAGCGATACAGGAAACCTTAACGTGTTAAAACTGGTGAACATCATGTCGACAGATATCCATGACTTTAATTATACAGACGCAGCAGGAAATGTCTTAACTTTCAGCGGTAATTGTTTTGACGCTTATGGCAACTTGCGGGATACGCAGGCGATCGACAAGAAAGCGAGCGCTTCCGTTTTACAGACGAGAAATGCTGTTTTAAACGACATTGCCAATGACAAAGATTCCGTATCTGGCGTGTGGATGGATGAAGAGGTTATGGATCTGATGCAGTTCCAGAAATCATATAGTGCTGCTGCGCAGTTAATGAGTACGTTGGATGAGATGCTGATTACCCTTTTGGGGATTAAACGTTAGGATTGGAGGTAACATCATATGGGTGCTATGACGCGAATTACAACGGGGATGATCCGGAGAAATTATGAGACAAATCTTAGCTCCAATATGGGAGGCCTGGAGGCTGCCAGAAAACAGGTTGAAACGGGGAGGCGTTTTCAATACTCCTATGAAGACCCGACGGCAGCAGCAAAAGCGGCAATCCTGGAGAAGCGCTATGCGCGTGTAAAAGATTATATCAGCAATGCGGAGGATATCCAGAATTGGCAGAATACGCAAGAGGATGCGGCTATGGCTGTCAGCGGGTATGCGACGACGATTGTTAAAAATTATAACATTTCCGCAGTGAATGGGACGAATGACTTGGAATCGCGGATGGCCTATGCGACCGCAATCGAACAGTTGCAAGAGTCCATGGTCACCGCATTAAATTCAAAATATGGCGAAACCTTCGTATTTGCTGGAAACGAAGGAAAGAAACCGCCGTTTACCCTTGAAGATGCGAAGGATGCGAATGGAGACAGTTTAGGCTATAAAGAACTCTATTATAGAGGGCAGCGGGTAGATGACCTGACGGCGGACAGTCCGTTGGTCAATGAACATTCTTATGTCGATTTGGGTTTCGGTCTTGAAATTACACAACCTGCGGGCGGAGGCGATGAAGTGACTTCTTCCAGCGCCTTTGATTCAGCGCTTCCGGGTGCGAAGCTGGTCGGATATGGCACGACGGAAGTGGAATTGGAAGACGGTACCAAAGTTACCGTGAGCAATAATTTAGTAAATCTGGCGGGACAACTGGCGAAGGAACTTAAAAATCCTGATTTCGAGCTGACCGATGAGTATAAAGCGAAGTGGACGCAGTTTGAAGATACTGCGAATGATTTGAGGGACCAGGTATCTATTCTTGGCACGAAGACACAGCTTCTCAAATCCACGCTGGAGCGTTTGGAAAACGAAAAGCTGAATATCGAAACACAATTCGATTCGACGGTTAACATTGAGCCTGCGGAAGCGATTATGAATTATTCATGGGCGAATTATGCATATAACAGCGCACTGAAGGTGGGAACGAGCATCATTACGCCATCACTGCTGGATTTTATACGAGGATAGGGTAAATCGACTAGTGTAGGGTGTTAAAAGAAAGAAGAAGATAAAAGAGAGGTGACTTGCGTGGAACAGTTAATTCAAATCACGTCAGTTCCGATTCGCTACGAATTAAAGGTAAATCATGCCAAACTTGAGCAACACAATGGTACTGCGGAACTGGAAATAAGAAAAAGCAGCGGCGGGGGGCTTAAGATGAAGAGCCGCCCGATCCAACTGAAACTGGATTCTTTTGATGCATGGAACTCTATTTCACCATCCCCGATGCAGGCGGTCAACCAAGCGGCGGGAAAAGGAAAATCAGCGGCTTATGCTGCGTCGGCTCAGTCTGCCAGAGAAGGGAAGCTGATGCTCCAGACGCAGATTGGTGAAGGGTCTCAGGCGATTGACCGCATTTTGGCACAGCGTACGGCAGAACCGGTGGGGGATTTCAACCTGGGATTCACCCCGACTGCGAAACCGAAAATGGATTGGGTTCCGCCGACATTGTCAATCGAGTACGAAATGGATAAATTGAATTTTGACCTTAAAGTCGCACAGGGACAGGTAGAGTTTGTGCCAGGGGATATTGAAATGATAATCTCCCAGCGTCCTCATGTGAATATTGAATATATCGGCGGGCCTATTTATGTGCCGCCGGGCGCTTTTGAAAAGGCAAGCGGACAGAATGTAGATGTCCAGGCTTAATGCAGGAGGCTGTCGATGAGTGAAGAAAAACAGCAGGAAATTGCTTACGAAGAAAAAGATCTGATTCTTTTTGAGGAAGGGATTTTTGGATTTGAAGATTACAAGCGTTTTATTCCCCTTGCGGTAGACGAGGAGGATGAGGGTGGCGATATGTTGTATCTGCAAAGCGTGGATGAATCCCACCTGTCCTTTCTTGTAATCAATCCGTTTCTGCTGAAAGAGGACTATCATCCTGTGCTGGTTGACGCCGATGAAAAGGCATTGGCCGCAGAGCATGAAGAAGACTTGGCTTATTATGCACTGTGTGTCATTAAGGAAACACCCGAAGCTAGCACAGTGAATCTCAAATGCCCTGTTGTGATTAACGTGAAAACCAGACAGGCAAGGCAGGTCGTATTGGATGACAGCAAGTATGGGCTGCATCATACTTTACGGGAGCTTGCGGATAAGGAGGGGGCAGTATGCTGATTCTTTATCGTAGGAAAGGCGAAGCGATTGTTATTGGGGAAGATGTCACGGTATCCGTGGTAGAGAGCGGAGCGGATGGTGTCCGGCTTGCGATAGATGCGCCGCGATCGATTCCAATCATGCGAAAAGAGCTTATGGAAGCCGTTCGGGCGAACCAGGAAGCTGCCGAAAGCGACATCGGTTATCATCTCGATGATAAGAAAGAGACGCTTCGGCAGATGAGTGCGATTTTGAAAAAACGGGAACACTGATGACGCCGTCAGGCAGATTCAAGCTAACCGACAAGATAATCGTTAATCATTAGCGGCGATGGCAGATCGGCAGGAGATCATGATCGATTGTTGCCGGCTAATGCAAAAAGCGGGAACGAATAGCCGCAGAAAATAGAATTTTTGACCTCCAGCCATATTATGGCTGGAGGTTGTTCGTTAACGGTGCACGGCTTCGATGCCGGAGAATCCTGTTGGGTAATCATATAAACTTGTGAAAAAGCACAATGTTTTTAATAAAAATTATAAAATTGCACAAAAAAGTATTGACAAATAGAAAGAAACCGCATATACTGATACCCAGATAAAACAATTCAATAACATTTTAAACCGATGATTAAGAGTAGTAGGTTTGGCATTAACCTAAAAGAGAGCTGCAGGCGGTGGGATTGCGGCAGGGAGAGCTGAATTGAATGGACTTATGAGGGCAGACGAACAGTGCGATGCCGTGGCAATGCGCTTAGTAGAAACTGACGGGAACTCCACCTGTTACAAAGGGAGCGTGTATCAACAGCTGTACACGGAGGCAATGAGATGCGAGGATTTTGATTGGAAAATTACTGATTCGGAATTCGGATATCTTGGGTGGCATTAAAACAAGAGCAACGCTTTTGTCCCATAGCTAGAGGACAGAAGCGTTTATTTTTTCGCCAGGAAGCAAAAACTTAATGGAGAAATAACTGCTAGCTAAGGAGCAAAATTGGTTAAATCCGCCTCTTTATTTTCCAGTAGCAGGATCTGTTAAGGATTCCCAGATATTCCTTAGCGCCGGGAACAAGCGGCGATATTACGAAGATCTTTGCTGCAGGGCAAAACCTTTGCTGGCAGGACGCCAGTTTAATTCAGTTAGCCTTTTGGATTCGGTAGACAAGAAAGGAGAAAAAAATGACAACGAAAAAAGTACCCCACAGGCTATATCTTACAGAGGAACAGATGCCAAAACAATGGTACAATCTGAGGGCGGACATGAAGGAACAGCCAGATCCGATCATCAATCCGGGAACTGGAAAACCGGCTGCCGTGGAAGACCTTTATCCTGTATTTTGCAAAGAATTGGCCGCACAGGAAATGGACAGTGAAACCAGGTATTTTGATATCCCTGACGAGGTACTCGACATTTATAAAATTTACAGGCCGTCGCCTCTTTGCAGGGCATATAATTTGGAAAAAGCGCTTGGGACGCCGGCGAAGATTTATTATAAATTTGAAGGGAACAATACGTCGGGCAGCCATAAGCTCAATTCAGCGGTAGCGCAGGCTTATTATGCGAAGCAAGAAGGCTTGAAGGGCGTGACTACTGAAACCGGCGCAGGCCAATGGGGAACGGCGCTTTCGGAGGCTTGCTCCTATTTCGGGCTGGATCTGGAAGTATACATGGTCAAGGTGTCCTTTAACCAGAAGCCGTTCAGAAAAGACATTATGAAAACATTTGGCGCCAATGTCTTCGCTTCACCGTCGGAGCGGACCGAGGCGGGCAGAAAAATCCTGGCAGAAGATCCGGAAAACAGCGGCAGCCTGGGTTGTGCGATTTCCGAGGCGGTGGAACGGGCTGTTACCAGTGAAGGATACAGGTATGTGCTGGGTTCTGTCTTGAACCAGGTATTGCTGCATCAATCCATTATCGGGCTGGAAGCAAAAAAAGCGATGGAAATGCTGGATGCGTATCCCGATATCATCGTGGGCTGTGCCGGCGGCGGGTCAAACCTGGGCGGGCTGATCGCACCGTTCATGCAGGATAAACTGACAGGGAAAGCCGGCCCGCAGATCATTGCAGTAGAGCCAGCCTCTTGTCCATCATTTACCAGGGGCGTTTACAAATACGACTTCTGCGACACGGGTAAGATTACGCCGATGGCGAAAATGTATACGCTGGGATGCACGTTCAAGCCATCGGCAAACCATGCGGGCGGCCTGCGTTACCACGGAATGTCGCCGATCCTTTCCAAGCTGTATCACGATAAGTATATGGATGCCGTGGCTTATGAGCAGACGAAGGTATTTGAAGCAGCCGTACAGTTTGCGAAGCTGGAGACAATCCTTCCTGCGCCTGAATCGGCCCATGCGATCAGGGGTGCGATCGATGAAGCGCTGAAATGCAAGGAAACAGGGGAAGAAAAGACGATCCTCTTCGGCCTTACGGGAACGGGATACTTTGATATGACAGCTTATGCCGCATATAACGAAGGCAACATGAGTGACTATATTCCATCCGACGCAGATTTGCAAAAGTCCATCAATGCGCTTCCGAAGATTCCAGGCGTGCAGGAATAGATCGATGTGTTTCCAGGCGTTTTGGGAATGGGCGCAAATCGGTTCGCTCCCTAAAGCTTTCGGGGATGTGGGAATAGATTGGTGTATTTCCTAAAATTTTGGAAGCGCAAGAGCAGGCGGAAGAAGCGAAACAGATAGAAAAAGCAGAATTGACAGCGGATGCGTTGGTTTGGATAATCGGCGCATCCGCATATTTGTTTTTTAGCAACTTCTGCACGCTAAAAAACCTCATAAAAACGTAAAAGCATAAGAGCCTTTTCGTGCAAGGTCTTTTCGTGCAAGAACAAAACCCTTTCTTGTTTCATATTCTAAATAGAATATAGTAGGGAGGGATTTAATTTGTATCGAGTAGTAATCATCGGCGGGGGATGGTCCGGTTGTGCAGCGGCTCTTACCGCCAGAAAAGCAGGGGCAGAGGTGACGCTTCTGGAAAAGACGGATCTTCTCCTCGGCCTTGGGAATGTAGGCGGCATCATGCGGAACAACGGAAGGTTTACGGCGGCCGAAGAAAATATCGCCCTGGGAGCGGATGACCTTTTTGCGATCACCGACAAGTGTTCCCGCCACATTAATGTTGATTTTCCTGGACACAAGCACGCCAGCCTTTATGACGTGACTAAGGTAGAGCCGAATGTCAGGCGGCTTTTGCGGGAAAAAGGAATTGAGATTAAGGTGATGAGCCGGGCGGTGGATGTTGTCCTTCGAAAATCCGGAAGCTGGCAGGATGGGGATGAAACAGTGATTGAAAAAATCGTGCTGGCAGGCGGCGGGGAAATCGAAGGGGACGTTTTCGTTGAGACGACGGGAAGCACAGGCGGACCGGGGAATTGCCTTACATATGGAAACGGATGCTGTATGTGCATCCTGCGCTGTCCTGCCTTTGGACCGCGCGTTAGCATCAGTGCGAAAGCTGGCGGAAGCGATATCATGGGCAAGAGAAAAGACGGCGCATTCGGCGCGTTCAGCGGAAGCGGGAAGCTGGAAAAGCAATCGCTTTCACAAGAATTGCAGCAGCTTTTGAATGAGACGGGCGTTGCGGTTGTGCCACTGCCGAAAAAGGCTGTCAAAAAAGAAAAACTGGACATGAAGGTCTGCAAGCAGTACGCTCTGGACGAATACGCAGAAAACATTATTTTGCTGGATACAGGATATGCGAAAATCATGACGCCGTTCTTCGATTTGGAGACTTTGCGCCAAGTCCCGGGCTTTGAAAATGCCCGTTATGTAGACCCGTATGCAGGCGGCAAGGGAAATTCTATCCGTTATCTTTCCGTGGCGGAGCGGGAAAATTCCATGAAAGTGGCAAATATCCGCAACTTGTTCTGCGGCGGGGAAAAGTCAGGTCTTTTCGTAGGGCATACGGAGGCCATTTCCACGGGAAGCCTTGCCGGGCATAATGCAGTGCGGTACTTGAAAGGCATGAAACCGCTGGAGCTTCCGATCGGCATTGCGGTCGGCGACTTGATTTCCTTCGCTAACCAGAACATGGATACGGAAGACGGGCTGATGACGCGCTACACGTTTGCCGGGGCTGAGTATTTCAGGCGGATGAAGGAAAAAGGCCTTTATTCGATCGACCCGGAGGAGATCGGAAAGCGCATTAAGCGGTATGGGCTGGAGAAGATATATGAAGAAAAATTGATATAGTGGTTTGGGATAAAAAGGCAGATTTTTAGGAGGCGTGCGGCTTGATGCATGGCTTGCCAGTGAAGTTCGCTGAAATGCGCTGGGGGGGCAGAAATGCGTGGCGATGCGTGGCTGGGATTGATGCGGTAACTAGCTGGCGTAGCGATTGCGCCATGTTATGCGGGCGTGAGCGTAGCGCTTCGCTGTATCGGTTTGCTCTTTGGCCGTGTTGGCGGTGTGCGTAGCGCCTTTGCATATCCTGCCCCTCTTTGCCTGGGCGTCATCCTGCGCTTTGCGTACCGCTTTTCCTTGCTTGACCGCCGCAGCCCTTTTCACCGCCCTTGCGCCCCAAAGCGGCTCGCAGTATTTTGCCTGCTGCGCTCGATTTCACCTCTTGCTTTCCCGCATCCATCCGAGTATAATCGAATTGATGTATGAAAATGGTGCCTGGAAGACAAAATGAGAATAAAGAAAAGAGGTAAATCAAATGGATGAAAAAGATAAGAATGTAGGGCAGCCAGCAGACTGCGATTGTAATTGTGATTCCGGCTGTGATTCCGATTGTTCAAACTGTGCTAGTGCGGGAAATTGCAGCAGCCAGCCGCGGAGCTTTTTAGAAAAGACCAACGATTTCAATGATATCAAGAAGGTGATTGCCGTTGTCAGCGGCAAAGGCGGCGTAGGGAAATCCATGGTGACGTCCCTGATGGCGGTGACGATGAAACGGATGGGTTATAACACGTCTATCCTCGATGCGGACATTACCGGCCCGTCGATTCCGAAGGCGTTTGGGATTACCGAAAAAGCTTCGGCGAATGAACTGGGGATTTTCCCGATTCAGACCAAGACGGGAATCGGCACGATGTCTGTCAATAATCTTTTGGAAAACGATACCGACCCGGTTGTCTGGAGAGGTCCGGTAATTGCTGGCACGGTGAAGCAGTTCTGGACAGACGTATTGTGGGGCGAGGTGGATTACCTCTTTGTGGATATGCCGCCGGGAACGGGCGATGTGCCGCTCACGGTGTTCCAGTCGCTGCCGGTTGACGGGATCATCGTCGTGACTTCCCCGCAGGAGCTGGTTTCGATGATCGTCGGCAAGGCTGTCAAGATGGCGGAAATGATGAACATTCCGATTCTGGGCATCGTGGAGAATATGTCTTACTTTACCTGCCCGGATTGCGGCAAGGAGATTTCTGTTTTCGGACCCAGCAAGGTGGAAGCGGTCGCAAAGGAGTATGGCGTTGACGTTCTCGGAAAGCTTCCGATCGATCCGAAGCTGGCGGCGGCCTGCGACAAGGGCATGATCGAATTGTTTGAAGGCGATTGGTTTTCTGCTGCGGCGAAGAAGCTGGAAACGCTGTAATGGTGAAAGCCGGCATGAAGGCAGGTATGCTGCAATGTTGTAATATGATGTATGCTTGCATAGCGGCGTATTCGCATATTAACACGGCGGTGCAGCAATACAGTGTTGTAGCGGTGCGATAACATATAAATGCAGCAATGGATTAACATAGCAATGTAGCAATGCGGCAACATGACAATGTCATGTGCGGCGCTGTTGGCCATGGCAATGCAGAAACATATAAATGCAGCAACGCTATGATGTGATAACAATGTGCAGTAATAACGCAGCGCTGAGAGAAAGTCTTTAAAAACTTTTTAAAGGAATTTTTGCAGGAAACCGCATGAAATATGGAAGCGGGGCAGTATGCACACGAAGCATTGCCCCTGGATTTGCAGGGAAAGGCTCTGTATCCCCTTCTTGGGATATCGGGCTTTTTTTGTTCCTGCCCATCCGTTTAGCGGGGCTGGGGCAGCTTCCTGATGACAGACAAAATGACGCGAATCAGGGAACCCGTAACCAGAAGGCCGACAGCAATCGCTCCCGCCAAGCTGAGCGTCGTGGTAGCATTGGAAGCAAAACCATCCATGTCATGCTGTAACAGAGACAGCATGGTGCGGTACATACCGGCGCCGGGAACAAGGCATAGAATGCCGGGAATGATAAATATGGTGGCGGCCTCTTTAAAGATGCGGGAGCAGATGTCGCTCAAAAGCCCGACAAGGCATGCCGCTATGAAACAGGCTAGTATAGCGGAGGCTTCCAAATAGAGTAAAATCTGATAGGAGGTCCAACTGCACGCACCTACCAGAATGCAGACCGGAAACTGTTTCGCCGGCACTTTGAACAGGATGCAAAATCCGCAGGTAGGAAACAGGATATAGAGAAATTGGAGCAGGAGTACGCTCATATGACAACACCTCCTATCATGTCCCATATTTTCAGCATGACGCCGGCGCCCGACGCCAGGGAGACGGCAGTTAAAAGCGCTTCTGCAAGGCGTGCAAGGCCCGATACCATATCGCCGGACAGAAAATCCCGGATGGAGTTGGTGATTGCTACCCCTGGCACGAATAACATGATCGAGCCGATGATGATGGGGTCATAAGACGCTTGCGCAATAGACGCTGCCGCAGTCAATGCAATAAAGGCGGCAATTCCGCAGCAGCAAAACCCCCGGATGAAAAAATTAATATCGAGCTTTGTCAGTAAAGCGGAAAAGGAATAACAAATAACGCCTGAAATAAATGCAACGCAAAAATCAATAGGACCGCCGCCGAATACGACACAGAAGAAGGAACAGACCATGGCGGCGCCCAGAAGCCGCACCGGCATTGGGTACGGCAGTTCTTCATCGATGGATTTCAATATTTTCATGCCGTCGTCCACAGATAGGTCAGTGGTCGTAAATTCCCTGGAAAATTGGTTTACTTTTGATATTTTGGAAAGATTGGTGTTTGTACCCTTGATTCTTTTTACATACGTCTGGGTGTCGTCTGCCCTCCCGCCCTTATCCAAGGATACGAAAATCCCTGTAGGCATGGCAAAGACTTCAACATAGTTGATCCCGCAGGCTTTGCATATGCGGGTAACGGTATCCTCTACCCGGTAGATTTCCGCACCGTTTTTCATCATGATTTCTGCGGCATAAACCGCAAGAATCAAAATCTTCTTTTGAAAGATATTAGCCATCTGTTTCCATGATCCTCCAATCCCCAAATTTTTAAATCGGCGGGGGCGCTGTTGATACAGAAAATATGTTTTGATACAGGTTTGCTTTGTGTGCAAAGAAGCTTCTGCCGCGCTGCCCAAAGCAGGCAGCTTATGTGCAGGGAAATCTAAGGTTTCGTTTTGCATATATTTTTATTAATCGCCCCCTGGCTTGATAGCAGTATAACAGAAAACGTCCGGCTAGGCAAACGGCTTAGGTTTTTATTGTGCGGGCTTCACCGTTTCGAGCGGGCATGGATGCTTAACCGATGAAACAGCCCGAGGAAAGAATTAGGGTGAGCAGGTTTATTTGGCAATTTGATTCCGTATTTCTTATTGTTTCACCGTTTTAGAAGGATTTGGGGGTCGAAACGGTGAAAGAAAGGGAGTGCGGTCCTTGTTTCGCATAAGGGGATGTGGTGTGCTATGCGGGCTTCACCGTTTCGAGAGAGCATGGATGCTTAAACGGTGAAATTTCTATAGCAACCGTACAAAGGGTGCAAGCAATAGCCATTTGTCGAACCATGTCCTGTTTATCTAAGGATCAGCTTCTGCTTCTGCCCCGTCCATTCAGCCTTATCTGCCAAATCCCTGCGAAACCCCTTGACCCTGCACAACATAAATTGTATAATTGTATACAGAATTGATGCGATACAGCAAATGCTAATTGATGAACCGATCCAGTTTCTGCCCCGGCCCGGTCAGATAGAACAGGCTACGGATTGGCTTGATTGGTGAACTGGAACGATTTATAGATCGGATTAGTTTATAAACCAGAACAAAAGGATATGACGAAGACCACAGGAGGTACATAACAGAATGGGAAAAACACTTGCTTATAAGATTTTAGAACAGCACCTGGTAGCGGGAACGTTATCGCCGGGTGAAGAAATTACCATTAAGATAGATCAGACGCTTACCCAGGATTCCACCGGGACAATGGTGTATTTGCAGCTGGAAGCGATGGAAGTGAACAGCGTTCAAACAGAGCTTTCCGTGGCTTACATCGATCATAATACCTTGCAGACCGGGTTTGAAAACGCAGACGACCACGAATTTATCAAGAGCGTGGCGCAGAGGCATGGCGTGCTTTTTTCCAAGCCAGGAAACGGGATCTGCCACCAGCTTCATCTGGAAAATTACGGAAAACCGGGCAAAACCCTGATCGGTTCGGACAGCCATACGCCGACGGGCGGCGGCCTGGGCATGATTGCAATTGGTGCGGGCGGTCTTGACGTTGCGGTGGCAATGGCGAAAGGGACATACAGCCTTACTGCGCCGAAAGTGGTCAAGGTGGAACTGACGGGCGCATTAAAAGATTGGGTTTCCGCCAAGGACGTTATCCTTTATGTGCTGAAACAGCTTACGGTAAAAGGCGGCGTTGGCAAAATCATCGAATACACGGGCGACGGGGTCAAGAACCTTTCCGTGACGGATCGGGCGACGATTACCAATATGGGTGCTGAGCTGGGTGCGACCACGTCGATTTTCCCAAGCGATGAAAATACGCTGGCCTATTTGAAATCGCAGGGCAGGGAAGGCGACTACACCCCAATGGCGGCGGATGCGGACGCGGCTTATGATGAAGAGCTTTCCGTTGACCTGAATGAACTGACCCCGCTGGCCGCTATGCCGCACAGCCCTGACAATGTTGACAGCGTTAAGCATATCGGGGAAATTAAGGTGGACCAGGTGGCGATCGGAAGTTGCACCAATTCGTCTTATACGGATTTGATGAAAGTGGCCGCCATCCTCAAAGGCAGGAAGGTTCACCCGGACGTCAGCCTTGTGATTTCACCGGGTTCTAGCAAAATTATGGCAAAGATGGCTGAAAACGGCGCGCTGACGGATATCATCAATGCCGGCGCAAGGGTGATTGAAAACGCTTGCGGTCCTTGCATCGGCATGGGGCAGTCGCCGAAGTCGGGCGCAGTATCGCTTCGGACGTTTAATCGAAATTTCAAAGGAAGAAGCGGGACGCTGGATGCCAATGTATATCTGGTAAGCCCTGAAACCGCAGCGATTTCAGCTGTAAAAGGCGTGCTGACCGATGGCATGGTCTCTGGGGAGATGCTGCCAGAGGTTGCGGCGGCAGACTTTACGCCAAATGACAATTTCGTGGTATATCCGCAGGGTCACGATAAGACGAATACGGAGGTTGCCATGGGACCGAACATCAAGCCGTTCCCGCGCAACACGAGCCTGCCGGAAAACCTGGAGGCCAAGGTGGTTCTCCATGCGGGCGACAACATCACGACGGATGATATCATGCCGTCCGATTCGAGGCTTTTGCCTTACCGCTCGAACATTCCGCACCTTTCCAATTACTGCTTTGAGAAAATCGACGCAGAGTTTTCAACGAGATGCAAAGAGGCGGGCGAATGTGCGATCATCGGCGGTGAAAATTATGGGCAGGGAAGCAGCCGCGAGCACGCTGCGCTTGCGCCGCTCTATCTGGGCGTTAAGTTCGTGGTGGCAAAATCGTTTGCCAGGATACACCGTTCAAACTTGATCAACAGCGGGATTTTGCCGCTCGTATTTGAAAACCCTGCCGATTATGATGCTTTTAAGCTGGGCGATGAGCTGGCGATCGAAAATGCGCCGCAGCAGGTAACGGGAGACATTATAGAGGTCATGAATGTGACGCGCGGCGCATCTTATCGAACGAGGGCGAACCTTTCGGAACAGGAAAAGGATATGATTTTAAAGGGTGGAAAGATTAACGCAATTAAGGGCTAGCGGGTTTTGACGAGGCGATTCGCCGTATGTGCGCAGATTACTGGTGTACAAAGCAGCCTGCCGTATGCATAGATTGCGGGCATTGCTGACGAGCCGCATAAGTGCGTGGGCTGCGTCCGTATATGCAGCGGGGAGTTTGCTTGTCGGAAAGCAGTGTGCAGAGTCCGCATTCATAATACGCAAACCGCTCGCCTAAGTGTGACGGCTGGACGTATCAGCAGATTGCACTTTGTATGCACGGAGGCGACGGTTCGTTGGGGAGCAGTTCGCTGTTGTCACTCCCCAAAAATGAAAACCAAATATAACCCCCGAACACAAAAACAAACAAAACAGAGCGCTGGGGCATTCGAGCCGCAGCGCGTTTGTACGATAAAATCCAAGGAGATAGAACATGACATATACAGAACATTTTGAACAAATCGTAAAGGATCAGTTGGCCAGGGTGGAGCGGCTTTTGGCGTCCTCCGAAATGACTGATTTTTCCAAAAAAGAAAAAATCATTATCGGCACGATCGACGGCGACGGCATCGGCCCGATCATCATGGATTCCTGCCGCAAGATCTTAGAAAAGCTTTTGGCGGACGAAATCGCATCGGGAAAAATCGAGCTTCGGACGATTGACGGCCTCACGCTTGAAAACCGCATTGCCAAGATGGAAACCGTCCCGCAAGACGTCCTGGCGGCAATCAAGGAGTGCGATTTGCTGCTCAAAGGACCGACGACCACGCCGGGCAAAGGCGACAACCTGCCGAACATCGAAAGCGCCAACGTTACGCTCCGAAGGGAACTTGATCTCTTTGCAAACGTAAGGCCCGTAGTGATTCCAGAAAAAAACATCGACTGGATTTTTTACCGGGAAAACACCGAAGGCGAATACGCGCTGGGCAGCAGGGGCGTCGATATCAACGAAGATATTTCCATCGATTTCAAGGTGACGACCACGATCGGGACGAAGCGGCTCGCGCGGGCGGCGTTTGAATATGCGAAAAACAACGGCAACAAGAATGTTTCCATCGTCACTAAGGCGAACATCATGAAAAAAACGGACGGAAAATTCCTCAGCCTTTGCCAGGAGGTTGCCAAAGATTATCCGGGTATCAAGGTGGACGACTGGTATGTGGACATCATGGCGGCCAATTTGGTGAACGACCAGATCAATAGCCAGTTCAATGTCGTGATCCTGCCAAATCTTTACGGCGATATCATCACGGACGAGGCGGCACAGCTGCAAGGCGGCGTCGGGACGGCCGGGAGCGCCAATATCGGCGGGCGGTATGCGATGTTTGAAGCGATTCACGGTTCTGCACCACGGATGATGGAGGATGGAATCGGCGAATATGCCAACCCGGCCAGCATAAACAGGGCGGCGGTGATGATGTTGAAGCATATCGGTTTTGTGCAAAAGGCAGCTATTTTGGAAAAAGCGCTGGATGCGGCTCAGGAGGCACTTAGCCTTCCGGGCGACGGCACGGGCAACACGGCTACGGATTTTACTGCGTTCGTTTTGGAAAGGCTTTCGTAAGGTGAACCGAAAATGGTAATACAGAAGTTTGCCGATGGGATGGAACTCAACAATGCGCCGCTTTCCACGAGCCTTCTCGGAAAGGTGCAGAAGGATATTTTGACGGGAAAGCTAAAACCGGGGCAGAAGCTGACGGAACAGGAGCTTTGCAAAACCTACGGCGTTAGCAGGACCCCGGTGCGGGAGGCTTTGCGGCAGCTGGAAACGGACGGGCTGGTGGAAAATGTCTTAAATCGCGGGGCTTTCGTGGTCGGCATGACGGAGCAGGATTATGAGGATATGTTTGAACTCCGCAAGATTTACGAGATCCAGGCGGTGAAATGGGCCATCGAGCGCATTACCGAGGAGGAAATGGACCGCCTCGAGGAAACGTTTGAATTTATGGAGTTCTATACGCTGCGCAACGACATCGACAAGATGCTGACGATCAACAGCAAATTCCATCAGGTGATTTACGGGGCGGCGCACAACAGGATGCTTCATAAGTTGTTGTCTTCTTATCAGGGGTTTTTGAAGTATAAGGGGATGGAATCGATCTACGACGATAATTATTTGGCGACCGTGCTGGAAGAACACCGCGCGATTTTTAAGGCATTTATGGATAAGGATGTAAAGGGCGGTGCGCTGGCGATGGAGATTCACATTAATCGTGCAAAGGAGCGGCGGTGCGGGGAGTGATGAAGAGGGAATGTGGCGTTTTTTCAGCGGTGCAGGGAGTGGTGCGCAGCATTTGATGAATGAAGAGAAAGCTGGCTATCTGCCGCTTTCTTTTTTGTGTGCTTGGGAGTGGATGTTTTAGGGAGAAGCGGCGGTGCACTGCGTTTTTGTATTCTCTTCCTGTGGCGGTGTGGGGAGTGCTGGGAGATGGCGCTTTAGCGCTTTTCTGCTAATCATCGCATTGAACGATTTTTGAAATGATTTCTGCTAAAGATGTATGATATATTGAAGGGAGCGGTAAGATATGATGTGCTTAAAATGTGGGATAGCAGTAGAAAAGGGATTCACTACAAGCGTGACAGATTTGGGGGATTGCCTCGTTATTATAAGAAATGTTCCGTGTTTCAAATGTGCGGAATGTGACGAGGTGACATATACCGCAGATGTTGCCTGGAGATTAGAAAAAATGATAGAGGCATCGAAGAATTTGTTGCAGGATATTTCGATTATAGACTATGCGAAGGCGAGTTAGATGAACTGATTTGAAAGAGGCGGGTTGTACCAATTGATTTTGAGGGGGCGGCATTGTTTTCGTTAAAAAGCAGGGTTATGGCTTGATTGATGGCTGTAACGCTGTTTTTTCGGTATGGCAAAAGTGAACGATATTGGATGAATTGACTCAACCAAAGCGGGTTGCTGGAAAGTTTTTGATTGATGTGAAGTGGGTGAATGAAGCATTGGAAAAACGATGCTTCATTTTAATGTTTTAAGAAGCGTTTTGTAAAATGTATCGTTTGCCTTATATGTGGCTTTGGCAGGTTTCTTATTGCACTCTTTTTTCAATCGTAAAAAAATAATGCCAAACATTAGTTCTTGAACAAACGTTTGCAATGTGGTAAAATAAAATCAAATCGATGGCAACTCCGAAACTAGCTCATTTACCCGCCGTAAGAGAATGAAAAACAAAGCCAGGGGAAAAGGTCAGGGCGGGAGTATGCCCAGAGCCGAGGCAAAAGCAAGCCAAGGCTTATGCACAGGGGACAGAGCCAAGTTTCATGGGGACGATTCCGCATCAAGGTTCATGAGCAAGCAATAATGCCGCTAATACGAGAGGGGACAAACTCGGTACAAGGATGCGAAATGGAGAAAGGAGCAGGTGCGAAAGAATGGAAGCAATGATGGAAAAGTTAAAAATTTTAGCCGATAGTGCGAAATACGACGTATCTTGTTCCAGCAGCGGCGTTGGCAGGGAGAATGACGGCAAACTCGGCAATGTGTATGCTTCGGGGATCTGTCATTCGTGGGGCGCCGACGGCAGGTGCATCTCATTATTGAAAATTTTGTTTACCAATAAATGCGTATATGATTGTGCGTATTGCGTTAACAGGCGGAGCAATGATTTTCCGCGGGCGTCCTTTGAACCGGAAGAGCTGGCGCGGCTTACCATTGAATTTTACAGAAGGAATTATATCGAAGGGCTTTTTTTAAGCTCAGCGGTGGAGGTGTCCCCTGATTATACCGCTGAGCGGATTTTGGCAGCGCTTACTTTGCTGCGGAATCAATATGGCTTTGCGGGCTATATCCATGCGAAAATAATTCCCGGCGTTTCAGCGGAAATCCTGCACCAAATCGGGCTGGTGGCCGACCGTCTCAGCGTGAACATTGAAATGCCTACATCCAAAAGCCTTGCCACGTTTGCGCCACAGAAAAAACCAAAGCAAATCTTTGCGCCGATGAGACAGATTACCAATTCCCTAATCGAACGGAACGCCTTGATCGGGCCGGGAACGATGTTTCAAGGGCAAAAGCTCAACACAGCGGAAAATTATCTTTCCGCGCAGGACGTGCGGAAAGCATCTGAAACGCCTGGCGGCAATCTTAGCCGAAAACATCCTGTGCAGGACGCAAGAAAGCCTTCGCCAAGCCTCGCTGGCTCAGCAGGAAAAAATGATGCAAAAGCATCTGCTGGATCAGCGGATAAAAACGACGCAAAAATATTTGCCGGTTCAGGCAACGGACCTGCCGCCTTAAATAGTCGAAATTCAAATGGCGGATCTGTTGCTCAAAATTTCCGCAACCAAAATGGCGGATATGCAGGGAAGAAAACTGCCCAGGGTATTGCGCCAGCTTCCAATGGGGATTTTTGCCAGCCTCCAGCATCGTTTCAAGCCACAGGCTTGCTTTCACAGGCGTTTTCTGCACAAAGCGGCATGATGGCAGAGGATGCCTTAATATACGCCAGCGGTCAGGGAGGAATTGGCAGAAAGGGCATATCGCCCGCTGATCAAGCGTTCGATGATGCATCACGCATTATTGCCAGCGGACAGGGCAGCCAAAGCGGCTCTCTGATGAAAAAAGACAGAAAAAAAGAGCGTTTCGCTCCCTCTGGACAGACCACCCAGATGATCATCGGTGCGGGCGGAGAGACGGATCAGAGCATTTTGACGACCAGCGAGAACCTTTACAGGACATTCAAAATGAAACGGGTATATTATTCCGCCTACATTCCTGTTGTGGAGTCGCCCCTTCTTCCTGCCCTTACGGCTGCGCCGCCCCTTGCCAGGGAACACCGGATTTATCAGGCCGACTGGCTGTTGCGGTTTTATGGATTTGCCGTGAAGGAGCTGTTTAATGGGAGCAACCCGAACCTCGATCCGGATCTTGATCCTAAGGTCACTTGGGCATTGCGGAATCTGGAGCAATTTCCCGTAGAAGTCAACAAAGCCTCCTACGGAATGTTGATGCGGATTCCTGGAATCGGTGCGGTTTCCGCCAAGCGCATCGTACGGCAGAGGAAAGTGGCGGCGGTCAGGTTTGATGATTTAAAGAAGATGGGCGTTGTGGTAAAACGTGCAAAATATTTTCTTACCTGTTGTGGACGCTATTACGGTGCAAGGCGGTTTGAACCAGAAAGCATTAAGCATTCCTTGCTCCAGATGGAAAATGGATTGCAGATATCAATGTTTGATAACAACTGGAATAAATTGGAGGAGGGCGCAAGACAGGAAAAATTGTCGGAGGCAGGGATTATTTGATGAGATATCGTCGATGGAGGGTATTGTTTGGCCTTTGCATATTTTGTTTCCAGTGCGCTTTGCCGCTTTCTTTTGGTGTAACCAGGGGATTTTGCCAAGTGAATGGTTTTCGCTTCCCATGAAGTAAATGTCTTGCCGTAAAGCGAGTGGAGGAGGCTGTCCGGCAGACAGTCGGGGGAATTTCGCCGGGGAAGTTTATTTTTATGAAAGCATAATTCCTTTTTGTTTTGCTGTAGGCTCGTCTGCCAGCCAGCTTCACATGAAGGTGCCGGACGCCTGCTCGCCTGTTAGCAAATGTTGCAGAAGGATATTGGCTCGCCGGCCGCCATTTCGAGGAGAAACCGATATGATAGATTATCTATATGATGGAACATTTGAGGGGATATTGACCTGTATTCATCACCATTATTATACGGAAAAAGCATCGGGTATTTTTCATAAAAATGAATATCAGTCAAGCCTGCTGGGTGGATACATGGAAATAGAAACGGATGAGCTGAAAGCGACGACCGTATATGAAGCCATTGAGAGAAAAATCTCGTCTTATGATTTGAGGCGGATTTATAAAGCATATCTTTCCAACGACCCTGACAAAGAAACCAAAATTTTAAAATATGTGGTTCTTGGCTTTCAGAAGGGGTCTGCGGTATCGCTTTTGCATGGAAATCCCATCGTTTTTGACATCCAGTCCATCGAGAAAAAAATCAATGTGGAGGCGGAAAGAATGTTGCAGTTCGTCAGGTTTTCCGTGATGGAAAACCAAGTGTTGTACGCCGCTATTGAGCCAGATAACGATGTGGTCGAATTGCTGCATCACCATTTTTGCGACCGGTTTCGCAACGATCCGTTCATCATCCATGACGTCGGCAGGAATAAAGCGCTCATCGCTTACCAGACGAAGTGGTATTTGTCGGATTTTCATATGGAAGACATTCCGGTCTATTCACCTGATGAACAGGCGTATCGCCACCTTTGGAAGCAATATTTTGAAAATATATCCATAAAGGAACGAATCAATCCACGATGCCAGAAAAATTTCATGCCGGTAAGATATTGGAAGCATCTGACGGAGATGACCACGGTCAATGCACCTTGACCCCAGTCGTTTGGCATGATTGATGGCCGCATTGGCGGTTTTGCCTGCTCCTTTCCTACAGTAGCTTGGCAGCTGGGTTGCAGTAATTGCCTGATCTTTCATTTCCTTTTTATTGAATATCACAGGCAAAAATTGTATAATTTATAGTAACTGATGAAAGCGTGAAATCGACAATAGAAAGTTTTGGCCATGCGTGTCAGCCATGCGCTTTGGCCATGAAAAGAAAGGCAAGGTGAGACAGCATGAAATATGAAATCAAAGGCGGCACGCTGCCGGTGGTTATTTGTCAGCTAGAGGAAGGCGAAACGATGATTACGGAAGGCGGCGGAATGTCGTGGATGTCCCCGAATATGCAGATGGAGACTAGCAGCAACGGCGGCGTCGGTAAAGCGCTAGGAAGAATGTTCGCAGGAGAGGCGATTTTCCAGAATAACTATACAGCGCTAGGCGGCAGAGGCTTGATCGCTTTCGCATCGAGCTTTCCGGGTTCGATCAGGGCTTTTGAAATTTCTGCTGACAATGAGATCATATGCCAGAAGAGCGTGTTTTTGGCAGGGGAAGCAAGCGTACAGCTTTCCGTGCATTTTAATAAAAAGCTCGGCGCCGGCTTGTTTGGCGGCGAGGGTTTTATCATGCAGAGATTGAGCGGCAATGGGATTGCATTTGGGGAATTTGACGGCCATATTGTGGAATATGAATTGAAGGATGGGCAACAGATGGTCATTGATACAGGTCATTTGGCAGCGATGTCTGCGACTTGCCGCATGGAAATCAAAACCGTGGCAGGCATGAAGAATAAATTTTTGGGCGGAGAAGGATTTTTTAACACGATCGTTACAGGTCCGGGGCATGTTTGGCTTCAGACCATGCCGTTATCGAATGTGGCAGGCGTGTTGCGGCCGTATTTCGTAAGCAGCAAGTAAGCAGGAAAACGGATATCGGGCCAGATGGGTTGGCGAACCCACGGGCAGTAAGCAAATAGAACACAAAAACGTAAGCGTGGCGGAGGTATGCGGGTTGAGCCGCCTTGTGCCATGCGAGCAAATGTGCGCCAAAACGCAGACAGGCGGCGCGAGCATGGATGGATTAAACTCGGTTAAATCCATCAAGCGAAATGGACAAATCGAGCAAAGGAAGGGGAGTGAGCGGTATGGATCATAGGGTAAAAGCAATTTTAGAAGATAGCAAAAAAGTGGTTTTCTTCGGTGGTGCAGGCGTTTCCACGGAAAGCAATATTCCGGATTTTCGTTCCGAATCGGGATTATATAAGGCGATGAACGAATATGGTTATTCTCCGGAGCATATGCTTTCCAGAACCTTTTTTATGAGTCACACGGAGAAATTCTTTGACTATTATAAGAATAATCTCGTCTATGCGGATGCGCAGCCGAATAAAGCGCACCTCGCGTTAGCGCAGCTCGAACAGGAAGGAAAGCTCACCGCCGTGGTGACGCAGAATATCGACGGGCTTCACCAGAAGGCGGGCAGCAAGAACGTGTATGAGCTTCACGGCTCTATTCTGCGCAATACCTGCATGGAGTGTGGGGAAAGGCATGATTTAGCTTATATCATGGATGAGGGGAATTGCCCGCATGGAATCCCTGTATGCCGTAAATGCGGCGGCACGGTAAAGCCAGACGTGGTGCTTTATGAAGAGCCGCTGGATGATTCCGTTGTGATGGGTGCAGTTGACGCTATCAGCGCTGCGGATACGCTTATCGTAGGCGGGACTTCGCTCGTGGTGTATCCCGCCGCAGGGCTGATTCATTACTTCAAAGGCAAGAACTTAATTTTGATCAATAAATCGGAAACTGGCTATGATAGCGAGGCGACACTGGTCATCAATGATTCAATTGGAAAAGTGCTTGGCGATTGAAGGACAGAGTAAGTTTGATGCGCTGGCTATAGGGCTAGGGCTGTTAGGAAAAAAGTTGTCAGGGCTTTAAAGTGAAGCCGCTGAAACATATGGCGTTTGATGCAAGGCGTTTAGGATGCGGAAAACCAGAAAATGGATGGGCGGCTCGGGAGACGGAAACTGACAGAAAGGTCAATGATATATTTGATTTTTCTGTCAGTTTTTTATCAGGCAGGGGATATCGCTGTAGGCGGCATAACGGATTTCCTGGATATCTATTGGATATCCAGGAAATGTAACAAAACCTGCCGCAGAAAAAGATGCGGCGAAGGCGGCTTTATTTTATCGGATTTTTTGTCAATTTTTTATGCAGAAGTGAAGGCGGCATATTTGCGGGATGGATTTGTAACAGACAGTGTTGATAGATTGCCATTCTAAAATCTAGTGAAGAAAAATTACGGAAAGACAGCGTGATTTCAGATAAAAATGTGCAGTAAGGCATTGACCGTCATGCCGCCATAGTGTATTCTGTATACAAGGAAAAGGTCGTCGAACATTTTAATATCCGCAATTTATTACGGCGTGGCAGTGATTATGTTTCGCAGGTGAAAACTGCCTGGAAAATCAATGATACATTTGATTTTTTCGATTGTTTTATGGTAAAATAAATGACACGATTAAGCAATGCAGCAATGACAATTAAGCGGTGCAGCAATCGCAAGCAGGTGATCAGTAATCGAGTAATCCTGATGCGTTGCCAGCGATGAACCGCCGGAAGCGGCGAATTGCTGGCAATGAGCAGATAATGCTGGGCTATCGGCAGTCAATCACAAGATGCAAATTGCTGGCAACGAGCCGGCAATAATATGTTGCCAGCGATGAACTGCCAGCAAGCACGGATGCTAACAGACTGCCAGCGATAAACTGCCAGCAAGCACAGATAATAACGAGCTGCCGTCAAGGCGGCGATAATGAGGGATAGAATATGAATGTATTAGTCGCCAATGATGACGGCATCAAGGCACAGGGAATCAAAGAACTGGTAAAAGCGCTTTCGCAGAAGGCGGATGTATACGTCTGTGCGCCGGAAAGCCAGAGGAGCGCCAGCGGACATGGGATCACCGTTTCAAAGCCGATCGTAGCGGAAGAAGTGACATTTGAAAATGCGGTTTTGGCAATCAGTTTTTCGGGTACGCCTGCCGATTGCGTGAAACTCGGCGTCAAGATCTTAGCGGATAAAGGCATCAAAATCGATATGGTCTTTTCCGGCATCAACCATGGAGGAAATTACGGAACGGATACGTTATATTCGGGGACGGTGTCGGCTGCGATCGAAGGCACGATATGCGGACTGCCATCGGTAGCGGTGTCGGTTAACAGCCATGAGGCGGAGCATTTTGATTATGCTTGCCATCTTGCAGTGGAGGCTTTAGAAAAAGCAGGCGGCAAGATGTCCCCTGATACGGTGCTCAATATCAACGTGCCGAATTTGCCAAGGGAAGAAATCAAAGGACTGAAATATACCACGTTAGGCAATCGGGAATATAAGGAGTTCTTCAAGCCATTCCGCACAGAAGACGGCCGGACGGCCTATCAGTATACGGGCGAACCAGTAGTCTACGAAGGGCTTCCCGATACCATAGATGTCATTGCGATGCAGGCGGGATACGCAACGATTACACCGCTTCACCGGGATTTGACAGATTATCGTTTAATGGATAAAATAAAAGAATGGAGGATAGGCGGATGCGTTTGATTTCAAGAGATAACACGGCATTTGTTGCAATCGATTTTCAGGAAAAGCTCATGCCAGTGATGAGCGGGGCGGAACTTTTAGAGGAACTTACGGTACGGCTGGCAAAGGGCATGAAAGTCCTCAACATTCCAGCAGTGGTGACGCAGCAGTACACCAAGGGTCTTGGCGCGACTGTTCCATCCATTGCGGAAGCGCTGGGAGAATTTCAGCACATAGAAAAAAACACCTTTAGCTGTATGGCGAATGAGGAGTTCGCATCCCGCATCAAAGGACTGGGAAAAGAGAATATCGTAGTGTGCGGCATCGAAGCGCATATTTGCGTACAGCAGACCGTCCTGGAACTTTTGGACGCAGGATATAACGTATACCTGATCGTTGACTGCATTTCTTCCAGAAGCGAAGAAGATAAACTTTGGAGCATCACGAGGATGGGGGAAGCAGGAGCAGTGATTACCACATACGAAGCGGTTTTATATGAGCTGTTGCGGGACTCCAAGGCAGAAGGTTTCAAAGAAATCTCGGCTATCGTAAAGTAATATGCTTTCGTTTTTGCATCCTTTCGGCCTATGGGCTGCGCCGCTTCCTTTTCATGGGAGCAGCGGGAAAAGATGCAAAACGCCGGGTTTTGTGAAAGTCTGGGCATCGTCGTGGGATTGGCTTTGCAAAAGGCGCGATGCAAAATAAATCCCGTAAAATTGCTTTCATGAAATCAGTTTTGCAAACTTGATTTCGAGAGCATGGTTTGGAAACAGTTGCCGCGCAAAATGAGTTTCGTAAATTGTTTTTCCAAAATGGATTTTGAAAAATCGGTTTCTGGAAATTGGCTTTGTGGAAGCAGCCTGATGAAAGTTTCGTTGCAATTTCATTAAATTTTGCGAAATGCATTGGCATATGCGGGCAAATATATTATATTTATGTAAGTTGTTGCAATAATTAAGTTAACATATTATATAAGGAGGAAATTTATTATGAAAGATGTTGTAATTGCGAGCGCAGTCAGAACTCCTATCGGCAGTTTCGGGGGCAGCCTGAAGAATACTTCGGCAAGGACACTGGGTGCGATTGCCATCAAAGAAGCCATCAAAAGAGCAGGCATTGATCCAGCTACGATCGATGAAGTCGTATACGGGTGCGTGTTGCAGGGCGGCCTTGGACAGAACGTTGCAAGGCAGGCAGCTTTGGATGCGGGGATTCCAAAGGAAGTTCCCGCTATGACAGTAAATAAAGTATGCGGTTCCGGATTAAGGACCGTTTCCATGGCAGCGCAGATGATCAAAGCTGGCGATGCTGATATCATTGTAGCTGGCGGTACGGAAAATATGTCGGCAACGGGTTATGCGATTCCGACGGCAAGATGGGGCGCAAGAATGAACGATAACAAGATCATCGACATGATGACAAACGACGGTCTGACTTGTGCGTTCAATAATTACCACATGGGCATTACTGCGGAAAACGTAGCAGAACAGTGGGGGCTTACGAGGGAAGAACTGGATGCATTTGCAGCAAGCTCACAGCAGAAAGCTGTTGCAGCTGTAAAGGCTGGCAAGTTCAAGGATGAAATCGTGCCAGTAGAAATCCCGCAGAGAAAAGGCGATCCAATCGTATTTGATACGGACGAATATCCGAAAGACGGCGTAACGGCAGAAAGCATTGCTAAGCTTCGCCCTGCATTCAAGAAAGACGGAATGGTAACGGCAGCGAACGCTTCTGGCATCAACGATGCAGCAGCAGCGCTGATCGTTATGTCGAAGGAAAAGGCTGACGAGCTGGGAATCAAGCCGCTCTGCACGATCAAATCATATGCATCAGCAGGCGTAGACCCAAGCATCATGGGCGTTGGTCCTGTACCTGCTTGCCAGAAAGCGCTGGATAAAGCTGGCATGACGATTGACCAGATCGACCTGATCGAAGCAAACGAAGCTTTCGCAGCACAGTCCGTAGCAGTTGGAAAGGATCTGGGATTTGATCCTGAAAAACTCAATGTAAACGGCGGCGCAATCGCACTGGGACATCCGATCGGGGCATCCGGCGCAAGAATCCTGATTACGCTGATTTATGAAATGATTAAGAGGGACGCTAAGACCGGTCTGGCTACCCTTTGCATCGGCGGCGGACAGGGAACTACAGTTATCGTTGAACGCTAAATGCCAGAATGTTTAACGCTGGAACGCGGAATGCGAAGCGTTAAAGCGTTAAAAAATGAAACGCTAGAAGGCGAATCAGCTTTCATGCGTCCATTTTAGCTACAAAGCGTATGCGGAAAGCGGTCGCAAACAAAACGGCATGAGGCGTTAGACAATAGAATCCGAAACAAACAAAAACGAGCCTGGGGCATCAGAGTCAAATCCGATGCCCCAGGCTCATTATTCATCATGAAGGAAATGTAACAATGCTCATTGATGAAACAGAGTTAGCAAAATCACGTTGCACTATTTCTTTTCTTTCAAGCCTAACGCTTTGATCACATCTCCGTGATCCTTTGCAGGAAATGCGACGATAAACTCATTGTGGAGGTTATCTTCATCATAGCTCGTATACCATCCGTATACGAGGCGTTCAAAGCTTTCGATCACATATCCGTCCTGGTTGTGGTCCGTCGTGTCATAAGGGTCTGCCAGGATCAGGACATCGTCCTGTGTTGCTTCCGGCGTTCCCATATCATCGTATCCGACGATAACCTGCCAGTGACCGCCCCATTCATCCCAGCCGATCATGATCGGAATGTTGTTTTCCAAAAGATAAGGAATCAGGCCATACCAGTCTTCCATCGTTCCTGCC
This sequence comes from uncultured Eubacterium sp., assembly GCA_946555345.1. GTDB lineage: Bacteria > Bacillota > Clostridia > Peptostreptococcales > Anaerovoracaceae > Lentihominibacter. Next base: position 13,494 of record CAMNSS010000010.1, on the reverse strand, counting down.
TGCAAGCAGTAATCGCCGATATAGGATTCTTCGCCCTCCGGATCATCCAGATCCTTGTTGGTGAACCAAACCCAATCCTGTTTATGTTCTTTGTTCATATAAGCGAAAACATCTTCCATGTCCGCTAGCAGCGTGCCAGGATATTCTTTTTCCTTTCTCTGGGTGGCGAGGCTGATTTCCGTTTCGTCTTCAAGCATCCCGTACCAGTTCATTACCATCGCTGCGGAAGCCATGCCGCAGGACCATTCGGTTGACTGCTGCAAGGTCTGGAAGTGGGTCAGGATCTTTAAAGTTTCAGTGTTTTCCATATTGAAGAAATCAAACGTCTTGTAGTAAGGCGAATTTTTGTGGTCTCCGGAACGCTCATAGCCAGCCGTAGCTGCGCCCGCCAAGCCGTTTTCGCCTAAGTATTCAGTATCAGGATAGTATTTTTGCAGATCCTCGGCAGTTTTGCCATATGTCATTTTATTGTCGTCGGCAAATACGCCCGCATTGTCCGCATCGTTCTTTATGCCTGTACCCATCACAGGTTCGTATGCCCAGCCTTCCGCAGGTGCAGCCGTGATGAATTTCGTGCCAGTAACGCCGGAATAAGGCGACGTGCATGTGCCATTTGCAACACGTTCATACGATTCGACAGCATAACCATTGTTGTCATGGTCGGTGGTGTCGTAAGGGTCCATCATGATCAAGACATCGTCTAACGTATCTTCTGTTCCCATGTTGTCATATCCGATGATCGTTTGGTAATGCCATCCATAGGAGTTCCAGCCGACGATCACGGGATGGCCGGCTTTTAGCTCATTCTGTAGCCATTGATGGTCGAAGAGAAGGTCGGCATTCTTTTTCTGGTCGGATGAAGTGATTTCCCACTCACCCGTAATCCCAAGCTCCGTGAGCTTGTTGAAGACCTTTTCCATTTCGCTGATTTCCGTGCCGCGTGCAAAGCCGTCATTTTCCGACGAACCCCGCAGCGCCGCTAAATCCATGTCGTTCAGCCCATCCCTGACGCCGTACCATTCCAACACGGTCGCAATGGAAGCAAGGCCGCAAGTCCAGCCTGTCGTTTGCAGATACGTCTTGTATCCTGTCAGCATTGTCAAAGTGTCGTTTGAAGCCGCCGTGTAGTAGTCGTTGTCTGTCCAGTATGTGCTGGTCTGCTGGTTTTGGAAATCGGTCGTCCCGCTGTAGTCGCCCAGCTTAAATCCAGCGAGGATGCGTTCTCCCATCGGGATTCGATACTCTGCGGAATATACCGCCTGTCCCAGCGCATCATCCACAGCTGGGTCAGATTCCGCTCCTGCGCCCTCGATCCAGGAAGCGTTTTCATCCCAGTATTCGGCTTTTGCCTCGTAAGGGACGATTTCGACCTTTCCGGCAACGCCGCTGTCATCCTTCTTGGACAGCTTTGTAAAATTGCCGATAACGGTTTCCTCTGAAAGCTCGCTCGCTTCAAATTTTCCGTTTTCTGCATTCCACATCACAACCTCGGCTTCCTCGCTGACCGGCGTGTTGTTGATCACGCCGCCGCTATATTCGCCAGTGAGGATAAAATGCTCTGGCGCTGTCGTATCAACCGCCGCTTCTTTGGTATCTTTGCCGCCGCAGCCGCTGAGCGTGAAGGTTAGTACCATCGCAAGGGCGCACGCTGCCGCCAAAAGTTTTTTCATTTTTCTAGCCCTCCTTTTTGTATCATGTTTGATAATCTGTTCGTGCAGGTTCGTATGCGGGCATATGCGCTATATGTATCATATATGCGGGCATCTAAGAACCTTGTATCCTATTATATCGTAAAAGGTGCGTGATTTCAATCGAAGTGTCGCTTTATTCAGAAAATTATATTTTTATAAATGAAAGCGAGTGTAAACAGAGGTAACAGACGCAAATTATCAGTCTTTGTATAATGCTGGATTGCGGCGTGATTTGCTTGCAGGACGTTTTTGGGCGGTATGCACCGTTCCAAAACTGGGAATTTATGCAAAATGGGCAAGCGTTACTCAAATTTAGCCAATTTGGTGATTTGGCACATTGTGCATTCCTCGCCGCGCCCTCACCCCGCTCCGTCCGCGCGTTCACGCCTCCCGCACTTTGCACCCCGCCGTGTCTTTTGCCGCGTGCGTTCGCTTATATCCACCCCGCGCCCTCATCCCATCCCACCCCCTCCGAACGATTTTCTGCCATCCCATTGCATTTATGCGGTAAATTGTAGTAAAATAAACGCTGTAGATTGAATTAACGAACCCATGCATGAAAGGAGCATTATGGCCGATATTAAAAAAGAAAACGTGCAGGAGCAGGCAGCGGGCGAAACTGCATCGAATTTTATCCACAATATCATAGACAAGGATTTGGAGGCGCAGGTATACGGGGACAAGGTGTGCACGCGGTTTCCGCCGGAGCCGAACGGGTATCTCCATATTGGACATGCAAAATCCATTTGCTTGAATTTTTCCACGGCGCAGAAATACGGCGGGAAATGCAATTTAAGATACGACGATACCAACCCCGTGAAAGAGGACATGGAATACGTGAACTCCATCGAGGCCGATGTCAAATGGCTGGGCTTTGAATGGGAAAACAGGCTGTGGGCGTCCGACTATTTCGACGAGATGTATGAATGCGCCGTCACGCTCATCAAAAAGGGCAAGGCGTACGTGTGCGACCTCAATGCGGATCAGATCAGGGCATACCGGGGGACGCTGAAAGAGCCGGGCAAGGAAAGCCCGTACCGAAACAGGAGCATCGAGGAAAATTTGCAGCTTTTCGAGGAAATGCGGCAAGGCAAATACGCCGACGGGGAAAAGGTCCTGCGGGCGAAAATCGACATGGCCTCCCCGAACATGAACATGAGAGACCCGGTCATTTACCGCATCGCCCACGCGCCGCACCATAATACGGGCGACAAATGGTGCATCTACCCGATGTATGACTTCGCGCACCCGATCGAGGATGCGATTGAAGGCGTGACCCACTCGATTTGCACCCTGGAATTTGAAGACCACAGGCCGCTCTATGACTGGGTATTGCAGGAAGTCGGCAAGTGGAATCCGCCGCCAAAGCAGATTGAATTTGCCAGGCTGAACCTGACGAACACGATCATGAGCAAGAGATACCTCAAAGCGATGGTGGACGACGGAACGGTAGATGGCTGGGACGATCCGCGTATGCCGACGATCGCCGGCATCAGGCGGCGCGGGTATACGCCGAAAGCGGTGCGGGATTTTTGCGAGAGAATCGGCGTGGCAAAAGCCAACAGCATGGTAGACGCCGGACTTTTGGAGCATTGCATCAGGGAAGACCTCAAGCAAAAGGTGGAGAGCAGGAATGTCGTGGAAAACCCGATTAAAGTAGTTATCACCAACTATCCAGAGGATATGCAGGAGCAGATGGAAATCGAAAACAACCGGGAAACGCCGGAGCTTGGCAGCAGGAAAGTGCCGTTTAGCAGGGAACTTTACGTGGACGGCGACGATTTCATGGAAGTTCCCGTGAAGAAGTATTTCCGGCTGTTTCCGGGAAACGAAGTACGGTTTAAGGGCGCATATTTCATCACCTGCAATGAAGTGGTCAAAAATGAGGACGGCAGCATCAAGGAGCTTCGCTGTACCTATGATCCCGAAACGAAGAGCGGCAGCGGGTTTAATGGCCGCAAGGTGAAGGGTACGATTCATTGGGTGGATGCAAAGACGGCAGTTGCGGTGAAAATCAGGAATTACGATTATCTCATGCTGGATGATGAAAAGGGCGGGCAGTCGCTGAATCCGGCATCCCTTTCCGAGAGCATCGGTTATGCCGAGCCGCTTCTTGCAAAGGCGCAGCCGGGCGAGCGGTTTCAGTTTTTCCGCAAGGGCTATTACATTGCGGATGAAAAATTGACGACGGATGATGAAAAGGTCTTTAACAAGATCGTGGGCCTGAAAAGTTCATGGAAAAAATAGAGGTGGCAGATGGACTATTACAAAGCATCGCTTGCGATGCATGAGAGCAACAAAGGAAAGATGGCGGTCACTAGCAAGGTGAAGGTCGAGAATGCGGATGACCTTTCGACTGCGTATACGCCGGGCGTTGCCGAACCGTGCAGGAAAATTCACCAAAACCCGGAGGATGTCTATAAATATACGAACAAGCAGAACACGGTAGCCGTCGTATCGGACGGCTCGGCCGTGCTGGGGCTTGGAAATATCGGCGGGCTGGCGTCCATCCCGGTCATGGACGGGAAAGCGCTTCTCTTCAAGGAATTTGCTGGGATTGATGCATTTCCAATATGCCTTGAAACGCAGGATGTGGATGAGATTGTCAACATCGTGAAAAACATTGCGCCGACGTTGGGCGGGATTAACCTGGAGGACATTTCAGCGCCGAGATGCTTTGAGATAGAAGAAAAGCTGCAAGCGGAGCTGGATATCCCCGTGTTTCACGACGACCAGCATGGCACGGCTGTCGTAGTTTCAGCGGCGGTAATCAATGCGGCGAAGCTGACGGGCAGGAGCCTTGGCTCGATCAAAGCTGTGATTAACGGGGCCGGAGCGGCCGGGACGGCGATCGCGCGGATGCTCCTCAATCTGGGGATCAAGGATATCGTGGCCTGTGACAGCAAGGGGATTTTAACCAGGACGCGGACGGACTTGAATGAAGCGAAGAAGCGGCTTGCCACAATTACCAATGACAGCCAGATCAGCGGCAGCTTGGCGGATGCTGTTTTGGGCAGGGATTTGTTCATCGGCGTTTCCGCCGCGCGGGCGCTTACCCAGGATATGGTCAGGGCGATGAACCAAAACCCAATGATTTTTGCCATGGCGAACCCCGAACCTGAGATTTTGCCGGATCTGGCGGTAGCAGCCGGGGCAGCGGTCGTGGGGACGGGACGGTCGGATTATCCGAACCAAATAAACAATGTGCTGATTTTCCCTGGTCTGTTCAAAGGTGCTTTGGCGGCGCGGGCGAAGCGGATTACAGAGGAAATGAAGACGGCGGCGGCTTTTGCGCTGGCGGGAATCATTAAGGAGGATGAATTACGCGCGGATTACATCATCCCGAGCGCATTTTATCCGGGCGCGGCGGACATCGTAGCCGAAGCGGTCAGCAAGGCGTGGAAAGCGCAGGGCTAGCGGGGCGAGGACAACATATGCGAAGGCAGAAGGCGCAGACAACCTGCAACTTATGCAAACAGCCCTCAGTCAATCGACATCCCGCGCGGGCGGCTATCGCACAGCGTATTGTTCCCTTGGCGCACAGGCGAAAACAGTGTGTGCTAGCGGGCGAGGACAACACGTGTGCGGGGAAACTCGCCTCACACAAAAAGACAGTTCGAAACCATCCTGTCTTAAAACAAAACTAAGGAGAATAAAAAATGAATAATGAAATTTTACTGGTGGGATCAATCGTTGTAATTTACAGTGCGGTGATATTGATGTATCGGTTCTTTGGCGTTGCCGGCCTTTTTTGCTGGACGGCGATCGCCACGATCCTTGCGAACATCGAGGTATTGCGTGTAGTGGAAGCCTTTGGAATCGAGCAGACGCTGGGAAATGTGCTGTTCGCTTCGACGTTTCTGGTGACGGATATTTTGAGCGAGCGGGAAGGCAAAAGGACGGCGAATAAATCGGTCATGCTGGGGATTACGGCATCCGTTGTGTTTATCGTTATTTCCCAAAGCTGGCTCTTATATACGCCGTCTGACAGCGACTGGGCAGGGGAAAGCTTTACCGTGATCTTTTCCAATACGCCGCGGATTATCCTGGCAAGCCTGATCGTATATGCGATCTGCCAGCGGTTCGACGTATGGCTCTACCATAAGTGGTGGGCGTTTACGACGAAGCTTTGCGGTGATGCGACGCGGTTTTTGTGGGTGAGGAATAATTTTTCCACGCTGGTTTCGCAGGCGTTGAATACGGTGCTGTACAATTTGGCTGCCTTTTGGGGCATTTACGATGCTTCGACCCTCGTCAGCATATGTATTGGCTGTTATGCTGTTTTTATCGTGACGAGCATTGCCGATACGCCAGCGGTTTATATCGCCAGGAAAATTCAAGTGAAAACAATTCGGGTGGAAACGGATTCGGGCGAATCGGCTGAATCAGCGGAGGCATAAGACTGCAAGACGTTGGGAGCGTGGATTGGCGGAATCATGAACAGAAGGAATCATAAGCCGGCGGGACTGCGATTTTGTGGAGCGGCGAAAGCCATGGAGGCGCAGGCTTGCAAACCGGCGGGAAGCGCAGGCAAGCAAAGCCGCAAGAAGCGCAGATTTATAAAGATAGATGCGTGATTTAAGGGGCTTGTAGATTGATGGATGCATGGATTGGTGAAAGTGCGGGCCAGCGGAGAAAAAATTGTAACTTAGAAATCGGCGGTTTGCCAGAACCGCCGATTGATGAAATCATGAATTGGAAAGCTTATCATATAAGTTGATGAAGATGAATTTGATAATTTATGAAACCGCCAGCCGCTAAATTGATAAATGAATGGAACGGGGCTATGAAGCTTTCCTGCAAATTGCCCTTCTGTAGCAATTTAGAAAATGGAGAACCGTGGAATCAGGAAACCCGGTTGATGCGTAAAGTGCGAAGCATGAAGTTATGCAGCCACTATAAAAAGGCGGCCGCCGGCATCAGGAAATATTTGATGCGGCGGCTTTTTTTGTTAATTGATTCCACGCCATATTTGCAAAAACCGCAAACCCTGTATATTTTGTTGTTTTTGCTGCAAAATACAGAATTTATAGCAGCAACAGGCTGTCAAGAAAGAGGATATCAAGAAATTTTGTATTTATTTGCAATGCAATGGTATTATATTTATTTGTTGCTATTTTTCGTAAAATGATTCCCAAGGTCTTGGTTTTCATCTGCAAGGATACAAGAATCAGATTAGAACAAAAAACTCTGTGTAAATGAGATGAAAATTTTCATTTATACAGAGTTTGTAAGGCGTTTTCAATTAACGATTTGTATTTCCAGCCAGGCCAATTCGATGTAAGCGTTTCTAATCGAGCTGATTTCGTGCATTCGCTTTCTGACTATATTTATGTGGAATTTGGTGAAGCTTTCGCTTGCTTTTGATGCAAAAGGCGCTTTTTATTCGTTTTTGAATGCGCAGTAGCATACGTAACCTATTGTTTTCGCCTCATGTGTTCATTCCTTCGCAGCATCTGCATTTGCACTCGTGTGCCCGCCTGCATCCACATTCATATCTGTATCAGCCCCAACTAATGCACCCGCACTCACATCTGCGTCTGTATTCGCACCCATAGCCGCATTTGCACTTGCGCCAGAATCCGCACTTGCTCCCGTATCGCCCTTTTTCCTGCTGATCCGCTGTTCCTTTCCAGTCGCCCATTTCAGGATGAAGACTTGAATGATGCCCGCAATCGGCACGGCCAGCAGCATCCCCAAAATACCGCCGAAATAACCAAATACGCTGATTGCCAGCAGAACCATAAGCGGGTGAAGCCCCGTGGAAGAGCCGACAATTCTCGGATAGATGAAATTCGCATCAATTTGCTGGATGACAAACAGTATGATGATGGCAAGAACCCCCTTCCACAGCCCTTCCGTGAACAGTCCCATGAGAAATGCGGGGATCATGCCAAGTACCGGCCCGAAATAAGGAATCACATTGCAGATGCCTGCAAATACCCCGATCAGGACGGCCGCCTCAAGCCCCATGAGCGTCAGCCCGATGGAGGACAGGATTGCGATGATTAAAGCATCCAGCAGAGCGCCCCGGATGAACTTGGACAGGACGTCGTTGACCTCGCTCAACGTTTCCGTGATGATGGCATTGCCTTTTTGCGGCAGCGTCAGATGGAGGAATTTCCGCCAAAGCCCGAGGAAAAATTTCTTGTCTTTCATTAAGTAAATGGCGACAATGACGCCGATCAGGACGTTCAGCAGGCTTCCACCGATATTGGTGAACGTGCCGAGGACGGAGGCAAAACTGATGTTGTCGCCGATCCAGCCGATCAGCATATTTGCGGCCTGTCCCAGCTTTTCGGAAAGCATGTCGTTCGGAACGTTGGTCGCAATCCAGTTCCGCAGCGTGTTTTCATAGCTGAGAGCCGCCGTCATAAAGTCATGAATCAAAGTAGAGAGGTCGCTGAACACGACTTTTCCGATCAGCAGTACCGTAAACCCGTATATGATGGCGATAATCGCTGCGATCACGATCAGGATCGTCAGGACAACGCTGATAAAATGGCTTAAATTTTGTCTCTTTTCTGCCTTAATGGGGTCCTCCGGCATACGGATCAGCCTCGTTACGAGCTTGTCATCGATAAATTCCGAAAGCGGATTTAAAAGGTATGCTAAAATCAAGCCGATGATAAGCGGCCAAAATGCAGCGATCAGGGCGTCTATGGCGAAGAAAAATTTCTCCGAAATCCAGCCGATGTTTTTGATGATGAAATACATTGCATAGAGAAGCGCCGCATTGAAAAGAATGAAAAAACTTCCCCTAATAAAAGAATTGTCCTTCATCATATCTTTTACTTTATTCATATCCCAGTCTCCCGTATTTATTTCGTCAATTTGTGAAACGGCCCGCAACGGTCTTGTCCGCAAGCCTCAATCTATTATATACTATGATAGAATGGTTATCAACCGAGCAAATTTCCAGAGAAAGGAATCCAGCAAGATGAGCTATCGTATTCCAGAGCTTTTAGCGCCTGTAGGCGGCTTTCCGCAGCTTTCGGCGGCAGTGCAAAATGGAGCGGATGCTGTTTACATGGGAGGCTCTTTGTTTAATGCACGCATAAAAGCGGATAATTTTAAGGCTGGCGATATGCAACAGGCGATCGATTATGCGCATGCCAGGAATGTGAAAGCCTATATTACCATCAATACGCTCATCAGGGATGATGAACTTTTTGAGGCTTTTTCATACGTTCATTTTCTCTACAAGGCGGGCGCCGATGCAGTCATTCTCCAAGACATGGGGCTGGCGCGGCTCGTCCGGGAATACCTTCCGGATTTGCCAATGCATTTGTCAACGCAGGGAACGATATACAACAAGTGGGCGCTGGATACAGTGCGAAAGCTGGGGTTTTGCCGAATCGTCCCCGCGCGGGAACTCAGCCTTGCCGAATTAGGGGATTTGGCTGCGGTCTGCCATGGGGCGGACAAACCGTGCGAGGTAGAGGTTTTCGTCCATGGCGCGTTGTGTATGTGTTATTCAGGACAGTGCCAAATGAGCAGAATCCTAGGCGGAGCGAACGGGCGCAGCGGCAACCGCGGGCTTTGTGCGCAGCCGTGCAGGCTTCCTTACGAAAATGAGAAAGGGGAAAAAGCTTTCCTGCTCAGTCCTAAGGATATTTGCTTGCTTGCGGATATTCCGCAGCTTTGCAAGGCAGGGGTTGATTCCTTCAAGATAGAAGGGCGGCTAAAATCGCCGCAATACGTGGCGATCGTCACATCGGTTTACCGCAAGTACCTGGATCAGTATCAAAAAACGGGCAGTGTAACAGTGCAAGCGGACGATATGCAGCGGCTTACGCAGATTTTCAATCGGGGTGGGTTTAGCAAAGGGTACTTTTACGGAAACCCCGGCCGTGCGCTTTTGTCGGGGAATAGCCCGAAAAACCAGGGAACGTATGTCGGCCGGGTGGCATCTGTACGGAACGGATGCACCTTGGTGGATGTGAAGCTTGATGGCGGCAGCCTTTCCCTGGGGGATGGCGTGGAAATTTACGGCAGGAAAACGGTGGGAAACGTGATCTCTTATCTGAAACCACTGTCGGGTGGCTGTCTGCGGATTGGCGATATCAAGGGCAAGGTAAACCCTGGCGACTGCGTTTATAAGGTGACGGACAAGCGGCTGTTGGCAGAGGCGGAACAATCATATGCGAGTGATTTTATCCGCCGCATTCCAGTGGAAATGAAATTTGCCGCAGAGCTGGGCAAAGTGCCGGTTCTCTCGATCCGGGAGGCGGTGGGGGCTGACGGCAAGGGCGATTTGCCGCAGGGACAGGATGATTTGCCGCAGAAGCAAGGAGGCCCGCAGCAGAAACAGGGCGGTTTGGCGAAAAAACAAGGCGGCTCGCGGCAGGGGCAAGATGGTTTATTGGAAAAACAGGAAAAATTGCCGCAAGGGCAGGGCGGTTTGAAGAAAAAGCAAGGGGGATTCCAGCAAAGGAAAGATGGATGGATTACGGTTCGTGGAAGCCGCATTTCCGAAAAAGCGATTCATAAGCCGTTGGATGAAGCGCGAGTTAAAAGCCAGCTTTGCAAGCTGGGAAATACCGTGTTTATGGCGAAAAAGATAGAAGCCGATCTGGCGCAGGGCGTTTCTGTGCCAGTGTCCGTGTTGAATGATATGCGGCGGCAAGCGGTCAAACGTTTGATGGAGGCAAAATGCCAGAACAGCCGCATGGGGCTTACGGAAGAAAAACTGGCGGAAATAAGAAGCGGGGAGATAGAACCTGCACGCAAAGCCCGGACGCTTACTCATCGCCAAGGCGGAAAGCTCATTCATTTATACGGCAGTGAATTGCCTGCCGCTGAGGCGCTTGCGAAACTGCTTGTGAAATACGAAAACGTAACACTTTGCATTCCATTGGAACTTTATATGGATGATGAAACGTCCAGGCAGTTAAGGAATGTTTTGGATCGATTTGCTGACGGGAAAATTTGCAGTGTGATGCCGTATATCCTGAATGTCTCCAAGGGAAGCTTAGATCGATATATAGAAGTGAATTTTTCCAGGATATGCAGGCGGATTGCAGACACAGGTATTTTGATTGGAAATCCCGGATGGATCGAAAAGTTTCAAGCGGCGGGTATCCGGGTTTATGGGGATTACGGGCTTAATGTGTATAACAGCCAAAGCTTGAAAGCGTTTGCAGAAATCGGCGTGGAGGTTTTACAGTTCTCCCACGAAGCGGAGGCAGTTTCTTTCGGGAATATTCCGCTCATGATAACAGAACATCCGGTTGATGCAAAGCGGCTGACCGATCGGAAAGGACAGCAGTATACGGTTTTGCAGGCAAGTTCGCGGGATAAATATCTGCTCTTTTTGCAGGACAAGGAACGATGATCCGCTATTTCTTTGAGGATTTGAAAAAAGCGAAGGCGAGGTAAAAGCAAAAAAGCCCAAACAATAAGCGTAATAAAGCAAATCCCATCCGAATCAGTGATGATAAAAACATGAGTGCGATGAGGGCGCACATGATTGCGGCGAAAATTTTCTTGATATCCCATTGGGAGCTGTTGTTTTTAAATGACATAGAAACCTCCTGAAAGATTATAGTGTTATAAGGTATGCTGTTAAGAATTGTTTTTCCTGCGAAATGCCGATTCGGGGTGGCGGCCTGCGCACAAGCAAATTTGTTGGCGCCGCCAGGTTTTGTTTTCTACGCATTGCCTTGATAAAATGTATCTTATCATATCCAGCGGGATTAAAACAGTGGATTTTTGAAAAAGGCATGGTTGGAGGATGAAAGCTGAAGCCGCCGGTTTTTTGTTTTTGGCTGTTTGTGGAAACTTGCAGGAAACTGCCCCCGGGATAATAAAACCGCACCCAATCGTTTTGCCAAGAACAACGCCGAATTAGCCGATTTCCGGTTAGAAGCAGGTTCTGTTGATATTCCCCAGAATGTCCACTGGATGTCCGGGGCAAGCCGGAAATATCGAAAACGATATTCCCTATATAATGAAAAAGAGCCGCCGCATGATGCAGGCAGCTCTTTTTGTTTGGTGTTTATGTATCAGGCCGCAACCGATTAAGCTTCCATTGCCTTTGCAGCCGCTTCCTTTTCTGATTTTCTTTCTTCCAATACCTTCTGGTATTCTTCTTCCGTCATTTCCTTCATGGAGATGCCGGTGAACCCGTAGAAGATCGAGATGATAGGATTCATGTAGTTAAGGAACGCATACGGTGCATATCCGCCTGCTCCCCATTGTGGACACTGTAAGAAGCTGCTCATTGTAGCGCCGCAGGTGTTCCAAGGGATGAAGTTGGATGTAAGCGTACCGGAGTCTTCCAACGCTCTCGAAAGGTTTTGTGGCTTGAGCCTCCTGTCTTCGAATGCTTCTTTGTACATTCTTCCAGGCAGGATGATCGACAGGTACTGGTCGGAGCAAAGGATGTTTACGACGATTGCCGAGAATACGGTAACTGTTACCAGGCCGCCTCTCGTACCTCTTGCCAGCTTGAGCAGGGCCTCTGCAATCGCTCCCATCATGCCAGTGCAGTCAACGATGCCGCCGAATACCATAGCGCACATGATGAGGGAAATCGTCCACATCATTCCCTGCATACCATCGCAGGAAAGAAGGCTTGCCAGCTCCTGGATTACGGAATCTGCATCTTCTGCGACTTCAACGCCGATACCATAGTTTAGGATTGACGGAATCTTAGCCAGGCTGTTGCCCTGCATAAAGAAGAACGGGCAGCCCAGCACAACGCCGCCGATCAGTGCAGGCAGCGCAGGCAACTTCAATGCTACCGCTACGATTACGAATATCGGTGGGATTAAGCACAGCAGGCTTACATTGTAATTATCTGTGATGAAAGATAAGATCATATCGATCGTCTGCGTATCTGCATTGCCGGAGTGATCTCCGAAGAACCCGAGCAACAGATATATAATCAGTGCGATTACCAGAGATGGACCTGTCGTCCAGATCATATGCTTGATATGGTCGAACAGGTTAGACCCTGCAACTGCCGGAGCTAAGTTTGTCGTATCCGATAACGGCGACATTTTGTCTCCGAAATATGCACCGGAAACAACTGCGCCAGCCGTCATGGCTGCCGGAAAACCGAGGGCCGTGCCGACGCCGATGAGCGCTACGCCCATAGAGCCAGCTGTTGACCAGGATGAACCCGTTGCCAGCGATACGATGCCGCACAGGATACAAGCTGTGAACAAGAAGATAGAAGGCGCGATAACTTTGATACCAAAGTACATCATGGACGGGATTACGCCGCCGGCCATCCACGAAGCAATCATCAGGCCTACAACTGCCAGAATCAATATTGCTTGCATGGTTCTGTTGATGGCTGCCAGGATACCCTGTTCAAGAACCTTCCATTTCCAACCGTTAAGAATGGCGACGATTGCAGCGAATCCGCCGGCAAAGATCAGCATAACGTGGGCTTCGCCTGCGTCTGTGTCAATCATTACGCCCCAGAAGATGAGTGCGACTAGCACGATCATTACGAGGACGCATTGCCACATTGGAATTTTTTTACCCATAATAATTCCTCCTCACTAAATAAGCAAAAAATGAATGCGATGATTCAAATGTACTAAACACCACCATACATTTAATATCAATATAGATTATAGCTTTAATTTACAGAAAAGTCAATCAAACTAGGTTTTTTAGTTGGAAACAAAGTAAAAAGGTTTTTCATGCAAAACATTGCATAATCAAACAGGCCAAGAGCGTTGTATTATATTATTAAGGTAGGGAACGAATGGAAAAGCAAAACGAGAGAAAAAAGTGAAAAAAAGGCAAAAAAGGAGTTGACAAAGGGGGCGGGGGATGGTAATAT
>CAMNSS010000009.1 GCA_946555345.1 uncultured Eubacterium sp. | reverse complement strand
GCATCATGCCGTAAATGATGAGATCAAGCTGCGTGCAGTTGTGAACCGATGGGCGCAAAATGATACGGTAAATTCCGTGATCGGCTTTTCAGGCACGCCATATCTCGAAAAAGCAGAGAAAATTCCCATTCTCGATAACTTGTCTGTAGCAGCCATTGAAATTGCAAATATCGTTTATTATTATCCGTTGATTGCCGGCGTGGGAAATTTTTTGAAACGGCCGCTGGTAAAAATTGCGGACATGGCGGATAGCAGCCAAATCATTGAAAAAGGAGTCCGTGCATTTTTTGACGCTTACCGGGATACCGTTTACGGAGACGGGACGGTTGCGAAGCTGGGGATCTATTGCGGAAAAATTGAAAAGCTGGAAGAAGTGATATATCCGCTGGCCGCAGGGATTGCCGCTGAATATGGAATCGGAAGCGAGGGTATTTTAAAATTCCACAAAGGAAATAAAAGGTATCCCCGGCCTGCCGACAGCCAGATGCAGTTTGATTCTTTAGATAAGGCTTTTTCCAAAATACGTATTGTCTTGCTGGTGCAGATTGGGAAAGAAGGCTGGGATTGCAGGAGTTTGGCGGGCATTATTTTATCGCAGGAGGGGGATTGCCCGAAAAATATGGTTCTGCAAACTTCTTGCAGATGTTTGCGCCAGGTTGATAAAGATATGCCTGAAACGGCGCTGATCTATCTCAATGAAAGCAACGCCGCAATATTGAACAGGCAGCTTGTGAAGCAGCACCATGTTTCCTTGAAGGAATTTACGGAGGCGGATTATAAGAAGACGCAGCTCGCGCGTTTCGACAGGACAAAGTCTTTGCGGCTGCCGGATATAGATTTTTATCAGTTAAAAGTGCATTATGAGACCGTGGCTGCCGATGATGCAGAGCCTGGGAAGGCAATTTTGCAGGCGGCGGCAAGCTCACAAAACTCGAAAAGCATTATCAGGACGACGGATCTTGCGATGACGGCATTCCAGACGGAAATAGACGATACGGAACACGGAGCGGAGCAGATCACGTTTCATGCGTGGCTCTATCGAATTGCAAAGGGCAGCTTCGGGATGCTCGAAGTAGGGACGCTGTACCGTTTCCAAGAAGAACTGCGCAGGGTGTTTGATGAAATCACGTATGAAAAACAAGGTGTGCATTATTTCAGCTCCCATTACAATCAGGCGGCAGTAGCATCTAATATCCGCAAGGCGTTTTCCCCCAAACGCACATTTAAGACGACCGAGGAGTTGATTCCGCAGAAAGCGAGCCTGCTCAATATCGGGAATTTTACCAGTACGATTCGGACTGCCAGACCAGATGATTATTTTCCTGCGCAGGATGCCGTTGAAAAAATTATACTCGACGATAAAGGAAAATTGAAGGCAAGCAAGAAAACAGAACGGCTAATGAAAGTGGCGGATGAAGCGGGGGAACACACGATCCTCGATTTGTTGCGAAAACAGAATGCGGCGCATCCTCACAAAAATCGTTCGTTCCATTATTTGCCGTACCATGCCGACAGTGGTTTTGAAGCAAGATTTTTAAATGAGCTTCTTAGCTTTTCTGTCATAGAAAAACTCGATTTAGAAGTGTATTATAACGGCGATCGGGCGTTGACCGAATTTAAAATAAAGTGTTATAAACCCAGCGGCGGGAAATGGCAGTACATAGGGATGTATACCCCGGATTTTCTGATTATTCAGCGAAAAAACGACCGTATTATTGATAAAGCTGTCATTGTAGAGACCAAAGGAAGCATTTATGCGAATGATCCAAACTTTCAGGCGAAGAAACGATTTGCGGAAACGGAGTTTGTAACGAAAAATAACGAATCCTTTGGGTATAAGCGATTTGATTATTTATACCTGGAGGATACGCTGCCGGAGCATGAAAGAATCCAGGCGGCATATGAGAAGATTTGCGGCTTTTTCCAGGAGGGAAACCCGCTGAAATGAGATCTGGATTTCGCAAGAAAAATATTGTTCAAGAGGGAGGTCAATCATCATGCCAATCAAATATGTCCCATTTGTTCCAGAGCCAGTAGAAGGGCAAGCGGTTCTGGGTAATTTCAACAGAATTTTGAAGTATAAAGGCGCTGATGATGCTTCGATGATCTTGCAGCGGGGAATGCCATTATATGAAATGGAAAAGCTGGAAACCGTGGGAGAAAATGCCGATGGGAATATGGTGATACGCGGCGAATGTGTCTCGGCCTGCGCCTATTTGCAGGAGCAGGGGATAGAAGTGGATTTGGTGTATATCGACCCTCCGTTCGCCAGCGGCGCAGACTATGCGAAGAAGGTTTATGTCCGCCGCAATCCGAAAGTGGCGGAAGCAATCGCCCAGGCGGAGCGGGATCTGGAGCTTGACGAACTGAAAGCCTTTGAAGAAAAAATGTATGGTGATGTTTGGGATAAAGAAAAATACCTGAGCTGGATGTATGGGAATCTCATGGCAATTAAGAGCGTGATGCGTAAAACGGCGTCGATTTACGTGCATCTTGATTATCATATCGGGCATTATGTGAAGATTTTGCTGGATGAGGTTTTTGGAGAAAGCTGTTTTCGTAATGAGATTATTTGGAAACGTGCGACGGCTCATAGTGATGCGGAGTTTTATGGAAATAATTTTGATTGCATCTATTTTTATACAAAGTCACAGGATGCATATACGTTTAATACGGTTTACCAGCCTTACGATGAAGCTTACATTGCCCGATTTAACAGAACTGACCCTGATGGGAGGAAGTGGGATAGTGGGAATCTGACTGCGAAAGGCTTGCAAGGCGGTGGATATGATTACGAGTACAAAGGCTGTAGATCGCTGTGGAGGATGCCTCTTGAAACGATGGAGCAATTAGATCGGGAAGGGCGGATTCATTTTACCAAAACAGGCGGGATTCGATCAAAAGTTTATTTGGATGAATTGCCAGGTATGCCAGCGCAGTCTATGTGGGCGGATATCAATCCGGTTAATTCGCAGGCTAATGAAAAAGAGGACTATGCCACGCAAAAACCAGAGGCATTATTGGAGCGCATTATCGAAGCATCCTCCGATAAAAATATGGTCGTCGCCGATTTTTTCGGCGGCAGCGGCGTGTCTGCCGCCGTTGCCCATAAACAAGGCCGCCGTTTCATCCATTGTGACATCGGCGTTAATTCGGTTCAAACGACGCGCGACCGCTTGAAAGCCAGTGGCGCCGGCTTTGATGTGCTGGATGTCAAGGATGGCGTAAGCTTATACCGTAATCCGGTACAGACGATGGATAAAATCAAGGCATTGATTCCCGGATTAAAAAATGAAGATTCCCTGGATACCTTCTGGGAAGGCGCTATTTCAGACAGTAAATTGGGGACTGTGCCGGTTTACGTGCCGAATTTGATGGATAGCACGTCGAAGCTTCTCGATGTGGTAATGATGAACCGCATCATTCATCAGGCGATTCCTGACCTTGATCCCGACGTACGGAAGGTTGTCGTATATTATATAGACGTAAGTGATGAAGAAGAACTCAAGGCTTTTATTGCTGCGGATGACAGCACGGATGTGGAAATCGAATTACGGGATTTGAAAACCATCCTTGACGATGTTGTCATAGAGGATTACGCCCGTTTTCATATGGAGGAGGCGCAGGACGGCTTATTTGGCGGTTATATGATTTCCATCGATTCTTTCGTTAGCGACAGGGTGATGCAGAAAATCAATGAATTTAATGAAAAATCAATGCTCAATTCTTCTGCGAAGAAACCGTTTTCTCCGATTGAAATCAGTGAAAATGGATTGGAGCTGATCGAATTTTTAAGCGTGGATTGTACGAAGCGGGAAGGCGGCTGGCATTCCGACAGTGAAATCAAGATTGCGAAAAACGGATATATGATTCTAAATGGAGAAAAAACAAAGGAATTTTGGGATGGAAGTATTCATTGTAAAGAAAAACCATTGCGGCTGAAAATCCGCAACATCTGCGGGGATGAAACCATTTGGGAGGCATGAAAAGCATTTCTTAACCAGATGCGGCTTGGCAGTTCAAAAATTCACCAGATGCGGATTCTGGAAGAAGGATTTTCCTAAGCTGGGTGCGTTATTTGAAACCGGTAATGAAAAACCTTTTGCGTGTAGTAGCTTGGATGGAGAAAAAAATGGACTATAAAATACGGGAAATCAAAGAAAATGAATATCCGGTATTGCCTGACTTCTTGTATGAAGCAATTTTTATCCCGGAAGGAGCGGAAAAGCCGCCCAAGACGATTGTCGAACAGCCAGAGCTGCAAACATATATTGCTGGTTTTGGAAAAGCAGATGATTGGTGCTTCGTTGCGGAAGTGAAAGAACGGATTGTAGGCGCAGTATGGGTGCGCATTATGAACGATTACGGACATATTGACGATGAAACGCCTTCGCTTGCCATATCGCTCCATGAGGAATACAGGCGTTTGGGATTAGGCACAGCGCTTATGGATGCGATGCTGCAATTTTTGAGAGCAAAGGAGTATAAGCAGGTGTCTTTATCTGTGCAGAAGGCAAATTACGCAGTTCATATGTATCGGAAAGCAGGCTTTGCAGTGGTAAAAGAAAATGAAGGAGAATACATCATGGTTTGCCGGCTGGATTGCGCTTAAAGGGAAATCGGGCTGCCGTAAAAGGCTGCGTTGGTTTTTACAGCGTTTGGCGTATGTTATGGATAAGGGCTTGGTGAGAAAGGAGAATGAATATACCGCATATTTTCAAATATAGGGGCAGGCTTTTCCAAAACAATTAACGGAGGCTGATATCAGGAAGAAATTCCCCCAGCGCCCAATCTGCTGGAAATGGATTTCCGTCCGCTTGCTTTTAGGTGAAATGGTCAATGCATAACCGTTTATATCAAACAGGAAATGCGTTTTAAAACTCTGGTAAAGACCGAAAACGCAGTAAATGCAAGGGATTCAGATTGAGATGCGTTAAAATTCCGTATAAAAGCAATCAATGTGGCTGACATATCTTGGCGCTTGCCTAAAAATAGGAACGATGCAGAAATCAGAAAAATGAGAAGAGTTAAAATTTGACAAGAACTTCACAATGCTATTGACGAAATGTTTCCAGGAGAGTATACTGGTGGTACAAGAAATTAGTAGTATTTAGTAGTTTTAAGGAGGACTGAAAATATGAAAACACCTTTAGATTGCATTAAGGAAAGAGAAAACAACCCACAGATGATCGGTGAATACGTAAGCCTGAAGACAAGAATGTCTGCTGGAGACGCTCACTACGCTGGCGAATTAGTAGAAGGCGCTCACATCGTAACTGCATGGGGAGATGTTGGTACTGAACTGGCTATCAGGCTGTTCGGCGACGAATCATTGTTTGTTGGATATTCAGAAGTTAGATATACAGCTCCTGTATATGCTGGCGACTGGATGGAATACGGCGGATACATCGAAAAGGTTGGTAACACTTCCTTTACTTGCAAGTTCTTCGCTTATAAGTGGATGAAGGATTCCAAAGACGAAAACGGCAATGTAATCAATGGATCTGGCGCAGAAATGGTTAACCCGCCTGAACTTTGCGCTTATGGTACTGGTACTCTTATGGTTGCTAAGCACCTGCAGAGACCTGAATTTGGTGATCCTAAGTTCGCAGCAGACGCTAAGGCAGCTGGATCAAAGGCTTTTGCATAAATCCAATCGGGAACATAAATTAGATATCAAAGAACCGTGCCGTAGGCACGGTTCTTTTTTATGCAAGCAATATGGAAAAATCCGTTTTGCAAACAGGAAACCTTCGCTTCTGCAAACAGGAAACCTCCAAAGCCAGCCGAAAACATCTTGAAAACCATCCATTAAAATGATATGATGATTGCAGGATCGGGCAAACCCGGTTGAAAGTTGAATATAAAACAGTAGGTGTCGATTTTTGGCAAGCGTCCAGCGCGCCAGGAATCGGTGAAAAGGGAAACAGGTGAGAATCCTGTACGAACTCGTCACTGTAATTAGAGGGCAGAGGCCAATATGCCACTGGAAATCCGGGAAGGCGGCCGATGCGAGGCTCTATCAGTCAGGAGACCTGCCTATTTGTATCGGGACGTACATCGTTTCGGGCCACGAGTAATTGGCTGGGCGTCTTCAATAGAGAATACAAGCTCTGTATACAGGCCTTTTGCTTATGGTGGGAAGGCCTGTTTTTGTATTGCGGATATAGTTCTTTACGGCAGGAAAATACGCATTTTGAAAGTGGATTTTGTATTCAACTGGAAACGAATTATTTTCTAATTTTTCTTTTTCAGGAGGAGGTTCACAATGAAAAAATTAGCAGTAGCAACGCTGACAGCGTGTTTGCTGCTAGGGGCATTGGCAACGACGGGATGCAGCGGGGACAAAACTGCGGCGGGAAATGAAAATGCGATTTTGGTCGTAAGCTTCGGCACGAGCTACAATGACAGCAGGAACGTGACGATCGGGGCGGTGGAAGCGGCCGTTAAGGAGGCCTATCCGGCTTATGATGTCCGCAGGGCGTTTACGGCGCAGACGGTGATCGACATTATCAAAGAACGCGATGGCATTGCCATCGATAACGTGGAGGAGGCGCTGGACCGGGCCGTAGCTGATGGCGTGAAAAACCTGGTGGTGCAGCCGACCCATCTGATGGATGGGCTGGAATACGCCGACATCAAGGCGGAACTGGAAAACTATGAGGACAAATTTGAAAGCCTCAAATTGGCAAATCCGCTTTTAATTGATGATGCTGACTTTGACGCAGTTATGAAAGCGCTCGCTTCTGATACGGCCGCTTATGATGATGGAAAGACTGCGATCTGCTACATGGGGCATGGAACGCATGCGGATTCCAATGCGATTTATGCTAAAATGCAGGAAAAATTCGCAAGTGCAGGGTATAAGAACTATTTTGTGGGAACCGTTGAGGCAGAGCCTGCGCTGGAAGACGTGATGGCTGAGGTGAAAAAAGGCGATTACGAGAGAGTTGTCCTTCTCCCGCTCATGGTGGTAGCAGGAGACCATGCGGCCAACGATATGGCGGGCGATGAAGAAGGTTCCTGGAAGGCCGCATTCCAAAGCGAGAACTACGAGGTCGTGCCTGTGCTGAAAGGGCTTGGACAAATTTATCCGATCCAGCAGCTCTATGTGCAGCATATCCAGAATGCGATCGATGGAAAATAACGATATCAAATTACATAGGTTCAGGAGAAATCAATGAGAAAGCGAGTTGTGTATTGCCTTGTGTTTTTGCTTATGACTGGCGGCATATTGGACACATCGGTTATCTGCTTTGGCGGGGAGCGGGATGGATTCGGCGGTGTGCCTGCGAACAGGGCGGATGCTTTGCAACCGAAGGCAGGGATGTCTGCCGCATTGCAAGAAGGCATTTTGGATTCAGCATATGAAAGGTTTGTCTCACCGAGCCAGTATCGCTTGGCGCAAGGCGCAGATGCATCAACATTGAGGGTTGTGCCGGACGTTGTGCCAGATGGAACCACATCCAATGCAAAATGCGGGCTGGCCGCTTCAATTCAGGCGCAAGGTGCAGATGCCGCCGCATCGGATTCCATGCAAGGTCCGGAAGGCGCGCACAGCCAAGTCGCATCGGAGGATGAAATGGCGGCGGCACGGCAGGTAGGCGAAGCGGGCATGATCGCTGTTTCCGGCAAGGATGTTAAAGATGGGACATATGATATCACGGTGGATTCCAGCTCCTCCATGTTCAAGGTCACGAAAGCTGAGCTTACCGTGGAAAATGGCAAGATGTCGGCTGTCATGACGATGAGTGGAAAAGGTTACCTGATGGTTTTCCTGGGTACAGGCGAAGAAGCCGTCGCCGCCGATGAAGCGCAGTACATTCCTTTTGCAGAAGGCAAAGATGGGGCGCATACTTTTGAAATTCCGGTGGAAGCGTTGAACCAGGTGATTTCTTTGACAAGTTTTAGCAAGGCGAAGGAAAAATGGTATGACCGCCAGTTGGTTTTCCGGGCGGATTCCCTGCCGGAAGATGCGGTGTTGGCAGATCTGGATGCAGGCAAACTAGGCTATGAGGATGGCGAATATGCCATAGCAGTCGATTTGGCGGGCGGCACAGGAAAAGCATCCATTGCTTCGCCAGTCCAGCTTACCGTCACGGATGGGGAAGCGATAGCCCGGATCGAATGGAGCAGCCCGGATTATGATTATATGATCGTCAGCGGCAGGAAATACTTTCCCGTCGCCGGGGAGGAAAATTCGGTGTTTGAAATACCAGTTTCCGTATTTGGCCAGCCAATGGCGGTGATTGCCGATACGACGGCCATGAGCCAGCCCCATGAAATCCAGTATACGCTTACCTTTCATGCAGATACGATCGAAAAGGAGGGCGGCGGGATGCTTCTTGCGATAGCGATTGCGGTCATTTTCGCAGTAGCGGTTGCGGCTGTCTTCATTATCGCTTCTGTGAGAAAAACGAAGAAAAAACATGAGAAGAATATATAATCGATTTGTTAGCGGATTTACGCATAAATCGTTGTGCGGGTTTATCGGTTGGTTCCTGCATAAATCCATGCGCAAGCCTGCTCCTAAATCCGTGGGAAACCCTGCGTGCGCATTCGTTCGCTGCGCATATCAGTTTGCCAAGCTAAAATCATCTTTTGAGACGTGCTGTGCGGCATTCATTCGTAGCGCCGCGCTTATGCCCATTCGCAAATTGAATGGCAAGTCCATGCGTAAATTTATAGGCGGCTTTACACACGCATTTGCTTACAGTTTTGTTCGCAAACCTGTCGCCCAACCCGCACGCAAACCCGTACATCGTGGCTTTGCGCTTGCCTATGCATTTGCTTTTGTAATGGCGGCATCCGTGTTGCTTGCCGGGTGCAGCGGGATCGATAGCCATACTGGAATCGATGTAGGCAACGCTGCCGAAAACAGTACAGATCCCCAAGGCTCGGCGGGCTTTGCAAGCGAACCGCCCGAAATCAGCGGGCTTGCTTATGAAAGTTCAATGAAACCTGCATATGCGGAAGGGTTTGACATTCATTATTACAGCGATGGATATACGGTGATCGATGTCCGGAATCAGCGGTATTTGCTCGTGCCGGAAGGAATGCCAATGCCTCGGAAGCTTCCGCAAGGCATGACCGCCATGCAAAAACCGGTTCAAAACATCTATCTGGCGGCGTCTTCCGCCATGGCGCTTTTTAACGCTATCGATGCACTGGATCATATACGGTTTTCGGGAACGGATAAAAACGGATGGCAGATCGAAGCTGCCGCAGCCGCAATGGAAGAAGGACGCATCGCGTTTGCGGGAAAATACAGTGCGCCCGATTATGAGGCTCTCGCCGTTGGAAATTGCGGCCTTGCCATCGAATCCACCATGATTATGCATTCCCCGGAGGTCAAGGAAAAAATAGAAGAACTGGGCATATCGGTATTTATCGATTATTCCAGTTATGAGTCCCATCCGCTGGGGCGGACCGAATGGATCAGGCTGTATGGCGCAATGGTAGATAAACAGGAAGAAGCGGATGCGTTTTTCGCACAGCAGGAGCAAATTCTCGCTGGCTTGGAGACGATCGAAGAGACTGAAAAAACCGTAGCCTTTTTTTTCATCAACGCTGCGGGACAGGTGTCCGTGCGGACAAGCGGCGATTACATTCCGAAGATGATCGAGCTGGCAGGCGGACGCTACGTTTTCGATGATTTGGAAAATACGGAAAACAAAATGGCGTCCGTGAAAATTTCCATGGAGCAATTTTACGAAAAAGCGGCGGATGCCGATTACCTGATTTATAATGCGGCGATCGAAAATCCCTTGCGGAGCATCAAGGAATTAGAGGAAAAAAGCAGCCTGTTCCGGGAATTTAAGGCTGTTAAAAAAGGAAACGTATGGACGACAGATAAATATATGTACCAGGCTTCCGACCTTACGGGGGAGATGATCCGGGATATCCATACGATGCTGATGGGGGGAAGCGGCGAAGAGATGATGTTTCTGATGAAGGTGGAATAAGCGCAGACCGCGCACTGTGGCAGGACAGCCGCAAACATGGGCAATCGGGGATGACCGTATGCCGCAGCAGGCTGAGGCGGGCGATTGCGAATCAGGGAAACTAAGGCGGATCGCAGGGCGGGCCGGGCTTCGATAAAGACAAATATGACCCAGGGCGGACTGGGTGCAGATGAGGCGAATCATGCGGGGCAGGCTGACGGCTGCATATCAATCAAGGCGCAAAGGCACGCACGGGAAAGGCGGTATGCCAGGACCGGAAGCCAATCCGGATTTTCAACATGGGATAAATGCGCACGGGAAAGGCGGAGACGATGGAAAAAGGCAGCATAAATGAATTTCGCCATGAACGTTTGAAACGGCGTTTACGGTATGCGCTCGTGTTTGCCCTGCTTACCATCGCCTTTTTTGCAATCACAGTCATCAATATCAACACGGGAAACGTACAGATCGGCCTGCCGGAAATCATGCGGATTCTATTTGCCCAGGCAGGCGAGCCGAGCGAGGTCAATATCATTTGGAAGATCCGCTTTCCCCGCATCCTGATGGCGGCCATCCTGGGCGGCGGGCTGTCTTTGGCGGGATTTTTACTGCAAACGTTTTTTGAAAATCCCATAGCAGGACCGTACGTGCTGGGCATATCGTCCGGGGCGAAGATGATGGTCGCATTGACGCTTTTGTACTTTCTCGGCCGCTTTGCGTCCGTGCCCTCGTACGTTTTAATCGGCGCGGCTTTTGTCGGTGCGCTCCTATCGACGGGGTTTATATTATTGGTATCCCGCCGGGTGAGCCATATGGCGTCGCTTTTGGTGGCGGGCATCATGATCGGGTACATCTGCTCGGCGGTTACGGAATTTCTCATCACCTTTGCGGAGGATTCGGAAATCGCCAATCTTCACGGCTGGTCGCAGGGCAGTTTTTCCGGGATGGACTGGAGCAGTGTCCTCGTTGCCGCAGTCGTTGTAGGCGCAGCCTCGCTCGTTGCTTTTTTGATGTCCAAACCCATTGGCGCATTCCAGCTGGGAGAGGCGTATGCGCAGAGCGTGGGGGTGAACGTCAAGCTGTTTAAGGTGGCCCTGATTCTCGTTTCCAGCGTTCTGTCCGCTTGTGTGACAGCCTTCGCAGGCCCGATTTCCTTTGTGGGAATTGCAGTGCCATTTTTGACAAGGCAAAGCCTGAACACGTCGAAACCGATCGTCGTGATTCCGGCGGTATTCCTGGGCGGTGCAGTGTTTTGTATGCTGTGCGACTTGATCGCCAGGATGGCGTTCGCACCGCTGGAGCTTAACATCAGCACGGTGACGGCGATCTTCGGTGCGCCGGTAGTTATTTTCATGATGGTTCGCAGAAGGAGGGGCAGGCAGCATGGCTGAAAAGCAGATCCAGCTTGATCATTTGTCCGTAGGATATGACGGCCAAGCGATCATCCGCGATATTTGCATCGACATTCAAAAAGGCGAAATCGTCACCTTGATCGGACCGAATGGAGCGGGCAAATCGACCATCCTCAAAAGCATCACCAGGCAGCTTTCGCTGATCGGCGGCGCAGTCTATTTTAATGGAAAGGATATACGGCGGTTTTCCCACCGGCAGGCGGCGTCAAAGCTGGCTGTGGTTCTCACCGAGCGGATGAAGCCGGAGCTGATGACTTGCTACGATGTCGTGGCTACGGGAAGATACCCCTATACGGGGCGCTTCGGCACGCTGACGCAAGCGGATGAGAATAAAGTGCTTGCGGCGATGAAAGCTGTTCATGCGCAGGACATCGGATTGCGTGACTTTGCAGCAATCAGCGACGGGCAGCGGCAGCGGGTTCTTCTGGCCAGGGCGATCTGCCAAGAGCCGGAGGTGATGGTTTTAGACGAGCCGACCTCTTTTCTCGATGTAAAGCACAAGCTGGAGCTTCTTTCCATCCTGCGGGGCATGGCGAAGAAAAACGGGATTACCGTCATCATGTCGCTTCATGAAATCGATTTGGCGGAAAAGATCTCCGATAAAATCATCTGCGTTAAGGGTGAGACGATTTTCCGCTGCGGAACGCCGGAGGAGATATTCGGGGAGGGTTTAATCCGGGATTTGTATGGCATCGATAACGGTTTTTTTGACCCTCTGTTCGGCAGCGTCGAATTGCCGGGCGCTATGGGAGAGCCGGAGGTTTTCGTGCTTTCCGCTTGCGGGACGGGGATTCCCGTATACAGGGCTTTGCAGAAGCGCAATATTCCGTTTGCCGCAGGGATACTCTATACCAATGATATTGACTATAGCCTGGCGAGGCTTTTGGCGGCGTGCGCAGTGACGGAAGAACCCTTTGCCGATATCAGCGACGAAGCTTATGAAAAGGCGCTTCGGCTCGTCCAACGTTGTGGGGCGGTTCTCGATGCGGGCGTGAAGCAAGGCGTTTGCAACCAGCGTATGCAAGGGCTTTTCGCAGAGGCGCGCGGCTTGGGAAAGCTGTACCGGGCAAAGGACTTTATCGCATTACAGAAGGAGGGTTTCGATGGCGTTTGAGCATTATATCCGGGCGGGGAGCAGGCGGCTTCGCTGTGGGTATACGACGGGCGTATGCGCGGCATTGGCAGCTTCGGGCGCAGCGGAATATCTTTTGGGCGGCCAAAAGCCGCCGGAGGTGTCACTGGTGACGGAAAAGGGGATTTCCGTACGGATTCCGGTTTTCGGATGCGGGATCTGCGCAGAGGATGCAAAAGCCGTCTGGTGTTCCGTCTTAAAGGATGCGGGGGACGACGCGGATGTAACGGACGGAATTGAGGTTTGTGCGACGCTTTCCTTGTGTGCGGAAGAAGGCATTCATATTGACGGCGGCAGTGGCGTTGGCCGGGTAACGAAGCCGGGGCTTGACCAGCCGGTTGGAAATGCGGCGATTAACAGCGTGCCACGGCAAATGATAGCGGATGCGGTACAGGCGGTTTGCAGGCAATATGGCTATCCTGGCGGCATCAGGGTGGTGATCTCGATCCCAGCGGGCGGGAAAATAGCGGCGCAGACGCTGAATGCCATGCTGGGCGTGGAAGGAGGCCTTTCGATTCTGGGGACATCGGGTATCGTAGAGCCGATGAGCGAACAGGCGCTTCGCGATACGATTGAAGTAAATATCCGCCAGGTGGCGGCGGAATCGAAAGACCTGATCCTGACGCCAGGAAATTACGGCGAGCGGTTCATTGAAATGGAGAACATCAAGCGTTACGGCGTCCCAGTGGTCAAATGCTCCAATTTTATCGGCGATGCGCTGGATATGGCGGCGGCGGAAGGCTTTGCACGTGTTTTGCTGGCCGGCCATATTGGAAAGCTCGTTAAAATTGCGGCGGGCATCATGAATACCCATTCTTCGTACGCCGATGGCAGAAACGAGGTTTTCTGTGCGCATACCGCCCTTTGCGGCGGGCAAACAGGGCTTTGCAGGAAGCTGATGGAGGCGGCTACGGCGGATGCTTGTATTGCGCTTTTGGATGCGGCAAAGCAGCGGCGGCAGGTGATGGACAGCATTCTGCGTGCGGTTCAGCGGCGGCTTTCCCATAGGGCGGGCGGCAGTTTCCGCATCGGTGCAGTGACTTTTTCCAACCGCTATGGCGTATTGGGGCAGACGGAGCTGGCGGGGGAAATCATGGAAGCCTGGCAGATTTGCGGGCGGAGCAAAGCTGCGCTGCGGAATGATGAAACCGCCGTAAAATAGGGCAGTGCAGGGAAAGGAACGATGCGTTGGCTAATCGAGATAGCAAACGGGTAAGCGGCGGAGTTGCGGCAGGCAGAAATCGTGTGCGCAAGCGATGGAAGCGAGGCGAAAAAAGCGCACCTGGACGGCGGACACACCATGAAACGAAAATCATGCAGCCAATGGATAGAAGCGTTCGTGGATAGAAGTGGATAGAAACAGAAAACGTGTAATCAATGGATAGAACCATTCGGGGATGAAAACAGAATGCAGGGCGGCGATAGGATTAGACCGCAGGCTCGCTGTTTGAACGGTGGCAATCATCGATGAGGAGGAAGAAAATATGGTGCATTTTGTAGGCGCAGGGCCTGGCGCAGTGGATCTGGTTACCGTGCGGGGGATGCGTATGCTGGAAAAAGCGGATTGCATTATCTATGCAGGGAGCTTGGTTAATCCGGAGCTTTTGGCATATGCAAAGAAGGCCTGCGAAATTCATAACAGTGCGGAAATGACGCTGGAAGAGGTGATCGCAGTGATGGAGAAAATCGAGGCCTTTGGCGGGGATACGGTGCGGCTTCACACGGGGGACGCCAGTTTATACGGCGCAATCCGGGAGCAGATGGATCTTCTGGATGAAAAGGGCATCCGCTACGATGATACGCCCGGGGTGTCGAGCTTTTGCGGCGCAGCGGCGGCCTTGCGTGCGGAATATACCTTGCCGAGCGTGAGCCAGAGCGTTGTGATTACGAGGATGGCGGGCAGGACGCCAGTTCCCGGAAGGGAAAGCATCGCAGAGCTTGCGGTACATGGGGCGACGATGGTCATCTTCCTTTCGGCATCCCTTCTGGATGATGTGCAGGCAGAACTGCTTTCCGGTGCGTATGCGGCAGATACGCCAGCAGCCATCGTATACAAAGCGAGCTGGCCGGAGGAAAAAATCGTGCGCTGTACAGTCGGAACACTGGCGGAAAGCGCAAGGCGGGCGGAGATCACGAAGACAGCGCTCATACTCATCGGCGGATTTTTAGAGGACCGTTACGAGAGAAGCAAGCTGTATGATCCGGCGTTTGCCACGGGATTTCGGAAGGCGGTAAAGGAATGAAGCAGGAGGCAAAGCGGCTGCGGTATCTGTCGTTTACGGATAAGGGCTATGCCTTGGCGTTAAAGCTGGCGCATCATTTGGGCGGGGAAGCATCCCGTTGCGGCGGAATATCTCGTTGCATCGGTGTGTCTCCTTGCGGCGAAGTGTCCCCGTCTGTGGCTTGCGGTGCGTCTCCGCTTGTCAAGGGCGAGACGTCACGCTGTGGCGGGAAGTTTTGCGGTAAAATATCCCGTTTCGAGACGGTATCCCATTGCGGCGGCGTATCCCATGGTGGAAGCGTGTCCCCTCTCTTGGATTGTGATGCGCCTTCCGTTTCCCAGGATGGCTCATCCTGCAATGGGGAAATACCCCATTGCAGTAAAATATCTCGCTTCGAAGGAGAACCTTGTTATGATAAGATCTCTTTAAAGCAGTGGACGGCAGAGAATTTCCGGGATGTGGATGTGCTTGTCTATGTCGGCGCTTGCGGCATTGCGGTACGCGCGATTGCCCCGCATTTAAACAGCAAAACGAGCGATCCGGCCGTGGTCGTGGTCGATGAAGGCGGCCAGTTTGCCATATCGCTCGTATCGGGACATCTGGGCGGTGGCAATGACTTTGCCCGCGCGGTAGCGGAAGCCTGCGGCGCGATACCTGTCATCACTACAGCAACCGATGTCAACGGTGTTTTTGCCGTCGACGAATGGGCAAAACGGCAGAACTGCCATATTTCCAATCCAGGGAAAATCAAGGTTATATCGAGCGCATTGCTTGGCGGCGGGCGCATCGGGATTAAGTGCTTTGCCGAGATTTGCGGCAATGCGCCGCAAGGCGTGCGGCAGGTGCAGGATAAAGAAGATTATCAGGTTCTGGTTGATTTTCATACGGGTAAAGATGGGGAGCGGCTCAAGCTCGTCCCCCGCATTGCGGTTCTCGGCGTGGGATGCCGGCGGGGGACGAATGAAAAGCAGTTGGAAGGGCGGTTTCAAAGCTTGCTGGCTGAAACGGATTTGGCGGAGGAAGCGTTTTGCCAGGTGGCGACGATCGATTTAAAAAAGAACGAACCTGGATTAACCGTTTTTTGCCAGAATCACGGGCTGCCCTTGGTTACATATTCATCAGAAACGCTTGCAAAGGCTGCGGGTGCGTTTTCGGCGTCGGCGTTTGTGAAAGACGTGACGGGAGTGGACAACGTGTGCGAGCGCAGTGCGGCGCTGGCTTCGGGTGGAACGCTGTATTGCAGGAAGCGGTCTGGGAACGGCATTACGATGGCGGTTGCCTTGGCGCCATATGCGCCGGACTGGAGGTGGAAGGATGAATAAAGTATACGCAGTGGGAATCGGACCGGGCGGCGCAGCATTTATGACGGAAGCGGCGCGGGCTGCGCTTGCGGCGTCCGATGTGGTCTGCGGGTATACCGTATACGTCGATCTGGTAAGGCCGCTTTTTCCCCAGAAAACGTTTTATGCTGCGCCGATGATGCAGGAAATTGAGCGGTGCCGCTGGGCGCTTGGGGAAGCGGAGCAGGGAAAGACCGTTGCCATGGTGTGCAGTGGTGATGCTGGCGTTTACGGTATGGCAGGGCTTTTGATCCAACTGGCGGAGGAATATGAATGCGTTGAGATCGAAGTGGTCTGCGGGGTCACGGCCGCCGTTTCGGGCGCTGCGGTTCTCGGCGCACCGATTGGGCATGATTTTTGTGTAATATCTTTATCGGATCTGTTGACGCCGTGGGACTTGATCGAAGAACGGCTTCGTTGTGCCGCCAGGGGAGACTTTATCGTGTGCCTTTACAACCCGAAATCGAAAAAACGTATAGAACATCTCGGCAGGGCGTGTGAAATTTTGCTGGAAGAAAAATCCCCCGATACGGTCTGCGGCTGGGTGAAGCATATCGGAAGGAGCGGGCAGGAAAGCAATATCGTTGCATTATCTGCGCTTGCGGGCGAGCCGGTCGATATGTTTACTACCGTATGGATTGGTTCATCTAAGACGCAGGTATGCGGCGGCAGGATGGTCACGCCGCGGGGCTATGAAAACGGAGGAAAGCTGGGCTGTGCCGCAAAACCATGAAAAGGGCGGCGGGATGGATGCTTAGAGGATATGGTAGTGGCGGCCGGATGATTATGTCACAGGAGCATGAAAAAGGCGGTGGGAGAATCACGCCGCAAGGATATGAAAGCGGAGGAAAGCAGGTCATGTCGGGAGGATTTGGCAACGGCGGCAAACGGTTCTCGCCGCAAGGGAAAGAAAAGGGCGGCGGGATGAATGCTTAGAGGATATGGTAGTGGCGGCAGAATGATTATGTCACGGGAGCATGAAAAAATGAAAGTGGTAATTTTTAGCGGCACGACGGAAGGGCGGCTTCTTTCTGGCAGGCTGGCGGCGGCAGGCATTTCGGCAGATATCTTTGTCGCCACGCAGTATGGCGGTGAAGCGCAGGGGAAGACGAGCGGCGTATGTGTCCATGTGGGACGGAAAAGCGCAGAAAAGATGCGGACCGCTGTAGCAGGAGCAAATCTTTGCATCGATGCGACACATCCGTACGCCGAAGAAGCGACGAAAAATATATGCTGGGCGTGCAGGGAAGCAAATGTTCCCTATTATCGATTGAAACGCCCTGAAAGCAAGCTTTTCCATGCGGCGGAAAACGGCAGGCCCGCTGTAGTTGCTTCGGCGGGGGAGGCCGCGAAATGGTTGCGGGAAAGAAAGGGCAATATATTGCTCGCGATTGGCGCAAAAGAACTGGCGCAGTTTGCGGGGCTGGGGGCAGAACGCCTCTATCCCAGGGTACTGCCGTTTCATGAAAGCTTAAAAGCTTGTGAGATGGCTGGGATACCGCACCGGAACATCATCGCCATGCAAGGCCCGTTTGGGCAGCGGCTCAATGAAGCGTTGATTTGCCAATATCATATTGATTACTTGGTGACGAAGGATGGCGGCAAGGCTGGCGGTTTTATGGAAAAGCTGGATGCGGCTGCTGTTTGCGGGATTCAAACGGTGGTGATCGCAAGGCCGGATGATGCGGGCTATTCGATCGATGAAATTTATGAGATTTGCAGGAGGATGGCATGAAGGTCACACTGATCGGCATGGGATGCGGGAGTGAAACATTGCAGACGGTGGAAGCGCTTGCGGCGTTACGGCAGGCGGAAGTTTTGATTGGCTCGGAGCGGCTTTTGGATGGCGTGCGGCGGCAGTATGAGGCAGGCAGCCGCATAAATTCCCGTGATAAAGCTTTCCCAAGTGAGGCATCTTTTCATGTGGCTGCGTCTGCGGAAGCGGTTTATGAAATGATTTGCAAAGAAGCCGGACGGAATACCTGCGTTCTTTACAGCGGCGATACAGGCTTTTATTCAGGAGTGCGGACGCTATTGCCGCTTTTGGAAAGAGACGGGATCGAAGCCAAGGTGATTCCGGGGATTTCCAGTTTACAGCTCTTTTCCGCCAGGATTGGATCGCCGTGGCAGGATTGGAATCTCTTTTCGGCGCACGGGATACATTGCAATGCGGTAAACGCCGTGATGCAGGGAAAACCAGCATTTTTTTTGACTGGGGGCAGGCTCGGCCCGGCGGAGTTATGCGGGCAGCTTGTTCGTGCAGGCCTGGGATCGCTTGCAGTGGCCATTGGCGAGGCGTTGTCCTATGAGACGGAACGGATTTATCGATGTACTGCGACAGAAGCGGCGGGCATGGAGTTCGCACCGCTGTCGGTGATGCTGGCAGAGCCTGCGCCTGTATATGGTATGCAGGATGATGCGCAAAAGAGGGGAAAACCCGCACAGACGGGGTTGGGTGCGGGCAGATTTGGAGAAGCAATGGCGGAGGGATTTGGGCGTGAGGAGGGATCTGGGTGCATAGGTGAGGCCGTTGCTTTTTCGTGCGGGATACGGACGATTCCGGACAGCCAATTTGTGCGCGGCTCTGTCCCGATGACGAAGCGGGATGTCCGCGCGGCGATTTTAGGAAGGTTGCGGATTTGCCCGGGAGATGTGATTTGGGACGTAGGCGCAGGAACGGGAAGCGTATCGGTGGAAATGGCGCTGGCGGCTCGTTTTGGGCAGGTGTTTGCTGTGGAGTGCAATGAAGAAGCCTGCCGCTTGATTGAAACAAACCGCCATAAATTCGGCGCTTGGAATCTTTCGCTGATTGCAGGAAAAGCCCCGGAACGTTTGCGGGAATTGCCGCTGCCTGACGCTGTGTTTATCGGCGGAAGCAAAGGGAGGATGGCGGAAATCGTGGCGATGATCCACCGGAAAAACGAGAATGCCCGCATCTGCATTGCCGCAATCGCATTGGAAACGTTGCAAGCGGCGGTATCGGCGCTGGAGGCTTGGGGCTGGGCGGCTGATGTGGCTCAGATTTCGGTCAGCCAGGCGAAGAAAGCTGGCTCGCTCCATTTGATGATGGCGAACAACCCGGTTTTTTTGATTACGAACGGGGATTGAAAACGGAGCTGAAAATTGAGGGTTGGAGGCGGGAGGGAAAAGTGAAAGCAAGGGAAGCAGAGTGGAATGCAGGGTTTTTCATGCAGATTAAAGGCAGGCTTGAGGATGGGAGCGCAAATGAAGCTGGGAAGCAGGTGTGAAAACAGGCATTGTAGATAAAGCCCGGATGAAAACATCGAGAGCGGGGATTTCAAGTGAGGATTGACAGTGAGAATGGAAGCTGGCGAGTGAAATTGGAAGACCGAAAGCGCAGCGGCCAGAAAATCGTTGGCAGCTTGCAGGCAGACTGGTGAAACAACCATGATAGGGAAAGCGAGTTATTTGTTTACAGGTTTTATTGGAGGGAAAATAGTGAGGAGAGATAAATGATTCAGATGATGATTGCCGCACCGGCATCGGGCAGCGGGAAAACGGCTGTTGCTTGCGGGATGCTGGCGCTTTTGAAACAGATGAATAAAAAAACGTGCGCTTTTAAATGCGGGCCGGATTACAT
This sequence comes from uncultured Eubacterium sp., assembly GCA_946555345.1. Classification (GTDB taxonomy): domain Bacteria; phylum Bacillota; class Clostridia; order Peptostreptococcales; family Anaerovoracaceae; genus Lentihominibacter. The sequence goes on along the minus strand of CAMNSS010000009.1, from coordinate 96,523 downwards.
CGATCCTATGTTTCACAGGGCGGCGCTTGGCGTGCAAAGCTATAACCTGGATTTGTTCCTATCCTCTGAAGAATATGTAAAAGCGCAGTATGACAGGGTGTGTGCAGGTTGTGATGCGGCTGTATGCGAGGGCGTCATGGGCTTTTATGATGGCGTAGCGGGCATTACGGCGCAGGCGAGCGCATGGCACGTGGCAGATGTTTTGGATTTGCCCGTAATCCTGGTGATCGATCCCAAGGGTGCAAGCCTGACACTGGCTGCCCAGATAAAAGGCATATGTTCCCTGCGCACGCCGCATCATATCGCAGGCGTTATTTTCAACCGATGCAGCCCGATGCTGTTTCAGGCTTTGGCAGGGACGGTTGAGCGGGAAAGCGGGATTCCAGTTTTAGGATATCTGCCTTCCATGGCAGAAGCGGCTTTTGAGAGCAGGCATTTGGGCTTGTATACCGCAGGAGAGATCGATGATCTATCGGCAAGGCTTGATAAAATCGCCGTGCGGTTGGCGGAGTGTGTGGACATGGAGCGTCTTTTCCGCTTGTGTGGAAGGGGAAGCGGCCTGGAAGAAGGGCGTGAGCGGGAGGTTTTAGAAAGCCGCTCGCATTGCGGCGGCATGGTTCCCATTGCCGTGGCAAGGGATGAGGCGTTTTGCTTTGTATATCAGGAAACGTTGGACGCATTGCGGAAGGCAGGCGCAGATCTGATTGATTTTAGCCTTTTGCATGATGCGCATCTTCCGGAGGGCGTCGGCGGCCTGTATCTTCCGGGCGGATACCCCGAGCTTTATGCGAAAGCCTTGTCCGAAAATGTGATGATGCGGCAGGCGGTCAGAAACGCTGTTTTGGAAGGTTTGCCGACGGTCGCTGAATGCGGCGGTTTTTTATATCTGGGGCGCAGTCTTGCGGGCGGCGATGGCATACGGTATCCCATGGCGGGCGCATTGCCCGGTACGGCGGAAAAACAGGATCGCCTGGTTCGGTTTGGGTATAGTTTCTTGCGGGCGGAAACGGACAGCTTATTGTTTCGCGCGGGCGAGGAAATTCCAGCGCATGAATTTCATTATTGGGATTCTACGGAAAACGGCGATGGATTGCAGGCGTTTAAACCGGGCGGTTCGGAATCGGGTGAATTTAGAACGGGCGGTTTAAAACAGGGCAAAACCGAATTAGGTGCGTCGAAATCAGAAACGATTGAATTTAGCGCTTCAAAACTGGGTCGTGAAAGGTCATGGCGTTGCGGTTGGGTGACGGATTCCTTATATGCAGGATTTCCGCATTTGTATTTTGCGGGCAGCCCCAGGCTGGCGGAGCGGTTCGTGCAAGCGGCGGCTTCGTATGAGGCGGGGTTGCGCGGTGCGGCCTTGTATGAGCAAAGTTCGAGCGGTGCGGTTTCCTCTCGGGCAACTCGTTCAGGGGGTGTGGGCGGATGATGTTGGCAACGGCGATTCTATGTGGTTTTTTTTTGGATTTGGTTTTGGGCGATCCTGCCTGGATGCCGCATCCTGTCGTGATGATCGGCAGGTGGATCTCGCATTTGGAGCGCATTTTGCGGCGGGCTTTGCCGCAAACGGCGCGGGGTGAGGTTTTAGGCGGTGTTGTTTTAGTTGTCTGTGTCACGCTGGGGGTGTTTGCGGCAGCGCAGGGCATTTGTTTTGTTGCGGCATGGGTTCATCCGGTTTTGGCATGGGCGGTGCAGGCGTTGTGGTGCTGGCAGGCTTTGGCGGCAAAGGGGCTGGCGGAGGAAAGCCTTCGCGTTTATCGGTGTTTGGAAGTGGATCGGAGCCTTGCGGATGCGCGCCGGGCTGTGGCGCGCATCGTAGGGCGGGACACGGGTGGGCTGGCGCGCGAGGGCGTCGTGAAAGCAACGGTGGAGACGGTGGCGGAAAATTATTCGGATGGCGTTTTTGCGCCGTTGTTTTATCTGGCAATCGGCGGCGCACCGCTGGGGCTTGCCTACAAAGCGATCAATACCATGGACAGTATGCTTGGCTATAAAAGTGAACGGTATTTGTATTTTGGCAGGGCGGCGGCTCGTTTGGATGATGCGGCGGGCTATATCCCTTCCCGGATTGCGGCGTTGTTTCTGATTGCAGTTGCGCCTTTTGCCGGGGGAAGCGTAAAGAATGCCTGGCGGATCTGGCGGCGTGACCGGCGTAACCATGCGAGCCCGAATGCCGCCCAGACCGAGGCTGCGTGCGCTGGTGCGCTGGGCGTGCAACTGGCAGGCCCTGCTTCTTATTTTGGCAAGCATTACGAGAAGCCTTTCATCGGGGATGCAGTGCGTCCCATTGCGCCAGATGACATTCTTGCGGCAATCAAGCTGATGTATGCCGCAAGCGTGCTGTCGCTTGTCCTGGTTGTAGTGGTGCGGGTTTTGGTAATCGTATTGGCGTGATATGGAAGAACAGCTTGAAGGGTTTGATGGAAAGGATAGAGGATTTTTGGTGTCCGGGAATGTTGCTGGCGTGAAGCCGGCCGGGTGCTTCTTGCGGTGATGCTGGCGAGAAAGGGAGAACCGTGAAGGCGGGGATAGCGGTGTTTTGGGGCATGGAAGCGTTGCTGGCGTGAGGCCGGCCGGGTGTTTCTTGCGGTGTATGCTGGCGTGAAAGGGAGAACCGTGAAGGCGGGGGTAGCGGCGTTTTGGGGCATGGAAGCGTTGCTGGCGTGAAATAGAATCGGATAAGCGGCGGCAGGAAATGGTGAAAGCGAGCTTTTCGGCAATATTGGCAGAGGAGGAAGTGTAATGGAAAAAGGAAAGGTGCTGGTTCATGGCGGTGATTGGGCAGGCTTTGAGGAAGCGTACGGATACCGGCCGCTCGATTTTTCTGCAAATATTAGCCCTTTGGGTATGCCTAAGGGCATTCAAAATGCAATTATAGGATCTTTGGCGGACGCTGACCGGTATCCTGATCCACTGTGCAGGTCGCTTACGGGAGAAATTGCAGCTTTTGAGGCGGTGGCGCAGGATCATATTTTGTGTGGAAACGGTGCGGCGGATTTGCTCTTTCGCATGGTGTTGTCGCTGCGCCCGCAAAAAGCGCTCGTGCCAGCGCCGTCCTTTTTTGAATATGAAGCGGCGCTCGATACGGTGATGTGCGGCGTTAAGCGATATCCGCTGACAGAGGAAAACGGCTTTAAGATGGACGATGGTTTCATCGAGGCGATTTCTGGGGAAATCAGCATGGTTTTCTTGTGCCAGCCGAACAACCCGACGGGCGTTACCTGCGGGCGGGCTTTTCTCGAAAAGGCGCTGGCGCAGTGCGGCCAAAGAGGAGCGGTCTTGGTCATCGATGAGTGTTTTAACGGCTTCCTGGATCGGCCGCAGGCGCATACCATGCAAGGCTTTCTTTGCGATAATCCGCATCTGGTCATCCTGAAATCCTTTACGAAATTATATGCGATGGCAGGCGTAAGGCTGGGATACTGCCTGTGTTCGGACGAAGGGCTGCTGGAAAAGATGCGCTGTGCAGGCCAGCCTTGGGCGGTATCGGACATGGCGCAAAAAGCGGGAGTGGCGGCTTTGCATGAACGGGAATATGTGCAATCTGTGCGGGAGCTTGTGCGCCGGGAACGCTGGTGGCTTATGAAATGCCTTAGCGGGCTGGGGTTTCATGTCGTGCCGGGCGAGGCAAACTATTTGCTGTTTTGCGGTCCTGCGGGGCTGGAACGTGCGATGCGGGAAAAGGGAATTTTGATCAGGGATTGCGCAAATTACCATGGACTGGGCGAGGGCTGGTACCGGGTAGCGGTTAAATCGCACGAGGAGAATATGAGGCTGGCTGAGGCCTTTGCGGCGGTTTTGGAAGAGGGCGGCGGCTGAACGAGGTCTTTGTAGTTTGGGAAGAGGATGGCGGCTGGTTAAGATGCTTGCGGCAGTTTGGGAAGAGGACAGCGGCTGGCTGGGGCGTTTACGGCGGTTTGAAAAATGTGCGATGGAGAATTATTATAGGAAATTGTGCGTTCATTTTGGGGCTGCTTTGCTAACGTGCATTAGGGAACGGCAGGATTGCAGCCCTTTGCATTATGGTTTTCGATAAAATTCGCCAACGTGGCTGCAGGAATGAAGCAAAAGACAAAGCGTAAGGCGAAAAGGAGAAAATGGCGCAACAAGCAGAAAGCGAAAAGGGGAAGATGAAGCAGGCAAGAAAACAGAATGCGAAAAGGAGAGGCGGATGAAAAGAGCCAAATGTATCATGATTCAGGGAACGATGTCGGGCGTTGGGAAAAGCTTGCTTTGCGCAGCCTTGTGCCGTATTTTCCGGCAGGATGGATACCGGGCAGCGCCGTTTAAAAGCCAGAACATGGCGCTCAACAGCTATGTGACGGCGGAGGGCTTGGAAATGGGCCGTGCGCAGGTGGTGCAGGCAGAAGCGGCGGGGATTGAGGCGCAGGTGCGGATGAATCCTATTCTATTGAAGCCTTCCAGCGATACGGGAAGCCAGGTGATCGTCCATGGAAAGGTGCGGGCGCACATGACGGCGGCGGAATATTATGCCTACAAGGAACAACTGATCCCAGAGGTCATGGACGCTTTTCACGGGCTTGCGGCAGAGCATGATATCATCGTGATCGAAGGTGCGGGAAGCCCGGCGGAAATAAACCTGCGCAGGCATGATATCGTCAATATGGGGATGGCGAAGGCCGCTGGCGCGCCTGTGTTGCTTGCCGGGGATATCGACCGGGGCGGTGTTTTTGCACAGTTATACGGCACGGTGGAATTGCTGGAGCGTGAGGAACGATCCCGCATAGAAGGGCTGATCATCAACAAATTCCGTGGTGATTTGGAAATCCTGCGGCCGGGGCTTTCCGTGCTGGAGGAAAAAGCGGGGATTCCAATTTTGGGCGTCGTGCCGTATCTTGCGGTGGATATTGATGATGAAGATTCCCTGTCGCCGCGCCTTGCGCAGCAAAGATCGGTAAAGCCTGTGGATGTTGCGGTGATACGGTTGCCGAGAATTTCTAATTTTACGGATTTTGCACCGCTTGCGGCGCATCCGATGCTGGGCGTGCGGTATGTGAATCAGGCGGCGGCGTTGAAATCCCCTGACCTGATCATACTGCCGGGCACGAAGAATACCGTAGATGATTTGTTGTGGATGCGGCAGAATGGGCTGGAGGCAGTGGTTCAAAAGCTGGCGTCAGCAGGCGTGCCTGTGCTGGGAATCTGCGGCGGCTATCAAATGCTGGGGAGCGGCTTGTCGGATCCGGAGCGGGTTGAAAGCAGCATTGCATACGTGCGGGGAATGGAGCTATTGCCGGCAGACACCGTATTTACCAGGCAGAAAACCAGAACCAGGTGCAAAGCGCAGGCGGTGGCGGAGCCGTTCGCCGGATGCGCATTGGAAGGATACGAAATCCATATGGGGAAAACCACCGTGCATGGCGAACCATTCTGCCGCCTTGAAAACGGCCATAACGATGGGTGCTGGAGCGGAAATGTCTTCGGGACCTACTTGCACGGGCTGTTCGATACGGGAACGCTTACGGAACGCCTTGCGGCTGGCCTTTGCAGGAGAAAGGGCATTGATTATGAGACTGCTGCTCCTGTTCCCCATCATGCGTATGTGCAGCGGCAGTATGATATTCTGGCAGATGGTGTGCGCAAGGCGCTGGATATGGAAAAGGTGTATGGCATTATGGAGCGGTATGCGGAGGAAGGCCGTTAGGAATGCGTTGGCAAATAAATAAGGCAAGGAAGCATAGGGGAAAGGCGCGCAGGCGCTATAGAAAAGGAAAAATTGCGGAAAAGCGGGACAGGAAGCCAGTAAACAAATACATGGAGAAAGCACGGGCAAGGAAGGCGTGATGATGACGGGAAAGCGCAGGCGGGGAAGACTTGCACGCCTTTCAGAAAACGGATTTGGACAGTGCAGGCTGAAACCTGCAAAGTACGAATGGAAGGGAAACTGGACATGAAATATGAACATCGTTTGCCTGCTGATATAGAGCAGGCCAGTATGCGCATGATTTTAGCAGAATTAAAGGAACGGGGCATTGCCATTCCCGAAGAACATAAAGCGGTGGTGATGCGGGCGATTCATACGACGGCGGATTTCGATTATGCGGAGAATCTTGCCTTCACTCCGGATGCAGTTTTGCGGGGCATCGCTGCGTTATCAAGAGGCGTTACGCTTATCACCGATACGAACATGGCGCTGGCAGGCGTAAACAAGAATGCCTTGGATACGCTGCACTGTCATGCTGTCTGCTATATGGCAGAGACGCATATTGCGGAAGCGGCGAGGAAAAACGAAACCACTAGGGCGGCAGTGTCCATGGTTTATGGTGCAAGCGAATATCCAGAGGCGGTATTTGCGGTTGGGAATGCGCCGACTGCGCTCATCAAATTAACGGAATTGATCGAGGGCGGCTTGCGGCCATCCCTTGTCGTGGCTGTTCCGGTAGGATTCGTTAATGTGGTGGAAAGCAAGGAAGGGATTTTCAGGGTTTGCGGCGAATGCGGCGTTCCTGCTATTGTTGCGATGGGGCGGAAAGGCGGCAGTAATGTTGCCGCTGCTATTTGCAATGCATTGCTGTATGAGGCGTCCGGCGCTTTTGCTCCTGAAATGCGTAAGTGAGAAGGCGCATGATGCAAGCCCGCCACAAAGCTTGGCGGACAGCCTGTTGGATAAGCCCGTTGGGCAGGCTTTTTAGGAAAGTCCGCTGGATAAGCTCATCAGGCAAGTTTGCCACAAAAATTCATTGGCGGGCTCCTTCGGGCAAGCACGCCGCAAAAGCTTGCCAGGCAGCCTTGCTGGGCTTTGCAGTGGCTGGCGAAAATGATGAAGAATACATCATGGCGTACTGCTTGCAGGGCGGATTCAATTCCTGTCCGCTCTGTCCCAAGTCTCATTTTTAGTTCCTGCCAAGGAGCGTTAACCGGAAAAAATAAGCCGGGTTTTCCGCTCCAAAACCCTTGCGAAAAGGGCGCAAGTTTGTAATCCGATTATACCCAAATTATGTATGAATACGCCTTGACAATGTTTGTGGGGCGGTGGTAGAATAAAAACGATCATAAGGTTGTACAAGGCCGCACAGCAGCTTTGTGGTTTTGGCAATTCCGAAAATGAGAGAATAGTTAAGAAGAAAAAAGGAGATTGATAAGTATGACTGTTCAAAACAAAATTGAAAGAGCACGTAAAGCCGTAGCTGAAATTAGCGATTATACTCAGGAACAAGTCGATAAGCTGGTTTATGAGGGCGCAAAGATTATTTATAAGAATGCTGAGCCTTTGGCAAGACTGGCTGTTGATGAAACAGGCCTCGGCGACTACGAATCAAAGATTGGAAAGAACACGGATACTCCGACAGCTTTCTGGGATTACCTGAAAGATAAGAGATCGGTTGGTATCATTAACGAAGATCCATCACAGGGTCTGGTTGAAGCTGCACATCCAGTTGGCGTTATCGGCGCTATCACACCTGCAACAAACCCTACAGTAACTCCGCTTGGAAACTTCATGCACGCAGTAAAGGGCAAGAACGCTGTTATTATTTCACCTGCTCCTCGTGCAGAAAAGACTTCAACTGAAACTGTTAACCTGATCAGAAAAGCCCTGAAGGCTTGTGGAGCTCCAGAAGATCTGGTTCAGATTATCAATGACGTTACAATCGAAAAGTCACAGGAACTGATGGCTAACTGCGACCTGGTTATCGCTACAGGCGGCGCTGGACTGACTAAGGCTGCTTACTCGTCCGGAACTCCTGCTTACGGCGTAGGACCAGGAAACCCTCCTGCAATCCTTGACAGAGGATATGACCTGAAGGACGCAGCAGAAAAGTCAATCGTGGCAATTTGCAGTGACAACGGCATCCTTTGCGACGGCGACAACCTGCTCCTGTACCCACAGGAACTGGAAGCTGATTTCTTCGCAGAGCTGAAGACGGCTGGCGCAGTTATCTTTGAAGACGCTGCTGACGTTGCTAAATTCCGTGACGGATTATTCGATGACGGACACATCAACTCCGGCCTGGTTGGCAAGGACGTTGACGTTATCGCAGAAGCTGCTGGATTCTCAGTACCAGAAGGCACGAAGGTTATCGGCCTGAAGGTTGATGCGATCGGCGCTGCTGACGTTCTGTGCAAAGAAATCATGGGACCTGTTGTAATCCTGAAGAGCTATGACAAGTTCGAAGATGCTGTTGAAATGGCAGTAAGGAACATGGAAGAAGCAGGCGGAACGGGACACACTGCAGGACTCTTTACAAACGACGACGAACATATCCTGTACGCAGGAGCAAGAATCCCAGTTGCTCGTATGCTGGTTAACCAGCCTACGCCAGATGCATGGGGTCCTTCCAGCAACGCTCTGTCACCAGCAGTATCAGAAGGCTGCGGTACTTGGGGTAACAACATCCTGGCAGGAAACGTTGACTACATCCATATGGTAAACGTTTGCAAGATCGTTAAGCCTCTGGACATCGAACTGCCTGACGGCGAAAAGCTTTTTGCTGACTAATGAAAGCTTAAAAAGCAGCATATTTGGGTTATCGAAATTTTGGGCAAACTTTGTTAAGCGTTATCGCTTTGCATAGCGGATAAAAGGAGAAAAAATTATGGTTGGTAAAAAAGTAGTACATCATCTCATGATGAGCGCAAAGGATGCACATTATGTTGGCGGATTGGTAAACGGCGCTAGAATCGTTGACCAGTGGGGTGACGTTGGTACGGAACTGATGGTATACGTGGACGGGGATATCAGCTTGTTCTTGGGGTACAAGGACATTGAGTTCTTAGCTCCTGTATACGTTGGCGACTTCATGGAATACCATGGATGGATCGAAAAGGTTGGTAACCAGTCGTACACTTGCCAGTTTGAAGCATGGAAGGTTGCTACGCAATTAGACAGGACGGATGCAGACATGACAGGCGTTGCGACGCCTGAAACTGCTGCGAAAGCTTGCGAACCACCAGTCCTTTGCGGTAAGGCTACAGGCTCTCTGTTCATCGCGAAAGACGACCAGAGAGGACCTACTGAATCTTCGTTTAAAGACAGAAAGCACCCTGGCGAGAAATAAGAATTAGGTTCGATTAATTCTATTGGCTCAAAATTTAGATATGCATTGCTAAAATGACAAAGGCGGGCGGATTTTATTCGTCCGTCTTCTTGTTATGTAGGAAATATCGTTTGCGATATTTTCAGAATATCAACAAAACCTTCCGCTGAAAAGAATCGGCGAAGCCGGCTTTGTTCTATAGGGAAAATCCTGCGGCGGGCAACTTTCGGCGGATGGTTTATATTTTTTGAAATATTGGAATTTTAATAAAATATTGCGGGCTTAATATGTTGCTATGAATCCATTACAATGATATAATAATGATATCTTTAAGAAAAAATTTAGGAGGTCTCATTAGATGAAGGGCTATAAGAGCGAAAATATCAGAAACATTGCACTTGTAGGACATGGTGGCTGTGGTAAAACGACATTCCTTGAAGCTGCCCTGCTTGCAACAGGTGTTATTAGCAGGCTTGGTAAGGTAGAAGACGGCAATACGGTTTCCGATTATGATAAAATGGAAATCGAGAAGGGATATTCCATCAGTACATCTATCGTGCCGGTTGAACATAACAACGTAAAAATCAATTTCGTTGATACGCCAGGATTCTTTGATTTCATCGGGGAAGTAAATTCGGCGCTCCGGGCAGTAGAAGCGGCGGCGATTCTCGTTGATGCCTCCTCCGGGATACAGGTTGGAACGGAAAAGGCGTGGAATTCATGCAAGCAGTTCGGCATTCCTAAGTTTTTCCTGATCAATAAAACCGACAAAGAGAACGTGGACGTTGCATCCATTATTGACGAGTTGAAGGCGAAATTCGGAAGTTCCGTCGTAACCCTCGATGACAGGGAATCCCTGGAAGAAGAAGTAGCGGGAACGGATGAAGAGCTGATGGAAATTTACCTGGAGACGATGGAACTCACGGACGAGCAGTTTTCCAAGGGCTTGAGCAAGGGCATTGGAAACGGCGATATCGTTCCCGTATTCCAGTGTTCCGCATTGACCGGCGAAGGCGTGAAGGAAGCGTTGGAGCATTTTATCGATCTCGTGCCGAAGGCTGCTGACCATGAAGCATATCCGGCCCAGAATGATGCAGATGAAGATATTGAAGTAGCGGTAGATCCGGCAGGAAAGCCCGCAGCATTCGTATTTAAGACGATCGCAGACCCGTTCCTGGGCAAAATTTCATTGGCAAAGGTTATTTCTGGGACGCTCAAGGCAGGACAGGAAATCTACAATGCGAGGGCGGAAAAGGCGGAAAAGCTGGGCGCGATGTTCTTTATGAGGGGAAAATCCCAAGAGGATGCTCCTGTCGTAGAAGCAGGCGATATCGTGGCGATTGCAAAGCTGCAGTTTACGAAGACAGGGGATACGCTCTGTGAAAAGGCGAATATCATCAAATTCCCGCCGGTGGATTTCCCAGCGCCATCCCTTTACCAGGCAGTTGAGCCTTCCGACAAGGGCGACGATGAAAAGATGGGAACAGGCCTCCACAAGCTGATGGAAGAAGATCCATCCTTCAAGCTGGAACGAAACGTGGAGACGCATCAGACGCTGCTCGGCGGACAGGGAGAAATCCAGCTTAATATTATCACGGCGAAACTCAAAGATAAGTTTGGCGTGGATGTTGTAACCGTTCCACAGAAGATCGCATACAGGGAGACGATCAAAGGAAATTCCGATGTACAGGGCAAGCACAAGAAGCAGTCCGGCGGCGCAGGACAGTACGGTGACGTTCACATCAGGTTCTCGCCTGCACAGGAAGATTTTGAATTTTCCGAAGAGCTGTTCGGCGGCTCGATTCCGAAAAACTACGTCCCTGCTGTAGAAAAGGGGCTGCGGGAATCGATGGAAAAAGGACCTCTGGCAGGATGCAGGGTTGTGAACATTAAAGCGGTTCTCTACGACGGTTCTTACCACGATGTAGACTCTAACGAAATGGCGTTCAAGATTGCGGCGTCCCTTGCGTTCAAGAAGGGAATCGCAGAAGCGAAGCCGTGCCTTCTGGAGCCTGTGATGAAGCTGGAAATCGTCGTTCCTGATGAGTATATGGGCGATGTTATGGGCGATATGAACAAGAGAAGGGGCAAGATCCTCGGCATGGAGCCTTTGGCAGGCGGCGGACAGAAGCTGATGGCAGAAGCGCCGCAGGTAGAGCTGTTCGACTATGCGATCGTCCTGCGCTCGATGACGCAGGCAAGAGGCGCATTCACGATGGAATTTGAGCGTTACGAAGAAGTGCCTGCCCAGATGGCACAGAAGATCATCGCTGAATACCAGGAAGGGCAGGAAAGCAAATAATTAGAAGGGATAATAAGCAGGCAATCAGAATCCTGAAAGTGGAACCATAGCTTGCCCCCTCTGTGAATGAGGCTTGAGAAATTAAAAACAGAATGAAAAAACAGAATGGCAGGAAATCCGCCCCATGCTTTGGGGCAGTCCTGCCATTTCTCTGTATTCTTTTGTGATATGTGGATGATCGGGGAGGAAATATAATGAAGAAAAACCAGACCGTATTCGTGTGCCAGGAGTGCGGCTATGAAAGCTCCAAATGGATGGGGCGGTGCATTTGCGGCGCTTGGAATACGATGGTGGAAGAGAAAGTAATCGATACAGGTAAGCAGGATAAACGCCGCAGGACGTCCGCACAAGGGGCGGCATCCGAAGACGGGCGGACGGCAAAGGCGGGAAAGCCTGCGAAGCTTTCGCAGGTCGTTTCCGGGGAAAGCGAGCGGATCGATACGGGAATCGGGGAGCTGAACAGGGTGCTGGGCGGCGGCCTTGTGCCGGGTTCGCTGACGCTGATTTCGGGCGAACCGGGCATCGGTAAATCGACGATTATTATTCAAGCCGCCGCCCACATTGCGGCGGAAAAAGGCGCGGTTCTTTATGTATCTGGGGAAGAATCGGAGGAGCAAATAAAGATGCGCGCCGACAGGGTGTGCCGAAAGCTTTCGGACAGCCTTTACATCTTAGCGGAAACGAACATGGAGAATATCGACCATATTTGCCAGGAAATCAAACCGGCGTTTCTCGTGATCGATTCTATCCAGACCATGTACAGCGCTGATCTCGAATCTGCCCCGGGCAGCGTTTCCCAAGTGCGTGTCTGCGGCAATGACCTGATGCGGATCGGCAAGGGTTACAATATTCCTGTGTTTATCGTTGCGCACGTTACCAAGAGCGGGGAATTGGCAGGCCCGAGGATCGTGGAGCATATGGTTGACTGCGTGCTCAGTTTTACCGGGGACAGAAGCCATGAAATGCGGATTTTGCGGGCGCAGAAAAACAGGTTTGGGACGACCAGCGAAATCGGCGCATTTGAAATGGCGGAGCAAGGGCTGATCGAGATCGAGAACCTTTCGGGAACGCTTTTGGAGGAAATGGACAAGGACAGCGAAGGGGCGGTGGTGACGGCTGTTTACGAAGGGACGCGCCCGCTGATTCTGGAGGTGCAGGCTTTAACTTCACCGACCAACATCGGCTTTGCCAGAAGGACCTCGATCGGCGTGGAAAATTCGCGGCTGAACATGATTTTGGCGGTTTTGGAAAAGAAGATGGGGCTTTCGCTCATCAATCAGGATGTTTACGTCAATATCGTGGGCGGCATCAGGCCGGAAGGGACGTATACGGATCTGGCGGTTGCGCTTGCCGTGTATTCTTCCTATAGTGGAAAAGTCCTCGGCAGCAAAACGGTGGCGCTTGGTGAAATCGGGCTTACGGGTGATTTGCGTGCGGTGCAGAACGGGGAAAAGATTTTGCGCGAGGCGGCAAAGCTGGGGTTTGAGCGGGTCGTTTTGCCGATTAAGAATGCGGAACGGTTGAGGAAAGTGCTGCGGGACGTCAATGCGAAGCGAAAGGACGGCGATGTAGCACCGGTCAGGCTGGTGGGAATCCGCAACATCGCGGAAATTAAAAGGCTGTTCGGTTGTTAATAGGAAGATATGATATTAATTTGCCCTGCTTTGATGCGGGACAAAGCAGTTTTCTGGTAAATATTCAAAGTATCAGCCAGATATCATTGCTGGTAAGGGCAAGAACTGCCCTTAATCATGGCGCAGTAACGTCCATCATGCCCTTTTGTTTTTCAGGCGTTTTATAGCGCAATAAACTCTGGCTTTCGCTGGCGGAATTTGCAGTAGTAGCGGTAGCCTAAGCTTTTCGCCAGTTCCACGGCGTCGTTGAAATGGTATTGGTAATACTGCGGGTCGTGGGCATCAGAACCGAAGGTCAGGATTTCGCCGCCAAGCTGGCGGTATCGCTTTAAAATGGATTCCCGCGGCAGCCAAGTTCCCGTCCCGTACTTAAAGCTGGACGTATTGATTTCGATGCCTTTTCCACGCTGAATAAGGAGATTTAGGATTTCGTCGATGATATCTTCAAAAGGCGCATAGTCATACAGTTTGCCGATGTATCGGTCCAGGATGCTGAAATGGCCGAGGATATCGTAATTGCCGAATGACTTGAGGCAATCGTACATCCAGGAATAGAAGTCCTCCAGCATGGCCGGTCCGTCCACGCCCGAATAGTCGTAGGTGTAGAGATCCTGGCCGCGGTAGCAGTGGAAAGAGCCGATGATAAAGTCATAAGGAAAGGCGTTGATGATTTTATTGGCGGCTTCAAATTGCCCGTCCATGATGCCAACTTCAAGTCCCGTGAGGATTTCCATTTTGCCTTGGTATTCTTCCTTTGCTTGTTGCAGGCTTTTCTGATAGGCTTCAAAGTCTATGGTAAACAGAAATTCCGGGTCTGGATATCCGGGATCGTAATGGTCGGTGACTGCTAAGGTTTTGATTCCCTTGGCATATGCGCTTTCCAGCATTTTTTCAGGCGCAAAATCGCAGTCGTCGGAAAATCCGGTATGGGTGTGGAAATCGCAGTCTAATATGCATCTTTCATTGGGTTTGCCGTGCATCGTTTCATATCCTTTCTTTTGTTCTTATTTTTGCGGGGATTTGCATAAAGCGTTCTCGCAGTATATATGCCGCCGCATTGTTGCTTGCGAAGCTTCCATTGCGCCGTCGTTTTCGATTTTTGCGGCAGGCTTCTGCCCCTGCGGCCGTTTCACTATTTTTCCGTCTTGATGTATGTCAGCTCGAACCAGAATGTCGTTCCTTTTCCGAGCGTGCTGTTTACGCCAAAATCAGCTTTGTGAAGGGTGAGGATTTCTTTGACGATGGAAAGCCCCAGGCCAGATCCTTCGGAAGCGCGGACCATGTTGGAGCTGGCGCGGTAGTAACGCTCCCACACATGGTCAAGCTCATCCGCCTTGATTCCTACGCCGTGATCCTTCACTTTGCAGACGACGGATTTTCCACGGCGTTTAAGCGATATGTTTACTGTTTTATCTTCTCCTGCAAATTTGATCGCATTGGTCACGAGGTTGGCGATGACTTGTTTGATTTTTTCTTCATCGCCATTGACGATGAAATTGACAGGGCAGTTAAAGTGGAACGTGTATCCTTCGTCTACTTCCATGATTTTGTAGGTGTTGATGATGCTTTCGACCGCATGGGTGATATTAAAATCGCTCCGCTCTAACACCATCTTGCCGGACTGCATCCTGGATATGGATAGCAGATCCCCGACAAGGGCATTGAGCCTGTCGGCTTCATCGATGATGACTTGCAGGTGTTGTTCCCGTTTCTGCGGGTTGTTGCCTGACAGGTCGCGTATCATTTCCGCATAGGATTTGATCATCGTCAGCGGAGTCCGAAGGTCATGGGAAACGTTGGCGATCAGGTCTTTTTGCAGCATATCGGATTTTTCCAGTTCGATGGAGGCGCGGGTCAGCGTGTCTGCCAGATGGTTGATTTCCGTGTAATGGCCTCCCTTGAACATGATTCCGTATTCACCGCCTGCGAGCCTCTCTGCGGAACGGGTGATGGTACGGATCGGTTTGGTGATCCTGATGGAAAGATAGAAGGAAATCAAACAGGCAACGAGCAGGGATATGAAGGAGACGTATACGAGCTGGTTGGTTAATATCTGTATCGTTGAAGAAATCGGGAACAACGGGGAAAAGATGTAGACCAGAAGCGGCGTCTTGCCCTTTGCCGTCAAAAGGGAGCCGTAGGCCAGCACCTCTTTGGAGTCGTCGGCGCTTTTAATTTTCAGGTATGCCGAATGATCTTCGGATTCCAGCATGGCGTCGTTGACGGTTTGTATCTGCTCCGCATAGTAATTGGAGCTTGTGGCGTCGCCGGACGGCTTGAAATACATCGTATTCCCATCGTAAGATACGATATAGATGAACATATCGTTGGAATTTGATATGGTTTCGATGGAACGCAGAAACTTGCTGTTGCTTTGGATTTTGTAGTTGGATTGTATGTCTTTAACGACGCGCTGCGTCTGCTCGTCTTTCATCACGCCGTAAAAATTGTTGAGGAACAGTACCTGCAAAAACCATAACACGATCAGGAGAAAGCCCGCAAACAATATAAAGTACAGGCACGTTTTAAATTTTATGCTTCTGTAATCTATCTTGAATCTATGCTTCAAATTTATAACCCACCCCTCTGAGCGTTACGATATAGTCCCTGTATTTTCCTAGATTATTCCGCAGGTTTTTAATGTGCGTATCGATCGTCCTGTCGTCGCCGAAAAAATCATAGCCCCAGATATCGGACAGCAGTTTGTCCCTGGAGAGGGCGATGTTCTTGTTTTCCACGAGATAAAACAGGAGGTCGTATTCCTTTGGCGTCAGATCGACCTTTTCACCGTCTACGGAAACGGTCCTGGCAGGAATGTTGATTTCAAGCCCGTCAAAGCGCATGACCTTTTCGCTTGGTTTTTCGGCGGCATGATTCCTGGCAAGCACAGCGTTGACCCTTGCCATCAGTTCTTTTGGGCTGAAAGGCTTTACGACGTAATCGTCTATGCCCAGTTCAAAGCCGAAGAGTTTGTCGTATTCCTCGCTCCTGGCTGACAGCATGATAATCGGAATATCTTTTATTTTCCGGATTTCCTTGCAGGCGGAGAACCCGTCCAGCTTCGGCATCATGATATCCATGATGATCAAGTCGTAATCGTTGAGCTTGCATAAGCCCACCGCTGTCATTCCATCCGCTGCCTCTGTTATTTCATGACCGTTAAATTCGGAGTATTCCCTGATTACCTCCCGGATTTTCTGTTCGTCATCTGCAACTAAGATTTTTGCCATGATGTAGTCTCCTTTCATCTATACTAATAAGAATAAAATTTCAATGTGTGATCTTTGTGAACGATATATAGATATTCTAACATATTCTGTTGGCTGGGTACAGAATTTGTGTTATAATGAACGCTGAACATTCTAACGGCGCTGCCGGGCGGGAGCGTTCATTGAAACTCGCACAGCCAGTTTTGCTCGTTATAATGAACGATAGGTATCTTAGCGGCGCTGCCGAGGGGAAGCGTTCATTGAATCATGCTTCGGCAAGCTCGCATGGTATAATGAACGCTGAACATTCTAGCGGCGCTGCCGAGGGGGAGCGTTCACTGAAATTGATAATGTATGGCTTGGAGGCTCTTTATGTATCAGATCGGGGATAGGATTCTGTACCCCATGCATGGCGCAGGGACGATAGAGCATATTGAACCAAGGAAGATCCTGGGAACTGTCAGGAACTATTATGTTCTCAACATTTCCTGTGATGGCATGGAGCTTTTGCTGCCGGTGGACGGCTGTGATGATATCGGCGTAAGGCCGATCGTTTCCAAGGAAGCGATGAAGCAGGTCATATCCATCTTAGGGCAGGAATCCAGCAGGATGTCCGCAAACTGGAGCAAGCGGCAGCGGGAAAACATGAAAAAATTGAAGACCGGCGATATCAAAGAAGCGGCTGAAATCGTGAGAAACCTCACCAGGATGGACAGGCGGAAGAAGCTTTCCGCTGGGGAAAAGAAGATGCTCAGCAATGCCAGGCGCATTTTGCTCAGCGAAATCATGCTGGTGGAGAATATGGATGGAGAGGAAGCGTTCCGGCTCGTCGAATGTGCGATTTAGCCGGACTAAGTTCATCAAAGTTAGCCATGCGTAAAGATCAATACAAATAACGAAGAAAGGAGGTGCAATATATGCTGAAAAAACTGGTGAGGGCTGCCCTTACCATTGCAGGCGCCATCGTAGGGTATGGTGTATTTTTATTGATTACATTTCTTTTTACCTTTGCAGGGTATGAAGAGATGGTCGATTTTTCGGGTGCGCAGGAGCTGTGCATATCGCTTTTATTCGTAATTATTTTTGGATTAATATTCTTCCGTTTAACGCCGACCCTGAAACGACAAGGCACAAAAGTAGCAAACGACATAGAATCCGACCTGCAAAAAGTATCCACCAACGATGTGGTGATGGGTACCATCGGCTTGATCGCAGGGCTTATTATCGCTTTTCTGATCAGCCAGATATACGTCGGGATCAAAGTCCCATATATCGATGTGATACTCAATATCATCACATATATCATTTTGGGATATGTGGGCATTGTCATTGCAACTAAAAAAGGAAAAGACATCAGGATGAACTGGGGCGTGTCGCGGAAGATTTCATCGGTAGGCGGCAAGGGCAAGGTTAAGACGGACGCCATGCCGAAGATCTTCGATACCAGCGTCATTATAGACGGGCGGATATCGGATATCATGAAGACGGGCTTCATAGAAGGAGCGATCGTGATCCCGGAGTTCGTGCTGGTAGAGCTGCGGCATATTGCGGATTCATCAGATGCGTTAAAGCGGAACAGGGGAAGGCGGGGCCTTGATATCCTCAATAAAATCCAGAACGAATATGGCATTGAAATCTACAATACGACAGAAGAAAAGTCCCTGGATGACATCCCGGAAGTAGACGCAAAGCTTTTGAAGCTGGCGCAGATCATGAATGGAAAGGTCGTGACCAACGACTTCAACCTGAATAAAGTAGCGGCAATCAAAGGCGTAGAGGTCCTCAACATAAACGAGTTGGCAAATACCTTGAAGCCTGTCGTACTGCCGGGAGAAGAAATGGTACTGGCCTTGGTAAAGGAAGGCAAGGAGAACAACCAGGCGGTCGCATATCTGGATGATGGAACGATGATCGTAGTGGAAGAAGGAAAACGCTTTATCGGGCGGACGATTAAAGTGACCGTTACGAGCGTACTCCAGACTTCGGCGGGACGGATGATATTCGCAAGGCCTGCTGGAAACAGGCAGGTGAAGTGATGCATAACAGCAAAAGGGTTGCCGTGGTGATCGCCGCTGCGGGAAGCGGTAAGCGTCTTGGCGGCCGGACGCCGAAGCAGTATCTTGCGATCGGCGGTCAGCCGATGATCGTGAAAACATTGAAGCTATTCGAGTCCATCCGCCAGGTGGATGATATCTTTATCGTGGCAAATGAGGCGTATATCGATCATTGCCAAAAGCTCGCCTGCGATTATGGTTTATGTAAAGTGGCAAGCATCGTTTCCGGCGGGCAGGAACGTCAGGATTCCGTGTATCGTGCATTAGTGGAAATCGAGCGGAAGCGGCCGGAAACGGCGTATGTTTTGATACACGATGGCGCTAGGCCCTTCGTCAGCGAAGCGGTGGTGCAGGATGTTGTGAACGCAGCGGCAGAAAGCGGCGCCGCTGTTCCTTGCGTTCCGCTGAAAGATAGCCTCAGATATGTGGGTGGCGCAGGAAACCCAGGCGGCGCATTTAAATTGGAAGGCGCACAAAGCCTGGACTGTGCGGAATGCTTAAATGGTGCGGAACGTTTAGCATACATGGAAAACACAGGCGGCACGGAAAGCCTGGGTTGCAGGGAACATTCGGGTGGAGCGGGCCGCTTGGATCGCATGGAAAGCCGCAGCGTGGACAGAAGCCGCTATTTTTCCGTCCAAACGCCACAGGGATTCCGAATGCCTCTCTTGACCGAGGCTTATCGGAAAGCAATGCAGCAAGGGTATTATGGCACTGATGATGCTTCGATTGCCGAGTGGGCCGGATACCAAGTCAAAATTGTGCAGGGCGATTACCGTAATATTAAGATAACGACGAAAGAGGATCTGCCGATGGAAACCAGGGTAGGGACAGGCTTTGACGTCCATAGATTTGAAAAAGGCAGGGATTTGATCCTGGGGGGCGTGACGATTCCCTATGAACAGGGGCTTTTAGGGCATTCCGACGCCGATGTGCTGGTGCATGCGCTGATGGATGCGCTTTTGGGCGCTGCCGCGCTGGGCGATATCGGCCGCCATTTCCCGGATACGGAGGCGCAGTACAAGGGCATATCCAGCTTGGTTCTTCTGGAAAAGGTGGCCGCCTTGCTTTGCGAGAACTTTTATTCCATCGGGAACGTGGACGTGACCGTGATCGCACAAGCGCCGAAGCTTTCGCCATATATTGGTGAAATGTGCAGCAATTTATCCAGGGTTTTAAAACTCGGAACGGACAAAATCAACATTAAGGCAACGACTACCGAAAGGCTGGGCTTTACAGGGCGCAAGGAAGGGATTGCAGCCGAAGCGGTATGTTCGATATACAGGTAAGGAGAAATTTATGAAATTATCAAAGATGCATTTAAAGACATTGCGGGAAGTACCAAACGAAGCGGAAATTCCCAGCCATATCCTGCTTCTGCGCGCTGGGATGATCAGAAAGCTCGTTTCCGGCGTATATGGGTTCATGCATCTCGGCTGGCGTTCGGTTCAAAAAATCGAAGCCATCGTCAGGGAAGAGATGGATGCGGCTGGCGGGCAGGAAATCCATATGTCAGCGGTACAGCCGGCGGAGCTTTGGCAGGAGTCGGGCAGATGGTATGCTTACGGGCCTGAGCTTTGGCGGCTTCAGGACAGGAGCGGCAGGGATTTCTGCCTTGGACCGACGCATGAGGAGATTTTTACGGACATTGCCAGGAACGATATCAATTCTTACCGCCAGCTTCCGGTAAATTTGTACCAGATACAGTTTAAGTACAGGGATGAAGCAAGGCCGAGGTTTGGGCTGATGCGGAGCAGGGAGTTTATCATGAAGGATGCATATTCCTTTGATAAAGACCAGGAAGGCTTGGACCAGAGCTATCGGGATATGTATGATGCGTATGCACGGGTTTTCGAAAGATGCGGTTTGACGTTCCGTGCAGTAGAGGCTGATTCAGGCGCAATCGGCGGCAGCAATTCCCATGAGTTTGAAGCGCTTTCCGAAGTAGGGGAAAGCGAGATTGCATATTGTGAGAAATGCGATATGGCGGCAACTGTGGAAAGGGCGCTGTGCGTTGATGCAAAGCCGCAGGATGATATCGAGATGCTCCCGCTGGAAGAGGTGCATACGCCGCAGACGAAGACGATAGAAGAAGTGGCGGGATTTCTGGGGCTGGAAACATCGCAAACGATGAAAGCGCTGCTCTTTGTGACTTACGATAAAGAGGGCGCAGAAAACGGCTATGTTGCGGCCTTTGTCAGGGGCGACCGGGAATTGAACATGACGAAGCTGATCAATGCGCTCGATATCCCGGAGCATGCGATCGAATTTGCTGACGAGGAAAAGATGGGTGCGGCGACAGGCTGCGTGGGCGGTTTTACAGGTCCTGTCGGGCTGCACGACTGCACCATCATCGTTGACAGTGAGCTTTTGGGGCAGAAAAACCTGTGCGCGGGCGCATGCAAGGAAGATTACCATCTGAAAAATGTGAATTACGGCAGGGATTATAAAGGCGATATCGTTGCCGATATCAAGGTGCTGGCAGAGGGCGAACCGTGTCCTGTGTGTGGTGCGCCTGTCAAGTATGCCCGGGGCATCGAGGTAGGGCAGGTATTTAAGCTGGGAACGAAGTACAGCGAAGCCATGGGCGCGATGTACAAGGATGAGAATATGCAGGATAAGCCGATCGTCATGGGATGCTACGGCATCGGCGTTACGAGGACCTTGGCCGCTGTCGTGGAGCAGCATCACGACGATAACGGCATCATATGGCCGATGTCAGTTGCGCCGTACCACGTGATCATCACCGTCATGAAACCGGATGATGCAGTGCAGGCGGCTGTTGCAGACGATATTTATCAGAATTTGCTCCGCGCGAAGGTGGAGGTCCTTCTGGACGATCGGAAGGAGCGTCCCGGCGTCAAGTTTAAGGATGCGGATCTTCTGGGAATCCCGATCAGGATTACCGTAGGGCGCGGCGCAGCGGATGGAATCGTCGAATATAAGCTGAGGCGGGAAGCGGATAAGGTTGAACTGCCTGTGGCGGAGGGCATCGCGCAGGCGATCGATACGGTAAACCGGGAAAAATAGATGGGTTTCATTTCCTTGATGGAGCTGATCGGCACCGTTGCCTTTGCGATGTCCGGTGCGCTCGTTGCGATAGAAAAAGGACTTGATTATTATGGGATCGGATTTTTGGCGATTATTACGGCGGTTGGCGGCGGCATTATAAGGGACATTATCATCAATCTTCCGTTGCCCGTTGCACTTTCCGACCCTGTCTTTGTGATTATAAGCCTGATTGCGGCGGCTTTAGTGATCGCATTCCATAAATGGGTGCAGAAATTTCACAGCCTGGTAACGTTTTTTGATGCAATCGGCTTGGCGGCTTTTACAGCGATTGGGGCAAAGGCGGCGGTGAGCAATGACGTTTATACGCCTTTCGTCGTGATTACGCTTGCACTGCTTACGGGGACAGGCGGCGGAATCCTGCGGGATATGTTTGCCAAAGAAATCCCGTTTGTATTTCGGAAAGAGGTTTATGCCATGGCTTGCATTGCGGGGGCGGCGGCGTTCCTCGCCGCATATTCTTATGTGAAAATGGCAATCGCTATGTACATATGCTTTGGCGTGACGCTTGCGATCAGGCTGGTTTCCGTCAAGTTTAACTGGCAGCTTGCAAGGGTTAAAAAGGAAAAATCAGCGGATGGAGAAGAAAGCGGGACAAAAGAAATTACCGGATAAAAAGATGAGCCGCGCAAGGCTGTATGCAAGCCTTTACTGGGAATTTTTTAAGATTGGCTTGTTTACCATCGGCGGCGGCATGGCGATGATCCCCCAATTACAGCAGATTTTTGTCAAGGACAAGGGCTGGCTTACGGAGGAGGATATGATCGATTGCATTGCGGTGAGCCAGGCGTTGCCCGGGGTGATTGCGATCAACAGCGCCACGTATATTGGTTTGCGCCGAAAAGGCACGCTGGGCGCTGTCTCCGCTACGCTCGGGGTGGTGACGCCGTCATTTGCAATCATCATTTTAGCGGTATCATTTCTTGGCTTCATCGGGGATAACAGTTATATACAGGGAGCTTTTACAGGCATCAAAGCGGCAGTATGCGGACTGATTTTAGTCACTGTGGTGCGGCTTGGAAAGCAGGTTTTAAAGTCTGCATTTCAATGGATTTTGGCTGTTTTGGCCCTGATTGCGATCGGCGTTTTCGGCGTAACTGTGATATGGCCCATCATTGCGGGCGCTGTCCTGGGCATTTTGCATAACGCCATAGCTTTGAAACGGAAAGCGTGCGTGCCGCCTGCGGATGACGAGGGGGCGGAAAAATGATTTACGTTAGTCTTTTCACCATGTTTTTCAGAATCGGGCTTTTCGGTTTTGGCGGCGGCCTTGCCATGCTTCCGCTTATTTTTCAGAGCGTGCAGGCATTCGGCGTCATGTCTGCGGAGGAGTTTTCGAACCTGGTCGCACTTTCGCAGGTAACGCCCGGTCCGATGGCCGTCAATGCAGCGACTTATGTGGGATTTAATTT
This sequence comes from uncultured Eubacterium sp., assembly GCA_946555345.1. Lineage (GTDB taxonomy): Bacteria > Bacillota > Clostridia > Peptostreptococcales > Anaerovoracaceae > Lentihominibacter. The sequence continues at coordinate 73,847 of CAMNSS010000009.1, read as the reverse complement.
TGCGGGTTTTCCCGGTGCGCTTGTGGCGACGCTGGGCGTATGCCTGCCGTCATTTTTGCTGATGATGGCCGCATTCCGGTGCATTGAACGCTTTCGTGAAAGCAATGGGATACAGGGGGCTTTTGCGGGCATCCGGCCCGTGACGGTAGGGCTGGTCGGCGCAGCGGTGATCTTTGTGAGCGAAACGGTTTTGATCAATGGACCGCTGATTTCGGAAAAGTTATTTACAAGCGGGATCGGATATTTTAATCTCATGCCTTTGGCTATTTTTGCCGTAACAGTAGTGCTGGTAGGCGTGTTTAAAATGCGGCCGGTACGCGTGATGATCATAATGGGAGCGGCAGGAGCGTTGTTATGTGGATAGGTGGAGTAAGGGTCGTCATCCTGGATAACCGAAACAGGATGCTGATGGTAAAACAGGAACATGAGGATCGGGAGATTTGGATGGTTCCCGGCGGCGGCATTGAAGAGGGCGAAAGCTCTGCCGATGCGGCGGTTCGTGAAATTAAAGAAGAAACCGGGCTTGATATCGAGGTCGGCAAGCTGATCTGGCACGTGGAAGAGGTTTCGGAGCGGGGGCAGCGGTTTGTCAACTTTTTTATGGGACGGGTCATCGGCGGGCAAATGGAACTCGGCTTAGATCCTGAATTTGATGCAAAAAACCAGGTATTGCGGGAAGTAAGGTTCATGTCGCGCCAGGAGATCGAAGAAATCCCTGTTTTATACCCCGAATATCTCAAGGATGAGTTCTGGCGGTATTTGAATGAAGATTATTTCGCATATAATGCGTTTAAGCTGCGGGATTAGCAGGCGCAGCGGATTGCTGCGGCTTGCGGAGTTTATGGATTAGCGGGAGCGGCGGAGCTGTGCATTTGCACATTGGCGGAAGCCTGCGGAAAATTGTGGGAAACGCAATGAAAGAAAGGGCGTAATGGCGTAAAATATGTAACAAACATGACAGTCGTAGCCCCGTGAGAAATATAGTAAGCATGAAAAGTGTAAATCTGTGAAAACCACAATCGGAAATGGAGTGCGGGAAATAATGCAAACCATAAAGCAATGGTAAGTGCAACAAGCATGAAAAACACAGATACAGGAAAAATATGACAGGCATGAAGAATGCGATAAACATGAAGCAAGCAAAAGCGTGAAAAGCGAAGCAAGCATGAAAGCGCAATCGCATGGAAATAGGAAGCATATGAAAGTCATTAAACCGACAGAAGGAGGAGAATATGAAATACGTAGTGATTGAGATGGAAAACGGGGATGTGATGAAGGGTGAACTTTACCCGGAAATTGCGCCGAAGACTGTTGACAATTTTGTGAAACTGGTGGAAGAAGGGTTCTATGATGGCTTGATTTTCCATCGCGTGATTCCTGGATTTATGATTCAGGGCGGCTGCCCGCAGGGAACGGGCATGGGCGGCCCGGGATACAGCATCGAGGGGGAATTTACCGCTAATGGATTCCAAAATGATTTGAGGCATGAGCGGGGCGTGTTGTCGATGGCAAGGGCGATGGACCCGAATTCTGCGGGTTCACAGTTTTTTATCATGGTTGCTGATTCCCCGCATCTTGACGGGCAATATGCGGCTTTTGGCAAGATTATCGAGGGCATGGATGCGGCGGATGCGATTGTGAACCAGCCGAGAAATATGTCCGATAAACCGAAGCAGGATCAGAAGATGAAGAAAGTGAGCATTGTCAGCGAATAGCAAGGCCTTGCAGATTGGCAAGGCGAAGCAATCGCTGCGGCGCAAGGTGCAGCCAGGCCTGCGAGGCGGCTGTGAAGCGGGCTGGGCTTGCTGATGCAGGATCATATTTAGTGGAAGTTTGCTGTGGACTCCTATTTTGCTTATCAGCATTTGTATAGCAAAAAGCTTTACAAATGCTATCATAAGGCATATACTATAAATAGCCTTTAGAAGAGGGGGTGATGACATGGCGCAAATTAGTCTGCGCATTGAGGACGATGTCAAGAAAAAAGCGGAACAGGCTTGTGCGGATATTGGAATGTCTTTATCAACAGCGATTAATATCTATCTGAAAAAACTGGGCAGGGAGCGGCGCATCCCATTTGAAGTATCCGCAGATCCATTTTATTCACAGGAAAATATGGACCGGCTTAGGCATTCGATTGCGCAAATGGAAGCTACAGGCGGCACGGTGCATGAGGTGGATTTCGATGATTAAGGCGTGGTCCGATGCGGCATGGGAAGACTTTGAATACTGGATGAAGCAGGATAAGAAGACGCTTAACCGCATTCTCAGGCTATTAAAGGATATCGATCGGAATGGCTGTAGCGGGATCGGCAAGCCGGAACGGCTAAGCGGTGATTTGTCCGCTTATTGGAGCAGGCGGATCGACGATTCAAACCGTATCGTCTATCGGATTGAAAATAATACGGTGAAGATTGTTCAATGTGGTTCTCATTATAGGGATAAATGAAGATAGGCATTGCCGCAAGCAAAACGGCCTTGCAGATTGGCAAGGCGAAGCAATCGCTGTGGCGCATTGGGCTTGGCAGGGAAGATGCTTTGTGAAGCGGGCGTTCGGATGGCAGATGTGGCACACCAGGCTTGCGGTGGGCTTAGCGAAGCTGCGGCCGGGTGCGGATCGGTTTGCGAGGCGGCCAGCATCAATTTTGCAATGTCCTGGACTTTGAAATACGATAAGTATGTGAAAACTACCGTATTACGGTTGCGGATACGGTGGTTTTTTTTGTATAATAATAAGAATATGAACCGATAGGGTTTTATTGTCATTGCTTTTCGCATATACAGCCGGATGGATGAGCAAATACAGGCTGTAGCGCTTTTCCATAAAAGGAGGGGTTAAATTGAATCGAAATATTAATGCGCAGGCGATCGCCCTGGTAGCAATTCTGTTGCTATTCATATGGCGCGGCGGGTTTTTCGCACACCCGGTGGAATGGCTCATCGGGAAATTGCTGATGTTGCCGGGGATCGTGATCGGGCTCGCTTTTCATGAATATGCCCATGCGGCTGTTGCCAATAAGATGGGCGACCCGACGCCGAGGATGCAAGGGCGGCTTACGATCAATCCATTTGTCCATTTCGATTGGTGGGGAATACTGTGCCTGATTTTCGTCGGATTCGGATGGGGCCGGCCGGTGATGATTGATGCGCGTAACTTTAAGAACAGAAGGCGCGGGGAACTGTTGGTTTCCCTGGCGGGCGTGACCATGAACCTCATCATCGCGATCGTCTTTGCGGTGATTGCCAGGATATTGATGATGACGCTGGGCGCAGAATTTCTTTCGGGTGCGGCAGGAAGCACTCTGTGGATGATGATTTATTACGTTATTTTCATCAACTTAGTCCTGATGGTTTTCAACCTGATTCCGTGTCCGCCTTTGGACGGGTTTAACGTGGCCGCAGAGCTGTTTCAACTTAAAAATACGGAATTTTATTGGACGTTGCGCAGGTTTGACTGGTGGATTTTGCTGGCGTTGATGTTCCTGGGCGTCGTGAATCAGATCGTTTCCCCATCGGTAAACTTCCTGTATGGCTTATTGCAGAATTACATTATATATTAACCAGGCGCAGGGGAAGGCTGTGGGGGGGAGGCGCAGGCGATAGCAAAGGGCTGCAGATCGCAGGCTGGCGCAGGGCGTGAAAATGTGACGGCGATTTGATATAACAACTGGTGCAGGACAGCAAATGCGGCGTTGTTTGGCGTAGCTGTTGCGGCTGGCGCAGGCTGTGAAATAGGAGATGGCATGAAACGGAGCGATAGCGAATGCGGCACGGCTGCGTAATTGGCGTGCGGGAAACGAATGCGGCGCAGTTTGGCATAGCTGGCATGGACGGCGCAATGTGCAGAACGGAATGATAGCAGGCGGCATGGCTTGGTGCATTTGGCGCAGGGCAGAAAATACAGTGCGATTTGATGTAGCCGATGCAAAAATAGCAAATGTGGTGCGATTTGATGCAGCCATATGAGGATAGCAAGGATAACGGAAATGAAAGAGTTGGATATTTTAAACGAGGAACAAAGGGAAGCGGCGATGCACACAGAAGGACCGCTCCTGATTCTGGCGGGCGCAGGCAGCGGCAAGACCAGTACCATGACGCACCGGATCGCCTATATGATCAGAGAAAAAAATGTCAGTCCTTACAATATGCTGGCGGTGACCTTTACGAACAAAGCGGCGAAGGAAATGCGGGACAGGGTGGAAAACCTGGTTGGTGCGGGCGTCAATATGTGGATATTGACGTTTCACTCGGCGTGCTTGCGCATCCTGCGTTCCCATGCCGAGGTGTTGGGCTATGGCAGGGATTTTGCCGTATACGATCCGACGGATCAGAAGACGGTGGTCAAGAACATCATTAAGGAGCTTGGCATCGACGGGAAGAAGTATACGCCTGCTTATTTTCTCAGCGTGATTGGAAAGTGCAAGGAGCAGAAGCTGTCTGCCGCACAGTACATACAGGCTTATGGCGAGGACTTGAAAACCAAGCTGATTTGGCAGGTTTACGATCGATATGAGAAAGTCTTGAAAAAGAACAATGCGATGGATTTTGACGACCTGTTGCTCAATGCGGTAAGGCTGTTTGAGCGGGATGAAGCTGTGCTGTTACAATACCAGCGCAGGTTTCATTACATCATGGTGGACGAATACCAGGATACGAACCAGATCCAGTATGAATTTATAAGGATGCTGGCCGAGGCGCATAATAATATCTGTGTGGTAGGCGACGACGACCAGTGTATCTATCAATGGCGGGGCGCAGACATCAGGAACATCCTTGAATTTGAAAAGGATTTTCAGAACGCCAAGGTGATTAAGCTGGAGCGGAATTACCGCTCGACGGCAAACATACTGGATGCAGCCCATTCGGTGATATCGAAGAACAAGGGCAGGAAAGAAAAAAAGCTGTGGACCGATCAGGACGCAGGAAATAAAATCATGTACCACAGGGCGGCGGATGAAACCGAGGAAGCTTATTTCATCGCCAGCGAGATAAACCGCATGAAGACTCCCAGCCGGAAGTACAGCGATTTTGCGATCCTTTACAGGACGAATGCGCAGTCCCGTACTTTCGAGGAGTCCCTTTCCAGAAGGGAGATTCCATACCGGGTGCTGGGCGGCCTTCGCTATTACGACAGGAAAGAAATCAAGGATATGTTGTGCTACCTGCGTCTGGTGCAAAACAATGCGGACGACTTGGCGTTGACCCGGATTATCAACGAACCGAAGCGGGGCATTGGCGGCAAGACGATCGACAAGCTGACGGCGTTGGCGCAGGTGCGGGGCGAAAGCCTCTTTCAGAGCCTTCTGGACGAAGACGTGGTGGAGTCCTTTTCAGCAAGAACCTCAGCCAATATCCGCTCGCTGGCAGAGCTGCTGCTCTTTTACAGCGCAGAAAAGGAAAGTTTGAAAATTTCCGACCTGTATGACGGCTTGCTGGTAAAGTCGGGCTATCTCAAAGCATTGGAGGATCAGAACACCCTGGAGGCAGAGAGCCGCATCGAAAACCTGATGGAGTTTAAATCCGTCATCCAGAAGTACCAGGAGGATGACCCGAATATGTCCCTGGCGGAGTTCATGGAGCGGATCGCTTTGTTGGCGGAAGTGGACAATCACGACGCCGATGAAAATGCAGTCGTTTTAATGACGATGCACAGCGCAAAGGGCCTTGAATTTCCATTTGTCTTCATGCCGGGCATGGAGGATGGCTTGTTTCCAGGCTGGCGGGCGTTTGACCGGGAAGACGGGCTGGAGGAGGAACGGCGGCTTTGCTATGTAGGCATTACGAGGGCAAGGGAGCGGCTGTGGCTGACCGGCGCTGAGCAGCGCACGCTGTACGGCAAGACCGACTATACCAGGGAATCCCAGTTTCTGCGGGAAATGGATAAGCGCCTGCTCGAAGGCGACGGCATTTATGAGAAAAAACGGAGTGCAAGGCTGGGCGTTTTCACGGATGGCATGACGGAAAAAAGACCGTTTCAGCCGTTTAACCAGTTGAAATATGCAAGGCAGCAGACGAAGCAGAACGTGCAGGCCGCTGGGGAATCCTTTGCGGCAGGCGACCGGGTATCGCATAAGAAATTCGGGGAAGGCATTGTACTTTCTTGCGATGGAAAAATCGTGGAAATCCGGTTCAGGGAGGATGTAAAGAAGCTGGCTCTGGGGTTTGCGCCGCTAAAAAGGATCTGATGCTGGCAGTGGACTGTTCAATTTAGCGGCGGCCTGCATGGCCTGACAGAATTGAAGGCGGACGCAGGACCGCCAGAATGAAGGCATCTTGCTGGGTATGCCAGAGCCGGAGTTAACAGCTTGCTATGGATGGTTTTGTCCAGGCGGTTCGCAGAACTTCTCGGTCTGGACCAGCCGCCTGCACGGTTCATTTGAATCGGAGGCGGCCTGAACGGCTTGTTGAAACCGACGGGATGCATAGCCCATTGGGAGCGGCGTATTGCATGGCTTGTTAAAATTAGCGGCGGCCTGAACGGCGGATACATATGCATTTGTACATATTGGGGCGGGCGGATTCGGCTTGGCATCTTGCGGTGAACGGCATCATACGGCCAGATTAGCTGATTTGATGCAAATGGGCTGGCGTGTATGACCGGCGCGCAAGCGTGTTCGTTATCTGCTGTTTGCGTAACAGCCCAGTATGAAGAAGTTTGATGGAAACCCCGGAGGAAAATGACAGATGGACGATAAAAAGAACGACGGTAAAAAAAATGATATACGCAGCCTTTTGGCGGAAAAGGTGGCGTTTCTCAATGAAGCCGCAAGAGCCTACTACCGGGAAAACCGCGAAATCATATCGAACCAGGAATACGACAGGTTGTATGATGAACTGGAAGCGCTCGAAAAGGAAAGCGGGATTGTGCTTTCCACGAGCCCTACGGTAAACGTAGGCTACCAGGTTGCCGACAGCTTGCCGAAGGAACGGCATCCGGCGGTGATGCTTTCCCTGGATAAGACAAAGCGGGTGGAAGAGTTGGAATCTTGGCTGGGCAGCCAAGCGGGGCTTCTTTCTTGGAAGCTGGACGGGCTTACCATCGTTTTGACCTACGAGGATGGCAAGCTGTCCAAGGCGGTCACCAGGGGCGATGGCGTGACGGGCGAAGTCATTACAGCCAATGCCAGCGTGTTCGATAATATCCCGCTTACGATTCCCCACAAACAGGCGACGGTGGTGCGGGGCGAGGCGGTGATCAGTTACGAGGAATTTGAGCGGATCAACCACACCGTGGGAGACGCAGATGCGAAATACAAGAACCCGCGCAACCTTTGCAGCGGAACGGTGCGGCAGCTCAATAATGAAATTACGGCGCAGCGGCACGTGCAGTTTTTTGCATTTTCCCTTGCCCAAGGCGGAGGCGGGGAGCGGTACAGGCACGAGCAGATGGAGTGGATGCGGCGGCAGGGCTTTGAGACGGTCGAATACGTGAAGGTCAATCAAAGCAGCATTGCGGGCGCGGTGGCGGATTTTGAGCAAAAAATCCAGCGTTTTCCCCTGCCGTCCGACGGACTGGTGCTGATATTCGACGATATTGAATACGGCAGGTCACTCGGTGCGACCTCGAAGTTTCCGCGCGATTCCATCGCTTTTAAATGGAAGGATGAAATCAGGCAGACGGAGCTAAAAGAGATCCGGTGGAATGTATCCCGCACGGGGCTAATCAACCCGATCGCCGTGTTTGAGCCAGTGGAGCTGGAAGGCACGACTGTCAGCAGGGCGTCGGTCCATAACCTGAGCATCGTGAAGGCTTTGGCGCTGGGAGCGGGCGATACCATCAGCGTGTACAAAGCCAATATGATTATCCCGCAGATCGCGGAAAACTTCACCAAAAGCGGGACGGCGGAGCCTCCTTCGATGTGTCCTGTTTGCGGGACAGCGACGGAAATTGAGGACGATAACGGCGTGGAGACGCTTCACTGCCCGAATCCTGACTGCCCTGCCAGGAGGATCAAAGCGTTTACGCATTTTGTCAGCAGGAATGCAATGAACATCGAAGGGCTTTCGGAAGCGACGCTGGAAAAGTTCATCGACGAAGGGTTTTTAAAGGATTTTGCGGATATTTTCCATCTGGAGCGCTGGCGGGATCAGATCGTGGAGATGGAGGGCTTTGGGGAAAAGTCGTTCGACAATCTCCTTGCGGCGGTGCAAAAGGCGGCGGACACGACTCCCGCCAGGCTGCTTCTGAGCCTGGGGATTCCCAATATCGGGGCGGCCAATGCGAAAATGATCGCAGAGGAATGCAAAAACAACTGGCAGAAAATTTGCGCCTTAACGGAGGAAGAATTGGCGGCCATCGACGGCATCGGCACAGTGATGGCGAGGGCGTACGTGGCATTTTTCCAAGATGAGAAAAAGCAGAAGACCGTGAATGAACTGTTGCAATCGGTGCGGCTCGATGAAAGCTTTACGGAAAAAACGGGTGGGCCGCTCTCCGGCAAGACCTTTGTCATTACGGGCAAGGTGAACCATTTTGAAAATCGGGATGCGGTAAAGGCGGCGATAGAAGCGGCGGGCGGAAAGAGCGCATCTTCCGTAACGGGAAAGACGGACTACCTGATCAATAACAATATCAATTCAGCTTCGGCAAAGAACAAGAAGGCCGCCGAGCTGGGCATCCCGATCATCACGGAGGAACAGTTTATGGAGATGCTGGAGGCTCGCTCATGAGGCTTTCGGCGTGTTACGGCGTGAGAGCGCTGGGACGAAGCGTCAAGCCGTGAACGCCCTGGGACGTTTCTGAATGAATGGACCGGGCGCCGAGCCAGGAAGATGAGAACACTGGGACGCCGAATTGTGAAAATGCTGGAGAATTGTAGCGTAAACACTGGGATGCGGAATTGTGGCTGCTTAGGACTTTTCTGAACGAATGGGCAGGGCGTCAAATCGTGAGGCGTTTTGAAAAATATACCATGAAGATGCTGGAGCGATGACTGGAGGATGAAAATGCTAAAGACAGGGAAATTGGACAGCGATTTATTAAAGGAACTGGTATTCGATAAGATAACTTACAGGAGCGAGGCGGTAAAAGTCCGTCCAGGCATCGGCGAGGATTGCGCAGTAATGGATTTTGGCGGTTATGAGTGCGTGATGTCCACCGACCCGATTACGGCGGCGGTCAGTGACATTGGCAGGCTTGCCATCCACATTACTTGTAACGATATCGCTTCGAACGGGGTACAGCCGCTGGGAATCATGCTGGCGGTGATGCTGCCGGAGGGAACGAACGAAAATGACGTGGCGCATATCATGGGGCAGGCGGCGGAAACGGCGGCGGCGCTCAAGGTGGAAATCATAGGCGGGCATACCGAGATCACGCCAGCGGTCAAGCAGCCTGTCATCGTATCGACGGCGATTGGAAGGGCTTTGCCAGGGCATTCGCAGAGTGGAAACGATATCGCAGAAGGCGATTACATTATGATGACCAAGTCTGCTGGGCTGGAAGGATGCGGCATCCTTGCCTGTGATTACGGGCAGCAGCTTGCAGGGGTTTTGACGGAGAAAGAACTGGACCGGGCTTGCGGATTTTTGGATCTGGTCAGCGTTGTTGCGGAAGGAGTTGCGGCTGGAACGGTCGGAACGCACGGGATGCATGATATTACCGAGGGCGGCATTCTGGGCGCAGTATGGGAAATGTGCCAGATTGCGGGCAAAGGCGCACAAGTTTGGGCGGATATGATTCCAATGATGCCCGAGGTAAAAAAGATTTGCCGATTTTTTGATATCGATCCGTTGCGGTTGATTTCCAGCGGTTCTATGCTCATCATCGTGCCGCAGGAAAAGCGGGGTGAAATGGAAGCGGCGATGGCGGAAGCTGGGGTCGCTTGCAGCATCATTGGAAGGATTGAGCATGAAGGTTATGGGATTCGGCTGTTTGGCACGACAGATGGAAAAGACTGTGCGTCCCAGGCTGATGGAAGGTGTGATTGCGGCAGGACAAAAAGCGTTGCCGAGGGGAATGGCGATAGCAATGCGGCGAAAGATGCCGCCGATGACCGAAGCGCACAGAAAGAGCCTGATGCGGATGGAGCAGGCATCGTGATCGATCCGCCCGCTTCCGATGAAATTTATAAGGTGGCTGGCCGAAACTGATCACAGAATAATGTTAATCTTTTTTATCACAGCCAGCATACCGTTGCTGGTTTTTTTGTGGAATCCTTTGCCCCCTATTTGGCTTAATATTACGAGTAGCATTTTAGTTTTCTGTTTTAAAATTGCTTATGAAACAGGATGGGTATGCCGATATATATTTGGAAATATATGCTGAAAAGCTAGAAGGAGATTAAGATCATGATTCATTGCATACGAAATTTAAAAATCAGGTTAAAGCTGTATATTCTCATAGGCGTTGCGTTGATTGGCATGTTCATTATCGGTGGTATGTCATTTTCCCTGATGGGGCGGATGAACGATATGACAAGCGATATTACGAAGAGCTGGCTTCCCAGCATTGATACGGGAAGGGAATTGACCGCTACCCTTTCCAATATCAGGTTGAATGAATTAGGGTATCTTACCGCAATTTCCGATGATGTAAGGGAGTCCAGCCTTCAGTACCTCCAAAAAGAAAAAGAGGATATGGATACCCTCTTAGCTACATACGCAAAATTAATTGATAAAGAGGAGAAGGCTTTTTATGATAATGCTATGAATCTTTGGGCGCAATACAATGAAGCCGATGAAGAAATCATAGCGTTAGCCAGGCAAGGCCGCATTGAAGAGGCCCGCGCTATTCTGGAAGGCGAGTGCGTGGATCTTTACAATTCCCTAAACGGTGCTTTTAATGATATTATTGATTACAATGCAGAAGGCAGCAATACTGCAACGGAGGAAAGCTCTTGCCTTTACAAAACTGCTATCTGCATTATGGCGGTGGTTATTGTTGCCGTAATTCTTGTGGGGATTTTCTTTTCGTTTGTGGTAATACGAGCGATTAAAATTCCTATTTCTGAAATAGAGAATGCTGCGATAAAAATGGCAGAGGGCGATTTGGATGTAGAGATTTCCTATACCGCCAAGGATGAGTTGGGGATTCTGGCTGATCAGGTGCGCAGATTAATCCATAAGCTTCGGGCTATTATTGATGATGAAAATAGGTTTCTTGCTCAAATGGCAGATGGGGATTTTACAGTGGATTCAGACTGTGAAGCGGAATATACGGGCGGTTTTTATCCGTTGCTGGTTTCTTTCCGGGGCATTGCAGGGCGGCTTAACGATACAATGCTGCAAATCAGCCAAAGTTCATCCCAGGTTGCTAGCGGGTCGGAACAGGTGTCCAACGGCGCGCAGGCTCTTTCCCAGGGAGCGACCGAACAAGCAAGTTCGGTTCAGGAGCTTGCAGCTACGATTAATGAAATTTCTGATAAAGTGAAGCAGAATGCAGATAGTGCGCAGCAGGCCAATACGGCGGCAGGCAGCGTCAGTGCGGAAATGGGCGTGAGCAATGAAAAAATGCAGCAGATGATACAAGCGATGCGTGAGATCAGTAATTGCTCCAATGAAATCAGTAAAATTATTAAGACCATTGAAGATATTGCTTTCCAGACTAATATTCTTGCTTTAAATGCCGCTGTGGAAGCAGCTCGTGCAGGCGTTGCGGGGAAGGGGTTTGCTGTAGTGGCAGACGAAGTCCGCAATTTGGCAAGTAAAAGCGCAGAAGCCTCGCAGAATACCTCTGCCTTGATCGAAAATTCCTTAAAGGCGGTCGAAAACGGAACGCAGATTGCCGATGAGACAGCTCAGTCCTTGCTTCAGGCGGTCAATGGCGTAAATGAAATGACAGGCGTGATCGAAGAAATTTCAAAGGCTAGCAGCCTTCAGGCTGACGCTATCTCCCAGGTTACCGTGGGTATTGACCAGATTTCCAGTGTTGTACAGACAAATTCGGCCACTGCGGAAGAAAGCGCAGCCGCAAGCGAAGAATTGTCCAGCCAGTCGCAGCTTATGAAGAGCCTGGTGGAACGGTTTCGCTTAAAAAACAAATAGCCTTTTCATGCGGCGGCGTTTTTTGTTTGCGATAGCGCCTCGCCCATTGGCTTTTTCAATCAGGTGCGAACCGATTTTCCTTCCCTTTTCAACGATTTTCATGTAAAATGAAAATAATAGGCAGATGGGGGCGGAGGCTTTGTAATGGCAAAAATGGCAAATGATTTCCAGCCTTTCCACAGAAACAATGCATTTTGGCGCGGTAACGGCTGTACCGGAGCCATTTGGCATATTGCGTATCATAGGATGCTGATATGCCGCCAGTAACCGGCGTACCTGCGGACGCCTGAATCGCCAGGCCAGCAGTTGGCGGCCGTGCAATACAAACCATCGCAAGAAAGGGAACGGTACAATGAAGGATCTTTATATTTCAGATATCAGGACTGCGCAAGAAATTATTTCATATTTTATTGTCAAGATGGTAGCGGTGAAGGTTGGCTCAAACAAGAAAGCATACCTTGATTTGTTGCTGGCGGACTGTAGCGGGGAAATTTCAGCGAAGAAATGGGACATTGCTGACGAGGAGTTGCCCGGCTTGGAGAAGATCAAGGAAGGCAGCGTGATCAAGGTCAAAGCCATGGTGACCGAATGGAATGGGATGAAACAACTGCGGGTAAGCCGGATTCGGCATACATCGGCAGAAGACAACATCGATATGAAGGATTACATAAAAGCAGCGCCGGAAAATGCAGAGGATATGTATGCTTATATTTATGGCAAAGCGGACGCATTTTATGACCAAGATTTGAAAAATCTCTGCATCCGGGTGCTGGAGGACCATAAAGAAAAGCTCATGTACTATCCTGCGGCACAGAAGAACCACCACGCTGAGCTGGCAGGCCTTTTGTATCATGTCAAGCGGATGCTGATGATGGCGGAAAAAGCATGCGGGATATACACCAATCTTAACCAAGAACTGGTGATGGCTGGCGTCATCCTTCATGATATGGAGAAAATGAACGAAATCGTTGCAAACGAACTGGGAATTGCTTCTGGGTACTCGTTTGAAGGAAAGATGCTGGGGCATCTGGTACAGGGCGTGAAAAGCATAGACAAGCTGGCCGGGGAGTTGGGGATTTCCAACGAGAAAACCATCATGCTGGAGCATATGCTGATTTCCCATCATTACGAACCGGAATTTGGAAGCCCGAAGAGACCGCTTTTCCCGGAAGCGGAAATGCTCCATTATCTCGATATGATCGATGCGAAGATGTACGATATGCAGGAGGCTGTTGATAAGACAGAGCCGGGCAGTTTTAGCGACAGGATATGGACATTGGATAACAGGACTATTTATAAGGTTTCGGAAGAATTTTAGTAAATTTGGAAATTTTGAAAAGGACGGAGCCGTGTAAATTTAGCAAGCATTGTTATGCTGGCCCGGCTCTGGCAAACCGTGGCTGAATCGTCATGCCGTTAAGTCCGTTATGAGTCTGGCAGCCTGTCGAGGCTAGGCGATCGTGAAATCCGGCAATTTCCAAGAAAGGTATCCCAAGATGACGAAAATCCCCAAAGATGTCAACCGAATCATCAATAAACTGACCACCGCAGGTTATGAAGTGTATTGCGCTGGACAGTGCGTGATGGCCTCCTACGCAGGAGAAGAACCGCAGGATTGGGATCTTTACACGGATTGCCCACAGGATGAAGTTCGGAAATTTTTCCCTGATGGAGAGGCGATCGGCAAGCAGGTGGTGCGACTGGACGATACGGAGGAAATTATTTCGGATGATATCAATGTGGCGGATTCCCTGGAAGGGATCATTGCCGATATCGTAACCATGCGGGGCAAGATAGAGGATCAGGTGCGGAAATATGATTTTACGGCGGAGGCGATTGCGGAGCATCCGCAGAAAAGCCCTGTTGACCCTTATGGCGGCAGGCAGGATATCAAAGATTTGCTGTTGAAACCGGCAGGCGATATCCAGGAGGCATTCCAGAAAGCGCCGGAAAAGATGTTGAAAGCGATTCGCTATGTTTCTTTATACGGCTTTGATTTGAGCAGGGGCTTATCTGAAAGCATCGCCCAGAATGCAGTTCTTTTGCAGGCAGCTGACAAAGACGAAATTTTGTATGAGTTCACGCTCATCGTAAATGGAAAATATGCGGGAAAAGCGTTGAAGATGGTTGCTGGGCTGGGGCTTCTTCCGGGAATCATCGGGGAAAAGACGGCCGCTGCTGCAGGCAAACGTGCCGAAAACGATTATGAAACGCTGACGGAGCATATCGACGAAACCAAACATATTCCGCTGAGGAGACAGGCGTTGATTTACCTTTGCTTTGATAAATATTACCGGGAAGCGGTGGAATACTTGCCATATGAAGGACTGGACCGGGAGTATTTATTGGACGCGAAAACGCTCGTGCAGGATATTCACTTTCTGGGGACGGATGTGGCAATCAAGGGGTTTCTCAATCGTTGCGGCTGGGACAAATACAACTTTATCGACAAGCTTTCCAAAGCGCAGGCGGCGGTTTTTGATTTGAGTACGCAGAAAATTGAAGGCCGCGACCATATCCTCAAGATCATCTTGGCTGAAAAGCAGCCGGTCTTTGCAGAGGATTTGGCCATCGATGCGGACGATATCATCGAAGCGGGGATTACCGACGATGCGGAGCGGGCTGAATATTTATTGCATTTGCTCCCCGACGTGGTGCATCAGAAGCCGAAATATAATGAGAGAAAAGAGCTGTTGAAATTTGCGGCAAAATTTAATAAGAATAAATTCAGAGCCGCTTTCCGCGGGGTGAAATGGCTGCGGTAGGCGGCTAGGCGGATGGTTGAGGCAGGCGTGCGGGCGAAACTGCTAGGCCAAAAGGTTGCGGCGGACATTTCAACAGCGCCGCCGGAATAGGTGCAGGCAGCCGGGCAAAAGCATTGGATGAACATTGAATATGATGGAAGAAAAACAGGGAACGATAGCAGAAGTAATCTTTCGGAATGATAAAAACGGCTATACGGTAGCCGTTTTTGAAACGGAAATCGAAGCATTTACTGCCGTAGGTAATTTGCCTTATGCAGATGTTGGCAGAAGCTATGTCCTGCGTGGGGAATTTACCGAGCATCCCACTTATGGAGAGCAGTTTGCCATTAAAGGCTTTGAAGAAATGATGCCATCCACGGAAGACAGCATACGGGCGTTTTTGGCCTCTGGCGTGATCAAAGGCATTGGGAAAAAGACGGCTGCCGCCATCGTATCGAAATTTGGTGCGGATACCCTGCGGATCATGGAAGAAGAACCAAAGCGGCTGACTGAGATTTCCGGCATTCGGGAGAAAAAGGCGGCTGCGATAACGGAGGCATATGGCAAGCACCGCGCATTTGCACGGGTGAGCATGCATTTGCAGCAGTATGGAATCGGTGCGGATTATGCGATGAAACTATATCATATATATGGACCGGAAACCATCAAGGCAGTAGAGGAAAACCCTTACAGGCTGGTCGAGGATATCTTTGGGATCGGGTTTAAAAAAGCCGATATGATCGCTGAAAAAATGGGTATCTCCGCCGATGATGAGTTTCGGATCAAAAGCGGGATTAAATTTACGCTGTCGTACTTTGCCAGCGAAGGCAATACCTTTCTCCCGCAAAGAATGCTGTGCGAAAAGACGGGCGAGCTTTTAGGCTTGTCCATAGAGCAGGTGGAGGACCAGCTTACGGCAATGGTTTTTGAAGGGAATCTGCATCTTGAAAAACTGGAGGACAGGAACGTCGTGTTCCTCATGCCGTACTATATGGCGGAACAGAACGTGTGCAAACTGCTCGCACAGCTCAATTCCGCAGGCTTAAAGCCCATTGCGGCCAGCGCCGCAAGCCTCATCGCCAAGACGGAGTTTATCACGGGCATTCACTTGTCGGAAAACCAGAAGCATGCGGTAACGACATCGCTGAACATGGGCGTTTCCGTCATTACGGGAGGTCCCGGGACGGGAAAGACCACGATCATCAATGCGATCATCAACGTGCTGGAAGAGAGCGGGCTCAAAACGGCTATCGCAGCGCCGACGGGCCGGGCCGCCAAGCGGATTACTGAAACCTCGGGGCATTATGCGTCTACCATTCACAGGCTGCTGGAATACTATTTTTCCGAAAGCGAGAACATGATGCGGTTTGGCAAAACGGAGGAGTCGCCGCTTGAATACGATGCCGTGATCATCGACGAGGCGTCCATGATAGATTTGATTTTGATGAATGCGCTTGTAAGCGCAATCAGGCCGGGGACGAGGCTGATCATGGTAGGCGACGCCGACCAGCTTCCGTCTGTGGGTGCGGGTAATGTCCTTCGCGATATCATTGACAGCGAATATATCTATTGTACAAGACTGACCGAAATTTTCCGCCAGGCGGAGGAAAGCATGATCGTGGTGAATGCACACAGGATCAATAAGGGGGATTATCCGGATTGCAATGCAAAGGATAAGGATTTTTTCCTCCTGCGGCGCAGTGCGGAGAAGGATATGCTGGAGACGATCAAGGAGCTATGCACGAAGCGGCTGCCCGCCTTTTACGAGGAAATTTCACCTGCTTCCGATATTCAGGTGCTTACTCCTGTCAGGAAAGGGATTTTGGGGAGCATCAACCTGAATAAAGAATTGCAGGCAGTGTTGAACCCGCCTGACGACAGCCTTGCGGAAAAGGTCTTTGGGGATCGTATTTTCCGGGAGGGGGACAAGGTGATGCAGATCAGGAACAATTACCAGCTTGCGTGGAAGAACCTGGAGGATTTTACGGAAGGGGAAGGGATCTTCAACGGAGACGTTGGGTTTGTCCAGAAGGTGGATCGCCAGTTCAATGAACTCACGGTCGTATATGATGATGTAAAGCACGTCACGTATGCGTTTAACCAGCTTGATGAGCTGGAGCTTGCTTATGCCATTACGGTCCATAAGAGCCAGGGAAGCGAGTTCCCGGTCGTGGTCATGCCTGTCAGCTGGTTTCCGCCGGTGCTTGCGAGCAGGAACTTGCTATATACGGCGGTTACCCGCGGAAAAAAGGCGGTCGTGCTGGTGGGTTCAGAAGGAAAGCTGCACGGCATGGTTGATAACAACCGGATCAAGGAACGGTTCTCCGGTCTTGGGACAAGGCTGGGAAAATACCTGGGGCTTGGCGGTTTGTAAAGGGGTGCAGGCGGAAAGCGCATTAGGAGGCGGATCAAAAACATATGGAAAGCGCATCTTGCGGATAGCTGGCGGAGAAGGGAAAAAAGGGGGTGTGCATATGGGAAGCGGAGATAGAAGCGCGCTGGAAAGGCGCAGGCAAAGCGCGTGAATAAATGGTACAGGCGGAAAGCGCGTTAGGAGGCGCGGATAAAGGCGGCAAAGGTATGTTGCAGGCGCAGGTGGGAGCGCGCCATAAGAATAAAAGCTGATTCGTGCTGGAAGACGAAGGAAAGCGTATGGCTAAATGGGGATAGGGGAGAAGCGTGCCGAAATGTGTGACCGAAGGATGCAAGGGCATACCGAAGGTGCGGAGCGGAAGGCACACGAAGCATAAAAGGGGGATATCATGAAGAAATTATTGGCAAAGGCGGCGGAAACCATCAGCGAGGCTGTGTTTCCGTCTAACATATATTGTATTTGCTGTGGAAGCCTCATAGACGGCAGCAGGGTGTATTCCCTGTGTGATGAATGCATCAGGAAATTTCACTGGGCAAGCGGCAGGACTTGTGAAAAATGCGGGAAGGCCCTTCCCGATGCCTATCGGGGCAAGCTGTGCTATGACTGTATGGACCGGGCGCATTATTTTACGAAAGGGTATAGCTGCCTGGCTTACGGGCTTCACGAGCGGGCAGTCTTGCTGGACTACAAGTATAATGGAAAGGGCTACCTGGCGAAAAAGCTGGGCGATATGCTGTATGACAGGATATCGTGCGAGGGGCTGCAAGTGGATCTTATCATTCCCGTGCCGCTTGGCGCTGGGCGCAAGCTACAGCGGGGTTACAACCAAGCGGCGCTCTTGGTGCGGAGGCTGTCCGCACGTTGGGGCGTGCCATGGGATGGGGCGGTATTGCTTCGCAAGAAAGAAACGCCCCGTCTCCGGAGCCTCAATCCATCCGAGCGGGAAATGGCTCTTTTTGGCGCTTTTGCGGTATCTGAACGAGGAAGTTGCAAGATAAAGGGCAAGCGGTTGCTTCTCGTAGATGATATCTATACGACGGGCGCAACGGCGGATGCTTGCAGCAAAGCATTATTGTATGCGGGGGCGAATCAAGTTTATTTTCTTTCCCTGGCGTCAGGCGGCAACAGGAAGCCGAAAGATTTGGAATGCAGGAACTAGCGGCGCAGCACGGGGAAACGGCAGTATCAGAGGCGGCATAGGCCTGCAAGCTGCGGCGGCGCTGAATTGCGCGGTCTCCCGCAAAACTACATAAAAGCAGAAAACAGCGAAAGTCCGTGGCATTTCATAGGCTGAGGCGGATTTGATGCAGCACGTGCAGCGTGCCTGCACGCAAGACGGTATAAACGGCATAAAAAGCGAACTGTATATACGGCGCACGTCTGTGATTGAAAGGCCAGGCCAGCTACGGGCGAAAGGTCCCACGTAAGCTGATCCGCAAGGCGGCAGTGATCATGGCGTAGTTTAGAGGTAAGTCCTCCGGAAAATCCGGGTAAGGCAGGTGTGGGGGCAAAGATCAGGTCAGGTGCGCCGTATGTACAGTTCGCTTTTTCAGATTTTTCTGTACTTTACGGGAAAAAGCATTTCCACTTTGTAGCAGATGTGGTATAATGAACGCAGGACATTCCAACGGCGTTGCCGAGGGGAAGCGTTCATTGAAACTCGCTGCGATGCGCTTGCTCGTTATAATGAACGCAGGACATTCCAACGGCGTTGCCGAGGGGAAGCGTTCATTGAATCATGGATGCCGATGGAAAAACAGAAGTGATTCATGGCACAATAAGGAAAAGCCTAAAAAGGAGGTCGTTATTTATGAAGACAAACATAACAGGCAAACATTATAGTCCGAGCGATAAGTTAAAGGAGACTATAGAAAAAAAGTTTGAGAAGCTGGATAAGTATTTTTCCAATGAAATCACGGGCAATGTCATGGTGATCAAGGAAAAGGGCGGCTATAAGGTAGAGGCGACGATCAACACAAAGGGAACGATTTTCCGGGCAGAAGTGAAAGAATCCGATCCTTACGACGCTGTGGACAGGGTGATCGATAAGCTGTCAAACCAGATGTCAAAATTTAAGACGAAGCTGCAAAGAAAGCATAAGGGACAGAAGGACCTGAGCTTTGCGGGATTGCCTGAGTTTGAAGAGGAGCAGGAAGAAATCCAGGTCGTAAAGAAGAAAAAGTTTGAACTGGCGCCGATGACCGTCGATGAGGCGATTCTGCAGATGGAAATGCTGGAACACAGCTTTTTCGTTTTCCTCAATATGGAGACCGATTCGGTAAATGTCGTATATAAGCGGGCCGATAAGGATTATGGACTGCTTGAAACGACATATTAACATATATGCACGAATAAGATAAAGCGGGGCGGAAGCTCCGCTTTATCTTTGTGATGCTCAGGTGATTTCTCGGATTGCCTACTTGAAAAATGCGCCTTTTTTTTGTAAAATATATTGGATGGCTGTTTAATGAATTTGGGAGCAAATGAATGCGGGAGTTTTTAGAAAATGTATTTTCCGGCATGGGAATTACAGATGTGATAGATATTCTGATCGTAGCCGTTGTAATCTATAAGATCTTAGGCTTTATCAGAAAAACGAGGGTGGAGCAGCTGCTGAAGGGCGTACTTGTCCTGGTAGTTGCTACTTTTGTGTCCGATATTTTCAATTTGCATACCATCAACTGGATTTTAAAGGGGACGGTCGCACTCGGCGCAGTCGCAATCCTGGTGGTGTTCCAGCCAGAGCTGCGCCGGGCGCTTGAATACATGGGGCGCAGCAAGATCGTTAAATCATCCCTGAACCAGATGGATAAGGAAAAGGGCAAGCAGATCACGTCCCATATCGTAAAGGCTGTTGAAGCCTTTTCCCGGGACAGGGTGGGCGCCCTTATTGTTTTTGAAAAGGAAACTGCGCTTTCCGATATCATGGAAAGCGGCACGCTGGTAGACGCCGAAATTTCGGAGCAGCTTTTAGGCAATATTTTCTATGAAGGCGCGCCGTTGCATGACGGCGCTGTCATCATCCGGGACGGCCGGGTATGCGCCGCAGGCTGTGTGCTGCCTTTGACCAAAAGCAATGCGATCAGCAAGGAGCTGGGTACGAGGCACAGGGCGGGCATAGGCATTACGGAAAACTCTGATGCGCTGGTTTTGATTGTTTCAGAGGAAACAGGAATTATCTCCATGGCGAGTGAAGGGCATTTGTCCAGGTTCTTGGATCTGAAAACGGTTGAAAAGACTTTGCTCAATATGTACTTGAACGTAGAGGAACGGACAGGAACAATGTCCATCATTCCTCGCATGATCAGCAAGATAAGGAGGGATAAATGATGTTGGATAATAAGACATTCATTAAAATCATCTCCCTGATTGCTGCCGTCTGCCTGTGGGTGTACGTGATGGGCGAGGTAGACCCTAATACGAAAGAAAACATAAGCAATATCCCGGTCTCCTTTACGGGAACGGATGCATTGGCTGAAAAGGATTTGGCCGTGGTACAGGAGCAGGAGACCTTCATCAGCGCAGCCATCAGCGGGAAGCGGTCAGAGGTGCATGATATTAAAAGGAGCGGACTGACTGCGTATGTCGATGTATCAAGCTGCCAAAAAGGAAAAAACACAGGAAAAATAAATATCAGCCTTCCAGAAGGGGTTAAACTGGAAAATGTTTCGGACAACACCATGCACTTTAAGGTAGAGCCGCTCGTTTCGGAAAAGAAGCCAGCTGTAATTGAGTTCACAGGCTCGGCGGCAAGAAGCGAAAACGATGCTGTTGACTGGGTGTTTAAAATAGACCCGAAAGACGTAACGGTGCAAGGCGCGAAAAGCTCCGTGGGGAAAATCGATCATGTGATGGGTACGGTGGATTCGCAAATCGTTTCAAAAGAGGCAGATAAGTGGGTGAGCGTAACAGTCGTTCCCGTTACAAAGGATAATGTCCGCGTTTACGGTGTGGAGCTATCGGAAGATAAGGTCAGGGTAAACGTCCAGCGGCTTGTTAAAAAGTCAGTAAAACTGGAGGTAGCGACGGAAAACGTAGCGGATGGATATGCGGTTGATAAGTTTGCTGGAATCGATGCGGTCGATATCGCAGGTCCTGCCGATGTGATAAAGGATATCAAGAAAATAAAAGCGACGGTGGATTTGAGCGGTATCACGGCTACTGCGCCAGTAGAAGCGGAATTGGACTTGCCGGACGATATCTTTTTACTGCATGAGGATGAACCTTTGACGGTAACGGTTACGGTGAAAGCCGCTGAGTAGCGGGGCTGGACTGGGAGTGGCTCAAATCGCGCAGCGTGGAAATGAAAATGGAAGTGAAACGCCTGAAAGGTGTGGAGCGGAAGGCGCACGAAGCACAAAAAGCGATACATGAAGAAATTATTGGAAAAGGCGGCGGAAACCATTTCTGCGGTGCAGAGTGAAAGCGGCCGGGTAGCGCAGAATGCCAGCCGTTTGGCAATGCGGGCGAACTAGCGGGGAAAAGCCTGTCAATGCGGGCTGGGCGGGAAACAGCAACAGCCTGGAAATGCGGAATCGCAAGCAAAACCGCCCGGAAATGTGAACTAGCGGGGAAACCGCCCCGCTTATGTGAATAGTGAGGAGACGATTATGGGAAGATTATTTGGCACGGATGGCGTGAGGGGAATTGCGAACAGCGAATTGACCCCGGAACTGGCATTTAAGCTGGGAAAGGCAGGCGCATATGTCCTCAGCAAGGATATCAAAAGGCCGGTCGTGTTAATCGGCAAGGATACGCGCCTTTCCGGTGATATGCTGGAGGATGCGCTCAGTGCGGGAATCCTGGCCGTAGGCGGCAATGTGATCAAGATCGGCGTGCTGCCGACGCCTGCGATCGCATACCTGGTGCGGGCGTACCAGGCCGATGCGGGCGTGGTCATATCGGCGTCGCATAATCCGTTTGAATACAACGGGATCAAGTTTTTTAATGGAGATGGCTTCAAGCTGGATGATGCGATTGAGGATGAAATCGAAGATATCATCCTGCGCGATATCGATGTAAACAAGCATATTACAGGCGATAAGCTTGGCAAATGCCTTGAAGCGGATGATGATGCCTTGGGTAGGTACGCTGAATTTCTCAAATCTACTATAGATGTGGATATCAAGGGCGTGAAGTTAGTGCTGGATTGTGCCAATGGCGCAGCTTACAGCGTAGCGGAAAAAGTGTATTCGGAGCTGGGGGCGGATATCACTGTAATCGGCAATACGCCGAATGGGGTTAATATTAACGACAAATGCGGTTCGACGCACCCGGAACGATTGCAGGACGAGGTTTTAAGGCAGGGCGCTTTTCTCGGTCTTGCCTATGACGGCGATGCCGACAGGCTGATTGCTGTCGATGAAAAAGGAAGGATCATCGACGGGGATAAGCTGATCTGCATTTGTGCATCCATGATGAAGGAAAAGGGGCTTCTGCCGGGCGATAAGGTGACGGCGACGGTGATGAGCAATATCGGATTCCACCAGTACATAGAAAAAATGGGATGCATCGTGGATGTGACCGCCGTGGGCGACCGCTACGTATTGGAGAGCATGTTAAAGACGGGCTGCAACATCGGCGGGGAACAGTCGGGGCATATTATTTTCCGCAACCACACCACCACGGGGGATGGCATTCTTTCCTCCTTGCAGCTTTTGCAGGCAATCCTGCTATCGGGAAAACAGCCGTCTGCGCTTTCCGATGAGATCGAGATTTTCCCGCAGGTACTCAAGAATGCCAGGGTTAAGAATGAAAACAAGGAAAAATACAAGACGGATCAGGGCATTATGGATGCGATCGCTGCTGCCGAAAAGGAGCTGGAAGGGCAGGGCAGGGTTTTGATCAGGCCGTCGGGGACAGAGCCGTTGGTGCGCGTGATGCTGGAGGGACAGGATGTATCGCACATCACCAAGCTGGCGGAGGATCTGGCTGTGTTATTGACCAAGAGGTTTGGATAGGAGGATAAACAATATGTGTGGTATCGTTGGATTCGTAGGACAAGGACACGCGAAGGAAAAGGTGATCGATGGGTTAAAACGGCTGGAATACAGAGGGTATGATTCAGCCGGTATCGCTTTGCCGATCGATGGGAAAATCCAGATTAAAAAGCACGTGGGAGAGATCAAGAACCTCGAAAAGATTATCGGCGAGCCGGCGTTTGACAGTGCGGCGGGCATCGGTCATACGCGGTGGGCGACACATGGCGCGCCGTCCGATCTCAATTCTCATCCACACAGTAATGGGGATCATTCCATCGCCATCGTACATAATGGAATCATTGAGAATTACCAGGAAATTAAAGAATGGCTGGTTAAAGAATATGGTGTTGTTTTCCGATCGGAGACGGATTCGGAGGTCATCGCACACTTGATCGGGATTTTTTACGACGGGGATCTGCTGGCGGCTGTCAACAAGGCGGTAGCGGAGATGCGCGGCGCTTATGCGGTGTGTGCGATCGCAGCGGACGAACCAGACAAGATCGTCGCCGTAAGGAAGGACGCCCCGCTGGTGGCTGGGATCGGCAAGGGCTTTAATTTCATCGCTTCCGATATTCCTGCCCTGCTGAAATACGTCAGGGAGGTTTACTTCATCGAAAACAACGAAACGGTCGTTTTGACGAAGGATCATATCACCATATACAATGAAGCCGGGGACAAGGTGAAGAGGGACGTATACCATGTTACCTGGGATGCCGACGCAGCGGAAAAGGAAGGCTACGAGCATTTCATGTTAAAGGAAATCCACGAGCAGCCAAAGGGGATTTTTGAGACTTTGACGAGAAGGGTGGCAGATGACGGCAGCATCAAGCTGGACGGCATTTCCATGACGAAGGAGGATATCGAGGGCTTCAACAAGGTCTATATCGTCGCCTGCGGTACGGCATACCATGCGGGGCTTGTCGGCAAGCTGGTGATTGAAAAAATGGCGAAAGTCCCGGTGGAAGTGGATATCGCATCGGAATTTCGATACAGAGATCCGTTCGTGGATGAAAATACGCTGTTCATCGCTATCAGCCAGTCGGGGGAAACGCTGGATACGCTGGCGGCTCTTCGGGAAGCGAAGCGGAAAGGCGCGCGCGTCCTTTCCGTCGTAAACGTGGTCGGCAGTTCCGTGGCAAGGGAGTCGGACGACGTGTTTTATACCTGGGCTGGTCCTGAGATTGCCGTAGCTTCTACCAAGGCGTACACGACGCAGCTCATCTGTATGTACCTGATCGGGCTTTACATGGGAAGCACGAAAGGCACGATCGACAAGGCTTATTACACGAAAATATTAGATGAATTGAAGGCGCTGCCGGACAAGGTAGAGACGCTTCTTGCGCAGGAAAGCGCAATTGCCGCCATCGCGAAGAAGTACCATCGGAAGGAGCAGGTCTTCTTTATCGGCAGGGGGCTGGATGCGGGCGTATCGTACGAAGGCTCGCTCAAGCTGAAGGAGATTTCCTATATTAATTCCTTTGCCATCGCGGCGGGCGAACTAAAGCATGGGACGATCGCTCTGATGGAGCCGGAGACGCTGGTGTTCGCGCTGGCGACGCAGGATTTCCTCTATGAAAAGATGGTTTCCAATGTCGAGGAAATCAGGGCGAGGGGCGCGCGGATCGTCGGGCTTTGCAAGGAAGGAAAGACGGAGATCGAAACGGTGGCGGATGAGGTGATTTATGTGCCGCAGTGCATCGACGAGGTGTCGCCTGTGCTGGCGGTGATTCCGCTCCAGATATTTGCATATTATGTGGCGAAGGAAAGAGGATGCAATATCGATAAGCCGAAAAACCTGGCGAAGTCGGTTACGGTGGAATAGGATGAAAGCCTGCGCTTGATGCGAACCCGTGTGGAGACGAGATATGAAATGCGGCGAAACGCTGGGCGGGAGTGCAACAGAATGCGGACCGCAAAATAGGCTGGAACCCAGGCGGACTAGAATATGCGCCTGGCTTGGATGAAAGCTGAAATGCGGCGAAACGCTGGGCGGCTTGGTTGGGATGTGGGTTTGGGGCGAATGAAATTAGAACTGAAGCGAAACGTTAAATTTTAGGTGTTGCGGTTTTAGCGGGAGAACTGGAAGGAGAAAAGCGATGAAAAATTACGATGTAAGGGATATTGGATTAGCGCCGTCAGGCCATCAGAAGATTGAATGGGTCAAGAACAATATGCCTTTGCTTTCCGGGCTGGAAGAGGATTTTAAAAAGGAAAAGCCGTTTGCGGGGCTTCGGGTCAGCTTGTCGGTGCATTTGGAAGCGAAGACGGCGTATCTTTGCCTGGTGCTGGCAGCAGGCGGCGCACAGATGTCCGTGACCGGCAGCAACACGCTTTCGACGCAGGATGACGTGGCGGCAGCCTTGGCGGATGCAGGCCTTGCGGTATTTGCATATCACGGGGCGACCGATGAAGAATATGCGAAGCATATCGAAATGTGCCTCGAACACAAGCCGCATATCATTATCGACGACGGCGGCGATTTGGTGGAAATGCTGCACAACAAGAGGCCGGATCTGGCGGAAGCGGTTATGGGCGGCTGCGAGGAGACGACGACGGGCGTAATCAGGCTCAAGGCGATGGAGCGGGAAGGCGTTTTGAAATTCCCGATGGTGGCTGTCAACGATGCGAAGTGCAAGCATCTCTTCGACAACAGGTACGGCACGGGCCAGTCGGTCTGGGACAGCATCATGCGCAATACGAACCTGATCGTGGCATCCAAGACAGTCGTGGTGGTGGGCTACGGCTGGTGCAGCAGAGGGATTGCGATGCGGGCATCGGCGCTGGGTGCAAGGGTCATCGTTACGGAAATCGACCCGATTAAGGCGATGGAAGCGAAGATGGATGGCTATGATGTGATGAAGATGGAGCAGGCTGCGCCTTATGGCGATATTTTCGTCACGGCGACGGGCTGCAAGCACACGATTACCGTGGACCATATGCTGAAAATGAAGGATCGGGCGATTTTGGCCAATGCTGGGCATTTCAATGTGGAAATCGACATGGCTGGGCTGGAAGCGGCGGCGGTTTCCTCGAAGGAAACCCGTGCAAACATTACCGGCTATACGCTGGAAAATGGGAAGATGGTTAATGTCATCGGCGAAGGAAAGCTGGCGAACATTGCGGCGGCGGACGGCCATCCGGCAGAAATCATGGATTTGAGCTTTGCGGTACAGGCTTTGTCGGCTATGTACATTAAGGAAAATCATGGGAAGCTGGAAAACAAGGTGATTGACGTGTCCGGCGAAATCGACGATGTGATTTCGCGCAGAAGGCTCGCTGCCTGGGGGATCGAAATTGATACCTTGACGGAGGATCAGAAGAATTACCTGGATAGCTGGCAGTTGTAAGGCCGATGTGGGCTTGAGATGAAGCCGGGCAGGTGTGGCAGCTTAAAAGGTTCGATTATTCCGGGCCGCTTTCATATGAATTTCACCGTTCGGCTTATTTTCGGGAATCAGGACGGTGAAAGTTGATGCAAAGAACTTTTTGCGGGGAACGGTTTTATGCTTTTTCCATGCGAATTTCACCGTTTGGACTCATAATGATTGCTCGAACGGTGAACTGCCATAAAAGAATTAAAGGCAAAAAAGTTTTTTAAAACCATAAGTTAGCAAATGCTAACTTATGTATATGAGCAACTGATGGAAATATCTTTTTATTCTTTAAAGGCGCTTGGATTCCGGCAAAGCGAATGTCCCGGCAAGGGTAAAAATATATTGAAAATCCCTATCGAAAAAGTTATACTATATGAACGAAGAAAATTTGCTTATTACAAAACAGTCTATGTATTACCGCATAATTCACATTGTATATACAACGTAATTCATATTATGTTGCACAGACATGACATTAGGAGTTAAATCGTGGAACTACTCACGGATCAGGCGCAAGAAGAAAATAGAATAATGCATGAGGATGTGATGATTCATAGCGTGACAGGGAAAGCAGCAAACCGCCCGGCGGGGGGCGCTTATAAAGCATATGGACAAACGAGGCAGGCGGCGAAGGGCTACCACGCTGCGAAACAATGCTTCGATTTTTTGTCCTCTCTTTGCGTAAGCATAGTTTTGATTATCCCCATCCTGGTTATCATGCTGATTATCATAAGCAAGGATTTTGGCAATCCTTTTTATGTCCAAAAACGCATCGGCAAAGATGGGAGGGAAATATTTGTATGGAAGTTCCGTTCCATGGTAAAGGATGCGGATAACCTGGAAAAGATGCTGACAGATGAACAGGTTGCGGAATACAAAAAAGAGTACAAATTAAAAGATGACCCGAGGCTTTTGGGATATAAAAAGCCAGGCGACGGCAGTAAATGCTTCGGCGCAAAGCTGCGCCGCCTGTCGCTCGACGAACTTCCGCAGATTTTGGTCAATATCTGTTTCAAAAGGGATATGTCAGTGATAGGGCCAAGGCCGCTGCTCAGGGACGAATTGGAAAAGTATTATTCCGAAGATGAGCAGAAGCGGATTACATCAATAAAACCGGGACTTACGGGTTATTGGCAGGCTTACGCCAGAAATGACAGTACATATGAACGTGGGGAACGCCAGAAAATGGAGCTGCATTACATAGAAAATATGTCGCCTTTGCTCGACATGAAAATATTGGCGCAGACAGTCGTTTCAGTCGTGAAAAAAGATGGCGCGATGTAATGAAGCTGTAAGGAAGCAGCATGAATTGTATGGGTTTGAAATGGAACATATAGCGGGCGTTAAAACAGTTAATTTATCCGATATCAAAAGAATTACATTGCAATTAATTGATACAGTTGGAGAAAAGCCGGATCTGGTAGTATTTGTTGCTTCCGGCGCCTGCCTAATCGGGAAAATAATGGCGGAGCATTATGATGTGCCGCTAAAAGAAATACGGGCGCAACGAAGCGGAAACCAATTAAAGAAACTGCTGCACCCAGTCCTCAAAGCATTGCCGGGTAAATTAAAAATATGGCTTCGCAAGAGGGAGCAATGCAGCGGAAACCATGCAATTAAGAATTGCAGGGCAGTCTCATATGAATTTCATGATGCAGAACGTGAAGGCATTGATTCAATCTTGCTGGTTGACGATGCTGTTGATACGGGCAATACAATGCTTCAGTGTCTTCGCACATTGCAAAAGCATTATCCTTCCACTAAAATAAAGACTGCCGCACTGTCGGTTTTTGATGGAAGCAAGGATATCGTAAAGGTGGACTATCATATTTTTGACAATATGATCGTAATGGGGCCATGGGCCAATGACCATAAAGAGCATTTGAAATTTATGCGGCTTTATAAAGAAGCAAAACGAAACAATGAGTTTTAAAAGAAAGAACGGCAGGCATAAACTGGAGCTTCATATACATACCAGATATTCGCATGACAGTATGCTCAGCCTGCCCGTATTGTACTGGTTATGCCGAATCCATGGAATTGACCAGATCGCCATAACAGATCATAACACGATTGATGGCGCGATAGCCTTCAAGGAATACTGTAAGGAACGTGGCGGCAAAATACAGGTCATTATCGGCGAAGAAATCATGACGGATTCAGGGGAGGTTATCGGGCTTTTTTTGAATGAAAATATCAGCGGGAATCTTACGGTAGAGGATACAGTGCAGGCAATCCGAAAGCAGGGCGGGTTACTGTATATACCGCATCCATATGATAAGAAACGTGAGAAAACGGTTTTGAAGGAGCATAGCCTTCAAAAAATTTTAGGTTCAGTAATATGCATTGAAAGCCATAATGGAAGAAATATTGACCCTTCTTTTTCAAGGGAACAATCCAGGATTGCCGAAAAATACCAGCTGCAAAAAACGATAGGGTCCGATGCCCATACGGGGATAGAAATCGGAAGGAACTACCTTGAACATGATATCCATAATGTAGAAAACCCTGAAAAATTTATAGAGGCTTTGTCTAAGTCGTGCCTATACAGCAAACCGTGCATTAAACTTTCACATTCCGTGACGAAGTTTGTCCGCATAATGAAAATGCCTCGGAAAAAACGGTTGAAATGTATGAAAGAAAAATGTATGAAAGGGATTAAAATGTGAGCCAATTAATAACAGTCATTATTCCTGTTTATAATGTTGAAAGATATATACGGCGGTGCATTGATAGCATATGTAATCAAACCTACCGGGAAATTGAAATTATATTGATCGATGACGGCTCAACGGATGATTCCGGCAAAATGTGCGATGAAGCGGCGCTGTCCGATCCTAGGATCAGGGTCATACATAAAGTAAATGGCGGATTGTCTGATGCAAGGAATGCCGGGCTGGATGTGATGCACGGGAAATATGTAACTTTTGTCGATAGCGATGATTTTGTTGCCAGGGATTACATAGAAAAATTATATAGGGCAATCATTAGCGGCAATGCGGATGTTTCCATTTGTGCGGAATCATACGTGATGTTGGACGCCGATGCAAACATAAAGACTTTGAAGCGGCCGCTCAGGGATTATGACGGCGCTTTATTGATGACGGCAGAAGAAGCCTTATCTGTAATGCTTAAGCAGGATTTGTACGATGCGGCCGCTTGGGCGAAACTGTATTGTGCAGATTTATTCATGGAAGTAAGATACCCGGCGGGATATGCCTATGAGGATATTGGGACAACATATAAGCTTTTTTTAAAAAGCAAAAAAGTGGTCTATGTAGGGGAGCATTTATATTTTTATCTCCAGCGGGAAGGCAGCATTTTGCATAGCACAAATAACAGTAAACGTTATTGGGATGGCATTTTTATGGTTGAATCGCAGCGCAATGAAATTGTTCGTGATTGCCCGCAATTAAAAAAAGATGCTGATTGCAGATGCCTCAGCATGTATTTTCATGCGTTGATGGGCGCTGATGTTGCAAATGACATACAATTAAAGGCTATAGCCTGGGAAAAGATCAAAGGGTTGAGGCTCGGGGTTCTTTTCCATCCGAATGGCAGGCTGAAGGCGCGCATTGCGTCGCTGTTGTCGATTTTAGGAAAGAAAACATTTTTGCGGATATGGAAGTTATTGAAGAAGTAAAGCATTTATTGCATTTTGGGATAATAAAGTGATTGTTATTGAAAAGAAAGCAACGATAAACAATAAAGAATTGCTATCATGGTCATTCTCGCTTTTCATTTTGTTCTCGATGATCCGGGAAGCAGGCGGGGTAACTTTATCCGGTATTTTTTATTGTTTCATAGTTATCATGGGATGCATGCTGATAACAAGGCGGAGGCTATTGTTTCCGTCAAAGGCATTGCTGGTCTTTACAGGGTATATGTTGCTGGTTTCAATATTCAATATCTCAAAGTGGGGAATTGATCAATGGATCGTGAATTATATTGTTGGTATTGTAATGTTTCTTACAATGTTTCGGACATTGGGAATCAATTTTGGTGAAGAAGACTGGCTGCTCATATTTAAGCGCGTGAGTATACTTTTCTTAATCATCTCATACATAAATATTTTTGTACAAATCGATGCCATTATCGTTTATGTTAATCATATATCCCAAATGGCGCATCCCCATATATTTACCCTGACAGGAGGGGGCGTCAACATAGATGCGACATGGCTTGCGATCCTTGCCATCCCGATGTACAAGAGCAATAAAAGATGGGTTATTCTTGCGTTGTGTACTGTATATGCAGTCATTGTAGGAAGCCGGGGAGGAATGCTCTTAAATGCTTTTTCCTTTGTGTTTTTTATCATAACGTCTGCTTATGATGCCAAGCATAAAATAAGGATTATCCTTGCGTTCTTTTTAGCGATCATAGCTGTGATGGTTTTTTTGCAAGTACAAATGGAAATCTTTGATGTTATTTTAGCCCGGTTTGCAACAGTGGGTAGTGACGGAGGTTCATTAGGACGCCTTAATATGTGGAGATATGCGCCGGATATCATAGAAAAATACCCGATGGGAGTAGGCATGGGAAATGTAATGGACGCTATTAAAACAGTATCGCCATTAAATTACAGCGAGGATAATATTCATTGTTTGCCGATCCAATTATTTTGCGAGCTGGGCGTGATTGGTGGCTGCTGGTATTGCATTTTGATCATCGCTTTCGTAATAAAAGAGAAAAGCAACATCGTCAGGAAACCATTCACCGCAATGGTGGCTGCCTATTTGATGATAAGTTTGCTGGAATTTAGCGGCAGGGAAGCGATGCTATACTGCATATTGGGCGCATATTTTGCCATATCGCAAGCAGAAAGACAATGCAAATGGAATGCAGGAACGAGCTGATGGGAAAGAAGGTACTGTGTGTCTGCAACACATATTTTCAACTGCTTACAGTGATTCAGTTAAAACATACTTTATTGCAAAACGATTACGTGGCCGTTCTCCTTTCAGACCATTCCAAGAATGCGAGGCAAATCGTCCGGAATTTAAAAACATTAAATTGTTTTGAAGCGGCCGGGTTTTTGGAAACCAAAGCCCTGGATTACGGCGGGCATGGATTGATTAAAAAAATTGCAGGCATTTTTTCAGCCCAGGCCGGGAAGCTTGATTGCGGGATACGTTTGCTTGATACGGTTATTTTTGATGAATTTATGTATTTCAATAATAATTTGTCAACGGTTGCAATCGGGGAGTGTTTGTACAGGAAAAATAATAGGCTTGCCTGTTCCCAGTACGAAGAAAGCATCCTTTCCTATGACATTGCGGCAAGGCATGGAAATTTCCGCGAGCTGTCCAACCGGATGAAAGCAGTTTATCTATTGCAGATGGTAACCGGGAAAAAGCGGGTTGCCGATTTGTGCCAAAAGTTCTACTGCTATTATCCGGAGCGTTACAAGGGAAAATGCAGCACGGTAAAAATCCCCCTGTTAAATGAGAACGAGGCGTTCAAAAAAACGGTATCCGGCGTTTTTCAATTAGATGAAGGCAGGCTTGCATATAAGCAACAGTATATCTTTTTCTCCAGCGTAGGCGATTTTGAGGGCGGGCATCCGATCGGCGAAGTCGGTTTGGCGAAACGGATTGCAGACCTTGTCGGGAAAGAGAACCTTTTGGTCAAGCTCCATCCAAGGGACAATACCGGGGCATTTGAAAAGGCTGGGCTGCATATTGATAAAAATTCTGACGTTCCGTGGGAAGCGATACAGCTCAATTACGATTTTAGCAACCACGTTTTCCTTACGGCAACGTCTACCAGCGTCCTTACAATCAACCTGCTGCTTGCGAAACATCCTGACGTATATTTTTTGTATCCGCTGTGCGACGTGGCTGGCAACAAAGCGGTAAAGCCGTCGATAGAGGCTTTAGAGAGGCTTTTTTCCGAAGGCGGCGGACTGTCTTTGTCCGGAATCCATTTATCCAAAAGGCTGGGCGACATATTGTAATGTGTTATTATCATGCATACTGGAAGAGGCTTAGAGCGAATGGGCAACTACATAAAAATAGAGACTCCTTACATAAGCGAAAGCGAAGGACATATGCGGTTAAGCGCAGACACGGCATGGTGTTTCGATGGGCAGGTGATCAACAAGACCCTTTTTTTCGAGACCGAAAAAAAATGGGGAAAATATTTGACGCATGACCGCAGCGATGCTTTTGTACTGGCTTTATTGGAACTGGCAATGGAGAAAAAGTGTGACATTGAATACCAAGCGCCATTGTCGGAAACCCTGAAATATCAGTTGGAACAGTATTTGATAACCGTTTATTCAAAAAAACTCAAAGGTCTTTTTCCGGTTAAATTGACCGGGAAAACAACCGGCGAGGTACCGGAATCCGCAGGCGTTGCGGGAACAGGGTTTTCAGGCGGAGTGGATTCATTTTATTCGGTTCTTTCCCATCTGGATAGCGAATATCCGTCGAAAAGGGTTACCCATGTCCTCCTTGCAGTCAACGGGGCGGCATTGACGGGAATGTCGGAAGCCATCGACCAGCGGTGGTTTGCGGACCTGAAATATAAGTTTTCCCCTATCACGAAAGAACTCGGCGTGGAATTTGTTTGTGTAAATTCCAATATATCGCTTTTAAATCAATATAAAAAAACATTAAAGGGAGGGGATTATGTAGTCACCTCAAGTTTTGTGCATGCGCTCCGTAAATTGTTTGGCACATATTATTGGGCTTCGACATATGAGGCGGACATACTCGAATTTTCTAATGAGGATGCAGGTTTCATGGAACCATTTGCGGTGCCATTAACGAGCGTTGAAGGGCTTAGGTTTTACCATTCCGGGTGCGAGGTGAACCGCATTGAAAAAGTAGCTTATATTGCGGATCATCCCGTCGTGCAGAAGTCATTGACTGTCTGCGGGGAATCGGAAAATTGCGGGTACTGTGTGAAATGCTTGAGGACGATGACGGAACTGTATTCGTTAAATAAATTGGAAAAATTCGGTACGGTTTTTGATGTGGAAGAATATAAAACGCATTTGTCATCAAAGATTGCACGCGAGCTTTCGGTGGATCATCCCCCTTTTACGACGGATATCTTAATGAGCATGAAACGAAATCATGTCCATGTCCCCGCCGCAACATACTTTAAAAAAATATTTGTTTTTACGCCGTATTATTTCTTGAAAAAGAAGCTCAGGAACAATAAGGCGTTCATGAAGCTATGGTATGAAAAAGGCTGGTCAAAGCGGCTGGGCGAAGGGCAGAGGGGAGGAGACGTCATGAAGGCGAGAATGGAAGGAAAAGGGAAATAGCTTTTATGTGGAATACCATTAAGGCAAAATATCATGCCATGTCCCTGCCGATGAGGGCATCCGTGCTTTTCATGATATGCGGGCTGATGCAGAAGGGAATCGCATTCCTTGTCGTGCCTGTATTTACCAGGCTCATGCCTGCGGAAGAATACGGGCAGTATTCCGTATTCTTGTCGTGGTATCAGATTATCATGATATTTGCGACGCTCAATATGTGGAATTACCTGATCAACAATGGAATGACGAAGTACGGGGATGACAGGAGCAACTTCATTGCCTCTTTGCAGGGGCTGAGCACGGCAATAACGATTGCATTGTTTCTTATATACATTCCCCTGTCAAGCAGTTGGGAAAAAGCATCGGGTCTTTCCTTTCCGGTAATGGCGCTGATGTTTATCGAACTCCTTTTCATGCCGTCATTTGAATACTATTGTGCGGTAAAAAGATACGATTATAAAGCGGAGAAAGTCGTTTTGATGACGCTTTTCATGACGTTGCTGATTCCGCTGATCTCGATCCCATTAATCCTTGTGTCGGATGATAAAGGTTTTGCAGCAATATTTGGCAGGGTAAGCGCATCGATCGTTGTATACGGGATTGTATTCGTGCATTTACTGCGCTGCAACCGTAGCCTTTATCATAAGGAATACTGGCGGTATGCGCTGAAATTCAATTTGCCGCTTATCCCGCATTTTCTTTCCCTGGTTGTTTTGCAGCAATCGGACCGCATCATGATTGAGCGGATGTGCGGGGGAGCGGATGCAGCAATTTATTCCGTGGCATACCAAGCGGCCACAGCGTTGCAAATCCTCAATATGGCGATTTTAAATTCCTTCGTGCCGTATACATATAAAGCGATTCAAAACAATGAAAAGGAGAAAGTGGGAAAAGCTGCGCTGCGGCTGCTCATATGCGTGGGAGGATTGAATGCTTTCGCTGTTTTATTTGCGCCGGAAATCATTTACATACTGGCGCCGGAAGAATATTTTGACGCCGTCTATGTCATTCCCCCTGTCGCAATGAGCAATATGTTTATGTTTTTATTCAATTTGTTTGCCAACATAGAATACTATTGGGGCGAGACGAGGTATGTTGCCATCGCATCGCTGGTCAGCGCAGTGGCAAACATTGTATTAAACTATTTTATGATAAAACAATATGGATTTATAGCGGCAGGATTTACGACGCTTTTCTGCTATGTGTTGCTGAGCATATGCCATTACTTTTTCATGAAAAAGGTATGCAGGCAGTATATGGATGGAGGCGCTGTATATAATGCGAAGAAGATTGCCGCAATATCGGTTATTTTTACAGCAGGCGCATTACTCGTCATCGCAGTATACGATATAGGGCTTCTCAGGTATATGGTAGCCGGCATATGTATCGCTGGCGCAGGTATTCAGAAAAAGAGGGGTAAGTTATGCGGGATATCAAAATGAAAACGGTCGCAATGGTGCCAATTAAATTAAACAGCGAACGGGTAAAAGAAAAGAATATCCGCCGATTTTGCGACGGCACGCCCCTGGTGCAGTTTATTTTAAGAACGCTTGTAAAAAGCAAGTTCATTGATAGCGTATATGTATATTGCAGCGACGAAAGGATTGAAGCGTATTTAATAGACGGCGTTAAGTTCCTGAAACGGCCGGGCTATTTGGACATGGATACCGTTAACTGCAATGATATCATTCGGGAATTTATAAAAGAAGTGGATGCCGATTATTATGTGGTGTCCCATGCAACGGCCCCATTTACAAAGACAGAAAGCATAGACCGATGCATTGATGCTGTTGCTAATTCCAGAGAATATGATTCCGCATTTACGGTTGAACGCACACAGACGTTCATGTGGGAAAAGGGCAGGCCTGTAAATTTTGACCCGGACAAATTCCCCAGGACGCAGGAGCTTGAGCCGGTCTATATGGAAACTTCTGGAGCGTTTGTATTTTCTCGTGAAGTCTTTGAGCGGTATAACCGCAGGATAGGCATAAAACCATGCTTGGTTGAAGTTGAGGGGATGGAATGCATCGATATAGACACGGAATATGAAATGGAGACAGCACAAGCGGTTTACCGATACATGAGTACAAAGGAGAGCAAATGATATGAGCATACAGATATCGGATTGTACGATCAGGGATGGCGGCTATCTGGCAGGAAAGAATTTCCCCCCGGAATTTATAGACGGGGTTATCGATGGGCTTGTGCGCGCCGGGATTGACTATATCGAGACAGGATTCCTACAGAGGAAGAACGATGGCGAATCCCTTGTATACAATAATTCCAAGGACGCAAGAAAGTATATTCCTTCCTTTAAGGGAGACAGCGAGTTTGTAGGGTTTTGCGATAACAGCAGGTATTCAATAGAATTGCTTGATGATTGTGACGGGAAATCATTTGAAAGCCTTCGCATCTCCTTTGCAAAGCATGAACGGAAAGAGGCGCTTGCATTTTGCAAGGCGGCGAAATCCAAAGGCTATCATGTGTTCGTCCAGCCGATGGATGCGCCGGGCTATACCGATGAAGAGAGGGAAGAACTCATAGGAGATGTGAATGAAATAAAGCCGGAAGCATTTGCCATCGTTGACACGTTCGGTTCAATGCATCTGGATGCGTTATGTGAGATATTCGGGCAGGCAGACAAACTTCTTGACGATGCGATAAAGATAGGCTTGCATTCACATGACAATCTGCGCCTGTCATGCGCCCTTGCCGAACAATTAATCACGATGGCTGCAGAAACGGATAGGAGCGTGGCGGTAGACGGTTCCTTGCTGGGCATGGGAAGAGGTGCGGGAAATGCTTGCACCGAAGCAATCGCAAGTTTCCTCAATGCGAGATACGGCAAACATTATGACATGCCAATCCTTTTGGAAACAATAGAGAAATACATCGTACCGCTTAGAAAAACAATCTGCTGGGGGTATGATCTTCCGATGTTTATCTGCGGATGCGAGAGTTCGCACATTGATAATGTAAATTACCTCAAGGACAATACCGGATGCACGGCAAAAGAGGCATATGAAATCATCCATAGCATGGATCTTGAAAAAAGAAAACGGTACGGGGCAGATTATTCAAAAGGCGATTTTACCTTATTGCAAAACACGTATGAAGAATACAGGAAAAGGAGATAGGTTGTTCCATGAATTGTTCAGAGTATTTAGTTGATTTCCTGGTAAAAAAAGAAATAACGGATGTATTTGGATATGCGGGCGGGTATATCGCCCCTTTTATGGATGCGTTGCATGGCAGGAAGGAGATCAATGTCCATGTTTGTTACAATGAACAAGGCTGTTCCTTTGCCGCCAATGGCTATGCGAGGACGAGCGGCAAGCTGGGGGTCTATTTTACAACGTCTGG
The DNA here is from genome assembly GCA_946555345.1 of uncultured Eubacterium sp. Lineage (GTDB taxonomy): Bacteria > Bacillota > Clostridia > Peptostreptococcales > Anaerovoracaceae > Lentihominibacter. Next base: position 36,753 of record CAMNSS010000009.1, on the reverse strand, counting down.
CCCCGGTGCGGTCAATGCGCTCGGGGGGCTTGCGGATGCATGGTTCGACGGCATTCCTGTAATGGGGATATGCGGGAATGTTCCTACGAATGAGATAAAAGGGTTTTCAGGCATCAGGCAGAATGGGTTTCAAGAGATGGATATCGTTTCCATGGCAAGGCATATCACGAAATACTCTGTGACGCCCGGCGATGCAGAAGAATTTCCAGAAATAATTTCCCGGGCGTACAACATGGCTATGCTGGGGAGGAAAGGGGGCGTTTTGATTGATTTTCCATACAACATCCAAAAGACCCGTATTGCTTGTCGGTAATGGCGCACGTTCAGCAGGGGCTGCCAGCCTGGTAATTGAATTTGCCAAAAAGACGAAAATACCTGTGCTTACGACCATGAATGCCGTAGACATGGCGCAGGATGAGATGCGGATTGGATTTATTGGAACATATGGGAACAGGATCGCAAATATCATCCTTTCAAAATGTGATCTGCTGATTTCCGTAGGAGCCAGGCTGGGGTTAAGGCAGGTAGGGCATATTTTAGGCAATTTTGCCCCAAATGCAGAGCTGATACGCGCTGATATAGATGAATATGAACTGAGCCGCAATATAAAGGAAGATGAAGAGAAGTATTTGATGGATGCAACGGAGTTCATGAAGCTGCTCTTGGCGGAGAATGTGCCGGATTATTCCGACTGGCATAACAGATGCTTAAAAGCAAAGAGCCTTTTAGAAAAAAGCGACAGGGAAACCGGAAATCTTGCCGTCGAAAAAATAGCTTCCCTTTTGCCGGAAAATCCGACAGTTGCCGTTGATGTAGGGCAAAATGAATGCTGGTGCGCACAGTCGCTGGCATTGAAAGGAAATGAAGGCAGAATATTGATCGGCGGGGGGTATGGCTCCATGGGATGCAGTCTTCCGTTCGCAATCGGCGCTTCAATCGCAAATGGCAAAGGGATCGTTTACTGCATTACGGGCGATGGCGGCTTTCAGATGAATATACAGGAATTGGAGACAGTAAAGCGGGAAAACCTTCCAATCAAGATTCTTATTTTAAACAATGGGGTCTTAGGCAAGATAAGTGAAATACAGCACGTTTCATATGGTTCGAGGTTTGCGCAGACGACTGCAAGCAGTGGTTATTCCGTGCCGGACTTTAAAAAAATCTCCGATGCATACGGGATAAAGGCGGCGGCAATCGCAACGTATCATGAGCTTGATCAGTATGCCGGATGGTTTACGGACGATGAGGCGTGCTTGCTCGACATCAATATGCCGGAGGATACGATGCTGATCCCGAAGATCCATTGGGATTCTGGGGAAACGAGGCCGCTTCTTGACGAGGATATTGCGGCAAAGATTGAAAGCATTTTACATAACTGAGGAAAAAGATTAGCATCATGGCAAAGTTTATTGTGATGGACGTTGACGGGACGTTGACGGACGGAAAAATCCATATGGGGGCAGATGGGGAATTGTTCAAATCATTTGACGTGAAAGACGGATATGCAATCAAAGAGATGCTCCCGGAGCATGGGATGATCCCGGTCATTATTACCGCGCGCAGCAGCAGGATGCTGGAGAATCGCTGTAACGAATTGGATATTGAATATGTATATCAAGGCGTGCGGGATAAGAGGCGCAAGCTCACGGAAATATTAGCTGAACAGGGGAAAAAAGACAATGTGGATTACTCGTATGAAGATTGCGCATATATAGGGGACGACATATTGGATTTACAGTGCATGGAACCAATCAAGGCTGCTGGCGGGCTGGCAGGCTGTCCGGCGGATGCGGTGAAAGCAATCAAAGATATGGCAGACTGCGTTTGCTCTAAAAATGGCGGGGACGGGGCTGTCCGGGAATTTATAGAATGGGTTATATCTTTTGAAAAAGAAGCCAAATGAGCATTTTGGCACAATAATCCTTGGTGGAGGGAAATGCGGAGCGATGAACATTTTACTGACAGGCGGAGCCGGGTACATAGGCTCCCATACAGCAGTTGAATTAATAAACGAAGGGCATGAAGTAATCGTCGTGGATAACTACAGCAACAGTAGTCCTGAAATCATAAGCCGTATCGGGAAAGTGGCGGGAAGGCTGGCGGCTTATGATGCTGATGCGGGCGATGAAGAAAAGATGCGGCAGGTTTTTTTGAAGCACAAAATCGATGCAGTGGTACACTTCGCCGGATACAAAGCGGTCGCAGAATCGGTGCAACAGCCGTTGAAGTATTATGAAAACAACCTTTCCTCACTGATTGCCACGCTGAAAACGATGAAGGCCTTTGGGGTGGACACAATCATTTTCAGCTCGTCGGCGACCGTATACGGAACATCGCAAACAGCGCCTTTTGATGAGGGAATGGGTACGGGATGCACCAACCCGTATGGGTGGACAAAACTTATGTGCGAACAGGTTTTAAGGGATGTTGCTAAGGCTGAGACGGGGTTTACTGCAGTTATATTGCGCTATTTCAACCCAGTCGGAGCCCACGAAAGCGGACTGCTCGGGGAAGACCCCAAGGGGATTCCGAACAACCTGATGCCGTACATACAGCAGGTCGCATCGGGCAAATTAGGGAAACTCAGCATCTTTGGGAATGACTACGACACGAAGGACGGAACCGGGATTCGCGACTATATCCATGTGGTGGATTTGGCGAAGGGCCATGTGAAGGCTCTGCAATATGCGCAGGAGCACAGGGGGATGGAAGTATTCAACCTGGGAACGGGGAAAGGATACAGCGTTTTGGAAGTCGTGCGGGCATTCGAGCGGGCAAACGGCGTTGAAATCCCTTACCAAATTACAGCAAGGCGCAAGGGGGACGTTGCGGAAAGCTATGCGGATGTGAGCAAAGCGCAGGTCGTTTTGGGCTGGAAGGCAGGGAAGACATTGGAGGATATGTGCCGGGATGCATGGAATTGGCAGAAACAGAACCCGGAAGGATACAAGAATAGCGGAAGGATGCAGAGGCAAGCAAAGGGCTTGTGAAATCACCCAAGGGAGGAAATCATGACACAGCCAGCAGGGAAAAACTGCACAACTGAATACGAGGCCGGGGCGGATGTCCAGCGCGGCAATCCGCCCGGGGAAACAGGCATGGCGGTTCCCGACCGCCAAAACCTTGCGGACAATCCGCCCGGGGAAGCTTCTTTGCGCAAGGGGCTTTCCAACCGTACGCTTGCAGTGATCCTGGTGGCGGTGGTTGCCATGATCCTGGTGGCGCTCATAATCGTATTCCAGATCTTCGCTGGGCAAAAACCGCAGGAAGAGCAGACGAAGGAGGAGAGGACGATCCTCTACAGCGGCAAGGAATACCGGTATGATGAAAGCCGCACCAACATCCTTTTCATGGGGATTGACAAGGATTTGCCGATGGATGCGAGGCGCGGCACGGGAAGCCTCGGCATGGCGGACGCCATTTTGCTTGTGAGCCTGGATTCTGCGGAAAATTCAATGGACATCATCGCGATCCCGCGCGAGACGGTAACGCCTGTCACGGTAACGGACGAGGACGGCAACGAGGCTGGCGAAAAGGATCTGGTGCTGACATACCAGTATGCATTCGGCAGGACGCCGGAGCAGAGCGGGGAATTGATGGTGGAGGCGGTTTCCAGATTGCTGTATGGCATTCCTATTGAGAAATACTGTGCCGTCAATTTTGAAGCCGTGCCGGTTTTAAACGATGAGGCAGGCGGCGTGGACGTGGAGGTCCTCGAAAATATGACAGGCTTGCATCCATCCTTTGTCCAGGGGCGCACGGTACATTTGGACGGGAACATGGCGTTTGACTATGTCCATTACCGGGATACCAATGTCCATGGCAGTACGCTTTCGCGCATGGACAGGCAGAAGCAGTACATCCTCGCGTACCTGCAAAAGTTGAAAAGCTTTGCCGATGAAAGCGTAGAGAGCCTGTTTAATCTTTATGAGCGGCTAGGCGCTAATATGGACACCAACATTACCACGGAGGACATGGTTTCCTTCACGGATCGCTTTTCACAGATAGCGGCGGAACAGATGGAAGTCGTGCGGATTCCAGGCGATGGCATGACCGGCAAGGCGTACATGGAGGAATACGGCGTAGATTATGACGTGAAATACGATGTTTACATTGCAGACCAGAAAAAACTGAAAGAGCTGGTAATCGGCATTTTCTATGAAGAAGCCAAGGAAACAGGGCAGGAGGAATGAAGGAAATGGGTGAAGAAAACAGGAAAACTGAGGAAAGCCCGATGAACGGGAAAAATGGGATGAATAGACAAGATATGGGCCAGACGGAAACAATCTCCCCCGAAAACCAGGAGCCGCCAATGCAAAAGCCGCCAGGGCAGCAGAGCGCAGGCTTTGCAGGCGCAGGCATGGAAGAACACCAGAGGCCGCCCCAGAAGAACCGGAAAAAACTGGTCGCCGGCATTGCCGTAGCCGTTATGCTGGCTGCCCTCATCGGCGGGATTGCCCTGTATCGATACATGACAGGGGCAGACCCGGAGCGGTCGCAGGATGCGTACCTGCAAATGCAGCAGGCAGTGATCGATACCAAAGCAGACCCGTACGGAAATACCGTTGATTTTGAAGCGTTATGGGAAATCAACACAGATGTCATCGGCTGGCTCAAAGTCCCAGGGACGAACGTGGATTACCCGGTCTTGTGCAGCGTGGAAAAGGCGGATGACTACTACCTCAACACGACCATCGACCACAAAGCGGGGCTTCCTGGGTCGATCTATATCGAAAAGTACAACATGGTTGATTTCAGCGACCCCGTAACGGTCGTCTACGGGCATAATTTAAAAAACAAGACGATGTTCTCGCAGCTCCATAAATATGAGGATGAAGCGTTTTTTCAGGAGAACCCGTATTTCTATATCTACCAGCCAGGCCGGACATTTAAGTACCATATCTTTGCGGCCGTGGCGTTTGATGACAGGTACATCTTGGGTGATTATGGTTCGTTTAGGGACGATGCGGAATTTAGCCGCTATGTTTCAGACCTGAAAGCGCAGATGACGGGGCATATCAACGGAAACGTCAGCGTGCAGCCGGGAAGCCATGTGGTTTCCTTATCGACCTGCATTGCCGGGCATCCGAACCAGCGCTGGATCGTGAGCGGGCTTTTGGTTGACGCCGTGGAGAAGGGGCAGTGAAGGGAAAAAAGGATCGCTTGCTGCGCCAAGGCAAACGGGCGGCAAAGAGAACGCCCATGGGATATATTTACGGTATTAAAATGACCCGGTCATTTTAATATAAATGCCACACAAAACGGGACTATTGGAGAAAGGAGGGGAAGATAATGAGAAAACTGAGCAAACTGATTGCAGCTGTTGCAGCGATGGCTCTGCTCATGGCAATGAGCACGAGCGCATTCGCTGCTGATGAAAACACAAGCCCGGCAGACCCCGCGCCAGGCAAGGTTAGCCAGGGGACGGTGACGATCGACGGCAGCTCTGCGAGTGGCGACATTATCGGCACGGCGATACCGCCGCAGACGCAGATAAGCAAAACGGAAGCAGAGAATCTCGTGAAAGAGAAAACCGGCGTTACTGTGAAGGCTAATGAAGAAATTGTCATCCTGGATGCAATGAACCTTACGTACCAGGAAAACGGCTCAGTGGTGTCTGTAGCAGGAAGCACCGTTAAATTCACCATGGCTGTTCCTGGCGTAAAAGCTGGCACAACTGTTTATGTGCTGCACGAGAAATCCCCAGGCGTTTGGGAAGTTGTGCCGTGCGAGGTAAAAGCGGATGGTACAATCGAGGTTACACTTGATGGCCTGTCCCCTGTTTACCTGGCTATGATCAAGCAGCAGGCCAACACGGATGCAGCAGCAGCCGTAACTATAGATGCAGCCGCTAATAAAGGTAAGTCTCCTAAGACGGGATTCTAATGCGGGCGGCTTTACGGCCGCAGGCAGCTAGAACATAAAATAGGTTACAATTTGGTTTTGTGTGGCGGAAATAGGATTTTGCGGCTGGGCATATGCCCGGCCGCCAAGAGCCATGGCATCCGGCGGGGCTGTCCGCAATGCGGGCGGCCTTGGCTGGATGGACTAGGGAGGAGACAATGGCAGGAAGAACGCAAGGAAAAAAGGGAAAAACGACACGGATTCTGCTGATTGCTGGGATCATAGCCGCGCTTTTCGTGCTGATTGCGATTATCGCCGTTGGCGTGCGGGGCGCAAGGGCGGATGACCCGGCTAGCGCAGGGCAGGAAACGACCATTTACGGGGATGAATACCTCGGGATCGGCCCGGGCGTGGATGAAGCGTTAAAGGACTACAGAAACCTGGTTGTTTTTGGCATTGGACAAAGCAGCCAGACGGATGAAAGCGGGCAGGCAAACGATGATTTCATCATCATCAGCATCCATAATAATCAAGATGAAATGAAAATGTTCTCTATAGATGGGGATACATATTTAAAAATACAGAAGGGAAAGTATGGCGCTGCGGCAGATGCATATAATGACGGCGGGATGGACCGGCTTATTAAAGTGATAAACCAGAACCTCGATTTAAACATCCGGGAAGGGCTGGCGCTTGAATGGGATGCGGTCGCAGGCCTGGTGGATTCCATCGGGGGCGTTGAAATAGCGGCTGATGACGGGTCTGCCCAGGTGATGATGGGCGCAGAAGCCGTGGATTTCGCCAGGACAGGCCATAATATGCAGACCGTATTCATGGCGGCGTTTGCCAAGGTGAAAACCATGAAATCCTCCGAACTGGCGCCGGTCATGGACGAGCTGCTTGAAAAAGCGGTCCGGCGGGGCATGAGCAGGGACAAGGTAACGGCAACCTTGACGGAAATGGCGGTATATGAGCATACGGCAAATATCATATGGCCATTCACCACATCGCCGGAAACTTTGCATGAGACAGGTTATATCATGCCGCAGACGCTGCAAAGCAATGTCAGCAGGCTGCACACGGAATTGTTTGGCCAGGAGAATTACGACCCGACGAAGGTTGTACAGAAGACGAGCCGTGAAATGGAAAGCAAGGCAGGAGAAGGCAATGCAAAGTAGCAGGATGGGATCAAAGACAGAACCGGCAGCGCCTAGGTGGAGGCTGATGGACATCCACAGCCATATATTGCCGGGGCTTGACGATGGCGCAAGGGATATGGAAGAAACCATGCAGATGGCAGGGCAGGCAGACCAGGAGGGCATCAGCGTCATCATCGCCACGCCGCATTACGGCAGGCGCAACCCCGGGTATGACCCCGGCAGGGCAGAACAGGTTTTCGACGCTGTCAAGAAGTGCATGAGGCAGGAATACCCGCACATGAAGCTTTACATGGGGAACGAGCTTTACTACAGCTCCGGCATCCTGGAGGATGTGAAGGCTGGCAGGGCGAAGACCATCGGCGGGACGGATTACTTGCTGGTCGAATTTTCCACTGATGCAGAATATGAATTTTTGGCAGAGGCTGTCAGGAGCTGTGTCAGGGAAGGGTATCGCCCGATCCTGGCCCATGTGGAGCGGTATGGCTGCCTTTATAAGGACATCGGGCGCATCGATGCTTTGATCGAGCAGGGCGCTTATATGCAGGTCAATGCCCGGGGATTTCTTTCCAGTGGCAGATCGGACAAACGGAGATCCTGGTGCCGGGTGTTGCTTATGGAAGGGCTGGTTCACTTTGTGGCAAGCGACTGCCACAATGCAAACAGCAGGAAACCGGTCATGCATTCGGCAGTAGAAGAGATTGTGAAAATCGCAGGTATTGACGAGGCAAGGCGCATTATCAATGCGAACATTATTAAGTTGATCCGCAATGAGTATATATGAACGGTAAAGGAGCAGGAGTAGATGAAAGAGAGAAGAGAAGCGTTTGATGAAATAGAAATAGATCTGCGGGAAATATTCTATGTCCTCCGCAGGCGCATTTTGGCCATATTGCTGGCGGGCATCATTTTTGCGGGTGCTGCGGCTGCTTGGAGCTTTTTCCTGGCGACGCCTTCTTACCAGGCGACGTCGAAGCTTTACATACTGACGCAGTCCACGTCCATCACGTCGCTGGCGGACATCCAGGTCGGCTCATCCCTGGCGATGGATTACATGGAGCTAATCACGAGCAGGCCGGTTGTCAACCAGGTGAAGAGAAACCTGGGGCTGGATTTCGAGAACGAAGTGATTACGGAGAAAATGATCAGCATCGAAAACCCGAATAATACGCGGATTATCAAGATTAGCATAAGCAGCGACGATCCGGAAGTGAGCGCTGACATGGCGAACGAATTTGCAAAGGTCGCCAAGCGGAAGATTTCGGAAATCATGCAGACGGATGAGCCGACCATGGTTGAAACGGCAATCGTTCCGCCAGATCCGGTCAAGCCAAATAAGGTAATGAATATCGTGCTGGGTTTTGTCCTGGGGTTGTTCATCTCGGCTCTTGCGGTTATCGTTTTGCACGTGCTGAATGACAGCATCAGGAGCCAGGATGATATTGAAAGATACCTGGGCTTGAATACCCTGGGGGTAGTGCCGTATGCAGGGGATAAAAAGAAGAAAAAAGCAAAGGGAAAGAAGAGTAAAGAAGAATATTGAGAAAGGCAGCGTGTGAACATGAACGTGATTAATTTAAATGGGATGGAAAAGCTGGATTACTCCCGTCGGGAGGCGTTTAATTCCCTGCGGACGAACATACAGTTTTCTGGCGCAGGCATACAGACGGTATTGTTTACGAGCAGCGCACCGGGCGAGGGAAAGAGCGTCACGGCTTTTGAACTGACGCGTTCCATGGCAGAAAGCGGGAAGCAGGTTATTTTGGTGGATGCAGACCTGCGGAAATCAGTAATGATCAGCCGGTATAAGATCGAGCGGGGGAAAACGCCTGTGCAGGGCTTGTCGCATTACCTTTCCGGGCAGGCTGCACTGAAGGATATTATCTGTGCGACAAATGTTCCGAACATGGATCTGGTCATGACAGGACCGCTCTCGCCAAACCCGACGGAGCTTTTTAACAGCCGCCGGTTTGATGATTTGATAAGGGTTTTGCGGGATAGTTATGAGATGGTGGTGATCGATGCGCCGCCCATCGGGCCGGTGATCGACGCCGCCGTGATTGCGCCGAAGTGTGACGGCGTGATTTTGGTCATCGAAGCAGAGGCTACCAGCCGCAGGATGGTTGCCAGCGTGAAGAAGCAGCTTGAGCTGAGCGGCTGTAAAATTTTAGGCGCAGTGCTGAACAAGGTCAAGGTGGAAAAGACGGGATACTACTATAATAAATATTATGGGGAGTACGAGCCAGGCGATGAATCATAAAGCCTGGGGTTTTGTTGCGCAATTTAATTTTTGGCGTTATAGAGAGAGGGCAGTATATTCTTCTTCCGCCATATCGAAAACCTCTCAGGTTCTGTGTATTTTGCTGGGAAATCGTTTGAAAGCGGTTTTCTGGGGTTTTGTTGCCTGGCGGAAGAGTGGAAGGACGGAGAGCCTGTTCCTTGGCCATGTCATGGTGCAAGGATTGTCTTTCAATGAGAAAAATTTTTCGGAAATTTTCAATAAGCCGAAATAATAGTTGTAACTTTTGATCGTGTTCTGTATAATATACTTAACAAGACAGCCGGTAAGGTGAAGCGCCACCCGCTCCGGCAAATAGATACTAAAAAATAGTTGTCTACTTTGTTAGGGCAGGACGGCTATTTTTTATGGGCATAAAGCACCAGCGTTATGACTGCGCAGAGCATAATCACAAACTGGACTAAAAAGCTGTATGTAACCATAAGCGCCACCCCCTTTCGATTGGCTCGAAGCGGGTAGCAATGCGTCCTCCCGGCTGTCTTGGTAAATATATCAATTAATTACCATTATTTTACTTATTGCTGTAATTATAACAAATCGTTTCCGTAACTGCAATAAAAGAAATTAAAATTTTGATGCTGATTATTACAGGAATAACGAATGGTAGTTTTTGTGGCGATGGGGCTGTCGCTAGGATTATAGCTGGCTTATTCGCTGATTAAAGCCTTTGTGTAAAATAAAAAGTGTGCAAGACGGAATCAAAGATTCCGATGCACACAAAACCATCCATTTTGGGGCGATGCTTCGTAAAATGCTTTTTTGAAGCACTTTGCGAAGCATTTTCTCCGGCGCGCTTTTTCTAGGACGCAGATCGTTTTTAGGGTTGCCCCGGCGATTTTCCATGGTTTGATTTGTTTGTTTCTCTCTCCTCTATGGCAGCCGTTTCCCGTTTTTATCTTTATGGGTTTAATTTCCAGCTATCTATCGTGCAGTCTCATATGGTTAAAACGATGTGCGGGCGTTTATTTGGCGGAGCGATTTGGATTTCACTTTTTGCTCAGGCATAACCGGACTATTTTGATTGCAGCCATCCCCTACGAAATCAACAGTTCAATCCGCTGCCTTGTCCGTTCCTCGCCCAGAATCTGCTGGATTTCCCAGATATCAGGCGACTGGCTTCTGCCCATGAGGGCGATGCGGATCACCGTGCTGACATGACCGACATGGCCTTTGTACTGATCCGGGTTTTTCTTGAAGTCCTTCGGCTTTGCGGCGTACCCCATTTCTGCGCCGATTTGGCGGATTTTTTCAAACCACTGGCTCTGGTCGTCGCTGTGGTCGTAGCTTTCCAGGTATTTGCGTAAAATTTCAGCCGCATCCTCGTCGCTGACGTTTTCTGGGATTGTGTCCTCGATTTTAAAATAGTCATCGAAGAAATAGCTGATAAATTCAAAAATCTGCTTTGCATACACCAGATCCTTGCGCGGCTTGTTCCCGCTGCGCCCCAAATCGAGAATTTTTTCGATGTAATCCTCGTTCCCCTCAAATAGCGGCAGGATTTCCGGCCTGTATTCCCGCGCCCATTGCGTCATGAATGCGCACAATTCGGCAGCGGGGATTTTTACCAGTACATCCTTGGAAATGTCGTTCAGCTTATTTAAGTCAAACAAGGCGCCGCCGCTGTTCATCTTCTCCGTTGTGAATGGAAACTCCTCCATCGGGGCGTCCGGATTTTCCATGCGCCATTCTTCAAAATTGGAATTTAAAATCGTCAGGAGATACTCTTTCACAGCCTTCGGATGATAGCCTTCCTGCCTGTAGTAGTCCAGGGAAAGCTCCGGGTCTTTCCGCTTGCTCAGCTTTCTTTTGTTGCCGTTATCGAGTTTTAAAAGCTGCGCCGTATGGCAGTAGATCGGCATTGCAAAGCCCAGCTTTTCGAACAGCTCCACATGGATCGGCAGGGACATGAGCCATTCCTCGCCCCTTACGACGTGGGTTGTCCGCATGAGATAATCGTCGATCACGTGGGCAAAATGATAAGTCGGAATCCCGTTGGCTTTTAGGATGACGATATCCTGGTTGTTTTCTGGCATATTGAGAACGCCCCTGATTGCATCCTTTACCTCGATGTGCCTGATTTTTTCCGCCGGAAGGTCGTGGTTTCCGGATGATTTGAGTCGGATTACGTAAGGCATTCCCTCATTGATGTTCGCTTCGATTTCTTCCATGGAAAGGCTGCGGCTTTTTTCGGCGTATTTCCCGTAAATTCCGGTCGTTTCCTTGGCTTCCTCCTGGGTCTTGCGGATTTCGGCAAGCTCGTCTTCTGTCAAAAAGCACGGGTAGGCCATTCCTTTTTTGAGCAGCTCCTTTGCAAAGCATTGGTAAATTTCTCCCCGCTTGCTCTGGTAATACGGCCCGTAACTGCCCTTTTCCCCGTCGAGCAAAGCGCCCTCGTCAAACTGGATGCCGAAAAATTCCAGCGCGGTGATGATCGTCTCCACTGCGCCTTCGACGTAGCGTTTGTCGTCGGTATCTTCGATGCGCAGGTAAAACGTGCCGCCGGATTGGTGCGCCAGCCGTTCATCGACGAAAGCGCCGTAGAGATTCCCCAAGTGGATGAACCCGGTCGGGCTTGGCCCCAGCCTCGTCACCATCGTGCCGTCGGCGAGCTGCCGCTTTGGAAAAAGCGTTTCGTAATCGTCAGGTGATTTGCTTATTTGCGGAAAGAGCAGTTCCGCCAGTTTATTGTAATCCATATCGTTTTGTCTCCTTTTCATCTGTAAGTGCAGGGCTTTGATTGTATCGCGGAAGGGCATCAATGAAGGCCTGTTCAATTTGATTTTCGCATAGCAGAGAATTGGGGCTTTCCCATAGCCGCCAATTGAGTTTTTTCTTGTAGCGGCTGACCGGGGCTTCTCCCGCTCGCCAATCCATTCATTGTTCTGCTTTTGCCATGCAGTAGCGGCCGTATCAGCGTCTCGCTTCTGCCCAGTGATAATGCAGCGGCGATTGTGCTGGTAAATTTTTGCGGACACTTGTGAATCCCCGCCGAGCAATATAATATATTTTATCAGCCTTTTGCTCCGCTTGCAATATCGGTTCTGTAAGAATGCAGGTATTGTGGGCGGTTTCGTTCCAATCCCGCTTGCGAGCTTTCTAGGATGGCGTTATTTTTGTGGATTGTGCATTATTTCTGGCAGAAAATCGACTGACCCGTCAGCGTACCTTTCCCTAGCGCAGACGCGAAAAAAATTTCCGCGAAAAAATTGACGAATGCAAAAACTTTGTCTATGATAAGAATGGTGCTTTTCATGAAAATGAACAATGCCTGCAATAAGAATGAATGGCGTTTTTTCATCATGTAGGAAATATCGCTGTAAGCGATATGACGAAATGTAACAAAGTCCGCCGCTGAAAAAGAATCGGCGAAGCAGGCTTTGTTCTAAAAGGGAACGAAGCTTTTTACAAGAACGAATAACGTTTTTGCAAAAACCGATGGAACTTTTCACAAGAACGGGCGGCTTCTTTTACAAAACCGAGCAGTGTTTTCACGAGAGCGAATGGCGTCTTCCATAAAAGCGGGCGGAGCTTTTTTGTAAGACTGAATGGCGGATTCATAGGAATGGATACTGCGAAAACAGAAACGGCGCTTTTGCAAAAATGAAGCGGTACGTTGGAATCGAATTGTAGTAAAAATGAACGAAATGCAGTTACGGAGGGAAATATGATAAAAGTCGATCGAGAAAAATGTATTGGATGCAAAGCCTGCCTTGCGGTATGTCCGTTTACCGTGCTGGAGGAGGTTGATGGGAAGCCGCAGCGGGCGAAACGGAAGGTCTGTTTGAAGTGTATGCATTGCGGTGCGGTATGCCCGACAGGCGCGATCACGTATAGGAAGAATCCAGCGGTATTGGAAGGCGGGTTACCCGTTCTGGGAGATGATTTTGACAAGGACCTCAAAAATCATATTTTGATGCGCCGCTCTTACAGGCATTTTCGGGAGGAGCAGGTACCAAGGAGCATCATCGAAGAAGCGTTGGGGCTGGCGGCCTGGGCGCCTAGTGCGAAGAACCAGCATCCGACGAAGTGGATCATCATAGAATCGCAGGACACCATTAATAAGATCATGGATTGCATTTTGGATTGCGTGGAAAAAACCGGTGTATCGCCTGAAATTGCTTCGGAGTTTGCCATCGGCAATAACGTGGTGATGGGAAATGCAAAGACGCTCCTTTTGGCGTATGCGTGGGATCGCGCGATTTCCCCGGAGACGGATACGGCGATTGCCATGGCGACGGCGGAGCTTTATTTGCAGGCAAAGGGCGTGGGGACGTGCTGGGCTGGATATCTGAAGCGGATGTGCAATAACCTGGCGGAAATCAAGGCGCTTCTTCCTGAACTCCCGGAGGACAACAGCTTTTATGGCGCATTTATGCTCGGATATCCTGAAGGCGAGGATTATTTGCACATCCCGCAGCGGGTGAATAAAGCGGATATTCAGTATGTGTAGCGGGTTGTTCGTAATGAAAGCGATTTAAATATTGATAGGTCTTTATGGATTTCACCGTTTTGTGTGGTTTTGGCACTCGAAACGGTGAAATTTAGTATGGGAGCGTTTGCCTGGCAATTATTCTGCGTTTTTTGTTTTATTCGTTTCACTGTTTCAGTTGTTATTAGGGTGTAAAACGGTGAAATCTGGCATGGACGGTATATGGCTGGCGTTTATTTTGTGCTTCTTGCTCCGCAAGTTTCACCGTTTTCTCTTTTCGTCCATGCCCAAACGGTGAAATTTCTATGTTAACGCCGCCAGCAGGATTGGCATAGGCGTTTGGGCGTTCTGGTTTTCATGTTACAGCATCAATTTTATGTTCATTGTTCACCGTTGTTCCCCGTTTGGCGTGGTTTTGATCGCCGCAACGGTGAAACCCGCTTTACTTTAAGTTGGTTGCGTTTGTGCCTGGCAAGACGCAATCAGAATGAGTATATTTTTCATCCCGCATATTAATATTGTATTTAAAATACTGCCCCAAAATTTGACCGTATTTTGAAACAGCGGCTAAAAGCCTAAGCCTATGCAAAAATAACATTTAGAAATTTTAATTAAAACCGCTCTTGACATAGCGTGGATATTGTATATAATAAATATATACAATATGAAAGGAGGAAGGAGCAGTGTGGATATTATCATCAGCAATTCCAGCGGGAAGCCTATTTACGATCAGATTAGTGCGCAGATTAGGGAAATGATATTGACTGGAGTACTTAAAACTGGGGAGGCGCTGCCGTCTATGCGCCTTTTGGCGAAGGAGCTTCGCATCAGCGTCATTACGACGAAACGCGCTTATGAGGAGTTGGAACGCGATGGATTTATTGTCACCATGACAGGGAAAGGCAGCTTCGTCGCTGAGAAAAACACGGAACGTATCAAAGAAGAATATTTGAAAAAGATAGAAGTGCATATGAAAGAGATTATCAGTTTATCCAGGGCTTGCGATTTGTCTGCGGATGATTTGCAGGAAATGCTGACGTTTTTTTATGAAGAGGAAATGCGGGGGAAGTGAAGCGCATCGAGCCAGGCGTCAGGTATCTCAAACGGTAGCCCGGCAAATCGTCGCAAGGCAGAGCAAAAATGGCGAGCCGCCGGCGGGAGCAGATTGTATCGTGCTGAAGCTGAAACGACTGGTCTGTCGCCTGGCAGAGACGTAAGGAATTTCAAGCGGCGGTTTTAAAAACTAAGTGTTATTAGACCAGTGTTGCCACCTGGCGAAATGCGCAAACAGACTCCGACGTCACAGGATGAAGCAAGAACGGCAAGCGGCGGTTTTCAAAAATCAAGTGTTATTGAACCAGTGTTGCCGTTTGCCAAAAGAAAGCAATCGCTTCGTAAACGAAACACAAGCAGGAAAAGGGAGAAACGGTTTAGGAATCAACAGGAGGGATTTGACAATGGAGAATGCGATAAACATCAAAGGCGTAACCAAAACATATGATGCTTTTCAGCTGGAGCAAGTGGACATCAAACTGCCGTCTGGCTATATTATGGGCGTGATCGGAGAAAACGGCGCAGGGAAAACGACCGTAATCAAAGCGATGCTGGGATTGGTTCATTTGGATGCGGGGCAAATTGAGCTTTTGGGAAAACCTTTTGCCGTACAGGACCGGGAATTAAAGGAGCATATCGGCGTAGTAATGGATTCGTGCAATTTTCCAGAGGATATGAGGGTGAAGGATATCGATAAGGTCATGGCAAGCTGTTACAGGACGTGGAATCGTGCGGATTTCCACGAATATGCGTTGAAGTTTCGTTTGCCGGAAGACAAGAAAATTAAGGATTATTCCAGCGGGATGAAAATGAAGCTATCGATTGCGGTTGCGCTTTCGCATGACAGCAGGCTGTTGATTTTAGATGAGGCAACGACGGGGCTTGATCCGATCGTGCGGGATGAAGTGCTTGAAATTTTTCGGGATTTTGTGCAGGACGACAGGAACAGCGTGTTCATATCTTCCCATATTCTGAGCGACCTGGAGAAAATCTGCGATTATATCACGTTTCTCCATGAAGGCAAAGTTATTTTCAGCGAAAGCAAAGATTCGCTTTTGGAAACGTACGGCATATTAAAATGCAGCAAGGCGGATTTTCAGGCGGTGGATGAAGCGGCTGTGGTTGCCTGCCGGGAAGGTGCATTTGGCGTGGAAGCGCTCGTGAAAAGAGCGGGAGTAAATCCTGCATTTACGATAGACGATGCGTCAATTGAAGACATCATGGTATATTTTGTGAAGGAGGGAACGAGATGAAGGGGCTAGTTTTAAAGGATTTTATCAATATAAAGGGGCAGGTTGTGCTATATCTGTTGATTGCCGCCCTATGGGTTGGCATTGGCATTAAGTGGGATGATAGCGGTTTTTTTAGCGGCGTGATGCAGATGTTCACCGTGATGATTCCCCTGGCGTCCTTGGCCTACGATGAAAAGAACCACTGGAATCGCTTCGCGCTTACGATGCCGGTATGCAGAAAAGAACTGGTGCAGTCAAAATTCTTGTTTATGTTGCTTGTGATCGTTGCGGTGGCTATCGTTTCTTTTGCGGGAAGCCTGCTGATTTCAGGCGATCTGGAGGAAAGTATTATCGTTGTGCTATACGCTTCCCCGATTGGGATCATCTTAAATAGCATTCTCATGCCGGTGATGTTCCAGTTTGGCGTAGAAAAGGGGCGGTTTGTCTATATCGGCGTGATTGCGCTGCTCGTATTGCTTGCATTAGGCGTGGGATCATCGCCATTTGCCGATATTTTGGATGGTGCAAAGGATATTGCCCTGTTTCAAAATGAATGGGGGATGATGGGCTTGTTATGGGTGATTGCAGCAACCGTGCTGCTTTTGTCGATGGCGGTTTCCGTGCGCATCTACGGGAAGAAAGAATTTTAATGCGTATTTTTGGCCGGGTCGATGAAATCATTTTGGTATATCGTTTCAGTTAGGCTCATGTAAAATTCTGGCGTGTAGCTTCGACCGGCATCGTGCAAGACAAAAGGAACTTTAATGAGGTTTTCGGCTGTGAGCGTGGAAAAGGGCGGGGATTTGAAATCAATATGGACTATTTTGGTAAAAAGATATGGACAGCTTGCGCTCATCTGTGCTACAATAATGAAGTAAAAAATGGCAATCGAAATAGCGGACGCATTGCGATTGCCTGGAACGTGCAAATGTATGAAAAATGATGAGGAGGTAAGAAAATGTTATCAAAAAAAATCGTTGATTTATTAAACGCACAGGTAAACGCAGAGTTTTATTCGGCCTATCTGTATCTGGATATGGCGAATTACTATAAGGACGAGGGTCTTGATGGATATTTTAACTGGTACAAGATCCAGGCACAGGAGGAAAGGGATCATGCGCTGCTCTTCATGGACTATTTGCAGCAGAATGGGGAATCCGTTGTACTGGAAGCGATCAAAAAGCCGGATAAGGAATTTAAGGAATTTATCGACCCGCTGAAAGCAGGCGCAGAGCATGAAAGACTGGTGACTGGGCTGATTCATGATATTTATGCAGCGGCTTATGAAGAAAAGGATTTCAGGACGATGCAGTTCCTCGACTGGTTTGTGAAGGAACAGGCCGAAGAAGAGGATACGGCAGACGACAATGTTAAGAAGTTTGAACTGTTTGGCAGCGACAGCAAGGGACTTTACAGCTTAGATGCTGAAATGGCAGCGAGGACATATAATGCGCCGTCTTTGACGCTGTAGCGCATGATAATCAAGAGTTGATAAAAGCTCGAATCAATCCTGGATCATTAGATGATCGTTAGCATTGGGCGAAGGGGCATTCCGCCTTTGCGCCATATTGTTTAAAGAATAAAAGCCGCAGGGAAAGAAATCCATGCGGCTTTATATCATATCAGTGCAGAAAATACCATATTCAATATTTCTATATGCTTTAAAGAAATCTTTCGCAAAGCACCGCCAGAAGCGGACAAGATCTGCGTCAAGAAATCTTTCATACCGCCTTGCACATTTTTTATCATGCAAGAAATCCTGCTGTATGCGATATAGCGGCTTGTCCCGAATATCCACTGGAGCTTTTGGAAATACAACATAGCCTGTCAATGAAAAAGAACCGGCGAAGGGAGACACTTCGTAAGGAAGTTGTCTCCCTTCGGCTTTTGTAGTCAGTCAGAATGATAGGATTGTAGGTAAAAATCAATCATATTGGAGGATTGCAAAATGAAACAGCATTACATTGATGAAAAAACAGGTATTAGTTATACTTTGCAAGGCAATTATTATTTACCCGACCTTGCATTCCCCACCGAAAAAGAAACGAAACCCATCGGCATATGGGGACAGCGGTGCAAACGCTATCTGAAGGAGCATAAGCGAGTGACTTATGCAAACTTGCTCACAAGCGGCGAGTTAAACAGCTGCCTTGCCGATATTGACGAACAGGCGGAGGAACGCTTTAAAGTGCTCATAGAACAGATGAAGCAGGCACATGGGATTACAGAACAATTAAAGGCTGAAAATATCTGGGAATGGGTTAGACGGCTTAATAACATACAGGCGTGTGCAATGGAAATTGTAAATAAAGAGATTGTTTTTGCATAATGTAAGCGGCGGGGATAAGTTTCTCGCCGCTTTTTGATAACCGTTAACAGCAAACCAAAAAGTACTCAGGAGTTTTATTGGTTCTGCAACATAAAATTAAACATTATAGTTGCTAACGCTCCCATTCCTATTGAAATTCTTGCAAAAATATGCTATGCTCTAATATGTATAATTGTGTGTTCAAAGTGGGAGGTCACAGAAAATGGCGATCAGCTACAAGAAACTTTGGAAACTGCTCATAGATAAAGATATGAAAAAGAGCGATTTGCTTAATGCAGCCGGAATCAGTCGCTACACTATTAACAAACTGAACCGGGGCGATAATGTAACCACCGATGTTTTAGTGAAAATATGTCGTGTCCTTAATTGTACGATGGATGATATTATGGAAATTTTACCTGAAGACGAATGAATATAGAAAAGCGAGGTTTTTACTATGGCGAAAGCAGCCGCTAAACCGAAAAAAGAAATAACAATGGAAGAAGCACTGTGGAAAAGTGCGGACAAGCTCCGTGGCTCTGTCGAGCCGGCAGAATATAAGCATGTTGTCCTCAGCCTGTTCTTCCTTAAATTTGCAAGCGATAAATTTGAAGCGCAAAGAAAAGCAATCTTTGAGAAATACGGCGAGAAGTTTATAGACAACATTGCGTTCTATACAAAGGACAATGTTTTCTTTCTGCCCGAAGAAAGCCGCTGGTCATACATAATGGAGAACGCCAAGCAGGACGATATTGCCCTGAAAATTGATACAGCTCTTTATACGATAGAGAAAACAAATCCGGCGCTGAAAGGGGCATTGCCGGATAACTATTACTCCCGTTTACATATCGACACAGCAAAGCTGGCTTCTTTGCTGGATGAAATTGACCGTATCAATACAGATGATAAGGAGAACGACATTATCGGGCGTGTGTATGAATACTTTCTCGGAAAATTTGCTCTTGCGGAGGGCAAAGGCAAAGGAGAGTTCTATACGCCTAAATGTATCGTCAATCTGATTGCAGAAATGATTGAGCCGTATGACGGTATCCTCTACGACCCCTGCTGCGGTTCGGGCGGTATGTTCGTGCAGTCTATCAAGTTCGTTGAAGCGCACAGCGGCAACAAGAAAAAAGTGTCGATATACGGGCAGGAATATACGAATACCACTTTTAAGCTGGCAAAGATGAACTTAGCTATTCGTGGCATTTCCGCAAATCTCGGAGAGATGGCGGCAAACACCTTTACCAACGACCAGCACAAAGATCTGAAAGCCGATTTTATTATGGCGAATCCGCCTTTCAACCAAAAGGAATGGAGAGCGGCAAATGAATTGGAACACGATCCCCGCTGGCAAGGGTATGAAGTGCCGCCGACAAGCAATGCAAACTATGGCTGGATACTGAATATTGTTTCCAAGCTGTCGCAAAACGGCGTTGCCGGATTTCTGCTTGCCAACGGCGCATTGTCCGACGACGGAACGGAATTGAAAATCAGAGAACAGCTTATCAGAAACAACCTTGTAGAAGCAATCGTCATTCTTCCGAGAAGCCTGTTTTATACGACAGATATAAGCGTTACCCTTTGGATACTCAATAAAAACAAAAAGGCTCGAACGGTTGAACAGAACGGGCAGTTGAAACGCTGCCGCAACCGTGAAAAGGAAATCCTTTTTATGGATTTGCGGCAGATGGGCAGTCCGTATGAAAAGAAATATGTAGAGCTTACAGAGGAAGCTCGGGCAAAAGTAACATCTGTTTACCACGCTTGGCAGCAGGAAGGGTATGAAGATACATACGAGAACATCCCTGAGTTCTGCTATTCCGCTTCCTTTGACGAGGTTGCGGAAAAAGGCTTTACGCTTGTACCGAGCCGCTATATTGAGTTCGTCAACAGAGATGAGAATATAGATTTTGATACCAAAATGAAAACTCTGCAAAGCGAATTAAAGGAACTGCTCATTCAGGAAGAAAAGTCAAAGGCTGATTTGCTGTCTGTGTTTAAGGAGTTGGGATATGAAATCGAACTATAAACAGTTAAGAAACTATATACAGCTCGTAGATCAAAGAAACAGGGATTTATCCATCACCAATTTGCTTGGCGTCAGTATCGAAAAGAAATTCATTCCTTCCATAGCAAATATTGTGGGAACAGATTTGTCAAGCTATAAAATAGTTAGAACAGGACAGTTTGCATACGGTCCTGTTACTTCTCGAAACGGAGAGAAAATCTCTATTGCGTATTTGGACGGTGACGATTGCATTATTTCAAGCTCTTACACAGTTTTTGAGGTGAGCAATAAAGAAGAACTTGACCCCGAATATCTAATGTTATGGTTTTCACGCCCTGAGTTTGACAGATATGCCCGTTTTAAATCTCACGGCAGTGTAAGAGAAATATTCGATTGGAATGAACTGTGTATGGTTAAACTTCCCGTTCCTGCAATCGAAGAACAGAGAAATATTGTTAAGGCGTATAAAACCGTTACGGATAGAATTGCATTGAAGAAAAGGATAAATGATAATTTAGCTGAACAATGCGCCGTTGACTATAACCTTATGCTCGATGGTTATACCACCGAAAGCGAGGAACTTCCTAATGGCTGGAAAAAAGGAAGCATAGGTAGTTATTGCGATGTCAAGTCAGGCTTTGCATTTAAGAGCGACTGGTGGACTACCGATGGGTACAAGGTTATTAAAATCGCAAACATCGTAAACAACACGATTGATTTGGATAATTGCGACTGCGTGAAAGCCGAACACGCCAGTAAAGCCAATAATTTCTATGTTCAGAGTGGCGATATACTCATTGCGATGACAGGTGCAACAACTGGTAAAATCGGTATTGTTCCGCTATGCGATGAACCTATTGTTGTCAATCAGCGTGTAGGAAAGTTCTTCTTGGGCGATAATCCTATTGATAAAGCACCATTTCTATATTCAACACTTCTCTATAGCAGAGTTGTTCGTCACCTTCAGCCTGACGGAACTGCGGGAAGTGCTCAAGATAATTTAAGTGCTGACAACATCAAAGATGTAGCTATTGTACTGCCCGCACGATCTATTATTGACACTTTCAATAAACAGCATATTCCACACTTAAAGATGATGATGAGTAATTGGGCTGAAATAAGAAGTCTTAACAAAATGGCAGAAACCGTTTTGCAAACCTTATCAAGCCGCTAAATTATCATTTATAGGAGTTTGTTATAATTACACTAAGACAAGGCAAGCCTAAAACTATATTGGAAAATTCTTTAAATAGTGCACTAACAGCTGTAGAAACATATAACCGTCCAAAGACAAAATTTCGAATCGAGAACTACATAATCTTGATGATTATCTCTTGGACAAAGCTTTTTCATGCCTATTTTCAAGTAACTATTGGCGAACGATATTTTACAAAGAAAAAAACGGCAGATATAAGATTATAGATGGAGAGAAAAAGGCGTGGGAATTAAAAGAATGTATAAAGTATTTTCAGAAAAATTCTAATGAATACAAATTGACGGAAGCAACCATTGCCAATTTAAACTTCTTTATTGGAATCAGAAATAAAATCGAACATCGTTATTGGAACTCTTCTGCTTTGGATATTTTACTTTTCGGAGAGTGTCAAGCATTGCTCTACAATTATGAAAATACGGTAGTTTCTTTGTTTGGCGAGGATTATTCAATAAATACTTGCTTGGCATATGCATTGCAGTTTTCCCATTTGCGAGCAAATGAACAGCTAGTTGCTCAAAAAGATTTGCTCTCTAAAGATATGCAGGATATAAAAAATACATTGATAAATACAAAACGGAACTTTCCCAAGAGATATACGATAGCCAAGAATACAGTATTAAACTACTTCAAATTCCCAAAATAAGCAATACAAATCGTTCTGATTTGGCGGTAGAATTTGTTAACTGGAATGCATTAAGTGATGAGGACAAAAGCAATTATCAAAAAGTTTCTGCAATTATCAAAGACAAGATCGTTAAACAGCCTGTGTCTAATGCCAATATGTTAAAACCGATCGATGTACGAAATATCGTGAAAGAAAAGACGAATGTTGAACTCAGTCAAAGTAACCACACTGACCTGTGGAAAGCATTTGGCGTTCGTCCTACTACGAATGCAGAATCTAAATTTGATACTATGACTAAGTATTGCATATATGATGAGCCGCACAATGATTATTTGTATACTGTTGAATGGGCAAATTTTATTATTAGATTGGTATCGGATTTTGATTTTAAAAAAGAAAATATACATAGTAAATGCAAAGAAAAACTTAGAATAGAAGATTATCTTCAGGAGTGACCGCAATGGCAAACTTTAACGAACACGCTTTGGAAATGTCAATAATGGAGCTGTTCAAGGACGAGGGATATGTCTATTTGAACGGCGAACAAATACATAGAGAAATCAGCGAGGTTTTGCTTGTCGAGGATTTGAAGCAATACCTTTTCGGTCGTTATGCTAAGAACAATATTACTCCGAGCGAGGTTGACAGCATTGTTTTAATGATGCGTGGCATTTCCGGTACAATATATGAAGCGAATAAATCAGTCTTTAAGCTGATCTGCGATGGTTTCATCTTCAACCGTGAGGACAGGATGCAAAAGGATATACATATTCAGCTTATTGACTTCGACACGCCCGAAAATAACATATTCAAAGCGGTCAATCAGTTTGAAATCGAGGGGATTGCCAATCAGCGCCGTATTCCCGACGGCATTGTGTTTGTCAACGGTATTCCGGTCGTTGTGCTTGAATTTAAGAGCGCCGTTCAGGAAAATACAACGATTATGGACGCATACAAACAGCTTACCGTCCGCTATCGCCGTGATATTCCCGAACTGTTCAAATACAATGCGTTTGTCGTGATAAGCGACGGCGTAAACAATAAGTACGGCTCTTTTTTCAGTCCGTATGATTTCTTCTATGCGTGGAGAAAAATTAATTCTGAGGATAAAGAGCTTGACGGAATCAATTCACTTGCAACAATGATGAAAGGCTTGTTCCGCAAAGACCGACTGCTTGCCGTAATCAAGGATTTTATCTATTTTCCCGACAACTCGGATAAGGATTTGAAAATCGTTTGCCGCTATCCGCAGTTCTTCGCCGCAAACAAGCTGTTTCAGAATATAAAGGAGCATATGCGTCCCGGAGGGGACGGCAAGGGCGGTACATATTTCGGTGCGACAGGCTGCGGTAAGAGCTACACAATGCTTTTCCTCACCCGTATGCTGATGAAAAGCACTTATTTCCATTCCCCGACAATATTGATTATTACCGATCGGACAGACCTTGACGATCAGCTTTCCAAACAGTTTGTAGCTTCCAAAAAGTATATAGGTGATGAAACGGTTGTCAGCATAGAGTCCCGTGAGAAACTGCGTGAAGAGTTGCAGGGCAGAACAAGCGGCGGCGTTTATCTCACGACCATTCAGAAATTTACCGAGGACTTGCAGCTTTTGACCGACAGAAACAATGTGATCTGTATTTCCGACGAGGCGCACAGAAGTCAGATCAATCTTGACCAAAAGGTGCGTATTACCGAATCCGGCGTAGAACGCACTTATGGTTTTGCAAAGTATCTGCACGACTCTTTGCCTAATGCGACTTATGTGGGATTTACGGGAACGCCCGTTGACGGAACGATTGAGGTGTTCGGCGGAGTGGTCGATTCCTACACAATGACGGAATCCGTGAAGGACGGTATCACAGTTAATCTCGTTTATGACGGTCGGGCGGCAACGGTTATGCTGGATCAGGAGAAAGTCCGCCAAATTGAGGAATACTATGCACAGTGCGAGCGAGAGGGAGCAAACGAACATCAAATCGAGGAGAGCCAAAAAGCCGTAGCGAAAATGGAGGTCATTATAGGCGATCCCGACAGACTGCAAGCCGTTGCCGAGGATTTTATAAATCATTATGAAACCCGTGTCTCAGAGGGCGCAACCGTTGCGGGCAAGGCTATGTTTGTCTGCGCCAACCGCAATATCGCTTATGATTTGTATAAAATCATTGTAGAGCTGCGTCCCGAATGGGCGAAAAAGAAAATCTCGGACGATGGAGCGGTTCTCACCGAGGAAGATAAGAAAGAGCTAAAGCCGACGCCGAAAATCCAAATGGTGATGACCCGCAACAAAGATGACGAAAAAGAACTTTTTGATATGCTCGGAACGAAGGACGACCGCAAAGAGCTTGACAGACAGTTCAAAAATGTAAAGTCCAATTTCAAAATCGCAATCGTTGTGGATATGTGGCTGACGGGATTTGATGTGCCGGAGCTTGACACCATATACATAGACAAACCGATTCAGCAGCATACCCTGATTCAAACGATTTCCCGTGTAAATCGTGTCTGCGAGGGTAAGGACAAGGGATTGATCGTTGACTATATCGGCATTAAGAAAAATATGAACACAGCGCTTAAAAAGTACACCAATTTTGAATGCGATGAGTTTGAAGGTGTGGAACAGGCTGTGACTATTGTCAAAGACCAGTTAGAGGTGCTGGGGCAGATGTTCCATAATTTCAACAGCAGTGATTTCTTTAACGGGTCGCCCACGGAGCAGCGTGCCTGTCTTAATAAAGCTACTGAATATGTGCAGCTTTCGGAAGAACTTGAAATCCGTTTTATGGCGGCTGTAAAGAGAATGAAACAGGCGTTTAATTTGTGCAGCTCCAGCGATAAATTCAGCGATGAGGACAAGGACTATATCCATTTTTATTGTGCTGTGCGCTCTGTTCTTTTCAAGTTGACAAAGGGGGATGCTCCCGATATTTCTCAGATGAATGCAAGAGTGCGTGAAATGCTGGAAGGTGCTATCCAATCAGACGGAATCGAGGAGCTGTTTGAAACGGGCAAGCATATCTCGGTCGATATTTTCAGCGACGAATATATGGATAAAATCAATGGGATACAGCTTCCGAATACAAAGATAAAGATCTTGCAGCGGCTTCTTTCACAGGCAATCGACGAGTTCAAGAAGGTCAATAAAATTATGGGCATAGAGTTTGCGGACAGACTGAAACGAGTTGTAGATGAGTACAATAATCGCCGCAGAGATGAAGCATACGCAAATGAAGTTCTTGATGATGTTGCAGAGCAGCTTACCCGGCTTTTGGAGGAACTGAAAAAAGAAAGGGACTCTTTTAAGGGAATGGGTATCGACTATGAGGAAAAAGCGTTTTATGATATTCTGAAAGCTGTCGCTAAAAAGTTTGAGTTTGACTATCCCGATGATAAGATGATCGAGTTATCCAAGCGAATTAAGAAGATCGTAGATGATAAAGCTCGATATACGGACTGGTCAACCCGTGATGATATAAAAGCTAATTTACAGGTTGACTTGATTCTCTTGCTCGATGAATTTGATTATCCTCCGGTAACAATTGATGATGTTTATAAAGAGGTGCTGGAACAGGCGGAGAATTTCAAAAAGTATGTGAACTGAGTAAAAATACGCAAGATTTAAACTGTAGAGTAAATGAATTTGCGAAGAAAACCGCATCTTATTATCTTAAATTAAATAGTATTCCCATAATTTCTGAAAAATATTCAAAACCCGCCGGAGAAATCTTGATTTTGGGCGGGTTTTCTGATATAATGTAATCCCTCTTAAAAGAGGATTACAACCGAATACAAGATGTTTTGATTGAGAATGCGGTACTGCCGCCTAATGCCTGCGTGTATGCTAAGAGAAAATACCGCCGTCCGCACTTTATGCTTTTTGGTACTGTCAGCGAGTGAACGGATGAACAAACAATCCCGTCTTTGAATTTCAAAGCCGATACATAGAACATCATTTTGAAGCGAGAGCAAAGCTCCCGCCGATTTTTGATATCTCTGTGTATCGGCTTTTTGTTTTTGCCGATTGATAACTGAATGACCGTCTGAATGGGATATGATTTTGCGATGACCTCTCTTTCGGAGAGTGAGCAAGACAACGCCGCTGAAAAAAGGCAGGGACAGGAACAACATTCGGGTAAAGCGGCGAAGAAAAGTTGATGTCCACAGGAATAGCGAGCATCGGATTGTGACCCCCACAATCCAAATCCACACCGCTTACGGGTGTGGACTAACTCAGGGGAGTCACCCCTGAATACCCCCTTACAAACCTAAAAAACAAGAACGGAGATGATATTTTTGAACAAAGAAAACAATAAAAAAGTGCGTATCAAAGTACGGCTGACCGAAGAAGAAAACGAAAAACTGAAACGCTGTGCGGCAGCGTACGGGCTGTCGGAATCGGCATTTATTCGCCAGCTTTGCAAAGGAAAGAAGCCTAAATCACAACCCCAAAAAGAATTTTGGGAAATGCTCGAAGCACTCTACGCAGTCCATAGCGGTTTCAAAAGCTGTGCAAGATTCGAGCCTTCTGCCCTTGAAATCTGCAAGGAAATCGAAGGTCTGATCCTCGATTTACAGGAGGCATCATAATGGCTACGACAAGTTTATGGCATATTGAAGGCAAATTAAAAGACCTCATTGCCTATGTGGAAAACCCGGAAAAAACGGTGGCGAGAACCGCTGACCTGCAAGACCTCTACAATATATTTTCCTATGTCAGCCGCCCCGAAACCACCGATCAGGGAGAGTATGTTTCGACTATCAACTGTCTCAAAGAGATTGCATTACAGCAGATGATTTTAACGAAAAGACAGTACGGCAAGGAAAACGGATATATCGCTTGGCACGGTTATCAAAGTTTCAAATCCGATGAGGTTACGCCCGAACAGGCACATCAAATCGGCTTGCGGACCACAAAAGAAATGTGGGGAGATAAGTATCAGGTTATCGTTACTACTCACCTTGACAAAGACCATCTGCACAATCATTTTTGCTTTAACTCTGTTTCCTTTCTTGACGGAAAGAAATACAATTATTCCAAAACTGAACAGAGAAAACTCCGTGATATATCCGACCGTATATGCAGAGAACACGGACTATCCGTCATAGAAAATCCGCACAAAGCGCCGTCAAGGCAGGTGTGGCTTGATGAAAAAAGCGGCAAGCCGACAAGATATAATGTGTACCGTGAAGATGTACGGGAGGCAATCAATTTCAGCCTTTCAAAAGGACAAGCCATATCTACAAACTCTATCTGCACTACTGCTATCTGTTAGGCGTTCTACCTAATAATACGGATTACAAGACTACAAGTCCGTGTCTCAAAGAGGACTTAAAAAGGCTCGATGAATTTTCTGAGCAGGTGCGGTATATGAGCAAATACGGTATTGAAACGATTGACGATTTGTATGCAGACAGAGAGAAATTGCAGGCTGAAATAGATAAACAGATCGTCTGCCGCACCAAGCTGCAAAACAAAATCCGAAGAGCAGCACCCGCCGAAAAAGAAACTTTGAGAGAAGAAAAATCTAAGGTTACGGAGAGGATAACGGAACTCAGAAAACAACTGAAACTGAACAAGGGCATTGAAGAAAGGTCAGTCAAAATCCAAGAGAAAACCGATTTCCTCTATGCCAATGAATACAGGGCGAAAGAAGCCGAACAGAACAGAAAATCACAGAGAAAGGAGCGATACGAATGATGATATCTGTAGACAATCAGGGTAACACTATAGAACGAACAGGAGAAATTTACACGCTGCTCGATGAGATAAACCGACTATCTTGCCACTCTTACCAAAGAAGAGCGTATAGCGTGGTTTCGGCAAAGTATGTATCTTGAGCCGTTGAACTTTGTAAAAGAGATTGACGGTGCGCTCTATGTGGTCAGAGCCTTTTTCAAGGAAGATGCGGGCGAGAATATTACAGACAAAGTAGAACGCATTGTTTTGAAAAAAGAGTAGAAAAGATTGAATTTACCGCATTAAAGCGTTGAATAATTACGGCCGATATGGTATCATAGGTACACCTACAAATCCTATCATATCTGGCTGTGAAAAGGAGAACTATGAATAAACAGTCAGAAAAGATAATCGCCTTGTATTGCCGCCTATCCCGTGACGATGAGCAGGATGGTGCTTCGGGCAGTATTAAAAATCAGCAGTCCATACTTGAGAAGTACGCAAAAGACAATGGCTTTCCCAATCCCCGTGTGTTCGTTGACGACGGATTCTCGGGAGTAACCTTTACAAGACCGGCGTTTATGGAGATTATGGAGCTTGCCGAGCAGGGTATGATAAGGACTATTGTTGTCAAAGACCATTCACGGCTCGGCAGAAACCGTCTTGTTGTCGGCCAGCTTTTGGAAGAAGATTTTGTCCGTTTGGATATTCGGTATATCGCTATTATGGACAACATTGACACCGAAAAAGGTATCAGCGATATTGTTCCGATGCAGGACTTATTCAACGAATGGCACGCAAAAAATACCAGCGATAAGGTGCGCAGGGTAATGCAGAGCAAGGGGATGTCGGGCAAACCGCTTACTACCAATCCGCCTTTCGGGTATATGAAAAATCCCGAAAACAAAGACGAATGGTTTGTGGACGAGCCTGCCGCAAAGGTGGTAAGACAAATCTTTGAGATGTGTGTTTCAGGCTTAGGAACGACGCAGATCGCCAAGAAACTAAAATCCGAAAAGGTACAGACGCCCGCGGAGTATTGGAACAGTATCGGTAAAAAATGCAGTAAGCCGCCTGCTATTCCGTATGGTTGGGTTGCGGATACCGTATCAAATATTCTTGATAAGCAGGAATATTGCGGCGATACCGTCAACTTTCGCACCACAAGCAAATCCTTTAAGCTCAAAAAGCGTTTGGAAAGGCCGCAGGAGGATTGGCAGATATTTGAGAATACCCACCCTGCAATCATTAACCGTGAAACCTTTGAGTTGGTACAGGAATTGCGAAAGCACCGCCGCAGACCGAATCGCACAGGCGAGGTCAGTATGTTTTCGGGATTGCTCTATTGTGCTGATTGCGGTGAAAAACTGTATTACAGCGTAACGAACAACTACAAACGGGAACAAGCCTATTTCTTTTGTTCCGCTTACCGCAAAACCTCTAATGTATGCTCTGCCCACTATATCCGGGAAAAGATTGTGGAGCAGCTTGTGCTTGAGAGTATGCAAAGGGCATTATGGTATGTGCAGAGTTACGAAAAGCTATTCGCACAAAGGCAGTTAGCGGAATTTGGCGAGAAGCAAAAGAAAGAGCTTGCTGAAAAGCGCAAGGAGCTTGATAAAGCGAAACAGCGTGTTCGCGAGATTGACAGCGTTATCCAGAAGCTCTATGAGGATAACGCAGCAGGTAAAATCAGCGACGAGCGTTTTGCCACAATGTCGATGTCGCTGGAAAATGAGCAGGGCGAGTTAAAAGACCGTATTCCCTCTTTGGAGGATGAGCTTGAAAACGCAAAAATCAAAACCGAAGGCTTGCAGAGATTTATTGATAAAGCAAAGCAAATTACTCGCCTTGAAGCTCTCACGCCCGAATTGGTACACGAATTTATTGAGAAAATCGTAGCATCTGCACCTAAATACAAGGACGGCAAGCGATACCAAAGCGTAGAAATTTACTACAATGGCGTTGGAATTATCCGTGAACGCACTCCCGAAGAAATGGAAGAATACTTCCAGGAGCATATTAAAAACAAGCCTTCATTAAAGGCAAAAACGGCATAGCCATTGGCTACACCGCTTTAACACAACTATTATTAAACTTAAGATACAAAAGCCTTGGGGCATCTTCCTTACGGAGGGTGCCCCAAGCCGATTCTTTTTCATTATAAGTAAATTGATTTTGTGTGTAGCGCTCTGGCTAGCTGAATTTGGATCGAAACCGCTGTGCCTTAGCTGAATTTAAACATCCTGAACGTGCAGAATCCGATTCCCGCAAGGGATATCAATGCGATCGCACCCCAGATGCCAACCTTAACATTGTCCCCGGTACGTGGATTTGACAGGTAAGACGTTATCGTATCCGTGAGTCCGCCACCACCGCCCGATGAGCCGGAACTGCTTCCGCCGCCAGTCGTGCCGCCGCCTGTGGAGCCGTTGGTATCTCCACCATTATTATCGCCGCCGGATGGATCATCCGGAATATTGGCAGCGGATGCTACGACGTGGAAGGTAACTGTCCTCGTGTCTTCCTGTCCAGTCGCTTTCCATCCGTCAGTTGCGGAATACTGCTCCTGCTGGAAGGTTACTTCCAGCGTGTAGTCTCCCACTTCGAGTTTTGCGGTATCTACGGTATCTTCATACGGCGCCTTTGTCCAAAGTTGCGCCGTATTCGTGTCCCTTAATTGCCATCGATCAGGCCGCCAGCGGATGTCTCCGTTGCTGGCAGGCTGGATATCCATGCCGTCCCCGATCGCCTGGAATGCGGCTGAATTGCCCTTTACATAATATGCATCAGCGCTGATCCCGTCGATCCTGTTGGATACAAGGTCAAAGGACGCTTTGAGGATGTGGTCTTCGCTTACTGTATGGAAGCTGTAGGTATCGTATGCGGCTACCTTAGCGCCATCCAATGTAATGCTATCCACCTGGTAATCTTTATTCGGTGTAATCGTGAACGTCAGCGGGCTGCTTTCGCTGATCACGCCGTCGCGGACCTTAACCGTGATCGTGCTTTTATCATCGCTTTGCGTGAATGTTACGCCTTTCAAATCGCTGGATGCTTGCGCCAGGGTAATCGTGCCGTTGGCGTCGGATGTCGCAGTAATCGTATGGTAAATGTATCCGTATTCCAGCGGTTCGCTCATCCCGCTCCTGCCGCTGCTACCGTGATCCTTGCTGGTCGCATTTACGGTAAAGGTGTATTCGCCGATTCCGGCGTCTTTAATTTCTTGTGTAAAGTTCACCAATGTAAATTCGCTGTCCAGCGCTTCGCTGCTACCTACTGTCTGCGTTTTCTCTGCGATTTTCGTGCCGTTTTCATCGAAAAGCTCTACAATATATGTAATGTCGCCGATCGGGGTTTCCAGTGGTTCCCAAGCGGCATAGATCGTGTCGTTGTGGACGTTTTGCTCCCAATGAAGCCCGTTCGGTTTCTGGAGGTTATGGTCATAAATCCCGATTTCATATGCTTTCTCGTGGAATGAGAATTTGTTGGTTGCCCGCACGACGAACTTATATGTTTTGCCTGCGGTGTCAGTCGGCGTTCCTGAAATGATACCGGTTGCAGGATCTAATGCCAATCCTGGCGGCAGGCTGTCTTTGGCGATTGACCAGGTGACTGGCGTATCGCTGTCAGCTTCCAGTTTGGTTTCAGGATAGGCTTCCCCTGCGAGACCGTTTGGCAAGCTTTCCGTGGTGATGGTCGGTGCGCCGCTGGCTGCTTTGGAAGTGGCAACTGCAAATATGTATAAAGGATTTTTTCCCCAGTCGGAAGGGATTTCAAATTGGTATGTATCTGTTCGTGAAACGGTATCAGCCGTATTATCAACGAGTGTGAATTTATCCGGGTTAATTTCATAATTAGCAGGGATGCTCGCATTGGAACGAAGGTCCAGCCCGGAAAGCTCATAACCGCTCGGCGTCTTAAGCCAAACATTGTATTTTTGGCCGTTGAAAAGCCGCGCAGGTACATCTGGGCTTCCGGTAGGCACGCCGTCAGCGGCAGTGACCTTAGTCACAGAAGTTCCTCTCGTGTTAAAGATCAAGTTGGAAATGACCTTGCTTTCATCAAATGGATCCGGAGCTGACTTCATGTCTTTGAAAATATCCTTGTCAAGATAACAGCATCCGTAAAATGCGCCCGCCGCGATTTCAGCAGCATTCGGTAAATTGTGGATCGTGGTCAGTAATGCACAGCCGGAAAACGCATCGCTGCCGATGGTTGTCAAGCTGCCCGGAAATGATATGCCGCTCAGCTTATGGCAGTTTTTGAACGCTTCACTAGGGATGGATTCGAGCTTTGTATTGCTCAAATCGATGACCTTCAAGGCGCTGCATTCTCCGAATGCGCCTTTTCCGAAGGTTTTTAAGGCTGTAGCATTCGTGAAATTGATGCTTTCCAGGGCGGTACATCCCTTGAATGCATTGGCATCGATGGCGGTTACGGCGCTGCTCGATGCGAAGGAAACCGCGGTAAGCGTCGTATTGCCCTCGAATGCGCCGGTTGTATTGCCAAGTGCGCTTGCCGGACCGCCGATTTCTGTTACGGTATAGTTATAGGTATTTCCATCGTCAGCCGTATGTGAGACGCTGGCAGGAATCGTGAGGGCGGAACCCGCATCTGCCGGCGGTTCGTATCCGACGATTTTTACCGTTCCATTTGCAGCGTCAGCGCCAGTTGTGGCTTCTGTCAGGACTTCGTATTGCAGTCCGGTAGCGTCATCTTTAAAATCAGGCGTTGTTGCCGCATATACGCCGATTACCGAGATTACCAGCAATACGCTGAGGACGATCATCGGCAGGATATATTTCTTTCTGCTGTTATACTTTTTTCGCCTGGCTCGTACATTCTTTTTCATAGATTTTCTCCGCACATGTAATTCAGTAAATACACATCTATTCTAACATAAGTGGGGTAGAAGAAAAAGCATAAATTAAATGAATCTGCTGATTTCCATTTTATGCTAAATGAGAAATGTGTTGCCGGCCGGGGACGGCAGGTTTTCGCAGGGAAAGAAAAGCGTATCAAGGGCGGAGCTTTACCGGCGCAATATGAAACTGATGTACAATTTGGTAATTTATGTAAAATGCAATTATTTGTGTAGCAATCGTAACGTTTTGCATAAATGCTTCTTTATTTTCAAGCGTTCTAAATACCGGAGCTGTCCTTCGGTGAAAAGAGGGCTTGCCGGTTTTGCAAATGCCGCTGTAACGCTTGAAAACAGAGTAGAAAGTGATAAACAAGGGGGCTTGCTGCCCAATTTTAGCCATTTCGATGAGTGTGACAGCTTTTTCATATCCTTTTTAAGGGAAATCAGCCCGCCAATTTTTGGGGCGATGAAAATCGCATTATAATCCTGCACGAAGATAAAGGTGTTGTGCGGCACGCCTTAAAATAGAATATCCCAGATGAAGTGCCTTGCGTGAAATGCTTTGTGATGAAATCACGCCATAGGTCGTTTTTTCTTGCCTGGAAACAATATATCAAAAAAGGCGCAACATGGGATTGCCCTCCATGTTGCGCCCCTCTTTGGAAAATGTCCGTTTGCATTTTGCATATGCCCAAAAGCATAGGGCCATACTTCACCTGCCTGCTTTACAGTTCAGGCGTCTTGTGGTGAATTTTCTTGCATTTTACGAACTGGCCGTCGCCCTTCTGGCCGACATAGTCCTTGCCGTCGAATACCAGCTTACCCCTTGAGTACGTTGCAACAGGGTAGCCCTTGAATTTGGACGTTTCCCAAATCGTGTGGTCAAGCGCGCCGTGCTGGTTTTCTGCATTCTTAACGACGAATTCCTTCTTCGGGTCGTAGATTACGATGTCAGCGTCAAGGCCGATTTCGATCGCGCCCTTGCAATAGTCGATGCCGAACAGCTTAGCAGGGTTTGTGGCGGAGATTTCTACTGCCTTCTCGAAAGAAATCCTGCCCTTGTTTGCTTCCGACAAGATGTACGGGTACATATTTTCGATTCCAGCGCATCCGTTTGGAATGGTCGTGAAGTCGCCAGGCGTTCCGTCTTTCTTGGTGATTCCCCAGTCTTTTTCTGACTGCAAGAACGGACAGTGGTCGGTAGCCAGCGTCGATACTGCGCCTGTCTTGATTCCGTTCCACAGCGCATCCATGGATTCTTTGCCCTTCATTGGAGGGGAGCATACGAAGTCGCGCGCCCTAAGTCCCAGTGCAGGGATTCCATCTTTATAAACATCCTTGGTGAATGCGAGGTACTGCGGGCAGGTTTCCGCAAAGATCGGATAGCCTTCTGCCCTTGCCTGTGCAACGGCGTCAACGCCCTGTTTGTTGTCGAGGTGGACGATGTACAGGGATGCGCCAGCCATTTTCGCCAGGTTGATTGCCCTCACGTCAGCTTCTCCGGCGACGGCTTCGTTCTTTGCCATGTAATGCCACCATGCTTCCGTTTTGCCTTCAGAGAGATACTGCTTGATGAGCGCATTGTTTACGTCCCTGTTCTCTGCGTGTACCCCTACCAGCGCGCCGATTTTAGCGGCGTGCTGCAGTGTTTCAAAGAACTGGCCGTCATCTACGCCGAAATCGTATACCATGAATACTTTGAAAGAGGTAATGCCCCTTTTCACGCATTCATCCATCGATGCCAGCATTTCAGGAGTTGTAACATCACCAACGCCGATGTGGTACGAGTAGTCGATCGCAGGGCCGTCTTCCTTGCAGATCGCATCTCTTCGTTCCAGTGCGGCGTCCATCGTTTCCCCAACGCCTTGCAGGACGAAGTCAAATACTGTAGTAGTACCGCCGCATGCAGCTGCTCTTGTGCCGGTGTGGTAATCGTCTGTGGCGATCGTGCCGCCAAAAGGCATAGCGAGGTGCGTATGGCCGTCGATTGCGCCAGGCAAAACCAGTTTGCCCTTCGCATCAACGACTTCCGTTTTCTTTTCAGGCTTGAGGTTTGCCCCGATTGCACTGATCTTACCGTTTTTAACAGCTACGTCTGCCTTGAACTTGGAAGTAGCGGTAACGACAGTGCCGCCTTTGATTAATAAATCCATAACTTGTTCCCTCCTTTTATAAACGTGATAACAGCAAGAGCCTTTGGGTCTCAAAGGCTCTTACCGATTTCATATAAAGTTCTTCAAGACCTTATTTTTAATTAAGCTCTGTCTGTAAACTGTTCGTGATCTTCTTCTGTTACGAATGAATTTCCTGCCATATTGGTCTTCATCAGGATAACGTATACGACGAAACCAAGGATGAACGACCAGATATAGTTGATGGAATTGATGAATGTGAAGAATGACCCGGATACGCCGAAGTAAGTGAGCAGTGGGAAAATAAATGCAACAAACCATGCGATGATAGCTGCCCAGTTGATTCCGCCGGAGTACCAGTATCTTCCGTTTTCGCCCTTGAACAGGCTGGCGATGTCAGCTCTTCTCTGCTTGCAAACGAAGTAGTCTGCGATAAAGATTGCCGCAATCGGTGCGAGGATCGTGCCGTAAGCGTTCATCCATGTGAAGTATGCGCCGCCGGAACCATAGATCCACCATGCCTGCAAAATGAAGAATGCGATGAATATCGTAATCACTACGCCGATCTTATAGGAGATTTTCTTAGGCGCTATATTGGAGAACCCGTTTGCAGGCGCTACTACGTTTGCCGCTACGCAGGTCGTAACGGTAGCTGCTACAACGCCCAGCGCTGCGATGAATACGATAATCTTATTTTCCAAGTGATAGAATACGTTGGTAGGGTCGAACATTGCTTCGCCATAAGCCAGCTTCGTAGCCTGCGCAAAGTATGCGCCGATGAATGCGCAGATTGCCATTGGCAGCGGCATTCCGTAAAGCTGTCCCCTGAACTGATCCTTCTGGGATCTTGCATATCTTGAGAAGTCCGGGATGTTCAGCGCCATGGTAGCCCAGAATGCGATATTGCCCATCAGGCCGCCCATGTATACGTTCCACATACCGCCTGACGCATTGATCAATTCGGTATCATTTCCTTGCTGCATAACTTCCATGAAGCCATAGCCTGCTTCGCTGGCAACGGATGCTGACCAGATCAGCAGTGCGATCATTACGACGATGAGCAACGGACCGCCGATGTTCTGGATCCATTTGATTCGGTCCATGCCGGTGTAAGCAACCCATCCGATGAAGAGGATGAAGATGACATAACCGATAAACTGCCCAGCCGCAACTGTCTGGATGCCGCCCCAGGAAGGAAGCCCGATCGTCCATCCGGCGTCTGCGAATTTGCTTGCAAAGCATCCGATGATCGCCGCTACAGCGCCGCCGCCTACCCATGCTTGCACGGAAGTCCATCCGCAGGCTGTGATTGCCCTCAGGATAGCAGGAAGCTGTGCGCCTCGCGTACCAAATGTCAGCCTTGCGAACAGTGGGAACGGGATACCGTATTTCGTACCGATCTGCGAGTTAAGCTGAATCGGGATCAGGACGATGATGTTGCCCAAGGCTACGTTCAATACGGATAACCAAGGGGACACGCCCATCGTGATAAGTCCGGATGCCAGTGATAATGACGGGATACAGATAGCCATTCCTACCCACAGCATCGCAATGTTGTATGTAGTCCAGTTTCTCTGTGAAATCGATGTCGGAGCCAGGTCTTCATTGTAATATTTTGAAGACACAAGTTCCGCACGAGCTGCATCTGTCAATTCAAACAGACCGCCTTTTTCAACTTGTGTGTACGTTGACATAAAACACCTCCATTTAAAAAATAAATAAATTGTTAACGATAGCACCTTAATTATACTATAAAATTTCAAAAATGTAACTGGTTTTTTTCTATTTTTTTCATATTTTCTGAAAACACATTGTCCGCAAGGGCGGCAAAGGATGGGGAAAAGCTGGCGGAACTGTGGTTTTTCAAGGATTGGGAATGACAGGAGGAAAGGGGCGGCTTGGA